>JAITLQ010000015.1 GCA_031277795.1 Arthrobacter sp.
AACGCGACCCACCAGATGAAGAAGCTCACGCTGGATGACCTCAAGGCCTTCCGCGATCACCTGCGCATCCCCATCTCCGACGCCGAGCTGGAGAAGGACCCCTACCGTCCGCCGTACTACCACCCCGGCATGGATGCCCCGGAGATCCAGTACCTCATGACGCGCCGCCACGCGCTGGGCGGCTTCACGCCCGAGCGCCGCACGCGTCACGCCGAGCTGGCTCTCCCCGGTGAGAAGTCGTACACCGCGGCCACCCGCGGCTCCGGCACGCAGCAGGCGGCCACCACGATGGCCTTCGTGCGCCTGCTCAAGGACCTCATGCGCGATAAGCAGTTCGGCAAGCGCATCGTGCCGATCGTGCCGGATGAGTCCCGCACCTTCGGCATGGACTCCTTCTTCCCCACGGCCAAGATCTACAACCCGTCCGGGCAGAACTACATCTCCGTGGACCGCGAGCTCGTGCTCGCGTACAAGGAGAGCGCGCAGGGTCAGCTGATCCACCCCGGCATCAACGAGGCAGGCGCGGTGGCGGCGTTTACCGCGGCCGGCACCTCCTATTCGACGCACGGCGAGCCGCTCATCCCGGTGTACGTCTTCTACTCGATGTTCGGCTTCCAGCGCACGGCGGATGCCTTCTGGGCCGCGGGCGATCAGATGGCGCGCGGCTTCGTCATCGGCGCCACGGCCGGCCGCACGACGCTCACGGGCGAGGGACTGCAGCACGCAGACGGCCACTCGCACCTGCTCGCGGCGACCAACCCCGCCGTCGTCTCCTACGACCCGGCCTACGGCTACGAGATCGGGCACATCATGCGCTCGGGCCTCGAGCGCATGTACGGCGGCCAGCACGCGGATCCGGACGTCATGTACTACGTGACCGTGTACAACGAGCCCTACGTGCAGCCGGCCGAGCCGGAGGGCGTGGACGTCGAGGGCATCGTCAAGGGCATTCACCTGGTCTCCCCGGCGGCCTCCGCCGGCCTGGCGGCCGACGCGCCGCAGGCGCAGCTGCTCGCCTCCGGCGTGGCGGTGCCGTGGACCATCGAGGCCCAGCGCCTGCTCGCCGCCGACTGGGGCGTCGCCGCCAACGTTTACTCCGTGACCTCCTGGAACGAGCTGGCCCGCGACGGCCACGCCGCCGAGGCGGCCACCTTCGAGGACGGCGAGGAGCGCGAGGCCTACGTGAGCACCAAGCTGGCCGGGGCGCAGGGCCCGGTCGTGGCGGTCTCCGATCACATGAAGGCGATCCCCGAGCAGCTGCGCCCGTTCATCCCGGGCGACTACTCGGTGCTCGGCGCCGACGGCTTCGGCTTCTCCGACACGCGCGCCGCCGCCCGCCGCTTCTTCCGCATCGACGCCCACTCGGTGGTCGTCAAGGCGCTGCAGCGCCTCGAGAAGCAGGGACAGGTCGCGGCAGGCACGTGGCGCGAGGCGTACAACAAGTACCGCATCGATGACGTCACGGCCGGCACCTCCGGCAACGCGGGTGGCGACGCCTGATCCGCTGAAGTCCTCCGGCGCCGCACCGCCGGAACCGCGCGCGGCCCCTCGCCTTGCTCCCGCAAGGCGAGGGGCCGCCGTCGTGCCCTCTTCCCTCACAGTGCCAGGAAACGCACGACGGCGCGTGGCGCGTTCACAGCGTCGGCAAGTCGTGCGATTCTGGGGCCAGGACGCTGGTTCGATGGGGCGCAAGGAGTCAACCATGAGGCCTGGAGAGAACGAAAAGCGGGACGCTGACGGGCCGGAGTACGAGCCGTGGCCGGACTCGGAGGAGGCGCGGTTCGACCGGGCGAAGGCCCACGCCATCCAGGCCGGGGGGATCAGCCCCACGGGCGGGCTGCGTTCGGGGTTCGAGGACGAGGTGGACGGGCACCTGCTGTGGATCGGCGCCCTGGCCCTGCTGGTGCCGGGGCCGTACCCGGTGGGCTTCCTCGGCGGGCTGCTGGTGGCGGATTCGGAGAGCGACGACACCCCCGCGATCACCATCAACACGGGCGTCAGCAACGGGACGGTCTTCCTCTATACCGAGGCGCTGGCAGTGGAGCCTGCGTCGCTCGAGCCGGGCTTCGAGGACGTCGTGGAGCTCTCCGTGCGCGTGGACCAGGGGCCGGTGTTCGTGGAGGGCGGGCTGGGGAGGGACTCCTCGCCCGAGCGCCGCATCGATGGGCACGGGCCCGGCTGGTACCGCGTGCGGGTGCACGCCGTGAACCGGGACCTCGAGGACGGGTGCGAGGCCACCGCCCCGTGGGAGCAGTACCTGGTCCAGGCCTGGCCCGAGGACGCGTGCCGCGACGCGCTCGTGTTCAGGGAGACCAGCGCCGCCTCGGGCGGGCTGGACGATCTGGCGGAGGTGGAGGATCGCCCGTGGGGCAGCGACGAGGCCCCGCGCGTCATCCCTATGACCCCCGGCTGGGTGGAGCCGGCCCCCACGGTGCACTACGACCGCCCGCAGATCCCGCGCCCCGAGGCCGTGGACTGGGCCGGCACGGAGTGGGAGGAGCTCTACGACGAGGAGGGGCCGGCGGAGCCGGCGCTGGGCCTGGAGCGGCGCTACCTGGAGCTGCTGCTCGGCCGGGATGTGGCGGAGAACGATCCGTCCGACGCCGCCGTGCTCGCCGCCGTGCGCCTGCGCGTCACGGAGGAGCAGATGCGCGAGCGCGTGGCCGGCTGGGAGTCGCAGCGCGGGGCCGAGGCCTGAGAGTGGCCCGGGGCGCGGCGCGGTGAGGCGGGAAGCCGGCCGCACGCCGTCGCGCGCCGAGGCGCGATGCCTGCCCTGGACCGCGCTGGTTGGTGACCATGCGCCGTCGTGCGTCGGCGTGAAAGGGCAGTGAAGGGCCCCGGAGCGGGGCCGACGGCGCCGGGGGGATAGTCGGCCCCCGGAACCGTCGGGCCCGCGCCGGGGCCCCAGACCCCGTCCCGCGTGTCCGCGCGAGGGTCGGGGTGGTTGGTGTGCGCCAGCTGGCGCGGCGGTGATCAGCCGCGCACGAAGCGCAGGACGCCGTGCACCACGCCGCCGAGGCGGGAGGGGCGGCGCGGACGGGAGGAACCCGGGAAGTCCGGATCGCAGCCGCCGGCGGGGAACTCGGGCCACTGCAACTCGGTGCCCGGCTCCACCACGCGGGAGTGGGCGGGAAGCGAGCTCGTCAGCGGCCGCGGTTCCGCGGGGGAGTGGGCGCCAAGAACAGCCGGAGCGTGCGTGTTTGCGGTGTTGTGCTGGAGAGTCATGACCCACCTCTTTCCGTGGACTACATTCCGCTATGTGGAATGTGAAGTTCGAATCGTGGAATCAGTCTGCATGGGCCGCGGGGCAAGCGCAAGGGGTATCCCATTTTTGATTCAACAGTGAACAAGGGGTTGACAGACCGAGTGTGACCCCGGTTACATGGTGATCAGTAAGAAAACGGAATCAAATTTCCGCCATACGAAACATCGAGTCAATCCCGGGCATCCCAGCCCGAGGGGGTAAGGGTGTTCAGCCAGGCGGGCCACATCACGAGTGGAAAGCGCTGACACCCATGCAATTGTCGATCTTCAACACCCTCGAGCCCCTCGAGGCCGCCGCAGCAGTGCGCCCGGCCGTCGACGTGGACCGCTGGGTGGACGCCGTGGTCGCCGGCCGCCCCTTCGCCAGCCGCGAGGCGCTGCTGGCCCACGCCGAGGGCATCCCGGCCTTCACGGCCCACGAAATCACCGCCGCCCTGGCCCATCACCCCCGCATCGGGGAGAAGCCCAAGGGTGATTCGGCGGAGGCCCAGCTCTCCCGCCACGAGCAGGCCGGCGTCGGCGTTGACCGCGACGCCGAGCTCGCCCAGAAGCTCGCCGAAGGCAACGCCGCCTACGAGGCCCGCTTCGACCGTGTCTTCCTCATCCGCGCGGCCGGCCGCTCGGTTCCCGAGATCCTTGAGAACCTGGAGCGCCGCCTCGGTCAGGATGAGGCCACCGAAAATGCGGAGGTCGCGGACCAACTCGCGCAGATCGCCCTCCTCCGCCTCGAGGGGATCGTGGAGGCCGACGCCGCAGGCGAGACGCGCAGCCACATCACCACCCATGTACTCGACACCGGGACCGGGAGGCCTGCCTCCGGTGTCAAGGTCACGCTGGAAGCCGCAACGGACTCCGGCTGGCAAGAGATCGGACGAGGTGAGACCGACGAAGACGGTCGGATCAAGAACCTCGGCCCGACGGAGGTCGCAGTAGGTAACTACCGGTGCGCATTCGACACCGGCGCCTACTACGGGAACAAGGGTACGGAAACCTTCTTCCCCGCGGTCGTCATCGAGTTCACCGTCGCAGACGCGCTCGCGCACTACCACGTGCCTCTTCTCATCAGCCCATTTGCCTACTCGACGTACCGAGGGAGTTAACATGACCGCCATCGCTGAAAGCACGACCGGCACCCGCATCGTTCTGGGGAAGAACCAGTACGGCAAGGCCGAGGTCCGCCTCGTCAAGATCACCCGCGACACCGACCGCCACCAGATCGAGGATCTCAACGTCACCTCGCAGCTGCACGGCGACTTCACCGCGGCGCACAAGGACGGCGACAACGGCCTCGTTGTCCCCACCGACACCCAGAAGAACACCGTCTACGGCCTGGCCCGCGACGGCGTCGGCGCGGTCGAGGACTTCCTCATCCGCCTCGGCTCGCACTTCGTGAACGAGTTCGAGTGGATCGAGGGTGGCCGCTGGGCCGCCGAGCAGTACTTCTGGGATCGCATCAACGATCACGACCACGCCTTCTCCCGCAACAAGTCCGAGGTGCGCACCGCCGTCCTCGAGATCGTGAACGGCGAGAAGAACATCGTGGCCGGCATCCAGGACCTCACCGTCCTGAAGTCCACCGGTTCCGAGTTCCACGGCTTCCCCGTGGATCGCTACACCACCCTGAAGGAGACCTCAGATCGCATCCTGGCGACGGACGTCACCGCCCGCTGGCGCTACTCCGCCGCGGCCGTCGAGGCCGGCATCGATTTCGACGCCGTCTTCGCGGACGTGCGCAAGCGCCTCCTGACGGCCTTCGCCAACACCCACTCCCTGGCCCTGCAGCAGACCATGTTTGCCATGGGCGAGGACGTCTTGACCGCGCATCCCGAGATCGAAGAGATCAAGATGTCGTTGCCGAACAAGCACCACTTCCTCGTGGATCTTGAGGTCTTTGGCCAGGACAACCCGAACGAAGTGTTCTACGCGGCCGATCGCCCGTATGGACTCATCGAGGCCACCATCCAGCGTGAGGGTGGGGCCGCGAGCCATCAGGTCTGGGAGAACATCCCCGGCTTCTGCTGATCCAACCCCTTGAGTCAGGCGGGCCGCGCCGCACCGCGGCCCGCCTGCGCGCAACGAAGGAGTTTCGCGTGATGACAAGCAAGACGAAGAACCCCGCACCGCCCTCGGACGCACCCGAGGACGAGCGCCTGCCCTTGGGCCGCACCATCGCGTTCGGCCTCCAGCACGTCCTGACGATGTACGGCGGCATCATCGCCCCGCCGCTCATCATCGGCCAGGCCGCCGGCCTCTCGAGCGACCAGATCGCTCTGCTCGTGGCCTGCTGCCTCTTCATCGGCGGCCTCGCCACCATCCTGCAGTCCTGGGGCATTCCGTTCTTCGGGTCCAAGCTCCCGCTGGTCCAGGGCACGTCGTTCGCGTCCGTGTCCACGATGGGCGCCATCGTCTCCGGCGCCCCCGACCACGTCCATGGCTTGCAATCGGTCTTCGGCTCCGTGATCGTCGCGGCGGCCATCGGCTTCCTGATCGCGCCCTTCTTCGCCAAGATCATTCGCTTCTTCCCGCCGGTCGTGACCGGCGTGGTGATCACCATGATCGGCGTCTCGCTGACGCCGGTCGCCGCCAACTGGGCCATGGGCGGCAACGCCAAGGCGGACGACTACGGCTCCCTGCAGAACATCGGCCTCGCGGCCCTCGTGTTTGCACTGACGATCCTGTTCTCCAAGCTCGGCAACGCCGCAATCTCGCGCCTCTCCATCCTCATCGCGATGGTGGTCGGCACGCTCGTGGCCATCCCGCTTGGCATGGCCGACTTCTCCAAGGTCGGCACGGGCGCCATCTTCGCCTTCCCGCAGCCGCTCGCCTTCGGTATGCCGGTCTTCGAGCTCGGCGCGATCCTGTCGATGACCATCGTGGTCATCGTGATCCTGACGGAGACCACGGCGGACATCCTCGCGGTCGGCGAGATCACGGGCGCCAAGGTCGACTCCAAGCGCATCGCCAACGGCCTGCGCGCCGACATGGCCTCCACGTTTGTTGCACCGTTCTTCAACACCTTCACGCAGTCGGCCTTTGCGCAGAACGTGGGCCTCGTGGCCATCACCGGCGTGAAGTCGCGCTTCGTGGTGACGGCCGGCGGCGGCATCCTCGTGGTGCTCGGTCTGCTGCCGGTCCTGGGCCGCGTTGTCGCGGCGATCCCGACCCCGGTCCTGGGCGGTGCCGGCATCGTGCTCTTCGGCACCGTGGCCGCCTCGGGCATCCGCACGCTCTCCAAGGTGAACTACGACGGCTACAACCTCATCATCGTGGGTGCCTCGATCGCCTTCGGCGGCATCCCGATCGTCAAGCCGGAGTTCTACAACCAGTTCCCCGACTGGGTCGCCACCATCCTGCACTCCGGCATCTCCTCGGCCGCCATTATGGCCGTGCTGTTGAACATCATCTTCAACGAGATCCAGGGCGGTAACTCCAAGAAGGGCTCCGTGTTTGTGGCGGCGCCGCCGCGCATGGTGCGTGAGGAGGAGCTGGACAACCTCGAGGACGGCGACTCCTACGTGGGGGGCAAGCTCTTCGATTCGGACGGCAACGAGGTCAAGGTCGTGACGGCGCAGCAGCAGCTTGTGGAGCTCAAGCGCCATGCGAAGGCCTGCCAGAAGAACAACGTGCCGGTGCCGGAGACGGTCACTGCCGCGCTGCAGAAGATCGAGAAGGACGGCATCCTGCCCGCCGGCGGACACTGAACCCCGTCGGCGGCGTCAGCCAGGCCGCCGGCGTGAGAAGGAGGCGCTTCCCGTGTGGGGAGCGCCTCTTCGCGTGTTCGCGAAGGCCGTGTCTGCGTGTCTTGTGCCGAGAGGCGGGTCGTTGCGGTGGGAGGCGCACGTTGTTTCGGTGCCCGACAGCGCCCGCTCGCCCCGGGCGGCCGGGCTGGGAGGTGGGGCGGGGCTGGGACCCGGTCGTGCGCCGTCGCGCGCTGGGGCGTCCTGGCGTCCCGGGGTCCCGGGGTCCTGGTGTCCCGGCAGCCCGGCGTCCCGGCGTCCCGCCAACGCGAACGGGCCGGGCTCCCGCCTCGCGTGTTTCGTCGCCCGCTCCCGTCTTCGCCTCTCGTGGAGTGCCACATGCGCTGAAGAGGCCGCTCTTGAGCGCATGTGGCACTCCACGTTGCGTCTTCGCGAGTGCCGTGCGTCGTCCGGGCCGTTTCCCGAGTGCCTTGTGTCGGCGAAACGGGCGTTCGGGCGACACCAGGCACTCGGGAGGGTGGGGAAACGTCATGCGGCACTCGCGAACGGTGGGTCCGCAGGGGGTATCCCGGCGGTCCGCCAACGCGAACGGGCCGGCCTCCCCGAGGGGAGACCGGCCCGAGCGCGGCGTGACGAGGCGGCTCAGACGCCCGAGCGCAGCGCCTGCGAGATCGCGGAGGCGGCGGCCGTCAGCGCCGGCACCGCTCGGTCGGCGAAGGACTCGTCGACGCGGGAGATCGGGCCGGAGACGGACACGGCGAGGCGCGTCGCGGAATCGGGGATCGCCACGGCGTAGCACCGCGAGCCCATCTCCTGC
The DNA here is from genome assembly GCA_031277795.1 of Arthrobacter sp. Lineage (GTDB taxonomy): Bacteria > Actinomycetota > Actinomycetes > Actinomycetales > Micrococcaceae > Galactobacter. The sequence continues at coordinate 7,780 of JAITLQ010000015.1, forward strand.
TCCTGCTCGTCCACGGCGTAGCCGCGCTCGCGCGTGGCGGCGAGGTCCGCCAGGAGCGACTCGACGTCGGTGTGGGTGTTCGCGGTGCGCGAGGCCATGCCCGTGCGCTCCATGAGGCCGCGGACCTGCTCCTCCGGCAGCTGAGCCAGGATCGCCTTGCCCACGCCGGAGTAGTGCAGCGGCACGCGCTGGCCCACCTCGGTGAACATGCGCATGGCGTGCGGGGAGGGCACCTGGCCAACGTAGGTGACGCGGTCGTCGTCGAGCACGGCGAGGTTGGCCGTCTCGCCGAGCTGGTCGACCAGCGAGCGCATGATCGGCTTGGCCAGGGCGCCGAGCTGGCGGTTGGCGACCTCGCCCAGGTGGATGAGGCGCGGGCCCAAGGCGTAGCTGCGATCGGGGAGCTGGCGGACGTGCCCCATGGTCACGAGGGTGCGCAGCAAGCGGTGAATGGTGGGCAGCGGCAAGGGCGTGCGCTGGCTCAGCTCGCTCAGCGTCAGCTCACCGCCGGCCGCCGCGATCGTCTCGAGAAGAGCGAAGGCTCGCTCGACGGATTGGACGCCGCCGGAACGGGCCGTGGTCTCCTGCGTTCCCTGTGTCATGGCAGGCATCATATCGCTATGTGGGGGAATCTTTCCGCAGTCTGGATAAGTTGCGCGTGATCTGGTTCACTTGTGCCAAGATCTCATCAGTCAGAATCTTTCTTCCACGATACGAAAATCTTGAGGAGGCACTCATGGCCGCTCCTAGCCCCGGCTACTCGATGACCCTGCGTGTGGAGACCCCCGCGTCCTTCACCGCCACGAGCGAGATCGCCAACGCGATCGGCGCCGCCGGTGCGGCCGTCACGGCCCTCGACGTCGCGGAGTCCACGCACTCCAAGCTCGTGGTGGATGTCACCTTCGACGCCACGGACGCCGACCACGGCCAGCGCGTGCGCTCCGACGTCGACTCCCTGGCGAACATCACGGTGCGCCAGGCCTCCGACCGCACCTTCCTCATGCACCTCGGCGGCAAGCTCGAGGTCACCCCCAAGGTGCCGCTGCGCAACCGCGATGACCTCTCCCGCGCCTACACGCCGGGCGTCGCCCGCGTCTGCATGGCCATCCACGAGCGTCCCGAGGACGCCCGCAACCTGACCATCAAGCGCAACACGGTCGCCGTCGTCACCGACGGCACCGCCGTGCTCGGCCTGGGTGACATTGGCCCCGCCGCCGCCCTCCCCGTCATGGAGGGCAAGGCCGCCCTCTTCAAGCAGTTCGCCGACGTCGACGCGTGGCCCGTCTGTCTTGACACCAAGGACACCGACGAGATCGTCGCGATCGTGAAGGCCCTCGCCCCCGTCTACGGCGGCGTGAACCTCGAGGACATCGCGGCCCCGCGCTGCTTCGAGATCGAGGCCCGCCTGCGCGAGGAACTCGACATCCCCGTCTTCCACGACGACCAGCACGGCACCGCCATCGTGACCCTCGCCGCCCTGCGCAACGCGCTCCTGGTGGTCGGCAAGAAGATCGAGGACGTCAAGATCGTCGTCTCCGGTGTGGGCGCCGCCGGTCACGCCATCATCCAGCTCCTCATCGGCGCAGGCGCCACGAACATCGTCGCCGCCGGCCGCGCAGGCACCATCGCCCGCGGCCAGAACCACACCGACGAGCACCGCCAGTGGATCGCCGAGAACACCAACCGGGACGCCTTCGAGGGCACCATCCACGAGGCCCTGGTCGGCGCCGACGTCTTCATCGGCGTCTCCGCCCCCGGCCTGCTCCAGGAGGAGCACGTCGCCTCGATGGCGGAGGGCGCCATCGTCTTCGCCATGGCCAACCCCGATCCCGAGGTGGACCCGGGCGTCGCAGCCAAGCACGCCGCCGTCGTCGCCACCGGCCGCTCCGACTACCCGAACCAGATCAACAACGTTCTGGCCTTCCCGGGTGTCTTCCGCGGCCTCCTGGACGCCAACGTCTCCGACATCACCACCGAGATGCTCGTGGCGGCGGCGGACGCGATCGCCGATCGCGTGAGCCCGGAGGAGCTCAACCCCGGCTACATCGTTCCCAGCGTGTTCGACGCTCAGGTCGCACCCGACGTCGCGGCGGCCATCGCCGCGGTGGTGGCCAAGCAGCGCTGACCCGATCACGTTGACCCCCAACACAGAAGAGAAGCCAGTAGGAGGCAACTCATGAGCATCACGTTGACCCGACACCCCGAGCACGCCCGCGCCGCCGAGATCCTCTCGGACGACGCGCTGGCGTTCATCGAGGAGCTGCACCACCGCTTCGCCGGCCGCCGCGACGAGCTCGTCGCCGCCCGCGAGGACCGCCGCGCTGAGGCCTCCGCCTCCGGCACGCTGAATTTCCTGCCGGAGACCCAGGCCGTCCGCGAGGGTGACTGGAAGGTGGCCCCGGCCCCCGCCGCGCTGCAGGATCGCCGCGTGGAGATCACGGGCCCGGCCACGCCGGCCAAGATGGCCATCAACGCCCTCAACTCCGGCGCCAAGGTGTGGCTGGCCGATCTCGAGGACGCCTCCACGCCGTCGTGGGAGAACGTGGTCGACGCCGTGGCGAACCTTTCGGACGCGGCGCGCGGCACGCTGGCCTTCACCTCCCCGGAGGGGAAGGAGTACCGCCTCAAGCCTGCCGACGAGCTCGCCGTGGTGGTGGTCCGCCCCCGCGGCTGGCACCTCCCCGAGGAGCACGTGCTCGTGGACGGCAAGGAGGGCGTGGGCGCACTCGTCGACTTCGGCCTGCACTTCTTCCACAACGCCAAGGTGCTCACCGAGTCCGGCCAGGGACCGTTCTACTACCTGCCCAAGATGGAGCATCACCTCGAGGTGCGCCTGTGGAACGAGGTCTTCACCTTCGCCCAGGAGTACGTCGGCATCCCGCACGGCACCATCCGCGCCACCATGCTGATCGAGACCATCCCGGCCGCGTTCCAGATGGAGGAGTTCCTCTACGAGCTGCGCGACCACGCCTCCGGCCTGAACGCCGGCCGCTGGGACTACCTCTTCTCCATCGTGAAGACCTTCCGCGACTCCACCGCCGGGGACTTTGTCCTCCCGGACCGCGGCGCCGTCTCCATGACGAGCCCCTTCATGCGCGCCTACACCGAGCTGCTCGTGAAGACCTGCCACCGTCGCGGCGCGTTCGCGATGGGCGGCATGGCCGCCGTCATCCCGGACCGCAAGGATCCCGTCGCGGCCGAGGCGGCCTTCGCCAAGGTGCGCGATGACAAGACCCGCGAGGCCAACGACGGCTTCGACGGCTCGTGGGTGGCCCACCCGGACCTCGTCCCCGTGTGCCGCGGCATCTTCGACGGCGTGCTGGGCGAGAAGCCCAACCAGGTCGACCGCCTCCGCGAGGAGGTGCAGGTGACCCCGGCCCAGCTGCTGGACGTCGCCGGGGCCTCCGGCGAGGTGACCGAGGCCGGTCTGCGCACCAACCTCTACGTCGCCGTGGCCTACACCGCGGTGTGGCTCTCCGGCAACGGCGCCGTGGCGATCCACAACCTCATGGAGGACGCGGCCACCGCCGAGATCTCGCGCACGCAGATCTGGCAGCAGGTCAACCAGGGCGTCGTCGCCGCCGACACCGGCAACGTCATCACGGCCGAGCTGGTCCAGGCGGTGCTCGCGGAAGAGGTGGAGCGCCTGCGCGGCGAGGTCGCCGACGAGGAGCGTTTCGAGCGCTTCTACGTTCCGGCCGCCGCCCTCATTTCCCGTCTGGTCTCCGGTCGCCCGGAGGACTATGACAACTTCCTCACGCTGCCGGCGTACCGTCTGCTGGATCAGCTCACCACCCAGGCAGGAGCACGATGACCACGTCCCCGACCAGTACCCACCAGGGCATCTTGACCGACGCAGATCTCGACGCGGCGGACGCCGCCCTGGCGGGCACCGACGAGCTGTTGGTCCGGGAATACCCGGGCGACCGCCCCGTCCGCCAGCCCGTGCACACCGTGTACGTCGGGATGGACCGCTACACCCCGGAGCTTCCGGCGCAGTGGGGCCAGCAGGCCCTCGCCGCGGCGGCCGCCCACGGTGGTGTGGCCGGCGTCGCCGAGCTGGTGGGTCTGGGCGGGGACGCCGGTCTCGTGGCCAACGTCCAGCGCAAGCTGGAAACGGAGCCGATCGAGGACCTGCGCCTCGATGCGGAGGACGGCTACGGGGATCACCCCGAGCGCGAAGATCGGGACATCGTCATGACGGCCACCCGCGTGGCCGAGGCGATGGAGCGGGGCCTCGCGACCCCCTTCATCGGTACGCGTTTCAAGTGCTTCGAGGCGCCCACGCGCCGCCGCGGCCTGCGCACCTTTGACCTGTTCATCTCCACGCTCATGGACCGGGCCGGCCGCCTGCCGGAGGGCCTGACCATCACCCTGCCCAAGGTCTCCACCCTGGAGCAGGTCGAGGTCATGGTGGACGTGTGCCGCAAGCTGGAGCGGGCCCACGGCCTGCCCGAGCGGACCATCGGGTTTGAGGTGCAGGCCGAGACGCCGCAGATCATCCTGGGCCGCGACGGCACCGTCACCGCCGCTCGCCTCCTGCGGGTGGGCGACGGGCGCATCACCTCGCTGCACTACGGCACCTACGATTACTCGGCCTTCCTGGGGATCGACGCCGCGCACCAGTCCATGGAGCACCCGGTCGCGGACGCGGCCAAGGACCTCCTGCAGCTGGCCGTGGCCGCCACGGGTGTGCACCTCTCCGACGGCTCCACCAACATCCTGCCGATCGGCGAGCAGGCCCCCGCGGCCTGGAAGCTGCACGCCCGCCTGGTGCGCCGTCACCTCGAGCGCGGCATCCGCCAGGGCTGGGACCTGCACCCGGCCCAGCTCGTGACGCGCTACCTGGCCACCTACGCGTACTACCGCGACGGGTACGAGCAGGCGGCGATCCGCCTGGCGAACTACCTGGGCGGCGTCGAGTCGGCGATCATGGACGAGCCGGCCACGGCCCGCGCCCTCGCCGGCTTCCTCCACCGCGGCATCGTCTGCGGGGCGATCTCGGCCGAGGACCTGGCCGCCGTCGCCCCGCTCACGCCGGACCAGGTCGCCGAGGGCGCCCGCCCGCCGGCCCGCTAGGACCGGTACAAGGCACGACGGCGTTCCGCCGCCTCCCGCTCGAGGGCGGCGGCGGGCGCCGCCCACCTACTTCACCCCCGTCGTCGGGCCTGCTTGGATCAAGCACCGGACGGCGTCGAAGCAAGCACGTCCCGTGCCGCGGACCACGCGGCACCGGGGCACACACCAGAAGGAGATGACCATCATGAGCGAGACCACCGCTGCCCAGCGAGTCGAGGCTCCCTACTACGCCCCGCACGGCGGCCACCCGCCGCAGAGCGATCTGCTGACCGATCGCGCGATCGTGACCGAGGCCTACACGGTCATCCCGCGCGGCGTCATGAAGGACATCGTCACCTCGGTCTTCCCCGAGTGGACCGGCACGCGCGCCTGGGTCCTGAACCGTCCCGTGGCCGGCGGCGCCACGACCTTCGCCCAGAGCATCGTGGAGGTGCTGCCCGGCGGCGGCGCCGAGAAGCCCGAGCCGCAGGCCGAGGTCGCGAGCTTCCTCTTTGTCATGGAGGGCGAGCTCACCGTGACCCACGAGGGCGAGACCGTGGTCCTGACCCCCGGCGGCTTCGCCTTCCTCCCGGCCGGCTCCGCCTGGTCGGCCAAGAACGACGGCGGCGAGCCCACGCGTTTCCACTGGTTCCGCAAGCGCGCCGAGCCGATCAAGGGCCACCCGGCCCGCTTCGCCCACGGCAACGAGCGCGATGTGGTCCCCGGCCCCATGCCCGGCACCGACGGCCGCTGGCGCACCACGCGCATGCTCGATCCCAACGACCTTGGCTACGACTTCGGCGTGAACATCGTGACGTTCGAGCCGGGCGCCTCCATCCCGTTCGCGGAGACCCACATCATGGAGCACGGCCTGTACGTGCTGCAGGGCAAGGGCGTCTACCGCCTCAACGCCGACTGGGTTGAGGTGCAGGAGGGCGACTACATGTCCCTGCGCGCCTTCTGCCCGCAGGCTTGCTACGCCGGCGGCCCGGAGCCCTTCCGCTACCTGCTCTACAAGGACCAGAACCGTCAGATCGTGCTCTGATCCGCACCTCGTGAGTGCGGGCCGGGGCCGCCCGTGAGGCGGTTCTGACGGGAGGGGGCTCAGCGTGTCCCTTCCCGTCGCCACGGCGCGGCTGCGTCAATGTGTGTAGCGCAGCCGCCACGTGTCAGGCGCCGCGTTCCTCCCAGACCGGGAGGGGCGCGGCGCTTGTGCGTTGGGAGGCGCTGTTCCCGCGGCGGCTGCCGAGGCCGGCCGCCGACTCAGGCTCGGCGGAGGTGGCCCGGAGGGGGCGGTGGCGCCCCCGGGTGCCCCTTCGCGGTGCCGCACCGCCCACGCACCTGAACCCGGAACACGACGAAGCCCCCGGGCCGCACCCACCGCCGGATCGCCCGCGCCTCGCCCCGGCGAAGGGACGGACGGCGCGGGCGACGGGCAGAGGTGAGGGGCTCGGGGGCTCGCTGGGGGTCTGGAGACTCTTAGGCGGTGAGCGGCCAACCGGTCACGCGCTTGGGGCGCGGCGGGGCGTAGGTGCGCACCTTGGAGGTGGACAGGCCCAGGCGCACGAGCGACTCAGCCACGGTCACGGCGGCGCGCACGCCGTCCACGATCGGCACGCCGGTGGCGGCCTTGACCCGCTCCTCGAGCTCGGCCATGCCGCCGCAGCCGAGGACGATGACCTCGGCCTTGTCGTCGACCACCGCGCGCGTGGCCTGCTCCACGATGGCCTCGACCGCGCGGTCCGGATCCGATTCCAGCTCGAGGACGCCGAGCCCCGAGGCGCGCACTGACGCGCAGCGCTGCAGCAGCCCCGAGAGGCGCAGACGGTCCTCGATGAGCGGAACGGCCCGGTCGAGGGTGGTGACGACCGAGTACTTGTGGCCGAGGTACTGCGCCGTGGAGGCGGCGGCGTCGGTGATGTCGACGACCGGGACGTCGAGGAGCTCCTGCAGGCCCTCGCGCCCGTGCTCCCCGTAGCCGGCCTGGATCACGGCGTCGTACGGGCCGTCGTAGCGCACCACCTTGTCCATGACCGCCACGGCGGCCAGGTAGGACTCGAAGTTGCCCTCGCAGGAGTCGGCGCCGACGTCCGGGGTGAGCGGGACGATCTCGGTGCCGGGCGAGGCGACGGCGGCGGCGGACGCCCCGATGGCGGCGGTCATGGAGGCGGTGGTGTTGACGTTGGCGACGAGGATGCGCATGGGCGAGACCTTAGAACGTGCTGCGGTGCCGCGCGGAATCCCGCGCGGCAGGGGGACAAGGGGGCGGCCCCGGCGCCGGCGCTCTGGGCCGGGCGCCGGGGCCGCCGGGGGTGGATCAGTGGTGGGACGCGACGGCGATGGCCTCGCCGTCCAGGTCCGCGAGCGCCTGCTTGCGGTCGGCCACCAGGAGGTAGACGACGGCGCCGAGCCCGGAGCCGATGAACCAGGCGAAGGCGTGCACCGCGGCGAACGCGGGCGAGAAGGCCAGGAGGAGTGCCCCCGCGGCGGAGATGACGAGCGCCAGCACGGCCCGGTAGTTCACGCCGCGCGTGTAGAAGTAGCTGGCCTCCGGGTTGTCGCGGTACAGATCGGGGACGTGGACCTGGGCGCGGCGGATGAGCCAGTAGTCGGCCATGATGATGCCGAAGAGGGGGCCGAGCAGGGCGCCGAGGCCGCCCAGGAAGTACGTGATGACCACGGGGGAGTCGTAGAGGTTCCACGGCAGGATCACGAGGCCGATGACGCCCGAGATGAGGGCGGCCTTGCGGAAGTTGAGGCGCTTGGGGAAGAGGTTCGTGAGCGCGTAGGTGGGCGCCACGAAGTTGGCCATGAGGTTCACGGCGATCGTGAGGATGAGGAGCGAGAACGAGGCGGCCAGGAGCAGCGGCGTGTTGGGGATGTTCGCCACGACGTCGGAGGGCGAGGTGATGATGGTGCCGTTGATCTTGAACTGGCCGCCGGCCAGGACGATGACGATGAGGCCGAAGAAGGCCATGTTCACGGGAATGCCGATGAAGTTGCCGCGCACGATCGAGGACTTGGACTTGGCGCCGCGGGTGAAGTCGCAGAAGTTGAGCACAAACGTGCCGTAGATGGCGACCCACAGGGAGGCGGAGCCGAGCACGTCGAGGAAGGACGCGGGGGCGGCGTTCGGGTTGGAGAACGAGATCGACCCTCCGGCTTCCACCAGCACCCAGATCGCCAGGGCGGCGAAGGTCACGAGGATGACGGGGCCGGCGAAGGCCTCGTACTTGCGGATCATCTCCATGCCGTAGGACACGATGACCAGCTGCACGAACCACAGGGCAACGAAGCAGATCCAGCCCAGCGGGGACAGGCCGAGGACCTTGCTCTCATCCAGCGAGGAGGCGCCGGGGGCGAGGGCCAGGATCATGACCTTGAGGACCATGGCCGCGAGATAGGTCTGGATGCCGAACCACGCGATGGCCACGGCGCCGCGGATGAGCGCCGGGATCTGCGCGCCACGGATGCCGAAGGCGATGCGGGACATGACCGGGAACGGCACGCCCGTCTTCTCGCCCATGAAGCCGGAGAGGTTCAGCAGGCCGAAGAGCAACACGGCGCCGATGACGAGCGCCATGAGGATCTGCCCGGCCGAGAGTCCCAGGGCGAAGAGGCCGATGGCGAACGCGTAGTTGCCGAGCGAGTGCACATCGTTGGCCCACAGCGTGAAGATGCTGTAGGCGCTCCACGTGCGGCCCTCGCGCTTGGAGGGCGCGAGGTCCTGGTTGTACAGCGAGGCGCTGAGGTCGAACGGGTTCTTCGCGTCGACGGGCGTGCCGGCCGCGGGGGCGGGAACGTCGGCCGTCTGGGGCAGGGGTGCCGCTGGCTGCGAGGACATGAGCAGGCCTTCCTTGGCTGCGGTCACCTCAGGGGGAATGTGACCTGGCTTACGTTGCTCGGGTGTGGCGGCAAGCCTGGCAGATCCCGCGTGGGTGAGAGAAGGCCTCCACGATGCGGAAATCGGGACCCTGAGGGCGGTGTGCGACGGCGTGGGGTCGAGTTCCGCGCCGGGGCGCGGCTTTTGGTATCCCATCAACGGAGGGGGTGGGTCGCGCGGCCTCCTGTGGGTGCCGTCACATTTGGGATACCGCCCGTCATAATTCCACGAAGCGGAAGTCGAGACACTCTGGGTGGAAAAGACTTGACGGTGATCCGGGTCACGGCCTAGAGTTTCATCAGACAGAAACAAACTTCCGCAATATGGAAACGCGAGAGGCGGCCCCGATGTCCTACACCGTGAACTGCTCCATCCTTCTGACCGAGTTCCCGCTCCTCGAGCGCCCCGCGGCCGCCAAGGCGGCCGGTTTCGACCAGGTCGAGTTCTGGTGGCCCTTTGCCGAGGCCGTCCCGGCCGACAAGGACGTTGACGCGTTCATCGGCGCGCTCAAGGACGCCGGCGTGCAGCTCACCGGCCTGAACTTCCTCGCGGGCGACATGCCGGGCGGCGACCGCGGCCTGGTCTCCTGGAAGGGGCGCTGCGGCGAGTTCAAGGAGAACGTCGAGGTCGTCGCCGCGATCGGCGAGGCCACCGGCTGCAAGGCCTTCAACGCGCTCTACGGCAACCGCCTCGAGGAGTTCACCCCTGAGGCGCAGGACGAGCTGGCCGTGAAGAACCTCGTGGCCGCGGCCCAGGGCGTGGCCCGCATCGGCGGCACCGTGCTCCTCGAGCCCGTCTCCGGCACCCCCGCCTACCCGCTCAAGACGGCCGCGGATGCGCTCGCCGTCATCGCGAAGACCCAGGCCGCCGGCGTCGACAACGTCAAGCTGCTCGCGGACTTCTACCACCTGGCCGTGAATGGCGACGACGTCGCGGCGGTCATCGAGAAGCACGCCAAGGACTTCGGCCACATCCAGATCGCCGACGATCCCGGACGCGGCGCCCCCGGCACCGGCCAGCTGCCCCTCGGAGAGTGGATCACCCGCTCCCGCGAGCTGGGCTACGCCGGCCCCATCGGCCTCGAGTACAAGGCGCCCGCCGCCGAGGCCTTCGCCTGGCTCATTCGCCAGCCCGCCTGATCCTTCGCCCCACGGCCCGGCCGCGCAGCGGCAGCCACCCCCTTAGCTTTTCAGGAGAACATCATGAGCAAGAACGTCGCCGTCATCGGCCTCGGCATCATGGGCCTGCCCATGGCCAAGAACCTCGTCGAGGCCGGCTTTGCCGTCACCGGCTACAACCGCTCCCCGCAGAAGGTCGCCGAGCTCGTCGCGGCCGGTGGTCAGGGCGCCTCCAGCGTCGCCGAGGCCGTCAAGGGCGCCGACGTCATCATCACGATGGTGCCGGATTCCCCGGACGTGGAGGCCGTGCTGACGGGTGAGGACGGGATCATCGGGAACGCCAAGGCCGGCGCCACCTGGATCGACGCCTCCTCCATCCGCCCGGACGTGACCACGCGCCTGGCCGAGGTGGCCCGCGAGGCCGGCCTGCGCCCCATCGACGCCCCGGTCTCCGGCGGCGAGCAGGGTGCCATCGACGGCGTCCTGTCCATCATGCTCGGCGGCGACGCCTCCGACATCGCCGAGGTGCAGGACGTGCTCGAGGCCGTCGGCAAGACGATCGTGCACGTGGGCCCCGCGGGCTCCGGCCAGACCGTCAAGGCGGCCAACCAGCTCATCGTGGCCGGCAACATCGCGCTGCTGGCCGAGGCCATCCTCTTCCTCGAGGCGCACGGCGTCGACACCGACGCGGCGGTGAAGGTGCTCGGCGGCGGCCTGGCCGGTTCCAAGGTGCTGGACCAGAAGGCCCAGAAGATGCTGAACCGCGAGTTTGCCCCCGGCTTCCGCCTGGCCCTGCACAACAAGGACATGGGCATCGTGACCTCCGCGGCCCGCGAGGCCGGCCTCTCGCTCCCGGTCGGCGGCCTCATCGCCCAGCTCGTCACCTCCACGGTGGCCTCGGGCGACGGCGCCCTGGATCACTCCGGCCTCTTCCGCACCCTGGCCGCCCTCTCCGGCGCCAACCCGGATCAGGCCCCGGCCCCCGCCGCCTCGCTCACCGCCTGAGCCGCGCGGGCCGGGTGAGGCCGGGCATCGAACAGCACGCTCCGGCCGCCCCGCCCGGCCCCGCCCGCCGCTCCGCGCGGCACCCAGGCCTCACGCCCGACGTCGGGCATCTGCCCCGACCGGCGCCTCAGCGCCGGCCGGCCGGCACCCCACACCCTTTTTCCCCAGCGAGCGCCCGTTTGCCGCTGTGGGCCTCTACGAAGGAGGACGCCATGCCCCGCATGCGCACCGTTGACGCCATCGCCCTGATCCTGGAGAAGGAGGGCAGCACGGAGGCCTTCGGCCTGCCCGGCGCCGCGATCAACCCGCTCTACTCCGCCCTGCGTGCCCACGGCGGCATCCGCCACACGCTGGCCCGCCACGTCGAGGGCGCGAGCCACATGGCGGACGGCTACTCCCGCGCCGTCGCCGGCAACATCGGCGTCTGCATCGGCACCTCCGGCCCCGCCGGCACCGACATGATCACGGGCCTCTACGCCGCCCAGGCCGACTCCATCCCCATGCTGTGCATCACGGGCCAGGCGCCCACGAACAAGCTGCACACGGAGGACTTCCAGGCCGTCGACATCGCCGCGATCGCCGCCCCGCTCTCCAAGCTGGCCGTGACCGTGCTGGAGCCGGGCCAGGTGCCCGGCACCTTCCAGAAGGCCTTCGGCCTCATGCGCAACGGCCGCCCTGGCCCCACGCTCATCGACCTGCCGATCAACGTGCAGCTGGCCGAGATCGAGTTCGACATTGACCTCTACGAGCCGCTGCCGGTCTCCAAGCCGCAGGCCACGCGCGCCCAGGCCGAGAAGGTCCTCGACCTGCTGCTGGGCGGCAAGAAGCCGATCCTCATCGCCGGCGGCGGCGTGATCAACGCCGATGCCTCCGCCGAGTTCGTGGAGCTCGCCGAGCTGCTGAACGTGCCCGTGGTGCCCACGCTCATGGGCTGGGGCGTGCTGCCGGACGATCACCGCCTCATGGCCGGCATGGTGGGCCTGCAGACGCAGCACCGCTACGGCAACGCCAACTTCCTGGCCTCCGACACGGTGGTCGGCATCGGCAACCGCTTCGCCAACCGCCACACGGGCGGCCTGGACACCTACCGCGCCGGGCGAAAGTTCGCCCACATCGACATCGATCCCACGCAGATCGGTCGCATCTTCAACGCCGACGTGTCGGTGGTCTCCGACGCCAAGGCCGCCCTGGTGGCGCTGCTCGAGGTGGCCCGTGAGCGCCAGGCCGCCGGCACCCTGCCCGACTACACGGAGTGGGTTGACGAGGTGCGTGCGCGCCGCGGCCAGCTGCAGCGCAAGACCAACTTCGCCAACGTGCCGATCAAGCCGCAGCGCGTCTACCAGGAGATGAACGCCTCCTTCGACGCCGACCGCGACACCGTCTACGTGACGACGATCGGCCTGAGCCAGATCGCCGGCGCGCAGATGCTGCACGTCTTCGGTCCGCGCCAGTGGATCAACGCCGGCCAGGCCGGCCCGCTGGGCTGGACCGCCCCCGCCGCCCTGGGCGTGGCCCGCGCCCTGCCTGGCAAGACCGTGGTGGCCCTCTCCGGCGACTACGACTTCCAGTTCATGATCGAGGAGCTCGCCGTGGGCGCGCAGCACCAGCTGCCCTACGTGCACGTGGTGGTCAACAACTCCTACCTCGGACTGATCCGCCAGTCGCAGCGCCCGTTCGAGATGGATTACCAGGTGTCCCTGGCCTTCGAGAACATCAATTCCCCCGAGACCGAGGGATATGGTGTGGATCACGTCAAGGTGGCCGAGGGCCTCGGCTGCAAGGCGATCCGCGTGCAGGATCCGGACAAGATTGGCGACGCCCTGGCGACCGCCAAGTCCCTGGCCAAGGAGCACCTCGTGCCCGTGGTCGTGGAGGTCATCCTGGAGCGCGTCACGAACATCGCGATGGGCACCGAGCTCACCAACGTCAACGAGTTCGAGGACCTGGCCGAGCGCCCGGAGGACGCGCCCACGGCGATCGTTCCGCTGGCCGCCCCGGCCACGGTCTGAGTCCGCATCCCACGAGCAGGAAGACCGACGAGGAGGTGCACATGAGAATCGTGATTGCCCCGGATAAGTTCAAGGGTTCGCTCGGCGCGGCGCAGGTTGCGCGGCGGCTCGAGGCCGGGCTGGCTGCGGCCCTTCCCGGCGTGGTGTGCACCCGCGTCCCCATGGCGGACGGCGGTGAGGGCACCGTTGACGCGGCCCTCGCCGCCGGCTTCAGCCCCCTCAGCGTGTTCGTCACCGGTCCCACCGGTGAGCGCGTCGAGGCGGTGCTTGGCCTGCGCGGGGACGAGGCGGTCGTGGAGATGGCGGCGGCCTCCGGGCTTGACCTGCTCCCCGGCGGTGTCAAGGACGCCTTGGGGGCGACCTCCCGCGGCACGGGCGAGCTGATTCGCGCCGCGCTGGACGCCGGGGCGCGGACCATCACGCTCGGCGTGGGCGGTTCGGCGTCCACCGACGGCGGTGCGGGCCTGCTGCGCGGGCTCGGCGCCGAGGTCTTCGACCGGGACGGGGCGCCGCTCGCCGAGGGTGGAGGGTCGCTGGCCTGGGCCACGCGCCTGGACCTCTCCGGCCTCGACCCGCGCCTGGCCGAGACGAGCTTCGTGCTCGCCGCGGACGTGGACAACCCGCTCACCGGTGAGCGCGGCGCCGCCGCGGTCTTCGGCCCCCAGAAGGGGGCCAGCCAGGAGCAGGTCGCGGTGCTCGACGACGCGCTGGGGACCTGGGCACGCGTCGTCGGGCAGGCGCTGGGGACCGCCGCCGAGGAGGCCTCCGGCCTCCCGGGGGCCGGCGCCGCCGGCGGCGTGGGCTACGCGGCCCTCGCCGTGCTGGGCGCCACCCGGCGCCCCGGCGTCGAGGTGGTGGCCGAGCTCGTGGGCCTGGCCGCCGCCGTGGACGGCGCCGACGCCGTCATCACGGGGGAGGGCTCGCTCGATAGCCAGTCCCTCGGAGGAAAGACCCCCACGGGGGTGGCGAACGCGGCCCACGCCGCCGGCGTCCCCGTCTATGCCGTGTGCGGCCGCACCACTCTCGGTGAGGCCGCCTGGCGGGAGGCCGGCTTCGCCGACGTCCTGCCGCTGTCCGGGCTGGAACCCGACCCGGTGCGTTCCATGGAGCGTGCGGGTGAGCTCGTGCAGCAGATCGGTGAGCAGCTGGGCCGCGCGTTCGCGGCCGGGACTGCCCCAACCAGCGAGAAGCAATTGATTGAGGAGGACGCGTGAGCGAGACCGTGACGAGCACCCCCCGCACCGAGGTGGGTGCCCTTGACCTGGTGATTCGGGCCGAGCAGGCGTACACGCCCGAGGGCCTCCGCGCCGTCGAGGTGGGCGTGCGTGACGGCAAGATCGTGGCGATCGAGGAGCTCGGCTTCGGGCTGGGCGGCGCCGCGGAGGTGGACGTGCCCGCCGGGCAGGTCCTGCTCCCCGGCCTCGTGGACACCCACGTGCACGTCAACGAGCCCGGCCGCACCGAGTGGGAGGGCTTCGCCTCCGCCACGAAGGCCGCCGCCGCCGGCGGCGTCACGACCGTCATCGACATGCCGCTGAACTCCATCCCGCCCACCGTCACCGTGGACGCACTGAACATCAAGCGCGACGTGGCCCGCGACAAGGCGTTCGTGGATGTGGGCTTCTGGGGCGGCGCGATCCCTGGCAATCGCGGGGACCTGCGCCCGCTGCTGGACGAGGGCGTGTTTGGCTTCAAGTGCTTCCTGCTGCACTCCGGCGTGGACGAGTTCCCCTCGCTCACGGCCGATGAGATGCAGGAGGCCATGGAGGAGCTGGAGCCCGTGAACGGGCTGCTGATCGTCCACGCCGAGGACGCGCACGTCATCGCCGAGGCCCCGGAGGCCCAGGGCACGCACTACTCCGACTTCCTGGCCTCGCGTCCCCGCGACGCCGAGGACCGCGCCATCGCGGACGTGATCGAGCGCGCCGAGCGCACGGGGGCCCGCGCGCACATCCTGCACCTCTCCAACGCCGATTCCATCCAGCGCGTGCGCGAGGCCAAGGCCCGCGGCGTGAAGCTGACCGTGGAGACCTGCCCGCACTACCTCACGCTCGTGGCGGAGGAGGTCCCGGACGGGGGGACGGCGTTCAAGTGCTGCCCGCCGATCCGCGAAGAGTCCAACCGCGACGCCCTCTGGGCCGGCCTGCTGGATGGGACGATCGACCTCATCGTGTCCGATCACTCCCCGGCCACGGCCGAGCTCAAGGGCGTGGAGCACGGCGACTTCGGCCTGGCCTGGGGCGGCGTGGCCTCCCTGCAGCTGGGGCTGCCGCTCGTGTGGTCCGAGGCGAAGCGCCGCGGCGTGCCGCTGGAGCGGGTGCTCACCTGGATGGGTTCCAACACCGCCGATTTCGTTGGCCTGGAGCGGAAGGGGCGGATCGCCGTGGGCAACGACGCCGACTTCTCCTTCTTCGCTCCCGAGGAGTCCTTCACGGTGCACGCGACCGAGCTGCGCCACAAGAACCCCGTCACCCCGTACGACGGCCGCGAGCTGACCGGGCGCGTGCACCGCACGCTCCTCGGCGGCGCCGAAGTCGACTTCGAGACGCCCACCGGGCGCCTCCTGCGCGCGAACTCCTGACGCGCGCGGGCCTGGCGGCCCCGCCGTCGTGCTTGCTGACAAGGCACGACGGCGGGCCGTGAGGCCCGCTCCCGAGCTCACCGTCCCGATCGGTGGGCACCGCACGGGACCCCCATATGCCTCGGCCGGCAAGGAATCGGGTGCCTCCGGCCGAACCCGGCGCCGACCTACCTCCGGCGACGAACACCCGCGCAACTCTCGCGCGCGGGCCGGGACCCATTGCGGCGTCGCCCCTCACGTCATGGAGGGGGCGGCGCCGCTGTGGTGTCCGCGCGGTTTTTTGCGGGGCGTCTTGGGAGGCAACTTGAGGGACGGAGGGAATTCCTACCACCGTTCGCCTTTTTGTTATCTATCAATACTTGTGTGCGGCGTCGAAGGGGAGGACGCTGGTGGTATCCCGGACTCGCTGGCGCGTTCCGGGGCGAAACTCGCCCGGGTGGGAGCGCGGGCGGCGGGTCAACGTCTAGGGGACGCCATGGAGACGCACACGGGCGACGGATCGATGACGCCGGCGGGGGAGGACCCGCCCGGTGCGCGGGGGTCGGAACGCGTGGCAGCGTTCGCGCGCGAGGGCGTGACCGCGCGTGAGGGCGTGACCGGTGCCGCGAGCGATGAGGGCGCTGGGGGCCCCGCCGGGGCCGCCCCACGCGGTGCGGCCGGCCGGGGAGGCCAGGAGTTCGTGGTGCTGACCGAGAACGAGGCGCCGCCGGAGGAACTGGCACCCGCGGCTCCGCGCAGCGCGGCGACGCGCCGGCGGCGCAAGGCCTGGACGGCGACCGGGATCGCGGCCGGTGTGCTGGGGGTGGGCCTCGTCGCCTGGACCACGCCGGGGGCCGGCGCCCTGGAGGCGGGCGGAGGAGCCACCGTCTGTGCAGGTTCGCTTCCGCAGGACGCGGGGCGCAACCTGGAGTTCTTCAGCGTCTTCACGAACTATTCCTCCCTCCCGGTGACCGTCACCGGCGCCACTGTGGAGCAAACGAGCGGCGTCGAGATCGAGGCGGTCGGGGCCCTCGTGAGGGATGAGGTCGGCAGCAACGGGGTGGCGGCCGGCGCCGAGCGCGGGGCCCCGGAGGGGGTGGCACTGGGGCGGGGCGCGGAGGTTGAGGTGCCCTCGGGGAAGACACTCCTGCTGACCTTCCGCGGCACGGCGACCGGGACCGGTGCCTGGGTGGCCCAGGCCTCGGACGTTCGCGTGGACTACCACGCGTGGACCCAGGCCCCGCAGCGCAGCGTCGACTCCTCGGTGGCTCAGTTCTCGAGTGGCGTCTGCCCCTAGCCGTAGCGCGGTGGGTCGGTGCCCGGGCTGGCGCGGGGCCGGGCAGGGGAGCGTTGGACCCGAAGGGCCTCTTCGGGCGGCGGGTCTGGGCCCGAGCAGCCGAGGCCCGAATCGTGACCTGTCAGCTGGCTGGGAAGCCGGGCGCCGCGCGGGTGCGCGGGCGCAGAATGGGCCGGTGAGTGAGCAGCCCAAGCACCCAGGGACCGACGCGTCGGTCGCCACCCCCACCGCCTTCCCCACGCGCCGCGCCGTGCTCGGCGCCGGCGCCGTTCTGCTGTTGGCCGCCTGCACCGGTGGCCAGACGGGGTCGGGCGGGACCGGTGGAAGCCTTGGCACCACGGGCGCCACCGGATCCCCGGGGACCACGGGCGCGACGCCCGGCACCCCGGGTGCCGCCGCGTCGTCGGGCACGGCGACCGCCCCCGCGAGCCAAACCCTGGCCGCGAGCGAGGCGAGCGCCGTCGGGCGGGCGCCCCTGTCCTCGCTCGGATCCAAGCTCAAGGGGACGCTGTTTCTACCGGGGAAGGCGGGGTACGAGGCTGCGCGGCTGAGCGAGAATCCGCGCTTCGACGCGGCGCGGCCGCTGGGGGTGGCGCGCGTTGCCTCGGCGGCGGATGTGGCGGCGAGCCTGCGCTTTGCCAGGGACAACGGGGTGCCGCTCGCGCTGCGCTCCGGCGGGCACAGCTACGCGGGGTATTCCTCCGGCGGTGGTGCTGGGACGGGGCTGCCCGCCGCGCTCGTGGTGGACGTGCGCGCGCTGAACTCGGTGAAGGTGTCCGGCGGGTCCGTGACCGTGGGGGCCGGGGCGGCGCTCGCGCCCGTCTATGCGGCGCTCGCGGCGAAGGGGCGGGGGATCGCCGGTGGGTCCTGCGCCACGGTGGGGGTGGCCGGGCTGACCTTGGGCGGGGGAGTGGGTGTGCTGACCCGGGCGCACGGGCTCACGTGCGACGCGTTGACATCGGCGCAGATCGTGACGGCGGACGGGCGGGTGCGCACCGTCGACGCCGCGCGCGATCCGGAGCTGTTCTGGGCGCTGCGCGGCGGTGGCGGCGGGCATCTTGGGGTGGTCACGTCGCTGACGTTGTCGACGTTCGCCGCCCCGAGCATCAAGAGCTTCTTCTATCAGTGGCCGGTGTCTGCGGCGGCCTCGGTGATCGCGGCCTGGCAGGAGTGGGCGCCCACCGCCGATGCGCGGCTGTGGTCAACCCTCAAGGTGCTGGGCGGGGCCGCGCATCCCTCCGGAGCCGTGGTGATGCTCTCCGGGACGTGGGTCGGGGCCGGGGCGCCACCCGTGGCGGCGTTCCTGGCCAAGGTGCCCCGTCCGGGGGTGTCCTCCGCGAGGACCAGGACCTACGGGCAGGCCATGGCCGGGTACGCGGGGTGCGCGGCGATGCCGGTGGGGCAGTGCCACACCGGGGCCGGCGGGGCGCTGCAACGCGAGGCGTTCGCCGCGACGTCGCACGTGGCGTATCGGGGGCTGAAGGCCTCCGAGGTGGCCGTGCTGGTGGAGCACGTGCGGTCCGCCTCGTCGCGGCTCAAGGAGGTCGGGATCTCGATCGACGCCTTGGGTGGGGCGGTGGGACGCGTGGCGCCGGGGGCCACGGCGTTCGTGCACCGCAAGGCGATCGCCACGGTGCAATACACGGCCACGTACACGGGGAACCGCGCGGCCGAGGCCGCCGCCTTCGTCGGCGGATTCCGGGCGGCGATGACGCCGGCCTGGGGCGAGCATGCGTACGTGAACTACGCGGATCCCACGCTGAAGCGGTCGTCCGTCGCGTACTTCGGGGCGAATGCGCCGCGGCTCGCCGCCGTGCGCAGGCGCTACGACCCGGACGGCCTGTTCACGCAACCGCAGGCGTACTGAGCGCGGGGGCGGCGTCACTCTTCGTGGGATGCCCCGGCGCGCGAGAGCGCCGTTCGGAGCGCGTGCAGGGATGAGGCAAGCAGCTCGGGATCTGCGTGGCCGCGGAGGGCCGCCGCTTGGGCAAAGTCGGCCGCCGCTTGCGGCCACTGGTGCGCTGCGAAGTGCGCCTTGCCGCGGTGTTGAAGCATGACAGTGGCCCGAGGGGTGCCGTCCGTTTCGAGGAAGAGTTCGTCGTAGATCGATACCGCTTCCGCGTGGCGATGTAGATCCCGCAGGCAGTCGGCCGTCAAGGCCCTCGTCCTCAGGGTGACGGGATGATCCGCCACAAGCGCCAGAGCGGCGCGGGGGCTGCCTCCCCACAAGAGTTCGAGGACAGGCAGGAGCTCGTCCCCGTCGAGATGGAGGCGGAACTGCTCCCGATCAACGATGCGGGGACGCAAGGTTTCGGGGTCGATGTCCCAGCCTGTGTTGGACGCCTCGGCGAGCGGGGATGGTTGTCCCGGGCGGTGGCTCGGACGTGGGCTTTCGGCGACCGCGACGACCTGGACGCTGTCCTCGTAGACGATGCGGCCGGGGTGGCTGGTGCGGACCTCGGCCCACGGGACGCCGTAGCGGTGGAGCAGGCCCGTGTACTCGCGGGCGCGCTCGATGAGATGCGTGGCGCTGGCGCGGAACCATGCGTGAGCCCCGGGGTTGAGCTCCGCGTTGTAGGTCTCCGGATGGGTGGCACTGGGGTCTGGGTAGGCCTCGTTGAGCTCGTCGTTGTTGGCGCGCCACCACGCGTGGTCTTCCGCGCTGAGGCGGCCGTCCCGTGCCAGGCCGTTGGCGAGACCGAAGACGCCGGTGAAGCCGCCGTTGCGATGGGGGATGGTGCTCTGGAAGCGCACGTAGGTGGTGTGCGGCGAAGGTGGGGTGGAAGTTGTGGCCGCGGCCGGGGTCATGCGGGGTGTCTGCCTGATCCGCGTTCGTCGCGCTCGGGGCGGCCGGTCCCGTCGCTTCGATCGGCAAAGCGTTCCCATGCCGATTGGCGGGTCATGTCGAGCGCCGTCCCGATCCGCGCCCAGCTCAGCCCTCGCTCGCGGGCCGCGCCGACCCAGGTCTTGAGGTGCTCCTCGACCTGGGCGCCCGCCGCGGCGACCTCGGGCAGGCGGGCCAGCAGCGCGTCGTCGCTCAGGTGGGACCAGTAGTTGAAGGGTTCGCCGGGAGCGCGGGTGGGGTGCTCAGCGGCGTGGGCCAGGTTCTCGACGGCCGACGTGGCGCAGTCAAGACAGATGGCGGCGAGGGGGCTGCAGGCCATGGGGCCCGTGACGGAGCGTCCGCGGAGGCAGTAGCTGCAGAGAACGTCGTCGAGCATGTCCTCAGTATGGCGCAGGACGGGTCTTGATTCTGTCAGGGGTCACTTGACACAGTGTCAGGCATGACCTTACAAGTAGGCGAATCGAGGGAACGCGCAAGCGTTGCGGGAGCGATCCGGAGCGGTGGCCTCGAGGGGGCTGCGGACGCCATGGTGCGTGGCGCGCTTCCCGTCGTTGCGGTGGCGGTGATCGGTGGCGGCACTGGGCTGGTCGGGGTGTTGAACGCGTTGGGCCTGGCGGCCTTCCTGCTGCTCGGGGTCCGGATCGGGAGGGTGATCGATCGGGTGGGTGCCCCCGAACGAGCCATGGCCCTCAGCTCTGTGGTGCGTGGTGCCTGCGGGCTGGCCGTGGCACTCATGGCATGGGGCGGAGTCCTTCACGGTGCGATCGGCGCTGCGGCGCTCATCGTCTATGCGGCGGTGGTCGGCGTGGCCGATGTCTTCTACAGCTCCGGGCAGGGCGTCCTCGTGGCCAGGCGGTTGCCGCGCGAGGAGCTCCGCCGGGGCTTCGGTCGCATCCAGACGTGGGCGCTCACCGGCGACGGGCTGGGGCGCCTGGCGCTCGCCGCCGTCCTGGCGTGGGGGTCGACGCGGTGGGTCTGGGTCGCGGCGGCCGCCCTGTATTTCCTCTCGTGCCTCAGCCTCGGCGGCGGTCTGATCGCGTGGGCCCGGAAGGGTCGCGGCGCCAGGGCCGAGCGGCAGCGGGAGTCGGGGACCCGGCGCCCCGTGGGGGCGCTGGAAGGAGGGCCCGACGTCGGGCGGGGTGCGTTCCACGCGTTGCTCGCCTCCGCGCCGCTCAGGCGGGTGACGGTGTCGAATGCGGTGGCGAACGCCGCCGCGATGGCGGCGAACACGGTGTTGCCGGTGATGGCGCTGTCCGTGCTGGCCGTGCCACCGCAGTGGTACGTGGGTGTGGGGGTCTTGGGTGCTCTGGGCGGCGTGCTGGGGGCAGCGGTGGGGTCGGCGCTGGTCGCACGATAGGGGTTGCGAAGGGTCAGGGTCGTCGAGGCCGCTGCTTGCCTCGTGAGCGGTGCGGCCCTGGTCGGGTGGGCGCTGTTGCTGGGGGCTGCGGGGTCGGTGGGGTCGGCGGGGCAGGGCGTGGTCGGGGGCGGTGCCGGGCCGGGGAACGGGGTATGGCTGGTGACGTCGGCGGCATTGTTTGGGGTGCACAGCGCCGTACACGGGACGGGGACCGCGATCGGAAACGTCGCGGGGGCGGACCTGGTGGCGAAATGCGCGTCGCGGGCTCGTCTGGGGGCCGTCGCCGGCGCTCAGCGGACGGTGACACTCGGGGTGATGCCGATCAGCGCCGCAGTGTTTGGGCTCTTGGGTTGGTGGGCCGGGGTGGGCTGGGCCGCCGCGGCGTGGGTGGTCCTGCTGTCTGTAGGGGTGGTGGCTGGGGCCCGGGTGAGGGAACCGCGCGAGGACGAGCTGGCGGCCGTCGAGCCCGCCTGAGGGTGGGTGGTTGGGGGGCGGAGCGGCGGCGTTTCCCTCACAGGTACTTTCTTGCGGCGAGTCCTCCACATTCTGCTTGTTTCCGCGGTTTTTGACGGGGTTCGGTGGGAGAATTGATGCATCGGCGGGCCCCTTCCGGGGGAGGGGAGCCGGCCTGGTTTCTGTCCGTGAGCGGTGCCCGGGGAGGCGGTGGTGCTCGTGTTGGATGTTGATGCTTTGGAGCGCGCCGCGGCCCTGGTGAGGGGCGTGCTGGAAGGCGGCGCCGGGGCGTGGGATGGCGTGCCCGAGGAGCAAGCGGTCCGGGCTCTGCAGGCCGCCGCCGACGTGGCGCGGGCCGTGGATGGGCTCAAGGTCGCGGCGGCCGGCGCGGTGGAGCGCCGCTCCACGCCGTACACGCGGGCGGAATCGCTGTCGAGCAGGCTGGGTCAATCGGCGCCCAAGGGCCTGCTGACCGAGCTGTTCGGAGTGGGCTTTTATCAGGCGCAGACGTGGCTTGAACTGGCTGCGGCCTGTTCTGACGTAGCTCGTTGGCCCGCCCTGTCTCGGGCCCTGGCGGGTGGCGAACTCACCGTCGAGTCGGCCAAGGCCATCCATGAACGGCTCAAGGCCATCAAGGTGGAAGCGATTCCAGGCGGGGTGCGTGCAGCCGAGGCATCGCTCGTGGCCAATGCGACGGCCGGGCGGGTGAACCTGATCGCCGCCTGGCGGGAGGAACGGTCGCGGCAGCAACAGGAAGAGGCCAGAGCGGAACGGGCCTTGGCGGACCGGGCCCGTGCGGAGCAGGCATGGCGCGAGGCGGAGCAACGGCGGCTGTCGGAAGGTGACGGTCTCGGTGCTGCGGGACAGGCCGGCGACGGGATGGGCCCCGCCGTGGGTGGCTCGTGGGGTCCGGCAGCACCGGCGTGCGGGGCGGACGCGGTGGGCAGGTCGGAACGGGAAGGCCAGCCGGCTGCGCCGCAGTGGTCTGGAGGACAACCCGGCACTGACGAGACGTGGTTCGGTGCGGGTTCCGCCGCCCGTGGCGACGGCGAGGTGCCGTGGGACCGGCTTGGTGGGGCAGAGGGCTCGGACGATCTTGGCACCGCGGGGCATGTTGCCAGCGGTGGCGGCGGAGTCGGCGTGGGGGAGCACTATGTTCCCGTCACGCCGCCCGGTGGCGAATCAGTGCTGGGGCGCGGAGCCGGTTGGGGCGGTCGATACGGGTCGCCGAAGCGCTTCGTGGGCGGAGGCATCGCGGCCGCTGGCGGGCGGCTTTCACCTTCAAAGGTGCGCCGGGAGGCGGACAACTGGGCCATGGTGTTGGATCCCGCAGCCGCGCAGGCCAGCGCCGAGGAGCAACACCGGCGCAGGGGGATGGAGTTCAAGCACCTGGCGGAAGGCGGGTACACCTTCAACGGATATGCACCAGAGGTGGAGGGCGCGGCGATGCGCACCTTGCTGGATGCCTACTTGTCGCCCCGCACGCATGAGCCGGCCCAGCTGCCGGGCAGCGAGTCGCTGGCGGGACCCGTGGAAGTGCCGCTCTTTGGTGGAGATGCGCCGTCGACCGATGGCGCTGTCGTGCCGGCGGAAGGACAGCGTGGCTCGGTTGGCTCGCCGCGCGGCGCGTCAGACTCCCGCACTCATCGCCAACGCGCCTTCGACGCCCTGGCTCAGATCATCCGGGA
This sequence comes from Arthrobacter sp., assembly GCA_031277795.1. GTDB lineage: Bacteria > Actinomycetota > Actinomycetes > Actinomycetales > Micrococcaceae > Galactobacter. The sequence continues at coordinate 31,053 of JAITLQ010000015.1, forward strand.
CCAGGCTGGCTCAGCTTCCGCCCCGCGCGTGGGTGGCGGTGCCCCGACCTTGCTCATCACCGTGTCGCTCGAGGCGCTTGATGCCCATCTGCGCAGCTGCGCGGACCACGTGACCCCGGTGGAGAACGCTCCAGGCACGGGAGCCGGTTGCGGTATTCCGGGGCTCCTTGACGGCGTTGCTCGCGTGATCGCCTCATCTGGCGAGGCGGACGTCGCGAAGGCCCAGCACGATCGTGACCTGGCGGGACTGGACTCGGGTAGCGCCAGCGGGGAGCCTGGCACTGGCACTGGCACTGGCACTGGCACTGGCACTGGCACTGGCACTGGCACTGGCACTGGCACTGGCACTGGCACTGGCACTGGCAGTGGCACTGGCACTGGCACTGGCACTGGCACTGGCACTGGCACTGGCCATTCGTGGTGGCCGCGATCGGTGGCCGAAGTGCCCCTGGATGCCAATGGCATCCCCGACTCCGAGCGGCTCGTTGATCTGAGATTCGCCCGCATTGGCCGTGACGGAACACCTGTGCCGCTCTCGAGCGTGGTCCACCTGCTGTGCGACGCCGCCATTCAGCTCCTCCTGACGGACGGCCGGGGTTCGCCCCTGAAACTTGGCAGGGAACAGAGAATCTTCAGCCGAGACCAGCGCAGAGTGCTGATCGCCCGAGACAGACACTGCAGGGCACCGGGCTGCGACGTTCCGGCGACCTGGTGCGAAGCCCACCACGTGGTTCCGTGGAACAGCGGCGGTTACACGGACATCGGGAACGCGATCCTGTTGTGTTCCTTCCACCACCACGAGATCGATCGCGGTCGGTTGCGCGTCGAGGCCCTCGAAGCCACCAGCACGGCAGTGATGACGCCGTACCGCGTGGTCCAACAGGCTCATACGCATCCGCAGGGAAGGGCGTCGGGGTCGGGGACTGGGCTGGACCGGGGTCACCGTGAGCCGGACGGGATGCGCGAGCCGTTGTGGGCGGAGTCGTGATCGCCAGGCCCGCGGCTGAGTCGGTCCGGGCCGTGGCGGCAAGTGGGCGGTGACCCGTCCACGTCAGAGGTGGCGTGGGATGCGCGGAGTCAGAGACCGGTGGTGGCCGGTGGTGGGTCGTGAACGGTCTCCCCGCGCTCGCCGAGCTCGGACAGAACCCGCGGGATCGGGTCGCCGTCGGTGCGACCGTTGCTTTCCGGGGCTGCTGATTCCCCAGCGCTTGCCTGGGCCTCGGCCGTGCGTGCCGTGGCGCTAGCATCGCCGACCGTCACCGCTTCCGCGTTGTGCTTGGTGGCCGGCGTTGCCTCGGTCGTGGTCGTCTCGGAGTCCTCGCTCGTGCCACGGGCCCCGTCCGGGACGCGACGGAAGTGCCCGGCCCAGCGGGAACCGTCGGGCGCCGCCGCGGCAAAGAGCTCGAAGCCGGGCCCTCCGCCCCCATGGCCCGCCACGTTCGGGGTGCCGCCCACCATGAGGCCCAGGCCGTAGGCGGCCGGCTGCAACGGGTGGCCCGGCGTGTGGACAGGCCGAGCCTCGAGCATGAGTCGCGGCAGTTCCGGGCCCAGCGTCCCACTCAAGAGGAGCGCGATGCCGCGTGCCGCCTCCGCCGGGTCCCCCAACAGCGAGCCGTGGTAGACCCAGCGAGGGTCGTACGCCCGCAGGCGACCGTCCACGTGGGTGCCCGTCACGGCGTCCCAATCACCGGGGCGCAGGAAGTGCCCCAGACCCAAGTCAAGTGGCTTGAGCACCAAGCGATCGAGAACCCCATCGATCCCCACGCCGTGGTGAGCCTCGAGCGCCATGCGCACCAAGCGGTATCCGGCGTTGGAGTAGGAAAAGGCGGCGGGGTCGTCTCGAAGAGCCGGGCGGGTGACGGTCAGCCGCTCCAGGATGCGGCTCTCCGGCCAGGCGGCCTCCCTGGCCTCCACGGCCGCGTGATACTCGGGCCATGCCGCGTAGTCGTCGAGTCCGGAGCGATGCGCCAAGACGTCACGCAGGACGAGCGGGGCGAGCACGGACGGAAGCTCGGGGATCACGGAGCCGAGGCGTAGCTCGGGGTCGAAGCTGAGCAATGCCGCCGCGGCGAGGTACGGCTTGGTGATGCTGTACAGCGGGACGTTGGCCATGCGCACAGTCTGCCTTGCGCGGCGCCGGAGCGGCCGCCCGTAGGACGGGACGACACAAGGCGGCGCGCCGAGCCTCGCGGGCGCCGGAGCGGCCTCTCGACGGCGGGGGTTGTGCATCGAGCGTCATGGCAAGCGGGCCGGGCGTGACGCCGGCCGGTCGTGGCACCGAACCGGCAGTGGTGCCGTGCGAGGCGCGGGGACCACAAGGTGGAAGGCTCGGTGGGCGCTGTGCGGCGAAGGGATGTCACAGAGCCCGAGGCTTGCGAGGATGGGACACATGAGCACAGTGCACCTGAGTGGTCGACTGATCTGCGCCGACGCCGAGCAGGCCTCCGCGGTTGAGCTGCACTTGCCCGAGCATGCGCGGCTCAGCAGGGCCGAACCGGGCTGCCTGCGCTTCGAGGTGACGGGCGCGAAGGACCCCCTGGTGTGGGATGTCAGTGAGTCCTTCGTCGATCGCGCCGCGTTCGACGCGCATCAGGCGCGGGTCTCCGCGAGCCCGTGGGGTGTGGCCACGGCGGGCATCCGCCGCGACTACACGGTCATCGAGGACCGCGCTCAGTGCGCCCAGTCGCCCGTGCTGAACTCGAAGACCCAACCGAGCACTCCGACGATCGCGATGCCGGTGCCGATGAGCAGCACCCACAGCCCCACCGCGAGGCCGAGGAATGCCACGGCCGTGCCCACGCCCAACACGAGCGGCCACCACGAGGCCGGGGCGAACGAGCCGTAGACGCCCGAGCGCTCGGCGATCTCGCCGCCGCTGCGGTCCTCGGGCCGGGGATCCATGCTCTTGGCGGTCTTGCGCAGGAAGATGCCGACCATGAGCGACATCGCCCCGAGGAGCAGGAAGGCGGGGAACCCGACCCACTCCTTGAAGTGAGTCAGGAAGCCGTACGTGATGCCGATCGGGAAGAAGATGATCCCGCCCAGGAAGATGTTGGCCTCGGGGCGCATGGGTTGAGTCCTCTCGGTGGTCCTGGAGCGCAGGGCATGAACATTTAATTAGCGCGCTAATCATTAGCGTACCAACTAAAATCACGAGAGCGTGCCGGGCGTACCGGGCGTGCCGGTGAGGTGCGGGGGTGCGGCGGTGCGGTGGGCGTGCGGGGCGCGGGGCGCGCGACTGGAGTGCGGTGTGGCGGGACGTGCGGGACCAACGTGGGTGGGGCGCGGCGGTGCGGTGGGTGTGCCGGGGCGGGCAGAGGGATGCCGGCGGCACGCTTCGAGGCGTGCGTGCGTACGTGCCGCGGAGGAGGCGGGTGCGACCGCCCAGTGCCTACAGTCGGCCGTCCGCCACGGCCGCGTCGATGAGCTTCAACATGGAGCTGTGCAGGGCGCGCAACTCGGCCTCGTCCATGCCCAGGCGCTCCATCATGATGCCCGGGATCTTCGTGGCCTCGTCGCGCAGGGCGGCCCCGCGCTCGGTGAGCACGATCGAGAGCGAACGCTCGTCCTGCGGGTCGCGCTCGCGGCGAAGATAGCCCAGGGATTCGAGCCGCTTGGCGATGGGCGAGGCGGTCGCCGGGTCTTGGTAGAGCAAGGCGGAAAGCTCGCGCAGCGACAGCGGCGCGTACTCCCACAGCGCCAGCATCATGAGGTACTGCGGGTGCGTGAGCCCCAGCGGCTCGAGCACCGGCTTGTACGCGGCGATCACGCTGCGCGAGGCCAGCGAGAGCGCAAAGCAGACCTGGCTCTCAAGGGCCAGGGGGTCCTGCTGCTCCGGCATGGGTGCCTCGCTTTCGTGCTGACGCCGCGGCGCCTGAGGGGACGGGCGGCCCGCCAGGGCCGCTTCCTCCATGCTAGAGCCCGACGGCGCGTGGCCGGGCTCGAGTGCCGCGTCGTCGCAGGGGGTGAGGCACGGTCTCACCAGCAATCGGGCGAACGCCCCACCGCGCGCGGGCGCAAAGGGGTGGTGAGGTAGCGCGCACGCTTCGTCCTCGGCGGCAGGCCGCACGCGGGAGGCGACCACACGCCGTCGTGCGCGTACCCCACCGGCGAACCCCGCGTGGGGCCCTACGCCCCGCTTGCGAGCGACTCGCCCAGATCGGAGCGGTAGTAGAGCACGCTGCGCCCGTAGCGCGTGCGGTTCAGGAGGCCGGTGCGTTCGAGCACGCGCAGGTGCTGGTTGATCGCCGAGGCGCTCACCCCGAAGCGCAGCGCCAGCTCGGTCGACGACGCCGGTTCGCCGAGCGCCGCGAGCAGCTCGGCCCGCGTCGAGCCAAGCAGCTGGCTCAGCGCTCCACGATCGGTCCCCGCGTGCGAGCCCCACATGGCGCCCTGCCCGCGCGCCGGGTACATGAGCATGGGTGGCAGCTCGAGGTCGATGAGCGTGCTCGCGTCGGTCACGAAGATCGAGGGCATGAGGGTGAAGCCGCGGCCGCCGACCTCCTGCTGCGCCTCGAAGTTGCTCATGGTGCGCACGTCCAGGTGCTTCCCGTCCCAAGAGACGCGCTTGGCGAGCGACGCGAACATGTCGGCGTAGCCGCCCGAGGCGAGCAGTCGCCCGCGATGCGTGATGTCGGCCTGCAGGACCGAGCGCATGCGGGGCCAGTGCGGGGCGAAGCACAGGTGCCACATGCCGGCGATGGCCTCGACCATGCGACGCACGACGGCGCGGTGCTCGCCCGAGAACACGGCCGGGAGGCGTCCGTGGATGGGTTCGAGGTCGGCGCGCAGGCGCTCGGGGGTGATGCGGGACAGGGCGGCGAGCTCGTCGTCGATCGAGGTGAGCGGCGAGGCGGGGCGGGGGTTGAGGAAGTCGGCCACCCAGCGGCGCTCGTCCACGAGGTGCAGGAGCACCTCCTGGTCCAACACGGGCAGCACGGGCGCGATCCGCTCGATCCAGGCGGCCTGCAGCGGGTAGTGCTCCGGTCGGCGCAGGGCCCGCAGCCCGAGGCCGAGCTCGTTGAGTGGGGAGATCCCGAAGCGCAGGGCCGCGACGTCCGGCGCCGCGAATGTGTACCGGATCATGAAGCAATACGCTACATCCTTGTCCCGTGCCGCCCGCCGGATGGGACAAAGGTGACATGACATCCCCCGTCCCCCTCCGGCGGCTCTGGCGCACCGACACCACGCTGCGCACGCTGCTCATCGCCAACGCCTTGAACACCCTTGGCCGTGGCGTCTTCTTCACGCTCACGGCGCTCTATCTCACGCTCATCCTGGGCTTCGACGCGCTGCGGGTGGGCCTCGCCCTGACCATCGCGGGCGGCGTCGGCGTCGTCTTTTCGCTCCTCGGCGGGCACCTGGCCGATCGCCTCAGTTCCCGCACCATGCTCGTGGTCTCGGCGGCGATCCAGGGCCTGGGCCTGTGCGCGTACGCGCTCATCGCCAACTTCTGGACGCTCCTGCTCATTGCCTCCATCACGACGGCGGCGCAGCAGTTCGGCTCCTCGGTCCGCTCGGCCGCGATCGGCCGCGCGTTCACGGGCGAGGATCGCGTGCGGATCCGCGCCGTCATGTACACGGTGACCAACGTGGGCATCGGCGTGGGCACGGCCATTGCCGCCATCCCGCTCGCGATCGGCACGGGGACGGCATACCGGAGCACCATGGTGCTCTCGGGGCTCCTGCTCGTGGCCGGCGCGTTCTCGCTGCGGGGCCTCGAGCCGGAGCGGGTCGATCGGCGCCCGGCGCCGGCGCCGCTGGGGGAGTCGTTGCCCGACGGCGTGGGCTCGCCTTCCGGCGAGGGTGACGGATCGGGGGTGCTCGCCGCCGGGCAGCAGGGGGTCGACGTCGTCGTGGCCGTCGAGGACGGCACGACTGACCGGTCCGACCTCGCGACCGATCAGTCCGCCGCCGCGACCGATCGGTCCGCGGAGGCGCCCGCCGGTTCCGCCGAAGCGCCCGAGCCCGCGCGAGACCACGCGACGCCCTGCGCGGACCCGGCCGCGGCGTCGTCGCCCGTTGGTGCCGCCCCGGCGGCGCGGACCCGGCCGCGCTCGCCCTACCGCGACGCCCGCTACCTGCTCATGACGCTGCTCAACGGCCTCTTCTCCATCCAATTCGGGCTCTTCGGCGTGGCCGTTCCGCTGTGGGTCGTCAACCACACCGAGGCGCCCAGCGCTGCGGTCTCGATCCTGCTCATCATCAACACCGCCGTGGTGGCCTCGCTCTCGGTGCGCCTGAGTCGCGGCACGGGCGAGCTCGCCGGAGCGGCCAAGGCGATGGCGAGGGCCGGCTGGCTCATGGCAGCCGCCTGCGCGCTGTGGGCCTGGGCCGGATCGCTGCCGCTGTGGGTGGCGCTCGCGGTGCTGGTCGCGGCGGCGATCGCCCACTCGCTCGCCGAGGTGCTCTCCTCGGCCGCCGGCTGGTCCATGAGTTACGAACTCGCGCCGGCGGATCAGATGGGCTCCTACCAGGGCGTCTTCGGCACCGGCTTTGCCCTCTCCAACATGGTGGCCCCCGTGGTGGTCACCGTGACGGCGGTGAACATGGGCCCCCTGGGGTGGGCGATCCTCGGCGCCGGGTTCCTGGCCAGCGCGCTGGGTCTCGTGGTGCTCATCCGGGCGGCCATGCGGCAGCGCTGAGATGCGGCGCGCCGGAGTCTCTTCCCTGCGACGCATGCCCCCTTCCCGTGGGAGGCTGGGGGCGTCGTCGGGCCGTTCTCCGCGTGCCGGCGGCGATCACTCGATTCTTTCCCCGTGCGCGGGGCCCACGAAAGCTGGGGGCATGACCTTTCAGGATTCCATTACGACCTGCTTCAAGAAGTACGCCGAGTTCACTGGACGGGCCGGCCGCCCGGAGTTCTGGTGGTTTGCGCTCTTCACCTTCCTGGTCTCCGTGGCCATCGACATCGTGCTGCCCGGGAGCGCCTACACCCTGGTGGACGGGGCGCCGCTCCTGACGTGGTGGAACTCCCCGGCCGAGGGTGTGCAGAACCTGTGGTCCTTGGCCACACTGCTGCCCTCGCTCGCCGTGACCGTGCGCCGTTTGCGTGATGCCGGCCGACACTGGGGCAATGTCTTCTGGATCCTGCTGCCGATCATCGGCTGGATCATCCTGATCGTTCAGCTCGCGCAGCCGGGCGTTCCTGCGCGCCAGTACCCCGGCTACCCCGCCCAGGGCTACAACGGCGCGGGCCCCGCCGGCTACGGCAACGGCCCCAAGGGCTACTGAGCGCGGGGCGCAAGCGCGCAGCCCAAACGTCCGTGGTCGCAGCCGCCGCGCCCTGGCCCTGCGGTCGCTCAGCGCCTACACTCTGACAAGTGATTGATAAGTCTCAACTCCTTGCTGAGTACGACCAGCACCTCCGCGCCGAGGCCGAGATGGCCGGCGCCCTCTCGGTGGATCGGCTCGGTCCCCTCTACCTCGGTATCCACGGGGAAGAAGCGGAGGAACGCACGGGCTTCGTGAGCTACGCGCGCCTGGCCCGCGAACCCGGCGGCACGGCCGATCGCGCGCTGGTCGACGAGGCTGTCAAGCTCTTGGTTGCGTGGAGGGATGCGCACCCCGAGCTCACCGAGGTGGAGATCAAGACGCGCTCCCACGATCGCGCAGAGGGCCTGGCTGAGGCCCTGACGGCGGCCGGCTTCGAGGCCGAGGAGCCAGAGTCTGTCATGCTCGGGCCGGTGGACGGGCTGGTTGATGCACCGACGCCGGAGGGCGTCATCATCGCCCCGGCCCTCACCGAGGAGGCCATGTGGGCGGCGGCCCGCATGGAGGACGAGGTCTTCGGGTCCTCCATGGCCGAGCGGATCGTCCCCGAGCTTCTGCGCCGCCGCGCGGCGGGCGAGGCGGTGGCCCTGTGGTCGGCGGTGGCCGACGGCCGCGTCGTGAGCGCCGGGCGCATCGAGCCCGTGGTGGGGACGCAAATCGCCGGGATCTGGGGCGGCGCCACGCTGCCCGAGTATCGCGGCCGCGGCATCTACCGCGCGCTGACGGCGGCGCGGGCCACGGCGGCGCGCGATCAGGGCATCCGCTTCATTCACTCGGATTCGACGGAGGACTCGCGGCCCATCCTCGAGCGCTCGGGGTTGTTCAAGGTCACCGAGACGACGCCGTTCGTCTGGCGGCGCGAGGCGTAAAGGGCGCTACGCCGTCGAGGCGAAGGGGCGATTCTCCCTGGCGGAGCGCATGGCCCGGTGCGTCTGCTTCGCGACGAGCCACCACACCACCGCGGCCGCGAGGGCCGAGGCGGCGGCACCCCACCAGGGGGTGATCAGCAGCGAGAAGAGCACGAAGAGCAGGCCGATGCCGCACACGGCATCCACGGCAACGAAGGGCTTGCGCGCGCGGATGAGCGGGCGCAGGACCGCCGCGAGGGCCTCGGCGATGAGAAACCACAGGGGAACGCCGAGCAGCAGGATGGCGCAGGCCGTCACGGGCGACAGCGAGGACGTGAGGCACGAGGGGCCCACGACGCCGGCGAGGAGCCCGGCGACGAAGGGCAGGCAGGCGAACCCCGCCACCCGAGACCAGCGTCCCAGCTTGTGCCAGAACGAGGTCGGGCGGGCGAGGGGGGATTCGTCCGCGAGCTGCCGTTGCATGCCCAAAAGGCTAGGGCCGCGTGCCAGCCGCACGCCATGCCGGTCCCGGGATTTTGCCGAGAGCATGGCAACGATTCGGTGACGGTGGCCGCGCGGGTCACCGCCCGGGCGATGCCAGACGGCGTGAGGGAACCTCGCGCGCGCGAGGTTCCCTCACGCCGTCGAGCGCCTAGAGGCCGAGGGCCTCGCGCAGGCGCAGGACGTGGCCGTTGGGGTCGACGTCGTATTCGGCGTAGGCCAGGCGGCCGTCCTTGCCCACTACGAAGGTGGAGCGCTGGGTGCCGGTGAAGGTCTGCTCACCCACGACGCGGGAACCGTAGGCGCCGTAGGCGCTGGAGACGGCGAAGTCGGGGTCGGAGAGCAGCGAGTAGCTCAGGTGCTGCTCCTCCCGGAAGGCGCGCAGGGCCTCCGGCAGGTCGGGCGAGACGCCAAGCACGGTGTAGCCGGCGCCCTGCAGCGAGGCGAGGTTGTCGCGGAAGTCGCACGCCTCGGTGGTGCAGCCGGGGGTGGAGGCCTTGGGGTAGAAGTACACGACCACGCCGGCGTTCGCCGAGGCGACCGCCTCGTCGAGGCCGATGGCGTCGCCGTCGGCGTCGACCAGTGTGAAGTCCGGGGCCGTGGTGCCCGCGGCCAGGCGGGGGAGGGTCTGCGTCATGGTGACTCCTAACAGCTCGAGGTCCGCGCGCCCTGGCGGGCGCGACGGCGCGCGGCGTGGCACGCATCACGCTCAGACTATCGCCTAATGGAGTATGAATTCCACCATTAGGAAAAATTGACGCCGGCGAGTAGGCGGTCGGCGACGACCACCGGCTGTCCAGCGACGCTGGCGGGTACCGCGGTGGCCCACACCGTGGGGTCGCCGGGCACCCGTGTCACGAGGCTCGCCCGCTCGAGCGGGACGGCCTCGAAGCCTGCCGAGCGCAGGTCGACGTGGGTGCGCAGCAGCACCTCGACCCGCTGCGCCACGGTGCCGGGGGCATGCACCTGTTGCGCCACCGAGCCGCCCAAGAGGGGGGAGGCCCCGGCGCGCTGGGCCAGCAGTGCGGCGGCCCGCGCCTGCCCGAGCGGAGGCAGCGGATGCCACCAGCCCTCCACGCGGCCGCCGGGGCCGGGGTAGGCGGCGAGCCACGCACCAAGCAGGGCGGCATCGTCCGCCGCCGCCCACACCCCGGCGCCGTCGCGGCGGACCAGGCCCCCCCACTGCGTGAGGGCGCGGCTCACCGCCTGCCGGGAGACGCCGAGGACGTCGGAGAGGTGCCCGACCGCTGCGCCGCCGCGCAGGAGCAGGACGCGGGCCACGGCCCAGCGCGTCCACGCGGGGCGACCGCCCGTGTGGGCGGGGGGAAGCACGGCGTCCGGGAGCCGGTCGAGCAGGCCGGCGGGCAGGGGGGCCGGTTGCGTGCGGGGAGCGGGGACGCCCAGCCGGTCGCGGCGGCGCGGGGCGTCGCCCGGGACGCCCGTACCGATGGCCTCGTAGGCCACGCCGTTGATGAGGGCGAGCGGCGCCTCCCACAGCAAGAGGTCCCAGCGGCCGAGCCGCGCGGCGTCGAGCACGCCGGGGGAGGCCGACGGCGCCACGAGCAGCACGCGCTCCGCGCCGCCCACGTCCCCCCGCTTGCGGGCCTCGGAGAGCGTGATCCGGCCGCGGTCGCCGCGCAGCGTGCGGCGGGCCGGGCGGGCGTTGGGCAGCACCAAGGCCCACGAGTCGCCGGAGCGTTCGCCGATCCTGAAGCCCAGCGCGCGCAGGCCGGCCTCGCTCGCGACGGCGACCTCGTTGAGCACGTGAATTCATCACCTTTCCGTTTCCCGACGTAGTGTGAAAACGACGGGTGATCACGCCCATGGGCCTGGACGCGATCCCAGCATGTCAGGTTCCGAGGGGGCCGTGTCGTGGCACGATGATCCCTGTCACATCAGCATCAGTAGGGGGAAAGATGGCGGCAGCGGGGCCCAGCCCGTTCCAAAACACGCTCACGGAGCTGATCCGGGCGCGGCATCCTGTCCTCTTGGTGCAGACGCAGGAGGGCGATCGCGTCGTCGCGGCGGTCTCCGAGCTGCTCTCCCACGGCATGGTTCCGCGCGGGCGCGAGCTGCAGCTCTACTCGCTCACGCGCGGCCTGCACACGCCGGGCGGCACGCCGGGTCGCCGCGTGGCCCCCGAGCAGGCGCTGGCCGACGCAGCGAAGGTCACCGAGCCCACGGTCTTCATTTTCCAGGACCTGCACCACCAGCTCGGTGCCGCAGGCAGCCGGCCGGAGCCCGTGCTCATCCGCTCGCTCCTCGACACCGCCACGCAGTTCAAGAACGGGCCGGTGCCGCACACGCTCATCATCGTGGCGCCCTCGCTCATCCTGCCCCCGGACCTGGAGAAGGCCGTCACGGTCGTGGATCTCCCGCTGCCCACGGAGGAGGAGATCGGCGCCGTCCTGGAGAGCATCGTGAGCGTGAACCGCGACGCGATCACCGACAACCTCAGCGAGGAGGACCGGCGCCGCCTCGTCCAGGCGGCCCAGGGCCTCACCCTGTGGGAGGCGGACAATGCGTTCGCCCGCGCGCTCGTGGCCGACCGCATGCTCGACGTCGGCGACATCGCCCAGGTGCTCGAGGAGAAGCGCCAGACCATCCGCAAGGCGGGGCTGCTGGAGTTCATCCCGCCGACCGGTTCGCTTGACGACGTCGGAGGGCTGGGCAATCTGAAGACCTGGCTGACCCAGCGTGGTCACGCGTGGTCGCCCGACGCCCAGAAGTGGGGCATCCCGGCCCCCAAGGGCCTGCTCATCACGGGCGTGCCTGGCTGTGGCAAGTCGCTCACGGCCACGTGCGTCTCGGCGCAGTGGGGGCTCCCGCTCCTGCGCCTCGACGTGGGCCGCGTGTTCGCCGGGCTCGTGGGATCGAGCGAGGAGAACATGCGCCGGGCCCTCTCGCTCGCGGAAGCCGTGGCCCCCGCGGTGCTCTGGATCGACGAGATCGAGAAGGGCTTCGGCACGGGCCAAGGCGGAGACGCCGGGACGAGCCGGCGGGTGCTCGGCACCTTCCTGACGTGGATGCAGGAGAAGAGCAGCCCCGTCTTTGTCATCGCCACGGCCAACGCGATCGACGCCCTGCCGCCGGAGTTCCTGCGTAAGGGCCGCTTCGACGAGATCTTCTTTGTTGACCTGCCAACGCGCGCGGAGCGCGAGGACATCTGGCGGCTGCACCTCACGCAGCGACTGGAGAAGGGCCCCTCCGCGGCCGGCGGCATCGCGATCGACGCCGCGGCCACGCAGCTCGCCGAAGCGACGGAAGGCTTCTCCGGGGCGGAGATTGCCCAGGCCTCGGTGGCCGGTTGCTTCGACGCCTTCGAGGCCAGGCGGCCGCTGGAGATGGACGATCTGCTCACGGCCGTGCGCAACACGGTGCCGCTGTCGGTGACGCAGGCGGAGCAGATCGCGGCCACCCGGCAGTGGGCGCAGACTCGCGCCGTCGCGGCGACGGCGAAGGCCGCCCGCGAGGAGTACGCCGAGGTCACGCCGGAGGGCGAGGCCCCCGCCGGCGACATCGGCTCCTGGCGCGGCGGCCGCACCATCGACTTCTAGCCCGGCCTCCGGCCGGCGCAGGTACCCACCCACCAGGAATCAGGACAAGCACATGAGCATCGGCGCACTCCTCATCCCGCTCGGCATGGCGCTGGCCTCGGCCGTCACCTCGGCCCTGACCAAAATCGAGGAGCAGGGCCGCACCGAGCTGACGCCCATCCGTGTGGTGGACGAGCAGCTCGTGGCCGCCGCCCTGCAGCGCCTGGGCGCCACCAACATCGCGGTGGCTCCGGACGCGGTGAGCGCCACGACCGCCACCGGCGTGATCCGCTTCGAGCGCGTGGGCCAGGTCATGGCCGGCGTGCTCGTGGGGGCACCGCCGGAGGTCTCGGCCCGGGCCGTCGCCGATGTGGAGGCCTCCGCCGGGCTCCTGGCCCAGGCCCGCACGGCCGAGCTGGCCAAGGCACAGGCCGCCGAGCTCGGCTTCACCCTCATCGAGGAACGCAACGAGCAAGGAACCATCAACTACGTCTTCGAGGAGATCGCGTGAGCCGCCGCCTCAGCGTCAGCATCCGCCCGGACGGCACCATCGCCGCCGAGGCCTCCGGCACGCCGGGTCCCGATTGCCTCGCCGCGCTCGAACAGCTCAAGGCCCTCCTGAACGCGGAGGTGGAGGCCTCCAAGCCCACCCCCGAGTTCGCGATGCTCGCCGAGGCCGCTGAGGTCGCCGACGAGGCCCAGGCGCGCCAGCGCCTCGAGGGACAGGCGTGAGTCAAAGCACCGTGGGCGGGACCCCCACCGTCGGGTGGAGGATCGCCAACAGCCTCTGGATGCTCTGGGGGTTCTTGTCCCTCGGGCTCCTGTGGTTCGTGGGGTTCTGGATCGTCGCCGTCCGGCGCCGTTCCAGCGCGCTCTGGTACATCACCGCGGTGCTCGTCACGGCCCTCGACGTGGCGCTGTGGGTCCTCGTGGGCATGAGCTCGTCGCGACCGGACGATGACTCGATCCGGTCCTCGGGCAGCACCGTCCTCGGGATGCTGATCTTCGTGGTGCCGGTCGTGGCCTTGGTCATGAACATCGGCTGGCTGCGCTGGCTTTGGCGGCACCAGCAGGCCTCCCGTCGGCAGTTCTGGGGAGGGTACGGCGGTCCCTCGCCCTGGAGAACGGTGCCCGACGGCGCGGGCTCGCCCTGGCCGGGCGGCACCGGGAACGCGGGCGCTTCTTTCGGCGGCCAGTACGCGGGAGCGCCGCAAGGACAGTACGGCGGCCAGACTCCGGCGCCGGGGCAGGCCTGGGGCACGGCGGGGGCCCAGGGCCCCGGGCCCGCCACGTGGGGGTACTACGGCACCGCCGGAACGGCTCAGGGCCGTCAGAGCCCCCCAGGCGGCCAGTCCGGCCAGGCCCTTCCCCCGTGGCTCGCTGGGACACCCACGCAGGGCCAGCCGCACGGCGGGGCTCAACAGCGTCCCGCCGCGCCCACGCCTGGCACGGGCGCGGTGCCCGTCATCGGCGGCCCCCTGCTCGACCTCAACCTCGCCAGCCTGGGCCAGCTTGCCGCCCTGCCCGGGGTCGGCGAGGAGCTGGCCCGCGCGATCGTGGTGGAGCGCGACGCCCGCGGCGCCTACCGAGCCGTGAGCGAGCTCGTCGCGCGGGGTGTCGTGCAGCCGCACGTCTTCCTGACCTTCTCCACCCGCCTCTCGGCGGGCCCCATGGCGGCCCCGCCGACCCCCGGCCTGGGGCAGGGACCCGGCCCCGCGCCGTCGGGCAGGCGGGCCGCCGGCCGCGAGAACGATGGCGGGAGGCGCCTTGAGTTCTGAGCTGCGCGTGGGCCGCGTCTTTCACGGCACCACGGCCGAGGGACCGGGGAAGCGCACGGCCGTGTGGGTGCAGGGCTGCACCATCCGCTGCCCCGGCTGCATCAATCCCGAGCTCTTCGACGCGAGGGGAGGCCGCCTCATCGCCGTGAGGGACCTCCTGGCCGAGGCGCTCGCCGAGGACGTGGAAGGCTTCACCTTCCTCGGCGGCGAACCCTTCGAACAGGCGGGGGCGCTCGGTGAGCTCGCCGAGCTGGCGCGGGCTGAGGGACTCGGGGTCATCGCGTTCACCGGCCACCGGCACGAGGACCTCGCCGCCCGCCCGGACGCACAGCGGCTGCTCGAGCACACCGATCTGCTCGTGGACGGCGAGTACCAGGCGGCCAACCCCGAGACCGAGCGCTCGCTCGTGGGCTCGGCCAATCAGCGCTTCCTGCACTTCACCGACCGCTATCGGGGCGTCCTGCCGGCGCCGCAGCGCAACCGCGTGGAGCTGCGCATCGGCCCGGACGGCTCCATCGAGATGGCCGGCTTCCTGACGAGCGAGGGGCTCGGCGCCTGGGCCGGGGCCCTGGAGTCCAGGCGCCGCCCGCGGCAGCGGAAGCGCAGCGGTGGGGCAGTCGAATCGTGAGCGCGGGGGAGGGGCGGCTCGCCGGGGTGCCCGACGACGGCGGCTTGGCCGCCGCTCTGGCGCTCGCCGGGGCGCGGGGCACGCTGGGTGCCGGCTCGGTCCTGCCTGGGGAGGCAGAGCTCGTCGCCCTCCTTCCCGGGGCGGAGGCGTTGAGTGCCGTGCGGGTGAGCGGCCCACGGCGCTGGTGGGACGGACCGCTTGACGTCGAGGGCCTCGCGCTGGGTTCCACGCGGCTCGCCGCGGCGGCCCTGGCCCGCTTGATCGGGCGACCGGGGGCGCTGAGCCTGCGCAGCGAGCGCGTGGCGGCCGCCTTCGACTCCTTCCGCCTGCTGCGCGTGGGCGGCGAGGCGGTCCAAGGGTTCGCGCCGCTCTCGCGCTTCTGGCCGTGTGCCGACGGGTGGCTGCGCACCCACGCCAACTACCCGCATCACCGCGCCCGGCTCCTGGCCGCGCTGGGCGTGGCGGGGGTGGCCGGGCCGGAGGCCGTGGGCGCGGCGCTGGCCCGGCTGACGGTGGCGGAGGCGGAGCACCGGATCGTGGAGCGGGGCGGGATCGCCGCCGCCGTCCGCACGCGCACGGCGTGGGCGGCCAGCGCGGCCGGGGTGGGGGCCTCGCGCTTCGCCCCTGCGCCGCTGAGTCTCGGGCCGACAGCACCGACAGCACCGACAGCACCGACCGCACCGAAGCGGCCGGACGCGGATCGCGCCGCCGGCGAGGCAGGAGAACGCCCGCGCCGGCCGGTCCCCGACCCGCCGAGCCGGGGCCCCGTCCGCGTGCCGTGGCGCCCGAACGATCGGCACGCCCGCGCCCCGCTCTCCGGCCTGCGCGTGCTCGACCTCAGCCGGGTCATCGCCGGCCCCACGGCCTCGCGCACCCTCGCGGCGCTGGGTGCTGACGTGTTGCGCCTGGACCCGCCCGGCCTGCCGGAACTGCGAGAGCAGTTCCTCGACACCGACACCGGCAAGCGCCGGGCGAACGCCGACCTCCGAGCGGAGGCGACGCGCGTTCACACCCTGCTCGCGGGGGCGCACGTGGTCATCACGGGGTACCGCCCCGGAGCGCTCGAGGCGCTGGGCTTCGGGTCGGCCCAGCTCGCCGCGCGCCACCCACACCTCGTCGTCGCCAGCCTGAGCGCGTGGGGCCCCGGCCCGTGGGGCGAGCGCCGCGGCTTCGATTCCATCGTTCAGGCGGCGGGCGGCATCGCGCACGCGTACCGGGACGAGCACGGCCACCCCGGGGCGCTGCCCGTCCAAGCGCTCGACCACGCCACCGGCCAGCTGCTCGTGGCCGGCGTCGCCTCGCTCCTCTGGACCCGATCCGCGCCGGACGCTGCTGCGGGGGACGGCGCCGCGGCGTCCG
Organism: Arthrobacter sp.; assembly: GCA_031277795.1. Lineage (GTDB taxonomy): Bacteria > Actinomycetota > Actinomycetes > Actinomycetales > Micrococcaceae > Galactobacter. Next base: position 46,975 of record JAITLQ010000015.1, read on the forward strand.
GAACCCACGCGGGGGACGGTGCGGCCGCGGACGACCGGCCGGGAGGCACAGTGACCGCCGCGCTGGCCCACACGGCCGAGGCGCTGTGGGCCCTCGGGGAGCCCGGCGACGGTCCGCGCCGCGACACGGAGACCGCCGCACCGACCGCGGCAATGGCTGTGGCGACGGCCGTGACAGCCACGGCTCGCGGCGGAAGGGCGATCGCGGTGCCGGTGCCCGTGCGCTGGCACCCCGAGGCCGGCGGCCCGGAGGTGCTCGCCGCCCCGGCCGCCCTGGACCTGGATGGGGTGGCGGCGGCGCCACTGCGCTGGTCGCTGGAACCCGCGCGACTGACCTGGGACGAGGGGCTTGCTCCTGACACGGTGTCAGCACCCAGGGTTGAGGCATGAGCAACCACACCAGCCTCGGCATCGGGGAGTTCAGTTCCCTCACCCGCATCAGCGTGCGGATGCTGCGGCACTACGACCAGCACGGGCTTCTCGCGCCCGCGGCGGTGGACCCCTTCACCGGGCGCCGCAGTTACACGCGCGAGCAGCTCGGGCGCGCGGGAGACATCCGTCGCCTGCGGGACGTGGGATTTGGCGTGGCGGCCATCGGGGCCCTGCTTGCCGCGAGCGGCACGCCGGACTTCGCGAGCGCCATCCGCATCCGCCGTGCCGAGCTCCTGCGGGAACTCGGCGAGACGAAGGACCGACTGGCGCTCCTGAACCACCTGTTTCCAGAGGAAGGCCAGGCCATGCCAGCCATCACCGTTACCACCGCCACCGTCCCCGCCGCCACGATCGTGGCCCTGCGCGGCACCGTCCCCAGCTACGCGGAGGAGGGGGTGCTCTGGGCGCGCATGATGCCGCTGCTCGGCGCGGCGGACCTGCGCCCCCTCGGCCCCGGCGGGGTCATCGAGCACGACGGCGAGTACCGCGAGCGCGACGTGGACGAGTCGGCCTGGGTGCCCGTGGCGCCCGGCACCGTGGCCCCCGAACCGCTCGAGGTCATCTCCCTGCCCGCGCGTGAGACCGTGGTGGCCCGCGTAGAGGGCCCCTACTCGCTCATCACCGAGGCCCACGCTCGCATCGCCGAGTACGCCCTCGAACACGGGCTCGAGCTGGCGGCGGGGGGACCGCAGTCCCCGCTGTCCCAGCGCAACTTCAACGTCTACCTGAGCAAGGGGCTCCCCGACGGGGCCTCGGCCGCGGCCAACGGACCCGTCACCGAGGTGCACATGCCGCTCGCCTGAACCGCCACACCCCGCGCCTCAGGCGCAGCACGGCCGGGAGGCGAGCACCCGCCGTCGGGCACTGGAAAGCGGCCCTGTCGAATCATTCGTTTGGGGGATACCAATCAGTCGGAGGGGCGGGTTACGCTGTTCGTCGCTTCGGGGGCAGCCGGCCCCCTGGCCCACCCGCCGATCTCCCTCTTCTCACCCCCATTGGCCGCCGGCACCGCGCGCCCGGGTGTGGGAAGGAGACGGGGCGGAGCCTGAAGAAGGAAGAACATGCTTCTCAAGCTGATCGCGCGGCACTCCAAGCCGTACGTGGGATGGATCGTCCTTGTGGTGATCCTCCAGCTCGCCTCCACCATCACCACCCTGTACCTGCCCTCGCTCAACGCCAACATCATCGATGAAGGCATCATGAAGCAGGACATCAACCGCATCTGGCAGCTCGGCGGCATCATGCTCGTCGTGGCGTTTGTCCAGGTGATCGTGGCCGTCGGCGCCGTCTACTACGGTTCCAAGACCGCCATGGCCATCGGTCGCGACATCCGCCGCGATGTCTTCGCCCGCGTCTCCGACTACTCGGCCCGCGAGGTCAACAAGTTCGGCGCCGCCACCCTCATCACCCGCGGCACCAACGACGTGCAGCAGATCCAGATGCTCACGCTCATGGCCCTGAACTTCATGGTGGGCGCGCCGATCATGTGCATCGGCGGCATCATCATGGCGCTGCGCGAGGACGCCGGCCTGTCCTGGCTCGTGTGGGTCTCCGTGCCGTTGCTCTTCCTGGTGGTGGGGCTGCTGGTCATCAAGCTCATGCCGCTCTTCCGCGAGAACCAGGAGCGCCTCGACTCGATCAACGGCGTGCTGCGCGAGCAGATCACGGGCATCCGCGTGGTGCGCGCCTTCACGCGCGAGCCGCACGAGGCACAGCGCTTCAACGCCGCCAACGACGCCCTGACCGGCGTGGGCGTGCGCGTCGGCAACCTCTTCGTCCTCATGTTCCCGCTCATCATGCTGATCCTCGAGGCCGCCACCACCGCGGTGCTGTGGTTCGGCGGGCACCGCGTGGACGAGGGCGCCATTCAGGTCGGCTCGCTCACGGCGTTCATGCAGTACCTCATGCAGATCCTCACCGCGGTCATGATGGGCACCTTCATGGCCATGATGATCCCGCGCGCCCTCGTCTCCGCCGAACGCATCGGCGAGGTCATGGACACCGAGCCGTCCATCGAGGACGCCACGGTGGAGACCGCCCCGGTTCCCGGCGCCCCCGCCGTGGAGTTCCGCGACGTCTCCTTCGGCTATCCCGGTGCCGAGGCCAAGGTCGTCAGCGGCCTGAGCTTCATCGCCGAGGCCGGCAAGACCACCGCCATTATCGGCTCCACCGGTGCGGGCAAGACCACGCTGCTCAACCTCATCCCGCGCCTCTACGATGCGGACTCGGGCGAGGTGCTGATCAACGGCGTCCCCACGGCGCAGATGACCCGCAAGGGCCTCTCCTCCGCCATCGCCGCCGTGCCGCAGAAGCCCTTCCTCTTCTCCGGCACCGTGGCCAGCAATCTGCGCTTCGGCGCCCGCGACGCCTCGGATCAGGAGCTGTGGGAGGCCCTCGAGGTGGCCCAGGCGGCCGACTTCGTGAAGGAACGCGAGGGCCGGCTCGACTCCGCGATCTCGCAGGGCGGCACGAACGTCTCGGGCGGCCAGCGCCAGCGCCTGTGCATCGCCCGCGCGCTCGCGGCCAAGCCGCAGGTCTACCTCTTCGACGACTCCTTCTCGGCGCTCGACGTCGCGACGGACGCGCGCCTGCGCTCGGCGCTCGAGGAGCCCACCAAGGACGCGGCCGTCATCATCGTGGCCCAGCGCGTCTCCACGATCCTCGACGCCGACCAGATCCTCGTGCTTGAACACGGCGAGATCGTGGCCAGGGGCACCCACGAGGAGCTGCTCGCCGGCAGCCCCACATACCAAGAGATCGTCCAGTCGCAGATCAGTGCGGAGGAGGTGGCCTGATGAGCCCGCGAAAGAACAAGAAGGACGCCATGGCACAGACCGAGGCCGCCACCGAGCCCCAGGGCGCCGTCGCCACCGCCGAGGCGGACGGCGGCGCGGACATGAGCATCGACGACGGCTTCGGCGGCAACATGTCGGTGCGCAAGGCCGAGCACTTTTGGCCGAGCGCCAAGCGCCTGCTGGGCCTCCTCGCCCCGTTCAAGCTGGCGCTCACCGCGGTCTTCGCCCTCGTAGCGATCTCCGTGGTCTTCAACGTCGTGGCCCCCAAGGTCATGGGCCGCGCGATGGACATCATCGCCGGCGGCCTCGTGGGGCGCACCCTGCCCCTGGGCCCCAGCAAGGAAGAGCTCATCGCGAGCCTGCGCGCCGCGGGCGAGACGGATCAGGCCAACCAGCTGGACAAGCTGATCTTCACGCCGGGCCATGGCATCGACTTCGTGGCCCTCGGCAACGTGCTGCTCGTGGTGCTCACGCTCTACGTGCTCGCCTCGCTCTTCATGTGGGCGCAGGGCTGGCTGCTCAACAAGCTCGTCATGCGCGTGGTGCGCGGCCTGCGTCGCGACGTCGAGGCCAAGCTCAACCGCCTGCCGCTGAACTACTTCGACTCGCGCCAGCGCGGAGACGTGCTCTCTCGCGTCACGAACGACGTCGACAACATCCAGCAGTCGCTGCAGCAGGCCCTGAGCCAGCTCGTTTCCGCCGTCATGACGGTCATCGGCATCATCATCATGATGTTCGTGGTCTCCTGGCAGCTGGCGCTCATCGCCCTCGTGGCGCTGCCGCTGACGGGCATCATCATGGCCGGCATCGGCAAGCCGTCGCAGAAGCGCTTCGTGGCGCAGTGGCAGGCCACGGGCGCCCTCAACGGGCAGATCGAGGAGTCCTTCTCCGGCCACGAGCTGGTCAAGGTCTTCGGGCGCGAGGAGGACATGCGCGAGCGCTTCGAGGAGCGCAACGAGTCCCTCTTCAAGGCCGCCTTCTCGGCCCAGGCGCTGTCCATGTCGATGATGCCGATCATGACCTTCGTGTCCTACCTGTCCTACGTGGGCATCGCCGTGGTGGGCGGCCTGCGCGTCGCCGCCGGCCAGATGAGCCTGGGCGACGCCACGGCGTTCATCCAGTACTCGCGTCAGTTCACGCAGCCGCTCTCGGAGATCGCCGGCGTGGCCAACATGTTCCAGTCCGGCGTGGCCTCGGCCGAGCGCACCTTCGCGCTGCTCGACGCCGAGGAGGAAGACCAGGAGGAGCCCTCCGGCAAGCTTCCGGCGCGCACCGAGGGCCGCGTGCAGTTCGAGGACGTCTCCTTCTCCTACTCGGAGGACAAGCCGCTCATCGAGCACCTCTCCTTCGAGGCCGACCCGGGTCACACCGTGGCGATCGTCGGCCCCACGGGCGCCGGCAAAACCACGCTCGTGAACCTGGTGATGCGCTTCTACGAGATCGACGCGGGGCGCATCCTGCTGGACGGCGTGGATACCAAGGAGCTCTCCCGCTCGGAGCTGCGCTCCAAGGTGGGCATGGTGCTGCAGGACGCGTGGCTGTTCGGCGGGACCATCATGGAGAACATCCGCTACGGCCGCCTCGAGGCCACCGACGAGGAGGTCATCGCCGCGGCGAAGGCCACCTACGTCGACCGCTTCGTGCGCGCGCTGCCGGACGGCTACGACACGGTGCTGGACGAGGACGCGACCAACGTCTCGGCCGGTGAGCGCCAGCTCATCACGATCGCCCGCGCGTTTGTTTCCGACCCGAGCCTGCTCATCCTGGACGAGGCCACGAGCTCGGTGGATACCCGCACCGAGCTGTTGGTCCAGCAGGCCATGAAGGCCCTGCGCTCGGACCGCACGAGCTTCGTGATCGCCCACCGCCTCTCCACCATCCGCGACGCAGACACCATCCTCGTGATGGAGGCGGGCCGGATCGTGGAGCAGGGGAGCCACGAGCAGCTGCTCGCCGCCCGCGGCGCCTACCACCGCCTCTACATGTCCCAGTTCGTCGGCCCCGCCGACGCCGAGGTGGCAGAGGAGGAGCGGCTCGCGGCCGAGGTGCTCGCCACGGGCGCCATGCCGGTCGTGGAGGCCGGCACCCAGGGTGAGGGCACGCTGGCTGGCTCACCCGGGGCGGTCCAGGACGACGACGCACCCCACCACGGCCGGCACGCCGGCCCGGAGGCGGGTGCCTGAGTGGGCACGCCTCACGATGGCGAGGTCGTGCGGGGCCCCAGGGTCGCGCACGGCCTCGTGCCGTTGACGGGGAGGGACCCGCAGGAGCGCGAGCGAGCCGGCTCGCCGCTCGAGCTGATCTTTGACCTTGTGGCCGTCGTCGCCGTGTCGATCGCGGCCTCCAACCTGGAGCACCTCTTGGCCGAGGGGCACTGGCTGCAGGGGCTGGGGACGTTTGCCTTCGCGACGTTCGGGATCACGTGGGCGTGGCTGAGCTACTCGCAGCTGCTGAGCGCGTTCGACTCGGACGATTGGGGCGTGCGGCTCGTGACGCTCATGCAGATGGCCGGCGTGCTGGTGCTTGCGCTCGGCATCGCGCCGATGGTCGCGTCGGTCGACGCCGGCGGGCCGCTCGGCAACCAGGTCATGGTGCTCGGCTACGTCTTCATGCGCGTGGGATCCATCATCCTGTGGCTGCGCGTGGCGCGGGCCTCGGCCGAGTATCGCGCCACGGCGCTCGCGTACGTGCGCGCGCTGGTCATCTCGCAGATCGGTTGGATCCTGCAGGCGTTCCTGCCGCTGCCGCCCGCCGTGAGCTTTGCGCTGATGGGCGTGTGGCTCCTGCAGGAGGTGGCGTACCCGCTGGTGGCCGAGCGGCGCGGGCGGATCCCGTGGCATCCGCTGCACATGGGTGAGCGGCTTTCCGCCTTTGTCATCATCACGCTCGGCGAGGTGGTGCTCGGGACGTTCACAGCGGTCCAGGCCGAGCTCACCGAGCCGGGCCGCTGGGCAGACGCCGCCGCCGTGGGCGCGGCCGGCCTGAGCCTGGCGTTTGGCCTCTGGTGGATCTACTTCATCACCCCCGTGGGTGAGGTGTTCCAGGTGCGCCGCGGAGCCCTGCATGGTGTGGGCCTGTTGCACATGGTGCTCTACGGGTCGATCGCGGCCATCGGCGCCGGCTTGCACCTCGCCGCCACGTACGTGGCCGGTGAGGAGGGGCTCGGGGCCGGCGCCGTGGTGTTGGCCGTGACGATCCCCTCCACGCTCGCCGTGGTCATGGTCTTCGTGTGCTTCACGGTACTGATCCCGGATTTCGACCCCTTCCACCTCTTGTTGCTGGTGCTCACGATCGCGCTGGGGGTGCTTTCCGTGGCGCTCGCGGCGGCCGGCGTTCCCCTGGCGGTGTGCCTGCTGATGGTCATGTTGCTGCCGTGGGTCAGCGTGGTGGGTTGGGAGCTTAAGGGACACCGGGACATGGAGCCCAAGCTCCAGCGGACGCTGGCGGCGCTGCGGCTGCGCGGTTGAGCGCGGGGCGTGCGTGCGGCCGGCGTCTTCCCCCGGCGCCTGCCCGCGCCGCCATCGTGCGTGCATGGTGTTTGTGCGTGTCCGGCGACTGTTTCTCGCCGGATACGCGCAAACCGCATGCAGTTGCCTGGGCCTGCGCCTGTGCCTGCGTGGTTGGGCCGACAGCCGGGGCGTCGGTGGCCTGCGGCAGACTGGTGGCATGAGTGCCTCCCGCCGTACGTCCCTTGCCCCGACCGCGCCCCGCGTTCCCCTCGCCGATCCCTCGTCGGCCAGCCTGGCGGCGTCATGGGAGGACTTCGGGCTCGGCGGCGAGTTCGACTCGGTGCTGCTCAGCGGCGCGCCCGGGACCGAGGACCTCAGCGACATCAGCTTCAGGGACTGCACCCTGCAGCAGGCGCAGCTGGGCGGCGTCGACCTCACCCGGGTTCGGGTGGAGGGCTGCACGCTGACCTCCGTCGATGCCCCCGAACTGCGCGCCACCCGCTCCCACTGGCGCCACAGCGTCATCCGTCACCTGCGCGTGGGCGCCGCCGATCTGGTGGACTCCAAGCTGCAGGCCGTGGCGATCGCCGGCGCCCGGCTGGGGCGCGTGGACCTGCGCCGCAGCATCGTCACCGATGTGCGTTTCGAGGACGCGGCCATCGAGGAGCTGGACCTGGAGGAGGCCAAGGCGACGCGCCTGGCCTTCAGGGACGTGCGGATCGGCCGCCTGCTTTTGGGTGGCGCGGTGCTCAAAGACGTTGACCTGCGCGGGGCGCAGCTGAGCACGGTGGGCCCCGTGCAGGGCCTGCGCGGCGCAACGATCTCCGAGTGGCAGCTGCAGGCCCTCGCACCGGCGCTCGCCCAGGAACTGGGGCTGCGCGTCCTCGGCGAGGAGTAGCCGGCCGCGCGCCGTCGGGCGCCGCCCCGGCCGCGCCCAAGGCGGCCGCGTGGCCAAGGAAACCGCGCGCCGTCGTGCGCCGTCCCGGCCGCCCGCCAACGTGGCCGCGTGGCCAAGGAAACCACGCGCCGTCGTGCGCCTCACGGTGGCGCGCGCCCGCGCCCGCCTAGCATGGGGAGCATGAGCTACCCGCCGCAGCCGCCCGTCATGCCTTGGGCCCCGGCGCCGCCTCCCCGGCGGCGGCCGCGTCACCCGGAGGCCAAGCTCGGCCCCTTCACGTGGCGGGACCTCATCACGGTCCTGGCGTACGCGCTGCTCATGTTCCTGGGGCTCGGGGCGCTGATCCTGTTCATCCCGGGCGTGCCGGAGCTGCTCGGTCGCGACGAGAACGCCATGATCTTCGCCGCCAACCTCGTGAGCTACGCGGCGTCGTTCGCGCTCGTCCTGTGGGCGCTGGGACCCGAGCTGTGGCGCTCCTTCAAGACCTTCCGCTGGTATCCGTGGGCCAAGGGGTTCGGCGTCCCCGGCGCGTGGCTCGTCACGATCATCACCTCGGCCGTGGTCGTCGCGATCGCCGCGAGCCTCATGGGCATCGACCCGGAGGACATCAACCAGAGCGCCAACCAGCAAGAGGCGAGCGAGCTCATCTCCGCCATGCCGTTCGCGCTCATGCTGCTCATGGTGGTGATCCTCGGCCCGCTCGTGGAGGAGTTCGTCTTCCGCCACCTGCTCATCGGCAAGCTCTCGCGCTGGATCAACCCCTGGATCATGGTGGTTCTCTCGGCGCTGCTGTTCATGTCGCTGCACTTCATCGGCAAGGAATGGCCCACGCCCATCACGGCCGCGCCGTACGTGGTCATGGGCCTGTCCTTCGGCGCCGGCTACGTGCTCTCGGGTAAGAGCATCGGCTACGCCTGGGTCATGCACGCCTTCTCCAACCTCATGGCGCTCTCGCTCTCCACGCTGCTGGCGCCCTACCTGCCCTCCTAGGAGCTGAACAGCGCAGTGTCTTCCTCACCCGTCGCCGGGGGTGCTTCCTCCGGCGGCTCGGCCTTCGGCGGCCATGAGCGCGGGAGCCGGGGCTACCGGCGCATGACCCTGGCGCTCTTCGCCGCCGGTGTGGCCACGTTCTCCCAGCTCTACTCGGTCCAGGGCGTGCTCCCGGAACTCGCCGCCGACCAAAGGGTGTCCGAGTCCACGGCGGCGTTGGCCGTGTCCATGTCCACGCTCGGCCTCACCGTGGCGGTCATCCCGTGGTCGCTGTTGGCCGACCGCCGCGGCCGCCGCTCGACCATGCGGCTCTCCCTCACGGCCGCCGTGGTCCTGGGCCTCCTGGTGCCCTTCGCGCCCACCTTCGAGGTGCTTCTCGGCCTGCGCTTCGTGGAGGGCCTGGCGCTGGGCGGCATCCCGGCCATCGCGCTGGCCTATCTCACGGAGGAGGTCAGCCCGATCGCGGCCGCCGTGGCGAGCGGCACCTACATCTCCGGCACGTCGCTGGGCGGGCTCTTCGGCCGGATCGTGGCCGGGCCGCTGAGCGAGTTCATCTCCTGGCGGGCCGGAACCCTGGTCGTCTCCGTGCTGGCCGCGGTGGCTGGCGTGATCTTCTTCCTCACGGCGCCAGCGCCGCGCGGCTTCGTCCCCGTGGTGAGGCACTCCTCGCGCGACATCCCGCTGGCGCGCAAGCTGCTGACCTGCCTCAAGGACCGCCGCTTGGTGGTGCTCTTTGCCCAGGGTGGGCTGCTCATGGGCGGCTTCGTGGCGGTCTACAACTACCTGGGCTTCAGGCTCCAGGCGCCGCCCTTCCTCCTGCCGGCCGCGCTCTCCTCCCTCCTCTTCCTCGCCTACCTCTCGGGCACCTGGTCCTCCGCGTTCTCCGGGCGCCTCGCCGCGCGGCGCGGGCGCCTTCCCGTGTTGCTCGGCTCGGCCGGCCTCATGCTCCTGGGGCTGGTCACCACGGGCGCCGGCTGGCTGCCCGCCGTGGTCCTGGGGCTCCTGGTCTTCACGGCCGGCTTCTTCGCCGCCCACGCGACGGCCTCCGGCTGGGTGCCGCGCCTCGTCAAAACGGGGCGGGCCCAGGCCTCGAGCCTGTACAACCTCGCGTACTACGGCGGCTCCTCGCTCTTCGGCTGGGCCGTGGGGCTCGCGTTCCAGTCCCTCGGCTGGGGCGGCGTGGTGGTCGCCGTGGGCGCCATGATCCTGCTGGCCATGCTCCTGGCCTGGGGCGTTCTGCGCGGCGAGCCGAGCGGCCCGCGCGAGCCCAGCGACTCTACGCTCTGAGCCGGACGGCTCCGCGGGCTGTCTTGGAACGGTGGCAACTGAACGGAAACGTGGCGCGATGCGAGAACAGCTCGAAAAGGCCAAACGAGGAGCACAGGACAAGGTCCTAGCTGTTGCCTCACGGCTCCGAGAGGCCTTGCATGTGCCCGGGCCCTTGGAGCTGGCTCGTGATGCTCTGGAAGCTCAACAGAAGTGGTTTGAGGTCCAGATTGCGCACGGCACCGGCAACGGGCTGGTGCTCTGCCAGATTGAGGAGCTGGGTTGGGAACTCCACTCCGCGAGCCACGTAGCTGACGTTTCCTCGCTCGGCACGGGTGAGGACCAGACGATCTCGACGGTGCTGGTGGGCATCTACCTCTTCAGGAACCAGCATTTCGCCTGAGCGTGCGGCGGCCGAGCCGCCGCAGCCCTTCCGCTCGGGTGCTGCGCGGGCCAGGATGGGGGACAAGCCAAGCCGGGCCACGGGGCAGCGAGCAAAGGAGCATGCCATGCACTACACGATCCTGTTGTACGCGCCGGAGCCGGCCCCCGGCGAGGTCGCTCCCGAGGTCATCGAGGCGGCCAAGGCCGGGTACCGCGTGTTCGCGAGCGAGCTCGTGGAACGCGGCGTCTTCGTGGCCGGCGAGGTCTTCGACGCGGAGGATACCGCCGTGTGCGTGGCGGAGCGCGAGGGGGCAACCCACCTGACGGTGGGCCCGCCGGAGCGTCTCACGCAGCCGCTCGGTGCGGTCTTCATCGTTGATGTTGAGTCGCGGGACGAGGCCGTCGTCTGGGCCAAGAAATGCCCGGGCGTGGCCTACGGGACGCTCGAGGTGCGGGCCGCCGCCACCTCGATCACGCCCGAGGGGACGTGGGCCTAGGCCATTCCTCTGCCAGCAGCGCGTAGGTGACGCCGTCGAGCCAGCCGTGCGTGCCGTGCAGGGACTCCTTGACGGCATAGGCCTCGCGGCGCATGCCCACGCGTTCCATGAGGCGCCACGACGCCTCGTTCCGGGCAAAGGCGCCGGCCGTCACGCGGCGCAGGCCCAGCGGACCGAAGCAGATGTCGAACGCCGCGCGGACCGCCTCGCTCGCGTAGCCGTGCCCCTGCACGTCGGGGTGGAGCGTCCAACCGAGCTCGGCCTCGACGCCCCGGGCGGCGTCGGCCACCTCGCGCTGACCCCAGCCGTCGCCGAGGCGGATCATGAGGTCGCCCACCACGCGGCCCTCCAGCTCGATCGCCAGGTTGATCGCGAGCCGCCGCGGGTACTCGGCGTCCCAATCGGCGCGATCCCGAGGGATCCAGCCGAGCCACTCGCTCACCGCGGGGAGGCTGCGGTGCTCCCACAGCGCGTCCGAGTCGGCCAGCGTGGCCCGGCGCAGCACGAGGCGCTCGGTGCGCCACGGCCAGGCGACGGCATCCAGGGGATCGGGGCTCTGCTCTTCGCTCACGCCGACCAGTATGGTCTCTTTCATGCACGACGGCGCGGGGCCGGGCGGGTGCCCGGGCTCGCTTCGCGGGTGGGCGGCCGTCAGGTCGCACCTGCGGTGGCGTCGGCGGTGCCCGCCGCATCGGGACCTGCGTGAAGTGAGCCGAGCCGTGCGGGTCGCAAAGCGCGAGGGCGTTGCCTCCCGGGCCACGCCCGGCGTTCGGTGACCGGCGCGCCCGAGGCGCGGGATCGACGTCGGGCATGAAAGCACGCGAAGTCAGGACGAGAGGGAGAAGCATGGCCGAGGCCTACATCGTCGACGCGCTGCGCACGCCCGTGGGCAAGCGCGGCAAGGGCCTGGCCGGGGTGCACCCGCTCGACCTCGCCGCCGCGCCGCTCGCCGCCCTGATGGGACGCTCGGGGGTGGACCCGGCCGCCGTGGACGAGGTGATCCTCGGGTGCATCGACCAGCTGGGCCCGCAGTCCATGAACATCGCGCGCAACGCGTGGCTCGCGGCCGGCCTGCCGACGTCGGTGCCGGGCACCACGGTGGAGCGGCAGTGCGGCTCCGGGCAGCAGGCCGTGAGCCTCGCCGCGCGGGCCGTGCTCTCCGGCGCCGCGGATCTGGTGGTGGCCGGCGGCGCGCAGTCGATGAGCGCCGTGCCGCTGCAGTCCTCCAACGTGGCGGCCGCCGCGTGGGGCTTCCCCGACCCGTTCGCCGGATCGCGCCGGTGGGCGCGGCGCTACGGGGAGCAGGAGATCTCGCAGTTTCGCGGGGCGGAACTCATGGCGCGGCACTGGGGCCTGACGCGTGCCGAGCTCGAGGGCTTTGCCGTGGCCTCCCACGAACGGGCGCTGGCCGCGCAGGCGGCCGGGGCGTTCGAGCGGGAGATGGACGGGTTGGCCGGGGCGCCCGAGCTGGACGGCCTGGCCAAGGACGAGGGGCCGCGCACGCCGGACCCGGCACGCATGGCGGCGCTCGAGCCCATCGTGGCCGGCGGGCTGCACACGGCGGCGACGGCCTCGCAGGCGTCGGACGGGGCGGCGGCGTTGCTCGTGGCCTCCGAGCGGGCGGTCGAGGAGCACGGGCTGACGCCGCGGGCCCGCATCGTGCACACCTCGGCGCGGGGCGGGGACCCCGTCATGATGCTGGCCGCGCCCATCGAGGCCACGCGGCACGCCCTGCGGAGGGCCGGACTGGGCGTGGCCGACATCGACGTCTTCGAGGTCAACGAGGCGTTTTCGGCGGTGCCGCTCGCGTGGATGCGCGAGCTCGGGGCCGATCCGGTGCGCGTGAATCCGCGCGGCGGGGCGATCGCCTTGGGCCATCCGATCGGTGCGACGGGCGCGCGGTTGCTCGTGTCGCTCCTGCACACGCTTGAGGACACGGGCGGGCGGCGCGGGCTGCTCACGATGTGTGAGGGCGGCGGGCAAGCGGACGTCACGGTGCTCGAGCTGGTCTAGGGCGGGCGCTCATTCCCCGAGAAGAAGGCTTGGTTCCGGGCGGGACCACGGCGAGGATGAGGGCATGGACTTCACCGGGCTGAGCGCCTTCGCCCCCACCCCCTTCGTCGACGGTGCGCCGGACGAGGCGGCCTTCCGCCGGATCGTGGGCGGACTGGCGACCAGCGGCGTCGACTCGATCGGTGCCCTCGGCTCCACCGGCCACTACGCCTACCTGAGCCTCGAGGAGCGCGTGCGGCTCGCGCGCGCCGCCGTTCAGGAGGCCGGGGACGTCCCGGTCCTCGTGAGCATCGGGGCGCCGGCCACGCGTGCGGTCCTGGAGCTGGCCGACGGCGTGCAGGCCGCCGGGGCCTCCGGTGTGCTCCTGGCGCCCGTCTCCTACCAGCGCCTCACGCGCGCCGAGGTCCTGGGGCTCTACCGCGACGCCTGCGCCGAGCTCTCGGTGCCGCTGTGCCTGTACGACAACCCCGGCACCACGGGTTTCACCTTCGACGACGAGCTCTACGCCCAGATCGCCGCGCTGTCTCCGGTGGCCTCCGTCAAGATCCCCGGAGTGCCGCTCGGTCCCGGCGAGGCGGCGGCCCGTGTGGCACAGCTGCGCGGGGTCCTGCCGGCCGGTGTGAGCATCGGCGTTTCGGGGGACCAGAGCGCCGCGGCCGGTCTGCTGGCGGGCTGCGATGCCTGGTACTCGGTCATCGCCGGGTCGCTGCCCGGGCCAGCGCTGCGCCTCGCCAGGGCCGGACTCGCCGGCGACGCCGAGGCCACGCGCGCGGCCGACGCTGCCTTCTCGTGGCTGTGGGCGCTCTTCACGCGCCGCGGCTCGGCCCGCGTGGCCGCCGCCGTGGCCACGCAGCTGGGCCTGGGAACCGACTTCCTGCCGCGCCCGCTGCTGCCGTTGGGTGAGGCCGAACAGGCCGAGGTGGCCGAGGCCATCGCGGCGCTCGAGGCCGCCGTCGGGGAGCGGTGACGCCTCCGCCCGAGCCGCCTGAACTGCCCCGGTCTCCCGGGCAGGCGGGGGCGCCGGGGGCGGCGGGCGGCGAGGCTGCCTCACGCGAGGGCGAGGAGTACGACGCCGCGTGGCGGCTCGTGCGCGAAGCGGTCCTGGGCGCGTGCGCGCCTTGGGCGAGCGCCGGCCGAGCGAGCGTCGAGGAACGTGACCTCGACCATGACTTTGGGCCCGAGCTGGAGATCACCCCGGTGGAGTCGCGCGCCGCTGAAATCCTGGTGAGCCTTGCGGACCAGCAGGAGGCATCGATGACGTGCGGCGAGGTCTTCTTCTGGGTCTGGGCCAAGGAACCCGAGGATCTCGCGGCCAAGGTGGCGGCTGTGGCTGCCGATGTCATGACTCACGGCATGGTGAGCGCTGGCGAGGGTGCTCGCCTCCTGACGGGGACGTCCGGTCACGGCGTGGGCCAGGCATCGTGGGTCCCGTGGCGCTGGCGCCGCGGCAAGCGGGTGTTCCTGCCGTACGGCTAGCTCGCGCCCCACCCGGCCGTGCGTCGTCGGGCGGGGAAGGGACGCGCCCCGCGGGCGCTCAGCGCACGCGGTACGTGATGACCTCGGTGACGTGGCGGACCTTGAGGAGCTGACGGCCGGCGGTGCCCGGATCGGCGTCGAGGATCGCCTCCATTCCCGCGAGGGTCGCGGCGCGGTCGGGGGCGGAGGAGGCCAGGAGCGTGCTGACCGTGCCCCAGCGCTGCAGGTAGTCGCTGCGGGTGAGGTGCTCGCTCCACTGCAGGTGTTCTCCGCGCAGGGTCTCGAAGCCGGGGAGGGCGGGGGTATGGACGGGCCCGCCGAGGGCCAGCGCCCCGGTGGTGTCCCCGAGATCGCGGGGAGGATGCGCCAGGCGGTAGCACGCGCGATCCCACGCGCAGCGCGGGTCGGGCACCGTCCAGACGATGGCGAGCACGCCGCCCGGGCGCAGCACACGCGCGATCTCGGCGGAGGCGGCGTCGCGATCGAACCAGTGGAACGCCTGGGCCACGGTGACCACGTCGAGCGAGGAGTCCGGGAGCGGCAGCGCCTCGGCGAGGCCCACGTGGGTCGTCACGGAGGGGAGCTTGGCGCTCAGCTGGGCCAGCATGTCGGCGGAGGGATCGATCGCCGTGACGGCGTCCGCGCGGCCGGCCAGGAGCTCCGTGAGCTTGCCCGTGCCGGCGCCCAGGTCGAGAACGTCGCCGAGCAGGCCGCCGCGGGCCGCCGCGATGCGCCTGACCGTCTCGAGGGGGAAACCGGGGCGGTAGCGGTCGTAGTTCGCGCCGTTGCCGAGGAAGGTCGCCGCCAGCTCGGCGCGGGCGGCGGGCGTCCGCGGGGTGTCGGTGGGGGAGTCCGCGAGCGTCGTCATGACGCGATTTTTGCCCCGTGTGACGGCCCCGGACAAGGGTCCGTGACACGCGACGACATACGAGCCGAGCGCTCGAAAACCCCGGCGCACGCCGTGCGTGGCGAGGCAGGGAGGCGAACCTCAGGCCGTGACGAGGCGCTGCAGCGCGTCGAGGAAACCCTCGTAGCCGGCGATCGTGGCGCGCTTGGCCTCGTCGGGGAAACCGGGGGTGTCCTGCTCGAGGTGCACGCGCGTGCCCTCGCCGAAGGCGGTCAGCTCCACGCGGACCTCGGCCCGGGCCGGGTCATGCGGCTGATCCGTCAGCGTGAAGACCACGCGCGTGTGCGGGGTGACCTCGCGGAACTCGCCGGTCCAGGCGATGGTGTTGCCGTCCGGCAGCACCATGGTGGCGCGCCATGCGCGGCCCGGCTCCGCCACGAAGTCCAGCGTCTCGGCCGGCACGGCCACCTGATCCCCGCCGAACCACGCCGCGAAGTCCCCGGCCGTCGTGAAGGCCGCGAAGACCCGGCTGGAGGGGGCGGCGATGTCGCGGTCGATCTCGATGCCCTCGGGCGTCAGGCCGGTCATGGTGTCTCCTCGTTGAGAACGCGTCGGTGTGGGCGCCCGGGCGAGGTGCCCGACGGCGCTGTGATCACCCATTGTGCCCCGCCTCGCCTCCTGCACGGTCACCACGGCCGCCCGCCGTGGTGACCGTGCGGGAGGTGAGGCCTGGCGCGCGCCCGACCCCGGGCCGCCGCCCGCGGCCGCCACCCCTAAGATGGAGGGTCGCCCCGCACCCTCACCCAGGAGCCGCATGCCCTCCGCCGCGCCCGCCGCAGCCACACCGTCACCCCTGGAGCCGAGCGCCTCGGCGGCCTCCGGCGCCGGAACCGCCACCCCGCGTCAGCGCCAATCGGTGCTGCGCACCCTGCGCACGCCCCGCTGGCTCGCGACCGAGCTGCTGGCCGGGCTCGTCGTGGCGATCGCGCTCATCCCGGAGGCCATCGCGTTTTCGGTCATCGCCGGCGTTGACCCGCGCGTGGGGCTCTTCGCCTCCTTCACCATGGCGGTGACGATCGCGATCGTCGGCGGGCGCCCGGCCATGATTTCCGCGGCCACCGGAGCGGTGGCGCTCGTCATCGCGCCGCTCGTGAAGAGCCACGGCACCGACTACTTCGTGGCCGCCGTGATCCTGGCGGGACTCATCCAGGTGGTGCTCGCGCTGGCCGGGATCACCAAGCTCATGCGCTTCATCCCGCGCTCGGTCATGGTCGGCTTCGTCAACGCGTTGGCCATCCTCATCTTCGTGGCGCAGGTGCCGGAGCTGATCGGCGTCCCGTGGCTCGTGTACCCGCTCGCCGCCGCCGCGCTGCTCATCGTGTTTGGCCTGCCCAAGCTGACCACCGCTGTTCCCGCGCCGCTCGTCGCCATCGTTCTGCTCACGGCCGTGACGATCTGGGCCGGCTGGGACGTCCCGACGGTGGCCGACAAAGGCACGCTGCCGGACTCGCTGCCCGGCCTGTTCCTCCCGAACGTCCCGCTGAGCTGGGAGACGCTGCGCATCGTCGCCCCGTTCTCCCTCGGGATGGCGCTCGTGGGCCTCATGGAATCCCTCATGACGGCGCAGCTCGTGGACGACATCACGGACACCCGCTCCAACAAGCGCCGCGAGGCCTGGGGCCAGGGCGTCGCCAACGTGGTGACCGGGTTCTTCGGCGGCATGGGCGGCTGCGCCATGATCGGGCAGACCACCATCAACGTGAAGGTCTCCGGCGCTCGCACGCGCATCTCCACCTTCGTGGCCGGCGCCGCCCTGCTCGTGCTGGTCGTGGCGCTGGGCGATCTCGTGGGCCGGATCCCGATGGCCGTCCTGGTGGCCATCATGATCTTCGTCTGCTGGGCCACCTTCGATTGGCACAGCATCCGCCCCACCACGCTGCGCACCCTGCCGCGCTCGGAGACCGCCGTCATGGTGGTCACCGTGATCGCCACCGTCGCGACGCACAACCTGGCGATCGGCGTGGTCTCCGGCGTCCTCGTGGCGTGCGCCCTCTTCGCCCGCCGCGTGGCGGGCACCGTCTCCGTGCGTCGCACCGATCACCCGGACGGGCACGCGGAGTACGTCGTCACCGGGCCGTTGTTCTTTGCCTCCTCCAGCCAGCTGGCGCACCGCTTCGAGTACGCCTCCGACCCCGCCGAGGTCAGCGTGGATCTCTCCGGCGCCCAGCTCTGGGACGCCTCGACCGTCGCGGTGCTCGACGACGTGCGGCGCCGTTACGAGCAGCACGGCAAGCGGGTGCGCCTCACCGGGCTGAGCGGGCACAGTGCGCAGCGCTACGAGCGCCTGAGCGGCAAGCTGGGCTAGCCCTCTCGGCTCGTCTCGCGCACTGCACGGTCACCACGGCGAACCGGCGCAGTGACCGTGCGGTACGCGAAGCAGGGGAACGGTAGGGCCGCCTCGAACCCCCATCAGCCCGACCCGACTACCGGCGGCCCGCCGGGTCTGGCTAGGCTCGGATGGTGAGTGTCCCCGCCCAGCCCAGCCCCACGCCGTCGGGCAGTGAACGCCAGCGCTTCCCCGGCCTGACGCGCCAGATCCTGGCGCTCGCCGTCCCCGCGCTCGGGGCGCTCATCGCCGAGCCGCTCTTCCTGCTCGCCGACACGGCGATCGTTGGCCACCTCGGCGTGGAGCAGCTGGCCGGCGTGGGCCTCGGCACCACCGTGCTGCAGACGGCCGTTGGCCTCATGATCTTCCTGGCGTACGCCACCACGCCGGCCGTGGCGCGCCAGTTCGGCGCGGGGAACCTGCCCAAGGCGCTCGCAGCGGGGCGCGACGGCGTGTGGCTGGGTCTCGCGCTTGGCGTGGCCCTCGCGGTGCTCGGCTGGGTGAGCGCCCCGGCGCTCGCCGGGCTGATGGGGGCCAGCGGGCCCACGCTGGACTTCGCCGTGGACTACCTGCGCTGGTCCATGCCCGGCGTCCCCGCGATGCTCCTCGTGATGGCGGCGACCGGCACGCTGCGCGGCCTGCAGGACGGGCGCACACCGCTGATCGTGGCCGGCGGCGGCTTCGCCATCAACATCGTCCTGAACTTCACGCTCGTCTACGGGGCGGGGCTCTCGGTGGCCGGCTCGGCGATCGGCACGTCGATCGCCCAGTGGCTCATGGCGCTGACCTACCTGGCGCTCCTGTTGCCGCGCCTGCGACGGCAGGGGGTGGGGCTGCGCCCGAGCGCAGACGGCCTGCGCACCTCCGCCCGTGCCGGTGGCTGGCTCATGCTGCGCACGCTCTCGCTGCGCGCCGCGATCCTCTCCACGGTCTGGGTCGTGACGGCGCACGGCACGGTGACGCTCGCGTCGCACCAGCTCGTCTTCACGCTCTTCTCCACGCTGGCGTTCGCGCTCGACGCCTTGGCGATCGCGGCCCAGTCCCTCATCGGCAAGGAGCTCGGTGCCGGGCACCTTGACCGCACCAAGGCCCTGACCCGCACTATGATGCGCTGGGGGTTGTGGTTCGGCGTGCTCACGGGGGCGCTCCTCGCGGCGCTCGCGTGGATCATCCCGCGCGG
The DNA here is from genome assembly GCA_031277795.1 of Arthrobacter sp. Classification (GTDB taxonomy): domain Bacteria; phylum Actinomycetota; class Actinomycetes; order Actinomycetales; family Micrococcaceae; genus Galactobacter. Next base: position 65,587 of record JAITLQ010000015.1, read on the forward strand.
CTTCTCCGGCGACCCGGAGGTCTGGCGCGCCGCCACGATCGGCCTGCTGGTCCTGGCGATCCAGCAGCCCATCTGCGGGCTCGTGTTCGTCCTGGACGGCGTGCTGATTGGCGCGGGCGACGCCCGCTACCTGGCCCTCGCCGGGCTCGTGAACCTGGCCTTGTACTGGCCGGTCCTGGCGCTCGTCGCGTTCCTTCCCCTGCCCGGCGAGGCCGTCGGCTGGGTCTGGGCGGCGTTCTTCGTCTACATGCTGGCCCGCGCCGCCACGCTCTCGTGGCGCGTGCGGGATGATCGCTGGATGCGCGTGGGGGCAGCGTAGAACCGCCGTTCGCTCAAGCCAGCGCGTGCTTCACGTAGCCGACGATCGCGTTGGCGTGCCCGTGGCCGAGCCCGTGCTCGTCCTTGAGCCAGGCCACGGCCTCCATGTGCTTGGCCCCGCCGTCCAGGCGCTCAACCACCAGGTCAAGCCATTCCTGCATGGGTTTTCCGTACTTCGCCTCGATGGACGGGAAGTAGGACGCGGGGCCCTTGGGCTTGTTGGCCGGATCGATGGTGGGTGCCTCAACGCGGTGCGTGCTCATGCGTGCCAGCCTCGCACGTTTCGCGGCCCGAGGGGAGAGGTGCCTGGCACACACATCGGAGCGCGGTCCCACGCCCTTGTCCACCCGCGGGACCACCCGCCGTCGTGCGCTTCATCCCGATGCCCGACGCGCCGGGCCTCGCCTGGGCGCGAGGCTGGAGGCTCAGCATCCAGGAGGAAACCATGCGCGAACTCGACGTCCCCGCACGCACCCGTCTTGCCCGCAGCTTCGGCGCGGCCGTGATCATTGCCCTCATCCTTGGCGCGGCGATCGGCTTTGCCACGCTGCGCGGGGGAGACCAAGGGAACGACGGCGAGCGGTCGGCCGCCACGGTGAGCTCGGCCGGGCGCGGGGAGACAACGGGGACGGCGGCCGTGGGCGGCGGGGTACCCACGGCGACGGTGAAGGCCCAGGTGCGCGAGACCCGAATCGACCCTTTCGACGCATCCCATGCGGCGGTGGCGGGGCTGGACGCGACGCTGCGCGAGCGGATCCAGAAGGCGGCGCGCGCCGCGGCGGACGAGGGCGTGGACGAGTTCTGGCTGACCTCGGGCTGGCGCACGAGCGAGTATCAGCAGGGCCTGCTCAACGCCGGCGTGAAGAAGCATGGGAGCCTCGACGCCGCGCTGCGCTGGGTGAAGACGCCCACGACGTCCGAGCACGTGAAGGGTGCGGCCGCCGACGTGGGGCCGACGGCCGCCGCGTACTGGATGGACCGCAACGCCGAGCGCTTTGGACTGTGCCGGACCTACGCCAACGAGATCTGGCACTACGAGGTGCGCCCGGCGGACGGGTGCCCGCCGCAGAAGGGCGACGCGGCCGGTTGAGCCGAGCGCCGCGGCGTGAGGTCCTAGAAGAGGTGCGCCAGCAGCTCGAGCGCCACGGCGGCCACGCCGATGGCGGTCAGGATGCCGATGAGCAGCACGCGCTGCCACAGGGGCAGCTTGACGCGGCGCAGCGCGATCCACGCGAGCACGCCGAGGGTCACGACGAGCACGATCTGCCCGGCGCGTAGCGCCCGGTCCAGGTGCATCCAGCCCAGGCCCGCAGCGGCGATGAGCAGGAGCGGGACCGTCACGGCGCTGAGCGCGCCGCCCGTGACCCGCAGCAGGTGGCGTAGCTCGTCGCGATGCGGCAGCCCCTGGTGCACCACGGTGTGGGCCACGAGATCGGCGCAGAAGGACGCGAGCAGGACGCCGGCCACGGTGATGAAGAGCGTGAGCGCCGCCTTGCCGGGGGTCTCTTCGTGGGCGTGGGAAGAGAGCGCCATGAGCACGGCGAGCGAGGTGAACGTGACGTAGACGCGTTCCTTGAGCCGTTCGGCGTGCTGCTCAAGCTCGGTGTGCTCGGCCGGCGTGGCGGCGGGGGAGGAGCTGCCCTCGCGACTCTTTTCCATCGGCCAATCCTAACGGGGGCGCTTCTCATGACGATCGGATTGTTGAACAATCCGCGCTCATCGGGCATGCTGAGACTGCACATCGGGTAACGGAGGTCACAGTGAGCGTCATCGATCTGAACAGCGACATCGGCGAGTCGTTCGGCGCCTGGCGCATGGGCGACGACGAGGCGATCCTCGCCTCGGTCACGAGCGCCAACATCGCCTGCGGCTTCCACGCGGGGGACCCCAGCCACATGGCCGCGACCGCCCGCGCCGCCGCCGAGCGCGGCGTCGCCATCGGCGCCCACGTGGCCTACCGCGACCTGGTGGGCTTCGGCCGCCGCTTCGTCGACGCGACCCCGACCGAGCTGGCCGACGATGTGCTCTACCAAATCGGCGCCCTCGACGCGCTGGCCCGCGCGGCCGGCTCCACGGTCAGCTACGTCAAGCCGCACGGCGCGCTCTACAACACGATCGTTCACCACGAGGCCCACGCCCGCGCCGTCGTCGCCGGCGTCAAGGCCTTCAGCCGCGACCTCGCGCTCCTGCTCCTGCCTGGCTCCCTGGCCCTGGAGTTCGCGGCGGAGGCCGGCCTGCGCGGCGTCTCCGAGGCCTTTGCGGACCGCGGCTACAACCCGGACGGCACGCTCGTCTCGCGCCGCGAGCCGGGCGCGGTGCTCCACGACGAGGCCCTCGTCGCCGAGCGCATGGTCCGCCTCGCCACCGAGGGCGTTCTCGAGGCCACCGACGGGACGCTCATCCGCCCCGAGGCCGAATCCATCTGCCTGCACGGAGACACCGAGGGGTCCGTGCGCCTGGCCGCCGCCGTGCGCGCCGGCCTGGAGGGCGCCGGCGTGAGCATCAAGAGCTTCGCCTCGTGAGCCTCCACGGCCCCGCCGTCATCCACCAGCCCGCCCCGCGCGTGCTGCACGCCGGGCTGACGGCGCTCCTGCTCGAGGTGGAGGATCTCCCCGCCGCGATGGCGTGGCACGCCCACCTGCTGGCGCAGCCGTTGCCCGGCCAGGCGGAGGCTCTCGCCGCCGCCAGCACGGTCTTGCTGCGCTTCGACACCCCGGAGCATGCGGCCGCCGCCGCGCGCAGCGTGGCCGACCGCATCCCGGGCGCCGCCGCCCAGGCCAGCCCGCTGCACCACCGGATCGAGGTGCACTACGCGGGCGAGGACCTCGCCGAGCTCGCTCGTCTCACGGGCCTGAGCATCGAGGGCGTCATCGCGGCGCACACGGGCACCGACTGGACCGGCGCCTTCGGCGGCTTCGCCCCCGGCTTCACTTACCTCACGGGCGGCGACCCCGTGCTCGACGTCCCGCGCCGCACCAGCCCGCGCACCGCCGTCCCGGCCGGCTCGGTGGCGCTCGCCGGCCGCTTCTCGGCCGTGTACCCACGCCAGTCGCCCGGCGGTTGGCAGCTGCTCGGCACCACGGGCGCCGTCCTGTGGGACAGCGCGCGGGAACGCCCGGCGCTCATCGCGCCAGGCGACGTGGTCAGCTTCGTTCCGGTGCGCGACGCCGCACGGGTCACCTCGGGTGCCGAGGCACCGCTCACCGGGCGTGAGCTGCCCGACGGCGCCGTGCCCGGCTTGGGCGCGCAGGCGGAGGCTGCGCTCGGCGCAGCGCCTGACGCCGCCGTGCCCAGCTCGGGTGCCAAGGCGCCATTAGCGTCGGACATCACGCCCGCGTTGGGCATGGCCGGGGCCGCCGCCGGCGCAGCACCGTTAGCCGCCGGTCGTCACCGGGCGGACGAGGGCTCGACCCCCGCTGCGTCGCGCCTCGCCGCAGCGGCCGCCCTGACGCTGCTCTCTCCCGGATTGCACACCACGTTCCAGGACCGCGGCCGCGCCGGCAACGGCGATCTCGGAGTGACGGTGTCCGGCGCCGCCGACCGTCTGAGCGCCGCGCAGGCCAATCGACTCGTGGGCAACCCGCAGGACGCGGTGGTCCTCGAGACGATGCTGGGCGGCCTCGAGCTGCGGGCGAACTCCACCGTGGTGCTGGCCCTCGCCGGTGCCGTCGGCGAGGCGATCATCGCCCCGGCCCCGCAGGCCCCGGCCGCGCTCCCAGCCCGCCCGGCGCCGGCGCGCACCCCGTTTGTGCTGCGGGCGGGCGAGACCCTGAGCCTCACCGCCCCGGAGGCGGGCCTGCGCGGTTACGTCGCGGTCCGCGGTGGCTTCGAGGCGCCGGCCGAGCTCGGCAGCTCCTCCACCGATTCCCTCTCGGGCCTCGGCCCGGCGCCCTTGGCGACCGGGCAGGCACTCTCCGTGGGGCAGGAAGGCCGGGCGGGCGCCGTCGGGCATCCGGAAACCCCGGCCACCCCGCTCCCGGCCCCGGGCGAGGCCGTCACGCTCGTGGCCCATCCCGGCCCGCGCGAGGACTGGTTTGGCCCCGAGGGCCTCGCCGCCCTCGAGTCGACCGCCTGGAGGGTGAGCACGCAGTCCGACCGCGTGGGCGCCCGCCTGGAACTCGACCCGGCCGCCGGGCGGCAGGCGCCCCTGCGCCGCCTCCGCGAGGGCGAACTCGCGAGCGAGGGCGTCGTGGCCGGATCGCTGCAGGTGCCGCCGTCCGGGCTGCCCGTCCTCTTCCTCGCCGATCACCCCGTCACGGGCGGCTACCCCGTCATCGCCGTGGTGCGGGCGGCCGATGTGGCCCTCGCCGCCCAGCTGCCACCCGGCACCCCCGTGCGGATCAGCCTCGAGCCGCACCCCACCCCCGTCCCCGCGCCAGAAGGAGCAGCCAAGTGAAGAAGGTCCTCATCGCCAATCGCGGCGAGATCGCCGTGCGCGTGATCCGCGCCTGCCTCGACGCCGGCCTGGCCTCGGTGGCCGTGTACTCGGATCCGGACGCAGACGCGCTGCACGTGCGCCTCGCGGACGAGGCCCACGCCCTGCGCGGCACCACGGGGGCGGAGAGCTACCTCGACATCGAGAAGATCCTCGGCGTGGTCAAGCGCTCCGGCGCCGACGCCGTGCACCCCGGCTACGGCTTCCTCTCCGAGAACGCCGACTTTGCGCAGGCCGTCATCGACGCGGGGCTCACGTGGATCGGCCCGGGGCCGGACGCGATCCGCACGCTCGGCAACAAGGTCAGCGCCCGCGAGCTGGCGCAGCGCGTGGGTGCGCCCCTGGCCCCCGGCTCCGACGGCCCCGTCACAACGGGCGCCGAGGTGCGCGCCTTCGCCGAGGAACACGGCCTGCCCATCATCATCAAGGCGGCGTTCGGCGGCGGCGGGCGCGGCATGAAGGTGGTGCACCGCCTCGAGGACGTCGAGGACGCCTTCGATTCCGCCACGCGCGAGGCCGTCGTGGCGTTCGGGCGGGGCGAGTGCTTCGTTGAGCGCTTCCTCGAGCGGCCGCGCCACGTGGAGGCGCAGGTGCTCGCCGACGCGCACGGCCACGTGGTGGTCGTGGGCACGCGCGACTGCTCGCTGCAGCGCCGCAACCAGAAGCTGGTCGAGGAGGCGCCCGCGCCGTTCCTCACCGACGCCCAGCGCGCCTCCATCCACGAGGCCTCGCGGCGCATCTGCGCCGAGGCCGGCTACGTGGGCGCCGGCACCGTGGAGTTCATGGTCGCCGCGGACGGGCTGGTGTCCTTCCTCGAGGTGAACACGCGCCTGCAGGTGGAGCACCCGGTCACCGAGGCCACCACGGGTGTCGATCTGGTCCGCGAGCAGTTCAGGATCGCGTCGGGGCAGGAGCTCTCCTTCACCTCCGATCCGGAGCCCGTCGGCCACGCCTTCGAGTTCAGGATCAACGCCGAGGATCCCGCGCTCGGCTTCCTGCCGACGCCCGGCCCCGTGACGGGCTTCCAGGTGCCCGGCGGGCCCGCCGTGCGCCTCGACTCCGGCGTGCTGGCCGGCGACGTGGTGCCCCCGCACTACGACTCGCTCATGGCCAAGCTCATCGTGACCGGCGAGAACCGCGAGCAGGCGCTGCGGCGCGCCCGGCTCGCGCTCGACGAGTTCAGGATCGAGGGGCTGCCCACCGTGCTGCCCTTCCACCGCGCCGTGGTGCGGGACGAGGACTTCGTCGCCGAGCCGTTCAGGGTGGACACGGGCTGGATCGAGCGCGACTTCGCGGCGCGCCTCGAGGCCTCCGATCAGGTGGCCGTGGCCCCGGACGGCGCGCGCGCCGAGTTCACGATCGACGTGGACGGCCGCGCCGTTCGTCTCGGCCTGCCCGCCGCGCTCACCGCGCTCCTGGGTGCCGCCCCGGCCGGGGCGGGGCTGGGAGGCGCGGCCGTGCCGTCGGGCCTTGCCCAGGGCACGCCACTGCGCGACGACGCCGTGGTCGCCGCCCCGGTAGACGGCACCTTGGCGGCGTGGCGCGTCGAGGACGGTGCCACGGTCGAGGTCGGCGATCCGATCGCGGCGGTCGAGGCCATGAAGATGGAGACCGTCGTGGCGGCGAAGCGGGCGGGCGTGGTGCGCCGCGCCGGGCTGGCCGCCGGGGATCCGCTCCAGCGCGGCCAGGAGCTCGCCCGCGTCGAGTGAGTCCTGCGCTCAGCGTGCCTTCTCACCGGCTTGGCGCGTTTCGCACCCCCATGTGGTTTCTGCACCGTCCCCGGGACGGTGCAGAAACCATTTGGGGGTGACTTTTGTGCGACCTGCGGTGCGTGGGCGTCTCGGAGGGCCGCGACGGCGCCACTTCGTGGGAGGGTGGAGCACGTGAACGCCCCGCACGCCCAGACCACCTCGTGGGTGGCCCAGCGCCTCCGCGAGTGCATCGAGTCGGGGCTGCTGCTCCCCGGCAGCAAACTGGCCGAGCAGAAGCTGGCGGAGGAACTCGACGTCTCGCGCAATACGCTGCGCGAGGCCTTCACCGTGCTCGTGGCCCACGGCCTGGTGCAGCGCATCCCCAACCGCGGCGTGTTCGTGGCGTCCCCCGGCGCGGAGGGCGTCCGCGAGATCTACGCCGTGCGTCGCACCGTGGAGCCCTCGGCGCTCCTGTGGTCCGAGGCCGGGCCCGGCGTGCTGGCCACGATGCGCTCGGTGGTCAACCGTGCCCAGGAGGCCAGGGATCGGGCCGACGTGCCGGCCATGGCCGCCGCCAACCAGGAACTGCACCGCATGATTGTGGCCCTCGCCGGCTCCGAGACGATCGCGGAGATGATGGAGCGCGTGCTCGCCCGCATGCGGCTCGTCTTCTTTGCCATGCAGGGTCAGCCCGATTTCCACACGCACTACGTGGAGCTCAACGTCCGCCTCGTCACGCTCCTGGAGCAGGGGCGCCGCGCCGAGGCCGCCGAGGCCATGCGCAGCTATCTGGACGTCGCCGAGGCCGAACTGCTCGGCCACCTCGAGCGCGACGGCGAGACCCGCGACGGCGAGGCCTGAGAAAAACCGAGTCCCCCCGGACTGTGCGCGTTCTTGAACACGCGGAAAGTCCAGGGGGACTCGGTTCTTGCCCGGCGCCTCGGGGGCCGGTGCGGCGCCGGCGCCCGCCTCGTCCCGGCGCCCGGGCCCGAACTACGGCAGCTGCAGCGCCGAGTTCTTCAGGTCGGTGATGAGCATGTGCCCCGGTGCGTGGCCGATCGCCAGCGCCGGCTTGGAGCGCATGACGGCCGCCTGCGGGGTCACGCCGCAGGCCCAGAAGACCGGAACGGTCCCCTCGGGGATCCGCACCGGGTCCCCGAAGTCGGGGCGGGAAAGATCCGCGATGCCGAGTGCGGCGGGGTCGCCCACGTGCACGGGGGCACCGTGAACGGCCGGGTAGCGCGAGGTGATGCGCACGGCGTCGGCCACCTGGGAGGCGGGGATGGGGCGCATCGACACCACGAGCGGGCCGGCCATGGCGCCCGCCGGCGCACATTCGCGGTTGGTCCTGAACATCGGCACGTTCACGCCCTGCTCGATGTGCGCCACGGGGACGTCGCCCTCGCGCAGCGCCGCCTCGAAGGAGAAGGAGCAGCCGAGGATGAACGTCACGAGGTCGTCGCGCCAGACGGCGTTTAGGTCCGTGGGGGAATCGACCAGCACGCCGTCCTCGTAGACGGTGTAGCGGGGCACATCCGTGCGGATGTCGCCGCCGGCCAGCAACTCGGAGCTCGTCTCCCCGGCGTCGAGGACGCCCAGGACCGGGCAGGCCTTGAGGTTGCGCTGGGCAAAGAGCAGCACGTCGAAGGCCTGCTCCTTGGGCACGATCAACAGGTTCGCCTGGGCGAAGCCGTCGCTGTAGCCCGCCGTGGGGGTGACGAACCCCGCCCGGAAGAGCCCGCGGGCCTCGGCGGGGGAGAGGCGGCCGGGCACGGCCGGCTCCGGCGGAAGCTCGGGAGTGCCCGACGGCGCGGGGGTGGGCTGGGTGCCGTGTGTCATGACGCGTCCTTAGGAGAAGAGGGCGGCGATGCCGCTGATGGACTGGACGGCGAGGAAGACGGTCAGGGCCCACGCGAACACGCCCACGATCAGGAGCCAGGCGGGGTACTTGTAGCCCTCCAGCAGGTCGCGGCGGCGCCAGGCGGCGAAGAGCAGCACGCCGAAGCCGATGGGCAGGATCAAGCCGTTGAAGGCGCCGGCGAAGATCAGCAGCGTCTGCGGTGCCTGACCGATGACGAGGTAGATCAGCGCGGAGACGGCGATGAACGCGACGGTGAGCAGGTGGCGGGTGCGCGGGGCGGTGCTCTGCTTCGTGACGAAGGAGATTGACGTGTAGGCGGCCCCGATGACGGAGGTCAGGGCGGCGGCCCACAGAACGACGCCGAACATGCGCAGGCCGATGGTGCCGGCGGCCGCCTGGAACGCTTCCGCGGCCTTGTTGTCGCTCGTGAGGGCGATGCCGCCCGCCACGACGCCGAGGATGGCGAGGAAGAGGAGGACGCGCATCAGGCCGGTGACGATGATGCCGAGCACGGAGGTCTTGGTGATCTCCTTGACGGCGTCGACGCCCTTCACGCCGGAGTCGAGCATGCGATGGGCGCCGGCGTAGGTGATGTAGCCGCCCACGGTGCCGCCGATGAGGGTGGTGATGACGAGGAAGTCGATCTTCTCCGGTAGGACGGTGTTCTTGAGCGCCTCGCCGACCGGGGGAGCGGAGACGATGGCCACGTAGAGCATCAGGAGGATCATGAGGGCGCCGAGCACCACCACGATCCGGTCGAGGGCCACGCCGGCCTTCTTGGAGACAAAAACCAGGATGGCGATGAGGGCCGAGAGGGCGCCGCCGAGCTTGGGGTCGAGGCCCGTCATGGCGTTGAAGCCGAGGCCCGTGCCCGCCACGTTGCCGATGTTGAAGACGAGCCCGCCCACGAACACGAGCGCGGAGAGCACCCAGCCCACACCGGGAAGGACCTTGTTGCCGATGTCCTGGGCGCGCAGGCCGGAGACGCCGATGACGCGCCAGACGTTCAGCTGCACCGCGATGTCCACGAGGATCGACACGAGGATGGCGAAGGCAAAGGCGGCGCCGAGCTTGACGGTGAATTCGCTGGTCTGGGTGATGAAGCCCGGACCGATGGCGCTGGTGGCCATGAGGAACATGGCGCCGAGCAGCGCCGTGCGGTGCGAGGCGCCGGGCTTCTTGGCCTGCGCGGCCTCCGGGGTGGGAGCAGAGGACGTCATGGGAATCCTTGCGTTGGGTGAGCGGTGTCACAGGGTGGGGTGATGTGGACTCTAGCGGTTGTTGAACAATGTGAGCAAGAAATTGTTCAACAACTTCGGGTGTTTGCGTCACGTGGCTGCGGGCGGAGGCCCCTTGCCCCGGCCGTTGAACGCCGACCGCTCCGCCTTGCGTACCCCGCCGGATGTCGCGCGGGTGAGCCGTGTCGGCGAGACTGGTCCCCGTCCGAACCGTGCCGGAGTCTTGCGCCGGAACCGTGCCGCTGCCGGCGAGGATCCGGGCGGTCCCCGCGGGGCGGCCCCGGCGCCACGGTCACAGGATCGGCACAGGGCCGCCACACAGGGTTCAACGGCCGGGACGGTGAACTCTTCCTCAAGAGTTCTTCAGGAGGGACATCATGAACGAGCAGAACCAGCAGGGGCAGCCCCAGGACAACAACGCCGAGGCCCAGGGCGCGCAGGATCAGGCGGCCGCCCAGGCCGCCCCGACGCAGCGCATCGAGGCCGCTCAGGCCGCCGAGCAGTTGGACGCCACCCGCCGTCTTGAGTCCACGCCGGAGCCCCAGGCGGCTCCGACCGCCGCCACCACGGTTATCCCGGGGGCCGACGCCGAGCAGTCGGCCGCCGAGCAGGCGCCCACCGCGCCGCGCTCCATGGTGCTCCCCACCGGCCCCACGCAGCGCATCGAGCCGCAGCGCGTGATCGACGAGGCGCCGGCCGCCTCGCTGCAGCAGCCCATCCAGGCGCCGACCGCACCGGGCACCCATGCCGTCCCGAGCGCCGCCGCCCAGGCCGCGCAGTCCCAGCAGGCCCAGGCCGCGCAGGCCCAGCCGATCCAGGGCGCGCAGGCCTACCCCGCCGGCTATGCCCACCAGGCCCCGGCCGGTGCCCCGCCGGCCCCTGGCGTCCCCGGGGCGCAGCCCCAGTCCGGCACCTTCGCCGCCGCCTCGGCGGGCCATCCCGCCCAGGGTGAGCACGCGGCGTCGGGCACCGCGTGGGGCGAGCAGGCCCCCCACGCCAATGCGTGGAACGTGGCGCCGCAGGCGGCCCCGACCCAGCAGCAGGCCAACCCGTACGCCTACCCCCAGGCGTGGGGCCAGGCGGCCCCCGCCGCCAAGGCACCCATGAGCCCGCGCAAGCGCAAGGCCCTGCGCTTCACCGCCGCGGCCGGCGTGCTCGCGCTCGCCGTCACGCTGGGCGCGGTGCCCGGCTGGGCGTTTGGCCACCAGGCCGGCGTGACGCAGGGACAGACGCAGGCGGAGAGCAACAACAACACCTTCGGCGGCAACTCCCAGAACAGCCAGGGCACCAGCCCGTTTGGCGGTTCGACGGACGGCCAGAGCGGCCAGGGCAGCGACGGCTCCAGCGGCACGGACGGCGGCAGCCAGTACCAGCAGCTGCCCTACGGCAACTACGGCAACGGCTCCACCGACCAGGGCAACAGCTCCTCCGTGGAGCAGGGCACCAAGCTTGACTCCGGCCTGGCCGGCCTCGTCATGATCGACACCACGCTGAACGGCGGCGAGGGCGCTGGCACGGGCATGATCCTGAGCTCCGATGGCTACGTGCTCACCAACTACCACGTGGTCGAGGCCTCCACGAAGGTGCAGGTCACCGATTCCACGACCGGCAAGACGTACACCGCCACCGTGGTGGGCCGCGACGCGACGCATGATGTCGCGCTCCTGAAGCTCGAGAATGCCTCAGGTCTGCAGACGGTCAAGACCGCCTCCGGATCCGTGAGCAAGGGCGAGACGGTTCACGCCGTGGGCAACGCCTCCGGCGAGGGCTATCTCCGCAAGCTGACGGGCACCGTGACGGCCACCGAGCAGTCGATCACCACGCAGTCGGAGCTCACCTCCGAGGGCGAGAAGCTGAGCAACCTCATCGAGACGGACGCCGACGTGGTGCCGGGCTACTCCGGCGGTGCGCTGGTCAACGACGCCGGAGAGGTGGTCGGCATGACGACCGCCGCCTCCTCCGGCAACACCTCCGCCACGGTGGACGGCTACGCGATCCCGATCTCGGAGGCCCTGTCCATCGCCGAGCAGATCAAGAACGGCCAGTCCTCCGACACCGTGCAGATCGGTCGCGGTGCCGCCCTCGGCATCTCGATCCTGTCCTCCGACACGGGACAGGTGGGCGGCGGCTACGGCGTGACCGTGCAGGAGATCATCTCCGGCGGTGCCGTGGCGAAGTCGGGCCTCGCGGCCGGCGACACGATCATCGGCCTGGACGGCAAGACCGTGAAGTCCTACTCCGCGCTCAAGGAGATCCTGGCCGCACACCAGCCCGGCGACAAGGTGGAGCTGACGTGGCTCAACTCCGAGGGCACGCAGAAGTCGGCGACCGTCACCCTGGGCGAGTCCTCGGTGAACTGACCCCACGAGCCCCGGGGCGGCGGCCGGAGTGTAGGCCGGCCGTTCTGCCCTGGTGAACACAACGACGCCGGGTCGTTTCCCCTCTTGGGGGGAGGCGACCCGGCGTCGCTGTGTTGGTGGCGGTCGCCTGCTCAGGCAGCGGGGACGGCGTCCCACGCGGGGAAGGGCCGGTACTCACCAGGCTCGAGAGCCGCTTGTTTGGTCTTCGGATCTCGCTCGAATTGTGTGCCGGGTGTCTTCTTCTCGTCCTCGGCGTCGCGGCGGGCGGCGATGTCCCGCAGAAGGGCATTGAAGTTGCCCCAATACGCCGCTGACGTGACGGTGACCGAGAGCATGTCTGCTGATTCAGCGTTGAGTCCGATCCGGTAGCCCTCCGGAGTCATGGCGGTGTAGAGCTTTCCGCCGAAGACTGACTCTTCTGTGACCTCCCATCCGCGTTCGCGCCACGTGGTCGCCGCGGTGGATTGGAGCTGTTCCAGCGGCTCTTCAGGCGTGAGGAAACGTACTACCCAAAAGGTGTAGCTATCTCCATGCCCGTCGGGTCCTTGTCCATCGCCTTCCAGCGGCATGCCCGAGAGCTAACCCTCGCCCGGTGTGACACCCGAGTGAGTTGGCGAGTCCTCCCAAGTACCGCGGAAAATGTCAATCTGAACGTCGGTCAGGACTCCGTTGAGCGTGGAGTATTGTTGCGCGGCGGCGCCGTATCGCCGCTCGGGGGCAGAGCGGCAGCCTGGCCTCGGGTCTTGCCCGAGGCGTCCACGACTCCAGCTGAGGCCGCTGGCGGTGTTGTCATCCCGGGGTCCTCCCGCGTCGAGCATCCGGTGAGAACGACAGCGAGACCGACGCCGAGGGCGAGGCCCTGCCACACCATTCGACTCATCGCATGTCGTCCGAATCAGGACTGCGGCACGGCATCCCAGGCCGGAAAAGGTCGGAACTGGCCGGGCTTGAGAATGGCCTGCTTGGTCTTGGGGTCCCGCTCGAATTGCGTTCCGGGTGTTTTCGCCGCGTCCTCGGCGTCGCGGCGGGCGGCGATGGAGCGCAGTAGCTCTCTCTGCGGCCCCCAGTAGACGGGGCTGTAGGCGGTGAGGGCAATGGTGCCTGGCTGGCCTTCATCGAGGTGCAGGGTGTAGCCGTCGGTGGTGGTGGCGGTGTAGCGGACGGACCCGAGAGGGTCGTCGGAGCTGACCTGCAAACCGTTCTGCCGCCACTCCTCGGCCGTGCGCTCCAGTAGCTCCTTGACGGGTTCCTGCGGAGTGAAGGTTCGGTATACCGAGAAGTAGTAGCTATCGGCACCCGTAGAATCCTCGAGTTTGCCATCTCCCTCCAGCTCGGGACCACGGGTGAATCCCTGACCGGGGGCAACCTCGGACTCCGTGCCGCTATCGCGCCAAGCTCCGGATGAAATGGCCTTCTGCAGGGGAGTGAAGACGGCGTTGAGGGCGTCGTAATGCTCGCCTGCAAGCGCATAGTTCTCCGCGAGCGGCCGGGCAAGGGCCTGCGCGCGGGTCGAACCAGATCGGTCCTTGATGCCACTGCCCTGCTGCGGTGCGGCGGTCACTTGGTCCTCTTTCGTCGGGGAACACGCGCTGCTCGCTAGCCCGCACAGCAAAGCGGCGGTGAGGGCGATCGTGACACGGGCCGGGCGGTTCATCGTGGGGCTCCTGCTTGGTCTGTGGTTGCTTCTAGTAGACGGTCTCACGTGCTCGGGCCGAGCAGTTCGCGAGCAAGTGCAGCATCAGTGTTGTGTTGGGGATCATTCAAGATCGTCCTGCTTGCCCTGAAGGATCCTGGTGAGACCGTGTACGGTGCTCGACTCGGGGTTCAAGTAGCCCACTTCGTCAGAGGCCTTGGTGCCGTCTGCGTCGGCAATCCATTGGAGCGGCCCCCACCACTGCATGGGGGAGGTGAGGTTGTGCATCGTGACCGGCTTGCCATCAGCCGTGCCCTCCGAGGTGAACTCGTCGGCCCCCTCTAGATCTCGAGGGTCAAGGCGTTTCTGATACAGACCTCCGCCGTCGCCGCCGTCCCGGAACTGCACGTACTGGCCGATGCCATCGGCGATGTTGTCGCCTTCTGCATCGGTAGCGTAAATCTCCTTGACGCCGAGATCCTCGGCTTTGGTGTTCCACGTGAGTCCAGCCGAGCCCAGCGCGACGTAGGCATCGGGAGTCGCCCTCGTCTGCTTGAGCGCCTCGGCGAGCACGTTGGTTCCATAGGAATGGCCCATCGTGACGAAACGATCCATTGGATGGTCGACGCGTTGCGCTTGAATGCCGTCAAGGAAAGCGGCGAGCACGGGGGCGCCAGCATCAGCTCGGTCCTGGAACGACTCCTCGGGAATGTTGGGGGAGTGGTATCCAATCCAGTTCACCAGCGCGGCACCGGGATTGTCCTTCCGGATGACCTGGAACGCGTCGAGGCTGGTTCCCAGCTCGCGAACGTTTGAGTTCATGCCCGAGACGAAAACCCCCACCGTCGATGCCGTATCCAAGTTTCCGATGGAAACGCCAGCGGTCATTGCACCGTCATGACGCCCAAGCGAGACGAGTTGGATGTCGGTGCCCGCGGTGACGGTGTCGCTCGCATCGCCGAGCGCATCGCGGATCGCCTGCAGGTCCGCGGCGAAGTCCTCCATGCTGCGTTCGCCAGGCTTGAAGCCCAGGCGCGCGTATGCGTTCTCGAGGTTTCCGGGGACGCACTGCGCACCGTCCGTAGAGCCGAGCGCGTAGTCGAGGACGGCGCGGCCGGCGCGGTCCATCGCCCAGAACGGAAGGCCATTGAGATTGCAAAGTTCGAAGGGGTGCGCGTCGATGAAGGTCTCTGCGTTGAAGTTCTTGCTCTTGGCCATGGCAGCCCACACGATCGATGCCTCAGAGGCGGTGAGGGATCCGTCAAAGAGCAGGGTTTGCAGGGCTTCGGGTTGTTCCGCGCACACCTTGAGAGTGAGATCAAAGTTGCTCAGCGAGCCCTTGCCTGCTTCTTCAAAGGCCTGGGCAATGCTGGTGATCCAGGTTTCGTCGGCGCGGTTGAGGGCCACAAGCTGCGTGAACCCACCCAGGAACGTGGTGCTCTCGAGGGGGACCCAGGAACACGTGTGAGTAAAGCTCGCCCACGCCGACTCAAGGGAAGCGCGCTTGCTGTCCAATACACCGTTCATGGTGGAGGCCGAGGAGACGAAGCCGCGGAGAGCCTCGGGGTCGGCGGACGTGGTGTCGTCTGCTGTCGAGCGGCCCGTGACCCTCGTGCGTTCGGTGGGTGCGAAGGCCGCGGAGACGGTAGGCGGGGCGATGGGAAGAGCCGAGGGCTTCGGGTCAAAGAACGGGTTGTTGACATTGAGCCCGTCTCCGAGGAGGCCATACGGGTCGTGGCCTCCGGAGGAGCTGCGCGCTTCCTCGCGCGACTCCCAGGCTTCGAGCGCTGCCAGGCGAGCTTTCTCCTTGGTTGCAGCCGTCTTGGCTTCGCCGACCTTTTCGGCCAAGGAATCGAGCGCGGTGCCAAGCCGACCGCGGTCCTGACTCTCGGAGCCGCTGATCACCTCGAAGAGCTTGGCGAAACCTCCGCGAAAGCCGTCCATGGCGTTCTCGGCGGACGTGCGTCGTGTTGGCCCCTGGGTGCGCAAGGTGGTCGCCGCATCTTCGGCCGCGGCGACGAGATCGTCGGCCGCAGTGTCGTCGAAGGCAAGTGGTGCCACCGATCCCCCTCAAAGTGTCGCGACGCCATCTGCATCCCGTGACGGCGTCAGAATATCAGGTCAAAGCTATTTCGCCATCGATTCGTATAAAAAATCGGCGGGCCAGACGGTGCGTGATCACCGTGCCGAAGGGTCGCACAGACGTGGGGCCTAGCCCGCGAGCGGCCGCGCGTGGATCGCTTCCAGGGCCGACTCGTCGAGCGGTAGGCCGGCGCCCGAGAGCGCCGCGCCGTTGGCGGCGATGACCACGCGCGTTCCGGGGCGCACGCCCCACTCCTCGAGCCGCTGCAGGACGGCGGGATCGTCATCGTTGATGCGCAGCACCTGATAGCTGCCCGGCGCCGCGTCGGCGAGCCGGCACGCGTCCTCGGGGTGGGGGACGCTCAGGTCCTCGCGCGGGATCGGGTCCCCGTGCGGGTCGGCCACCGGATGCCCCAGGAGGGTATCGATCCGCTCCATGAAACGGCGGGTCACGGCGTGCTCAAGCCGCTCCGCGTCGTCGTGCACCTCGTCCCAGCCGTAGCCCAAGGTGTTGACGAGGAAGGTCTCGAGCAGCCGGTGGCGGCGGACCATGACGAGCGCCAGCCGGCGCCCCTCCTCGGTGAGTTCCACCGGCTTGTAGGGCGCGTACTTGAGTAAACCCTGGCGCGCGAGGCGGCGCAGCGTCTCGGAGACGTTGGGGGCGCTCGTTTCGAAGCGCGCGGCGAGGGCCTTGGTGGTGATGGGTGGCTCGCCCCACTCGGTGGCGTTCCAGATCGCCTTGACGTAGTCCTGCGCCACGGGCGTGATGTCGTCGATCTCCACGGGGTTCAGGGTACCGGGCTGTCCCGTGGGAGCCGGGGAGGGGCGGCGTCGGCCTGGCACAGGATCTGGTCCGCGTTTGGCTCATCTCAGGGAGCCAAGCACGGACCAGATGAGCCAAACGCGGACCGGTCGCGCGACGCTCGCTCGGACCTAGCCGGCAAACGTCAGCCACAGCAGCGCCACGTTCAGCGCCACGATGAGCGCCGCGCTCACCCAGATCGCCCACCGCATCCACGCCCCGTTGGCCTGCGCCCCCATGATGGTCCGCGAGGAGGTGAGCCGGGCCAGCGGGATCAGCGCGAACGGGATGCCCAGGGACAGGACCACCTGGCTGACCACCAGCGCCCATGTGGGATCCACGCCCAGCGCGATCACCGCGAGCGCGGGGATGAGGGTGATGGCGCGTTGCAAGAGGAGTGGCAGGCGCACGCGCAGCAGTCCGGACATGATGGCCGCGCCGGCGTAGGCGCCCACCGAGGTGGACGCGAGTCCCGAGGCCAGCAGGCCCAGGCCAAACGCCACGCCCACGGCCGGGCCGAGCGCCTCGGTGATCGCGGCGTGCGCTCCTTCGATCGAATCGGTACCCTCGCGCCCGGCCAACGCGGAGGCGGCGAGCAGGAGCATGCCGACGTTCACAGAGCCGGCCACCACGAGGGAGATGATCACGTCCAGGCGCGTGGCCTTCAGCAGGCGGGGCAACACCTCGCGCCCGGCCTTGCCATGGCGGTCGCGGGCCAGCGAGGAATGCACGTAGATCGCGTGCGGCATGACCGTGGCGCCGAGCATGGAGGCCGCGAGCAGCACGGTCTCGGCACCCTCGAAGCGCGGCACCATGCCGCCGAAGGCCAAGCCCCAGTTCGGCGGCGAGAAGAAGAGACCGGCCAGGAAGCCGAGCGCCACGATGAGCAGCATCCCCATGATGACGAACTCGAAGGTCCGTTGCCCGCGCCGAGCCTGGAACATCAACAGGCCGAGCGACACGGCCCCGACGATGAAGCCGCCCAGCAGCATCGGCACGCCGAAGAGCAGGTGCAGGGCGATGGCGCCGCCGACCACCTCGGCCAGATCGGTCGCGATCGCCACGATCTGCGCCTGTCCCCAGTAGAGCAGCCGGGCGGTCCTGGGCAGGCGCTCGCCGAGCAGCTCGGGCAGGCTCTTGCCCGTGACGAGACCTAGCTTGGCGGAGAGGTACTGGATGAGCACGGCCATGACGTTGGCCGCCACGAGCACCCACACCAGCAGGTAGCCGTACTTGGCGCCAGCGGTGAGGTTTGCCGCCACGTTGCCGGGGTCCACGTAGGCGACCGCGGCCACGAAGGCCGGGCCGAGCAACGTCCACAGACGACGCTCGGGGGCAGGAGCGGGTGAGGGGCGGGCGGCGCCATTGCCGTGCTGCTGGTCGATCATGAGAGTTAAGGTACCTTAACTTTTGGGCTCGGCGCACCCCGCACGTGTGCCCGCCCCGTCATCGCGCTCCGTCACCGCACCCCGTGCTGGCGCGCCCGCGCTAGGCCTCCGCGGCCGCGCGCAGCCCGGTGTCTGGATCGTCGAGAAAGGTCTGCGACGGGACAAAGAACAGGCCGCCCGTGTGCGCCGTGGAGAAGTCCAGGAGCCGATCATGAGCGGCGCCGTCCGCCCCCGTGAACATGCGCTCCAGCATCAGCTCGGTGGTGCTCACATCGGCCGCGTAGCCGATGAAGTAGGTGCCGAAGGTGCCGTCCTTGACGGAGCCGAAGGGCATGTTGTCGCGCAGGATCTTGCGTTCGCGCCCGTCGGCGCCCTCGACCACGTTGAGGACGATGTGCGCATCGGGGGCCTTGGCCTCGTCGGGCAGCTCCAGGTCCTCCAGCTTGGTGCGTCCGACGGCGGCCTCTTGGTCCTCGACGCTCAGCCCCCTCCACGCTGAGAGGTCGTGGGTGTAGCGCTGAACCACCACGTGGCTGGAGCCGGGGAACGGATCCCCAGGCGTCGTGAGCGCGGCGGCCTCGGCGAGGGCGCCGGTGGGGTTCTCGGTGCCGTCCACGAAGCCGAGCAGATCGCGCTCGTCGAAGTAACGGAAGCCGTGCACCTCGTCCTCCACCGTAGCGAGGCCCCCGAACGCGTCGACGATGCGGTGGGCCAGCTCGAAGCACAGGTCCTGGCGCCGGGCCCTGAGGTGGAACAACAGGTCTCCCGGCGTGGCCGGGGCGCTGTGCTTGGCGCCGTGGACCGCGCGGAAGGGGTGTAGCTGAGCGGGCTTGGGCGTGCCGTAGGCGGCGTCCCAGAAGTCGGAGCCCACGCCGATGACGCAGCTCAGCGAGAGCTCGGTGGCGCGAAACCCCACGCTGCGCACCAGGCCGGGGACATCGCCCAACAGCTCCGCGGCCGCCGGCTCGCTGCCGGGCCTCACCCTCAACACGAGGAAGACCGCGGCCTCAGTCAGCGGTCCCGTGACCTGCTGGGGCACGACGGGGGCGGGAATCTGAGCGTTCATGGTGCCTCCTGGCGATGTGTGGTCCACGGTCATGCTGGCGCGCGGAGGCGTCGGGGTCAACGGGGGAGTGCGCCTCCTCACGGGCGTTTCGATCGCCGCCGCACGGGTGGGAGGATGGAGGGTGGGCCGCACCCACGGCCCACGGAAGCACGCATCGCACCCACGCAACGAGGACGGCATGAGCGAGAACATCGAGGGCCTGCACGGCATCGATCCCGAGGCTATTGACCCGGAGAACTTCGACGCCGCCGCGGCGGCCCGCGCGGCCGGCGAGGGCGCACGCCTCATGCAGTCGTTCGTGCGCCAGGATCAGGATCCGAGCCCCAAGAACGACCTCGCGGTGGTCTCCGACTTCCTCGGCACCGAGCTCATCGTGCCGGTCCTGGCCCCGCGGGTGGGTGACGAGGCCCCGCAGTTCGCCGCCTTCAAGGCCGGCGAGGACACCGTGCTCGGCGTGAGCCTGCGCGAGCAGGACGCCATCCACGTCCACCGCACCATCGCCGAGTCGGAGGGCCGCGCCGACGACGCGCTCGGCGACCCGATCACCATCACGCTGCTCGGCTCGGAGCTCCTCGAGCTCGCCTTCAACAACACGACCTTCGCCGCCACGGGCATCGACACCATCTCGGTGGACCCGCTCGGCCTCGGCATCGCCTTCCGCCGCGACGACGAGCTCCTGGACTTCCCGCTGCGCTCCGGCGCCCTGCGCCGCGCGGTGCATCAGGGCAAGGAGGCCGTCCTCGCGCAGCTCATGAGCGACGGCGCCACGGGCGTGTACATGTTCCAGCCCGACGGCGAGCCGCAGCCCATGCTCCTGCGCCGTCCCAGCGACGGGGCGCAGGTCTTCCCGCTCTTCTCGTCCTCGCTCGAGGTCTTCCGCTTCTCCGACAAGTTCGCCACGGCGGAGCTGACGGGCGCGTGGTTGCGCGGCGCGATGCCGGCCGGCATGCACCTCGTCGTGGATCCCGCCGGCGGCGATCAGATCGAATTCACGCCCGAGGAGCTCGCAGCGGCGGGCTTCGGCACGCAAGGCTGAGTCACTCGACAGCGCACGACGGCGGGGCGGCACCTTTCGGTGCCGCCCCGAGTGGCGTTCGTGCCCGGGCGACACGACACACCTCAGTCATCTCCAGGGGCTAGCTACGGCACACCACGGCGCGGCCGGGCCCCACTGCCCAACATCACATGGCCGCAAGCGCCGGGCTCGGCGGCCGCTTGGTGCACCCCAGTGCCACTCGCCCCGCCCACACACCCACACGACGCAGACTGAGGGCTGTTGCAGATCCGGCGCCCCGCCGCTCTCGAGGCATCTGCCAGCGGGGTTGCAGGTGTCATCGATGTTGCTCGTTGCCTTCTTCACATCTTCCGGGCCTGCCCCGTTCGATGGATCGGTTCCAGTGTGTCGACATCCCGACCAGGACGGCAAGAAGCCCCTGTGGCCGTGGGCGTCCAGATGAGCATCTTGGGCTCGCACATGGAGGTTCCTTGTACGAGCACAAGGAAGGAGATGACGGAGCCGCTCCTCAATCCGTGCACCCTGGCCACGGTGCACCTCCAGCCCGAGGGGACGAGACTCCGAGCTCGCTGTTCCGCTCATGACACGTGATGTTCGCCGTCGCTTCCGCGGGTGGTTGGGGCCAACGGCAATGCACTCAGTGTTGCGAGAGCTGGCCGTGGACGTTGCCTCTGATCTGGCGTTGGCTCATCGATGCTGCGCGAAGGAGCTCGCGGGCGGCATGCGTGGAGGGCTTGTCCCCCTGTTTCCAGATCATGCCGAGTTGGCGGTGGAGCGGTGTGTGATCGACTCGTACTTGTGTGAGAGCCCCGGATCGGACGAAGGGTGTTGCGGCTCGGGTGCTGATCACAGCCGGGGCAACGTTGGCCGCGGCCGACTCCAGGACGGCGGTGTTGCTGGTCAGTTCGAGTGCGGGGGCCGCCAGCTCGGCGTTGTTGACCCCACGTTGTAGGAGAGCCGAGCGCAGCACGGCCCGACATCCAGAGCCTTCTTCACGGGTGACGAGAGGGGTGTGGGCAAGCGTCCACGGGCTGACATGACCCGGTATGGCCCACGGGTGATCGGGTGACACATAGACCGCCAGCTCATCGGTTGCCAGGCGTGTGTACGCCAACCCGCGCGGGGGCTCATCGCCTTCGACGAACCCGACGTCGACGCTTGAATCGGAGACGAGTCTGATCACTTCTCGTGTGTTCGTTGAGCGCGTTCGCAGGAGCCGGGCGTCATTGCCGTTGTTAACGAAGGCATGGATCCAGCGCGGTAGGAAATGGTCGGCCACGGTCAGGCTCGCCGCGACCGACAAGATGTCCGGTGCGGCGAAGAGCTCCCCGAGCGCCACTTCCATTTCTGTCGCCGCGGCTAAGACGGGTCTGGCAATGGTGAGTACTGCGGCGCCGTCATTGGTCAGTCCCGAAGAACGGGTGCCGCGTGCAACAAGGGTCCTGCCTAGTTGGCTTTCGAGTCTGCTGATACGTCGCGACACGGCCTGCTGGGTGATTCCAAGCTCTCCAGCGGCACGCGTCATGGAACCGGTTCGAGCGATGGCATCGAGAAGCTTCAGTGTCCCAACGTCTGGAACTCGCTCGTTCAGCACTCAGCGAGTCTACCCACAACCTTGTGTTGTGCCAAGACAACTCACGGTCCGTTGTAGCGCGAATCTGCTGAGCCTAGCGTCTACATCAGGCGCACAGATCTGGGCGCTCGTACTTGAACGGAGAAACCGTGGCAAAGATCTTGATCGTCCTTTATCCCGACCCGGTGACGGGGTATCCGCCGGAATACGCTCGGGACAGCATTCCTGCCATCGGCGCCTACCCCAGCGGGGCTACGTTGCCGACGCCGAAGGAGTTGGGGTTCACTCCCGGACAGCTGGTTGGATCCGTGTCGGGCAATCTGGGCCTGAAAGACTGGCTCGAATCCGAAGGGCATACCGTCGTTGTCACCAGCGACAAGGAAGGTGCTGACTCGGTCTTCGAGAAGGAGCTCCCGGATGCCGATGTCGTGATCTCTCAGCCCTTCTGGCCGGCCTATCTCACGGCCGATCGGATCACCAAGGCGAAGAAGCTCCAGCTCGTGATCACTGCAGGCATCGGTTCGGACCACACTGATCTGGACGCCGCAAACCAGCAGGGCATCACCGTGGCCGAGGTCACGTACAGCAACAGCATCAGCGTTGCTGAGCACACCGTGATGCAAGTCCTGGTTCTTGTCCGCGACTTCGTCACTCAGCATCAGATCTCCGTTGACGGAGGCTGGAACATCGCCGATGCGGTCTCCCGTTCATACGACCTTGAGGGAATGCGCGTTGGCGTGTTCGCTGCAGGTCGCATCGGGCGCGCGGTGATCGAGCGCCTTGCCCCCTTCGGAGTGCAGTTGAGCTACACGGATCGTTTCCGCCTGCCGCGGGACTACGAGGAGAAATACGGTCTGACCTTCCACGAGAGCATCGAAGACCTTGTGAAGGAGATCGATGTCCTCACGGTGCACGCACCGTTGACGGAAGAGACTCGCGGCCTCCTGGACGACGAGCTGCTTGCGACCATGACCCGCGGCGCCTACATCGTGAATCCCGCTCGGGGCGCGATTGCAGATCGAGACGCCATCGTGCGCGCCCTCGAGTCCGGTCAGCTCGCCGGCTACGCAGGTGATGTCTGGGATCCCCAGCCCGCGCCGACCGATCACCCGTGGCGGGTCATGGCGCACAATGCGATGACGACCCACACCTCCGGCACCTCGCTGTCCGGACAGGCCCGATATGCCGCAGGCACGCGTGAGATTCTCGAGGACTGGTTTGCGGGCGCACCTATCCGACCCGAGTATCTGATCGTCGAAGGCGGAGGGTACAAGGGAACGGGCGCGCACTCATACGCGCAGCAGCCGACCCGCACTCACGATCAGGGCGGTCAGTAGACGCACACGTCCTCGACACGTGCGAGAGGGGCAAGCGAGCAACCACTCGCCTGCCCCTCTCCCCTTGTGTGAGTGCGTCCGCCGCACGCCGAAGGGCGATTCCACGCAGCACCTCACTGTTCACATCACCACCCCTCCTGCCTCATTCCGTGCAGTAGTCCCCTGCCTGAACCCAGCCATTGCCAGACACGATCTATGCGAAAAGCACGAGAGCGTAAATGCCGAAAAGCGCCAGGTGCGCGGCGCCGTGGGTCGCCGTGACCTGCTTGCCGGAGAAGGTCGCGACGGAAAGCAGGAGGCTCACGCCGAGGAGCAGGAGGTTGGCAGGGGTCTCGGCGAAGAGCACGTGCTGGCCGGTGAGCAGGCTGATCACGAGCACGGCGGGGATCGTCAGGCCCACCGTCGAGACGAGCGCGCCGTGGCAGAGATTGGAGACGCGCTGGATCTCCCCGGCCAGGGCGGCGCGGACCGCGGTGATGGACTCTGGCAGGAACACGATAAGGGCGATGAGCACGCCGGAGAGGGCGACGGGCGCGCCCAGGCGGGCCAGGCCGTCGTCGAGCAGGGCGGCCATGTCGTGCGAGAGCAACACGATGGGAAGCACGGTGGCCACGAGCAGGGCGAGCCGGCCGAGGATCTCGCCCCGGTGCTGACGGAACGTCACGGCAAAGGGCGTGCGGGCGGCGTCGGGCAGTGAATCCTGCGCCGTCAGGCGCGGGTCAACCTCGCGGAAGTCGTCTGCCTGGGCGCCCATCTGGCGCCACAGGAAGAAGGCGTAGAGGAGCACGGTGATGACGATGATGGGCAGTTCCTGCGCCGGCGCGTAGGCGCCGTTCGTGCCGATGAGGCCGGGTAGGCCGAACGCGAGCGCGCCCAGGACGATGAGCATGCCGAGGTAGGCCGAGGTGCCCGTGCGGTTGTGCGCCAGGCCGCCGTGCCTGAGGCCGCCGATGAGCAACGAGGCGCCGACCACGAGGTTCAGGATGATCATGGAGACGGCCATGACGGAGTCGCGCGCGATGGTGGCGTGCTCGCCCGGGCCCAGGAGCACCGCGGCGATGAGGATGACCTCGATCAGGACGATGCTCAGGGTGAGGACGAGCGTGCCGTAGGGGTCGCCGAGGCGGCGGGCGAGGTGCTCGGCCTCGTGGACCACGCCGAAGGCGCAGACGAGGATGACGGCGACGATGCCGGTCAGGAGCAGCGCGAGCGCTGGGCCGGGGAGGTGGCCCTGGAGCGCCGGGCCGGCGGCCAGGAGGGCGGCGAAGGCGCCCCAACCGAGCACGAGGCGCGCGATGGCCGCCTTGGTGAGCAGGGGTTTGAAGGTGGAAGCAAGGGAGTTCATGCCGGCTCCTGCGGGCGGGGCCGTCCCCAAGTGCTTCGCGGCGGGCCTGGTCGTCCAGGGGCCGTGCGCGGCGTGCGTGCCGCTTCCGTCCCCCAGGGTAGCAAGGGGTGTGTGGCCGGGGCCGCGGTGGTGGGGGAGGTCACCGGGGCGGCTCAGTCAGCCTCGACGAAGCCGGAGAAGCCTCCGGGCTTGTCCGGCTCCATCAGGGTGAAGCCGGGAACCAGACCGGCCGCCCGCACCGTCACCTGCTGCTCCCCATAGGTGTCCGCGACCACCCAAGCCACCCGGGACAGGTTCCATTTCCCGCGCAGCCACGCGCGCAAGGCCCCGAGCAAGCGCTCCTCCAACCCCTGCTCCCGTTGCCCCCGCCTGACCCAGAAGTAGGCGACGGCGTCCAGGTCCTCCCAGCGCCGCGTGCCCAGGCGTTCGATGCCGGACCGGACCAGGAAACCGGCGTCGGGCGCGAAGAGGTAGACGCAGCCGAGCGACGTCGTCCCGTCCGGGCCCAGGACGATGTAGGAGAAGGCCCGCCCGGCCTCGTGGCGCTCCTGCATCTTCGTGAGGTCGTCGCGATGGCCGGCTTCCGTGAAGTCATCAGCGGGCCAGTCGCTTCCCTCCCAGCGGCGCAACTCTTCGCGCGTCTCCATGACGGCGGCGAAGTCTGCCGCGGTGTCATCGACGGTGATGGGGCGTAGCGAAAAGCCGTCGCCGCTCAGGTGTGACGGGGCGGGGAGGTGCGGCTCGCGAAAGACCATGCCTGCATCTTGGAGCCCGGACGCGCGTCGGGGCAAGGGGCGTGAGCGGGCCCGGCGTTGTGGCGCACCGTTGGTCCATTGCTGCGCGCGACCGGGGCTCGTCCCGGTCATACTCCTGAGCCATCAGGCAGGCGTAGGTGCGATCACCGAAGCGGTGCGTTCGTGGGCATGGTGCGGGTCGCTACCGCGTGCAAGCGCCGCCTACCCCATGAGCTCCGAGCGGATGAGGAAGCGCTTCCCCTCGGGAGCCTCCAAGGAAAACCCGGAGCCGCGCCCCGTCACGAGGTCCACGGTCAACAGCGTGTGCTCCCAGTAGGCGAACTGCTCCGCACTCATCCAGAAGCCGATCTCGCCGCGCCCCGGCAGCTCAAAGACGCCCAACAGCACGTCGGCGTCCGAGGTGATGAAGTCCCCCTCGGGGAAGCACATCGGTGCCGAGCCGTCGCAGCACCCGCCGGACTGATGAAACATCAGCGCGCCGTTGCGATCCCACAGCTTTTCCAGCATTTCCAGGGCAGGCGCGGTCAGCGCGACCCGGGAGAAATCCTCCCCGGGCCGCGCCGGCCGTGCCTTGAGGACTGCGTCCATCAGTACTTGATCACCACTCGTCCGTCGATCTTCCCGCGCTCCATCTCGCCGAAGATCTCGTTGATCTCGCCGAGCTCCCTGGTGTGGAAGGTCGGGTGGATCTTGCCGGCAGCGTAGAACTCCAGGGCCTCCTCGAGGTCCTGACGGGTGCCGACGATCGAACCACGGATGGTCAGCCCCTTCAAGACCGTCTCGAAGATCGGGGCCGGGAAGTCTCCCGGGGGAAGACCGTTGAAGACGATGGTGCCGCCGCGGCGGGTCATGCCGATGGCCTGGCCAAAGGCGGCCGGGTGCACCGCGGTGACGAGCACGCCGTGCGTGCCGCCCGTCGCCGCCTGGATGGCCTCGATCGGGTCCTCGACGGCCGCGTTCACGGTCACCTCGGCGCCGTGCTTGCGCGCCAGCTCCAGCTTCTCGTCCGCCACGTCCACGGCGGCCACGCGCATGCCCATCGCCACGGCGTACTGCACCGCGATGTGGCCGAGGCCGCCGATGCCGGAGATGACCACCCACTGGCCGGGCCTCACCTCGGTCTGCTTGAGGCCCTTGTAGACGGTCACGCCGGCGCAGAGCACGGGGGCGACCTCGTAGGGATCGGAGCCGGCCGGAATGCGCGCGGCGTAGCGGGCGTCAACGAGCATGTACTCGCCGAAGCTGCCGTCAACCGAGTAGCCGCCGTTGACCTGGGAC
Organism: Arthrobacter sp.; assembly: GCA_031277795.1. Lineage (GTDB taxonomy): Bacteria > Actinomycetota > Actinomycetes > Actinomycetales > Micrococcaceae > Galactobacter. The sequence goes on from JAITLQ010000015.1 coordinate 91,764, forward strand.
TCGCACAGCGTCTCCCAGCCGGTGCGGCAGTACTGGCACTCGCCGCACGCGCTCCACAGCCACGCGTTGCCGACCAGGTCGCCGACCTTGATGTCCTCGACACCGGCGCCGATCGCGACGGCCTCGCCGACGCCCTCGTGGCCGGGGATGAGGGGGAGCGTGGGCTTGACCGGCCAGTCGCCGTGGGCGGCGTGCAGATCGGTGTGGCACACGCCGGAGGAGATGTTCTTGACGAGCACCTGGCCGGGGCCGGGCTGGGGGACGTCACGCTGCGTGACGTCCAGGGGTGCGCCGAACGTCGTGACGACGGCGGCCTGCATGGTGCTGGGGGTCGTGGCCGAGGTGTTCTCGAGCTGGGTCTGCGTCATGGTCACTCCTAGAAGAATTGCGGGCTTGTAGGACTTCGGTGACCGCTTCCGGGGCGAGGCGAGCGGGGACGCCGGCGGGCCCAAGGGCCCGTGGAGCAGGGAGGACGGAAATCCGCCACGGGCACCCAAGGTGCCCGGGTCCGGGGCCTGGTGCCCGACGACGGGTGGTCACCACCCGCCGTCGGGCACCTCCCGCGCTGGATGCGCGGGAGGCTACCGCCGCCCTCTAACCGGCCCCGGTCATGAGGAGAGCAGCGGGGTTCTGGTTTAGAAGAAGCCGAGCTTGTCTTCGGAGTAGGACACCAGCAGGTTCTTGGTCTGCTGGTAGTGCTCGAGCATCATCAGGTGGGTCTCGCGGCCGATGCCGGAGGACTTGTAGCCGCCGAACGCGGAGTGCGCGGGGTAGGCGTGGTAGTTGTTCACCCACACGCGGCCGGCCTGGATGTCGCGGCCGGCGCGGTAGGCCACGTTGCCGTTGCGGGACCAGACGCCGGCGCCCAGGCCGTAGAGGGTGTCGTTGGCGAGGGTGAGCGCGTCGTCGTAGTCGGAGAACTTGGTGACGGCCACGACGGGGCCGAAGATCTCCTCCTGGAAGATGCGCATGTTGTTGGTGCCCTCGAAGATGGTCGGCTGGACGTAGAAGCCGCCGGCCAGGTCGCCCTCCAGCTGCGCGCGGCCGCCGCCGGTGAGCACCTTGGCGCCCTCCTGCTTGCCGATGTCGATGTAGGACAGGATCTTCTCCAGCTGATCGTTGGAGGCCTGCGCGCCAACCTGCGTGTCGGTGTCGAGGGGGTTGCCCTGGATCATCTTCTTGGTGCGCTCCACGACGTCGCCCAAGAAGCGCTCGTAGATGCTTTCCTGGATCAGCGCGCGGGACGGGCACGTGCAGACCTCGCCCTGGTTCAGGGCGAAGAGCGCGAAGCCCTCCTGCGCCTTGTCGTAGAACGCATCGTCCTTGTCGGCGATGTCGGCGAAGAACAGGTTGGGGGACTTGCCGCCGAGCTCCAGCGTGACGGGGATCAGGTTGTTGGAGGCGTACTGCATGATGAGGCGGCCCGTGGTGGTCTCGCCCGTGAAGGCGATCTTGCGGATGCGCGGGCTCGAGGCCAAAGGCTTGCCAGCCTCCACGCCGAAGCCGTTGACGACGTTGAGGACCCCCGGGGGGAGGAGGTCGCCCACGAGCTCCAACAGCACCAGGATGCTGGCCGGGGTCTGCTCGGCGGGCTTCAGGACCACGGCGTTGCCGGCGGCGAGGGCGGGGGCGAGCTTCCACGTGGCCATGAGCAACGGGAAGTTCCAGGGGATGATCTGACCCACCACGCCGAGGGGCTCGTGGTAGTGGTACGCCGTGGTGTCGTCGTCGATCTGGGACAGGCGTCCCTCCTGCGCGCGGATGGCGCCGGCGTAGTAGCGGTAGTGATCGATCGCGAGCGGGATGTCCGCGGCGAGCGTCTCGCGCACCGGCTTGCCGTTGTCCCACGTCTCGGCGACGGCGAGGAGCTCGAGGTTCGCCTCCATGCGGTCGGCGATGTTCAGGAGGATCTGCGCGCGCTCGGCTGCGGAGGTCTTGCCCCAGGCCGGGGCCGCTGCGTGGGCCGCGTCCAGCGCCAGCTCGATGTCTTCAGCGGTGGAACGCGCCACCTCGGTGAAGACCTGACCCGTCACGGGGGTGACGTTCTCGAAATACTCGCCCTTGACCGGCGGGACCCACTCGCCGCCGATGTAGTTCTCATAGCGGGGCTTGAAGCTGACCTTCGAGCCTTCCTTGCCTGGCTGCGCGTAGACGGTCACGTCGCACTCCTTCGTGTGAGGCCCCGTGGGATCCGGGGTGATGTGGATCACACTAGGTTTGGGTGCGTTGCAGGTGAGTTGCACCGCCGGTTTGCCCCGGAATGCCGCGAAATCCTGGATAGATGACAGGATGCTGTCATTGGCCTGTCGTGCGAGACTCGAAGAATGTTCGAGGAAAAGACCGCCCCGCCGGGCCGGCACCGGGCCCGCGGACGCGCTGATCGTCCGGCTCCGAAGCCCGTCCCCGAACCCAGGCTAGCCACCCCGGACCGCACAGACTATCGAGACTCAGGAGCCCAACGGACGTGGCGCTGGATCTGGCGCCTCGAACGGCTTTCGCGGTGGATCGCCGCGGTGTCCGTTCCGGCGGCGCTCGTCGCGGCAGCGGCTGTTGCTTGGTGGGGCGTTGAATGGCCGGCCGCGGTGGGGTGGGTGCTCTTTGGATGCGGCTTGATCGCACTGTGCCTCGGTATCTGGCCGGCAAACATGCGCATCAATGGGGGTGAACCGTGCGACGGCTTCGGGTGGAGGCTGAATTGGACATCGGAGATGCGCAACTTCGTGGTGACGCTCGTCGTCATTGCTGTTGTCTTGTCGGTGTCGGCCGAACTGACGTACACCGCGACCCTGCGCTAGAGCCCAGGAACCCCTCAGGCGATCTGCGACCGCAGTGCCTCGAGCCGGGTCAGGATGCCCGCCCGCTTGGGCGAGCGCGGCGGCAGCAGCCGCAGGGCCGTCTCCATGGCCTCGTCGTCGTAGCGCGCCTCGGGCCGCCCCAGGTACTCGAGCAGCGTCTCCACCGAGCCGTCGGAGACGATGGCCTCGCGCAGCGTGGCGGCCAGCTCGTCGCGCCACTCGAGCACGCCGGGCGCCTCCGAGGCGGGCAGCAGCTCGCCTCGATACCTGGCCAGCGCCTGCCGATGCGAGCCGCGATCCAGCAACCGCGCCACGCACAGGGCGTCGGCGTCCACGCCCGAGAGCCGGTACGGGCGCGAGGTGAGTTCAACGCCCGCCGCCGCCGCGCCGGAGGCATCGAGGACCTTGCGCAGGCGGGCCAGCTCGGCGCGCAGCGTCACGGCCGGCACCTCGGCGGGGTACAGCCTGGCGCTCAGCTCGCCGGCCTCCAGCCCGTGTGGCGCCGCGGCCAGCAGCCCCAGGATCTCGGCATGACGCAGGGAGAGCCGCGTCACCGCGGCGCCCACGTGCAGCTCGGGCAGCTCGGGCCCGGTCAGTTGCACGACGGCGACCGCCTCCACCGCGCCGACGGCCGCGGACGGCGCGTGGCCGGGTGCCGGGCGCGCCGAGGAGACCTCGATCCGTTCGCGCCGGCGGGCGGGCGCCGCCGTCTGCCCGGTCTCGGGTTGCGTGTCAGGGCCGGCGGAACCGCCGTGCCCGCCCGGATGGGTGGTGCCGTGGTGCACCCCGGCCGGCCCCTCGCCGTCGGGCAGTGACGTGCCGCCCGGCACGGCCGGGACCACGGGCAAGGGCCCCGTGTGGGGCGAGAGCAGCGGTGCACCCGGTGCCGGAAGCGCCGTGAGCAGGTGCGCCTGGACGGCGGCGGCCGTGGCGCGCAGGTACGGGAGGATGAGCGAATCGGCGGCCCTGTCGTCGCCCGTGAGGTCGAGGAAGCCCAGGCGCGCGCCGGTGTGCGGGTTCAGCAGCGGAACGGCGGAGCAGGAGAAATCCACGGCGAGCGGGCTGAAGTGCTCCTCGCGTAGGACCTGCACGGCCGAGCCCGTTCTCAGCGCCAGGGCCGGCGCCGAGGTGCCCATCGACTCCTCCGACCAATCGGCCCCGGCGAGGAACGCCATCTCCTCGGCGCGGGAGCGGGTGAGCGGGTCGCCCTCGACCCAGAGCAGGCGGCCCGCCTCATCGCCGACGGCCATGATGAGCCCGTGGTCGCGCGCCGGCTGGGCCAGCAGGGAACGGATGAGCGGGAAGACCGAGTCGAGGGGGTGCGCCGCGCGGCGCTGGGCCAGCGCGTCGGAGTCAAGAACATCGGAGACGACCGCCTGCGTGGGGTGCGGGAGCCGGGAGGTTGAACGCATCCACGAATCGCGCACGAGCGCCCGGACGTCGGAGAACTCTCGACCGTCCGCGAGGCCACTTGGCACAGCGCCGCCCAGGCGGTGGGTGCTGCTGCCGGGGCCGGGCATGCGCTCCTCCTGGGCTGGTCGGGGCGTAGTCATTCAACTGTGCCCCGTGGGCGGGCGCGGGGCAATGGGCTGGAGCCGAGATCTCCCGCCGGTGGCCCTTGCACAGCGCGCTCGCAGGGCGTGCGCGCAGGCTATCGCGCGCTGCGTTGCGGCCGCGTTGCACCGAGGCCGCCGGTGTTCACTTAGGGTCGCGAGCATCAGGTTCCCTGAGGAAGCGCGGGCTTGCCGCCCAGACGCCGCCGGGGGCGGGGACCGTGTGGTCCCCGCCCCCGGCGGTGTGTGATTCAGCCGAAATCAGGCCTTGCGGCGGCGCGAGATCGCGAGCCAGGCGGCCCCACCGATCATGAGCGCAAGCGCCATGCCGGCCAGGCCGATCATGCCGGCGGAGCCGGTCTGGGCGAGGTCGTCGCCCTTGTCCACGACGGTGGTGTCGGCATCGGCGTCGGCGTTGTTGGTACCGGCCGAGGCGTTGGAGCCGTTGGCATCCGAACCAGCGGAGCCGTTGTCGCCGTTGGCAGCGTCGCTACCGCTGGCATCCGAACCGGCGGAGGCGTTCGAGCCGTTGGCGGCGTCGCTACCGTTGGCCGCGTCGTCGCCGCTGGCGTTGTCCTCGCCGTCCACGACGCACTTGGCGGTCGTGAAGGACGTGGGCTCGCTCGTCAGATCACCGGCGCTGGCGACGACGGTGTAGGTGGTGCCGCACTTGAGGGTGCTCGCGTCGACGGACCAATTGCCCTCGGCATCGGCGGTGGTCGAGGCCACCTCCTTCTCATCCTCGTCGCGGACGCTGATGGTCGTGGACGGGTCGGCGGTGCCCTTGACGGTCTCCTCGGTCACCTCGGTGACCTCGGGGGCGGCGGGGGCCTCAATGGCGGGGCAGTCCGCCGTCGTGAAGGTGGTCGGCTCGCTTTCCTCGTTATCCACCACCGTCACCCCGGTGTAGGTGGTGCCGCAGCTCAGCTGGGTGGGATCGACGCTCCAGTTGCCCTCGGCGTCGGCCTCGGTGGAGACGACGTCCTTGCCGTCCGCGTCGCGCACGGTGACGGTGGAGGACGGCACGGCGGTGCCCTTGACCGACTCGGCGGTGGCCTCGGTCACCTTGGGAGCGGCCGGGGCCACGGTGATGTTCTGGTCGATGCTGGAGTACTGCGAGGTGTTGCCGTTGGCATCAACCGTCTGCAGGCGCAGGTAGCCGGAGGTGTGCGTCGTGGCGATGGAAATGCGCTCGCCCAGGGTGACGTCCTTGAGCTCGCCCAGGTACTCCTCGGCGTTGTCCTTGGCCGTCCAGTAGACGTGCAGGATTACGGGAGCGGTCGCGGCGGTGTTGCCGGCGAGCGGCGCGGGCTGCGTTGCTGCAAAGGTGGCGGTGGTGCCGTTGTAGCGCACCTTGTCGGCGCGGATGGTCTGCACCTTGTTGTTGACAGCGCCGGTCTGGTTCCACAGGAACCAATTGCCGCCGGTCTCGGTCTCTTCCTCGACGCTACCGCGCGTGTTCTCGCCGAAGGTGTTGCCCGTGATGAGGGTCTTGCCGCGAGCGTTGTCGGTAATGGGAGCCTGCGAGAGGATTCCCTCGCTGCCGCCGTAGCCGTCGATCTTGTTGTTGAGGATGCTCCAGCCGGTGGACCCGTCTGTCGTGGCGGCGCCGGCCTGCGGCCACACGTACACGGCCCAGTGGTTGGCGATGTTCGTGGGCAGATCGGTCCCGTTGGCGCGCTCGAGGTCCTGGGTGAACTCGTTGTTGCGCACCACGTTGCCCGTGCCGGGCGAGGCCACGGCAACGGCGGAGCGGCTCACGTTGGCGTAGAAGTCCGTGAACGTGTTGTCCTCGACGCTCACGTTCGTGGCGGAGCTGCCCTCCACGCGCACCCCATCAACGGCCCAGACCGTGTCGAACACGTTCTCGGCGATGGAGACGTTCTTGCTCGCCCCGCTCAAGTTGATGGCGGCGCTGCCCGGCTCGCGGGTCTTGGAGAAGGTGTTGCCGGAGAACGTGGCGTCGCTGACCGCACCGGCCAGCTGCACGCCGCCCGTGAACGAGGCCTCGTTGTCGGTGACGTCGAGGGAGTTCCACGTGGCGGTGTTGCTCTGGAACAGGGCACCTGTGGGGGTCGTGGCACTCTGGCCCGTGAACTTGTTTCCCTTCACCACGGTGTTGGTGAAGACGCTGTTGGCCTGGTTCTCGAAGGCAAACACCTCGCGCTGGGCACCGCTACCGCGCAGGTAGGTGTTGCCGGAGTACGTGAAATCGTTGACCTGCAGCCCGGTGTTGAAGTAGACGGCGGCCGTGGTGGCGGACTCGTCGGTGGCGCCGAAGGTGCTGTTCGTGACCGAGAGGCCGTTGACGACCGCCTTGTCCTCGATGTCGATGTGGCCGAGTCCCGACTCGACGCCACGGCTCGTCACGTTATCGATCTTGATGTTAGAGACCGTGGAGGTCTGGCTCAGCGACCCATCGATCATGATCGAGGTGTAGTACTGGCTATAGAACACGCTGTCCGTGATGTTCACATCTGAGGCACCGTCGAGGAGCGCCACACCGGTTTCGCCGATGGCGGTATTGGGGTCCTTGAAGTCGAAGTCGGAGACGGTGACGTTGCTGCCACTGATCGCCACCTCCGCCGCACCGGCCTTGATGTTCTTGAGGTGCTCGAGGGTGACGTCGTCCGACTTCACCAGAATGCCGGCGAAGTCGGCATCGGTGGTGGTGGTGATTTCGTCCAGGTTGGAGAAGTCAATCGAGACGGGGACTTCCGCATCAATGACGTAGCGCGCGCCCGAGGTGCCCGGGTTCTGGTGATTGCCACCGGGCAGACCCACGCGATCGGTGCTCATGGCGTCGGCCGAGTTGGCGAAGGAAATGCCGCCGGTGCCAAGCAGCGTCTCGTCAAAGACGATCTTGACGCCGTCGGCATTGGTGGAGGCGTTGGCGGTGGCGATGGCGGCCATCAGCGAGCCGGGGGTGTTGGCGGACTCGGTGTTGGTGACGGTGAGGACGGACGGGGCGGCGAACGCCGATGCGGCGGGAATGGTCACGCCGGCAAAGACGGTGGCCGCCGCGACCGCCGTGGTGAATCCTCGGCGCGCGGCGGTGGACGTCTTGCGTCCTCCGTCGGTGAGCACTGATCGAGAGAGCATTGCTTCCTTCCGTAGTGTCTGCGGCTCGCGACAGGCACGCGAAGGGAGCGCTGGGCGCTACCGCAACGCGAGCAGAGAAAACGCAAAGCTCTGACACGTACTGTTCGGTGGGAGTGCGACACCGGCGGGAACCTCAAGCCCATTGGGTGGAGCCGCAAAGGGAATGATGAATTTCCCCTGTAGATCAGTCTTGCGGCTTGAAAAGATCTTGTCGACGTGACTTTAGAAATGACACCCGTATGGGGGTCAAATGAGCGCAATGCGGAGTCTTAGTTTCTCTTGTGATTGAACACGGATAACCTCGCGTGGTCAATGGTGTGCTTAAGTGATTTGAGGCGGAGTTCTGTGGGGCAGGATGTAGGTGGCTCTCCCACCGGCGGGCGCGCCGAGGCGCCCGTGCCACGGGGGCGTGAAGTCGCGATCGCCCTAGTGGAGGATCATGTCCTGCAACGAGCCGGGGCCCAGCAGGTGCTGCGTGGGCATGGCGGCTACCGCGTGTGCTTCAGCGGCGAATCCCTCCCCGATTTTGATGCGTGGCTCGCCGCCGCTCCCCCTGAGGAGCGCCCGGTCCTGCTCATCCTTGACCTCGTCGTTGAGCGGCGGGCCAGCGCCAGTCCGTCGCGCATTGAGGCACTGGTGAAGTCCGGGATGAAGGTGCTCGTCCTCTCCGCCATGGGAGCCCCCGCCCTGGTGCGCCGGATGCTGCAGGTCGGCGTCGCCGGCGTGGTGGGGAAGCGGGACAGCGAGGCGGATGTGCTGGCCGCGGTCGAGACGGTCCTGGCGGGCGGGACCTGGATGACCTCAGAACTGGCCGCCGTCATCGCGGGGGAAGCGGAACGACCCGCCCTGAGCATGCAGGAGGAGCGGGCGCTCGTGCTGTACGTCTCAGGACTGAGCGTCGAAGAGGTGGGACGGGCCATGAATATCGGGCGCGAGACGGCCAAGCAATACCTTGACAGGGTTAAGCGCAAGTATGCCGCCGCCGGCGTTCCTGTGCGCACCAAACTCGACTTCGGCCGCATTGCCTGGGCGGACGGTTACGTCAATCCCTCGCTCCCCACGGCGAACGTCGAAGGAGCCGGCCGTTCGACCATCGGGTGAAGACTGGCCGGGTGGCGTTTCTTGCTCTGAGGTAACAATTCCTTCGACCAAGAATCCACACCCCTCGGATCGAGAAAAGCTCAGCATGCCGAACGAAACAGCGGCATCCGGGGTGATCAATTCAATTTCCAGTAAGCATCCGCTGACGGCGCGTGAACCCGCCGTCTACCTCCGTCGGCGCGTCGCTGGGGCCGCCCGGGCCGTTAGCGCGCGCCCAGCGCCGCGAGCCGCGCCTCGGCCGCCGCCCGCCGCGGCGAACCGGGCGGCATGAGTTGGGCCGCCGCGGCCCACGCCTCGGCGTCCTTGGCCCCCTCGGGGAGGGCGAGGTACGCGGCGATCGCCTCCGGCTGGGCCGAGCCGAGCACCGCCCCCCGCAGCGCGGAGGAGAGCTCGCGCCGCCGATGCGCGATGTCGGGGGCCTTCGAACCGGGCAGGAGCTGGCCGCCGTACTCGCCGAGCGCCGGCAGCAGGGCCCCCCGCGCGAGGTGGGTGGCAACGCGCGCGGCGTCGTCCTCGACCCCTGAGAGGCGGTACGGCCGCGAGTCCAGGGTCACGCCGGCGTCGAACGCGCCGCTGTCCTCGAGCGCCCTGCGCAGGCGCGCGATCTCCGCGCGCAGGGTCACGGTGGAGACCGGGTGGGCGTAGACGCGGCGGATCAGCTCGGCGCCGTCCATGCCTTGGGGAGCGGCGGCCAGGACCGCGAGCAGCTCCGCGTGCCGGCGCCCCAGCGACGAGGTGCCGTGCGGCGTGTCGAGCGTGGGCGCGTCCGGGCCGGTGAGCCGCAGGAGCGCGTGGGCCGAGGACGAGCCGACGGGCACCGCCGGCCCCGAGGGGACGGCCGTGGTGGCCAGGTGCGACTCGAGCGTGGCGGCCGCCCCACGCAGCGCGGCCAGGACAAACGGGGCAAGCGCCGCCTCGCCCCCCGTGATGGCGAGGGCCCCGGAGAGGCTGCCTTGGCGCGGGTCGCGGACGGCGACGGCGGCGAAGGGGCGGGGCAGGTCCGGAGAGGCGCCCGAGCGCGAAGGCGCCTTTGTCGCCAGCGCGCGCCCGAGTCCGGACAGCGAGCCGCCCACGAGGGCCCAATCGGTGCCGGCGAGAAGCCCCCAGCCCTCGGCCTCGGCGAGCTCGGCGTCGGCGCCGTCCAGCCACAGCACCCGCCCGGCCGGATCGGCCACGACCAGCACGAGGCCCGCCTCGCGCGCCGCCCCGCCCAGGAGGGCGTGGGCCAGGGGGACCAGGGCCGCCAGCGGGCTCCCCGCACGCGCGGCCGAGAGCTGGCGGTGATCCCACGGATCGGTCACGGCGGTCGGCTCCCTGGAGGTGGCGGTGATGGCGTCGACGGCGCGGGTGAGCGCCGGCGCAAACGAGTCTGCCCCGGCGTCGAGAAGCCGGGCAACTTGGCGGCGCGGCGGGGCGGGAAGGAGGGAGGGTCTTGACGCGCCCCGATTTTCGTGGAGACCCGGTCCTGTCCCCGCCCGGGCCCCGTCCCGCGGCGTCACCGCGGCGAAGCCGCACCCGAATGCCGGGTGGCCTCCGCGCCGGCGGGGGAGGCGCCCGGTCCGCCGGGGCGGCACGGACGTTGCATGAACGTTGCATGTCAGCCCGCGCGCCAGCGCCCGGGAACCCGGGCCCCGCGGGGCCGGCGCGGCGGCGAGTGTGACGAGGCGGGGCGACGCCCGCGGGTGGATCCGGCGGCCGCGGCGGAAGAATCAACGGCACTGTGTCCGGCCCGGGCGCACGCATCCTGTCCTGTTAGAGAAAGCACGCCCCCTGCCGATGTCTCGCCTCACCCGCAGCGCGCTCGCCGCGGCCGCCCTCGCGGCCGCCGGTGCCCTCGCGCTCACCTCCTGCTCCTCCGGCACCCAGGCCGACCCGGCGTCGTCGGGCGCCGCGAACACCAAGACCACGCTGACGTACGCCTCCGGTGACGCGGAGCCGGAGTGCCTCGACCCGCACGTGGGCGGCAACTACCCGCAGGCGCTCGTGGCCACGCAGTACCTGGAGAACCTCGTCAGCCGCGACAAGGAGGGCAAGATCATCCCGTGGCTGGCCACGGCGTGGAAGGTGAGCGAGGACGGCAAGACCGTCACGTTCACGCTCAAGGACGGCGTGAAGTTCACGGACGGGACCGCCCTGACCTGGGAGGCCGTCAAGGCCAATGTGGACCACCTGCAGGACCCCGACACGGCCTCGTCCACGGGGTACCTGGCCTTCGCCAAGATCACCTCGGTGACGAAGGGCGCCTCCGACCTGGAGGCGGTGGTGCACCTGAGCGCCCCCGACTCCGCGCTGCTGGAGTCCTTCTCCCAGACCTGGAACGCGATCGAGTCCCCCACGGCCCTGAAGCGCTCGCAGGAGGAGAACTGCGCGGCGCCCGTGGGCACCGGCCCGTTCAAGGTGGCCTCCTGGGCCAAGCAGGACCGCGTGGAGCTCGTGCGCAACGATGACTACACGACGCCGCCTGCGGACGCCGCAACGCAGTCCGGCCCGGCCGCTCTCACCGCCATCACGTGGCGCTTCATCCCGGATTCCGCCACGCGCTACGCCGCGCTGCAGTCCGGCGAGGTGGACGTCATCGACAACCCGCTGCCGGAGAACATCGAGGCCGCGGGCGCCGAGGGCTCGGCCATCAAGGACCTCAACGCTCCGCGCCCCGGCGCGTCCAACCGCATCGAGCTGAACTCCGGCCAGGCGCCGTTCAACGACCAATCGGTGCGCGAGGCGTTCATCCGCTCGGTCGACGTCAACGCGGGCGTCGAGTCGCTCTTCAAGGGCACCGCCCCACGTTCCACCTCCGCGCTCTCCAGCGCAGAGCCGCTCGCCGTGTCCTCGCCGGAGGCCTACCCGTACGACCTCGAGGCGGCCAAGAAGCTGCTCGACGAGGCGGGCTGGAAAGTCGGAGCGGACGGCATCCGCGAGAAGGACGGCAAGAGGCTCACGGTGCGCTTCCCCGTCTCCACGAACCAGTCGGCCCCCGCCGAGCAGTCGCTCTTCACGCAGCTGCAGGCCGGGGCCAAGGAGGCCGGCTTCGACGTGCAGATCTCGCTGCTCGACCTCTCCAGCTGGTACGGCGCGCTCGGCAAGAACGAGTACGAGCTCGTCTCCGCCCCCTACACCAAGGTGGGCCCCGACGTGCTGCGCATCCTCTACCACTCTGACGGCATCACGCCCGCGCCGTCCGGCTACTTCGCCAACCACGCGCAGATCAACGATCCCGAGCTGGACAAGCTCCTGGACCAGGCCAGCGCCACGGTGAACGACGAGGCCAAGCGCGGCGAGCTGTACAAGCAGGCCCAGGAGATCATCGCCAAGAAGCAGGTGATTCTGCCGATCTTCGACCAGCAGAATCACTACCTCTACCGCGCCGGGATCGAGGGGCTGCGTGCCCTTCCCACCGTGAATACGCCCACCTTCCTGGACGTCAAGCCGATTCCGGCCGCCTGAGAAACGTGATCCACTGATCGCGTGAGCATGCACGACGACGCACGCCCGGCCCCCGGCCCCACCTCGCGTGGGGTGCCGGGGGCCGTGGCCGTGCCCGGCGCCGCAGCGCCGGGCGCGGCCGACACGGTCACGGTTGGCTCCGGCACGGCTGGCGCGGGCACGGCTGGCGCGGGCAAAGTTGGCTCGGGCACGGCTGGCGCGGGGGAGGGCCCCGGCGAGGTGCCGGCGTCGGCGTCCCCGTTGGCGGCCGCCGGCCGGCCCGGGGCCGGCGCGCCCCTGCCGCGCGGGCGGCGCAGGGCCTGGTGGGTCTCCGCGTTGTGGCGCCTGCTGGGCGCCGTCGTGGCGATCTGGCTCGTGGCCACGCTCGGCTTCGCCGTGCTCCAGGCCCTGCCGGGCGACCCGGCCGAGGCGGCCCTGGGCGGCCCCGGCTCTCAGGCCTCGGCGGCGGCGTTGCAGGCGGCCCGCGAGCAGTTCGGCCTCGACCTTCCCCTGCCCCAGCAGTACCTCAACTACCTCGGGAACCTGCTGCGCGGTGACTTCGGGATCTCCTACGGGCAGAAGCGCCCCGTGGTGGAGGTCATCGCCCCGCTGCTCTGGCCCACGCTGCTGCTGGCCCTATGTTCCCTCGCCGTGGCCTGGGTCCTCGCGTTGCTCACCGCGGTCATCGCGACGGGGCGTTCGCGGGTGGCGGCGCGGCTGGCCTCGGCCCTGGAGCTCGTGGCGTCCGTGCTCCCCGGATTCTGGCTTGCCGCCGTGCTCGTCATCGTCTTTTCGACGCAGTTGCGCTGGTTCCCCGCCGTTTCGGACAACAGCGCGCGCGGCCTCGTGCTCCCCACCCTGGCCCTCGCCATCCCGCTGGCCGGCTACCTGGCGCAGGGCATGAGGGAGGGGATGCTCTCGGCACTCGACGCTCCCTTTGCCGCGGCGGCCCGGACGCGCGGTGAGACGCCCCGGGGGCTGCGCTGGCGGCACGCCCTGCGCCATGGGCTGGTGCCCGGCATCAATCTCTCCGGCTGGGCGTTTGGCTATCTCATCTCCGGCGCCGTGGTCGTGGAGACCGTGTTCGCCCGGCCCGGGCTGGGGCGAGCCCTCCTCACGGCCGTGACGGCGCGCGACGTCCCGCTCGTGCTGGGCGTGACCCTCGTATCGGCCCTCGGCTATGTCCTCGTGACGCTTCTGGCCGATGCCCTCGTCGCCCTCGTGGATCGGAGGGCGGCCGCATGAGCGACCCCGGACGCACCGGACACCCCGACCACGGCGCCGAACCCGCCGCCGGTCCCGCCGCGCCGGAGGGCGCCGCCTCGGGCGCCGCCCGACCCAGCGGCGTCGGGCACCGGCTTCGTCGCGCCCGTCCCGGCACCTGGTTCCTGTCCGCCTGCGGCCTCGTGATCCTCCTGTGTGCCGCGGTCCCGTGGCTCATCGCGCCGGGTGACCCGCTCGCGATCGCGCCGCGCGAGTCCTTCAGGGCCCCGGGCTGGGGCCACCCCTTCGGCACGGACGAATCGGGCCGCGACCTCTTCACCCGCGTGGTGCACGGGACGCGTTCTTCGGTGCTCATCGGCGTCCTCTCCACGCTGCTGGGCGTGGGACTCGGCGCCGTGCTGGGGCTCATCACCGGCCTAGGGCGGCGCTGGGTGGACGCCGCGGGCTCGCGGCTCATCGACGCGATGCTCGCCTTCCCCACGCTGCTGCTCGCGCTCCTGCTCATCGCCGTGCGCGGTCCCGGCGTGGCCACCGTCATCGTGGCCGTGGGGCTCTCCAGCGCGCCCGGCTACGCCCGGCTGCTGCGCTCCGAGGTGCGCCGCGTCTCCCGCACTGGCCACGTCGAGGCCGCACGGATGCTGGGCAAGGGGCCGCTCACGATCGTGTGGCGGCACATCCTGCCCGGGGCGCTCGGGCCGCTCTTGGCCGTCGCAACGCTCGGCGTGGGGCAGGCCATCGTCTGGGCGTCCGCCCTGGGCTATCTGGGTCTCGGAGCGCCGCCGCCGGAGCCCGAATGGGGCGCCATGCTCAACGCCGGCCGCACCTACATCAGCAACGGATGGTGGATGACCGTGTTCCCAGGCCTCGCGATCGTGGGCGTCGGCGTGGTGGCCACGCTGGCCGGCCGGCGGCTCTCCGCGCGCTGGGCCGGCCGAGGGGGCGCGCGATGAGTTCCGAGACGGCCGGGGCGGCCGGGACGGCCGGTACCCCCGGGCGCCCCGTGGCCGGGGCCTCCGTGGTGTCAGCGCGCGGTCTGCGGGTGGCGTTCGACGGCGTTCAGGTGGTGCGCGGGATCGATCTCTCGATCGCGCCGGGGACCTGCCTCGCGCTGGTGGGGGAGTCCGGCTCCGGCAAGTCCGTCACGGCCCGCGCGCTCGTGGGGCTGACGGGCGGCTCGGTCGCCGCAGACGAGCTCACGGTGGCCGGCGCCGACGCGCTGAGCCTGAGCGAGCGCGCGTGGCGCTCGGTCCGCGGGCGCCGCGTGGGCACCGTGCTGCAGGACGCCCTCGGCTCGCTCGACCCGCTGCGCCCCGTGGGCCGCGAGGTGGCCGACGCCGCGCGGCTGGCCGGGATCCCGCTGGACCTCCCCGCCCTCCTGCGCTCCGTGGGCCTGGACCCGGCCGCCGCAGCGCGGCGTCCCGACGAGCTCTCCGGCGGCATGCGCCAGCGCGCGCTCATCGCCGCCGCCCTCGCCGCCGATCCCGAGCTGGTCATCGCCGACGAGCCCACCACGGCCCTGGACACCACGCGCCAGGCGGTGGTCCTCTCGCTGCTGCGCGCCCGCGTCGATGCCGGGGGAGCGCTGCTCTTCATCACCCACGACCTCGCCGCCGCCCGCCGCGTGGCCGACGAGGTCGCCATCATGGACGCCGGCCGGATCGTGGAGCGTGGCCCCGTGGCCGAGGTGCTCGCCGCGCCGGCCAGCGCCGAGGGGCGCCGGCTCGTGGCCTCGGTGCCGTGGGAGCGTCCGCGCTGTGAGCGCCTCCTGCCCGACGCCGGGGGGTCGGGTTCCGCGGCCGCGTCCCGTGGGGGTGGCGGGGGCGACGCCGGCGGTGCCGGCACCGCCGGGACTCGCCCCGGCGGGGCCGCGGGAGTTGTGCGGGCCACCGGGGGCCGCGGAGCCGGCCCGGGCGAGGCGCCCGGTGGTGACCCGACGCGCGCGACCCGGGTGGGCGTCGTCGTGCCTTCCCTGGAAGCGGCGGGCGGGACGCCCGTCCTGGAGCTGGACCGCGTGAGCATCCGGCACCGCGGGGCGGAGGCACCCACCGTGGTGGGGGCCTCGCTGCGGCTCGAACGCGGGCGGACGCTGGGGCTCGTGGGGGAGTCGGGCTCGGGGAAGTCCACCCTGCTGCGCGCGGCGGCCGGGCTGGTCCCGCTCGAGGCCGGCGAGGTGCGCCTGGGCGGCGAGGCGTGGTCGGCGCTGCCCGAACGGCGGCGCCGCAAGCGCCGGCGCGAACTCGCGATGATCGTGCAGGACCCGCTGGGTTCCTTTGAGCCGCGCTGGAGCGTTGGCACGATCCTGACCGACGCGCTGGGGCGCCGGGATGCGCGGGCCGTCGAGGAGCTCCTGGAGTCGGTGCATCTTCCCGCGGGGGTGGCGGGGGCGCATCCGCGCACGCTCTCGGGCGGGCAGCGCCAGCGCGTGGCGATCGCCCGCGCTCTGGCCGTGCGGCCCGCGGTGCTGCTGTGCGACGAGCCGGTCTCCGCGCTGGATGCCTCCGTGCAGGCCCGCGTGCTCGACCTGTTGGACGAGCTGCAGGAGGAGCGGGGGCTGGCGATCCTGTTGGTCTCCCACGACCTGGGCGTCATCCGGCACGCGAGCGACGAGCTGGCCGTGCTGGACGGCGGCACCATCGTGGAGTCAGGAGCAACGGAGGCCGTGCTGGCCTCGCCTCGACACCCGTTCACGCGCGAGCTCATCGAGGCGGCGCCGCGCCTGCGCTGAGCAGCGCGAGCGGTTCGCGAGTGCCTGGTGCTCAAACGCTCGTTTCGCGAGTGCCTGGTGTCGCCGAATCGGCCGGTTCGGCGGCACAACGCACTCGCGAAGGGCCGGCGACGGCACAAGGCACTCGCGAGGGGCGTCGCTTAGCCCTGGGCAGCCTGCCTGCGCCGGATGCGGCGGGCGAGCCGCCGGTTGCTGATGAACATGGGGATCCATCCGATCAGGCAGAGCCCCGAGACGATGAAGCCGATGGTGGTGAGGGTGAGGGGCGCCGTCAGCGTGGAGGCGACGCTGTAGCCGTCGTGCACCGCCGCCCGGAGGCCTTGCCTGAACGCCCAGGAGACGGCCGCGATCGTGAGGGCCGGTCCGATCAGGCCGACGGCCAAGGCCCCCACGAGGCACGCCAGGATGGTGCCGGCGATCGCGCCGAGGATGTTCAGGGAGCGGGGGTCGTTGGTGGCGCAGCTGCCCCCACCGCAGTCCCAGCTCATGGTGTCCGCGAGGTGGCCGAAGGTGAAGGCGGACCAGGCGGCAAAGACCGTGAGGAGGATCGCCGCCAGGACTCGTACCCACCTGTTTCTCGCCAGCGCCAGGACCTTCATGCCTCCCAGCCTAGCCAGCGCCGTCCGGGCGACCTCCCCGAAGCCTCCCCGAGGCATGAGAGGGTGGAATGGCGCTGGCGCGCGTCCCGCCCGCTCGCACCCTTGACGGAAAGGCGCTCAAGAATGCTCGCGGATGTCGTCATCCTCATCGCAGGCCTCTCGATCATGGTCCTGGGGGTGCTCTCCGGGCTCGAGAAACTGCCGAGAAACGCCTGGGTGGGCATCAGAATCGCCTCGGTCATGGAATCCGACGAAGCGTGGAGGATCGGGCACCGAGCCGCCGCGCGCTGGACGTTCGGGGGCGGGTTCTTTGCCGCTGCGGCCGCGATCGTCTCCCTGAGCATCGGCACCGAATCGGCCGTCCCCACCCTGATCGGCGCCTTCGGCCTGGTGGTGCTGCTGCTCATCGGCACGCGGGTCGCGTCCACCGCCGCGCAGGCGCTCAACGAGCGTCGCTGACCTCCCGCCGGCCACCCAACTGCCGTGCGGCGGCCTCCCGCCGGCCTCCCGCCAGAGGGAGGCGACGCTAGCTCCCGATGTCCCGCCGCCTGAAGCCGAGCAACCCCAGCACCACGAGGAGCGCGGCGACGGCGGTGAGGCCGGCCAGCGTGCCGAACCCCGCGCCGTCGAGCCCCTGGATACCCAGCGTCGGCACGTGCTCGAAGGGATTGAGCTTGAGCACCCACGTGGGGAGGTTGAGCGTGGACCCGAAGAGCGTCAGGACGAACGAGATCAGCAGGCCGAGCCAGGCTAGCGGGGTCACGCGGGGCAGGGCGCCCACCACGGCGACCGCCACCCCGATCACGACCCAGAGCGCGGGGAGGGCTGCCGCCGCCTGGCCCAGCGTGCGCCAGTAGTCGGCGCCGACGTCGGCCGACGCGGCGAGCCAGGCCAGCAGCGCCGCCCCGAGGATCAGGAACACGGAGGAGACGAGCAGCGCCAGCGCCACCTGCGAGCCCAGGTACCTGAGCCGCGAGAGCGGCGTGGCCAGGAGGGTCTCGAGGCGCCCGGAGGTCTCCTCGGCCCTGACGCGCTGCAGGAGCCAGATGCCGGGGATGGAGAGCACAAGCCCGAGTATCGACAGGATCGTCACCAGGAAGGCGGAGACCAGGGTGGCCTGCGAGGTGGCGCCGGCGGCGAGGATCTTCTGGATCATCGAGTCCTGCCCCAGCAGATCGCGGATGGAACCGGCCAGGTAGCCGAGCACCACGCCCAGGACCAGGGCGACGATCGCCCAGGTGATCAGCTGGGTGCGGCTCAAGCGCGCCGCCAGCCCGAACGGACCGGCGATCGAGCCGGTCGCTGGGCCCGGCCGCGGGTCAAGGACGCCTTGGCCAAAGTCGCGGCGGGACTGCAGCACGAGCGCCACGGCCAGCACGGCCAGGGCGAGGGCCAGCACCGCCAGCAGCGGCCACGGGTTGTTCTGGTCGCCGGGGTGCGTCTCGCCGACCCACCCGAGCGGGTCGAGCCAGACGGTCCAGGCCGGGGCCTCGAGCGTGCTGAGGGCGCCGCGCAGCAGGAACAGGGCGCCGAGGGTGCCCACGGCGAGGGCCGTGCACGTGTGGGCGTCGGCCCCGAGCTGGGCGGCGAGCACCGCCACGGCCGTGAAGAGCAGCCCGGTGGCCGTGAAGGTGGCGCCGAGCAGGAACGACGTCGCGGGGTTGCCTCCCGCGGCGGTCGTCACGACCGCGGCCACGAGCCCCACGAGCAGCGAGCACGCGGCGCCGACGGCGACGCCGGCGCAGACCCGGGCCAGCCGGCCCACCACGCCGGAGGCCAGGAGTTCCGCCTGCCCCGAATCCTCCTGCGCCCTGGTGCAGCGCACCACGGCAAAGATGGCGCCCAACCCGGCGAGCAGCCCACCCACCGTGAGGCTGCGCCACACGGCAAAGCCGTCGGCCGTCCCGAAGTCGGTGGCCGGGCCGAAGATGAGGCTGAGCGCTGGGTTGCTCTTCACCGCGAGCTCGAGGCCCTGGCGCGAGGCGGCGTCGGGGAACGCGGCGGGGTAGGCCAGCACGGAGGAGGCCGGGAGCAGGGTGGCGAGGAAGACCCACGGCAGGAAGCGGCGCCCGTCGTGGCGCAGGGAGGCCAGCCACAGCGTGCGGGTGCCAACGAGCGCGTTCACGACGCCGCCTCGGCCGAACCGCCCTCGTCCTCCGTGTAGGCGCTGAGGAAGAGGGACTCCAACGACGGCGGCTCCACGCTGAGCTCGAGGAGGCCGTAGGCGTTGAGCGAGGCCACCACGTCACCCACGCCTGCGGAGTCCACCGTGGCGCTCAGGCGGGTGCCCTCCAGGCTCGCGTCCGGCAACGCCGTGAGCGCCGAGCGCGGCGGGGGCGAGGCCAGGACGGCGTGGAGGGTGGAGCGTGCGGCGCCGCGCAGCTCCTCGAGACTGCCCGAACGCACTACCCGCCCGGCGCGGATGATGGAGACGCGGTCGGCCAGCGACTGCACCTCGGAGAGGATGTGGCTGCTCAGCAGCACCGTGGCCCCGTCCGCCGTGGCGCGCCGCAGCTCCTCCTGGAAGACGTTCTCCATGAGCGGGTCGAGGCCGCTCGTGGGCTCGTCGAGGAGCAGCAGCTCGGCATGCGAGGCCAGCGCGGCGACGATCGCGACCTTCTGCCGGTTGCCCTTGGAGTACTGCCGCCCGCGCTTGCGTGGGTCCAGCTCGAAGCGCTCGATCAGCTCGGCCCGCCGGGCGGTGTCCAGCCCGCCGCGCAGGCGACCCAGCAGATCGATCGCCTCGCCACCCGTCATGGACGGCCACAGGCTCACGTCCCCCGGGACGTAAGCCAGGCGCCGGTGGAGGGACACGACGTCGTGCCATGGATCCGCGCCGAGCACCCTCACCGTCCCGCCGTCGGCCCGCAGGAGCCCCAGCAGCACGCGCAGCGTGGTGGACTTGCCGGCCCCGTTGGGGCCGAGGAAGCCGTGGACCTCGCCGGTGTGGACCTCGAGATCCACGCCGTGCAGGGCCGTGAAGGAACCGAATGACTTGCTCAGACCCGCGGCGCTGATCGCCGTCTCGTTGCCACCCATCGCACGCCCTCCTGGACATCGATCGATCGTTGCGGCCCCAGCGTAGGACGACCGGGACGGGAAAGATCCGTTCGCGAGCAACAAACTTTCCCCGCGGGTTCGGCGGCCCGGCGCACGCGGGAGAATGGGGTGGTGAGCGCTCCCTTCGATCTCGATGCCCTCGGCCGCGGGCTGACCTTCTCCACGGTCCTGACCGAGCTGGGACGGGCGCTGGTGCCGATGCCCGACGGCGCGGCGCCGGCCCTCGTGGTCCAGGCGCCGCCCGGGACGGGCAAGACGACGCTGGTGCCGCCCGCCGTCGCCAACGCCGTGGCGCTCGCCGCGGGTGCCGGGACCGGCTCCGCGGCCGTCGCCGGGCGCGTGATCGTCACCCAGCCGCGCCGCGTCGCCGCGCGCTCGGCCGCCCGGCGGCTGGCCTCGCTCGACGGCTCGGCGCTGGGGGAGCGCGTGGGCTACGCCGTGCGCGGGGAGCGCAAGGCCGGTCCCGGGGCGCTCCTCGAGTTCGTGACCCCCGGCCTCCTGCTGCGCCGGCTCCTGGCGGATCCGGAGCTGGAGGGCGTCGCGGCCGTGGTGGTCGACGAGGTGCACGAGCGCCAGCTGGATACGGACCTGCTGCTCGGCTTGCTGGGGGAGGTGCGCGAGCTGCGCGAGGACCTGGCCCTCGTGGCCATGTCCGCCACGCTCGACGCGCCCCGCTTCGCCGCCCTGCTCGGCACCCCAGAGGCCCCGGCCCCGCTGATCGATTCGCCCTCCGCGCTCTTCCCGCTCGCCGTGACGTGGGCCCCGGCGCCCGGGCAGCGTCAGGACGCCCGCGGCGTGACGCGCGAGTTCCTGGAGCACGTGGCCCGCACGGCGGCCGAGGCCCATGCCCGCACCGTGGCGCTCCAACCGGAGGCGGACGCGCTCGTCTTCCTCCCTGGCGCCCGCGAGGTCTCCCGCGTGGCCGAGGCCCTGCGCCGCCTGGCCCCCGGCTCCGAGGTGCTGCAGTTGCACGGGCAGGTGCCCGCGCGGGAGCAGGACCGCGCCGTCTCCGGCCGCGAGCCGGGCGGCGCTCCCCGTCTCATCGTCTCCACCGCCCTCGCCGAGTCATCGCTCACCGTGCCAGGCGTCCGCCTCGTGATCGACGCCGGGCTCTCGCGCGAGCCGCGCCGGGATGCCGGCCGCGGCATGTCCGGCCTGGTGACGGTGGCCGCCTCGCGCGCCTCGGCCCAGCAACGCGCCGGCCGCGCCGCCCGCCTGGGTCCAGGCGAGGTGGTGCGCTGCTACGACGAACGCAGTTACGCCGCGGCGCCCGCGAACGTGACGCCGGAGATCCTCACGGCGGATCTCACCGCCGCCGCCCTCGACCTCGCCGTCTGGGGCACGCCGCGCGGCGATGGCCTGCGCCTGCCGGACGCGCCGCCCGCCCCGGCGCTCGACGACGCGGAGGCCACCTTGGTCTCGCTCGGCGCCATCGCGCCAGACGGCAGGGCGACGCCCGCCGGCGAACGGCTCGCGGCCATGCCGCTGGATCCGCGCTGGGCGCGCGCGCTCGTGGATGCCACCGCGATGTCCGGGGCGAGCGATGGCGGCGGGCGGGGCGGCGGCGCCGCTCGGGTGCCGGGCGCGGCCGGGCGGCGAGGGGCCGAGGAGGTCGCGCTCGCCGTCGCCGTCGCGACCGGGGACGTGCGCCCCGACGGGGGAGACCTGGACCGCGCCGTGACGCAGGCCCGCAACGGCTCCCTGCGCGGCGTCGAGGCGGTGCGCCGCGAGGCCAAGCGCCTCGCGCGGCTCGCGGCCGATGCGCTCGGGGCAACGGCCGCCGGCCCGTCCTCCGTCGGGCCCACCGACCGGGACCGCGGCGGCGAGGCCGGCACAACCCGCGCCGGGGCACCCGGCGGAGCACCCGCCGTCGGGCAGGGAAACCGCGACTCCGGGGCGCCCGGGCACCCCCACGCCGTCGGTCCTTCCGGCGCCCCCGGCGTGGGCGAGATCGTCGCCCTCGCGTGGCCGGAGCGCGTGGCGCGGCGCGCGGCGCCCGGCGTCTACCTGCTGGCGTCCGGGACCCGTGCCGGGCTGCCGGAGGGGAGCCCGCTGGCGGCGCACGAGTGGCTCGCGATCGCCGAGGTGCAGCGGGCCGAGGGGCGGGCCGCGGCCGGGACGGGCGCCGTCATCCGGGCCGCCGCGGCGCTCGATGAAGAGACCGCGCTCGAGGTGGCGGCGCCGCTCGTGCGGGGCGAGGTCGTGGCATGCTTCGAGGGCGGGCGCGTGCAGGCCAGGCGGGTGCGGGCGATCGGGGCGATCGAGCTTTCGAGCACGCCGGTGAAGCCCTCCCCGGAGGACGGCGCCCGCGCCGTGGCCGCCGCGCTGCGCGAACAGGGCCTGGGCGCCCTGCACTTCTCCGAGGGCGCGGAGGCCCTGCGCCGGCGCCTCGGCGTCCTGCACCTGCACCTCGGGGAGCCGTGGCCGGACGTCTCCGACGAGGCGCTCCTGGCGCGACTGGACGAGTGGCTCGGGCCCGAGCTCGAGCGGATCGGCGCCGGGACGCCGGCGGCCAAGGTGGACCTGCACGACCCGCTGCGCCGCCTCCTGCCCTGGCCGGAGGCCGCGCGGCTCGACGAACTGGCGCCGCAGCGCCTCGCGGTCCCCTCGGGGAACACCGCGGCGATCGAGTACCCGCCCGTGGGCGAACCGTCCCAGCCCGTCGTGGCCGTGAAGCTGCAGGAGTGCTTCGGCTGGGCCGAGACCCCGCGGCTCGCGGACGGCCGCGCGCCCGTGCTCTTCCACCTGCTCTCGCCGGGGCGCAAGCCGCTCGCCGTCACGAGCGACCTGGCGAGCTTCTGGTCGGGCCCCTACGCCCAGGTGCGCTCGGAGATGCGCGGGCGCTACCCCAAGCACCCGTGGCCGGAGGACCCGTGGAGCGCGCAGGCCACGCACCTGACGAAGCGGCGGCTCGAGGGGCGCTGAGCCCGAGCGGCGCGAAAACCCGGCCGTTGCACGAAACCCCGTGCAACGACCGGGGTTTCGTGCAACGACCGGGGTCACGCACCGGGGCGCGGCCGCACCGCACCCGCGCAGCCCCGCGCCGACCAGCTCAGCCCAGCGGCGGCGTGAGCGGCGGCGGCGTGCGGTACTCGCCCGTCGCCTCAAAGCCGGCCGCGAGGCGCAGCAGCGCGGCGTCGTCCCAGCCGCGGCCGGCGAAGGTCAGCCCCAGGGGCATCGAGATGTCGGCCATGGTCCCCATCGGCACGGTCACGGTCGGCACGCCGAGGTGCCGGATCGCGAGGTTGCCGTTGGCGACCCACACCCCGTTCTCCCAGGTCCTCGCGGCGGAGTCCGGATTCACGTCGGAGTCGGCGCGGCCCACATCGGCCAGGGCCGGGAACACCACGGCATCGAGGCCCTGCGCGTCCATCCAGGCCTCGAGGTCGAGGCGCCGCGTCTCCTCGAGTCCGCGCACGCCCTCCTCGAGCCCCTCCAGGTCGGCGAACTCGGCGCCGGGGTGGGCGGCGGCCCATGCGGGATACTCGGCGATGTCGTCGTCGAAGCCCGTGTAGCGATCCGGCAGGGCGCCGGGCGGCGGCGGGAAGATCGCGGCGCCGTCGATCGCGGCGAGCCCCGGGAAGGCCGGGTCGCCGTTGGCGCGCAGGAAGTCGTCCCAGCCCCACGCCGAGAGGTCAACGATCTCGCGCCGCAGGTACTCGGGCGAGACGAGCCCGCGCGTGGCGAGCGAGGGCGCGCCGGGGCGGTCCGCCTCGTAGTTGCTTACGAGTGGGAAGTCGACCTCCACCACGGTGGCGCCCGCCGCCTCGAGGGCCGCGCGGGCGGCCTCCCACAGCGCGATCGCCGAAGCGCGCGTGCGCACGGCCTGACCCGTGGGGCCGCCGATGCCGCCGTCCGGGTTCGTCCCGGCCTCCGGGTCGGCGTTGATGTACATTCGCGGCACGCCCAGGCGCGCCCCGGCCAAGGCGCCCTCGGCGCCGTGGCCCCCCGCGCCGTCGGGCAGCTTTTCACTGCCCGACGCCGCCCGCTCGCCGCCCGCGCCCGGCCCGCCATGGGTGCCTGGCTGAGTGGAGGGCGCGTCCGGCCCGCGGACGGGCGCGGCCGCAAGCGCGGGGTAGGAGGCGGGGCGCACGGCCGAGGCGGCCGGGATCCGCACCCACGGCTGGGTGCGCCAGAAGTCGCCGCGCGTTTCTGCGTCGTCGGCCACGATGACGTCGAGGACCTCGAGGAGGTCCGCCATGGAACGAGCGTGCGGGACCGCCACGTCCATGGTCGGGACGAGCGGCCAGTTGCCGCGCGTGGAGATGACGCCGCGGCTCGGCGTGTAGGCCACGAGGGCGTTACACGAGGCGGGGGCGCGGCCGGAGGACCAGGTCTCCTCGCCCAGCCCGAAGGCGGCGAAGGACGCCGCGGTCGCGGTGCCCGAGCCGTTGGAGGAGCCGGAGCCGAAGGCGCTCGTCAGGTACTCGGCGTTGTACGGGCTCTCGGCGCGGCCGTATTCGCCGCGCTGCATGCCGCCGTTGGCCATGGGCGGCATGTTGGTCAGGCCGAGGCAGATGGCGCCACCGGCGCGCAGGCGCTCGATCGTGAAGGCGTCGCGCTGGGCCACGAGGTCCTTGAAGGCGGGCGAGCCGGAGGCCGCCGTGAGCCCGCGCACGAGGTAGGAGTCCTTGGCGGTGTACGGGATGCCGTCCAGCGGGCCGAGGGTCTCGCCGCTCGCGCGGCGTGCGTCCGAGGCGCGCGCCTCGTCCTCCGCCGCCGGGTTGGGGACGACGACCGCGTTCAGGGCCGTGGCGGTGCCGGGGGCATCGAAGGCCGCGATGCGCTCGCGGTAGGCGCGCACGAGCTCCAGGGCCGTGGTCTCCCCGGCCTCGAGGGCGGCGCGCAGCTGGGCGATGCTTGCCTCGTGGACCTGGATCACGCGATCACCTCCGGCTGCTGCTGGGTGATGCAGTGGATGCCGCCGCCGCGCGCGAAGATCTCCAGCGCGTTGACGGTGACGACGCGGCGGCCCGGGTAGGCCTCGGCCAGGATGGAGCGGGCCGCGGCGTCGGCCCGCTCGTCGCCGAAGCCGCACGCGATGACGCCGTCGTTGACGAGCACGTGGTTGACGTAGGAGTAGTCGACGAAGCCCTCGTGGTCGCGCAGGATGTTCGGCGCGGGGAGGTCGATGACGTTCAGGGGGCGACCGGCGGCATCCGTCTCGGCGAGCAGCTGCTCCTTGAGGACGCGCGTGACGAGGTGATCCGGGTGCTGCGGGTCCGGCTGGTGGTGCAGGAGCACGGTGCCGGGGGAGGCGAAGGTCGCGACCATGTCGACGTGCCCGTTGGTGCCGAAGGCGTCGTAGTCGCGCCAGAGGCCGCGCGGAAGCCAGATGGTCTTGGTGGTGCCGAGCGTGCGGGCCAGCTCGGCCTCCACCTGGGCGTGCGTGGCGCCGGGATTACGGCGGGGATCCAGCTGGACGGTCTCGGTCACGAGCACGGTGCCCTCGCCGTCCACGTGGAGGCCTCCACCCTCGGCGACGAGGGCGGAGGGGATGAGCTCGGCCTTGGCCTGCTCGCCGACGAAGTCGCCGAGCTTGGCGGAGAGCTCCCACTGCGCCCACTCCGGCGCGCCCCAACCATTGAACACCCAGTCGACGGCACCGAGGACGCCGGGGTGCTCGGGGTCCAGGACGAAGGTGGGCCCGACGTCGCGCATCCAGAACTCGTCGAGGGGCGCCTCGTGCAGCTCGATCGAGGAATCGAGCATGCGGCGGGCGCGGGCGGCCTGGCTCGGGTCGACCACCATGGAGACGGGCTCGAACTCCGCGATGGCGTTGGCGACGGCGGCCCACGCGGCGTAGCCGGCCTCCTGCGTCTCGCTACCCTCGCCGAGCGTGATGCCCTCGCGCGGGAAGGCCATCCACATGCGCTCGTGGCGGGCGGTCTCTGCTGGCATTGTCCAGGCCATGGTGGCTCCCTGCGGCTCTCGATGCTTAATTGACCAAACGATCAATAAGACGAGTGTGATGGGTACCATGGGGGCGTGTCAACACCTCGCCTGCGCCTGAGCCCGGAGGAGCGCCGCGCCCAGATCGCCGACGCCGCTCGCGATCTTGCCCTCGAGGAGGGTCTGATCGGCCTCACGCAGCGTTCCATCGCCGCCCGCGCCGGCGTGACCGGCGCGCTCGTGGCCCACTATGCGCAATCGATGGACCACCTCGTGGCCGACGTGTTCGCACGCATCGTCGGTGCCGAGCTCGCGGAGATCCGGGCCGAGCATGGCGCCGACACGAGCGCCGAGGGTTTCGAGGCGCTCGTGCTCTCGCTGCTCGACGGCGGGCGGGCCGCTGTGACGCGCGTGTGGGTCGACGCGTTCTCGCTCGGCCGGCGCAGCGAGCCGCTGGCCCTGGCCGTGCGGCGCGCCTCCGATGAGTGGCAGGCGCTGCTCGCCGGGCTGATCGACGCCCGGGTGGAAGCCGGCGTCTTCGACTGCCCGGATCCGGCCGTGGCCGCCTGGCACCTCGTCGGCCTCGTCGACGGGCTCAACGCCCAGTCCCTCGTGAGCTGGGGAGACGCCGGCACCCGCGCCGATCTGATGCTCCCGCTGGTGCGCCGGCTCGTGGGCGACGGGCGCGGGACCCGCCGCTAGCGGGCGCGGCGCGAGTGCCTCGGCGCCTTGACCGCGCCGCCGCGTCTGCCCCGAAACACCACGCAAGGGTGGTCACCGTCTGCGCGGTGCCCACCCTTGCGTGGTGCTGCGATGGCTAGCCCAGGTGCTTCGGGCCGGCTTCCCGCGCGACGTCGGCCGGGGCCTCGGGCGCCTCGCTGTCCTCGGGTGCCGGGTCGGCCGGGGCGGCCTGGGCGGGCGCGTCGCTCGCCGGGGCGGCCTCCGCGCCGTCGGCCGCGGCGGGAACCGGCCGGTCCCCGCCCGGGAGCGGCGACGCGCCGTCGGCGTGCGCCGGCTCGACCTCGCCCGCCGGCGCCGGGGCGTCCTCCGCCTCGGGGGCGGAAGCGGGCGACGCGGCACCCTCCTGCGGCAGCGCCTCGGTGACATCCGTGGCCGTCGGCGCGGACGCCGTCTCTAGTAGTTCGCTCGCCAGGTCCGTCGGCGCGGCGGGCGCGGTGAGCACCGTGTCGTCGGACTCGGACTCGGACTCGGACCAGGTCGGTTCGGAGCCCCGCGGCTCCGGCGCGAGCCGAGCCGAGCGTGCCGAGGCACCCGGGGCCGCGGCGCCCGCGGGGGCCGGGGAGCCGACCGAGGAGGCGCCGGAACCCACCCCGGCACCCACCAGGACCCGTTCCTCACGAGGCGAGGAATCGGCGTCGGGCAGGGCCTCTTGTGCCCCCACAAAGCGGGCATCCTCGAAGGAGTACTCTCCCTGGCTGCGCCCGCCGCCGGGCAGGCCGGGGGCCAGCGTGGCGGTGTCGTAGATCCGCGAGCGGCGCGGCGCAAGGAACGCGGCGGCGAGCAGGAAGAGCACGCCGATCACGAGGTAGAGCGCCAGGATGCCGTAGGCGGAACCGAGGCCGATGCTCTCGCCGCCCGCCACGAGCGAGCGGAAGGAGCGCACGGTGTAGCTCATGGGCAACAGCGGGTGCACGCCCTGCAGGGGCTCGGGCAGGGTCTGCCACGGGTAGGTGCCGCCCGAGGTGCCCACCTGCAGCACCACCATGATGAGCGAGAGGAAGCGGCCGGGCGCGCCGAGCAGCGCCACGAGCCCCTGGTTCAGCCACACGAAGGCCAGCGAGGCGAACAGCGCCAGCCCGTATAGCTGCCACGGGTGCGCCACGTCGATCCGCAGCCCGAAGAGGAGGACGGCCACCGCGATGGAGGCCTGCACGAGGGCCATGATGCCGGAGGGCAACAGGGCGCGCGCCGCGGTCAGCGGTGCGGGCAGGCGGCGCGCCAGGAGCTTGGCGGGCAGCGGAGCCATGAGCATGAAGAAGGCGATGCCACCGATCCACAGTGCCAGCGAGAGGAAGTACGGGCTCAGGCCGGTGCCGTAGTTGGCCATCGAGTTGGAGCTCGTCTTGTCCAGCCTGACCGGGTCGCTCGTGACCGAGGAGAGGTGCTCGCGGTCGGAGGCCGAGTAGTTCGGGACCTCGTCCACGCCGCTGGCGAGGCCGTCGCTCAGCGTGGCCGAGCCGTCCTTGAGCTTGCCGAGCCCCTCCTCCAGGTCCTGGGACCCGGTGGAGGCCTGATCGGCGCCGCTCACGAGGGAGCCGGTGCCGTCCGCGAGCGTGTGGGCGCCGGTGCTCAGCTGGGACGCACCGGTGCTCAGCTGGGAGGCGCCGGTGGCGAGCTTCGAGGCGCCGGTGGCGGCGTCGGAGATCGCGGTGGTCAGGTTGGGCACCGCCGCCGAGAGCGACTGCGTGCCCTCGGCGAGCTGCGCCGCGCCGTCCTTGAGCGTGGGGGTGGACTGGGCCAGCTTGGCCGTCCCGTCGGCGAGGCGCTGGTTGCCGTCGGCGAGGTCCTTGGCACCCTGAGCCAGCGCGGGAGTGGACTCCGCGAGCTTGGCGTTGCCGTCCGCCACCTGCTGGGCGCCGTCGTTGAGCTGCCCCACCTTGGTGCTGAGCGCGTCGGCGGCGGCGTCGACCTTCTTCGCCGAGGCGATGAGGTCGTCGATGCTGGTGCCCTGCTGGTCCTTGACCACGCCGGCCGCCTTCTCGGCGGCGTCGATGGCCTTCTGCGTGGTGGCGGCGCCCTCGGCGACCGCCGGCAGATCCTTCTTCAACGCCTCGAACTTCGCGGCGAGGGCCGGATCGGCGGCGATGGCCGCCTGAACGGTGGGGTTCTTGAGGATCGCGGTGAGGCCGGCCTGGGCCTGCGCGGCGGTGCCAGCGACGTCCACCTTGGTGGAGGAGGAGAGGCCGGTGGTGTCCTCTAGCAGGGTGCCGAGCGCGCCGAGCGTCTCCTGCGTGCCGGCGCTGACCGCCTTCACGTGCTTGGCCATCTCGGTGGCGGTGTCGCTGAGCTGCTGGGTGCCCTGGGCGACGGCGGCCGAGCCCTTGGCCAGCTGGCCCGCCGCCTCGTCCACCGAGGCGGCGCCGTCGCTGAGCTTCGTGGCGCCGGAGGATGCCGAGGCGGCGCCCTGCTTGAGCTGCTTGGCCGCGGTGTTGACGGCGTCGGTGCCGTCGGCGATCTGCTGCGCGCCGTCGTTGAGGGCCGAGGCCTGCTCCGGGAGCGAGGAGGTCTTGGCCTTGAGCTGTGCCAGGCCGTCGGAGAGGGTGGAGGTGCCCGTGGAGAGCGTGGACGCGCCCGTGGAGAGCGTCGAGGCGCCGGAGGCGAGCTTGACGGCGCCGGCGTCGAGCGTGACGGTGCCGTCCGCGAGCTTCTTGAGCCCCACCACGAGCTGGCCGGCGCCGTCCTCGGCGCTCACCGAGCCGTCCTTGAGCTGGGTGGCGCCGTCCGCGGCGTCGACCAGGCTGCCGTGCAGATCGGTGAAGCCGACGTAGACGTTCTTGAGGTACTCCTCGGAGACCTGCGTGCGGACGGAGTCGGTCACCTCGTTGCCCACGGCCTTGGCGATGGTGCCCATGAGGAAGTTGGACGCGTCGTTGGTGCGCACCTGGAGCTGCGTGGGCGTGGCGGCCTGCGGGTCGTCGTCGCCGGCGGAGGCCACGGCGGCGGAGAAGCCCTTGGGGACGGTGAGCACGGCCAGCGCGCTGCCGTCGGCCAAGGCGGCGTTGGCATCCGCCTCGCTCGCCTCGCGCCACTGCAGATTGGAGGCCTCGGTGGAGTCCTCGAGCTCCTTGACGATGTCAGGGCCCAGGTCGATCGATTCGCCCGTCGAGGTGGTCGCGGCGGTGTCGAGGTTCACGACGAGCGCGGGCACCTCATGGAGGCGCCCGGTGGGGTCGGAGTTGGCGGCGATGAGCACGCCGGCGTAGATGAGCGGAATGAGGGCGACGCCGGTCAGCGACACCAGCAGGCGCAGGTGGCCCTTGAGCCACATCAGGATCTTCTTCACGCGATGGCCTCCGCGTTCTTGCCGGGGTGCTGGGAGAGGGGCGCCGCCTGGGTGGTGCCCGTTGCTTTGGTGACGTGGAACGCGAGCAGCGCAATGATGCGATTGGTCATGTTGCTCACCGAATCGTCGCCCATGAAGTCCGAGTCGAGCCACTGGGCCACGAGGCCCACCGTGCCGTGGGCGAGGAACTCGTCCACCTGGGCGGGCGTGTGGGGCGAGGCGAGCGTCGAGCGCAGCGGCGAGTGGGTGCGCAGGCGTTGGGAGAGCGTCTCGGTCAGGGCGCGGAGGACGGCGTAGCCGCCGGGGCCGCGGATCGCGTGCCGGAACAGGGCGGCGTCGGCCATGAGGTGTTCCAAGAGGTGCTCGATGCTCGCGTGGGCCGACGCGTAGCTCCCGGCGTGGGCCGGGGGGAGCACGTCATCGAAGAGCGAGTGTAGGTGGGAGGTCGTGGCCTCCACGAAGAGCGTGGGGAGGTCGCCGAAGTGCTGGTAGAGCGTGGGGCGGGACACCGCGGCCTGGCGGACCACGTCGGTGGCCGTGATGGCCGAGGCCTCGCGCTGGCGCAGGAGTGCGGCCGCCGCGCCGAGCAAGGCGTCCCGGCTACGGGCAGCGCGGGGGTCCTGAAGGGTTGTCTCTGTCACGTGTAAGAAATTTACACCTGTTAGTTAGTTGGTCAAAGTCGAGGTCGCGTGAGCTTGCTCGCAGGTGAGTTCAGTCCGTCGGGGAACCGGCCGCGGGGCGCAGGCGGGCGAAGTGGCGACCGGCGGCCACCTCGGCCGCGCCGGCGTCGCCGCTCTCGATGGCGGCAAAGAGCGCCTCGTGTTCCGCCAGGCCCTCGTCGTCGCGACGCTCCTCGAATGCGGCGGGGAGAACGTAGAGGGCGCGGGTGGTCTCATCGAGGGCGCGCGCGAGGGGCGCACGCAGGCGCGCATTGGGCGTGAGCTCGGCGAGGGTGCGGTGGAAACGCAGGGCCGCCCCCACGCGCTCGTCGTGGCGCGTCGCGGCGCGTTGGGCCTCGAGCGCCTGCCGCAGGGCGTCGACGATCGCCTCGGCGGCCGGACCCCGCCGGCTGACGGCGGCGGAGACCTGGGCAGCCGCCAGGGGTTCGAGGAGCTCACGCAACTCGATCACGTCGCGCAGATCGGCCTGGGTCATGGCGCGGACGAGGTAGCCGCGCTTGGGGAGGACCTCGATCAGGCCGTCGTGCGTGAGCCGCTGCAGCGCCTCGCGCACCGGTGTCTTGGACACCTGAAACTCCCGCGCGAGCGCGGGTTCGATCACCACCGTGCCTGGTGCCAGCACGCCGGTGATCACGCGGTCCCGCAAGGTTGCGGTTAACCGCTCTGCCAATGAAGCGGCCATGCTCTCCATCCCCCCAAGGTGGTTATCGCCATGCCCCTGCGGCAGAATACCTCCGGCGCCGAGGCGTCGCCAGGGTGTACGTGCCGAGCCGATAGACTGGAGGACGTGTCTACTCACACCGTGTCTGCGACCGACCTTGCCCGCGTGCTGGCCAAGCCCACGCTGTATCGAGGGGTGGCCGCCATCGTCTTTGCGCTCGTGGGCATCTTCTATGTTCAGGGCACCCCCGCCGTGGCGCTCTCGCTGTCCCTCGGGATCTGGCTGCTGCTCACCGCGCTGTTCATGTGGCCGGTGGCGCGGCTGGCCGGCCTGCCCTCGGCGATGCGCACCGGCGTCACGGGCTCCGTCCTGGCCTGGGCCGTGGCGGGCGTGGCGGCGCTGCTGGTGCGCGAGCCGGCAGCCCTCGCCGCGATGGGCGCCTTCGGCCTGGGCCTCGGTGGCCTGTGCGAGCTGATCCCCGGGATCAAGCACCGTGCGATCGGGCGCCCGCTGCGGGACATGGTCATCTCCGGGGGCATCGGCGTCCTCGGCGCCATCGTCCTCGTGTGGTTGGCCGTGGGGCTGGGGAACCGCATTGACATTCACAGCATCTTCGGCACGCTGGCCATGATCGTGGCCCTGCTTGGCGCGCACCTCATCATCGCGGGCCTGGGCTACCGGCACGATGCACGCGCCGCCGAGGACGCGGCCTAGACTAGAAGTTCCGTTCACATTCAAGGAAGGCCGACGAGAGTGGCACAGCAGAACACCCCGCGGCGCGGCTGGCAGCAGAGCATCCGCCCCGCCCTCATCATTTCGCTCATCATGGGCGTGGTGGCGGCAGTGGTGGTGAGCGTCGCCTCCGTGGGCGGCACGCGCAACGGCCTGAACTTCCAGCTCGGCGGCATCGCGTTCCTCATCGCCTTTGTGGTCGGCCTGCTGGTGATTTCCCTGCTCATGATGGTCGTCAAGGAGAACCCGAGCGAGCTCGGCCGCGGCTCGGGCATTCACCGTTCCTCCGAGCGCGACGACGCCGAGCTGGAGGCGCTGGAGGCCGCCGAGCGCGGCGAGGCGGTTCCGGCGCCGGCCGCTGAGGCGGCGCCCGACGCCGCGGGGGACGCCTCCCAGCCGCAGGCCGGGGACGCGCCCGAGGAGGGCGCGCAGGACGCGAGCGCCGAGGATGCGCCCGCCGCGGCGGGCGAGCCCGGCGAGGCCGGATCCTCCGCCGGCGAGGAGCAGGCCAAGGCCTGAGTCCCCGCAACGCATCACAGCGAGAGCCTCACCCCGTGCAGGGGTGAGGCTCTCGCTGTGTCTTGGCGCGACGTCGGGCCCCGGAAGGGCGCGCCGGTGCTAGGACTGCGTGCCCTCGCCCCAGGTCTCGAGGAAGTCCTCGGGGGAGAGAGTCGCGAGGTCCTCGCGCACCAGGGCGAGCAGGGTCTCGTCGCTCTCGTAGTTGCCGGCGTCGATGCGGCGCACCTCGGCTCCGTCGTCCAGGCGGCGGACCACCACCGCCACGCCGCTGAACGCGGTGCCGTCGTCGCCGAAGGCGCGGGAGGCGAGATCGGCCACGAAGCGGCCGGCCTTGGTGAGGGGGTTTTCGTGCTCGGGGGCCTCCAGCTCGGCCCGGTAGACCGAGCCGGCGGTGACAGGGGTGGGGGTCTCGCTCATCTTTTCGCTCCTCCTCGCTGGCCCCGTCTCGGGGCCCGTGCGCCCACTGTAGCGCCGCGCCCGGTGCGGCAGGCCGGGGCTTGCGCGACGGGCCCCCACGTGGTCTTGTCGCCGGGCGGCGAGAGATAGCAGGAAGAGCCCGAAAGTCCACCGTTTTCGACAAGTTGAGCCGTGCGCAGAAGTGGCCGAATTTACTGTCGCCAAGACATCAAAACAGGAGTACGGTGAAACCATGACTCGTACATACGTGGTGACCGGAGCCGGATCCGGAATTGGCCAGGCAACCGCAGCTCTCCTTGCCGAGCGCGGTTTCAAGGTGGTGGGCGTGGACCTGAAGGGTGCCGACGTCACCGCCGATCTCTCCAACCATGAGGGCCGACTCAAGGCCGTCGAGGACGTCCTGGCCGCGACCGACGGCCAGGTCGATGCCATCGTCGCTTGCGCCGGCGTCTCCGCCCCCAAGGCCTTCACCGTCTCGGTGAACTACTTCGGCGTGACCGAGTTCGTGGACGCCCTCGTCCCGACCCTGGCCAAGTCCGCCGCCCCGCGCGTCGCCGTGGTCTCCTCCATGGCCTCGCTGCAGCCCAACTCCCCCGAGCTCGTCGAGGCGTGCCTCGCGGGCGACGAGGCCAAGGCCCTGGAGATCGGCCGCGCCCTCGAGGAGCAGGGCCCGGCCATGGGTTACCTGAACTACCCCTCCTCCAAGCGCGCCGTCTCGCGCTGGATCCGCAAGGCCGGCATCACCGAGCGCTACGCCGGCAACGGCATCCCGCTCAACGCCGTGGCCCCCGGCACCGTCATCACCAACATGACCAAGGAGCTGCTCTCCACGCAGGAGGGCCGCGACATGGTGGATGCCAACGTCCCGATGCCGCTGAACTACCACTCCGAGGCCGTGGTCATCGCGCGCCTGTTGGCCTGGCTCTCCTCCGAGGAGAACACCCACGTCACGGGCCAGACCATCTACATCGACGGCGGTGCCGACTCGACGCTGCGCGGCGACGACATCTGGACGGGCCTGAACTTCGGCGCCTGAGGCCTCACCTTCGCCCCTTTCGTGCGGGAGGGGGCGCGACGGCGGGTGGTCACCTTGAAAAGGTGGCCACCCGCCGTCGTGGTGTGTGGGTCTAGGGTGTCTCCTTCGTGGGGGTGAGGCGACGATGGCTCGCGCTCGCCGGCACGCCAGGAACATCACCCGCGCCCCAGATCCAAGGTGCCAAGCTATGTTGCGCTCAGGTCCTTCCCCTTCGTCTCCGGCATGGTCACGGCGGTGACGACACCGGTCAAGAGCAACACCACGGCATAGATCCCGAACATCGTGGGTCCCTGCGCCCCGAACCATTGGTTCATGCCAGCCTGGAGGTAGGCCGCCGTGCCCCCGAACGCTGCCACGGTCAGCGCGTAGGGAAGAGCGACTCCCACGGTGCGCACCGAGGTGGGGAACAACTCGGAGTAGATGGCGGGCACGATGGAGGCCGAGGCTCCGATAAACACCAACATGAGCGTCATCGCCACCGCCAGCTGCCATGCTTGGTCCTTCAGCAGCGTGCTGGCTGGGAAATACAACGCGGCGGCCCCCAAGCCGCTCACCATCATGATGGGGCGACGCCCGAACTTGTCGGAGGCCATGCCCCACAACGGCAGGGACACGATGAACACCACGTTCGCCACGACGCCTGCCCACAGGGCCCCCGAAGCGGAGAAGTGCAGCTGGTTGATGGCGTAGGCCGGGGCCGAAATCGCCCACACGTAGTACGACACGGTCAACCCCACGGTCAGGCCAATCACGCGCAGCGCGGAGCGCCAGTGCGTGCGTAGTTCCCTTGCCAAGCTGGAAGTCTTGCCAGCTTTGCCTTCGTGGACCGCTGCCGTGAAGACCTCGGATTCGTGCATGGTGGAGCGCATGATCAGACCGACCAAGCCGAGGACCGCGCCCAAGAGGAAGGGCAACCTCCAGCCCCAGGCGTTCATGGCCTCCGCGTCCAAGGTCGAGGCCAGGATGGCGCCGATGAGCGTGCCCACGAGGTTGCCGCACGTACCGGAGAAGTAGATGAGCGAGGACCAGAGGCCGCGGCGTTCCGCCGGTGCCGTCTCCGAAAGGTAGGTCTGGGCCGAAGGCAGCTCGCCGCCGTGAGCGAGGCCCTGGATGAGGCGGGCGGTCAGGAGCGTCACGGAGGCCCACGCGCCGGCCGATGAGTAGTTCGGCGCGATGCCGATCAGCAGGGAACCCACCGAGGCCAAGCCGACGCACAACGTCATCGAGAACTTGCGGCCCACGCGGTCACCGAGCCAGCCGAACAGGAGTCCGCCAAGCGGTCTGGCCAGGAAGCCCACGGCGAAGATGGCCAGAGTGGACATGAAGGCACTGCTCGGGTCTGACGGGCTAAAGAGGTTGTGGGCGATGTACGACGCGAAGGTCGCGTAGATCGCCCAGTCGAACCATTCGACGGCGTTGCCGACGCCCGTGGCCATGAGAGTTTTTCGGACGGAGCGCGGCTGCTCTGGGGGAGCGGACGGAGCACGGTCGCGGGTTGCGTTCGTGGATGTCACGGCGCGGGGAACGTGGGTGTTCATGCTCCGACCTCCAGTCGGTCCATGGCGAGGCGCGCGTACAGCGCTGTGCCGGTGGCGAGGACTTTGTCGTCAAAGACGGCTCGTGGTGAGTGGTTGAAGGCCACCGTTGCTGGGTCGACCCCCTCGGGGACGGCCGAGAGGTAGACGAACGCGCCCGGAACCTCGTGGAGAACCCTGGAGAAGTCTTCGGAGCCGGACAGCGGGACGGGCATCGCCTCGAAGCGCGAGTCGCCCAGGAGTTCCCGTGCGGACCTTGCCGCCCGGTCGAACTCCAGCGGATTGTTCACGGTCAGCGGGTACTCCTCCTTGTATTCGACGGCTGCGTCGAGACCGTGAGCTGCGGCGACCGAGCGAACCAGCGAAGGCAGTTCGCGAGCGAGGACCTCCTTGCTGCGATGGGAGAAGGCCCTCACGGTCGCTTCCAGGTGCGCGGTGTCAGGGATGATGTTGCGTTTGGTCCCCGCGCGCAAGACGCCGACCGTGACGACCACTGGATCGAAGACATCGAACCGACGGGTCACGAAGGCCTGGATGGCCCCGATGATCTCCGCTGCTGCTGGGACCGGGTCGGCGGCCAGATGAGGCGCGGAGCCGTGCCCTCCGCGACCGATGACGTCCACGAAGAGCGCGGCGGAAGAGCTCATCGTGGTCCCCGGGCGTCCCAACACCTGGCCACCGGCTGCGAGGCCTGCCATGACGTGTTGGCCGTAGGCGGCATCAACCCTGCGCCCGGGGGCGTCGAGCACTCCCTCGTCGATCATGACGGAAGCTCCGTCGTAGCCTTCCTCACCCGGCTGGAACATGAAGACGACATCACCGGGCAATTGATCCCTGCGCGCACTGAGCAGGGTGGCCGCACCTGCCAGCATGGCCGTGTGGAGGTCGTGTCCGCAGGCGTGCATGGCCCCGTCGATGACGGAGGCGTACTCCAAGCCGGTGCGTTCCGTCACGGGGAGGGCATCCATGTCTCCACGCAGCAACACTGAGGGCACTCTCCCCGTCCTGTCCTCGCCCGCGCCACCACGCAGGACGGCCGTGACCGAGGTCGTGTCGCGACCGGTCGACACCTCAAGGCCAAGCCCATCGAGCCACTCGAGCACCTTCTCCTGCGTCCTGGGCAGTTCGAGTCCGATCTCGGGCTCACGGTGCAGACGATGCCTCAGATGGGTCACATCGGGTGCGAGCGCCGCGGCGTCCTCGAGCAATGAGGTCGTTCTATCGGCCGAGCTGGCATGGGTCGTCATTGTGTCTCCTCGGTCTTGCGGCTCTGAAGGGCATCCACCACGAGTGTTGGGTGGCTTGCGTCACATTGCGCTCGAGATCGCGAATATTTGCATTGCTCAAGGGGAACCGAGCGGATTTGTGCATAGGATCCGGACATGAGAGTGACGGACGAGGACCTTGAACTCATCAATGCCCTCCAAATCGCCCCGCGCGCGCCATGGTCTGTGCTCGGCAGCGTCCTCCGGCGGAACCCTTCTGCGTTGGCGGCGCGTTGGCAGCGACTCAAGGAAGCCGGAGTCGCCTGGGTCATCGCCTACCCCAAAAACGTGGGCGGCCGCGGGGCCACCGCGCTCATCGCGTTGACCTCAGTCCCTGGGCGACGCCAAGAGCTCCTCGACTGGCTTCTGCCTCTTCCCTTGGTTGCCTCGATCGAGGATTCCGGAGGGACTCACGACCTCAACCTGACCGTTCTGACGCTCGACTACACGCAACTCGCCACCGAGGTGCTCGCTCCACTGCGTGCCTCGCAGCTCATTGCCCACCTGAACACCTCTTTGGTCACCGCAGAGCGGGCCACGGGTGGTGTGTGGCGCCTCGATGCCCTCACCTCGGCTCAAGAACGCGAACTCACCAGGATGACCCCCGCGCCCTCGCATCGTCGGAAGGAAGATCCTGCCGGACTTCCCGCCCTGCTCGAGGCTCTCGGCGAAGACGGACGAGCCGACGTGAACCACCTCGCGGAGGTCATGGGGGTCCACCCTTCGACCGCGGGGCGTCGACTGCGCCAAGCAGTGGACGAGGAGGCCATCACCTTTCGCTGCGACATGGCGCAATACGACAGCGGCTACCCCGTGATGTGCCAGTGGTTCGCCCGAGTGCCGCCCGAAGATCACGACCGGGTCCACGCCTTCCTCCGTCGCTACCGAACGCTCAGATTGCTGCTCTCGGTCACGGGCGAGGCCAACCTCGTCTTCACGATCTGGTTGCGCCACCCCGGCGAAATCCTGCAACTCGAGCTGGATCTTCTGGCGGCCGTTCCCACCGTCCGGCTGCTGCGGACCGACTCCGGGCTGGCCATGTATAAGCGCATGGGCCGCCTCCTCAGCCCCAACTCCCGCGCGAAGTTCTCGTATCTCGGCGGGTAGCGGCCAGCCGGCCCGGTCGGTGCCCGATGACCTTGCGGTGTGTCGTTTTCACGGACGAGGCGACGGGCCTGCCGCCTCGTGCGCCTCGCGGGAGGCGGTGTCCGGTCTGGTCCGATGGTTGCGAGATGACTGATGGGACGCCGCCTCTTCGCCGCAGGACGAGGCAAGGCATCCGCCGTCACGTCCCACGGGGCATCCGAGGGCAGCTGGACACGCGACTTGCCCCCGGCCTCACCGGATCACCCCACGGATGGAGGAGATTCGCCTTAGTCCAGCTGCCGCTTGCCGGCCGCGAACCAGCCGAACACCGCCGTGAGCGCCGCGAGCGCGCACAGGATCCAGAGGACGGGGGCCCAGCTGCCGCTCGTGTCGTGCACCATGCCGAGGGCCGCGGGGACGAGCGCCGCGGCGAGGTAGCCGACCGATTGGCCCATGCCGGAGACGGCCGCCGCGCTCTGGTGGCTACGCGTGCGGGCCCCGAAGAGCGAGAGGGCGGCCACGATGTTGTTGCCGGCGGCGAAGCCGAAGAGGATGCTCCACAGCAGCGAGGCCTGCGGGGCCGTGAGTGCGCCGAGGAACGCGATGACGATGAGGGGCTGCGGCAGCATCGTGACCCACCGGGCGTCGATGCGGCGCAACAGGGCGCCCGTGAGCAGATTGCCGCCGATGCTGGAGAGCTGGAGCACCGCCATGTGCAGCCCGGCGGTGACGGTGTCGACCCCCGTGCCGTGCTCGATGGAGGGCCACCACGTGAGCATCGAGTAGAACAGCGTCGACTGGATGCCCATGAAGGCCGTGACCTGCCACGCCACGGCACTGCGCCAGATGGGCTTGCGCTTCGCCTGCTGCGCGGCGGGGGTCGGGGTCGGCTCGGCGTGGGGTTCCCCGGCGGCGGTGACGCCGCCGTCGGCGGAGGGGTGCGTGGTGGCGTGGGCGGGCGTGCCCGCGGCTTCCTCCGCGCGACCTGCCGTTACGCTGCTCGCCGCCGCGCGGCCGGTCAGCTGGGCGCGCAGCACCGGGAGCATGACGGCCAGCCCGATGAGCGCGAGGGCGAGGGTGGTCCCGATGGCCGCGCGCCAGCCCCAGCCGGGCAGGCCGGCGAGCGGGACGGCCAGGCCGGAGGCCGTCGCCGCAAAGGTGGACTGCACCGCGTTGTAGACGCCCGTCATGGGGCCGATCCGAGTGGGGAAGTCCCGCTTGAGGAGGCTGGGGAGCAGCACGTTGATGGCGGAGACGGCGGCGCCGATGCCTCCCGTGCCGAGCCACAGGCCGGGGGTCCAGGGGAGCGAACGGACCACGATCGCCGCGCTGAGGAGGAACAGGGCCGCCACGAGGGTGCCCTCGAGGCCCCAGCGCCGCGCCAGTCGTGGCACGAGCGGCGAGAAGGCGGCGAAGCACAGCAACGGAAGGGAAATGAGGACCGAGGCCGTGGCCGAGCTCAGGGAGAGCTCGTCGGAGATGGAGCCGAGCACCGGGCTCACCACCGTGATGGGGGCGCGCATGTTGGCGGCCAGGAGCAGGATGCCGGCCAGGAGGAGCGCCGGGCGGACAAGGCGCTCGCCCGGTTCGCGCGGGGACGCCGGAACGGCCGATGCGGGCGACGGGCTCATGCCGTGGCCCCCTGCGGCTCTGCGGATCCCGGTGCGTCGAGGATGCGGTGGGAGGCCTCGATGAGGTGCAGCGCGGCGGCGGCCGCGGCCTGCGCGTCGCGCGCCTCGATCGCCTCGAGCAGGAGGTCGTGGTCGCGGTGGACGTCCTCGGTGGCCCACACCAAGGAGTGGGGTTCGGGGGAGGACGTGCCGGGGCGTCGCTCGCGCGCGTACGTCGCGGCGCGATCGACCCCGAGGTACAGCTCCAGGAGGAGCTCGTTGCCGCTCGCCCTGGCGACCGCCTCGTGAAAGGCGAGGTCCGCGCGGAGGAAGGCGGCGTCGTCGTGCGCCCGTGTCGCTGCCGAGCGCTCCGCCAGGAGCGCGCGCAGGGCGGCGAGGTCGTCCGGCGTGGCGCGCAGCGCGGCGAGGCGGGCGGTCTCGATCTCGAGGGCGCCGCGGACCTCGAGCACGCGGTGAGCCTGCTCGCTGTCGACGCGGCGGGCCAGGGCCGCCTCGAGCTCGTCGGTGGCGATCACGTAGGTGCCGTCGCCGCGGCGGGCGGTGAGGAGCCCGGAGTTCACGAGGGTGCGCAGGGCCTCGCGGATGGTGTTGCGGCCGACGCCGAGCTCGGCCGCGAGCTCGTGTTCGCCGGGCAGGCGGGTGCCGACGGTCCAGGTGCCGTCCTTGAGGCGGGCGCGCAGGGTCTCGAGCACGGCGGTGCCGCGGGTGGGTTGAGCGGTCATGCATCAAATGTAGGACATTTAGCGCCCGTGGGACGAATGACGACGCCGGTCCACTTTCCGAGGGGAGGGTGGACCGGCGTTGAGGTGAGAGGGGCCTAGCGCGAGCCCACGGCGACCGGATCGGTGGCCTCGGCCTCGATGGGCGAGCGCTTGAGCTTGCGGGCGAGGCCCACGACGCCGACCAGGGTGAGGGCGGAGATGACGGCGTAGAAGGCGGCGACGCCCCACGGGCCGGCCGCCCCGAGCACGAGCTGCGCGATGAGCGGCGTGGAGCCGCCGATGAGGGAGGCGCAGAGGCCATTGGCCAGGGCCACGCCCGTGTAGCGAACATTCGAGCGGAAGGTGGAGGCGATGAACGCGCCGAGCATGGCGTAGTAGCCGGCGCCACCCAGGGTGGTCAGGGACATGGCCAGCGTGATGAGGACCGGGTTGGCCGTCTGCAGGGCGAGGAACATCGGCACGATCGCCGCGAGGTTCAGGGTGATGCCGCAGACCATGACCGTCACGGCCGAGGTGCGCTCGGCGATCTTCGCGGCGATGGGCTGCCAGATGAACTGCAGCACCGCGATGAGCAGGAGCACGGTCTGGATGGACTGCCGGTGCATGCCGAGGCCGCCGTCCGCCTCGGGCGTGGTGGTCCACGACAGGAGGAAGGTGTTGTTGAAGAAGGCCGCCGCGATGCCGAGGATGGAGGCGATGAGCCCCAGCACCACGGTGCCGCCGGCCGTCCTGAAGACCTCGACGAAGGGAACCTTGACGACCTCGGACTTGGCCTGGACCGCTTTGAAGTCGTCCGACTCCTCGACCTTGGCGCGGATGAAGAGGCCAACGATGACCAGGACGGCGGAGAGCAGGAACGGGACGCGCCAGCCCCAGGACATGAAGGCGTCGTCGGGCAGCGAGCCCACGAGCAGGAAGACCACGGTGGCGAGGATCGAGCCGGCGGGGGAACCCTGCTGAACCCAGGCGCCGGCCATGCCCTTCTTCTTGCCCTGCGAGGATTCGGTGGCCATCAAGGTGGCGCCGGCCCATTCGCCGCCCACGGCAAGACCCTGCACGGCGCGCAGGAGGATGAGCAGGATGGGGGCGGCGACGCCGATCTGCGCGTAGGTCGGCAGCAGGCCGATGCAGGTGGTGCCGAGGCCCATGATGAAGAGCGTGACCACGAGGACCTTCTTGCGCCCGATACGGTCGCCGAGGTGTCCGAAGAGGATGCCGCCTAGGGGGCGGGCGATGAAGCCGACCCAGAAGGTGGCGAACGAGGCCAAGAGGCCCACGCCGGGTGCCGCCGCGGGGTAGAACAGGTGGCCAAAGACCAGCGCCGCCGCGGTGCCGAAGATGAAGAAGTCGTACCACTCGATGGCGGTGCCGACGAAGGCGC
Organism: Arthrobacter sp.; assembly: GCA_031277795.1. Lineage (GTDB taxonomy): Bacteria > Actinomycetota > Actinomycetes > Actinomycetales > Micrococcaceae > Galactobacter. The sequence continues at coordinate 132,927 of JAITLQ010000015.1, forward strand.
CGATCGTGGCGCGCTTGCGCTGTTGCTCGGGGCTCAGTCGTGGGGACGTCGACATGAGAGTCCTTCCGGGAGGGGTGCCTGTGATCCGCACCACGCGGGTCACTCGAACAAGAGTGGGTGAGCCGCCTCCATCGTGTCCAAGACCAGAAATGCCGGTTGTTCATGCCTTGACGTTATGATCCCACGCATGAATCCGCGCCGTCTTGCCCTTTTTCTGGCCGTGGTGGACCACGGCACCGTTACCGCGGCCGCGGAGGCCGTGCGCCTGGCGCAACCCGCGCTGAGCCGGCAGCTGAAGTCGCTGCAGGCGGAGCTGAAGATCAAGCTGTTCGAGCCAAGTGGACAGCGGCTGGTGCTCACCCCTGGCGGCAGGGCCTTCATCCCGATCGCGCGCCGATTGGTGCAGCAAGAGATCGAGGCCGTGCGGGCCGTGGAAGTGTTGCGCTCCGGTGGGGTGCGGCGGCTGGCGTGTGTGGCCACCGGCGCTTCCATCCGCGGCTTCATCGCGCGCTACATCGCCGCCGCTGGGCGTTCCATACCGCTCATCACCACGCGGGCCGCCGGGCACTACGCGCTTGAACCGGAGCTTGATCGAGGGGCGGACTTCATCGTGACGCCGGTGGCGCCGTCTGGGCGACTGGAGCAAGAACTGATCGGCGTGGTTGGGGTGCGGGCCTGTGTCCCGGCGCGGCACGCGTGGGAAGGGCGCGACGAGATCGGGGTCGCGGAACTTGCCGGGCAGACGCTCCTGGTGCCACCCCCGCACACGGTGAGCCGGCAGCTCGTGGACCAGGTGTTGGCTACGTATGACGTCGTGCCGGCGGACATTATCGAATGCGAGGACGGAGCCACCATTCAGGCCCTCGCCGCCGCCGGGCACGGTATCGGCATGAGCACGGAGCATCGCGAATACGGCACCTGGGCGTGTGAACTGACGACGCCGGACGGTGCACCCATGCCGACCATGGGGCTGTGGATGGCCTGGTTGCGCGGTCACTATGCGGAGGATCTGCTGCGCGAAATTGCCGCCGGCATGCGACCGTTCGCCGCGCATCGCTCCTATCGACCCGGGCTGACGTAGGAGTCCGACGCGATTCTATGCCGAATTGCGCTCATTGATACAGCAATGAGGCATTGGACAGCATGAATAGCGGCTCCCAATACTGGATGGGATCGTGTTGCCCATCACAGGAGGAAGCATGCTTGACGTGCTCTACACCGGCGGACTCTTCCACACCATGGACCCGAGCCGACCGGTGGCGACTTCCATGGCGGTTCACGCCGGCCGCATCGTCGCCATGGACGCAGAGCTGTCCAGCGCGGTCTTCCGTGAGGTGGTGGACCTCAAAGGCGCGGCGGTGGTCCCGGGCTTCCACGACGCCCACCTCCACCTGAGCATGCTGGGGGAGGCGCTTGGCCATGTCGATGTGCGGCCCTCCGCGGTCCGTACGCTCGAAGAACTGCTCGCTGCCGTGGCGAGCGCCGCCCGCGCGGCCGCCCCCGGGGCGTGGATCGTCGGCGAGGGCTACGACCAGAACTACCTCGGGGATCGCCATCCCACCGCCGAAGAACTCGACGCCGTCAGCTACGGCCACCCCGTCTACCTCGTGCACGCCTCGCACCACATGGGCGTCGCCAACACCGCCGCCTTCGAGCTGGCCGGCTATCCCGAGCGCCGCGGACTCGTCGCCCCGGAAGGGGGCGCCGTGCCCACGGACGGCGACGGACGCGCCGTCGGGCTCTTGGTGGAGACGGCCAAGGATCTCGTGCTGTCTGCCTTGCCGGCCAAGAGCGTCGAAGACATCGCCGGCTTCGTGCGCGCCGGGTCTGAGGCGCTCCTGCCGTTGGGCATCACCTCGGCCACCGAGCCGGGCATCGGTGCCCCCGACCACATCGGCCACTCCCTGCAGGATCTGGCGGGCTTCCAGCTGGCGCAGGAGAGCGGCCGGCTGAAGGTCCGCACCACCGTGATGCCGTACCTGACCGCCCTCCACGAGCTCGGCGCCGAGCGGCACGCCGGCCACGCGCTCTTCGGGCTGGACCTGGGTCTGCGCAGCGGCTTCGGCAACGACACCCTGCGGATCGGGCCCACCAAGGTGCTCTCCGATGGCTCGCTCATCGGCCGCAGCGCCTTCATGTGCTGCGACTACGCGGCGGAGCCGGGCGAACGCGGGCTCCTGCAGTTCTCGGAGGGGCTCCTGCGCGAGCGGCTCATCGGCGCCCACCTGGCCGGGTGGCAGCTCGCCATCCACGCCATCGGGGACGCCGCCCTCGACCTGATGCTTGACGTCATCGAGGAGGCCCAGGCGTTGCTCCCGCGGCCCGACGCGCGCCACCGCATCGAGCACGCCTCGGTGGCCTCGGACGCGCAGATCGAGCGCATGGCCCGCCTTGGCGTGGTGCCCGTGCCGCAGGGCCGCTTCGTCTACGAACTCGGCGAGGGCGTGCACCGCGCGCTCGGCACCGAGCGTTCCGCCTTGGCGTATCGCGTGCGTTCCTTCCTCGACGCTGGCATCGACATCCCGGCCAGCACCGACGCGCCGGTGGTGCAGGCCGATCCGATCGCCAACATCGACGCCCTCGTGAACCGCCTGACCCACACGGGTGAGGTCTTCGGCGAGGCCGAACGCATCACGGCGGAGCAGGCCGTCCGCGCCTACACCGTGGGCAGCGCCCGCGCCGTGCACCAAGAGGGGTTCAAGGGATCCCTCAGCCGCGGCAAACTCGCGGACTTCGTGACCCTGTCCGAGGACCTGCTCGCCGTCCCGGCGCACGCGATCAAGGACGTCGCCGTCACCGCCACGGTGCTCGGTGGCGAACTCGCCGCCGGCGCGCTCTGAATCATCCGTTCCCCCACCCACGTCCCACCGAAAGGACGCCACGTGTCCACCCCCACACACGCCGGACAGGCGATCGTCGACTCCCTCAAGCTGCACGGCGTGGAGCGCGTCTTCACGGTCCCGGGCGAAAGCTATCTTGCCGTTCTCGACGGTCTGCATGCCTCCGGGATCGAGAACGTCGTTTGTCGGCAGGAGGGCGGCGCCTCCTACATGGCCGAGGCCACCGGCAAGGCAACGGGCCGCCCCGGCGTCGCCATGGTGACTCGCGGGCCCGGCGCCTCCAACGCCTTCGTTGGCGTGCACGTCGCCTGGCAGGACGGCAGCCCCATGGTGCTGTTCGTCGGGCTGGTGCCCACGGCCGATCGAATGCGCGAGTCCTTCCAGGAGTTCGATCCATACGCTTGGTTCGGTACGCAGACCAAGCGCGTGTTTGTGCTGGATGAGCCAGGACGCGCGAGTGAAGTCGTGGCCGAGGCCTTTTTTGCCGCCTCATCCGGACGCCCCGGCCCAGTAGTGGTCGGTCTGCCGGAGGATGTCATTGCCCGGGAATTCGACGGCGAACTCGTGGCGCCGCTACCGGTCGCGGAGGGTGCAGTGTCCGCTGAGACGCTCTCACGCATGATGCAGGCGCTGAGCCGGGCCGAACGTCCCGCTCTGCTGGTGGGCGGGCAACGGTGGACTCCTCGGGCTGCGGCGGACGTCACCGCCTTTGCCGAGCGGCACGGGCTGCCCGTGCTGCAGGATTGGCACGCCTCAGATCGCGTCCCGTTCTCCTCGCCCGTCAACATGGGTTCGCTCGGATACGGCCGCAGCGACGTCGCCGCCTCGATGTTGGAATACGCCGATGTGCTCATCGCGATCGGAGCGCTCCCGACCGACGTCCCCACCGATGGCTACACCTTGCGCCAACGCAAGGACGCCACGACCATCGTCGTGTCCATCGACACCGAATTGCGCGGACGTTCCGGCGCGGTGACGGAGCACGTGCTCGCCTCGCCGGTGGCCCTTGCCGAGGCCCTGCGGGAGGTGACGCTGCCCGGCGCAGTGGAGCTGGCCGAGCGTTGGGACGTGTGGCGTTCAGCGGGTCGCGCCGCGCAGCTTCGTCTGTCCACCCTTCCTCCGCTGGAACACTTGCCGGCCACCGCACCCGGCACCGCCCACATGTCGGGGCTCATGGCCGTGCTCTTGCGCGGGCTCCCGGCGGAGACCATCAACACGGTCGGCGCCGGGAATCACACGGCGTGGGCCCAGAACTACGTCCCGACCGAGGTGTTTCCAGCTCAACTGGCCACGCGCAACGGCTCCATGGGGTACTCCATCCCGGCCGCAGTGGCCGCCGGGATGGCCTTTCCGCAGCGTCCCGTGATCGCCGTCTGCGGCGACGGCGAGTTCCTCATGAACGGGCAGGAGTTGGCCACGGCCGCTCAGTACGGCGTGCCGTTGCTCGTGGTGGTCATGGCCAACGGCCAGTACGGCACCATCCGCGCGCACCAGGAGGGCCACTACCCCGGCCGGGTCTCGGGGACGCAGCTGAACAACCCGAACTTCGCCACCTTCGCCGAGGCCTTCGGCGCCCACGGCGAGTTTGTCGACGACGATGCTCAGATCGAGGCGGCCGCGGAACGCGCACTACAGGCCGTGCTGGGTGAGGGGCGCAGTGCCGTCATCCACATCGTGACCGACCAAGCGATCGACTTGCCGACGCCGGCCAAGGCACAGCTCGACGACGGCGCCCCCGTCGCCGTCTGAACACGAAGGGCCGGCGGGCGTACCCGCCGGCCCTCTCCCATCCCAGCGTCACGTCACCACAGAAAGCGACACAACCATGAGCAACTACGCCGTGACCAACCCAGCCACCGGCAGGGTGGAGGCCGAGCACCCCCTCGCGACCGAGGCCCAACTCGAGGCCTCGGTGTCCTCCGCGCAGGCGGCCTTCGAGACGTGGCGAGGCAGCGCCGTCGAGCAGCGCGCGGCGCTCCTCGCTCGCGTGGCCCAGGCCTATGAGGATCGGCGCGACGAGCTCGCGGCGATCATCACCAGGGAGATGGGCAAGCCCCTGTTCCAGGCGGGCATCGAGGTCGACATCGTGGCCTCGATCTACCGCTACTACGCCACCAACGGGCCCGGGTTCCTGGCCGACGAGGCGCTCCCGGTCGCCGCTGGCGGCGAAGCGGTGGTGCGCAAGGAGGGGCTCGGAGTGCTCCTCGGGATCATGCCGTGGAACTTCCCGTACTACCAGGTGGCCCGCTTCGCGGCGCCGAACCTCATGAACGGCAACACGGTTCTGCTCAAGCACGCCCCGCAGTGCCCGGAGTCGGCGCTTGCGATGGAGGAAATCTTCCGCGAAGCGGGGGCGGCGGAGGGGACGTACGTCAACGTCTTCGCCAGCAACGAGCAGGTGTCGACGCTCATCGCCGATGATCGCGTGGTGGGCGTTTCCCTGACCGGTTCCGAGCGGGCCGGCGCGGCGGTGGCTGCCCAGGCCGGGGCGGCGTTGAAGAAGGTCGTCCTGGAGCTCGGGGGCTCGGATGCCTTCATCGTCTTGGAGGACGCCGATGTGGAGCAGGCCGTGGGCCACGCGATCCTCGGTCGCTTCGGCAACACCGGCCAGGCGTGCAACGCGGCCAAGCGCATCATCGTGGTGGACGCCGTGGCCGATCGCTTCGAGGCGGCCTACGTGGCGGCGGTCGAGGGGCTGAGCGTGGGCGATCCGATGGAGGCGACGACCTTCCTGGGCCCGCTCTCCTCCGCGGCCGCCCGGGACGGCCTGGATGCCCAGGTCCGCGGGGCCCTGGAGCAGGGCGCCGTGGCGCTGACCGGCGGCGCGCCGCAGCCGGGCCCCGGGGCGTTCTTTGCTCCGACGGTCCTCAGCGGCGTCACCGCCGACATGGACGCATACCACCAAGAGCTCTTCGGCCCCGTGGCCGTGCTGCATCGCGTGGCGGACGCCGACGCCGCCGTCGCCCTCGCCAACGATTCCTCCTACGGGCTGGGGGCCTCGGTGCACTCCGCCGATGTGGCGCGGGCTCGGGCGATCGCCGAGCGCCTCGAGGTGGGCATGGTCGCCATCAACGAACCCTCCGGCACGGCGGCCGAGCTGCCCTTCGGCGGCGTGAAGCGTTCCGGCTTCGGGCGGGAGCTCGGGGCCGAGGGCATGGGCGAATTCGTGAACCGCAAGCTCGTGCGCACGGCTGCCATCCAGGGCGGTGTGGCATGAGGGTCGATTCGATCTGGCGGAACGGACGCTTCTGGACGGGAACCGGGGAGCGGCCGGAGGCGCACGCGCTGGCCGTGTTACACGGGCGCATCGTCGCGGTGGACGACCTGGAGGGCCTGGAAGCGGACGAGGTCCACGACCTCGACGGCGCTCGCGTGGTGCCGGGCCTGCACGACGCTCACCACCACCTGAGCCTGACCGGCCACCGCCTCGGCATGGTGGATCTGAAGGGACTCACCGAGCTGGAGGAGCTCTACTCCCGGCTCGCCGCCCGCGCCGCGGAGCTCGGCCCAGACGAGTGGGTCAAGGCCACGTACTACGACCAGAACCTCATGAACGGCGAGCACCCCAGCGCCGAGGGCATCGACGCCGCGGTTGGCGGGCGTCCGGCCATCGTGGAGCACGTCTCGGGCCACATGATCGTGGCGAACACCCGGGCCATGGAGCTGGCAGGTTTCGCGGATCGGCGCCACCCGGACATCGACGGTGGCCGGGTGTTCCGCGACGCGGACGGCCGCGCCACGGGCCTGTTGCAGGAGCGGGCGGCCAATCCGGTGCGCGAGGCGTCCTCGAACGTGAGCAAGGCCGAGATCCTCGAGGCCCTCGAACGCGCGTCCGAGCAGGCCGTGTCCTACGGCCTCACGAGCCTGACGGAGCCGGGCGTCGTGGCCTCCGGCACGCTCACCACGCGCTGCGCCGACGTGGACGCCTACCAAACGGCGGTCGCGACGGGTCGGATCAAGCCGCGCATGACGATCATGCCCTTCCACACCGCGCTCCACCCGCTCGATGCACCCGCCGGTTGGCAGAGCCTGGACTGGGGCATCCGCACGGGGCTCGGCGACGACCGCCTGCGCATCGGGCCGGTGAAGATCGTGTCCGACGGTTCGCTCATCGGCCGCTCCGCCGCCGTGCACCAGTGCTATTGCGGGGAGCCGGAGAACGTCGGCGTCATGCAGCTTTCAGGGGAGGAACTGCGCGCGGCGCTCATCTCCTACCACCGCGCCGGCTGGGCCGTGGCGACCCACGCGATCGGCGACCGGGCCATCGATCACGTGCTCGACGCCGTGGAGGTGGCCCAGCGCCTCGAGCCGCGCCGGGTGCGCCACCGGATCGAGCACTTCGCGATCGCCTCGGACGAGCAGGTGGCCAGGTGCGCGGACCTGGGCGTCATCCCGGTGCCGCAGGGCGTCTTCATCTCCGACTTCGGCGACGGCATCCTGGAGGCGATCGGCCCGGAGCGTTCGGCCGGGACCTATCGCATGCGCTCGCTCCTCGACGCCGGGATGGTGGTCCCCGGTTCCACGGATTCGCCGGTCTCCGACGCGAATCCCTTCGTCTCGATGCACGATCTGGTCAACCGCAAGACGCATTCCGGAGCCGACTTCGCGCCGGCCGAGCGCGTGAGCATCGAGGAGGCGCTGCACGCCTACACCGTGGGCTCGGCCCACGCCGTGGGGCGCGAGGACGCCGTCGGCACGCTCGCCGTGGGCCGGCTCGCCGACTTCGTGGTGCTCTCCGAGGACCTGCTGCAGGTCCCCGCCGAGCGCATCCGCGAGGTCCAGGCGATGCGCACTGTGGTGGGCGGGGAGACGGTCTTCTCCTGGTAGCCGCCGGTTCTTGACGCACGACGACGCTGTCCCGGCCTTCCCCACGGAAGGCCGGGACAGCGTCGTCGTGCGTTGGGCGTCCTAGAAGCCGTACACCTCGGGGCGGCGGTCCTTGATCACGTCGTTGAAGGGGCCGAGCGCCTTGTCGCGCGAGGCTTCGAGCTCCACCTCGGCGCTCAGCAACGCCGGGCGGCCGTAGGCGGTGGGGGTGAGGGCGAAGCCGTCTTGGCCCACGATGAGGGAACCGCCGACCCAATCGGAGCCGACCTCCTCGTCGAGGCGTTCGGCGCCCGTGCGGTCGCAGACGGCAAACGCCACGCGGTTCTGGCGGGCCGCCGCCTCGACCACGATCTGCTCCCGCGCGCGTGAGCCCTCGGGGCGCGGCTCGAGCGGCCAGTTCACGGGAGCCACGACGAGATCGGCGCCGGCGAGGGCGGCGAGGCGCGTGAACTCGGGGAACTCGAGGTCGTAACAGACCATGAGGGCCAGCCGACCGAACTGGCTGGCGACCATGGCCGGGGGCTCCGTTCCCTCGAGGAAGTGCTCCGGCTCGCGGCCCCACAGGTGCACCTTGGTGTAGCTGCCGATGATCCCGTCGGCCTCGATGACGACGGCGACGTTGAGGAGCTGACGCCGGGGCGCACTCGTTGGCGCCGGGACGCCGCCCTCGCCGCGCGCGGGGGCCTCGGCTGGGAGGATCGCGAGGGAGGCCACGAGCGTGCTGCCCGAGCGCGCGGCGAGCTCCGTGAGCGCCCGGACGCTGGGGCCGTCCAGCGGCTCGGCCAGGGAAAGGGATTCCTCCCGGTCCCGGAAGCAGTAGCCGGAGTTGAGGAGCTCCGGGAGGACCACGATGCCGCGGGGCGCCGCGAGGACCGCCTCCGCCGCGAGGGAGAGATTGTGCTCGCGCTGGCCGACGACGAGGGGGAGCTGGGCGACGGTGACGGCAACCATGCCCCCAGTGTGTCGCGCGCGTCGGCGGTGCGGAAGGCCTGCGTCGCCGCTGTCTTCTCTGCGCGGTGTTCCCTGGATCGGGATCGGTGATGCGGAAGGCGAGCAAGGCCTCGGCGGCCCGGCGCCGGGGGAGCCGGGCCTCCCCGGGGGGCCCGGCCCGCCGCCGTCGTGCGGCGAAGCGAAACCCGGCGCACTCGGGGAAGGCGACCTCCCGCCGTCGAGCCCTAGGAGGCGGCCGGCACGGCCAGGCCTGGGGTGTGCTCCTCGCTCGTGAACCAGGCGCCGCGGCCGGCCTCGATCGCGGCGGCGACGGAGAAGCCCGTCTGGTCGTCGTAGGGGCGCGCGGCCACCTGGACGCCGATCGGCACGCCCACGGCGGAGCGCGCGGCCGGCACCGAGATGACCGGGCAGCGGTTGGCGATGTTGAAGATGACCGTGGGGAAGGACTCGATGTGGCTGGGGTAGTCCTCGCCGGCGACGGTGATGCCGTGCTCGTAGTAGTCATCGGCGAGCAGGCCAACCGTGCCGGAGACGGGTGCGACGAGCGCGTCGAAGCGCTCGAACAGCGTGCCGAGGACGCCCTGGACCTCGGCCTCGCCGAGCAACCCACCCATCTGGCCGAGGTCGGAGACGGCCTCGGAGCCGAGGCGCAGCGCCTGGCGCGTGTACGGCTCGAGGAGGTGGAGGTTGTCCTCGCCGATCTCCTCGGCGACGAAAGGCATCATGAGCGAACCGAGATGGGTCCAGGCGATCCGCATGATCTGGCGGTGCGTGAAGGGAAGGTCGATCTCTTCGACCGTGGCGCCGGCCGCCTCGAGCCAGGCGCGGGTGCCGCGGACGGCGTCCGTCACCTCGGCCTCGAGGCCGTAGTCGCCGATCTTGGTGACCAGGCCGACGGTGCGGCCCTTGAGGTCCGCGTCGGCACGCACCGGCGCGGGGGCGGGGAGGCTGACGGGGTCGGAAAGCTCCTGGCCGGCCATGACGTTCTGCAGGAGCGCGAGGTCCGCGACCGTGCGGGCCATGGGGCCGTCGGTGCAGTAGGTGTCGGCGTTGAACGGCGGGAGCGCCGCGTTGCGGCCGAAGGGCGGTTTGTAGCCAACCACGCCGTTGAAGCAGGCCGGGATGCGGGTGGAACCGCCGATGTCCGAGCCCGTCGCGAGCGGCGCGTAGCCGGCGGCGAGGGCGGCGCCGGAACCGCCCGAGGAGCCGCCGACCGCGTAGTCGGGGTTCCACGGATTGCGCGTGATGCCCCAGAGCTGGCCGCGCGTGTAGGCGGCGATGCAGAACTCCGGGGTGGTGGTGCGGCGGAAGGGGATGCCGCCCGCGTCGATGATCCGCGTGATGAGGGGGTGGGTCTCCTCGGCGATCGTGTCCTTGAAGAGCGGCGAGCCCTCCGTGGCGGTGTGGCCCTCGATGGGCTGTTCCTCCTTGAGCACCACGGGCAGGCCCTCGAGGGGGCGCTGCGTGCCCGCGGCCCAGCGGCGCTCCGACTCCGCCACGGCCGCGTCGACGTCGAGGAGTTCCGGGGTGAGGGCGTTGACGGCGCCCTCGGCCTCGGCGATGCGGGCGCGCAGGGCGGCGACGACCTGCGTGGGGGTGGTGCTGCCCGCGGCGTAGGCGGCGAGGAGGTCGGTGGCGGTGGCGTAGTGCAGCGGTGTGGGCACGGAGGGCTCCTTGGTGTGACGGCGGACACGGTGATCTGCGGTTGAGGCTAGCCGTGAGTCAGCGGTGTGGTCAACAGTGTTGACTGGCGTGGGTGTTCGACGGCGGTTCTGCTCAGTGCGGCTCCGCACCGTCAGGCTCAGCGCAGGTCGGCCGGGCGCCGCTGTGCACCGCTCGGCCCGGTCCAGCCCGGATCGGACTGGCACGGCCTGGCGCGCAACGCTCGGCCCAGCTCGGTTCCGCATCGCCCGGCCTGGCCTGGCGCGCATTGCTCTGCCTGGCTCCGCACCACCGGGCCCGATTCCGCTCTGCTCCGCCCGGTCCGGTCCGGGTCAGCTCAGTGCCGTGTCGGGATCCGCCCTCAGTCCCGCGCCAGCCAAGAGCCGAAGCAAGCGCTCCGGGTGCACGATCTCCGGCCAGCCCCAGCGGCGCAGGTGAATGCCCTGCGCCAGGAGCCGGTTTTCCCTGCGTTTCTCCGCGCGCAGAACGTCGAGGGGGCTGCGCCCTTGAGTCATTGCTGGGTCCGTGTACTTCACTTCGCCATCGACCTCGCCCACTAGGCGCACGTGTTCCCACCAGGCGTCCACCTGAGCCACGAAGCCGCCGTCGTCCTCGAAACGGTGCTGGAGTTCCGGCTCCGGGAAGCCAGCACCGAGGATTACGGCGCGGGAGCCGGACTCCGCCGGCGACTGTGCCCCTGCGCGTCCGGCCTCGAGCCTCTTGAGTGCGCGGCCCCGCACTCCCGGTTGCCTCACCTTGGCGAGGGCCTCGCGGACGGCAAGCACGCTGGGTGGTCCGGATGCGGCCGCGCTGTCAGCGACGGTCAGTGCCTGGGGGAGCGTGCCCTTGGCGAGGGTGGAGGCCGCGGCCAGCGGGACACCAACGGTCCTGACGAGGCGTCCCTCCGACCCAACGACGGCGGTGACGGTCTCAGCAGGCTCGTGCCGGTGGCGCAGGTGGGGGACCGGGGCAGGGAGGTGGTGCGCGGCCGGGCGCATCCCGCTCGGCTGGCGACCGTGGCGTCCGCCGCTTGCCACGGTGGTGACGGCGAGCGGAGTGCCAAAGGTGGGGACGCCGTGAAGAAAGAGAGCCGACTCGCAGCAGAACACCGCACCGGGACAACTGGCGGCGACGGCCTCGATACGCAGGCGGAATCGCTCCCACGACGTCGCGGCTGCCCACATCGAGACGTCGGCGTATTGGCCAGACGCGAGCTGGATGAGCCGACCCGCGGAGCAGCGTCTCGAGACGTTCGGTCCTGCGGAGGCTCGATGGACCAGGACCAGCCCACTCGGTGCTTGCATCAATCCAGCAAATACCGAAGGCGCCAGCCTCCGTGGACCTCGCAGGGTCAGCGGTGGAGAAGGTCTAGGCGGTGAGGGAAGGGCGCAGGCGGAGGCTAGGTCGGTGTCTCGTGGCCGTCGCTCCGGGATGTGGTCCGCGGATGGCTCATGCGGGTGAGCCATGCCCGGACCGGATGAGCCGAACGCGGACCGGAACTTGGGGGTGTGAGCCAAACACGGACCGGAACTCGGGGGTGTGAGCTAAACACGGACCGGAAGTGCCCTACGCAGACCGCCGGCCCCGCCGCCATCGACTCCTCAGGGTCACACGAGAGGGCCCCGTCGGCGCGGGATGTGGTCCGCGGATGACTCATACGGGTGAGCCAAGCCCGGACCGGATGAGCCGAATGCGGACCGGAACTTGGGCGAGGGAGCCGAACGCGGACCGGAAGTGCCCTGCGTAGACGCCCGGCGCCCCGCCACCGCCCCGCCGCATCACAGGCCCACGCGAAAGGGCCCCGCCGCTCTGCCGCTCCGCCCGCGGACTTCTGCCACCGACCCCACGGTCCCCGCCGCACCACCGTGGCACGCGACAGGGGCACCGTCGGCGCGGGATGTGGTCCGCGGATGACTCATACGGGTGAGCCAAGCCCGGACCGGATGAGCCGAACGCGGACCGGAACCTGGAAGAGCGAGTCGAACGCGGACCGGAACCCGGGGTGTGAACCGAATGCGGACCGGAAGTGCCCTGCGCAGACCGCCGGCCGCTCCACCCACGGACCACTGCCACCGCGCGCCGCGGCCCGATCCGGCCCGGCTTCCCCACCACGAACCCACCGCCCCACACGCCCACGCGAAAGGGCCCCGCCGCCGCGCCCCACCCGCACACGGCGGGGGAAACGCAGCGACGGGGCCCTCCCGTCATGGACAGCAGCCCAGGCTCAGCGCAATGCGCAGATCACACCTGGTTGCCGAGCTTGAAGCCCTTCGAGGCCTGGCCGCGGTACGTGCCATCCTCGTCACCGGAGCGGGTGAAGGAGAAGCCGTCGGCGCCGATCGTCACATCCAGCTCGGAGTCGTCCGTGCGCTCGATGACCTCCTGGACGTTGCCGTCCAGGTCCAGGACCAGGGAGGCCTCGGTGTACCAGGACGGGACCACCGGGTTGCCCCACCAGTCGCGGCGCTGGTTGTCGTGCACGTCCCAGGTGATGACCGGGTTGTCCGGGTCGCCCGTGTAGTAGTCCTGGGTGTAGATCTCGATGCGGTGGCCGTCCGGATCCAGGATGTAGAGGTAGAACGCGTTGGAGACGCCGTGGCGGCCCGGGCCGCGCTCGATGCGGTCCGAGATGCGCAGCGCGCCCATCTTGTCGCAGATCTGGATGATGTTGTGCTTCTCGTGCGTGGAGAAGGCAACGTGGTGCAGGCGCGGGCCGTTGCCGCCGGTCAGGGCCGTGTCGTGCACGGTGCCCTTGCGGTGCATCCAGGCGGCGTAGGTGGTGCCCTCTTCGTCCTTGATGTCCTCGGTGACGCGGAAGCCGAGCTCCTCGAGGTACTTGCGGCCGCGGGGAACGTCCGGGGTCACCTGGTTGAAGTGGTCGAGGCGGACCAGCTCGCCGGCCGAGTACAGGTCGTAGCGCATGTGCAGGCGCTCAACGTGCTCGGTCTCGAAGAAGAACTCGTAGGGGAAGCCCAGCGGATCCTCGACGCGCACGGCGTCGCCGATGCCCTTGACGAAGCCCTCGGAGCGACGCTCGGTGCGGCAGCCCATCTCCTTGTAGTACGCCTCGGCGACGTCCACGTCCTCGGGGGTGCGCACGCGGAAGGCCATGGCCTTCAGCGCGGCGACCGGGCCCTTGGTCAGCACCAGGTTGTGGTGGATGAACTCCTCGAAGGAGCGCAGGTAGATCTGGTTCTCGTCCTCTTCGGTGACGTGCAGGCCGAGCACGTCAACGTAGAACTTGCGCGAGGCCTCCAGGTCGGTGACGACCAGCTCTGCGTAGGCGCAGCGCAGGATGTCGGGGGCCGCGATGGACGGGGTGGGGATCGGGTTCGCGATCTCAGCCATGGTTCTCTCCTTTGAGATTGAAGTGCTCGACAGCGGGTCGGCCGGCTCGGGTGCCTCACGGTCGGTGCGGCGCACGGCACCGCCCGGTGAGGCGAGGCGAGCGGTGAAGGTGACCGCCCGCCGTCGGGCATTCAAGGGGTAAGTGGGTCAGGCCTGCTTGCCGAAGACCGGGTTGTGGACCTCGCCGAGGTTGATGTGGACCGCCTGCTGATCGGTGTAGAAGTCGATTGAGCGGTAGCCGCCCTCGTGGCCGAGGCCGGAGGCCTTGACGCCACCGAAGGGGGTGCGCAGGTCACGGACGTTGTTGGAGTTCAGCCACACCATGCCGGCCTCGACGTTCTGCGCGAAGTTGTGGGCGCGCTTCAAGTCATTGGTCCAGATGTAGGCGGCCAGGCCGTACTTGGTGTTGTTGGCCAGCTCCAGGGCCTCCTCGTCCGTGTCGAACGGGGTGATCGCGACGACGGGGCCGAAGATCTCTTCCTGGAAGATGCGGGCGTCCGGGGCCACATCGGCGAAGGCCGTGGGGCGAACGAAGTTGCCCTCGGGGAACTCGGCCGGGCGGTCGCCGCCGGCGATGAGGCGGGCCTCGGTCTTGCCGATCTCCACGTAGGACATGACCTTCTCGAAGTGCTCGGGGTGAACGATCGCGCCGACCTCGGTGGTGGGATCGTTCGGCAGGCCGACCTTCACGCGGTCCGTCTGGGCGGCGTAGCGCTCCACGAACTCATTGTAGATGCCGCGCTGGACCAGGATGCGGGAGCCGGCGGTGCAGCGCTCGCCGTTCAGGGAGAAGACGCCGAAGATAGTGGCGTCGATCGCGGCGTCGAGGTCGGCGTCGTCGAAGATGACGGCGGGGGACTTGCCGCCCAGCTCCATGGAGAGGCCCTTCAGGTAGGGCGCGGAGTTGCCGAAGATGATCTTGCCCGTGCCGGACTCGCCGGTGAAGGAGATCAGCGGGACGTCGGGGTGCTTGACCAGCGAGTCGCCGGCGAAGCCCTCTTCGCCGTAGCCGTGCACCATGTTGAAGACGCCGGCGGGCAGGCCGGCCTCCTCGAAGATGCCGGGCCAAAGTGAGGCGGAGAGCGGGGTGAACTCGGCCGGCTTGAGAACCACGGTGTTGCCGGTGGCGATGGCCGGGGCCAGCTTCCAGGACTCGAGCATGAACGGCGTGTTCCAGGGGGTGATCAGACCGGCGACGCCCTTGGGCTTGCGGTTGACGTAGTTGACCTGGCGGCCGGGGACCTTGAAGGTGTCGTCGTGCTGGGCGACGATCAGGTCGGCGAAGAAGCGGAAGTTCTCGGCGGCGCGGCGGGCTTGGCCCAGGGCCTGCTTGATCGGCAGGCCGGTGTCGAAGCACTCCATCTCGGCCAGCTGGTTCTCGCGGGACTCGACGATGTCGGCGATCTTGTGCAGCACGCGGGAGCGCTCGCGGGGGAGCATGGTGGGCCACGGGCCGTTGTCGAAGGCGTCCTTGGCGGCGGCTACGGCGGCGGCGACGTCGGCGACCTTGCCGGAAGAGGCCTTGATGTAGGCGGTGTTGGCGACGGGCTCCAGGACGTCGAAGGTGTCGCCGTCGATGGAGTCGACGAACTGGCCACCGATGTAGTGCTGCAGCTTCTCGGGGAGGCCCGCGGGGACGGAGATCTGGCTCATGTTCTCTGCCTTCTTCTTCACTGATGTGTTTCACGAGGGCGCTGTCCAAGGTGGCCAGCGCCGATGCTGGTGGGGAGGTGTTCCGTGCTCCGGCTGGAGCTGATCAGATGGCCGAGGGCGGGGCGCCCACGGCGTTCAGGTAGGCGTTCAGCGTGGTCATCCGGTGCGCGCGGGCCTGGGCCTCGATCTCCGGTGCCGGCTTGTGGGCGGCGATGGAGTCCAGGAGGGCCTCGTGCTCCTCGACCGAGGCGGCGGCCCTGCCGGGCACCGTGGTGAAGGTCGAGACGCGGATGGCGTTCATGCGGGTCCAGCCCCGGTGCACCAGATCAAGCAGGTGCGTGTTGGGGCAGGACTCGTAGAGCGCGGCGTGGAACTCGGTGTTGAGGCGCGTGAAGACCTTGGGGTCGAAGGCCCCCAGGAGCTCACGCATCCGCTGGTTGATGTCGCGGGCCTTGGCCAAGGCCCGCTCGTCGATGACAGCGGCGGCGAGGGCGGTGGCGGTGCCTTCGAGCACGGCCAGCGTCTGCATGGTGTTCAGGTACAGCGTGGAATCCACGGCGGCCACCGTGGCGCCCACGTTGCGCTCGAAGTGCACCAGGCCCTCGGCCTCGAGGCGACGGATCGCCTCGCGCACCGGGACCACCGAGCAGTCGAGTTCGTCCGCCAGCGTGCCGAGGACCAGGCGGTACCCGGGGGTGTACGTGCCGTCCAGGATGCGCTCCCGGATGGCGTCGTACGCGCGCTGCGACTTGCTCGTCGTGATGGTCATGTCACAAATCATATACGATGTGCGAGTGATGCGCCACACAGAGTTTTTGCTCGTGGCGATGCCTGCACTTTGTGCGGATCCGGCGGGTTTTTCTCGCCGGATCGTGAAAAAGGGCAGGCAACACCCAGCGCCCGACGGCGTGTGGTCGGGTGGGGTGCGGACGCTCGCCGGCCGGGGCCCGGCCGCCGCGGCGCCCGGTGCGGCGAGGGCAGGGCCGGACCGAGGCTGGCCTCGCTCGGAGCCGGAGCCGGAGCCGGAGCCGAAGCCGCTGCAGCGCCCGGTGCGGCGAGACTCGGGTCGGGGAGTGTCGGGCTCGGGACTTACCCTTGAACGTGCTTGAGTTCCTGGCCACCGTGCTGCCCGTTTTGATCTTCCTGTTGGCCATCGCCCTCGTGGCGGAAATTTGCGACAGGGTGGGCGTCTTCGATGTGGCGGGCCACGCGCTCCTGCGGCTCTCCGGCGGGCGGGTGCTGCCGCTCTGGATCGGGCTGGTCCTGTTGTGCCTCGTGACCACGAGCGTCCTGAGCCTCGACACCACCGCCGTTCTCGTCGCCCCGGTCGCGATCGCCATGGCCAAGCGGGCGCGGTTGGATCCCGTGCCCTTTGCCGTGACCACCGTGTGGCTCGCGAACACCGGATCGCTCCTGCTCCCGGTATCCAACCTCACCAATCTGCTCTCCTACGCCGTGGACGGCTCGCCGCTGCAGGGGCAGTTCGCCGCGTCGACGTGGTTGCCCGCCCTGACCGCGAGCCTCGTGACGGTCGTGGCGGTGGCCAGCTTCTGGCCGCGCGTGCTCAAGGGCCGCTTCCGCATGCCGGCCGCGCCCAAGCCGCGCGACACGGTGATGCTGTGGCTCGCCGGCGCCGTGTGTCTCGCGCTCGCGCTGCTCTTCGGCCTCGGTGTGGCGCCCACGTGGCCCACCGTGGCGGCCGCCGCCGTCCTCACGATCGCCTACGCCAAGCGCGGGCGCTCCTGGCGCAAGCTGCGCGTGCCGTGGGTCATGGCGCTCGTCGTGCTCGCGCTCTTTGTTGTGGTGCGTGTGCTCGGCCCGCTGGGGCTCGATGCCTGGCTCGCCTCGCTCTTGGGCGACGGGCACGGCTTCACCGATCAGCTGCGCGTGGCGTTCGTGGGGGCGTTCGGCTCCAACCTCGTCAACAACCTGCCGGCGTTCCTGGCGATGCAGCCCGGGGTGGACGACGGCACGGGCCGCGCCGTCTCCCTGCTCATCGGCGCCAATGCCGGCTCCATCGTGACCCCGTGGGGTTCGCTCGCCACGCTCCTGTGGCTCTGGCGTTGCTCGGCTTCGGGCGTGAAGATCCAGCTGGGCCCGCACGTGCTGCGCAGCGGCGTGCTCGCGGCGGCGGTGCTCCCCGCATCGGTCGGGGCGCTGCAGCTGCTGCAGCTCGGCTGAGTCCATCGAGCGCGGGCGCGCCCCGGGGCCGGCCATGCGGCCGACCGACCACGCGTGGCGCCGGCTCAGGCCCCCGCCGCCCGGAACGCCGCCTCGACGCCCGCGGCGTCGACGCCCCAGCGGCGCTCGGGGTCGCGCCCGCTGAGCGCCTCGACGGAGAACTCGTCCCCTAAGAGGTACTCGTGCAGGCAGAAGGCCAGCCCGGAGTCCACGATGGGGTCCAGCTCCCGCCGCGCACACAAGGCGAGCAGCCCAGAGGAAAGCGACCACACGCCGTCGTGCAGGAAGGCGACGGCCGACGCGACCGGCGCGGCCGCCGGGCCCTCCCCGAGGGAGAGGAACACCGACTCGTCCGGCACACCGATGACGAGCGAACGCAGGCCCGCCGGCACGCCGTCGAACATGCGCAGCTGATCGCTCGCCTCCGCCTCCACGAAGAGGTTGAGCTCGCTCTCGTGGTCGAGCACCAGCAGGAGCGCCGTGCCGTCACCCGGAAGCACCCACGCCGCGCTGTCCCCGGCCCCGTTCTCCCACCCGAGCACGGTGGCGGTGCCGAGCCGGGCGTCGGGCGTGCCGCTGAGGCGGGCCAGCACCCGGGCGCGGCGCCGAAGCTCCGCCAGCGGTGTGGCGTTGAGGAGATCAAGGGGTGCGTTCACGCGGTCACGGTACCGCCGCCCCTTGTGAACACGCTCACACCCGGCGACGATGAGGACACGATGAGGTGGCGCCCGGCGATGCCGCGCTCCACCGGCACCACCCCCACCCGTCGAGGAGCAGCGTGAGCACCCAGCCGACCACCCCGCGCACCCCCGTCCCAGGCGAGCCCGGCTCAGACCAGGATCGGGGCAGCGTCCCGCCGCCGATCCCGGTGTTGAAGGACCCGCTCCCCTCGCAGGGCTTCGGCCTCAAGCGCCCGGCCGTGGACGAGGCTCTCGCCGCGCGCGTGGCCAGGGACCACTTCGGCCTGGAGGCCGCGGCGAGCGAGCTCGGCTCCAACCAGGATCGCAACTTCCTCCTGGCGGCGGGAGGCATCAACGCGGGCGTGCTCAAGGTGGACAACGCGGTCTTCAGCGAGGACGAACTGGACGCGCAGTGCCGGGCCGCGGACGCCCTGGCGCAGGCGGGCATCCCCGCCGCCCGCTTCCTCCCCGGCGCCGACGGGCGCCAGCTGCAGCGGATAGCCGATGCGGACGGCATGACCCACTTCGCGCGCCTCATGGAGTACCTGCCCGGCGGTTCCCTCGTGGACGCCGGCTACCTCTCGCGCGCGGCGCTCGCGTCGGTGGGCGAGCTGGCCGGCCGTGTCGACGTGGCCCTCGCCACGCTGGCCGGACCAGGCCTGCAGCGCGATCTCCAATGGGACCTGCGCCGCGGCATCGACGTGGTGCGCCGCCTCGTCGGGGCGGTCCCCGACGACGGGCGCCGCGCCGCCGTGCTGACCGCCGCCGAGCGCGCCTGGGCGGCGGTCGAGGCGCAGGCGCCCGGCTTGCCCACCCAGCCCATCCACGGCGACCTCACCGACGACAACGTCATCGGCGCGCCCGGCCCGGACGGCCGGCCCCTGGCGCACTCCGTCATCGACCTCGGCGACCTCGCCGTCGGCTGGCGCGTCGCCGAGATCGCCGTGAGCGTCTCCTCGCTCCTGCACCACCGCCCCGACGACCCGCTCGCCACGCTCGAGGCCGTGGGCGCCTACCTGGAACACATCAGCCTGGACGAGCCCGAGCTCCGCGCGCTCTGGCCCCTCGTGGTGCTGCGCGCCGCCGTGCTCATCGCGAGCGGCTGGGAACAGACGCGCCTGGAGGGCGACAACGTCTATGCCGCCGAGCGCATGGACGGCGAATGGGAGATCTTCGCCGCCGCGACCTCGGTCCCGCTCGCCGTGGGCACGGCCGCCGTCCTCGAGCGGGCCGGGGTGGCGCCCGCGGCCGCGCAGGCCACCGGCTCGCTCTTCGCGCGCGCCCCGCGCTTCGACGTCCTCGACCTGGGGATCGAGTCGGGGCAGGTGTCCGACGGCGCGTGGTTGCGTCCCGGCGTGGCCGCCGAGTTGATCGAGGCCCGGCTGGGCCCCGGCTCGGCCGACGCCGTGTACCTCCACGCCTTGGCCCCGCGGCTGGACCTGACGCCCGTGAATTCGGCGACGGGCGGGGCGAGTCTGCCGCTCGGCGCCACGCTCGTGCACTCCACCCCGCGCGAGCTCCTCGCCCCCGGTCCCGGCATCGTCGAGGCGCCGGCCCGCCCGGCCTCGCCGGAGGATCCCACCGCGGAGGGCGGCGGGGCCCCGGCGCCGCAGGACGTCCTCCTGCGCCTGGACAACGGCGAAAGCCTCCTCCTGCGTGGGGTCACCCGGCCCGTGCGCCCCGGCGCCGTGAGCGCCGGAACCGTCCTGGGCCACGCGCCGTCGGGTGCCGCCGTCACCGTCTTGCGGCTGGGGCCCTCCGCCCCCGAGGACCCGGCCGAGATCCCGGCCGCCGTGCGGCCGGACGAGGCCGTCGCCTGGCGCCGCCTCGTGCTCGACCCCGCACCGTGGTGCGGCGTCGAGCCGCTGGCGCCCGGCCGGGGTCCGCGCGAGGAGTACGCGGCGCGCCGTGCCGTGCAGTCCTCCGCGCAGGAGAAGTACTACGAGGACCCCATGCAGGTGGAGCGCGGCTGGCGCCACCACCTCGTGGACACCGCGGGTCGATCCTACGTCGATTTGGTCAACAACGTCACGGGGATCGGCCACTCCCATCCGGGCGTGCGCGCCGCCGCGACGCGGCAGCTGGGCCTGCTCAACACCAACTCGCGCTTCCTCTACCGGGGCCTGGGCGAGTACGCGCAGCGGCTCGCCGACCTCGCGCCGGAGGGCCTCGATACGGTGCTCTTCGTCAACTCCGGTTCGGAGGCCGTGGACCTGGCGCTCAAGCTGGCCCGCGCCGCCTCGGGGCGCGCCGAGGTCGCGGCGCTGCGCGAGGCCTATCACGGCTGGACGGCCGGCGCCGATGCCGTCACGACGAGCGCCTACGACTCCCCGCACGCCCTCGCCTCCCTGCCCGGCTGGGTCAAAGTGCTCGACGTTCCGCACCCCCTGCGCGGCGCCTACACGGGCGAGGGCGCGGGGGAGCGTTACGCGGCGGACGCCGCCGCGGCGCTGGCCGGGTGGGCGGAGTCCGGGACGCCCGTGGGCGCGTTCATCTGTGAGTCGGTGCTCGGCAACGCCGGCGGCGTGCTGCTGCCGGAGGGCTACCTGGCCGGCGTCTACGCGGCGGTGCGCGCCCAGGGCGGCCTGTGCATCGCGGACGAGGTGCAGGTGGGCTTCGGCCGCATGGGCAGCCATTTCTGGGGCTTCGAGCTGCAGGGCGTCACGCCGGACCTCATCACGATCGCTAAGCCCATGGGCAACGGCTTCCCGATCGGCGCCGTCATCACGCGCCGCGAGATCGCGGAGGCCCTGGGTCGGGACGGCATGTTCTTCTCCTCGGCCGGCGGCTCGCCGCTCTCCTGCGCCGTGGGCCAGGCCGTGCTGGACGCCATGGAGGCCGAGGACCTGCAGGGCAACGCCCTGCGGGTGGGCGAGCGCCTGCGCGCGGGGCTGCAGGGCCTGGTCCACAAGCACGCGCTGGCCTCGATGGTGCACGGCGCCGGGCTCTACCTGGGGCTGGAGCTCGTGAGCGATCCGCAGACGCTCGAACCGGCGGCCGCGGAGACGGCCGCGATCTGCGAGCGCCTGCGCGAGTTGGGCGTCATCGTCCAGCCCACGTCCGAGCGTCAGAACGTCCTGAAGATCAAGCCGCCGCTGTGCCTCTCGGAGGAGTCGGCCGACTTCGCCGTGGCCCAGATCGATCGGGTGCTGAGCGAGGGCTGGTAGGTGAGGCGAGCGCTGGTCGGCGAACCCCCGCCGTCGGGCGCAGGATCCGCCGGACACCGCCGCACGGCGGCCCCTGACCGCACGGTGAGGGGCCGCCTTTCGTGTCCCCGGAAGACGAAGCCGGAAATAACGCTAGACAAGCGTTTCTTATTTCCGTAAGGTCTTACTTGTCAGCAACCGAGAGGGAGCAAAAACGAGTGCCAGTGAATGCCCAGCGCGGATATATGCGCCTCCTGCGGATCGCCGAACACCACGCCAGGGTGGTCGGCGTGAGCACGAGGAGTCCGTGGCTGAAGCGGATCAGGTTCTCGGCTCCCGAGCTCGTCGAGTCCTTCGACGGGCACCCGGGGGAGTGGATCAGGCTGTGGGTGCCGGATTCCTCCAAGGGAGGCCTGCTGCGGCAACGCGGGTACACCGTCGCCGGATTCAGCTATGAGGGTGGCTGGTTCGACATTGACGTGGTCCTGCACTCCCCGGACGGCCCGGCCAGTGCGTGGGCACGGGCCGTCCGGCCGGGAGCCGAGGTCGTGATCTCGTTCTCCCGGCCCAAGGAGCACCTGGGCGGCACCGAACCGCTCACGCTGCTCGCCGACACCAGCTCGCTTCCCGCCGTGGAGGCGATCTGCGAACACTTGGCTGCCGGATCCCGCGAGATCCGCGTGTTCTTGGACGCCCAAGGGCACGACGTCGCAGGCCTCCTGAGTGCCCCAGGCGCCCGGGTGGTCATCACCGAGGATCCGGTGGCCGCCTTTTCTTCCGCTTCCCCTCAGGAGGGCGGTTTCGTCTGGGCGGGGCTCGAGCGCTCTCGGGTCTCCGCGCTTAAGGCGGTCCTCAAGGCCGCCGGGACGCCCCGATCCTCGGTCCACGCCCAGGCGTACTGGATCAAGGGGCGCGGCTTCGCCTAAGGCCGCTTCAAGACTCTGGGCGGTTCGCGCTGGTCCGCGAACGGCTCAGTTGGTCCGCGTTTGGTTCATCGAGAGGGGTCAAACGCGGACCATTTTTTTCGTGGACTCGGGGTGCCGCGGCGTCACGCGCCAACGGCCGGCGCCGCGGCACCCTCCGCTCCGACTACGCCTGGCCGCGCTCGAAGTACTCCACGAGCTCCGCCGGGAGCTGCGGCACGCGCAGCGCCGAGCCGTCCCCGCGCAGCGATTGCGTGGCGAGCACGCCCGTGGCCACGGCCTCGCGCGCCGCCACGGGGTTCGTGGACGTCACGCCGCCCTCGCGCACAAAGCGCAGGAACTCCTTGATGAGCAGCGAGTCGCCGCCGCCATGGCCGCCCTCCTCCGCGGGGATCTCGAACTCCCGGTCGGGGGCCGAATAGCCGCGGTGCCGGTGATCCCAGAGGCCCACCTTCTCCCCGGCCTCGTCGCCGAAGTTCTCGATCCGCCCCCGCGTGCCGATCACCGTGTAGTTGCGCCAGTAGTCCGGCGTGAAGTGGCACTGCTCGTAGTTGGCAAAGACCCCGTTGGTCAGGCGCATGTTGACCTGGCTGATGTCCTCGACGTCCACCACGGGGTGCAGGCCCGTGAGGGACTCCGGCGGCCAGTTCTCCAGCGAGAACCAGTCGCCCATGCGCTCGTCGCTGCGGTCTCGGCGATCCTGGATCTGCCCGTAGAGCACGTTGTCCCCCATGGCCGCGACCGAGCCCGTGTACGCGCCGGCGAGCCAATGGATCACGTCCAGATCGTGCGCGCCCTTCTGCAGCAGCAGGCCGGTGGTCCGGCGGCGATCGGCGTGCCAATCCTTGAAGTAGTAGTCGCCGCCGTGGCCCACAAAGTGGCGGCACCAGATGGCCTTGACCTCGCCGATGCTTCCCTCGTCGATGAGGCGCTTCATGAGCGTGATGACGGGCATGTGGCGCATGTTGTGGCCAACGTAGAGGCGGCTTCCCGTGCGCTGGGCCGTGGCCAGGATGGCGTCGGTGTCCTCGAGGCTGATGGCCAGCGGCTTCTCCGTAAAGACGGCCTTGCCCGCCTCCAGCGCGGCGATCACGGGCGCGGCGTGCAGGTCATCCGGGGTGAAGACCATGACGGCGTCCACCTCGCTGGCCAGCACCTCGGCGAGGGACGCGGTGATGAGGGCGTCGGGGAAGCGCTCGCGGGCGGCCGCCTGGCCGCGCTCGCTCGGTTCGCAGACGGCGCTCACGACGGCGTCGTTGCCCTCGCGGTAGAGCTCCTCGGAGAGCCGGGCTCGCTGCCCGTAGCCGATGAGGCCGATGCGCAGGGTGTTCATGCGGGAGATCCCTCTTTCTTGCAGTGACGACCGCCGCGCCCGCCGCGGCGGGGACGGCCAGCGGCTCAGGCGCCGCGTGGGTCGGGTGGTGTGGTGGAGGCGCGGCGGTGCAGGAGCCACTCGAACTCGTGGACGGTGCCGTCCCCGAGATCCCGGGCGGCGGCGTCGACCACGATCCGCGCCTGGCGTTCGTAGAAGTCCTCGGGGCCGGCCGAGGTGAGCGAGGGCGTGGACAGCGCGCCCTCGTCGGTGTTGCCGAGGCCGGTGACCAGGAGGTCCTCCGGCACCTTGAGGCCCAGGAACTGGGCGGCGGAGATCGCGGCAAGTGCCGCGTAGTCGGTGTTGGCGGCGATGGCGGCCGGGCGCCGCGAGGATTCCAAGAGCCCGACGGCGGCGCGGAACGCCCCGGCGCGGCTCCCGTCGTAGAGCGTGGTCAGGTCACGCTCCACCCGCCCCTGCTCCACGGCCTCCCGGTACGGCGTGTACCGGGTGCGCCGCTCGCGGCTGAGCTCGACCGTGCCGGCCGGCGTCAGGAACGCGACGTCCCCGGTGTGTTCGAGGAGCTCGCCGAGCGCCAGCTCGCTGCCGGGCGCCGCCGCCGAGCGCACCACGTCGAACCCGGCCGGCTCGAGGCGCTCGCTGAAGACGACGAGCCGCTGGCCCGCCGCCACGAGGCGCCCGAGCTGCCGCGTGGTCTCCGCGTCCTCGGCCGGCGAGTCCACGTAGGCAACATCCGGCTGCACCTGCGTGATGGTGTCGAACCACGCCCCGTGCGCCTGCACGAGCGCCGCCAGCCCGTTCTCGGCCGCCCGCTGGCCCACCGACTCGCTCACGCCGAGCGACCACGGGTCGGACATCATGTTCAGCGAGAGCAGCACGAGCCCCGTGCGGCCGGTGCGCATGGCGCGGGCGGCACGATTGGGGCGGTAGCCCTGCTCCTTGGCCGCGGTGAGGACGCGGGCGGCGGTGTCGGCCGGAATGGAGGCGTCCTTGCCGCTGAGCACATAGGAGGCGGTGGCGGTGGACACCCCGGCCGCCGCCGCAACGGTGCGCAGCGTGGGGCGGGTGGCGTTGCTCGGAGTCATGGACAGATTCTTCCCGCTCTAGCCCTTGGAACCGGAGAAGGCGATGCCCTGAATGAACTGGCGCTGCAGGAACATGAAGACCACGACCATGGGGATGGTCGCCAGCAGCGAGCCGGCCATGAGCACCGGGTAGTTCGTCATGTGCAGGCCAACCAGCTGGGTCAGGCCCACCGACAGCGGCATCTTCGCCTGATCGCTCGTGACGATGAGCGGCCAGAGCATGTCGTTCCAGCTCCACAGCACGGTGAACACGGTCAGGGCGATGATGCCCGGCTTGGCCAGCGGGAGCATGACGCGCCAGAAGACCTGCCACTGGTTGGCGCCGTCCAGGCGGGCCGCCTCCTCGAGCTCGTTCGGCATGGACATGAAGAACTGCCGCATGAGGAACGTGCCGAAGGCCGAGAAGAGCCCGGGGACGATGATCGCCTTGAGCGTGTCGAGCCAACCGAGGGACTGCATGATCTCGTACTGCGGCAGCAGGAAGAGCTGGCCGGGGACCATGAGCACGGAGAGGAAGAGCAGGAAGATCACGTTGCGCCCGGGGAAGTGCATGCGGGCAAAGGCGTAGCCGGCCATGGTGCACAGCACCACCTGGCCCGCCGTGCGGGCCACCGTGAGCAGCAGCGAGTTCACGAACATCTGCCCGAACGGCATGGCCTCGAAGACCTTGCCGAAGTTGGAGAAGTCCCACGGCTGCGGGATCCACTGCACGGGGATCGCGGTGGCACCCGCGAAGTTCTTGAACGAGGTCAGCAGCTGCCACACGAAGGGGAAGACCATCGCCACGACGCCCAGGATGAGGACGGCGTGGACGGCCCACGGCTGGCGACGTCGCGCGCTCACCTCTCGACCCGACGTCGTGCGTTGTCCCCGCCCGCCGGCGGACGGGGCGGCCGCGGCCGCCGCGACGGCCGGCACGGGAGGGCTCGCGAGCTCACTCATAGTGCACCCACTTCTTTTGCATCGCGAACTGCAGGACGGTCATCACGAGGATGAGGATCAGCAGGACAAAGGCGATCGCCGCGGCGGTGCCCTGGTCGTGGTTGATGAAGCCCGCCTCGTAGAAGAGGTAGACCACGGTCTTGACGCTCGGCATGGCCGGGTTGTTCTGGCCCATCATCACGAAGACGAGGTCGAAGACCTGCAGCGAGCCGATGATGGACATGACCGAGACGAAGAAGACGCTCGGGGAGATCATGGGGATCACCATGTGGATGAAGCGGCGCACCGGTCCGGCGCCGTCCAACTCGGCGGCCTCGAGCATCTCCGCCGGCACGCCCTGCAGGCCGGCCAGGAAGATGACCACGTTCTGGCCGAGGCCGGCCCAGATGCCCACCACGGCGATGGCCACGAGGGCCGTGTTCGGGTTGGTCAGCCACGAGGTGCCGTGGGCCCCGAAGAGCCCGAGGAACTGATTGAGCACGCCGTAGTCGCCGTTGTAGATCATGCGCCAGACGATGGCGACGGCGGCCGGCATGGTCACGACGGGCAGGAAGTAGAGGGTGCGGTAGATGCCGCGTCCCTTCAAGCCCTTGGTGTTCAGCAGGGCGGCCACCACCATGGCCAGCGGGATGCCGAGCAGGGAGATGAGCGTGTAGATCGCCGTGTTGGCCAGGGCCTGGCCCAGGGCCGGGTTGCTCAGGAGCTTCTGGTAGTTCTCCAGCCCCACCCAGCTGGAACCGCCGAAGGCCCCCGTGTGGGTGAAGGACAGGTAGAAGGTCCGCAGGGCCGGCCACAGGTAGAAGATGGCGAGGCCGATGCCGGTGGGCCCCACAAAGAGGAGGGCCCACCAGGCGGATTGGCCGGGCGCCTTGGCGCCCTTGCGGCCGTTCGGGCTGGCGCTGCCGGCCTTGAGGGGGGCGCGGTGCGCCGCGCCCCCGCCGCGGCGGGCGGAGCGGAGCGCACCGTCCGCAGTGCCCGACGCCGCGGGGCTCAGTGGCGAGTCGAGGCTCGCTTGGATGCTGGCTTGGGACATGAGAGGACTACTCGTTCTCGGCGTCCAGCTTGGCCTGCATGTCGGCGCCGAGCTGCTTGAGGCCCGCCTCGGCCGTCTCGGGCTTGGCCCAGATCTGCGGCAGAGCGTCCTTCTCCAGCTGGCTCCACTCGGAGCGGCGCAGGGAGATCGGGTAGGGGACCGAGCCGTCCACAGCGTCGAGGTGGACCTGGAGGTCGTACTGCGGCATGGACTTCACCCAGGCGTCCTGCGTGCCGTTGTAGGCGGGGATGACGGTTCCGGTGTCGGCCTGCAGCTTGGAGGCCTCCTCGCCGGAGGCGTAGGCGGCGAACTTCTTGGCGAGGGTGAGGTGCTTGCTCTTGGCGTTGGCCACGTTGGCCAGGCCGTGGATGACCGACTGGTTGCCCGCCGGGCCCTCGGGCAGCGGCGCGACATCGATGCTCTTGGCCACGGAGGACTGGCTGAAGGGCAGCGCCTCGTAGGAGGCCATGTAGATCATGGCGACCTTGCCCGCCATGAACTGATCCTCCGGCAGGGTGTCGACCATCTGCTGGGCCGTGGGGGAGGAGCCGTCCTTGATGAAGGAGAGCAGGTAGTTCACGCCCTCGAGGGCCTGCGGCGAGCCATAGCCCGAGGTCTTGTGATCGGCACTGATCACCTCTCCGCCCGCCTGCGCGATGACGTCGTAGACGTTTTCCTGCGTGTAGTTGGCTGCGGCGAAGCCCTTCACGTCCCCCGTGGTGAGCTTCTTGGCCGCCGACTGCATCTCGGCCCACGTGGTGGGGACGTCGACGCCCGCCTTCTTCAGGAGGTCCTTGTTGTACCAAAGCGCCACCGTGTCGAAGTCCTTGGGGGCGCCGTAGAGCTTGCCGTCGAAGGTGTAGAGGTCGGTCAGAGAGGAGGGGTAGTTGGCCTTGTCGAGGCCGGTGTCCTCGAGGGGCGCGAGCTGGCCCTCCGAGGCGTAGAGGCCAAACTGCGGGCCGTTCATCCACATGACGTCTGGGCCGTTGCCGCCGCTCATGGCGGTCTGCAGCTTGGTCCAGTACTGGCTGTTGGGGGTCAGCTGGATCTCGACCTTGGCGCCGGGGTTCTCCGCCTCGAACGTCTGGGCGATCTGCTCCATGGCCGGCTTCTGGTTCTCGTCCCAGATGGCGTAGGTGATGGTCCCGGTGTCGCCACCGCCGTCACCGCTGGAGGAGCCGCCGGAGCAGGCGGTCAGGGATAGGCCGAGGACGGCGATGGACGCGGCGGCTGCGAGCTGGCGCTTCATGGTGGCGGTCTCCTCATGTGGGTGGGCTGCACTGGCTAATCGTTTCAGTGAAACGATTAAGTGAGCGTTAAGCTACGCGAGTGTGACGCCGGGCACAAGGGGTGATGGGGCAAACTGGGTGGCGTGACGCCCCTGCGTGACGCATCTCGGCTGTTATGACCCACATCATCGGATTTCGTATACGATCTAGGGAGACCGCACGCCGCTTCGAAGGAGATCGCCCGTGTTCCCCACCGACACCACCGCCACCGTGCCCGTGACGCAGGAGGTGCTGGACGGGATCGGCAAGGTCCTCGCCGTGCACCTCTCCTACAGCTCCCGCGCCGAGCAGCGCGGCCGCACCCCCAAGTACCCCTCGTACTTCATGAAGGCCACGTCCTCGCTCTCGCTCTCCGGCGACAGCGTGGAGCGCCCCGCCGAGACCGAGCTGCTGCAGTTCGAGGGCGAGATCGCCCTCGTCATCGGCAGCACCGCCCGCCGCATCACCCCCGAAGAGGGCTGGGCGCACGTCGGCTGGATCACCGCCTCGAACGACCTGGGCATCCAGGACATCAAGTACGCGGACAAGGGCTCCAACATCCGCTCCAAGTCGGGCGACGGCTTCACGCCCTTCGGCCCCGTGCTGCTGCCGGCCGCCGGCCTGGATCCCGAGCACCTCCGCGTCGTCACCAAGCTCAACGGCGCCGTGGTGCAGGACGCCTCCACGCAGGAGCTGCTCTTCTCCTTCGGCCAGATCGTGGCCGACCTCTCCCAGCAGATGACCCTGCACCCGGGCGACGTCATCCTGACCGGCACCCCCGCCGGTTCCTCCGTCTTCCAGCCGGGCGACGTCGTCTCCGTCGAGGTCTCCGGCAACGGCGCCACGACCGGCGAGCTCGTCACCACCGCCGTGCAGGGCTCCGAGGGCTTCAAGGCCTTCGGCAACCCCACCAAGGTCACCGACGCCGATCGCATCGACGCCTGGGGCGACGCCGAGGCCGCCGGCCTGGCCGCCGAGGCCGAGCAGGACGTCCTCACCCCCGAGGTGCGCGCCCAGCTCGAGGCCGCCGCCATCGCGACGCTCTCGACCTCCATCAAGAAGGCCGGCATCGAGAACTGCACCATCGCGGGCCTCACGGCCACGAAGGGCCGCCGCCGCGTCATCGGCCGCGCCCGCACGCTGCGCTACGTCCCGCTGCGCGAGGACCTCTTCAAGCAGGTGGGCGGCGGTTACAACGCCCAGAAGCGCATCATCGACAACCTGCGCGAGGGCGACTTCCTCGTCATGGAGGCCCGCGGCGAGCAGGGCGCGGCCACGATGGGCGACATCCTCGTGACGCGCGCCCAGGTGCTCGGCGCCGCCGGCATCGTCTCCGACGGCGCGGTCCGCGACCTCGCCGCCGTCGAGGACATCGACGTCCCCGTCTTCCACAACGGCGCGCACCCCTCGGTGCTCGGCCGCAAGCACATCCCGTGGGACACCGATGTGACCGTCGCGTGCGGCGGCGCCACCGTTCAGCCGGGCGACATCATCGTGGCCGACTCGGACGGCATCGTCGTCATCCCGCCGGCCCTCGTGGCCCAGGTCGCCGCCGACGCCGCGGCCGCCGAGGCGCAGGACGCCTGGGTGCTGGAGCAGGTCGAGGCCGGCCACGCCGTGGACGGGCTCTTCCCACCCACGGGCGAGTGGAAGGCCAAGTACCAGGCCTTCAAGGAGGGACAGAACTGATGCTGGATCACGCCACCCGCACGACCATCGCCGACGAGCTCGTCCGCGCCGCCGAGACCCGCACCCCGGTCCCGCTGCTCACCCAGCGCTACCCGGACATGGAGGTCGCCGATTCCTACGCGGTCCAGAACATCTGGAAGCAGCGCGGCGAGGAGGCCGGCCGCGTCGTCGCCGGCCACAAGATCGGCCTGACCTCCAAGGCCATGCAGTACGCCACGGGCATCACCGAGCCCGACTACGGCGTCATCTTCAAGGACATGGTCCGCGAGTCCGGCTGCGTCCTGAACCACGCCGACTACACCAAGCCGCGCGTGGAGATGGAGCTCGCGTTCCTGCTCAAGGATGACGTGGAGGGCCCGGACGCCACCATCTTCGACGTCCTGCGCGCCACCGAGTACGTGGTCCCCGCCCTGGAGATCCTCGACGCCCGCGTCGAGATGGCCGGGCGCACTATCGTGGACACCATTGCAGACAACGCCGCCATGGGCCTCATGGTCGTGGGCGGTTCCCCGGTCAAGCCGGACGCCATCGACCTGCGCTGGGTCGGCGGCATCCTCTCCAACAACCAGGAGATCGAGGAGACCGGCGTGGCCGCCGGCGTCCTCGGCCACCCCGCCAACGGCGTGCACTGGCTCGCCAACCGCCTCAGTGAGCACGGCGACAAGCTGCGCGCGGGCGAGATCATCCTGGCCGGTTCCTTCACGCGCCCCATGTGGGTGCAGCCCGGCTCCACCGTCTCAGCCGACTACGGCCAGTTGGGAGTGGTGACGTGCCAGTTCATCTGAGCGCCCAGCCGTCCTTCAAGGACCTCTTCGGCCCCGGCTCGGTGGGCGAGAAGCGCACCGTCGCCGGCATGTTCATCTGCGACGGCGGCGCCACGAGCGCCGAGATCTGCGCCGGCGCGGGCTTCGACTACCTGCTCATGGACGGCGAGCACGGCACCTTCTGGCTGGAGTCCATCCAGGCCCAGCTGCGCGCCATCGCCGCCTACCCCACGCTCGCCGTGGTGCGTGTCCCGGAGAACTCCGAGGTGCTCATCAAGCAGGTGCTGGACGCCGGGGCGCAAACGATCATGGTCCCCATGGTCAACGACGCCGCCGAGGCGCAGGAGGCCGTCAAGGCCGTGCGCTACCCGCAGCCGGGCAACCCGGCCGCCGGCGTGCGCGGCGTCGGCTCGGCGCTGGCCCGCTCGGCCCGCTGGGGCCGCATCCCCGACTACCTGACGCGCGCCCACGAGTTCGTCTCGCTCATCGTGCAGATCGAGTCGGCCACGGCTCTGCGCCACGCCAAGGCGATCGCCGCGGTCGAGGGCGTCGACGCCGTCTTCCTCGGCCCCTCCGACCTCGCCGCCTCCATGGGGCTGCTGGGCCAGCAGACGCACCCCACCGTCGTCGCCGCCGTCAAGCAGGTCATCGCCGATGTGAAGGCCCAGGGCAAGGTCGTGGGCGTCAACGCCTTCGATCAGGCCCAGGCCAAGGACTACATCGCGGCCGGCGCCGACTTCGTCAACGTCGGCGCCGATGTGGCGCTCCTGGCGCGCGGCACCGAGGCCCTCGCGGCCGCCTTCATCCCGCAGGACTAGGCACCCAGGTCTCCCGCGCCGGAGGCAAGGGAGACCCGACAAGGCCCCGCACGACGTCGTGCGGGGCCTTCGTCTTGCCCGTCACCTCGGGCGGGCGCCGGCTCAGCGCAGCAGGTCCCGCAGGCAGGAGCGCAGCAGGCCGAGCTCCTCGAAGTCGGAGAAGAAGTCGAGGGACTCGTTCCAGGACGGGCGCGCGGCGTAGGCGAGGTAGCTGTGCGGGTCGCCGTCGGCGTCGGTGCCGAGCGCCACGAGGAAGGTGCGCACGGGGATCATGCCGGGTTCCAGGCTGAGGCATTCGAGCCGCCCGATGCGCTGGGAAAGCGGGCCGTCACGGCGCGTGGGGTCGTAGTCCGGTTCCTCGCCCTCGAAGCTCTCCTCGACCTCGTCCAGGCGGAACGGGCTCGGGAAGCCGGGGCGCTCGTCCGGGTCGTCCCAGGACGCCACGGAGTATTCCTCGAGGTGGGCCACGCGCCAGGCCAGGAGTCCGGCGAGGCGGTCGTCCTCGAGGGGCTGGGTGCGACGCTCGACCCAGTCGACGGTGCCGTCCGGGAACTCGATCTGGGTGACGGCCCAGGCGCTCGTGAGGCGCACGCCGCGCTCCAGGGCGGGGAAGGACCAGCCGGCGAAGATCTCGCCGAAGGTGCCGCGGGCCGGGGGAGCGGAGGGGACGATCGTCTCCGGCTCGGGATCGGACCAGGAGAGCGTCTCCGTGAAACGCAGCTGGGCCACGCGCAGGAGGCCCTCGACCTCGTAGCCGTTCAGGCCGCGGTCGAAGAGCACGGCGTTGGAGTCCGTGCCTGGGTCGCGGTCCATGAGCAGCAGGAAGAGGTAGCGGCCGGTCAGGCGCAGCCCCGGATCCAGGTCGATGAAGCGCAGGGCCTCGAAGCGCTCGTCGAGCTCGAGCTGTTCCTCCTCCTCGGGGAGGTCGCCCTCGGGGAGCGGAGCGAAGTCCTCGTCGTCCTCGAGCCACACGTCGTGGCGGGCGAGGTCGCCCAGGTAGCCGCTGAGCTGCGCGAAGACCGATTCCACCTCGGCGCCCTCGGTCATGCGCTCGGCCCAGGTCAGGGAGCCGTCCGCGTCGATGGCCTCGAAGAGCCCCCACGCGTGCACGGGCACGGTGTCGGCCTCGAAGGGCGGGAAAACCTCCCCGCGCAGGAAGGCGGTGAGGGGAACCCGGAGGTAGTCGGAGGGCGTGCTCATGCCCTCATCCTTGCACCGGGTGGGGTGCGCGCACGCATCCCGCCGCGCGGGGTGCGTGCGCGGCGGGATCCGCGCTCCCGCTCAGCGACCCCAGCGGCGCAGCCGCAGCGCGTTGGTCACCACGATCACCGAGGACGCGGCCATCGCGGCGCCGGCGATCATGGGGTTGAGCATCCCCAGCGCCGCCACGGGCAGCCCGAGCACGTTGTACGCGAACGCCCAGAACAGGTTCTGCCGAATGATCTTCAGCGTGGCGCGCGAGAGCCCGATCGCCTGCGCCACCTGCGTCACGGACGAGCCCATGAGCTCGATGTCGGCGCTCGCCCGCGCCACATCGGTGCCCGCACCCATGGCGAGCCCCAGGTCGGCGGCGGCCAGGGCCGGGGCGTCGTTGACGCCGTCGCCCACCATCGCCACGCGGTGCCCGGCGGCCTGGAGGGAGCGCACCTGCTCCACCTTGCCCTCGGGGCGCACACCGGCGATGACGTTCTGCGGCGCGATCCCGACCTCGGCCGCGACGGCGGCGGCGACGGCCGCGTTGTCGCCCGTCACGAGCCACGGCGTCACGCCGAGCTCCTTGAGGGCGGCCACGCCGGCGGCGGAGCTGGGCTTCACGGTGTCGGTCACGGACAGCACCGCGCCCACCCGTCCGTCCACGCCGAGCAGCACGGCCGTGGCGTCGGCCTCCTCGGCGGAGGCGAGGGCCGCGACGGCCTCGGCCCCCACGGGGATCCCGGCCGCCTCCAGGTGATCGGCCTTGCCGAGGACCACGGCGTTCCCGTCCACGGTGGCGGCCACGCCGCCCCCGGCGGAGGAGACGAAGCCCGTGGCTTCCAGCAGGGTGCCCGACGCCGCGTGTTCACCCGAGCCGGCGGCGTCACCGGCCGCCGTGCTTGCGGCGGCCGGCAACGTGTCAACCGCGGACGCGGCGCGAGCAGCCTCGGCGATCGCCCGGGCGATGGGGTGCTCGGAGCCCTCCTCGGCGGCGCCGGCCAGGGCCAGCGCGCGCTCGGGGCCGAGCCCGGCCGGCAGCGGTGAACCGGACGGGGCGGAGACCGCCACGCCGGCCAACGCCATGCGCCCCTCGGTCAGGGTGCCGGTCTTGTCCAAGATGACGGCGTTCACGCCGCGGGCCTCCTCCAGCACTTGCGGGCCGGAGAGCAGGATGCCCAGCTGCGAGCCGCGGCCGGTGCCCGCCACAAGCGCCACGGGCGTCGCGAGCCCCAGGGCACACGGGCAGGCGATGACGAGCACGGTCACGGCCGCAACAAAGCCGTCGCGCACATCGCCCACGGCCAGCCACCACACCACGAACGTGAGCGCCGCGATGGCCAGGACGACGGGCACAAAGACGGCGGAGATGCGATCGGCCAGGCGCGTGATGGGCGCCTTGGCGGTCTGCGCCTGCGAGATCATGCGGCCCATCGAGGCGAGGGTGGTGTCCTCGCCCACGCGGGTCAGCCGCACGCGCAGGTTGCCGGAGGTGTTGATCGTGGCACCCGTGACGGGGGAGTCCGGCCCCACCTCCACCGGCACCGACTCGCCCGTGATGACGGCGGTGTCCACGGCGGAGTGCCCGGAGAGTACGACGCCGTCGGCGGCGATCTTCTCGCCGGGGCGCACGTCGATGACGTCACCCACGCCCAAGGCGCCGACCGGCACCTCGGTGAGCGAACCGTCGTCGTGCACCACGCGCGCAGTGCGCGCCCCCAAGGCAAGCAGCGAGCGCAGCGCGTCGGCGGCGGAACGCCGCGCGCGGTGCTCGAGCCAGCGGCCCAGGAGCAGGAAGGTCGCGACGGTGGCGGCCACCTCGAAGTAGAGCTGGTGTTCGCCCATGTCCATGGGCATGCCCCACATGGCGTGGGCCGTCAGCCCCGGATCGAGGATCAGCTGTCCCAGCGAGAAGAGGTAGGCCGCCGCGATGCCGATGGAGACGAGGGTGTCCATCGTGGAGGCTCCGTGGCGCGCGTTGATGGCGGACGCCCGGTGGAAGGGCCAGGCCGCCCACGTGACCACGGGGGTCGTGAGCGCGGCGACGACCCAGCCCCACTGCGGGAACTGCGCGCCGGGCACCATGGAGACGAGGAGGACGGGCACGGTGAGCGTCGCCGCCACGATGAACCGCGCCAGCAGGTGATCGTCCCGCTCCGGGGCGCTCGTGTCGCCGTCGTCGCCGGCGCCCGCACGCGGCTTGGGCGTGGCGGTGTACCCGGCGGCGGCGACGGTGTCGAGGAGTTCTTGATCGCTCACGGACGCCGGCGCGGTGACCTGGGCCGATTCCAGCGCCAGGTTCACGCTGGCCTCGACGCCCGGCAGCTTGCCGAGCTTGCGCTCGATTCGGCCCACGCACGAGGCGCAGGTCATGCCCTGGATGTCCAGGTCCACGACGCGCAGCGCGGTGGCGTCCGGCGCCTCGAGCGTGGGGTTCTGCCGTGCGGCCACGGCGATCAACTCCTTGGGTCGGGGGGATAAGAACTTAGGCGTTCTCGGAAACGACGGTGTAGCCGGCCTCGGCCACCGCCTCGGAGATTTCGGGGACGCTGAGCTCGCGCTCGGCGCTGACGGTCGCGGTCGAGAGCCCGCCGGCCACGAGGTCGACGTCCACGCCGGTCACGCCGGGGAGTGCGGAGAGCTCCTCCTTGACGCTCATGACGCAGTGACCGCAGGTCATGCCGGAGATGGTGACGGTGGTGTTCATGACTGACTCCTGATTGCTGGGGCGGAAGGTGATCCGCGCTGAAAAGGGCACGACGCCGCACGGCCGGGCGGGTGCCGCCGGCCGGTGTCAAGCGGGCAGGGGGCTAACGCAGCAGGCGGCCGATGGCCGCCGCGGCCTCCTCCACCTTGTCGGCCACGATCGTGGCGTCGCCCGTCTCGACGGAGCGGGCGGCGGCGTCCACGACGCAGTGGCCGATGTGGTCCTGGACGAGCGCGAGGGAGACCTTGTGCAGCGCCGCGTTGATGGCCGAGATCTGCGTCAGGATGTCGATGCAGTAGTTGTCCTCGTCCACCATCCGCGAGACGCCGCGGACCTGTCCCTCGATGCGGCGCAGGCGCTTGAGCAGCGCGTCCTTGTCGGAGGAGTAGCCGTGGCCTGCGTGTTCGTGCTCGCTCATACCGCGACTCTATACCCCCTAGGGGTACCTAGGCAAGTACCCCTGGGGGGTATGTGCGCGGCGTCTCGGCGGGCCTCGGTAGGCTGGAGTCCATGCGCATTGAGGATTCCCAGCCCTTTGTCCCCCTCATCCTGGGCGGCGACATCGGCGCCTACTCGCTTGCCCGTGAGTTCCACGAGGCCTACGGCGTGCGCTCGGTGGCGATCCCCTCGGTCATGACCGGGCTGCTGGCGCACTCGCGGATCGTGGAGCCGCGCGTCTTTGCGGATCACGCCGACGAGGCCGGCCTCCTCGCCTTCATCGAGGCGCAGGCCCGCGGACTCTCGCTCAACGGCACTCGCCGGGTGCTCCTGCTCGCCTCCAACGACCCGCACACGCGCCTCATCGTTGAGCACCGCGAGCGCTTCAAGACCTGGGCCACGGTGCCCTACGCCGATCTCACCCCGCTGCTGGCCGTCACGACCAAGGAGGGCTTTGACGCCCTCTGCGCCGAGCATGGTGTGCCCACGCCCGCCACGGCCGTGGTGCATGCGGGCGAGGACGGCCCGGCCGCCGCGCGCGCCGCCGGCGTGGGCTATCCCGCCATCGTCAAGGCCTCCGACTCGGTTGCTTGGCACGACGTCGAGTTTCCCGGGCAAAAGAAGGTCCACACCGTTGCCTCCGAGGCCGAACTGACGGCGCTCGCCGCCGCCGCGGAGGGCGCCGGGTATACCGCTGGCCTCGTGGTCCAGGACCTCATCCCCGGCCCCGACTCCGGCATGCACCTCGTGACCTTCTTCGCCGACCGGGCGGGGAACGTGCGCTTCGGCTCCGCTGGCCGTGTGGTGGTGGAGGAGCATGCCCCCGGCGCCCTGGGGAACTCGGCTGCCATCGTTTCTGGCGCCTACCCCGAGATCGTCGAGACCGGCCGCCGTGTGCTGCAGGACCTCGGCTGGCGCGGCTTTGCCATGTTCGACCTCAAGTTCGACCCGCGCGATGGCTCCTACCGCTTTTTCGAGCTCAACCCGCGCCTGGGCCGCAACCACTTCTACGTCACGGCCGCGGGGCACAATGTGGCCCGCTTCTACGTGGAGGAGTTCCTCGAGGGTGGACTCAAACAGAGTGAGGACTTTGTCCACGCCACGAACGAGCACCTCTACTCGGTGCTGCCTCAGTCCCTGCTGCGCCGCTACGTCCCGGC
The DNA here is from genome assembly GCA_031277795.1 of Arthrobacter sp. Taxonomy (GTDB): domain Bacteria; phylum Actinomycetota; class Actinomycetes; order Actinomycetales; family Micrococcaceae; genus Galactobacter. The sequence continues at coordinate 169,566 of JAITLQ010000015.1, forward strand.
CGATCTGCACCCCACGATCAAGCGTCTCTTCAAGCGCGGCGGGCACTCCCACCCGCTCGTCTACCGGGCGGAGACGCATCCTCGGCGGTGGTTCTACATCGCCGCATCGCTCGTGAACCAGTACCGCAAGTTCAAGCGCTGGCACCCGGCCCCGTAGGGGGCGGCGGATGAAACGCGGCGCGGGGAGGGGTGCATGCACCCCTCCCCGCGCCGTCGTGGTGTGGGAACCGACAGCTCAGGGCTGCATGGCGGACGCGTCCATCCACATGATTTCCCACACGTGCCCGTCGGGGTCCTTGACCGCGGCCCCGTACATTCCCGGGGCCTCCTCGAGGGCGGGGCGGTAGACGCGTCCACCGTGGGAGGCGGCGGCGGCCACGAAGGCGTCGACCTCCTCGCGCGAGTCGGCCGAGAGGGCGGTGAGCTTCTGCTGGGTGCCGCTCGGGGTGCTCGGCTGGTCGCCCTCGCGCAGGAACGTGGAGTAGAAGCCGGGCAGCAGGAGCATGATCCAGATGTTCTCCTCGACCCGCCACGCGCTCGCGACGTCGTTGGAGAAGGGGCCGATCTTGGTGAACCCCAGGCCGTCGTAGAAGGCGTCCGCCACGTCCAGATTGGACACCGGCAGGTTGACGAAGATCATGCGTGACATGGTGGTCCTTGCCTCGGGTGCTGGGGGGCGGCGTCGCGGTCGGCGCCGTGGTAGGCACAGCCTAGGGCACGACGGCACGACGGCACGCGCGTCAGCGGGTACCGGGGTTCCGCTCGGCGGGGCGCACCATGGGCACGTGGGGGATCCCGTCCTCGAGGAATTCGGCGCCGGAGACGGCAAAGCCGAAGCGCTCGTACCAGCCCTGCAGGTGAGCCTGCGCCTCGATCTCGATCGCGCGTCCCGAACAGGCCTCGATGCCAGCCGTGAGCAGGCGAGCCATGAGGCCGCGGCCGCGGGCGTCGCGGCGGGTGGCCACCCTGCCGATCCGGCGGGCCGCGCCGCCGTCCTCGTGCAGGAGTCGAAGGGTCGCGAGCACCGAGCCATCCGCCTCCTGGAGCCACAGGTGCTCGGCGCCCGGTTCGTCGTCACGCTCGTCCAGGTCGGGGTAAGCGCACTCCTGCTCCACGACAAACACGTTCTGGCGGAGGGTGGTGATGCGGTGCCACGTGGTGGCCGGCAGCTCCGCCAGCCGGGAACGATGCAAGGTGACCGCTGAATCCATGGCCCCATCGTAAAAGGCGCTTGATGTAAGCGGAAGAATATCAATGGGGGACGCCCGCTTCGTTGTCTTAAGTCGCGAGCTTGTGTAAATTCAACGGTCAATCGACCCGAAGCGCTGATCCGCGGCGAGAACGAGAACGGCCAGGGGTGGCCCGCGTGAATCTTGGGGGATACGCGGGCCGCCTTCTTGTCACGCACGAGCGCCTGTCCGGGGCGTGGTCCCGGGCCTCCGCCCCGCCGAACCCGTGCCCCACGCCCCGGAACAAGCGGGCCGGCAAGGCACCTAGCGAGCGGCCCCGGCGAGGGCCTCCTCGTCGCCCTCGGGCGCGTCGGCCGGGGCGGCGTCGTCGACGGAGTCCTCCGGCCGCGCCGGCGAACCGTGGCGCGCGAGCAGCTTGGCTCCCTCCACATCCACGTCCGGCAGGATTCGATCCAGCCACTTCGGGATGTACCAGGCGTGCTTGCCGAGCAGGGTCATGACCGCGGGGGTGAGCGTCATGCGCACCACGAAGGCGTCGGCCAGCACGCCCACAGCCAGGGCGAAGCCGATCGGTCGGATCATCGCGAGGTGGCTGAAGATGAACCCGGCGAACACGCTCGTCATGATGAGCGCCGCGGCCGTGACCACCGGGGCCGAGCTGCGGAAGCCGGCCTTGACCGCCTCGCGCGGGTCGGCGCCGTGGGCGTAGGCCTCGCGCATCGCCGAGACGAGGAACACCTGGTAGTCCATGGCCAGGCCGAAGAGGATGCCCGTGAGCAGGATCGGCAGGAAGCTCATGATCGGTCCCGTGACGTGGACGTCGAACACTGGGCCGAGCCAGCCCCACTGGTAGACCGCCACGGTGGCGCCGAACGCCGCCGCGAGGGAGAGCAGGAAGCCGGCCGTCGCCAGGAGCGGCACCACGATGGAGCGGAAGACGAGCAGCAGCAGGATGAGCGAGAGGCCCACCACGATGCCCAGGTAGAGCGGCAGCGCGTCGGCGAGCTTCTCCGAGACGTCGATCTGCGCCGTGACCTGGCCCGTGAGCGCCACGGTGGTGTCGGTCGAGGCGCCGATGCCAGGGGTCTTCTCGCGCAGATCGTGCACGAGCTGCTCCGTGGAGGCGGAGGAGGGCCCGTCCGTCGGCACGATCTGCAGCGCGCCGTAGCTGCGGTCGTCGTTGGTGGCGGCCGGCATGACCGCCACGACGCCCTCGGTCTGGCGCAGCTCGTCCGCCACGTCCAGCAGCTTGTTCTGTGCCTCGTCCTCGGAGAGCCCCTCCGGCAGGTGCACGAGCGCCAGGATGGGCCCGTTGAAGCCGCCGCCGAAGCGCTCGGAGGTCACCTGGTAGGCGCGCTGGGCCGAGGAACCGTACGCCTCTTGATTGCCGTCCGGCAGCGCCGTGCGCAGCTGGGCGGTGGGCAGGGCGATGGCCGCGAGCAGCAGCACGGAGGCCGCGGTGACGAGCCACGGGTGGCGCGTCGTGAACGCGGCCCAGCCGCGCCGGGGCGTGGCGGCCGCGGCGCTGGCCACCCCGGCGTCGGGCGTTGCACCGCCCGACGCCGCCTGGGCGGCCTGGGAGGCGAGGCTCGCCTCCGCCTTGCGCCAGGCCCGCTTGGAGACCATGCGCCGGCCGAGGAAGCCCAGGATCGCCGGGAGCAGCGTCAGGGAGACGAGCACCGAGAGCGCCACGGTGGCTGCCGCGGAGAGGCCGAGGATGGAGAGGAAGGGCAGGCCGGGGACCACGAGGGCGGCCAGGGCGATGACGACCGTCAGGCCGGCGAAGACCACGGCGTTGCCGGAGGTGCCCACGGCCGTGCCGATGGACTCGATCACAGGCATGCCGGCCAGCATCTGCTTGCGGTGCCTGTGCATGATGAAGAGCGAGTAGTCGATGCCCACCGCGAGGCCGAGCATGAGGGCCAGCGCCGGGGTGATCGAGGCCATCTCCACGAGCGAGGAGAAGGCCAGGGTGCCGCCCACGCCGGCGCCCACGCCGATGACGGCCATGAGCAGCGGCAGGCCGGCCGCCACGAAGGTGCCCATCATGACGAAGAGGACGATGGCGGCGATGATCATGCCGATCGCCTCGCCCGGCCCGAAGAAGGAGTTCAGGTCGGAGACGATCTCCTTGGAATAGAGCACCTCGACGCCCTGGGACGTGACCCGGTTCAGGATGTCCTGCAGGCTCTGGCGGTCGGCGGGGCTGATGGCCTCGGCCTGGCCTTCGAACTGCAGGTTGGAGACGGCCGTGGTGCCGTCGGCCGAGACGAAGCGCATGCCCTGGCCCGCGTCGGCCGTGCGCTGGCCGAGGGCCAGCTGCGTGCGCGCCTCGGCGAGCTTCTTCTCCCCGTCCGCCAGCTCCTTCTCGCTCGCGGGGATCTTCTTCTCGCCCTCGGCGATCTGCTGCTTGGCGGCGGCGAGCTGGGCCGCGCCGTCCTCGTACTGCTGCCGACCCTCTGCGAGCTTCTTCCCGCTCGCGGCGAGCTCGGCGCGGCCGGCGGCCAGCTCGCTCGCGGCGGCGTCGAGCTTGGCCTTGGCCGCCGTGAGCTGGGGCTGCTTCTGTGCGATCTGGGCGCGCCCGGCGTCGAGCTGCTCCTTGGCCGTGGCGAGCTGCTGTTCGGCCGTGGCGAGCTTGGCCGCGTTGCTCTTGATCTGGGCGGCGCCCTCGGTGAGTTGCTGCTTTGAGGCGGTCAGCTGCTGCTGGGCGGCGGCCAGCTTGGCCTCGGCGGCCTCGAATTCGGCGAGTTGCTGCTCGACGGCGACCTTCTGCTCGCCGCTGAGCGAGGGGAGGGCCGCCTTGCCCTGTTCGTAGGCCGGGCGCTTGGCCTCGAGGGCCTTGCTGCCCGCCGCGTACTCCTTGGCGCCCGCGTCGTACTTGGCCTGCCCGGCGTCGAGCTGCTGCCGGGCGGCGGCGAGCTTGGCCCGGCCGTCCTTGAGCTCCTGCCGGCCGGCGTCGTACTGCTTCTGGCCGGCGTCCACCTTGGCCTGCGCGGCGGCCAACTGGGCCGCACCGCTCTTGTACTGCGCCAGGCCGGCGTTGTATTCCTTCTCGCCGGCGGCGAGCTTGGTCCGGCCGGCGTCCAGCTGCTGCTGCCCCTCCTCCAGCTGTGCCTTGGCCTTGGCGAGTTCCGGCTCGTTCTTGGCGATCTGCGCCTTGCCGTCGGCAAGCTTCTGCTTGGCCTCGGCCAGCGCCTGCTTGCCGTCCTCGAGCTTCTTGGCGTTCGCGGCGATCTCCGCCTCGCCGTCCTTGACCTTGCCCTCGGCCTCGTCGAGCGTCTTCTGCGTGCTGAAGGGGTCGAGGGCGCCGACGACGAGCTGCTTGTCCTTGAGCTCCTGGAGCGAGTCCTGGATGGTGCGCTTCTGCTCGGCGGTGAACGTGCCCTCCTTGGTCTGGAAGACCACATTGCCCTGGCCGCCGGCCAGCTCGGGGATCTCCTCGCGCATCTTGTCCAGCGTCAGCTGGGTCTCGGTGCCCGGGATGGAGAAGGAGTTGCTCAGCTTGCCCATGAAGGCGCCGGCCGAGCCACCGATGACGAGCAGGACAACGAGCCAGGCGGAGAGGAACCACCAGCGCTTGTGCGCCGCGAGCGTGCCGAGGCGATACAGGAAGGAAGCCATGGGGAGAGGTCCTTGGGTTCAGGCGCGCTGGGCGCCGGTCGAAGCGGTGGGGGAGGCGGGGGCGCCGTCGGGGGCCGGCGTGGGCAGCGGCGGACACGAGGCGAGGTCCTCGGGGGTGAGCCACGGCGGCAAGGCAAAGCCGTCGCCGAGGAGGCCGAGGCCCTGGGCAACGAGGCCGCGCAGGCGCATGACCTCGTCCTCGGTGAGGGGCTGGACGAGCCGTTCCGCCCACGTCTCGAAGGCGGCCTGCGCCACGGCGATGGCGCTGCGCACGAGCGTGGAGAGGTAGAGGCGCAGGGCCGGCGTGCCCTCGCCGGCCGGGGGGATGAGCGAGCGGACGCAGTCGTCCCACGTGCGCAGGCCGGCCTCGCGCAGCTCGGGGTTGTCCCTCGTGATGAGCAGGACGCGGGCCGTGGGCTCGAGGAGCTCGAGCGAGAGCACCTCGTCCAGCGTGCGCGAGAGCAGGCCGAGGATGTCGGTCCCGGTGGGGTCCTGGGCCTCCATGCGCACCGCGGTGCGGGCGACGAGCTCGCGCAGCGGCTCGTGGAGGGCCTCCTCGAGCGAGCGGAAGTAGTTGAAGAAGGTGCGGCGCGAGACGCCCGCCTCCTCCGCGACGCGCTCCACCGTGACGGTGGAGAAGTCCTCGGTCTCCGCCAGGCTCAGCACCGTGCCGGTGATGGCGGAGCGGGTGGCGAGGCGGTTTAGCTCGCGCCGGGAAGGTGGATCACTGAGGGGGGAGAAGGCGCTGGAAAGGGGCACCCCCTCAGCCTGTCAGAATCTCTGCACTGTGTGCAACTTTGCACGCTGGGAAAATTCTGGGAGGTTCAGGCCCGCTCCCATGCGGCGACGGGGCCGGGCACGGTGCGGAAGAGCGGGTGGGGTGCGGCCACCTCGTCGAGGCCGGGGAGGAGCAGCGGGGAACGGGCCTCCAGCTTGGCGCGCAGGTGGTCGCGCTCCAGTGCGAGCTGACCCTCGCTCACCGTCATCGCGCCGAGCCATCGCTCCGGATCCGCCGGCGGCAGCGCGATGCGCGAGGCGTCGAAGCGATAGCCGCGCGCCGTGGCCTCGGCGTGGAGGAAGTGCAGGTACGCGCCCACGGCCTCCACCGGGTCGGGCTGCTCGCGCCAGCGGTGCAGCTGCGGGTGGTTTCTGTAGCCGCGCGTCAGGCCGCGGAGCACCTTCTGGGCCAGCAGGGTCTCGCGCCAGCAGGCCACGAGGCCGGCCGGGTCGAGGTACCGGGGGTGCACGCTCCACAAACGCATGCCCCCATACTCGCATCAACGCCGCGGAGGTGCCGTGCCAGCCGAGCGCTGGCCCCGCGCCGATCCATGCCGGCCCCACGCCGCCCCGCGGCCGTACGCGGGCGCGGCCGCTGGCTCAGAAGCGAGACGAGGAACCGGACCCTGAGAAGCTGCCCCCGCCGCCGGAGTAGCCGGTGGTGGAACCGCCGGAGGAGGACGAGGAGGACCGCGAGGATTGCACGCTGCTCACGCCAGAGCTGTAGCCGCGGGAGTATCCGAAGGAGGACCAGAAGATCCGTGGCGTCGTGAGGTCCAGGATGGAGCCGCGGTTGCGCCGTGAGCTTGTCTGCGCGTCGTCCATCTGCTCCTGCATCGTCTCGCGCTCGCGCTCGGTTTTGGCGTAGGCGGAGATCTGCGCGGAGGCAAAGCTTTGGAGCTGCTGGGAGAGCTCGCCGCGCAGTGCGGCGAGCCGATCCAGGGCGGCGTCCACCTCCATGGTGCCTGCCTCCATCGCGGTGTTGAGCTCCTGGACGCGGGCGGTGGCGGTGGGAAGCCAGGCGTCCAGGCTCGCGGTGGCGGAGGCCATGATGCCCTCGCGCTCGCGGCTGCCGAAGAAGCCGAAATTCATGTTGGCGCCCTCCTGCACAATGGCGGGCACGCCGGCCAGGTCCTCCTCCAGGGGCTGCACCTGCAGGCGCCACGCGGCGTGCCATCCCTCGGTGCGGGCGTACAGCGCCGCCGCGGCGGCGATCGTGTCGTCCACAGCGTCGAGCTCGTCGGCCGAGGAGGCAAAGGCCTCGGCGCGGTTGCGCACCTCGCTCGTGGAGGTTTGCTTCTTGCCGAGGGACTCGAGGGAGTCCTGCTCGCCGATCAGCGAGCGGTACTTGGTCATGAACGCCGCGAAGCGCGCCTCGAGATCCGCCGCGTGCTTCGAGCCGGAGGCCGGCAGCGCCCGCGCGGAGATCTCCGTGTTGTCGAGGTCCATCGTGACGCGCGTGAGCGAGGCCTTCCCGGCGTTGATCGCCGCGGCGGTGCGGCCGCGGTTGTTCGCGCGCACGGCGGCATAGGCGGCGGCGCCGATGCCCGCGGCACCGCCGCCGATGCCCACGGTCCACCACAGCGCCGGGCTCGTGTACCAGGGGGCGTTCATCTTGGCCGCGGCCGCCCGGATGACCTCGACGACGCCGTCGGTCCACCGCGCCGCCTTGAAGCTGGTGGTGCCCGCGGCCTGGATCTTTCGCTGGACGTCGATCTCGTCGCTGCCCGTGCTGACCCGGCGGTCCTCGCCGAAGTAGGTGCCGATCTGCCCGTGGCCGTCGCTCTCGACCGAGAGCGTCACGATGAAGAGACCGTCCGCCCACTTGTCGGAGTCCTTCGAAGAGATGAGCTCGGGATGCGAGGCCCGCGCCCACAGCAGCGTCTTGGTGTTGATGTTGTCCGAGGAGAGCCCGTCCCGCGTGAAGACCACGACCTTGGTCGGCTCGTGGAAGCTGATCTCGTCCACGGCGGCCTTGACCTTCGCCCGGTTGAGGATGCCCGTGCCGTCGGCCGCGTCGTAGATCTCCAGGGAGGAGAGGTTCTTGCCGGCGGGCAGCACGGCCGCCGGGGCGCCCGCCCGCCCGGGGAGCCCCAGCGCGGCGGCCGGCGCCGCGGCCGCGGCGCCCCCGACGAGGAGCACGGCGAACAGCGCGGCGATCCGTGCGATGACTCCCCGGAGCCGGCTGAGCCGCCACCCGAGGGCCGGGCCGGGCCGCCGCACCCAGCGGGCCGGCCCCGCCGGCCGCCGGCCGCGGTCCCTCCCGCCGCCCGGGCGAGCCCCGGCACCGTCGCTACCGCGCGTCGTCGTGCACTGCATGGTGTCCCCCTCGAGTCCCTTCTCCGGCCCCCGAGGCTACCCGCCCGCGTGTCATGTGATTGGCGGCACGGCGGCGCTCACAGCAGACTGGGCGTACGCCCGCCCGCGAAGCAAAGGACATCATGAACACCATTGCGCAGCTGATCACCGGCCTCGCCGATTCCTCGATCCGCGTCATCGACCTGACCAACCCGCTCTCCTCGGCCACGCCGACGCTGCGCCTGCCGGAGCCCTTCGCCAACCTCATCGACTTCTCGCTCGAGAACGTCTCCGAGTACAACGAGCCCGGCCCGTTCTGGAAGCACGCGAACATCCACACCGGCGAGCACATCGGCACGCACCTGGACGCTCCGGTGCACTGGATCTCGGGCCGCGAGGGCAAGGACGTCTCGCAGATCTCCCCCGCGCGCCTCGTGGGCCCGGCCGTGGTGCTCGACTTCGCCGCCGAGGCCACCGCGGATCCGGACTTCCTGCTCACGCGCGAGCACGTCCTGGAGTGGGAAGCCCAGCACGGCGGGCTGCCGGAGAACGGCTGGCTGCTCTACCGCACCGGCTGGGATCAGTACTCGCAGGACCAGGACGCGTTCCTTAACGCGGACGAGTCGGGTTCGCACACGCCCGGCATCTCCGCCGAGTGTGCCCTGTGGCTCGCCACCGAACGCAAGATCAGCGGCATCGGCGTGGAGACCGTGGGCATCGACGCCGGCCGCGGCGCCGAGCTGGACCCGCCCTTCCCCGTGCACTACCACCTGCTCGGCAACGACAAGTACGGCATCACCTCCCTGCAGAATCTCAAGGCGCTGCCCGCCACGGGCGCCGCGATCGTGGTCTCGCCGCTGCCGATCGTGGGCGGCACGGCCTCGCCCGCGCGCGTGTTCGCGCTGGTGCAGGCGTGAGCCCTGAGCGCGTTGAGGAGGTAGTGCCCGACGCCGCGGCGTCGGTGGCGGGGGCAGGCAAGGCCCCCAGCGTGGCCGCGTTCGTTGGCCGGGCCGTGGCCGCCTTTGGCGCCACGCGCGCCTTTGGCGTGGTGGGTTCCGGCAACTTTGCCGTGACCGGCGCGCTGCGCGCGGCCGGCGTGGGCTTCGTGGCGGCGCGCCACGAGGGCGGGGCGATCGTCATGGCCGACGCGTACTCCCGCATGGGAGGCGGCGTGGGGGTGGTGACGGTGCACCAGGGTTGCGGCCTCACCAACACCGCCACGGGCCTGGGCGAGGCGGCCAAGTCCAGGACGCCGCTGCTGCTCATCGCCGCGGCGGCGCCCGCCGGGGACCCGCACAACAACTTCGCGATGGACCAGCCCGGCTTTGCCGCGTCCGTCGGTGCGGCCTCCCTCACGATCGAGGCGCCGGAGCGCGCCGCGGCCGTGGTGTTCGAGGCCTGGGAGCTGGCGCTGGCAGGGCACGCGGTGCTGCTCAACCTGCCGATCGACGTGCAGGGCCGGGCCGTCTCCGCCGCCGATGCCTCGCTGCTCGCGGAGTGGGAGGCGGTGGCCGGCGCCGCGACGGTCGGCGCCCCGGCCGGCGCAGCGGAGGCTGGCGAGACCGGCGGCACCGCCGCGGCCCTGCCCGCCGCACCACCCGCCGTCGTGCCCTCCCGCGAGGGCATCGCGGAGCTCGTGCGCGCCCTCGGCGCGGCCGAGCGGCCCGTCATCATCGCCGGGCGCGGCGCCCGCGGCGCCGGGCCGGTGCTGCGCGAGCTCGCCGCCGAGGCCGGGGCCCTGCTGGCCACGAGCGCCGTGGCCAAGGGGCTGTTCTCGCGCGATCCCTTCGACCTGGGGATCTCCGGCGGCTTCGCCACCGACCTGGCCGCCGAGCTCATCCGCGGAGCCGACGTGGTGGTGGCCTTCGGCTGCGCGCTCAACGACTGGACCACACGGCGCGGCACGCTCTTGGGCCCGGGCGTCACGCTGGTTCAGGTGGACAGGGACGCCGCAGCGCTCGGCAAGCACCGGCCCGTGAGCGCGGCAGTGTTGGGCGACGTGGGGCTCGTGGCGGAGGCCGCGCTCGAGGAGCTGGCGTACCTGCGCTCGGGGCTCGACGCCGAGCCGGGCGGGCGCTACCGCTCCGAGGCCGTGGCGGCGCGCATCGCGGCCGAGGGGACCTGGAACCGCACGCCGACGCCCGACCTGGGCGGGTCCGGGCGGATCGATCCGCGCGTGCTCAGCGACGTCCTCAACGATGTGCTGCCCGCCGCGCGCGTGGTCTCCACCGACTCGGGCAACTTCATGGGCTACCCCGCGCAGTACCTCTCGGTGCCGGACGAGCGGGGTTTCTGCTTCACGCAGGCCTTCCAATCGATCGGGCTCGGCCTCGGCACGGCGATCGGCGCCGCGCTGGCCCAGCCGGAACGCCTGCCCGTCCTGGGCACGGGCGACGGCGGTTTCCTCATGGGGATCGCCGATCTGGAGACGGCGGTGCGGCTGCAGCTGCCGCTGCTCGTGGTGGTCTACGACGACGCGGCCTACGGCGCCGAGGTGCACCACTTCGGACCCGCGGACCCCGAGGCGGACCTGAGCGACGTGGTCTTCCCCGAGCGGGACCTCGCCGCGCTCGCCGCCGGCTTCGGCGCGCGTTCGGCCGTGGTGCGTTCGGTGGCCGACCTCGAGGTGGTGGAGGACTGGCTGGCTTCTGTGCGCTCCGGCGTGCGGGTGCCGCTCGTGCTCGACGCCAAGATCGCCTCCGACGGCGGGGCCTGGTGGTTGCAGGAGGCCTTCGCGCGGCATTGAGTCCTTTTCTGACGCCGTGATGTGTGAAACGGTGGGCACCATGAATGAAGAGACTGATCTGATCTTTGGCGATTCCCAGATCGGTAAGGGGCTCAAGCCGCTCGCCTAGCGTGGGGCCGTCGTGATCACGGCCGACGGCCGCCTGGTGCTCGTGGGCACCGACGGTTCCGTCATTGATGAGGCACCCTTGGCGCAGGTCAGCGCCAAGCGGGTGGCGATCACCGGCGGGCAGACGGTGTCCCTGACCCTGGGGGATCGCAAGTACAACGCGACCCCCGGCTAGGGCGGAAATCGCTTTGCCGGCGCCCTCGGCATCTTCAGCGGCATCAAGGCCTCTAAAGCGCTCGTGCAGGTCATCGCCGCTGGCGGGGTGCCCGCGGCCTGAACCGGCTTCACGCAGGCGGGCGGGAGGCCCGTTCGCCGTGCCCCGGGTGCGGCGGGCGGCGCGGGCCGGCTCAGCCCACGCCCAGGAGTGAGTCCTGTTGCGCGCGGAGGCGGCCCACGCGCGCACCGAGCACCGCGACGTCGTCCAGGAAAGGCGCCTCACCCTGCTCGCCGACGGGCGCGTCCTGAAGGGCCAGCTCGGAGCGCAGGGCGCTGTCGAGGGCCGCGTCGAGGCCCGCCGTGCTGCGCGCGAAGGCCTCGGGGTCCTGGCGCCCGTGCCCGCGGGCCGCGAGCTCAAGAAGGGTCTCGTCCCAGCGTGCCGTGACGCCGGCGAGCTCGTCCCCGACGTTCGCCAGCCGTTCGCGCGCCTCGCGGCGCCGCCGGCGTTTGGCCAGGAGGCCCCCGTCACGGAGGGCAAAGACGAGGGCCGTGACGCCCCACGGCACCAGCGCCAGCGCGAGCCCCGTGGCGAGGCTGAGGAAGGGAAGCAGGGCGGGGGAGGCGCTGGCCGGAAGCACGCGGGCCAGCACGGTGGCCGCGCCCGTGCCGATCGCCACGGACCACACCACGACGAGCGCGATCACCATCACGGTGCCGCGCAGGCCGAGGCGCCCCACGGTCTTGACCACCACGCCGTCGTGGCCCAGCGTGGCCTCGAAGCCCCGGCTGAGCTCGGAGTGCTCGGCGTCGGGGCGCTCGCTGCACCTGACGCGGCGCAGCTCCTCGGCCGCCACCGAAGCGTAGGCGTCCGGTGTCACGATGAGGCCGGGAACGGCCTCCCACGGCGCGCGGGCCGTGCCGCGCTGTTCCTCGGAGAGCGCCCTGGCCGCCGCCACCTGCCCCCGCTCGCCGCTGCGGCGCTCGGCGAGTCCCAGCCGCTGCGTGAAGAGGGCGCTCATGGCGCCCAACGCCTCGAGGCTTGCGGCGCGCCTGGCCTGCACGACGGCGGCGGCTTGCGTTGCGCGCTCGGGGTCGCCGCGTAGCTCGGGGCTCAGAGTCTAGGCACTGCGCGTGCCGGGGTGGGTGGCGCGACCGAGCGTGGCGGCCGCCCGACACGCACTGGCTCCCGTGCGGCTCCAAGTGTCACAGTGGAGGCCGCACAGCAGGAGGAGCCACACGTGTACGTCAAGGTCTGTGGAGTCACCACGCCCCAGATGGCCCGCGAGGTCTGCGCCGAGGGCGTCGACGCCATCGGCGTGAACATGAGCGCCAAGAGCCCGCGCTGTGTCGACGCCGCCACGGCCAGGGAGATCATCGCCGCCGTCGATTGCTCCGTCGAGACCGTGCTGGTCATCAACGATCGGCCGGCCGTGGACGCGGCGCGGCTGGCCCTCGAGGTCGGCGCCTCGGTGCTCCAGCTCCACGGCCCCGGCTACGGGCCGGCGGACTTCGCCGCGGCGGCGGAGATCTTCCCGCGCCTGTGGCGCGCCATCTCCCTGGCGCACGACCCGCACCCCGTGGCCGGCTCGCACGGCGAGGAGCTCCTGCTCATCGACGCCCCGAAGCCCGGCAGCGGCGAGAGCTGGGACCTCTCCGCGCTGGAGGAGGCCCGCCCGGAGGGGCGCTGGCTCCTGGCCGGGGGTCTGAATCCGGACAACGTGGCGGCCGCCGTCGCGGTGGCCAAGCCGTGGGGCGTGGACGTCGCGAGCGGCGTCGAGTCCGCTCCGGGCGTCAAGGATCCGGCGCTCGTGCGCGCCTTCATCGAGCGGGCGGGCGGGGGACACGCCTGAGCTGTACGCTCGCATCCAGGCTGGCAGCCAGCCAGTCGTCGCAACACCTTCGGGGGAGACCATGCCCTACATCTCGTTTGATCCGACCCTCGACCTGAGCCTCGAGCGCCTCATCAAGGCGAGCCCGCGGACCGTGTGGGACGCCTGGACCGAGCCACGCCTGCTCGAGCGCTGGTGGATTCCGGCGCCGATGCAGGCGCGCGTGGACGAGCTGGACCTGCGTCCCGGTGGCGGCTTCGTGACCTCGCTGAGCGAGGACGGCGACACGTGGGCACCGCACACCAACAACGCCTACCTGGCCGTTGAGCCGGGCGAGCTGCTCGTCTTCACCAACGCCGTGGATGCCTCGCTGCGCCCGGCCGACCCGGCGCCCGTAGCCATCACGGCGCACATCCTGCTGCGCGAGCACCCGCAGGGTACCGACTACAAGGTGGTGGTGCGGCACCGTTCGGAGGCCGACCGTTCCACCCACGAGGGGCTGGGCTTCCACGAGGGCTGGGGCGCCGTCACGGCGGCCCTCGCCGCGCTCGCCGAGGCCGGCAACGCCTGAGGCCGGGCGATCCGCCCGCCTCGCCCGCATCGACGTGAGCCGGACGCCGGGCCCGACGCCGCGTCGTCGCCCGCTGGGGGCTGGTCCCGCCCCGGAGGCCTAGAACTCCTCGTAGACCGCCGGGTCTTGGTTCTTCATGCGTCCGTCCGGGCGTCCGAGCGCCGTGATGGCCTCGACCTCCTGGGGCGTGAGCACCAGGTCCTGGGCGCGCAGGTTCGCGAGCTGCCGGTCGGGGTGGGCCGACTTGGGGATCGGCAGCGAGCCGATCGCCACGTGCCACGCCACGATGACCTCGGCGGGGGAGGCACCCAAGCGGGCCGCCGGGGCGGTCACGGCGGGCTCCGCGAAGAGCTCGCCTCCGCGGCGCAGCGGGCTCCACGCCTGGGTGATGATGCCGCGCTCGCGGTGGAAGGCGAGGGCCTCGGTCTGCGGGAAGGCCGGGTGCAGCTCGATCTGGTTGACCTCGGGGTACTCGCCCGTGGCGTCCTTGAGCGTCTCGAGGTGCTCTGGCAGGAAGTTGCACACGCCCACGTGCGAGATGAGGCCGGCCTCACGGGCCTCGAGCAGGGCCTCGAACGCCTGGACGTAGAGCCCCTGGGCCGGATTGGGCCAGTGGATCAGGTACAGGTCGATGTTCGAGAGGCCCGTGCGGTAGAGCGACTCCTGGACCGTGACGAGCGCGTCGTCGTGCCGCTGGTAGCGGCCGGGGAGCTTGGAGGTCACGATGAGCCCGCCGCGGGGCTCGCCGCTCGCGCGGAGGCCCTCGCCGACCGTGCCCTCGTTCTCGTAGTTGTAGGCCGAGTCAAGCAACGTGTAGCCGAGCTGCACGCCGCGCGCGATGGCCTCGGCTCCCTCGGCGCCCTTGAGCTTGTACGTGCCCAGGCCCACCGCCGGCAGGGTGAGTCCGCGGTGAGAAACGTGGGTGAGGGGCATGTCCTAGGCCTCCGGCTTCTGGGGTGAACGGTCAAGATCGGCATCGGTGATGACGCCATTGTCGAGGGGATCGTCTCCGCTGTCCGACGTCGGCCAGGCGCCGGGCTCGTTCGGCCCGCCCGGGGTGGGGCTCACCTGGGCGGCGCCCAGCGTGGGGGACTCCGGGTCCGTGCCCCCGTCGGGGGCCTGGCCGTCGAAGAAGGAATCGTTGGAGCGGCGCGAGGCGGGCGCGGGGGCGTCCGCGTCCGTGCCCTCCGCAGAGGCGCCGCTCTCGGGGGAAACCGGCGCCGCGTCGTCGTGCGGTGTTCCCTGGCGCGGGGCGGCGCCCAAGCCGCCCAAGCGGCGCAGCAGCAAGGCGCCGGCGACGAGCAGGACGGCGACGCCGATGAGCCCGAACCAGGGCAGGAGGGGCTTGGCGGCGAACCAGGCGATGACCGGGAGCGCCGTGAATACGGCGGCCAGGCCGAGGTAGAGGGAGCGGCCGTAGAGGCTCGCGGAGGGCAGGCACGCGGCGGCCAGACCCAGCATGGCGCCGGCGAAGAAGGCGTCGGGGCGCGCGTCGGCCAGGGCCATGGCGCCGAGCGTGACCACGAGCGGGATGCCGCAGATCTGGTAGAAGAGGGGCGCGAGCGGGTTGCCGCGCGGGACCATCGCCGGGCCGCCGGCGAGCTTGAGCACGAGCCATGCCACCGGGTGCGCCGCAGCGCCGCCGATGAGCAGGGCGATCTGCCCCGAGAGCGGGGAGCCCCATTGGTAGAGGGCGGCGGCGATGCCCCAGAACGCGGCCAGAGCCATGAGCGTTATGGCGCCTGAACGGTGGAGGCGGTCCACCTCCGCTTGGGCCTGCCCGAAGGAACGCGCCGGCACGACGTCCATCTGAGAGTTGCTCATGGCCGCAATCTACCCGGGCGGGCGCGCGCCCGGGAGGGCGCCGCGCGGCCCGCGTCGCGCCGGTTCGAGCCACGCGATTCGATGCGCGCGCGGCCGGGAACCCGTCCTCCACCCGCGCTATTCGACTTTCCCCACGCGATGGGCCGGAGAAAAGTCGAAAGGCGGTGGTCTCATCCGGGGGCGGTGCTAGATCCAGTCAGGCGCGGCGGGGAGCGGCGCCGGGCCCGCGGCGGTCACGGCGGTGACGCCGTCGCGCGTGCGCCCGGTGGCCCAGCCCGTCACGGCCGCGAGCGAGCCGGTCACGAGCACCACGCCGGGCGCCTCGGCCGCGCCGAGGGTGAGGGGCGCGCCGTCGGAGGCCTCGGTGGAGATCGCGAGGCCCTCGTCAGCGCCGCGGGCCACCCACGAGGCCCAGACCTCGCGCAGCACGGCGTCGGTGATGTCCGCTGGGACGTCGGCGAAGGTCGGCCCGGCGTCCAGGTCCACGAGGTGCACCCAGATCTCGCGGGCGCGGCCCTTGACCGTCCCCGCGAGCGGCGCGGGCCTGCCTTGGCCGTTCGTGAAGCTCAGCGACCACTGCTCGGGGGTGAGCACGTTCCAGGCGGCCGCGAGGCCCGCCGCGGCGTCGTCGCTCAGGGCGCGCAACGCGGCCGGGGCCAGCCGCGCCTGCTCGGCGATCTGGGCGTTGCGCTGTTCCCGGGAGTCGTACATGCGGGTGTCGCCGCCGGCCGCCGCGCCCGTGACGGCGCGCGTGAAGGCCAGAGCGTTGCCGGCCACGTGGGAGAGGAGGGTTGCGCGGTCCCAGCCGGGGAGGAGGCTCGGGCCGGCCAGGGCCTCGTCCGGCAACGCGTGGGCGGCCCGACTGAAGGCCAGCTCACCTGCCGCGGCCTGGGAACGATCGGGTCCGTGCATTGCGGTGCTCATGCGGTGCTCCTTCGTGGTGCCGGTGATGCGACGTCTCCACTGTGCCGCACTCCGGCTGCCGACGCACGGTCGGGGACTGAAGCAGGCTCGGTCCCCGACCGTGCGGGATCGCGTCAGCGGCGGCCGAAGTCGATCCGGTCCAGATCGCTGGGGACGAGCAGCTCGCCACGGAACCCGGCGCCCAGCTCGCGCCAACGGGCCACGGGGGTGTTGCCGGGGACGAGGTGGTGGAGCGCAAGGGTGCTGACGCCGGCCGCCTCGGCAACCCTGGCCGCGCCAGCCACGGAGGTGTGAGCCTCGAAGTGGTGTTCGCGCGCCGCCTCGCCGCCGTCAACGGAGAAGTGCTCGGCGATCATGTTGACCCACGCATGGTCGATGACCTCGTGGAGGAGCAGATCCGCACCCGTCGCGAGCTTCACGAGGTTTTGGTTCTCGCCCGTATCACCGGAGATCACGACCGAGCCCTGGTCGGTGTCGAAACGGAAGGCGAAGGCCGGGGCGATCGGGGCGTGGTGCACCAGAGTGGCACTGACCCGCACCCGGTCGTCCTCGAAGACAAGCCAGGGCTCCACTGCCGGGGAGGGATTGTCGTTGGAGTGGAAGCCCGCGGCCTCCGGAATGACGATGTCCCGGGGCCGGTAGACCTCGGAGGGCGAGACACAGAGCTCGTCGATGACCCGGTCGTTGAGGTCGGTGGCGTACGCGGTCTCGAGGGCGGCGTACATCTCCACCATCCCCGGGGTCGTGACGGATCCGCCGAGGGCCTTCGCGTCCCTGCTCGCGGGACGGCGGGGAGGGAGCATGCCCCGGTTGCCCGGCCCGATGAGGGGGATACCGCTCTCCTTGCGGGCATCGAGCTCGAACGGCATGGAATAGAACAGGACGGAGGGGAGATCCACCGTGTGGTCCGAATGCATGTGGGTCATGAAGAAGCCGGCAAGGCGGTCCTTCGTCAGGCCGGCTTGGGCCATGCGACGGGCGGCTCCCGCCCCGGCATCGACGAGGTAATAGCGGTCCCCGACCACGACCGCAGTGCTGACACCCGCGCGCTCCTCCTCGTTGCTCGCCGGGCCCCACCACACGGGGCCACCCGCCGTGCCGAGGGTGATGACGTGGTGCTGATCTTGGGGCCAGCTCAGGGGGGCCATGGTGTCCTTCCGGCATGAGGTGCGGGCGTATCCCGTCACACAACATCCCCAAGTAGGCCGAACCTCGCGCCAATTGTCAACGTATGTAGACTCAACGCCATCACGTTCTGTGATCCGGATCACCGCAGCGGTGGGATCCGAACAAGGATGTTCGCGAGCAACGGGAGAGCTAGATGAAAAGGACCGTCTTGAGGGGCGCGGCTGTGGTGGTCGCGGTGACGTTGGGGCTCGTGGGTTGTAGCGCGCCGGAGCAGGGAAGTGTGGGGGAGGGTGGGGCAACGGCGGGCGGAGCCCTGAACATCGGCAACTTCGCCGACGTCACCTCGTGGGATCCCGCCGGGGCCGACATTGGCTTCGATGGGCCCTATCTCTCCGCCGTATACGACCCGCTCGTCACGTTGGACGAGGCGGGGGAGCCGGCTCCCGCACTCGCCACCGACTGGACCGTGTCCGAGGACAAGCGAACGGTCACGATGGATCTCAGGAGCGACGTCACCTTCTCCGATGGACAGGTCTTCGACGCCGCGGCGGCGGTGGCCAATCTTGAGCGGCTCAAGGATGGGGCGCGCTCGCGGGATGCCTACACGGCGGTCTCCGGCTTTTCGGTCGTGGACGCCGATACGATCACCATCTCGCTGAAGGAGCGCGACGACACGCTGCTGTACTTCATGGGACTTGGGCGCTCCTGGATGGCCTCGCCCGCCGCACTCGAGGGTGATGCCCTCGCGAAGGCTCCCGTGGGATCGGGGCCGTACACGCTCTCCGACGCCTCCGTGGCCGGATCGGAGTATCGCTTCGAGAAGAAGAGGGACCACTGGAACGCTAAGTCCTTCACCGGGGACCCGCTCGCCATCTTCCCGATCGCCGATGCGACGGCTCGCAACAACGCCATGGCCGCAGGCCAGATCAATGTGAACTATGCCGACCACCCGGCCATTGTTCAGGCGGAGTCGATGGGGTGGAACCAGGCGGAAACCGCGGCCACGTGGGTCGGGTTGCAGTTCTCCGGCCGTGCGGATGAGGGCGGCAGTGAAGCGGCTCGGGCGGTGACCAAGCTCGAGGTGCGACAGGCGATCAATCACGCCTTTGATGGCGCCAAGCTCCTCCAGGCACTTGCCGAGGGTGATGGCGTGGATGCCCAGCAGACCTTCCCCGAAGGCACTCCCGGCTACGATGTGGCGTTGAACTCGCGCTATGGGTACGACGTTGATCAGGCCAAGCAGCTTCTGGCGCAGGCTGGGTACCCGGATGGCTTTGACATCACGCTTCCCGTCACAGCGGCCTTCGCCGCGTTGCAGCCCACGGTGGAGCAGAATCTTGGCGCCATCGGCATCAAGGTGAAGTGGGATTCCATGCAGTACATCGACTACCAGGCAAAGGTTGGAACGTACCCGATGTTCATGGCCCGCTTGGCCATGTATTCCAATCCCATTGCCAACGTTGTTCGTGGCGTGAAAACGCCCATGTGGTACAACCCCAAGCCGGGCATGGAATCGATTCCCGGGCTGAAGGATGCCGTGCAGGAGGTGCTGACGGCGGAACCGTCGGCGCAACCCGACCTCGTGAAGAAGCTCAATGGGGTGCTCTCCGAGCAGGCATACTTCGACGTCTGGTTCCAGGGCAACAACACCTATGTGAGTGCACCGGGTGTCACGATCAAGCCCCTGACCGGGCAGATGTTCCCGACGCTGAATCGCATCACTGTCGCATCGAGCTGACCCCAGACTCCGGCGCTGACCGGGAGTGAACGGTGGCCCACCCTAGGTATCTAGGGTGGGCCACTGTTGTGCATGCTCGGGCACGCCCTGCGGGCGGCGCCTCGAGCGCTAACCTGACCGCCCGCCGTCGAGCGCTGGGCCGGCCTCAGGCCAGCGAGAGAAAGAGTTTTTCCATGGCCTCGCGGTCGGCCTCGCGGTCCGCTGGATCGGCGTCCGCGGTGAGGCACTGCTGCATGCCGGAGGAGATGATCGCGAAACCCGCGCGGTCGACGGCCTTGGAGGCGGCGGAGAGCTGCTGCACGACCTGCTGGCAGTCCTGGCCCTCCTCGAGCATGCGCACGACGGCCGCGAGCTGCCCCTGGGCGCGCTTCAGGCGGTTGATGACGGGCTTCATGTCCTGCGGGTCGAGCTGCACCATGGGTTCCTCCTGGGTGGCGCGAGGGTGGATCCGGCCTCCAAGCGTATACCCCCGGGGGTAATTTGCATACCCCAGGGAGTATCTGGCACCGTGGCGTGTGACCCCCGGTGACTTCGGCCGCCGCCCAGCAATAGACCCCGCAACAGACAAGGGCCAGGAACGTGATTCTCAAGCAGTACTACCTCGGCTGCCTCTCGCACGCCTCCTACCTCGTGGCCGACGAGGCCACGCGCCGCGCCATCGTGGTCGACCCCCGCCGCGACGTGGACGAGTACCTCGCCGACGCCATGGACCTCGGCCTGAGCATCGAGGGCGTCGTCAACACCCACTTCCACGCCGACTTCGTGGCGGGGCACCTGGAACTGCAGGCCGCCACGGGTGCCTGGATCGGCTACGGGCCGCTCGCCGACCCGCAGTACGCGCACCGTGCCCTCGCGGACGGGGAGCTGCTGGCCCTCGGCGACCCGGAGTCCGGCCTCGTGATCGAGGCCGTGCACACCCCCGGCCACACGTGGGAGTCCACCTCGTTGCTGTTGCGCCCCGCCGGCGCCGGCTCCGCCGTGGAGGCCGTGCTGACGGGCGACACCCTCTTCATCGGCGACGTGGGCCGCCCCGATCTGGCCGCCGCTCTCGGCGCCGATCCGCTGGCGCTGGCCCGCGCCCAGCACGCCTCCGTCGCCCGCCTCATGCGCCTGGATGACGTCGTCCGCGTCCTCCCCGCCCACGGCGCGGGCTCCGCGTGTGGCAAGAACCTCTCGACCGAGCTGGAATCCACGATCGGGGCGCAGCGCCTCATGAACCCGCTCGCCCGTGAACTGCCCGTCGACGACTTCGTCGAGCTGCTGACGAGCGGTCAGCCCGCCATCCCCGCCTACTTCGGCGCGGACGCCGTGCTCAACCGCGCCGAGCGCGCGCTCTTCGAGGTGGACGGCGTGCCGTCGGCGCTCGACGCGGCGGGCGCCCTGGCCGCCCGCGAGGCCGGCGCGCTGCTCATCGACACCCGCTCGCCCGAGGACTTCGCCGCGGGGCACGTGCGCGGCTCGCTCAATGTGGGTCTCGGCGGCCGCTTCGCCGAGACGCTCGGCATGGTGGCGTCGCTCGGTGCCGCCGTGGTCTTCGTCGCCGCGTCCGTCGCCGACGCCGGGGAGGCCCGCGTGCGGGCCGCCCGCATCGGGCTGGACGGGGGCAACGGCTTCCTCATGCTCGACGGCGCGGCGCGGCGTGCGCTGTCGGAGGCGGGTCAGTGGGGTGTTGCCGCCCGGCTCGAGCCGCTCGCCGCCGAGGCGGCGGTGCGTTCCGGTGCCCTCTACCTCGACGTGCGCAACCCGGCTGAGGTGGCCGAGGGCGCGCTGCCCGGCTCGCTGCGCATCCCGCTCGCCGAGCTCCCGCGGCGCCTGGCCGAGGTGCCGGAGGACCTGGAGCTGGTGGTGCACTGCGCCGGAGGCTGGCGCTCCTCCGTGGCCGCCTCGGTGCTGCGCGCGGCCGGCTACGGGCAGGTGAGCGATGTGCTCGGCGGCTTCGGTGCGCTGGCCCTCGCCGTGCCCGAGCGGGTCGAACGCGCTGCGGTGGCCGCCGCGTGAGCTGGCTGATCCTCGTCCTCGTCGGCGCCGTGGTGGGTGCCCTGCTCGGCATCGTGGGGGCGGGCGGTGGCATCGTCGCCGTGCCGGCGCTCATGCTACTGGGCGGGGCGAGCGCCGCACAGGCCTCGGCCCTGTCCCTCGCCGCCGTGCTGGCCGGGGCCCTCGTGGGCCTGCTTGGCCGCCGCGGCGGCGGTCCGGAGCAGGCCGTCGAGTGGCGCTCCGTGGTGGGCTTCCTCGCCGCGGGCATCCCGGCTGCGGCGTGGGGCGCCTCCACCGCGCCGCTGCTCCCCGATGCCGTGCTGACCTGGTTGCTGCTCGCGATCCTCCTCGTGGCGCTGTGGCGCCAACTCGCGGGGGTGCTGGCCAAGCGGCGCGCGGCACGGGCGGCCGCTGCGCCTCCTGCGCCGGTGGGTGCCGGTGCTGAGGGTGTGGCCGGGCCGGAGTCGGCTGGCGGTGTGGGTGCCCACCCGACCTCCTCCGGCGGTGAGGCGAGCGCCCCGGGCGAGCGGGCGGCGTCGTGCCCTCAGGACGAGGACCCGGACGCGTTTCCCGTGTCCTGCTGGATCAACCGGCTCGCCGTGGGCGGCGTGGTGGGGTACCTCACCGGGCTGCTGGGCGTGGGCGGCGGCTTCCTCATCGTGCCGGCGCTGACCGTGCTGCTCGGGCTGAGCATGCGGCGGGCGGCGAGCACCTCGCTCGCGATCATCGCCGGCACGTCGGTGTCCGGCGTGGCGACGCACCTGCTCTCCGGCGGCGCGGCCTTGGGCGGCGACTACCCGGTGCGGGCGCTCGTGCTGGCCGGCGCCACCGCGGTGGTGGCGCTGCTGGGCGCGCGGCTGTCGACGCGGCTGGGCGAATCCCTCACCAAGACCGTGTTCCTCGCGGCGCTGTCCGTGGCGATCGTGGCGCTGGGCACCAAGGCCGTCCTCGGGCTCTGACCCATTCCTGTTTCACCCATCTCGATCAAAGGAGAACCATCATGTGCCGTCCCGTTTCCTGCAAGAACTGCGGCAAGACCACCTGGGCCGGCTGCGGCCAGCACGTCGCAGCGGTCAAGGCCGGCGTGCCCGCCAGCCAGTGGTGCGCGTGCACCGACGAGGAGAAGGCGTCGGCGAAGTCCTCGGGCTTCTTGGGGAAGCTCTTCGGTCGCTGAGCCTTCATCCCCCCCGCCTCGGATCCACCAACGACGGGAGGCCGTCCATGCGACGATCTCCCGTCGTTTCGTGGTCTGCGGCGGGGCCCGCGGGGCGCCTGCGGTGCGGGTGGCCCGGGGTTGGGAACGGCAGGCTGCACCACCGACGGCGTCCGAGGCCGTGACACGGGCGCCGCCCGGTGCCAGGCTGGAGCCATCAGAACACTCCAGACCTCAGGAGGGGCCATGAACCAGGACGATGAGCTGAAGTACGAACCCGATGTTGTCTCCGACCCTGAGGAAGGCGTGGACGAGGGCCAGGACTGGACCGATGAGGGCGGAGCCACCGAGAGCGGCCCCGCCGAGGGGTACGAGATCTGACACCCGCCAGCACCGCGGCACGACGGGGCCTTGGGGCGCTCATGGTGCGCCCGCCCCGGGGCCCACTTCGTGCCCGACGGCGGTGGGTTGCCAGGGGAGTGCAGCGCGCCTGGCGCGGGGCCCGCCCCCGGTGGGCGCATGGATTCCGTGAGGATCGCCGTCTCGATGCGACGTCAGGACGCGTGCCTCTCTACGCTGGCTCGCATGTCAGCTCGCCTTGTTCTTCTCTCCGCCGCGCTTTTCGTGGCCGCCGGCTACCTCGCAAAGATCGATGTGTGGGCCACCTGGCTCCTGATCGCCGGAGGCGTGGCCAGCCTCGTTGCCGCAGGCGTGACCGGCCTGCGATCGCTCAAGCGGCGCCGACTCGCGCAGGCCTGAGCGGGCACCAACCGGGCGCGGGGGCCAGCCTGACCCCTCGGCACCCACCAGGCCACGCACCGTCGGGCATCAGGCCCAAGGAAAACTCCGTCCGCCGGGGTGGTCCGCGCCACGGCAACGTCAAGCAAAACGTGAGACGATGGACCGTTATGACTGAGCGCGCCTCCGAACCCCAGCACCACCGTTCCGGGACCTCCCGCGCCCACGCAGCACGCGCGGAGCGCAGCGATCGGTTCACCGGCCGCCCGCAGGTGCGCCCCACCGCCGAGGGCTGGAAGCAGCCCATGGGCGCCGACGGTCGCCCCACGCTGCAGTTCGCGCAGAAGCCGCGCGTCAAGCAGCCCCCCATGCACCTCGCGGACATGACCATGGCCGAGCGCCAGGAGAAGATGAAGGAGCTGGGGCTCCCGGCCTTCCGCGCCAAGCAGATCTCGGTGCACTACTTCACGCACCACACCACGGATCCCGAGAAGATGTCCGATCTTCCCAAGGACCGCAAGCAGGAGATCGTCGACACGTTCTTCCCGCCGCTGCTGACCGAGGTCAAGCGCCTCGTCACCGACGACGGCCGCACCATCAAGTTCCTCTGGCGCCTGTTCGACGGCGCGCTCGTGGAGTCGGTGCTCATGCGCTACCCCAAGCGCATCACGCTGTGTATCTCTTCGCAGTGCGGCTGCGGCATGAACTGCCCGTTCTGCGCCACGGGCCAGAACGGCCTGACCCGCAACATGTCCACCGCGGAGATCCTGGATCAGATCGTTCAGGCCAACCGCATCATCACGGAGGGCGCCCTGGGCGGCACCCGCCACGAGGGCCCCGACGCCGAGCGCGTGAACAACATCGTGTTCATGGGCATGGGCGAGCCGCTGGCCAACTACAAGCGCGTCATGAATGCGGTGCACCGCATGGTCGCCGATCAGCCCGAGGGCCTGGGCATGTCCGCCCGCGGCATCACGGTCTCCACGGTGGGCCTGGTCCCGGCCATCCGCAAGCTCGCGGACGAGGGCGTGCCGTTCACGTTCGCCCTCTCGCTGCACGCCCCGGACGACGAGCTGCGCGACGACCTGATCCCCGTGAACTCGCGCTGGAAGGTCGACGAGGCGCTCGACGCCGCCCGTGAGTACTACGACAAGACGGGCCGCCGCGTTTCCATCGAGTACGCGCTCATCAAGGACATGAACGATCACCCGTGGCGCGCGGATCTGCTCGCGGACAAGCTCAACGCGCGCGGCCGCGGCTGGGTGCACGTGAACCCGATCCCGCTCAACCCCACGCCGGGCTCCATCTGGACGTCCTCCACGCGCGAGGTCACGAACGAGTTCATCGATCGCCTCGAGGCCAAGGGCATCCCCACCACGCTGCGTGACACGCGCGGCAAGGAGATCGACGGCGCGTGCGGCCAGCTGGCCGCCGCCAACGACTGATCTTTTCGGTGCTCGACGGCGCCCGCTCACCTCGCGTGGGCGGGCGCCGTTGCGTCGCGGGCCCGGGTGCGGCGCCTCGGGGTCGGTGCCCCGCGCCCCGGGGTGCCGCCGCCCTGAGCCGGGTGCCGCCGGGGGCGCTGGCTCCGGCGCCCCGAGCCCCGCGCCCCGGGGTGCCGCCGCCCTGAGCCGGTGCATGCGGGCGCGCTGGCGCTCGGCATCTGGTCCGCGAATGGCTCGGGGTTCGGAAGTGGTCCGCATGTGGCTCACCTCGTAGAGCCACATGCGGACCAGATGAGCCATCGGCGGACCGGAACTCGCCTCTGGTCGGCTCGGCCCGGGCACCTCCGCCCGGCGGCCGGGAATAGATACCCCTAGGGGTATCGTTGAGAGCAGTGAGAAGCCCGCGGAATCCCGCGGGGAAGCGCGGACGGACGCCCGTTTCGCAGTGCAAGCCAAGGAGGGGCCCATGGCCACCATCAACCTGAACCAGTCGAACTTCGACTCCGTGGTCGACCGCGACGGCATCGTCCTGGTGGACTTCTGGGCCGCGTGGTGCGGTCCGTGCCAGATGTTCGGCCCCATCTTCGAGAAGGCCTCCGAGTCCCACGGGGACATCGTCTTCGCCAAGATCGACACGGAGGCGGAGCAGGCCCTCGCCGGTGCCGCCGGCATCACCTCGATCCCCACGCTCATGGCCTTCCGCGACGGCGTGCTCGTCTTCAACCAGGCCGGCGCGCTGCCCGGCCCGGCCCTGGACGACCTGATCGGCCAGGTGCGCGCCCTCGACATGGTGGACATTAAGCGCCAGATCGCCGAGGCCAAGGCCGCCGCCGAGGCCGGCGAGGCGGAACCCGCCCAGGCCTGAGCAACGGACGGGCCCGGCGGTCCGCGCGGTCTGCCCCGGTGGTGTGCGGCAGCGCCCGCCCGGACCCGCCGCTTGAGGTCGGCCCCTGGCTCGGTGGCGTCCAGGACAGCCCGTCCGGACCCACGGCCTGGCCCGGCGGCGTCCAGCCCCGGCCCAGCGACGTGGGCCAAGATGGACCCATGCCCGCCTTCTTCGAAAGCCCCGGACCCCGCGATCCCCGCGAGGCCCGGGGCTTTCGCGATGTTGCGCCCGAAGCCGTGCTGCTCGGCGGCGCCGGCGCGGCCATCCTGTTGCAGCTCGCCGACCCGCGCGTGGGCCGGGGCGTGGCTGAGCACTCGGACTTCGCGCGCCAGCCGCTCAAGCGACTCTGGGCCACGCTCGACTACGTCTACGCCGTGGCGCTCGGCGGGCCGCGGCTGCGCGGTGCGCAGGTTGAGCACGTCTCCCGCGCCCACGACCCGGTGCACGGCGAGGCGACCGCGGGGCGGCCCGCCTACGACGCGCACGACGACGACGCCCGGCTCTGGGTCGCCATGACGCTCGCGTGGGCGGGGACCAGAACGTGGGAGGCGGTGCTCGGCCCCTTGCCCCGCGAGGCGCAGGACCGCGTGGTGGTGGGCTACGGCTCGCTGGCCTCCTCGCTCGGCGTCCCGGCCGAGGCGTGGTTCGCCGACCGGGCGGCCTTCGACGCCGCGTTTGAACGGCGGGTGGCCGGGCTGCGGGTGAGCGAGGACGCCCTCGCCGTGTCCCGCGAACTCCTCGCGGCCAAGGCGGCCCCGCTGTGGCTGCGCGCGCTCATGCCCGCGGCACGCCTGGCGACGGCGGCCCTGCTGCCGCCGTCCGTGCGTGCGCCGTTTGGCCTCGCTTACGGGCCGGGCCGGGACCGGCTGTTCCGCGCGATCGTGCGCGGGATGGGCGCGGTCTACCCGCGGCTCCCTGCCGGGGTGCGCCAGGCGCCTGCCTGGTGGCGGCTCGAGGTCCAGGCCCGCGGCCTGGGCCTGACCGCCTAGGCGACCCGGCGCCGTCGGGCACTGGGCGATGCCCGGCCCCACCGCGCGATGCCCGGCCACCCGCCGTCGGCCAGGATGCCCATTCCACCTGAATCCACCAGATCCACGCGGGGACCTCCGGGGATCTGGTGGATTCGTGGGGCATCGTGGGCGGCGTGACAGCATGGGGAGCATGCAGCTCTCGCGTCGCGGCTCGGTTCCGCCGTTCCAGGTCATGTCCATCCTGCGGCGCGTGGGCGAATTGCGGGCGCAGGGCCGGGACGTCATCTCCCTGTGCGCCGGTGAGCCCTCCGGCGGCGCTGCCCCGGCGGTCAACGAGGCGGCCGCCGCAGCCCACGCGAGCGGCGAGAGCCTCAACTACACGCCGGCCGCCGGCCTCCCCGAACTGCGCGAGGCGATCGCCGGGCACTACCGGCGCTGGTACGGCACCGAGGTGGACCCCGGGGAGGTCGTCGTCACGACGGGCGCCTCGGGCGCGTTCGTGCTCGCCTTCCTCGCCGCGTTCGAGGCAGGGGACGCCGTCGCGATCGCCCGACCCGGCTACCCCGCCTACCGCAACATCCTCACGGCGCTGGGGCTGCGGGTCGTCGAGATTCCCTGCGGCCCGGAGACGCGCTATCAGCCCACGCCGGAACTGCTCGACGCCGCGCGGCAAGAACACGGTCGTCTCGCCGGCCTGATCCTCGCCTCCCCGGCCAACCCCACCGGCACGATGGTGAGCCGCCCCGAGCTCGAGGCGCTCACGCGGTGGTGCGCGCGCAACGACGCCCGCCTCATCAGCGACGAGATCTACCACGGCATCACCTACCCGGAGCCGGGCGCGCCGGACCCGCTGGGCGTGAGCGCGCGCGAGCTGGGCCGGGACGCCGTCGTCGTCTCCTCCTTCTCCAAGTTCTGGGGCATGCCCGGCTGGCGCGTGGGCTGGCTCCTCGCCCCGCCGGAGCTGGCGGGGGGGATCGAGGCGCTCGCGGGCAACGTGGCGCTGTGCCCGCCCGCGGCCGCCCAGCGCGCCGCCGTGCGCGCCTTCGACGAGGAGGCCTACGCGTTCGGGGAGGCGCAGCTCGCGCAGTTCGCGCGGACCCGCGCCGCCCTCCTGGCCCGGCTCCCCGAGCTCGGCTGGGGCGAGGCGGCCCCCGCCGACGGCGCGTTCTACCTCTATGCCCGGCTGGGGCCCGCGCTCGGTTCCTTCACGGACGCCGCGGCCTGGTGCGCCGCCCTCCTGGAGGAGGAGGGCGTGGCGCTCACGCCCGGCTCCGACTTCGACGGCGTGCTCGGAGGCGGCGCCGTGCGACTGAGCTTTGCCGCGGGCGCGGAGGCGGTGCAGGCGGCGGTGGAGCGGATCCTGGCCTTCCAGGCGCGGCACGCACCCGAGCGCGGGGCGTAGCTGCCGCGCGGCTCAGGCTCGGTGCGTCTCCTGGCCGCCGTAGAGTTCCTCGTCGCTCGGGGCCTTCCACCGCGACTCGTGCTTGAACTGCTCCTCCCGGCGCTTGCCCTGGGCCGAACCCGCGAAGCGCGTGCCGTCGTACATCGCGATTACGCAGGTCAGCGCACGGTGCCCGGCCGTGAACTCCGCCGGATCCTCGACCGTGTACGGGTACATCGAGAGCCGTGACTCGTCCCACGACGTGCCGGTGAACTCGCCGAACGCCGGAACGCATTGGGCGTCGAAGAGCCCGTCCCAGCGCGACTCGTTGGACGCCGCCGGCAGGTCATCGCCGCCGATGATGCCCTGGGCCACGACCTGCCCGTCGTGCATCTCGTCGCAGTCGGTCACCTGGAAGGTCGTGTACCGCACGCCGTCGGCGATCTGCACGCAGGAGCCCACGGGGATCTCGCCCGGGCGCACCCACGCGTCCCGCAGGGGAGGGGCGGGGGAGGGGATGGGGGTGATGGTTGGCGCGGTGCTCGACGGCGCGGCGTCACCGGTGCTCGACGGCGTGCCCTGGGGCGCCGGGGCGCCCCAGGGCACGACCACGCACGCGCTGAGGCCGAGCGCGCAGGCCAGGGCCAGCGACACGGAGGCCGTCGTCCTGCGGGCGGCCCTGACGACATCGAACGCGGCGCGCGAGCGGGGCATGAGGTCTCCTGATCGGGATGCGAGTGACACCCGATGGTCGCATGCGCGCCCGCCTCCGCGCCGCGCGCCACGGCGTGCGGGCTAGCCGTGCCCATGACGGATGTCATGCCGAGGTCGTGACACCCCCGGGATCCGCACGGGCCGCGGCGGCGGCAGGCTGGAGCCATGAACACAAGCACAGCACCCGCCGTCGAGCTCACCGACCTGGTGAAGACCTTCAAGCGCGGCACCGTCCGCGCGGTGAACGGCGTTGACCTCACCATCCGGCGCGGCGAGATCGTGGCCTTCCTCGGCCCCAACGGGGCGGGCAAGACCACCACGATCGACATGGCGCTGGGGCTCACGACCCCCACGAGCGGCACCGCCACCGTGTTCGGCGACAACCCCCGCAAGGCGGCCGCCAGCGGGCGCCTCTCCGCCGTGCTGCAGACCGGCGGCCTGCTACACGACGTCACGGTCCAGGAGATCGTCAACGTCACCGCCAACTTCCACTCGCTCCCCCGGGCACGCGTGGCCCAGGTGATGGAGGCAGCGGACCTCACCGAGCTGGCCCGCCGCAAGGTCGGCAAGTGCTCCGGCGGCGAGCAGCAACGCGTGAAGTTCGCGATGGCGATCCTCTCCGACCCGGATGTGCTGGTGCTGGACGAACCGACCGCAGGCATGGACGTCAACGCCCGCCGCCGCTTCTGGGACGTCATGCGCGCCGAAGCCGATGCCGGGCGCACCATCCTCTTCGCCACGCACTACCTGGAGGAGGCGGAGCAGTTCGCCCGCCGCACCGTGGTGATGTCCCACGGAGAGGTTGTGGCCGACGCCCCGACGCAGGAGCTGCGCGCCTCGCTCGGGGGTCGCGTGCTGCACGCGAGCCTCCCGGCCGGTGCCCCCGATCAAGCGTGGGCCGCGCTCCAAAGCCTCCCGGGCGTCGTCGAGCCCTTCCGGGACGGCAACCGGGTCTCGGTGCGCAGCACTGACTCCGACGCCACGGCGCTGACCCTGCTGACCACCCTGGCCTGCACCGATCTGGAGATCGTTGCCCCCACCCTCGAGACCGCCTTCGCGGCACTGACCCAGGACTGAGCCATGACCTTCTCACCGACCTTCTTCCGCGTGGAACTGGTGCGCCAGGCCCGCAATCCCTTCACCCTCATCTTCACGCTCTTCATGCCCGTGGTGATGTATCTGATCTTCGGGGCCACCCCGGAGTACTCCGACATCATGGCCGGACGCGGCAACGTGGCCTTCACGGTCATGACGTCCATGGCCGCCTTCGGCACGGCCACGGCGATGACCTCGCTGACCTCGCTGGCCGCCTCCGAGTTCACGAGGGGGTGGGGCAGGCAGTTGGCGCTCACGCCCCTCACCGTGGCCGGCTACGCCCTGACGAAGGTCCTCGTCGCGCTGTCCTACGCGGCGTTCTCGGTGCTGGTGGTCTTCCTCGTGGGTGCGGCAACGGGGGCCAAGCCAACCGAGGGGTGGGTCTGGCTCGCCGCGGCCGGGCTGATCCTGCTGGGTGGGTGCATGTTCGGACTCTTCGGCCTCGGCATGGGCATGATCTTCTCCTCCGAGGGTGCCTCCGGCCTGGCGTCGATCATGATCACCTTCTTCTCCTTCTTCGGCAATGTGTTCATGCCGCTCTCCGGGGTGATGCTCTCCATCGCCAAGTTCACGCCGATGTACGGCTACAACGCCTTGGCCCGCTGGCCCCAGCTCGAGGGCGCCATCGACGCCACCGCGCCGGATCCGCTCTGGGCCATCCTGCTCAACGTCGTCGCCTGGACCGTGGTCTTTGCCGGGCTCGTGGCGCTGGGTGCCCGCCGGGTGCGGGCGCGCCAGTAGGGGCACGGATACGCTCATGCGCATGGAGACGGAGCGAGCGGGAAGCAACGGGAGCGCGCTTCCCGTGGTGGGAGCGCAGCGAGCCGCCAGGCGGCGGGCCAAGGGGAACCCCAACCCCTGGGCCCGCTTCGCGTGGGTCATGGCCGCGGTGTGGCTGATCTTCCTGTACTACCCGATCGTGGCGATCCTCGCCTCCACGGCGGGGGAGGCCGCGCAGATCCTGGCCTGGGTGGGGCTGGGCGGCTTCGTGATCCTGTACCTGCTCATGTTCCGCCTCGGCCTGGATCAGGGAGTCGCAGGGGCGTGCGGGGTGCGCCCGCGGCAGTACGTGCTGCTGGGCGTCCTGGTCGCGGCGATCCTGGCGACGGTGCCGGCGATCGGCTTCGACGTGGCCGGCTTCTTCCCCTTCCTCGTCTCCGCGCTGGCCTACCAGTTCAGGAGGTGGCTGTACTGGTCCGTCAGCGTCATCACGGTCGCCGTGGTCCTGACGGCAATGTTCACGCAGCCGGACGGCGGCTCCTACGTGGCGCTGCTTGGCATCCTGGTGATCCTCATCCTCGTCAACTTCGTCTCCACGTGGCTCATCGCGCGCTCGGTCGACGCCGACCGGCTCAGCCTCGAACTGGCCACGAGCGAGGAGCGGGAGTCGGTGGCGCGCGACGTCCACGACCTGATCGGCCACTCCCTGACGGTGGTGAAGCTCAAGGCGCAGTTGGCGCGTCGGCTCGTGGAGAGCGATCCGGAGCGGGCGCGGGCCGAGCTCGAGGACATCGAGCGCATTACCGGCGAGGCCATCCAGGGCGTGCGGGCCACGGTGACCGGCCTGCGTTCGGAGGGGCTGGCGGCGCAGCTGGAGTCGGCGCGGACCGCGCTCCAAGCGGCGGGCGTGCGGCTCGAGGTGCGCGGGGAGACCACCGCGCTCTCCCCGGCACAGTCGCTGCCGGCGGGATGGATCCTGCGCGAGGCCGTCACCAACGTGCTGCGCCACGCCAACGCGAGCGCCGTCACGGTGACGCTGAGGCCGGGGGAATTGGTCGTGGAGGACGACGGCGTGGGGCCAGGCGGGAAGGCCGGGAACGGGCAGCGCGGGATGGCGGAGCGCGCCGCCGTCTCCGGGGGATCCTGCGCCGTGGGCGCCTCCTCGCTGGGCGGGACCAAGGTGGAGGTGACGTGGTGAGGCGCGGGGCCGTCGCGATGCTGCCCACGCGGTTCGTTGACTTCCACGCGATGCGTGCGGGAGAGAACGAACCGCGTGGCTTCGGCAGCAACGGGCTGGGCCCACATGGGCTGGGCGGGAACAAGAGCACTGACGGAGGTACACGGTGAGCATCAGGCTGGTCCTGGCGGACGACCAGGCACTCGTGCGCGGCGCGCTCGGTGCGCTGCTCGAGCTGGAGGGGGACCTCACGGTCGTGGGGGAGGCGCCCGACGGCGCCGGCGCCGTGGAGCGTGTGCGTGAGCTGCGCCCCGATGTGTGCCTCATGGACATCCAGATGCCGGGGATGGACGGGCTCGAGGCCACCCGCCTGGTGAAGGCGGCGAGCCCCGAGACCAAGGTGCTCATCGTGACCACGTTCGCCCGTCCGGGCTACCTGCGGACGGCGCTCGAAGCTGGAGCGAGCGGCTTTGTGGTGAAGGACGCCCCGGCCGAGCAGCTCGCCGACGCCGTCCGCCGCGTGCACTCCGGGCTGCGCGTGGTGGATCCGGCGCTCGCCGAGGCCACGCTCTTCGAGGGCTCCAACCCGCTCACCGAGCGGGAGGCGCAGGTGCTCAAGCTGGCCCTGGACGGCCGCTCGGTCGCGGACATCGCCACGGAGGTTTTCCTCTCCGCCGGGACGGTGCGTAATCACCTCTCGAGTGCGATCGGAAAGACGGGCGCGCAGAACCGGGCGCAGGCCGCGCTCGCCGCGCGCGAGAAGGGCTGGATCTAGCCGACGTGCGCGGCGGCGGGTGCGCCCGGTACCGTGCGGTCGCTCGCGGCTACTCCTCCTCGAGTGCTAGTTCCGCCGGCTTCACGCGGAAGCCGCGTGTCGTGACGGCGAGCCACCCGGCGCCCAAGGCGAGCCAGGCGAGCCCCACCACGAGCGCCGGGAGCGACAGCGACGTCCACAGCCACACCGTCAGGGCGCAACCGATGCCGGGGAGCACTCCGTAGCGCAGCCCCGCGAGCGCCCCGCGGCGTTTCTCATCGATCAGGAAGTGCTTGATCACCGCGAGGTTCACGAGCGTGAACGCCGCGAGCGCGCCGAAGTTGATGAGGGAGGAAGCGAACGTCAGGTCGACGAACAGGGCGACGAGCGCCACGGCCGCGATGACCAGCGTTGACCCCACCGGCGTACCGAAGCGCGCCGAGAGCGTGCCGAACACGCGTCGCGGCAGCAGGCCGTCGCGGCCCATGGCAAAGAGCACCCGCGCGGCCGTGGCCTGCTGGGCCATGACGGCGCCGAAGCAACCGGCCACGAAAGCCGCGGTGAAGAAGGCGGTGAGCAGGTGCCCGCCGGCCGCCCCGACCACGTCGTTCGCCGCGGCATCGGGCGAGGTGTAGGCCCGCCAATCGGGGAACACCACCTGGCTGAGCCAGGACACCACGATGAAGAGCACGCCGCCGCACAGCGTGACCAGCACGATCGCCCGTGGCACGGTGCGCGCCGGATCCTTGGTCTCCTCGGCGATCGAGGCCACGGCGTCGAAGCCGAGGAAGGAGTAGCAGAGCACGGCGGAACCGGCCAGGAGCGTGGCCACCCCGGTGTCCCCGGCGGGAACGGCGGCCACGGTGCCGCCCAACACGGGCTGGAGCGCCAGGAAGGCGAACACGACGAGGAAGACGACCTGCGCCGCGACGATGACATTGCTGACGCGGGAAAGCAGCTTCACGCCCGTCACGTTCAACAGGGTGACGAGCACCAGCGCCGCCAGGATCCACACGGCCTGCGGCACGGCGGGCACCGCGGCGTGCAGGTACACGCCGATGACGAGGTAGGCCATCATCGGCAACAACACGTAGTCGAGCAGGATGGTCCAGCCGCCGAGGAAGCCGGCGTGGGCGCCGAAGGTCAGGCGCGTGTAGGAGTACGCGGCGCCCGCCTTCGGGTGGGCGCCGGCCATGGAGGCGTACGACGTCGCCGTGAACAGCATGGCCACGAGTGTCACCACGTACGCCAGGACGATCCGACCGTCCGTGAGCGTGTTGACCACGCCGTAGGTCGTGAAGGAAGCCATGGGCATCATGTAGGCCAGGCCAAAGCCGAGCGCCCCGAGCAGGCCGCGCGAGCGGACGAGCGTGGGCCGCGCGGCAGCCGCGGTCGTGACCCCGCTCCCGGCCTGGCCCGTCGAGTTGCTCATGCTCCCACCTCCTGCATGGCGCGTTCCGAGTCGGCCCCGGCGCCGCCGAGCAGCCCCGAGTAGTCGAGGGCCACGCGCGGCGTCACGCACGGATTGCCCTCGGCGAGGTGCAGCACGCGCGCGGCCGGGTCGATCACCACGGACATGATGGAGGCCCACTGCGAGGCCTCGGGCGAGCGCGGATCCGGGTGGCAGCAGATGGAACCGGGGGCATCGGTGTGATCGGTGAGCGCCTCGTGCAGCTCCGCCACGCCCACCACGGGATCGGCCTGCACCAACGATGTCAGCCGGCCCAGGCGCACATAGGAGTCGGACATCGCCACGGGCGCCAGGTCGGCGCCGCCGACCAGCGGCGAGACGAAGTGGTTCGTGTGGAACGTGGCCCCGCCGGATTCGATCACCGGGTGCACGCCCTCGGGCCCGCCCGGCTCCACCTCCACGTTGAGGATCGCCCCGTTCTCGGTGCCGAGCACGTAATTGCCGGAGGAGGCGCGCCGGTGCCCGGCCAGCAGCTCCACGGCGTCGTACGCGTGCTCGCAATCGGCCATGGCCCGCAGCATGACGTGGAACGGGACGCCGTCGGCGATCCCGTCCGCCGTGGTGACGAGCGTGTTGACGCAGAGCCCCAGCCCGGCCGCGTTGAGCATCGTCTTGCCGAGCAGACCGGCCTCCACGATGGTGACGTAGTTGGGCCCGTCCTCGCGCTCGACCTCCAGCAGGATCACCGAGTCGAAGGCGTGCACGAGCCAGTCCCAGTTCTGCCCGATCAGCGCGCGGTGCACCTCGGTGCGCTCGGGCGAGAGGGCAAAGGAACTGCACTCGCCCTTCGAGGAGCCGGCCCCGGCCGGGGTGTCGGTCAGCGCAGACCACAGGATCTCGGTGCGGCAGTTCATCGCCAGGACGTCGGCCACGGGCAGGCCGGAGCCCGCCGCGATGCCCTCGATCTCCCGCCAGATCGCGGGGAAGGCGGCGCGGATGGGCGCCTCGTGGCGCGCGGCGAGGCCCACGGCGTCGGCCCACGAGATGCCCTTGGCGGCGAAGCTCGCCTCGTAGCCGGCGCGGGCGGCGGCGATCTGCTCGGCCGCGAGGCGCCCGTACTGCTCGCCGCGCTCGCGCGGCGCGCCGGAGACGCGGATGCGGGGATACCCCATCAGGCCCTCCCGAGGAGTCGCTGGATCGGGTCGAGGGACCAGACGCCCTCTTCGCCCGATGGCGTGGCCTCGTCTTCCGGCGCGGCTTCCGCTGGGCTGGGGGAGGCACTGCCCGACGGCGCGGGGCCGGCCTGGGCGCTCGCCTCGCCGCCCGCGGCGGCCGCGCTGGAAGCCGCCCGCACGTCGTCGAGCACCGAGGCCGGCAGGAAACCGGGCGCCTGCGCCC
The DNA here is from genome assembly GCA_031277795.1 of Arthrobacter sp. Taxonomy (GTDB): domain Bacteria; phylum Actinomycetota; class Actinomycetes; order Actinomycetales; family Micrococcaceae; genus Galactobacter. The sequence continues at coordinate 204,296 of JAITLQ010000015.1, forward strand.
GTGGCAGCGTGCCCGTGAGCTCGCCCCGGGCGGCCAACGCGGCGACCTCGGCGGCGGTGCCGATCCAGGCGCCGGCGGCTTGCAGGTGCGTGATGACGCGCTCGATGAAGGCCAGGCGCGAGGGGCGGCCGGAGATCATGGGGTGGAAGGTGGTCATGACGTGGCCGCCGAGCGCGGCGATGCCGTCGATCTCGGGCTGCCAGACCTCCCAGACCTCGCGCGGGGAGCGGATGGTCTTGTCCCAGGTGTCGTTGGCGAACCAGAAGTGCGGGGCGTCGTCGAGGATCCACGAGACGGGCACCTCGGTGAGGGGATGGCTCTCGTGGCGGTACGGGCGGATGTCGTTGAGGAGATTGGAGCTGTACGTCAGGCCGGCCTCGGTGAGCAGGTCAAGGGTGTGGGCGCTGAAGTCCCACGAGGGGGAGCGGTAGCCCGTGACCTCGGCGCCGAGCGAGCGGAGCGTGTGCAGGCCCTGGTGCAGCTCGGCTTCCTCCTCCTCGCGCGTGAGGAGCGTGGGGGAGGTGTGCGAGTGGCCGTGGTGGGCCACCTCGTGGCCGGCGACCACGATGGCGCGGACCGCCTCCGGGTGGCGCAACGCGTCCTTGCCTGGAACGTAGAAGGTGGCCTTGACGCCCGTGCGCTCGAGCAGATCGAGGATCAAGGGGATGGCCACGCGCGGGCCGTAGGCGCCCTGGGAGAGGACGCCGGGGCGGGAGGCGTTCTCGGGGTTCTCCCCGATCCAGACCTCTTCGGCGTCGAAGTCGAAGGACAGGGTGGCGCCGAAGGGGGCGCCTGTGGGCCAGGTGGGGGCGGTGAACGGGGTGGACAAGCTATCGCCTCGATCGGTGGCAAGTGAGTGGTCTACCTCACTATGCGTCACCGGTGGGCGGGATCACAAGTGCAATGCGTTGCTTCTGTGTGAAATATCCACGCGTTGCGTGGTGTGTGGCGGCTAGTCCTGCGCGTCGACGACGTGTTCGATCGGCGTGCCGTAGCGCAGGTGGTGCACCTTGAGAACGTGCACCGACTCGGTGTCCTGGATGCCGGGGATGCGCTCGATGGTGCCGCGCATGAGCTCGTAGAGGTGCTCGGTGTTGCGCGTGTGGATCTCTGCGCAGAGGTCGAAGCGGCCCATGACGGTGGAGAGGTAGGTGATCTCGGGGATCTCAAGGAGCGCCGCGATGACCTCGTCGTGGCGCGCCGGTTCCACCTTGAGGTTGGTCAGGGTGAGCTGCGTGTTGGTCTCGCGCGGATCGGTGAAGGCCACGATGCGCAGGATGCCGGCGTCCTGCAGGCGCTTCACGCGCGTGCGCACGGTGGCCTCCGAGGTGCCCACGGTGCGGCCGATCTCGCGGAACGCGCGGCGCCCGTCCTCCTCGAGCTGGGCAATGATCGCGCGATCGAGGTCATCTAGGTGCAGTTCGGCCATGGCTGCGAGTCTATCCAGCAGCGTGGCGTGTTTTGTCTACAAGGGTAGACAATTGATCCGCGTGTCGGTAGCTTCGCCGTGGAGGGCGCTTCCCGCCCTCCACCCGCCACCGCCCGTGCACACCGGAGGAATACCGTGCCCCCACTTGCGACCGTCAGCGGCGCCCTCGACCCGGCCCTCGTGCGCGGCGCCACCAGCGCCGGAGACCACCTCATCGGCGCGCTGCCCGCCACCCCGGGCGAGCGCGCCACGGACGTCTACTTCTTCGAGGCCCCGCTGACCCTCGAACGGCTCGGCGACGCCATGCTCGGCCGCGCCAACCGCGAGGACGCCACGCTCACGCCGGACACCGCGGCCGCCGAGCTCGAGGACTTTGCCGAGGCCGGCGGCGTGCTTGCCGTGGAGCTCACCCCGCTCGCGGCCGGGGCTGATCTCGCGGCGCTCGCCGGGGTCGAGGCGGCCAGCGGCGTGCGCATCGTGGCCTCCGCGCATGCCGGCGAGGGGCCGCTGGCGCTGCGGCTCGGGCCCGGTCGCGCTGGGGTGATCGTGCTGGGCCCGGCGGCCGAGCCCGCCGCCCGCGAGGAGGCGCTTGGCCTCGCCGCGCGCGGCGTTCCCGTGATGCTCGACGCCGCGTGGCTGGGTGGGGCCGAAACCTCACCGGGGCCGGTCGCCGGGGCGGGCGACCCCGTGCACGACGCCAGCGCCGCGGCGGGCGGAGCGGGCCGCGGCGCCGGTGCCGCCGCTGTCGCCCCGGCGCCGCTCGGTGCGCTGCACGAGCTGCTCGACACCGCGGAGGCGGCCGGGGTGCCCGCCGACCGCCTCGCCGTGCTCGGCGCCCGTTCCCTCGCCCACCGCCCCGACGCGCTGTCCGAGCTGGCGGCGCGAGGCGTCTACCTTCACTTCGGCTCGCTGGGCCGCATCCCTTCCGTGTACACCGAGGTGAGCGATCACGACGTCGCCGTGTCGCTCGCCGCGCTCACCGAGGCCGGCCACGGGGAGCGGTTGTTGCTCGCCGCCGGCCTGGATCGCCGCCACGCCCTGCGCGCCCACGGCGGACACGGGCTGGGCTTCCTGCCCCGTCAATTCCTTCCCTATCTCGGCTTCATGGGCATCGGCGCCGACGCGGCCGGTGTCCTCGCCTCCGACAACCTCGTCCGCTTCCTGGATTGGAGCCGCCCGTGAGCTCGCCCGCCGCCCCCGCGCCCCACGCCGTCGTGCCCTCCTCTCCGGCGGCGGCGCCGGCACCCGCGGTCACGACTGCCCCGGCGGGCGCCGTGCCCAACCTGGCCGGGCGCGTCCTCACGGTGGCCGGCCCGGTGGAGCCGGCCGCGCTGGGGCAGGTCTCGATGCACGAGCACGTCTTCCTCGACATCGTGCGTCCGGCCCACAACCCGCGCCCCGGCTACGACGCTCCGGCCGCGAGAGAACCGCTGGGCCTGCAGAACCTCGCCGCCGTGCGCGCCGGCGCGGCGCTCTACGCCAACGACCGGCTGGGCGACCCGGCGCTCATGGCACGCGAGGTCGGCGCCTTCCGCGACGCCGGCGGCGGCGCGCTGGTTGAGCTCTCCAACCTGGGCCTCGGGCGCGACGCGGAGGCGCTGCTGGGGCTCTACCGGACCACCGGGCTGCACGTGGTCATGGGCGCCGGCTGGTACGAGCGCGAGTTCCACCCAGCCGACATGGATCAGCGCAGCGTCGAGGAGCTGACGGGGATCATCGTCCGCGACATCGTCGAGGGCGTGGACGGCACGGGGATCCGCGCCGGGATCATCGGCGAGGTGGGCGTGGACGGGAATCCGCTGACCGCCAACGAGCTGAAGTCGGTGCGGGCCTCGGGCCGGGCCGCGCGGATCACGGGCGCGCCCATCAGCTTCCACCGCGGCGGCGCGGGGGAGGAGCAACACCGGGTGCTCGACGTCCTCGAGGAGGAGGGCGCCGACCTTTCGCGCGTGGTCATGGGGCACGCGGGCACCGTGGGGCACGACCTCGCGTTTGCGCGCCGGCTCCTGGCGCGCGGCGTGAGCGTGGAGTTCGACTTCCTGGGCACCACGGGCTCACCGTGGGGCACGCTCTTCCCCTTCACCGATCGCACCGTGGCGCGCGGCATCCTGAACCTCGTGGAGGACGGGCACGCCGGGCGGATCGTGCTGGGCCACGATGTGTGCCAGGCGATCCAGCTCGCGGCCTTCGGCGGGCACGGCTACGGCTATCTGCACCGGCACTTCCTGCCGGAGCTCGTGCGCATGGGCCTGGACCCGGCGCTGCTGCGGACGTTCCTCGTGGAGAATCCGGCCCGCTTGCTGACGTTCGGGGCGCCTAGGCCATGAGCTCTTCGGCCGTCCGGAGCATCTCGTCGATGGAGCCCTCGGGGTCGGTAATGGGGGCCTGCGCGGCGCGGATGATCCCGGCGTCGTCAACGAGGAGCGAGACGCGCTTGTAGCGTTCAAGCCCGCCGACCCTGAAGACGGGCAGGCGCAGGGCCACGGCGAGCTCGGCGTCGGCGTCGGAGAGCAAGGGGTAGTTCAGGCCGGCGTGCTCGGCGAAGCGCGCCTGCTGCTCGCTGCGCTGAGTGCTGATGCCGAAGACGCGCACCCCCTGGGCGCGCAGGGCCGGTTCCGCCTCCGCGTAGCTCGTCGCCTCGACCGTGCATCCGGCCGTTCCCTCGATGCCGCTCCAGCCGGCGGGGTAGCCGTCCTCGGCGGGGGCGAAGGCTCCGGGAAAGAGGAAGAGGACGCTCCAGGCGCCCGGCTCGCTCAGGCTGTACCGGGCGCCGTCGTGGCCTTGAAGGCTCAGGGTGGGCACCTTGGTGCCCACGAGCGCTGCGGTGCGCTGTGCCTCGGCGTCCGTGGGGTGCGCGGTGAGCGTGCCGTCGCCGGCCACGAAGCGGTCCCCCCATTCCTGTAGGGCCAGGAGGACGGGCAGGGAGGCGCGGCCCATGGCGGTGAGGTCGTACTCGTAGCGCGGCGGGTGCTCTTGGTAGGCGCGGCGCTGGAGGATCCCGTCGGCCTGGAGCGAGGCGAGGGTCTCGGTGAGGGCGCGGCGGGAGATGCCGAGCGCCTTGGTGATCGCGTCGAAGCGCGTGGTGCCTGCCGCGATTTCGCGCAGGATGAGGAAGCCCCAGCCGTCGCCGAGCACGCCGAGGGCCTGGGCGATGCCGCAATCGCTGCCGCGCAGTTCGCTCGTGCGCATGGACGCTCCTTCGTTTTTGGCGTGGCTTCTCTCCGAGTCTATAGTCAGTTCCAAATTGGAACCCACTAACGAGGTGCGCATGAGCCAGAACGGACAACCCGGGCTGCAGGACAACGGAATCGCGAACCCCTCTGAAGACTCAACGGACAACCCCATTGAAGGGGAGCGCGGCGGGTCAGCGGGCCCCGGCCCGGCCCAGCTCGGCCCGGACCAGCTCGGCCCGGCCCAGCGCTTCCGGCGCTACTGGACCTCGCGCACGGCGGGCTCGCTCGCCGCTTCGGTGACCTCGGTGTCGCTCTCGCTGCTGGCCGTGGTGCAGTTGCAGGCCGACGCTTCGCTCGTGGGGGTCGTGGCCGCCGCACAGGACGCCGCCTGGCTGCTGCTCTCCCTGCCCATCGGTGCCGTGCTGCACCGCCTGCCGATGCGGGCCCTCCAGATCGCGGTGGACCTGGCCAGGGCCGGGATCGCGCTGGCGCTCGTCGCGGCCGCCGTGGGCGGGCTGCTCGGCCTGCCCCAGCTGTTGCTCTCCGCGGCGCTCCTGGGCGTCGCCGCCGTGATCTTCGACCTCGCCAACCAGTCCTACCTGCCGCGGATCGTCCCCGCCGAGGAGCTGCAGCGCCGCAACTCAACGATCTCGGCGACCGACGCCGTCACCACGATGGGCGGCGGCGGCCTCGCGGGGTTCCTGGCCCAGGCGGTTGGTGCCGCGGGGGCGCTGCTCGTCTCCGCCGTGGGTTCCGTCGTCTCGGCGCTGGCGCTGCGCTCGCTGCCGGCAGGACGGCAGGCGGGCGGCCAGGAGGGAGAGTCGGCGGGCGCCGCGGGCGCCGAGCCCGCACCACGCGAGCCGATGCTCGCCGCCATCGCCACGGGCTGGCGCTACGTCATGGGCCACCGGGTGCTGCGTCCCGCCACGCTCTCTGTCACGGTGCTCAACTTCCTCTGCGGCGCCCAGCTCACGCTCTTCCCGCTCTTCCTGGTCCGCGAGCTCCGCCTGCCCGTGGGCTGGGTGGGCCTGCTCCTCGCCTCGGACGGCGTGGGCTCGCTGATCGGCGCGGTCCTCGCCACGCGCGTCGCGGCTCGGTGGGGCACGGCGAGGGCCAGCGTCATCGCCACATGTGTGGTGGTGGTCGGTGCGGCGGTCATCCCGCTCGGGGCGGCGTACGGCGCGGCGATCGGCGCCGCGTTTTTCCTGGCCGGCAATGTGCTCTTCGCCGGGGGCGTGGTGATCATCAGCATCGTGACGCGCACCTACCGCATGCGAACCACGCCGGAGGAGCTGCTGCCGCGCGTCATCTCTACGGTGCGCTTCGTCTCCTGGGGCGGCATCCCGATCGGGTCGCTCCTGGCCGGCGTGGCCGCCTCGGCCTGGGGCACGACGGTGTCCCTGTGGGCGTGCGCCGCGATCGCCCTCGGCGGGCCGGCCCTTCTGCTGGCCGCGCGCGCCTTCAGGGTGCGCGAGCTGGGCTGATCCCTGGCGGCGGGGCGGGAGGGCGGTTAGCTTGGGGGCATGCTTCCAGCCCACGAACCCACCCTGCGCGGCGAGGGTGTGGTGCTTCGGCGCCACACGCACGACGATGCGGCGCTCGTCCGCGCCGCCGGCGCGGACGCGTACATCACCTCGGTGACGACGGTGCCCCCGGCACCGGCGAGCGACGCCGAGGTGGTCGCTTACATCGCCAGGCAGCACTCGCGGCTGCCAGCGGGCCAGGGCGTGCAGCTCGTCATCGAGGATCAGGCGTCGGGCGTGGCCGTGGGGCAGATTGGGCTCATGGTCAAGGGTGTCCACCGGGCCGCGATCGGCTACTGGGTGGACCCCGGCGCGCGGCGGCGGGGCTACGCGGGGCGGGCCGCGAGGGTCCTCAGCGCGTGGGCGCTCGGCCTGCCCGGGCTACACCGGCTCGAGGCGAGCGTTGAACCGTGGAACGAGGGCTCGATGCGCGCCGTCGAGTCAGCTGGTTTCGTCCGGGAGGGCGTGGCGGCCAACTGGGAGCTCGTCGCCGGCGAGCCCAGGGACATGGTCATCTACGCGAAGGTCCCGGACGGGCACCGCGGCTGGGAAGCTCAGGCGCGGGAGTTCCAGACCGGCATGCCGCTGACCGAATGGAACGAAGCGGACCGAGAGGGGCGACTCACCTTGCAGTTGTGGGCGGTGGGGAGCGGGGAAGACGCCCTCCTTCGCCTGGCCCGCGGGGAGGAGCTCACCGACGCGGATCTCCTGTACCTAGCCTGGCTCAATTCGCTCGCCATCGAGACCGGCTACCGCCCGCCGTGTGCCATCACCCCCGGCGGCGCGCGGATCGACGATGTGGCGCAGGAGATCCTTCTCAAGCGCTTCGGCCCCACCGGCACCCACGTGCCGGGCGTCGACTGACCCAGCCACCCGCCGTCGGGCACCGAAAGACCAAGATCGGAGTGCCTTGGGTACGCTTTTTGGCCAAAAAGCGTACCCAAGGCACTCCGATCCTGGGGGAAAACGGGGAAGGGCAGGCGCCCCGTGGTGGTGACGACCCCACGCAGCCGGGCAAGAGCCCGACGGCGCGTGGTTGCCACCGCGCGAGGCAAGGGTCCGCACCCCTGCGCCTCGCCACGGGGCGCCCGCCCGGTTGAGGGGCGACGCCTAGACGTCGATCGCGAGCTTCGCGGAGAGCGCGCGCGAAACGCACACGAGCATGCACCCGCCCGTGGCGCGCTCGGCCTCGGTGTAGAGGTCGTCGCGGTGGTCCACCTCGCCGTCAACGACCCGCACCTCGCACGTGCCGCAGAAGCCCATCTCGCAGGAGCTCGGGTGGTCAACGCCGGCGCGGCGGATGGCCTCGAGGGCCGTCTCGTCGGCGCCGACCTCGACCTCGAGCCCCGAGGCGGTCAGCGCCAGCGTGAACCCGCCGGAGCCGTCCGTCGCCACGGCCACGGGGGCCGGCGCGAAGAGCTCGAGGTGTAGGTCGTCGGCGCGGCCGGCGTCCTCCATCAGACCCGTCAGCGCGTTCATGAGCCCGCCGGGCCCGCAGCAGTACACCTGCGCGCCAGTGCTGCCGGCCACGACGGCCGCGAGGTCCGGGTGGCCGGCCACGTCCTGCGGCACGAGCACCACATTCTCTCCGCCAAACTCCATGAGCTCGGCCAGGAAGGCGAAGTGATCGTTGGATCGCGCGGCGTAGACGAGTCGCCACGGCTTGCCGGCCCGTTGCACCTCGCGCGCCATGGCCAGCATGGGCGTGATGCCGATGCCGCCGGCCACGAACACGTACTTCTCGGCGTCCTCGAGCTCGAAGTTGTTGCGCGGGGCGGAGACGGTCAGCTCCACGCCGGCCCGCAGCTCGCGGTGCACCTCGCGGGAACCGCCGCGGCCGTCCACCACCTCCAGCACGCCGATCCGATAGTGCGAAAGATCGGAGGGATCCGAGCAGAGCGAATACTGGCGCACCACCCCGGAGTGCAGGTGCACGTCCAGGTGCGATCCCACGCTCCACGCGGGCAGCGTGCCCCCGCCTACCGGCACCAGCTCGTACGAGGTGATGCCGGCGGCCGTGCGGCGCGTGCCCTCCACGCGCACCACGAAGGTGGCAGCGCGCTCCGAACCCGGCCCCACGCCGTCGGGCAGCAGCCCCGAAGCGGGCTCAACGTCTGAAGCGGGCGCAGCATCTGCGGCGGGCGCCGTGGCGCCCGGCCGCTCCGTCACTGTGGTCACGGTGATCAGCCCTGGACCTTGGTCATGAGCTCGTTGAAGCAGCGGCGGTAATTGAGCGTGAAGAGGTCGGCCGGGACGGAGAACTCCTGGACCTCGGCGTCCCAGGGGATCTCACGCGGGAAGACGCCGTCAACGATCGAAAGGTCCTCGCGGTAGACCATGTCCTCCACGCGCAGGCATTCCTCGAGCGAGGCGCCCTTGTAACCCACCTGGTTGGCGACGCCCCAGAAGATCTTGACCTCCTCGTAGGAGACCGGCGACGGGAAGCCCGCCACGACGCGCTTGCCGAGGCGCTCGTAGTCGTAGGTGATGGAGGCCAGGCCGGGCGCCGAGCAGAAGTAGTGCATCATCGCGTTGCCGTCCTCGGCCCACTCGCCCGTGGAGGCGTTGAGCGGGCGATCCATCCAGACGTTGAGCCCCTCACGCACGGGCGTCAGCGGCTCCACGACCTCGGGGCTCGGCCCCATCGAGACCTGGTGCACAAACGGGAAGTGCGCCACGTCGCGGAAGTTCTCCACGGTGATGGCCACGCCCACGGCGGAGTCGAGGATGTCGCCGGCGAGCCACTCCCATTCAACGCCCTCCCAGTACGGGACCTCGTACACATCGCGGATCGGGTCCTCGAGGACGGTCCAGACGTGGCCGTACTTCAGCTGCACGGGGTAGGTCTTGATGGCGGCCTGGGGCGGGATCTTCGACTGGTCCTCGAGCGAGGGGACGCGCACGCAGGCACCGTCCGCCGCGCCAAACTGCCAGCCGTGGTACGGGCAGCCGATCGACTTTTCATGGACGGCGCCGGCGGAGAGATCAGCGCCGCGGTGCGGGCAGCGGCGGTCCTGGACGGCCACGGTGCCGTCGCCCGAGCGGTAGACGACCAGGTCGACGCCCAGCAGCGTGGCGCGCTGCGGCTTGTCCAGGTCGACGATGCGGGCCACGGGGAACCAGCTCTGGCGCATGGCCTGCTCGGCGAGCTCGCGCTTGGTGCGCTTGGCCGCCGGGGCGGCGCCGGCCTGCGGGTGAGGGGCGGTGGTGGTCATGGGGTACTCCTGTGGGTCTGTGGGTTTTTTTCCCCGCTTCGGAGTGGGTTGGGTACAAAAAACGGCCGAAAAGCGTACCGAACCCACTCCGATCCTTGAGGGGGGTGAGTGCCCGGCGGCGGGTGGCCGGGTCGGGCAGGGGAGGCGGCTTAGGCGCCCACGACGAGGGCGCCGCCGTTGACGGAGAGGGTCTCGCCCGTCATGAAGGACGCGGCATCGGAGGCGAGGAACGCCACGACGGACGCGATCTCCTCCGGCTCGCCCAGTCGACCGAGCGGCACGGCGGCGACCTCCATCTCGTAGGCCTCCTCCGGCACCATGCGCGTGCGGATGGCTCCCGGGGCGATGGCGTTCACGAGGATCCCGTCGGCCACGAGGGCCTTGGAGAGCGCCTTCATGAGCGCCAGCTGCGCCGCCTTGGAGGTCATGTAGCCAAAGGAATGCCCGTCCGGCACCTGCCCCCACTGGGAGGAGATGAAGACGATGCGGCCCACCGAGGACGCTCGCAGCGCCGGCACCGCGGCCCGGGAGAGGGCGTAGGGCGCCTGCACGTTGACCTTGAAGTAGGCCTCCAACGAGGCCGGCTCGGTCTCCTCGAGCGTGCGGAAGTCGTGCATGATGCCGGCGTTGTGCACCAGCACGTCCAGAGCGCCGAAGTTCTCCAGCGCCACCGACGCGAGGTGCTCGGGCGCCCCGGCCTCGGTGATGTCGCCGGCCACGGAGGCCACGTCGGCCCCGGCCGCGCGCAGCTCGTCCGCCGTGCGGGAGAGCTCGTCGGCGTCCAGATCGGCGAGCACCAGGCGGGCGCCCTGGGCGGCCAGAGCGCGGGCGTGGGCGGCCCCCATGCCGCGGGCGGCCCCGGTGATGAGCGCGACGCGGCCGGAGAGCGGCTTGGCCGCCGCCGCCGAGTTCACTGCCTGGTTCACAGCGCGGCCGGGTTGCCGGAGGCGATGCCGGCGCTCGCGCCCGCCCCGACGACCGCACCGGACTCGTGCGGTTCGGTCACGTAGATCATGTTGCCGTCCGGGTCGAAGAACGCGCGGTACTGGTACCAGCGCCCCGAGGGGTGCTCCCATACGGTCTTCTCGCCCGTGACCCACTGGACCTTCCCGTCCAGCTCGGCGTAGGCCTCGTCGAGGGAATCGACGGCAAACGCGATGGAGTCGTAGCCCTGCGGGTCCTGCTCGTTGATGCCGGTGCGGCGGAAGACCGGGGCCGCGTGCTCGGTGGCGAAGAGGTACAGGGTGAGGTTGCCGAAATCGATGGCGGCCCACCCCTCCCCGGGCTCGAAGGGCAAGAAGAAGTCCAGGCCAAGGGTCTGCGTGTAGAACTCGACCATCTCGTCGAAGTTGTTGGACAGGATGTCCATGTTGTCGATGCGCTTGAGCTTCAGCACGTCGGCTCCTTTGTTGCTGTTCCCCCGCCCGGTTTTTGGGCGCAGTGGGGGAGGGACTGATGGGGTGTCGCGTCGGGGACAGTGCCCGACGCCGGGTGCTCGCCTCGGCGAGCGGAAGGCGCGTGGGTGCGGGGCCGGGCCCCGCACCTCACGGGCTCAGCGGGTGGGTGCGGTGGTCGACACGGCGGGCTCGGCGCCGTGCTCGGCCTGGGCCGCCTGGGCCGCCTGGGCCGCTTGGGCCGGCGCGGGTGCCTCGGCCGCGACCGCGGCCCCTTTGCCCGCGGCCGGGGCGCTGGAAGCGTCCGCCTGGCTGGCAGCCGGCGCCGCGACGTCGTGCACCGGGTCCGTCTCCGGCGCCTCGCCGGGGCGGCGCCAGATGACCGGGTGGCCGTCCTGCCTCTGGCGCACGAGGTAGAGCACGATCGAGAGGGAGAGCACGGCGAGGCCGATGAAGACCTCGCGGAAGCTGCCGTAGCCCGTGATCTCCGAACTCGTCACGCCGACCGCCAGGATGACGAGGTCGATGACGCAGAGGGCGCCGGCGATCCAGGTCCAGATGCGGCCAAGGCGGATGGGGCGTGGGAGGTCCGGGTGGCGGCGGCGCAGGCGGACGTAGCCGGAGAGCGTCAGGATGTGGCAGATGAGGTAACCCATGATGCCCGCCACGACCACGGCGAGGGCCTCGCCCACGAAGAGGATGAGGAACACGTTGACGAGCAGGTCCAGGCTCATGGCGCGCGCCGGGACGCCGGCCTTGTTGAGCTGACCGAGCTGCCTGACGGTGAGGCCGTCCACCGCCGCGCCGTGGAGGACGCGGCCGCCGGCGGCGGTGGTCATGACCATGAGGAGCATGAGGCCGGCGATGAGGCAGAGCGTCATGAACCAGCCGGAGCCGGGGATGATCTGCTCGAAGGCCTGCAGGTAGAAGGTCACGGGGTTGGCGGAGATGTCGGCCTGCGGGGCGAGGCCGGCCACGCCGAGCGGGACGAGGAAGTACACGGCGACCACAAACACGCCGGCCATGCGCATGGCGATCTTGGCGTCCTTCACGGGCTTCTTCATCTCGGGGACGAAGGAGGCCACCGACTCGATGCCGTAGACGGACCAGGCCATGACGAACATCCAGGCCAGGGAGACCTGCCAGTCCGGGAAGCCGGTGTCGCCGAAGCCCACCGTGAGGTGGCTCGGGTCCCAGTGCGGGGAGATGAGCGGCGCGAGGGCGAAGAGGACGATCGGGATGAGGATGACCACGCCCGTGGCGTACATGATGCCCATGGCCGGGCGCATGCCCAGGATGTTCAGGCCCCACCCGAGGAAGAGGACGCCCAGCGCGATGACGTGAGGCAGGCCGATCTGGGCGATGCCGGTGCTGATGGTCCACGTGGCATCGGGGAACCATTCGGCCTGGATCAGGGTGCCGATCTGCAGCCCGTAGATGGCCAGGGAGCTGGACCAGGAGAACCAGTAGCCGAAGGTGGCGAGCGGGCCGGCCAGGGTGGTGGTCTGCTTCCAGGCCTGGTTGGCGTAGAGGGAGATGCCGCCGACCTTGTGACCGAACATGGCGGCGAGCTCGGAGTAGATGTTGTTCTGCAGGGCCGCGAAGCAGGCCACGGCGATCACGAGGGCGATGGCCGTCCAGGCGCCCAGGGCGCCGAGGGCGTAACCGACCAGGATGAACAGGGCCGCCGGGATCGAGAGCGAAATGGTGAAGCCGTCCCACCAGCGCAGCGTCTGCTGGTACTCCGGCTGCGTGCCGGAGGGGGACGGGGACTGCGTCGGTAACGCCGTTGAGGGTGCGTCCACGCGTATCTCTCCTGTGTGTGGACCCGCTGGGGGAGCGGGTGAAGAGGGGCGCCGGTGCGGACGGCGCGACGAAGTGTGACGACGCTAACAGTCACGCAATGCGTGGCGCAAGTCTCTTCCAGCAACGCATTGCGAATTTCTTGGGTGCAGCGGTGTCGCATGTCCCGCTGGTGAGTTTGCACCAAACAATGACTGATGCATCAGGTAAATTGACCGAAATTGTCAGCTTTTTCCTTAAGCGTGAAACGAATCCCCTATTTCTGAGGACCAACGATCGCGTACTAGAGTCGAAAGGCTGTTCGGATTTCACCCTGCTTGTTGTCAGAAAGGTCGTCATGCCTCATCGCTCATTGCCGGATCCTCTGGGGTCCGCTCACTCGGACGCGTCGCGCGCGCGTCCCGCTCCATGGAGTGGGCTCAAACATCTAGTGGCGGTGACGGCCGCCTTCCTGCTCGCCTTCGGCTCGCTCGTGGGCCTGAGTGTGGCCCCTGCCACCGCGGCCCCGGGCGACAGTCCGCTGAGCGCCACGGTCAATCACGTGGCCAGCGCGAACGGCAAGCCCGTTCCGGGCGCCGAGGTGACCCCCGGTGAGGTGCTGAACCCCGGCGCCGAGCTCATGCTGGCCGTCTCGTACGGCCCGCAGGAGGGCGAGACCTGGGCCGACCTGGCCGGCAAGAGCTACACGATCAAGATCGACGGCCCCATCGCCGACCTGAGCGCCGCCCTGACGGACAACGAGGCCCTCAAGTCCTTCGTGGTCAGCCCGGACGATCCGAACAGCTACATCATCACCTTCGCGGACGAGATCCCCGAGGACACAATCGACGGCTACGTGTTCGTCCTCTTCGAGAGCCAGACGCAGCAGAACTCGTCGACCGAACCCATCTCCTGGGACCTGGGTGCCTCCGGCACGGGCGAGGTCGAGGTGACCGTCAAGGGCACCGAGTCCAAGCCGGCGCCGACCAAGGACGAGCAGGCGAAGTCGGTCAACAACGCGACTCCGGATCTCTTCAGCTTCGATGATTCCGCCGGCAACAAGACCGCCGCGGAGCGCATCAAGATCAAGGACGGTGCGCTCGACACCGAGTTCACCTACACCCTGAACATCACCTCCCTCAAGGCAGATCCCGCGTATGCGATCGCCGATCAGCTGCCCAAGGGGCTGAGCTTCGTCGCGGGCAGCTTCAGCGTCACGCAGACGCGTTGGGAGAGCGCGTCCAGCGATTCCCCCATCGCGGTCCCCGGCGTTGAGTTTGCACCGACCGTGTCCGGCAACTCGTTCGACGGCACGCTGGACGTCCCGGCCTTCTCGGTCACCACCATTACTTACAAGGCCAAGATCAAGGATCAGGCCACGCTGGACGCGTGGTACCAGGCCTACCTGGATCAGGTCTCGGACACCGAGAACTTCGAGACGGCCAAAACCTTCAACATCGCCTCGCTCGTCAACCAGGCCACCTTCGGCCCCGACGCCGTGGAGAAGTCCGCCACCGTCACGATCAGGGACGGTTGGGGCAACATGGGCGAGGTCGGCCCCGGCAGCGCCTTCTCCAAGAGCGCCTCGCCGGCCTACTCGATCCCGGTCGTGACCGAGGACGGCACGCTGGTTGCTCCCGTCTCGGTCGACTTCACCTTGGGCGCGAACCTCAGCTCCTGGGACGGCAGCACCAACCTGAAGCCGAAGCTGAAGGAGAACGTGGTCATCAGCGACACGCTCTCCGCCAATTACGCGTGGGACCCGTCCGCCGACGGCTTCATCTCCGCGACCGGCATCCGCGCGAACGATGCCGCCGGCGCAGGCGCCGCTCAGCTGACGCTGAGCCAGGCCAGCCCCGCCCCGGAATCGCCGGCCGACTTTGCCGGCGATGAGTACGTCGGTACGTGGTACGTGGACGAGGACAACACCCTCCGCGTCAACGTGGGCAAGAGCCAGTACACCAACGCCAAGGTCACCGTGGCCACGCAGCTCGTGAACCTCGAGGGCCTCGTCGCCGACCAGAACAAGGGCAACACCCCCGGCAACGTGAGCGGCACGCAGTACTTCCACGCGAACAACACCGCGTCCTTCACGTACACCGACAAGCGCGGGAACCCCGCCTCCATCGACAAGACCGCCGAGAATACGGTGGTCGATCAGGAGGACCAGCCCGAGGGCTCGCACGACGAGAACCGCTTCCAGAAGCAGGTGGGAAGCAAGGTCACCGTGGAGAAGGGCAAGCCCGCCGCGGTTCCGTTCTCGATCAACGCCACGGGGATCAAGGGCTTCGACCCGTCCACGTCGACCATCGTCGACGAGGTGGACACCAACACCTTCGACCTCAGCGATCCCGCCGCGGTCGAGAGCTCCGTGCGTGCTTCGCTGACGGCCACGTACGACGGCAAGGCGCTGTCGGCCGACGACTTCGAGATCAAGGTCGACGCCGAGGCCGGCACGGTCAGCCTCGCCTACAAGGGCGAGGTCACGGCGACCGGTAAGAACTACCAGGTCAACTTCTCGCTGAACACCTACCCGGTGTACGGCAAGCAGGTGCTGAACATCTCCAACAAGGCGCTCCTCTTCGGTGAGGGCGGCGAGCCCATCTACTGGGACGACGTCACCACGACGGCCACGAACTACGGTTTCGAGGCACAGGTGAAGAAGACCCTGTACGACGCGGCGAGCAAGAAGCTCACCGATCTGCTGCAGCCGGAGACGGTGGACGGCAAGCTCGTCCAGGACACCTATGTTTACCGCGTCCAGGTCATCCCGCACGGCGGGTACCAGGGCGTGAAGATGCGCACGCTGATCGACCACCTCCCGGCGGGCACCGAGTTCCTTGGCTTCGTCGAGGACGACGACATGGACGCGGCCGGCAACCCGGTCGGCGCGGACGGCAGCGCCTATGCCCTGCACCAGGGCAACCTCGAGGCCGTCTACACCGAGGGTGGGGCCGCTGGCGACATCACGCTCCGCCAGAAGGCCGGAACCACGTTCCCCGCCAACACCGACAAGGTGTGGGTGAACTTCGCGGTGAAGATCACCGAGGATCGCAACGGCGTCCCTGTGGTCAACACCCTGGGCGGTTCCACCGCCGTCATCGTGCCCAAGGAGGAGGGCGACACTTCGGTGCCGCTGCCGATCCAGAAGCTCGACGCCGTGACCGGTGCAGCGCTGAGCGATCCGGACTCTCGCTTCGAGGTCAAGGGAACCGGCGAGAACGCCGATTTCACCGCCACCGCGTACGCGCAGGACGGCTACCTCATGGTGGCCAACGACGGCGCGAGCAAGCTGCTCACGGTGCCCGCCGCGGGCACGTACACCGTGACCGAGACCAAGGCTCCCTACGGCTACCAGGCCACCGATGAGTCGCTGAGCTTCACGGTCAAGGCGGACGGCACCATCACCTCGCCGTTCAAGGCCTTCTACAACGAGCCCATCGCCTACGCGCTGGGTGACCTCGTGTGGATCGACGCCAACAAGAACGGTGTCCAGGACGAGGGTGAGAAGGCGCTCGAGGACGTCACCGTCACCCTGCTCGACGCCGCCGGCAACGCGGCCCTGGACATGGACGGCAAGGAGGTCAAGGCGGTCAAGACCGACGCGAACGGTCGCTACGTCTTCGACAACCTCCCCGTGGGTCAGTACAACGTGCGCTTTGAGCTGACGGATGCCCAGGCGAAGCGATACGGCTTCACCAAGGCGAACGTCGAGGGCAACGACGACACCACCGACTCCGACGCGATCGCCAGCACCTCCGATCCCCGCATCGGTGAGACGGGCGTCTTCACGTTGGGCAAGTACGGCTCGCAGACCGACGGCAAGTTCGCCACGGCCGACGAGTACGCCGCCGAGATCGGGGCCGAGACGGCCCCCTTCAAGGCTGCCGGCGGCATCGATCAGACCCGCGATGCGGGTGTCTCCCTCAAGGACTCCGTGTCCGTGGGCGACTACGTCTGGTTCGACGCCAACAAGGACGGCCAGCAGGGCGATCCCGTCCAAGAGCCCGGCATCGAGGGCGTGGTCCTCACGATCACGGGTCCCGACGGCAAGCCGGTCACGGACGTCTTCGGCGATCCGGTGGGTTCGGTGACCACCGACGAAAACGGTCACTACACCTTCGACAACCTCCCGGTGCTCGGTGAGAACCAGCACTACACGGTGTCGATCGACGTCACGGCGGAGTCGACCAAGGAGGCCCTGAAGGGCTACCAGCCCACCAAGGAGACCGATCCGGCCTCCGAGGGCTACGACCGCGGCACCGATTCCAGCACCTGGAACGCCCAGTCGCAGGGGCTCACGCAGGACGGTCAGCGTGATGACACGCTCGACTTCGGCTTCGTGGTCAAGGACTACGCGATCGGCGACTACACGTGGATCGATACCGACCGCGACGGCAAGCAGACCGACGGCGAGCCGGTGCTGCCGGGCGTCATCGTCACGCTGCTGGACAAGGACGGCAACGTCCTGAAGAACACGGACGGCTCGGACAAGACCACCACGACGAACGCGCAGGGGTACTACCTCTTCGACGAGCTCGCCGCCGGTGAGTACCGCGTGAAGTTCGACTACTCCCAGGTGAAGTCGGAAGACCTCTCCTGGCCGGGCCAGTCTTCGCTCACCGCCGACCAGTTCGTCTTCACGACGGCCGGTCACGCCGAGGACGGGGACAACACCGACTCGGACGCCGACCGCTCCACGGGCATCACGTCCGTGTTCACGGTGGGCCCCAAGGGCGATGAGAACGCCGGTACGGTGAACGTGGGTGACTACGAGGCCCAGACGGGCGTCAAGGCCACCGACGCGATCAACCCGACCATCGACGCCGGCATCGTGCTGAAGAACTACGCCGTGGGTGACTACGCGTGGATCGACGCCGACCGCAACGGCATCCAGGGCGACGAGGAGGTGCTCCCCGGCGTGGGCGTGCAGCTCTTCAGCGTCAACGAGAAGGGCGAGCTCTCTCCGGCGGTTGACGCCAACGGCGAGCCCGTTGCCACGGACCAGGTCACCGACCGGCACGGTCGCTACCTCTTCGACAACCTGCCGGCCGGCAACTACCAGGTGAAGTTCACGCTCACCGAGGAGCAGGCCAAGGCCTACCGCTTCACGCTGGTGGGTCAGGGCGAGGGCGACGACCAGGATGCAGAGGACTCGGACGCGCGCGTCGAGAACAACGATCCGAAGTCTGCCACGGCCTTCACCGAGACGTTCGCGTTGGATGACTCCAACCCGTTCCTCGAGGTGGAGGAGGGCATCAACGCCACGCAGGGCATCGACCGCACGCGTGACGCGGGTGTCTCCGCGCCGACGTACGCGCTCGGCGATGTGGTGTGGATTGATGCCGACCGCAACGGCAAGCAGGACGACGGCGAGGCCCCGCTTCCGGGTGTCACGGTCACGCTGCTGGACAACGAGGGCAGGCCCGCCAAGGACATCCACGGCGAGGAGATCTCTCCCAAGGTCACGGGCGAGGACGGCAAGTACTTCTTCGACGCGCTGCCCGAGGGCACGTACACCGTGAAGTTCGAGCTGTCCGAGGCCAGCGCCGCCGAGTACACCTTCACCACGCAGGAGAAGGACGGCGTCGACGCCAAGGACGACTCGAACGCGAACCGCACGACCGGGCTGACCAAGCAGATCGTGCTTGGCCCGGACAACACGCAGCTGGTCACCGATCCCGAGCAGTACCCGGGCCTGGGTGACATGGACGCGACCGAGGGCATCGACCCGACGTGGGACGCCGGCGTCGTCGTGAAGTCCTACGCCGTGGGCGACATCGCCTGGATCGACGCCAACCGCGACGGCCTGCAGAACCTCGAGGGCGACAAGCCCGAGCAGATCCTGCCCGGCGTCAAGGTGGAGATCTTCGCCGTGGGCGAGAACGGCAAGCAGTCGACGGCCGAGCACATGGACGGCTCCCCTGTGGCACCCGTGACCACGGACGAGAACGGTCGCTACCTCTTCGACGAGCTGCCCGCCGGCCAGTACCAGGTGAAGTTCACGCTCACCGAGGAGCAGGCCAAGAAGTACACCTTCACGAGCTACAGCCCGGAGATCGGCGGCGCGGATGACTCCAACGCCGACCGTGCCACCGGACTGAGCCCGGTGTTCACGCTGAACGACGAGAACGCCCAGCTCACGCTCGAGTACGGCGATCAGGACTTCGCCGCCACGCAGGGCATCGACCCGACGTGGGACGCCGGCGTGGTCCAGAAGACCTACGGCGTGGGCGACAAGGTGTGGATCGACGCCAACCGCAACGGCGTGCAGGACGGATCCGAGGAGCCGGTTCCCGGCGCCACGGTGACCCTGCTCGACGAAGACGGCAAGCCGGCCAAGGACATCTACGGCGAGGAGGTTGCCCCCGTCACGACCGACGAGAACGGCAACTACCTCTTCCAGAACCTGCCCGCCGGCAAGTACAAGGTGCACTTCGAGCTGCCCGCGGAGCTGGCGGACGAGTACGCGTTCACGACCAAGGAGACCGGCAACGACTCTTCCACGGACGATTCGGACGCCGATCGCAAGACCGGCACCACCAAGGTGATCGAGCTCGGGGACGAGAACACGAACCTGAGCACCGATCATGAGGGCCGCGATCCGCAGCAGGCCACGGAGGGCATCGACCCGACGTGGGACGCCGGCATCGTCAAGAAGTCCTACGCCATCGGCGACTACACCTGGATCGACGTGAACCAGGACGGCAAGCAGTCGGAGGGCGAGCCGGCGTTGTCCGGCGTCACCGTCACGCTGTTCGAGGCCGACGGTGTCACCCCGGCCAAGGACATCCTGGGCAACGAGCTCAAGCCCGTGGTCACGGACGAGAACGGCAAGTACGTCTTCGACGAGCTGGCCCCCGGCCAGTACGTGGTGAAGTTCCAGCTGACGAAGGACCAGGCCAAGCGCTACGCCTTCACGCAGCTGGGTAAGGGCTCGGCCAAAGACTCGGACGCCAAGGTGTCCGAGGACAACGCCGCCGTGGCCTTCACGAAGACCGTCACGCTGGATGCCAGCAACACCAACCTCGATCGCGACTACGGTGTGAAGGCCTCCGAGGGCATCGACCCGACGTGGGACGCCGGTGTCATCCAGAAGAGCGTCCGCGTGGGCGACTACGTCTGGGTTGATTCCAACAAGAACGGCCGTCAGGACAAGGGCGAGCCGGGCATCCCGGGCGTCTGGCTCACGATCGTGGACAAGGACGGCAACCCCGTCAAGGATGTCTACGGCAACGAGGTCCAGCCGGTGAAGACGGACAAGAACGGCAAGTACATCTTCGAGAATCTGCCGGTGCTGCCCGAGGGCGAGCACTACAAGGTGGTCATCGATCGCGAGAAGTCCAAGCAGGCGCTCGCGAAGTACACGCCGACCACGTCCAACTCCGGAAACCGTGAGGGTGACTCGGACGAGTGGGAGTCCACGACGCAGGGCCTGAACGAGGGCGGGGACGAGGATCTGAGCCTCGACTTCGGCTTCGTCCTGATCGACGAGGGCACCAACCCGACCGCTTCGACCGGCACGGACGGCAACGGTAGCGGCGACGGTTCGGGCACCCCGAATGCGTCGACCGGCGCGGGCGACCAGGACATGGCCAACACCGGCCTGAATGCCGGTTGGCTCATCGTGGGCGGCGCAGCCGTGGCGCTCATGCTGGCCGGCGGCGTCCTGTACGCGGGAACGCGCCGCAAGGCCCGCCGCCACTGAGGCGCGATCCTCGCCCGTGAGGGCGGGGGACCGCTGAGGTAAGCACAGACAAGGCCGCCCTCCCCTTCGGGGGAGGGCGGCCTTGTGCGTGGGGGAGAGCGGACTGACGCGTGGGGCTGGAACCCGGCCACCCGCCGTCGGGCACTCCCTGCGCCGTCTGGGTTTGCCCACCCTTTCTGCGCTTTGCCCCGGGAAATACCCGGGGCAAAGCGCAGCGAGCGTGGGCAAAGCCCGCGGTGCCCGACGCCGCCCGCCCACCCCGGGCCGCGCGCGTCGGCTGAGGCGCCCAGGCACACAAAGAACGACGCCGCGTGGCCAAGCCACGCGGCGTCGTTCGGTGGGGCGCTTGAGGCGCCGGGGGGATGCGTCAGACGCGATCCACGAGGGCGTCGGCGACGCCCGTGTAGGTGCCGGGGGTCAGGGCGATGAGGCGCGCCTCCGCCTCTGCGGAGAGGCCCAGGCCCTTCACGAACTCCTGCATGCGGGCGCCGTCCACGCGGTGGCCGCGCGTGAGGTCCTTGAGGCGCTCGTAGGGGTTCTCCATGCCGGGGACGCCGGCGATGGCCTCGGCGCGCATGACGGTCTGGACGGCCTCGCCGAGGACCTCCCAGTTGTGGTCGAGATCGTCGGCGAGGACCTCGGCGGCCGTGTCCAGGCTCTTCAGGCCCTTGGAGGCGTTGGAGATCGCGAGCAGCGAGTGGCCGAAGCCCACGCCGATGTTGCGCTGGCCGGAGGAATCCGTGAGGTCGCGCTGCCAGCGGGAGGTGACGAGCGTGGCGGCCAGGGTGTCGAGGATGCCGTTGGAGAGCTCGAGGTTGGCCTCGGCGTTCTCGAAGCGGATCGGGTTGACCTTGTGCGGCATGGTCGAGGAGCCCGTGGCGCCCGGGACCGGGATCTGCTGGAAGTAGCCGATGGAGATGTAGCTCCACATGTCCGTGCAGAGGTTGTGCAGGATGCGGTTGAAGCGCGCCACGTCGGCGTAGAGCTCGGCCTGCCAGTCGTGCGACTCGATCTGGGTGGTCAGGGGGTTCCAGGTGAGGCCGAGGCCGGTCACGAAGGACTCGGAGACCTGCTGCCAATCGGCGCCGGGGACGGCGGCGACATGGGCGGCGTAGGTGCCGGTGGCGCCGTTGATCTTGCCGAGGAACTCGGTCTTCTCGATGCGATCGAGCTGGCGGCCGAGGCGGTGGGCAAACACCGCGATCTCCTTGCCGAGCGTGGTCGGCGTGGCCGGCTGGCCGTGCGTGTGGGAGAGCATGGGCGTGGCGCGATCGGCGCGGGCCATGTCGGCGATCTGGGCCACGAGCGCGCGGGCGGCGGGCAGCCAGACCTCAACGACGGCGTCGCGCACGCCCACGGCGTAGGAGAGGTTGTTGATGTCCTCCGAGGTGCATGCGAAGTGCACGAGCGGGGTCAGCGCGGCCAGGCCCAGGGCCTCGAGGCGGCGGCCGATGTAGTACTCCACGGCCTTGACGTCGTGGACCGTGACGGCCTCGATCTCGGCCAGCTCGGCCACGGACTCGGCGTTGAAGTCGGTGACGATGGCGCGCAGGCCCGCCTCCTGCTCCGCCGTGAGCTTCTCCAGACCGGGAAGCACCTGGTGCTGGGCCAGGTGGATGAACCACTCGACCTCCACGTGCACGCGGTTGCGGTTCAGCGCAGCCTCCGAAAGATGGTCGATCAGGGGCGCCACGGCCGGACGGTAGCGACCATCCAGGGGGCCGAGGGCCAGGGCTTCGGAGGACAGGGAAACGCGCGCGCTGGAAGACATGACCCCATTCTTTCATGGTGGCGCCCGTGTGACCTCAGCGGGGTGGGTCCGGGATCCTCACAGCGTTCGCCCGTCCCCAAGGCACGACGGCGCCCGCGCGCCTCCGGCGTGCGGCCTCCTAGCGTGGTGTGGACACGGCGAGGGAGGACCCATGGATCTGCAGGGGCTGGTGGCCCGGTTGGCGATGGAACGCGAGTCGGTGCGGCGCGCGCTGGGTGGCGGCGCTGAACTGCGGCCGGCCGGCTGGTCCGGCACCGCGGCCGGCGCGTATGCGCGTCAGCTGGAGGCGGCGCGGGAGGCGGGCTCCGTGGCGCTGGGGAGTCTGGATGTGGCGCTGCACGCGGCGCAGCGGGCCCTGACGTGTTCGTTGGCGACGGCCCAGGCGGCCCAGGCTGCGGCGCCAGGCGCCGGGTCCGGCAGCGCGTCCAGGTGGGGCTGAGCGGTGACGATCGCGCTGTACGGTGGCTCGACCTCCGCCGAGGTGATCACCGAGCAGATGCTCGAGTGCGCGGGCCGCGCGGGCGAGATCTCTCGGATCGCCGGGCCGGCGGCCCGCCTGGCCTGGTTCGGCTGGATGAGCAGCTTCTCCCACGCCGCCTCCTCGCCCGCGTTGTTCGCACTCCTGGTGGATCTCGAGCGGGAACTGCTGACCATGCGGCACGCGTGTGCGCGTATGGAGGGCGAGTTTCTGCGGCTGGGGCTGGAACTACGGCTCGCCGCCGCTCGGTACGCGGCGGCCGAGCGCAAGGCCCTCTCCTCCGTGGCGGGCGCGGGCTCGGCCCTGCCGGGCGGCGCACCCGGCCTGCTCGCCTACCTGCTGAGGCTGGCCATCCACCGGCCCGCCGGCATCCAGGGCACCGCCACCGCGATCGGCGGCCTCGGCTCCCTACTGGTGCCCGAGCCGCTGGCCCCGGTGGCGCAGAGCAACCCGGGCCTGCTCGTGGAGGGCACGGCCTGGGCCCTGGACACCGTGGTGCCGCCGCCTCCCATCCTGACCGAGGCGGCCAGGAAGGAGGCGGGGCCCTCGCCCTCCACGCTGGGTGGCTTGCTCGACCTCCAGGCCCAGGCGGCCAGGGGCCCAGGGGCCTTCCTGGTGACACGGGTGGACGGGCCGGACGGGCCGACCTGGGTGCTCACCGTGCCGAGCACGAACATGGAGGGCGGCAGCGCCTGGGGGCTGCACCGCCTCGCCGACGCGCTCAACGGCAACGCGGCAACGGTGGCGCCCGCCGCGGTGAACGCCTTACGGGCGGCCGGCGCCAAGGACGGAGACCCGGTGCTCCTCAACGGGCACAGCCAGGGAGGACGGCACGCGCTCAACCTGGCCGGTTCCGAGCTGCTGCGCCGGCACTTCGAGGTGCGCGGGGCGTTCACGGCGGGTGCACCGGCGGGCAAGCAGGCGGTGCCGGCCGGGGTCAAGGTGCTCTCGCTCGAGGACGCGGACGACACGGTGCCAGGCATGGACGGGCGCGTGGAGGCGCCCGTGGGCAGGGACAGGATCCTGGTGCGATCCGCCTCGGAGGCTACCCCGGACCACCAGGGCGATCCGGGGTTCTTCGGCTACGAGCACCGGATCGGGACCTACCAGGTGATCGCGGCCGAGGCCCAGGAGCGGCCGGAAGTGACCGACGTGATGCTGGCGTGGAAGCTGGGCGGGACGGCCACCACGTATCGGGTGGCCACGACCCCGATGAAGATCTTGCCCCGGGTGCCGCGCTTGCCCAGTCTTCCGCTCAGCCCGGCCAGCCGGGCCGCCGCGCGGGGCCGGGCGGCGGGGATGCGTGCCGGACGGCGGTGAGGCGGGAGGCTCAGCGGCGCACGAGCACCCGGTTCAGGATCGCGGACACGATGGAGATGATGAGCGAGCCCAGGATCGCGTCCCAGAAGAAGGCGTCCACGTGGAAGTCGACGGGGAACAGGTTGGCGATCGCCGAGGTCAGCATGAGCAGCGCGGCGTTGACCACCAGGGCAAACAGGCCGAGCGTGAGGCACGTGATCGGCATGGCCAAGAGGTGCAGGATCCAGCGCAGGAGCACGTTGACCACGCCAAAGACGAGGCCAACGAAGAGATAAGTGGCGATCTCGGCGGCGGTGTTCCACTCGGGATTCACCGCGTCGCGGGGGCCGATCGTGATCCCCGGCACGAGCCAGGCGGCCACCCACAGGGCCGCGGCGTTGATGATGACGCGCAGGACGACGTTCACTGGTGTTCCTCACGAACTCGGCTCCGGGGGAGCACCATCATGGCACGCGATCCTGGGCGCGCCGTTGGAGCGGCGTTCCCGCTGCCGGAGCGCGCACGTTCGCACCGCCGGCGCCGCGTGAGCGCAACCAAGGCCTCCAGCGTGTGGTGGGCGTCACTTTGGTGCCGGGCCGGGGGCTTTCCTGCGCTTTTGTCCACGAAAGCCCCAGCGCCCCTTCGCTCTCCTGGCCAGCGCGCCCCGCGGCGATAGGGTGAAGCCATGTCTGAGCCGCACGCCGTGTTCCCCGAACCCCGCCCTGTTGTTGGCCGCCTGCCCAAGTATGCAGCCGGCAAGCCCCCGGCCCCCGTGCCGGGCCTGACGCCGTACAAGCTCTCCTCGAATGAGAACCCGCTGCAGCCCCTGCCCCAGGTGCTGCAGGCCGTGCGCGAGTTCGAGGACATCAACCGTTACCCGGACCCGCTGAGCTCGCGGCTGCGCGCCGCCCTCGCGGAGCAGCTGGACGTGCCGGCGGACGACATCGTCACCGGCGGCGGTTCCCTGGGTGCGCTGATCCAGGTGCTCTCCGCCTTTGCCGGCACCAACGATGACGGGGTGCCGGACGAGGTCGTCTACGCGTGGCGTTCCTTCGAGGCCTACCCGATCGTGGTGGACCAGGCCGGTGCCCGTTCGGTTCAGGTGCCGCTGACCGCGGACGGCCGCCACGATCTGGACGCCATGGCCGCCGCCGTGTCACAGAACACCTCGGTCGTGATTCTTTGCACTCCCAACAATCCGACCGGCCCCGTGTTGCGCACGGCCGAGGTGGAGGCGTTCCTGCAGAAGGTGCCGGCGGACGTCCTCGTCGTCATCGACGAGGCCTATCTCGAGTTCGTGCGGGTGGAGGACGCGGTGGACGGCATCGAGATGTACCGCAAGTACCCCAACGTGCTTGCGCTGAGGACCTTCTCCAAGGCCCATGGCCTCGCCAATCTGCGCGTGGGCTACACCGTGGCCCGCCCGGAGATCACGCAGTACCTGCGCGCCACCGCCGTGCCCTTCGCCGTCTCCTCGGTGGCCGAGGTGGCCGCCGTCGCCTCCGTGGCGCACCAGGCGGAGGTGGAGATCCGGGTCAAGGACCTCGTGGCTGAGCGCGAGCGGATCGTGGCGGCGCTGACGGAGCAGGGCTGGAAGCTGCCCGAGTCCCAGGGCAACTTCGTGTGGCTGGCCCTGGGGGAGCGCTCCGGCGAGTTCTCCGCTGCGGCCGAGGCCCGCGCCATCACGGTGCGCGCCTTCCCGGGTGAGGGCGTGCGCGTGAGTGTCGGCGAGGTGGAGGGCAACGACCGCTTCATCGAGCTGGCCGGCGAATGGATCCGCGCTTAATGCAGTAAGAGGCATATCTAGGAAGTCCTAGCTTCTCGCTCAACGGCCCGGAAGTGCGCCCCGGCGGCGCGGTTCCGGACTGTTCGTTTCTGCGGCTTTCCGTGGGTAGTCTGGCGAGGTCAGGCCCCCTTCGGCATTGAATTCCCAACAGGGAATATATGTGGGGCGAGATCATCGGCAGGAGAGTCGTGGACACCGAGCTCACGGGCACCGACACCCAGGCACCCTTCATTCAGCTGCTCAGCCCCGACGGCACGCGGCGGCAGGATCCGGCCTGGGATCGCTACACCCGCGACGTGGACCTGGAGGCCCTGCGAGGCTTCTACCGGGACATGGCCGCGACGCGCCGCCTCGACGACGAGGGCACCGCGCTGCAGCGCCAGGGCCAGCTGGTCCTGTGGGTTCCGCTCAAGGGGCAGGAGGCCGCGCAGATCGGTTCCGGCCGCGCCACCCTGCCGCAGGACTACCTCTTCCCGACCTACCGCGAGCACGGCGTGGCCATCACCCGCGGCGTCCAGATCGCCGAGATGCTGCGTGTCTTCCGCGGCATCAGCCACGGCGGGTGGAACCCGGCGTCCACGGGCTTCCACAACTACACGATGGTGCTCGCCGCGCAGACGCTGCACGCCGTCGGCTATGCCATGGGCGTCCAGCGCGACCAGAAGGGCTGGGAGCAGGAGCGACTCGCGGCCGAGGGTGGCGCGGTCATGGCCTTCTTCGGGGACGGCGCGTCCTCGGAGGGCGACGTCCACGAGTCGATGGTGTTTGCCGCCTCCACGCAGGCCCCCGTCGTCTTCTTCTGCCAGAACAATCAGTGGGCCATCTCGGTCCCCTTCGAGGTGCAGTCGCGGGTGCCGCTCGTGAACCGCGCGGCCGGCTACGGCTTCCCCGCGGTGCGGGTGGACGGCAACGACGTCCTCGCCGTGCACGCCGTGACCCGCTGGGCCCTCGAATGCGCCCGCACTGGCCAAGGCCCGGTGCTCATCGAGGCGGTCACGTACCGCCGCGGCGCCCACACCACGGCGGATGACCCCACCAAGTACCGCACGCGCCACGAGGAGGAGGGGTGGGACGAGAAGGATCCACTGCTCCGCCTCGAGCGCCACCTGCGCGCCGCCGGCACGGGGGACGACTTCTTCGAGGCCGTGAAGGAGGAGACGGACCGTATGGCGGCCGAGCTGCGCGCCACGGCCCTGGCCTTCCCCACGCCCGCGCTGGAGGAGTCCTTCGCCAACGTCTACGCCTCACCCCATCCGTTGGTGCAGGAGGAACTGGCCTTCTACCGCGAGTACCAGGCCGGCTTTGCCGACGGGGGCGCCGCCTCCGACACCACCGATCGGGAGGACGCCAAGTGAGCGTGACGCGCATGACCATGGCCAAGGCCATCAACGCTGGCCTGCGCCGCGTGCTGGCCGAGGATCCCAAGACGCTCCTCATGGGCGAGGACATCGGCAAGCTCGGCGGCGTCTACCGCATCACCGAGGGGCTGCAGGCGGAGTTCGGCGAGGACCGCGTGGTCGATTCCCCGCTGGCGGAGTCCGGCATCATCGGCACGAGCATCGGCCTGGCCCTGCGCGGCTATCGCCCCATCGCCGAGATCCAGTTCGACGGATTCGTCTTCCCCGGTTTCAACCAGATCACCACGCAGCTGGCCAAGCTGCACATGCGCTCGGAGGGCGTGCTGACGGTGCCGGTCACGATTCGCATCCCCTTCGGCGGCGGCATCGGTTCCGTGGAACACCACTCGGAATCCCCCGAGGCGCTCTTTGCCCACACGGCCGGCCTGCGCATCATGACGCCGTCCACGCCGCACGACGCCTACTGGATGATCCAGGAGGCCGTGGCCTCGCCCGACCCCGTGATCTTCTTCGAGCCCAAGCGCCGCTACTGGCTCAAGGGCGACGTCGACACCGAGCACCGCGCGGCGCCCGCCGCGAGCGCCCAGGTGGTCCGCCAGGGCTCGGACGCCACGGTCGTGGCTTGGGGCCCGCTGGTCCCCGTGGCGCTGGCCGCCGCGCAGGCCGCCCAGGAGGACGGCCGCGACGTGGAGGTCATCGACCTGCGTTCGCTCAGCCCCATCGACTTCGACACCATCACGGCCTCCGCGCAGAAGACCGGCCGGCTCGTGGTGATGCACGAGGCCCCGACCTTCGGCGGCCTCGGCGGCGAGATCGCCGCCCGCGTGACGGAGCGTGCCTTCTACTCGCTGCAGGCGCCGGTCCTGCGCCTGGGCGGCTTCCACATGCCGTACCCGCCGTCCAAGGTGGAGGCCAACTATCTCCCCGACATCGACCGCCTGCTCGAGGCGCTCGATCGCTCGTTCGCCCACTGAGTCACCCCTCACCACCCACCACCGGCGCTGCGCCGGAGAAGAGGAGCCACACCCGTGAGCACCTTTAACCTGCCGGACGTCGGCGAGGGCCTCACCGAGGCGGACATCGTTGAGTGGAAGGTCGCCGTGGGCGACACCGTCGCGGTGAACCAGGTCCTCGTGGAGATCGAGACGGCCAAGTCGCTCGTGGAGCTCCCCAGCCCCTTCGCCGGCGTCGTGACCCGCCTCCACGCCGAGGTGGGCCAGACCCTGCCCGTCGACGAGCCGCTCATCGACATCGCCGAGGAGGGTCAGGCGGCGCCGGAGGCGCCGGTGGGCGCGGCGCACGACGCCGCGTTGCCGGGTACGGCGCACGACGACGCCTCGCCGGGTCCGCTGGTCGGCTCGGGGCCCGTCGCCGACGCCGTGAAGCGGCGCCCCCGCGTGCGCCAGACGGGCGCCGGGGCACCCGCGCGCCCGGCCGCCGTCGTGCCCCCCGAGCCCACGCCCGTTGACCGCACCGTGGCGCCCAGCCCCACGCGTGCCCTGGCCAAGCCGCCCGTGCGCCGCCTGGCGAAGGAGCTCGGCGTCGACCTGGCCCAGGTTCCGGCGACCGGGCCGCGCGGCGAGGTGACGCGCGAGGACCTCGCCGACTTCGCCGAGGCGCGGCTCGGCACGCGCGCCGTCAGCGCCCCGGCCCCCGCCCCGGTGGCGGGCGGGCAGGCGCTCTCCGCCGCGTTCGGCGGCGAGGCCTGGCAGGCGCCGGAGGACGCGGTGGAGATCGTGCCGGTGAAGGGTGTGCGCAAGGCGACGGCGGCGGCGATGGTCGGCTCCGCCTTCACCGCGCCGCACGTCTCGCTCTTCGTTGACGTCGACGCGACGCGCACCATGGAGTTCGTCAAGCGCCTCAAGGCCTCGCGCGATTTCCAGGGCGTGAAGGTCACGCCGCTGCTCATCGTTGCCAAGGCCGTGTTGTGGGCCGCCGCGCGCAACCCGCAGCTCAACGCGAGCTGGGTCGATACCCCGGCCGGCGCGCAGATCCACGTGAAGCGCTTCGTGAACCTCGGCATCGCGGCCGCCACGCCGCGCGGGCTCATCGTGCCCAACATCAAGGACGCGCAGGAGCTGAGCCTCAAGGAGCTGGCCGGCGCCCTGGAGCAGCTCTCGGCCACGGCCCGCGAGGGCAAGACGCCCCCGGCCGATATGCGCGACGGCACCATCACCATCACCAACGTCGGCACGCTCGGCGTCGACACCGGCACGCCGATCCTGAATCCCGGCGAGGTCGCCATCATCGCCTTCGGCACGGTGCGCCAGCGCGCATGGGTCGTGGACGGCGAGGTCGTGCCCCGCTACGTCACCACGGTGGGCGGTTCCTTCGATCACCGTGTGGTGGACGGGGACCAGTGCGCCAGGTTCCTGGCCGATGTGGCCTCCATCCTCGAGGAACCGGCGCTCCTGCTGGACTGAGTTCTCCTCCCCGCCGGGTGTGCTTGGCGCACCCGGCCCCCGAACCCCGACGCGCGAGCGTCGGTGGGATCCTCGCCGGTCACCCCCCGGCGTCGCGTTCCCCTCCACGCCGCCCTTCCGCCATCGCGGAACGGGCGGCGTGGTGCGTGCTGGGTGATCCTGCGGAGCACCCCCAGGTGCTTGGGATACCATTCCAGGCTCGGGAGAAGCCACACACGACGGGAGCGTCATGTCACACCCCAGCCGCCCCTGCACGGGGTCCGCCAAACGGACCCATCCGTCCCTGATGCGCCTGGCCGTCCTGGCCACGGCGGCCGCGCTCCTGGCCGGGTGTTCGGCGCCCGGCCCCGCACCCAGCACGGGAGGAACGATGTCGGTACACGATCAGCAGGCCGCGCTCACCGAGGCCATCGGCCGGGACGACGCCGCCGGGGTCACCGCCGCGCTCGAGGCCGGTGCCCGGCTCGAGGAGCGCGGCGCCCAGGGCGCCACGCCACTCGTCGCGGCAACCAAGGCGCGCCGCACCAGGGCGGCCCTCGCGCTGCTCGAGGCCGGCGCGGACCCCAACGCCCAGGACGAGCTGCAGGACTCGGCGTTTCTCTACGCGGGGGCCGAGGGGCTCGACGAGATCCTGCGGGGAACCCTCGAACACGGCGCGGACGTGCGCTCCCTCAACCGCTACGGTGGGACGGCGCTCATCCCGGCCAGCGAGCACGCCCACGTGTCCACCATCAAGATCCTGCTGGCCGCCGGGGTGCCCGTGGACCACGTGAACAACCTCGGCTGGACGGCGCTCCTGGAGGCCATCGTGCTCGGCAACGGGGACGCCGACCACGTGGAGGCCGTGCGGCTGCTGCTGGCGGCGGGCGCCGACCCGACCGTGGCCGATGGGGAGGGCGTGACGCCGCTGGAACACGCCTCGAAGGCGGGGCAGCGGGAGATCGCGGCGCTGCTTGAGCAGGCCCTGGCCGGCCGATGAACCGCGGCCAGCCCTCGGCGAGCCATCGTCACGAGGCCCTGCTTGACGCGGTGGTGGACCTTGGCTTCTTCCTGCTCCTGGTGGTCTCGAGCATGAGGTACTTCGCCTTCCACCCGTGGCGCGGCGAGGGCATCGTGGTGGCGCTGCTCGCCCTCGGCATGGGGGTGGCCTACGCCCTGTCGTTGCCTGGGCGTTGGGGGAGGGGCGGTGGTTCCGGTCGGGCCGGGAGCGACAGTGGCGCCGGAGGTGTTGGTGGTGCCGGAGGCATTGCGGGAGCCGGGGGCGTTGGCGGCGCCAGCAAGCAGGGGATGAGGTCGCGTGCGGGGCTGGGGGTGCTCGTGGCCGCCGCCCTGTGGATGCCGCTGGCCGTCCTGGCCCCCTCGTTCGGGTGGTGCGCCGTGGCGCTCATCCTGCGCCTGAGCCCCATGCTGCGCTCGCGGCTGGCCTGGACGCTCCCCGCCGCGCTGCTCCTGGCCGAGGCCGTCGGTCTGCTGCTCATGACGCGCGGCCAGGATCCGGGGCTCGTGCTCGGTGCGCTCTTCGCCGGGTCGGTGCTGGCCTGGGCCGTGGCGGCGCTGGGGGCCTCCCTGCGGCGGCGCTCCGCCCTCATCGATGAGCTTCGCATGGCCCGCCTGCGGTTGGCCGAGGCCGAGCGCGAGGCAGGAGCTGCGGCGGAACGCGATCGCCTCGCGGGGGAGCTCCACGACACCGTGGTGCAGCGCTCGGCCGGGGCCCTCATGCTCCTGGAGACTACGATTCTCACCGATGCGCCGGCGCCCGAGCGCACCGTGCAGGCCCGCGATGCGCTGCGGGAGGCGCTGCGCCAGGCACGGGCCCTCCTGCGGGAGGCGGAGCCGGGACGGCCCGTGATCCCCCTGCGCCAGCGGATCGCGGCCGAGGCCCAGGCCGCCGGGACGACGTTGCTCGAGGTCGGCGAGGCGCTGCGGCTTCCGTCCGCCAGCGAGCACGCGCTGTTGCGCGCAACCCAGGAGGGGCTGAGCAACGTCGCCAAGCACGTGCCCGGGGCGCTGCGCGGCGTGACCCTACGCTGGGGCTCGCGCACCGTGAGCGTCGAGGTGCTGGATGCGGGGCCGGGAATCGATCCGCGCGGGATCGCCCGCGAGGCGACGCGCCCTCCGGGCGGGGACGGGCTGCGGGCGAGCCGCGCCAGGCTCGGCGCGGTGGGCGGAACCCTGCGCATCGACAGCGCGCCCGAACGCGGCACACGGTTCGTCGCCAGCGTCCCCGTGCCCGCGGTGCAGGAGAATGAGGCATGACGCGAATCCTGCTCGTGGACGATCATCCCATCCTGCGCCACGGGGTGCGCGCGCTGCTGGAGACGCAGCGGGACCTCACTGTTGTGGCGGAGGGCGGAAGCCAGAGCGAGGCCCTGACCGCGGCGCGCGAGGCGCGCGCCC
Organism: Arthrobacter sp.; assembly: GCA_031277795.1. GTDB lineage: Bacteria > Actinomycetota > Actinomycetes > Actinomycetales > Micrococcaceae > Galactobacter. Next base: position 236,032 of record JAITLQ010000015.1, read on the forward strand.
GCGGCGAGGCACCCGACGTCGCGCTCGTCGACCTGGACTTGGGTGCAGGCGAGCCGGGCGGGAACGAGGTCGCCGCCGCCCTGCTGCGTGAGCACCATGAGCTGCGCGTCCTGATCCTCACGGCGTTCGACGCCGCCGCCGACGTGCGGGCGGCCGAGACGGCGGGGGCCGTGGGATATCTCGTGAAGGACGCGGCACCGGCCGAGATCTTCGGGGCCGTGCGGGCCGCCGCCGCCGGGCTGCGGGCCTTCTCCCCGGAGGCCTCCAGGCACCTCGACGCCCGCGCCGCCGCGCCGGAGACTGCGCTCACCCGGCGTGAACTCGAGGTGCTGGCCCACGCGGCCCAAGGGCACTCCAACCGGGAGCTGGCGGAGCTCATGGGTGTCGGCGAGGCGACGGTGAAGACACACCTGCATCACGCCTTGACCAAGCTGAACGCCCCCAATCGCCAGGCGGCGGTCGCGAGGGCGCTGGAACGCGGGCTCATCCGCCGCTGATCCGCCGCCGGCTCGAGGCCGGTCCGCCGCCGGTCCCGTGGAAATGATTTCTTCCATCTCCACCGATCGGTTGAGTTCAGGCGGCCGCCCGGTTCGTAGTTTCGTGGTGTCGCGTCAACCCCCGGGCGCGGCATCCGAGCTATCGAAGGACCAGCTTCATGCGCGCCAACCTCACCCGCACCGCGGGCTCCGTTCTCCTTGCCGCGGCCGTGACCGTCGGGTTCGCCCCGGCGGCGCTCGCATCCGTGGGGCCGGAGGATTCACCGGCCGCCTCCACCGCGACCGCCGCCGCTACGGCTGCTGCCCCGGCGGCGAACGCGCCCCGCGCCGCCCAGTCGCCGTCGCAGGTGTTGGAGTCCACGCCGTGGCAGACCACGGGTGCCGTTGACCAGGATGGCAAGAAGGTGGCCCTGGATCACCCGGGCGTGGCGAATTACGTGGGTTGGGCGTATTACAAGGCCGATGGCACGTTCACGATGTACAACCTGGATGATTCGCCGAAGATGCATGGCGAGTGGTCGGTGGACGCGGAGGGCAAGACGCGCACGCTCGTGGCCAAGAACGATGCGGGGGAGGTGTTGTTCACGCGGGTGGTGCCGCTCGTGGAGCTGACCGCGTCGACGTTCACGTACCGGGTGTTCCCGGATGCGGCGGATCAATCCACCTACTTCGACATCATTCACACGCCCACCAACCACGCCGAGCCGGGGAGCGAGCAGGAGCCCGAGGAGCCGGCGCAGTCGCCGTCGCAGGTGTTGGAGTCCACGCCGTGGCAGACCACGGGTGCCGTTGATCAGGATGGCAAGAAGGTGGCGCTGGATCACCCGGGTGTGGCCAACTATGTGGGTTGGGCGTATTACAAGGCCGATGGCACGTTCACGATGTACAACCTGGATGATTCGCCGAAGATGCATGGTGAGTGGTCGGTGGACGCGGAGGGCAAGACGCGCACGCTCGTGGCCAAGAACGATGCGGGGGAGGTGTTGTTCACGCGGGTGGTGCCGCTCGTGGAGCTGACGGAGTCGACGTTCACCTACCGGGTGTTCCCGGATGCGGCGGATGAGTCGACCTACTTCGACATCATCCACACGCCCACCAACCACGCAGAGCCCTCCGCCCCGGAGAAGCCGGTCGACCCCGAGACTCCGGGCACCGACGAACCCGGCACCGAGACGCCGGAGAATCCGGAGCAGTCCGGAACGGACGAGCCCGGCGCGGAGACCCCCGGTGCCGAGACGCCCGAGCAGCCGGGCACCGACGCCCCGCAGGACCAAGACCGGGCCCCGGTCGACGAAGTGCCCGCCGACACGATCCCCGCCGCCGATGCCCCCACCGCGGGCGACGTCGCAGACGACAACACGGCCAACGAGGGGGACGCGGCGGAAGACGCCGCAGCGGAGCAGGGCGAGCTGGCCCGCACCGGTGCCGAGGGGCCGGTGGCCATCACGGCGGCTGCGCTGTTCGCGCTGATGGGCGGAGCGGGAGCCTTTGTTGCCGCGCGCCGACGCAGCGCCGCCTGACCCGGCCCCGCACCCCTCGGAACCGGCGTTGCCAACGCCACCGGCCGCCGTCGGGCGCTGGATGCAGGGAAGCAGGGAAAAGAACGGCGGTGCCGCCCCCTCAAGAACGAGGGGGCGGCACCGCCGTTCCCGGCGTGCGGTCGGGGCCCGCGCCGGGGAACATCAGATGAAGTCCAGCGGGTTGAAGTCCGCGATGTCGATGATGCGCACGCGCGGCAGCGGGGCCTTGAACGCCTCGATGTCGTATTCGAGGTCGAGCACCTCGATGCCGGGCACCTTGCGCAGCTCGCCGGACATGAGCTCGTTGAAACCCACGGCGGCCAGACGTCGCTCGGGGTCCGCGGCCAGCGCCGTCATCTGCGGGACGAAGTCGGCGTCGTGGCTCACGAGCGCCACGTCCGCCTCGCGCTCGAGGAGCGCCTCGGCCGTGCGCTGGATGGCGATGTCGACGATCTTGCCCTCGCCGGAGAGCGGGATCGGCTTGTAGTTCATGGCCAGGAGCGCCTGCACAAAGCTCATGGGCACCTCGCCGTTGGTGGCGAGGAAGAAGAGCGCCGTGACGGGCTGCTCCCACTCGTCCTCCATGGCGTGCAGGAGCTGCTGCCAGCGGGGGCGCTCCTCGGGGTTGGGGCGGCGGCCCAGGATCGACTGACCCAGGGTGGCGTCGATGTTCTCCCCGTCGACCAGCAGGTACGTGCGGCGTGTGTTCATTCGAGTCACTGTAGTCGGGCGGCCTCGATGCGGCGCCCAGCGGGACGTTGCGTGCGCTGTGCGCTGAAGGCGGTGCCGTGGGCGCGGGCGGCACGCCCGCTTTGCCCCCACACGCCCACGGGGCACGACGGCGGGTGGTCACCACCCGCCGTCGTGCCCCGTGGGGTGCCTGGCTCAGGCCCCGGCGACCGTGAAGCGCTGCTCGCGGTGCTTGGGGGTCTCCAGCTCGTCCAGGGCGGCGACGGCGAAGGTGTCGGCCGTGACGAAGTCGCCCGCGGGCTGGTTGGAGCCCAGGACGTAGGCGGTGCGCTCGCCCGGGGCGATGACGGGCGCCGGGGCCAGCATGGTCCAGTCGAGGCCCGAGGAGGACTGGTAGGAGAGCAGGACCGCGGCGAAGGTGTCGGCCTCGGCCTTGTACTCGGCCGGGAAGCCCTCGGTGTCCTTGAGCATGGTGCCGTCCGGGGTCTGGGTGGCGCCGGCACCACCGACCACGAACAGGCGGCCGGGGATCTCGGTCTCGGCGATCTCGTCGTGCAGCTCGCGGAAGTCCTCGTGGTCCGAGCCGTCGCGCGGGGAGGGGACGGAGAGGACCACGACGTCGTTCTTGGCGGCAATGTCGCGGTACGTGGCGAGGTCGGAGAGCTCGGCGGCGACGGCGGTGGCGCCCTCGACCTCGGTGCCCTTGCGGGTGATGGCGGTGACCTCGTGGCCGCGGGCGATGGCCTCGGCGGCGATCGGGCCGCCCACCATTCCGGTGGCTCCGTAGACGGCGATCTTCATGGTGACTCCTTGGTGTGTGGTGCTGTGCGCCGCGGTGAGGCGGCTGGCGTGGTGGCCGGATCCGGCCGTTGGTCTAAGAGTATCTACTGGATACCAAGTACCTCAACGTACTAAAGTATCCGTATGGTTAGCATGGACGGCTTCGATGTCATGGACCCGCAATGCCCCTCGCGCGTGGTGTTGCAGCGGCTGGGGGACAAGTGGACGCCGCTCGTCTTCCAATCCCTCAAGGAGGGCACCCGCCGCTTCGGTGAGATCCGCGGCGACATCGGCGCGGTGACGCCCAAGGTGCTGACGCAGACGCTGCGCACGCTCGAGCGCGACGGGCTCGTCACGCGCACCGTGTACCCCGAGGTCCCGCCGCGCGTCGAGTACGCGCTGACCGGGCTGGGTCGCTCCCTGCTTGGCCCGCTCGACGCCGTGCGCGTGTGGGCCGAGGCCAACGCTGACGAGGTGCTGGCCAGCCGAGAGGCCTTCGACGACACGCTCTGACGCGCGGGGCTGTGTGAAGCGTTGGGCTGCGCGGCGCTGAGGGGCACGTCGCGTTGAGGCTTGGGACGGCGGGGCGCAACGCCCGACGGCGTGGGGGAGGGCAGCGCTCACCGCTCGCCCACTCCGGGGGCCGGGCAGGCGGTCCCGCCCGGCTCGCTTGCCTCCGGGGAACCGGTGGACTCGGCGTCCGCCGCCGCGCGGGCGGCCTCGCGCGCCTGGACCCAGCCGGTGATGTCGGCCGAGAGGAAGCGGCGGTGCGAGCCGCGATAGCTCACGGGGATCTCGCCCGCGTCGGTGAGGTTGCGCAGGTAGGTGGCCGAGATCCCGGCCAGGCGCGCCGCCTGCGAGGTGTTGAGCCACGTCTGCGCCGAGGAGAGTTCGACCCCGTCGCCGTTGGCCAGCCGCGAGAGCAGCTCGAGCACGGCCTCGGCCGCCGCGGGCGGCAGTTCCACGGAGCCTTCTGCGCCCTCGCCCGCCCCGGGCGAGGCGAGCGCCAGAGCCGGCCGTGCGCCGTCGGGCAGTGAAGCCCCCAAGCCCTCGAGTCCCGCTCGCAGGGTGGCCGCCTGGTCCGGCGTGAGCGCGTCGAAGCGGGCGTGGTGGCCCAGGGCGGTCAAGGGTTGCGACATGCTCACCAGTTGATCGCATGCGCGCGCCGCGTGCCAAGCGAACGGGCCGCCTGGCGTTCACATGACGTGTTCACAGCGCGGCGGCGCGGGCGGACCTGCTAGGCTCCCGGACCAGGTCTAAAGAAAGTACTGACCTCCCGCAGCATGCGGCCCACAACGCCACACCCGGCGTGGCCAGCGCGGGAAGCCCCTCCGCCGCAGCGCGTTCGCGCGGCCGGCAGCCATGAGGCCAGTACTTTGCCGCGCACAGCGCTGGCCCTTGAAGACCTCAAAGGACCCTTCCATGACGACGACGTCACTTTCCGCCCCCATCTCCGAGGACGAGATCATGCAGGCGCACCTGGGCGGCAAGCTCAGCGTGGGCGCCACGATGCCCCTCGAGAGCAAGCGCGACCTCTCCATCGCCTACACGCCTGGCGTGGCCCAGGTGTCCAGGGCCATCCACGCCGATCCGACCCTCGCCCCGACGCACACGTGGGCGGGTCGCCTCGTGGCCGTGGTTTCCGACGGCACGGCCGTGCTGGGCCTCGGGGACATCGGCGCCGCGGCCTCGCTGCCCGTGATGGAGGGCAAGTCGGCGCTGTTCAAGCAGTTCGGCGGGCTCGATTCCATCCCCCTGGTCCTGAACACCACGGACGTGGACGAGATCGTGGAGACGCTCGTTCGCCTGCGCCCCAGCTTCGGCGCCGTGAACCTCGAGGACGTTTCGGCCCCGCGCTGCTTCGAGCTCGAGGCGAAGCTCATCGAGGCGCTCGACTGCCCGGTCATGCACGACGATCAGCACGGCACCGCCGTGGTGGTGCTGGCCGCGCTGCTCAACGCGGCCAAGGTCACGGGGCGCACGCTCGCGGACCTCAACGTGGTCATCTCCGGGGCCGGTGCCGCCGGCATTGCGATCGCCGACATGCTGCTGGCCGTCGGTGCGGGGGACGTGGTGATCGTCGATTCCCGGGGCGCCATCCACGCGGGCCGCGGGGACCTCACGCCCATCAAGGCCGAGTACGCGGCGCGTTCCAATGCCCGCGGCGTCACGGGGGATGTTCTCGAGGCGCTGCGCGGGGCCGATGCGTTTGTCGGCGTCTCCTCGGCCAAGCTCCCGGAGGACGCGCTCGCCGGGATGAACCCGGAGGGGATCGTGCTGGCGCTGTCCAACCCGGACCCCGAGGTGATGCCGGACGTCGCGGCGCGGCATGCCGCCGTGGTGGCCACGGGGCGCAGCGACTTCGCCAATCAGATCAACAACGTCCTGGCCTTCCCCGGGATCTTCCGCGGCGCGCTCGACGCCGGGGCGCTGCGCATCACCCAGGAGATGAAGGTCGCGGCCGCGCACGCGATCGCGGACCTCGTGGGCGATGACCTCGCGGCCGACTACATCGTGCCGAGCCCGCTGGACCCGCGCGTGGCCGGGGCCGTGGCCGCCGCGGTCGCGGAGGCCTCCCGGGCCTGAGCGCCCGGGCCGCTGCCGCCCAACGGCGGGTGGTCACCACCCGCCGTCGGGCTCTCCGGTCCTCCACCCCAGGAGCCTCTGCCGCTCTCCGCCCCCCAGGATCGGAGTGGGTTCGGTACGCTTCTTGGCCCAAAACCGTACTGAACCCACTCCGATTCCGAGGGGAAAGGGAGGGAAGCCGAGAGCCCGCCGCCGCCTTCGTGAAGGAAGGCGGCGGCGGGCTCTCGGTGTCGCTGGGTCAGCGAGGGATCAGCGGCCGGCGGTGTACGCCGCGGCGGCTTTGGTCTCCTCGGCGACCTTGGCGTTGTGCTCCTCGCGCAGCTTGGCGTGCGCGGGGTTGTTGCGCAGGGCCAGGTAGCCGATGGCCACCAGGAGGAACCAGATGGGCGTGGCGATGAGGCCGGCCAGGGTGTCGGGGTCGCGGGTGAAGGCCCACAGCAGGAAGACGAAGAACGCCATGACGACGTACGGCATGAAGAGGCCGCCCGGCATCTTGAACTTGCTCGCGTCGTGCTCCTGCGGACGGCGCTTGCGGTACACGAGGTAGCTCACCAGGATGATCGTCCACACGAACATGAAGCACAAGCTCGAGATCGTGGTGACGATCGAGAAGCCCTGGGACTTGTCCAGGCCGAAGACGAGCAACACGATCGCGCTGAGCAGGCAGACGCCGGAGAGGAAGAGCGCGTTCTGCGGCACCTTCCTGGCGGAGAGCTTGGCGAAGGCACGCGGCGCGTCGCCGTCGGTGGCCAGGCCGAAGACCATGCGCGAGGTGGAGTAGATGCCGGAGTTGGCCGAGGACGTCGCGGACGTCAGCACCACCAGGTTGACGAGGTGGGCCGCCGCGCCGAGGCCCGCCAGCGAGAAGAGCATGACGAAGGGCGACTCGTCCTTGGAGAAGTTCTGCCACGGCACCACGGACATCAGGATGATGAGCGAACCCACGTAGAAGAGCAGGATGCGGACGGGGATGGCGTTGACGGCCTTGGGCAGGTTGTGCTCGGGGTTCTTGGTCTCGGCGGCGGCGGTGCCGACCAGCTCGATGCCGACGAACGCGAACACGGCGATCTGGAAGCCCATCACGAAGCCCATGAACTCGCCCCCGAAGAAGCCGCCGTTCTGGTTGAACAGGTTCATGAAGGAGGCGGTGCCGGTCCCGTGTTCGTACTCATGCGTGAAGCCGGTGAAGATGAGCACGAGGCCGACGACGATGAGGGCTACGATGGCGACGATCTTGATCATCGCGAACCAGAACTCGGTCTCGCCGAAGCCCTTCACGGAGGGCAGGTTCAGTAGGACGAGGAGCACGATCACGGCCAGCGCCGGGATCCACAGCGGAATGGTCGGCAACCAGAACTTGATGTACACGGAGGCGATGACGATCACGTCGGCCACGCCCGTGACGATCCAACAGAACCAGTAGGTCCAGCCCGTGAAGAAGGCAGCCCAGGGGCCGAGGATGTCGCCGGCAAAGTCGGCGAAGTTGCGGTACCCCGTGCGACTCAGGAGGAGTTCCCCCATGGCACGCATGACGAAGTAGAGCATGAAGCCGATGATCATGTAGACGAGGATCACCGAAGGGCCGGCCACCGAGATGGTCTTGCCCGAGCCCATGAAGAGGCCCGTTCCGATGGCGCCGCCGATGGCGATGAGCTGGATGTGTCGGTTGCTGAGGGCGCGTTCCAGTTCCTGGCCGCCCGGCTCAGTTCCGGTGGGATGCGAGGTCATGCAGGCGACACTAGCGAATGTGGGCTGGATCACCAGCCATGACGCAGGGGTGTCAGCAAAGTGTGACCGGGGGAATGGTCATATCTCTCGCCTCGGTCCCCTCAGGGGAATTTATGGAACTCAACTTCCACAAGGTGAGATTGGCGGCGGAAGGGGCTCGTCTCCGACTAGGGTGGTCTCATGCCGTTCCGCAACCTCCGCGCCGCAGCCCTTCCTGCCAAGCTTTCGCGCTCCTGGCTCCTCGTCAACGCCCTCAAGCCGGAGCTTTTCTCGGCGGCGCTCGCCTCCGAAGCGGACTCGGTCATCTTCGACATGGAGGCCCCGGTTCCGCCTGAGCAGAAGCAGGAGGCCCGCGACAACGTCATCGAGGCGCTCTCCTCCGGCATGAGCGGCTGGGTGCGGGTTAACCCGCCCACGTCCCCGTTCTGGGCCGATGACCTCGCGGCGCTGACCAAGGTGAGCGGCCTGCGCGGCGTCATGCTCGCCGAGACCGAGAAGCCGGAGCAGGTCACGTACACGGCCATGCGCCTGCCCGCCGGCACTCCCGTGCTCGCGCTCATCGAGTCGGCGCTCGGCATCGAGAACGCCACGGCCATCGCCTCTGCCCCGGGCACGTTCCGCCTGGCCTTCGGCATCAACGACTTCCGCAAGGACACCGGCGTGGGCGACGACCCGCTGGCCCTGGCCTACGCCCGCGGCAAGCTCGTGGTCGCCTCCCGCGTTGGCCGCCTGCCCGGCCCCATCGACGGCCCCGCCGCGCCCGCCGCGTCCTTCGCACAGGTCGCCGAGGAGTGCAACACGACCGCCATGATGGGCATGACCGGCAAGCTGTCCCTCTCGATCGAACAGGTGGACGAGGTCAACAAGGGCCTCTCGCCGAGCCCGGATGAGCTCAACTGGGCCCACGAGCTGCTGGACGCCCACGAGCACGGCGCCACGATGGGCGACGGCTCCTACCTGCCGCGCCTCAAGCGCGCGCAGAAGATCGCCGAACTCGCGGATTCCTACGGGCTCTGGAACGCCTGAGTCTCTCCGATCTGTTCAATGCTCGACGGCGGCCGGTCCCCTTGCGGGGGTCGGTCGCCGTTGGCGTTGCCGGGCCGGGGCGCGCACTGTGTAACGGCGTCAGGATGGTGCGGCGGGTGCCCTTGCGGCTCGCGGTCAGCCGCGTAGGGTGTGGGGCACAACGACGGAGGGGACACCATGAGCGAGCAGAATCCGACCCCTGGCGCCAACGGCGGGCCCGACGGCCCGGGGCAGGTGCCGCTCTCCGGGGTGGGCCCCGGTGGGCGCATCGGCGGCGCCGGACAACCCGGCTGGCCCGATGAGGCCGCGGCGGGCGCCCACGAGCTTCCGGTGCCGGTGGAGCCGATCACGCAGCTGGGCCCCGACGGGCGCCCGCTCGACCCGGGCTTCGCCGCCTATGACCCCGCGCTCGGGCCTCCGCCGGGGGCTGCCGTTCCCGCGAGCACGGGGCGCAAGGTGGGCGGCATCATCATGATCGTGCTTGGCGCCTTGTGTCTGCTCGGCTTCCTGGCCGGCCTGGCCAACCCGGGAGCCGGCACGCGCGGCATGGACGGCATCGCGATGACCAGCATGTTGATCGGCCGGATCCTGGTGGCGGTCGTCGGCGTGCTGTTGCTCGTCTTCGGCATCAGGCTGGTGCGGCCCAAGCGCGTGCGCTGAGCCGGAGCTCGCACGCCGGGCCCCAGCGCGTCCGCTGACAAAGCGGCCGCGCACCCGTCATAGTGGTGCGCATGCAGCAAGCGCCAGGAACCCTCGCCCCCGTGGCCCACCGCGTCATCGTTCCGGTACCGCCCGAGGCCGCCGATCGCGTGCTGACCACGCAGATCGGCGAATGGTGGCCCGTGGAGAGTCACGGGGTCTTCGGCCCCGGGGCCACCGTGGCGTTCAGGGCCGGTTCCCTCGTGGAGACGTCGGCGTCCGGGGAGGAATCCGTGTGGGGCACGGTCATGGACCACGCCGCCGGGCGTTGGCTGGAGACCACGTGGCACCCCGGTGGCACGCCGGACGAGGCCACGCGGCTGTCCGTGCGTTTGGCCTCCGTGCCGGTGGCCGCGGCGGACGGAATGGTCGAGGGCACCGAGGTGCGGCTTGAGCACTCCGGCTGGGAGCGGCGGGACGACGGCCCCGAGGCGCGCGCCGACTACCACCGGGGTTGGCCCGTGGTGCTCGAGCGCTTCGCGCTGCTGACGGCGCGCTCGGCTTAGCGTCCGAGCCGTTCCAGGTCCCCGGTGGGTCGTCAGCGGCTCAGCGGGCCAGGCGCTCGGCGCGGTACTCGCCCGGGGTCACGCCCTCGGCGGCCTTGAAGGCACGGGCAAATCCGGAGGCGTCGGCGAAGCCCCAGCGGGCGCCGATTGAGGAGACGGGCCGAGCGGCCAACCGCGGGTCGGCAAGATCCGCGCGGCAGCCCTCGAGCCGGCGGCGCCGGATCCACGCGCTGGGCGTGCTCCCACGCTGGGAGAAGAGCTGCTGCAGGTAGCGCACCGAAACGTGCTGGGCCGCCGCCACCTCCTTGACGCTGAGCTCCGGGTGCCCCACGTGCTCGTCGATGTAGGCGCAGGCTGCGGCAAACACCACGTCGGCCGTGGGGACGCTGGGCTCCGGGCCGAGGCGCTGCAGGAGCGTGGCCTGGACCAGGTCAAGCACCGCGTCCACGGCGCGCGGCTCGGGATCGACGCCGCCCGTGCGCAGTGCGCGCCCGAGCCCGCCCAGGAGGCTCGAGGCCAGCGCGCCCAGGCCGTGCCGGCCCGAAATGCGCTCGGCCGTCAGCCGTGCCACCTGTGTGGGCGTGATCCCCAGCCGATCCCGCGGGATCATCAGCACGAACATGCTGAAGCGGTCCTCGAAGTCCAGCGAGTACGGGCGCGTGGTGTCGTAGATGGCGAGGTCGCCCGGCGTGAGCGCCGCCTCCCGTCCGTCCTGCGCCAGCACCGAATAGCCGTGCACCTGCAGGCCGAGCTTGTAGATGCCCGGATCGGCATGCGCGATGGTCGCGGCGTCGCGCCAGACGCGCACGGCGGTTCCGGCCACCTCCGTGGCGCTGGCGGCCCCCAGGTCTTGGCTCAGGAGGGCGCCCGAGAAGCCGGGGGCGGGGGGGCCGGAGGCGGGGCCCGCGGCTCCGCCGGTCTCCACGCGCCCGACGCCGCGTGACCCGGCCCCGGCGCCGGGCGAGCCGAGCGCGCGGGGCGAGCGGGCGTCGTCGTGCAGGGAAGCCTGGCCGCCCAGCGGCGTGGCGTGCAGCGGCACGAAGGCCTCGTTGACCGCCTGGCGCCACGCATCGAAACGATCGGGCGCGGCCAGCGCGCCGGCGTCGAACACCTCAACGGCACCTGCAGTCATGGACCCCTCCTGGCGTGTGCTTCAAGTGTCGCATGCGCGCGTGATGCGCATCACAGCCGTGCGCGTGGTGCACACGGCGCTGCGCGTCAGGCCCATGCCGCGCGGGCCCGGCGGGTTCAGGCTGGTGGGACGCCGGGGACCCGCACCGGCAGCGACGGAGGAGAGAAACATGCCGCAGCAGGAGAGCGACTACATCGTCATCGGCGCCGGATCGTCCGGAAGCGCGCTGACGCGACGCCTCATCGACGCCGGGCACAGCGTGCACGTCATCGAGGCCGGCTCGGTGGACACCGACCCCAACATCCACAGCCCGCAGGGCTGGCCCGCGCTCCTCTTCGGTCCCAACGACTGGGCGGTCATGACCACCGAGCAGGAGCACGCCGCCGGGCGTCCGCTGTACTGGCCGCGCGGCAAGGTCCTGGGCGGTTCCTCCTCGCTCAACGGCATGATCTACATCCGCGGCCACCGCGCGGACTACGACGAGTGGGAGGCCGCCGGCAACACCGGCTGGGGCTGGGACTCCGTGCTCCCGCTCTTCAAGCGCTCCGAGGACCACGAGGACGGCGCCACCGAGTTCCACGGCGCGGGCGGCCCGCTGCACGTCTCCCGCCTGCGCGATCGCCACCCCGCCGCCCAGGCCTTCGTCGACGCGGCCGTGGCGCTGGGCCACCCGCTCACCGAGGACTTCAACGGCGAGATCATGGAGGGCGCCGGCTTCAACCACGCCACGATCAAGGACGGCAAGCGCCACAGCGCGTGGCAGGCCTTCGTGGTGCCGGTGCTGGACTCCCCGCTGCTCACCGTGACGACCGACGCTCTGGTGCACCGCGTGCTCATCGAGGGCGGCCGCGCCGCAGGCGTCGAGTACTCCGTGGGCGGCGAGGTGCGCACGGCCACGGCCTCCGCCGAGATCGTGCTCTCCGCCGGCGCCATCGGCTCCCCGGCCGTGCTGCAGCGCTCCGGCGTGGGCGACCGCGCCGACCTCGCGGCCGCCGGCGTCGACGTGCTCGTGGAGCTGCCGGGCGTGGGCAAGAACCTGCACGATCACCTGCTGGTCGGCAACATCTACGAGTCGCCCTCGCCGCTCGTGCCCGGGCGCAACAACCTGCTGGAGTCCCAGCTCTTCGCCCACTCGCAGCAGACCGACGACGAGGCGCCGGACCTGCAGCCGCTTTTCCTGCACCTGCCGTACCCGACCGACGGCGGAGACGCCCCTGCGCAGGGCTTCACGATTGCCCCGGGCCTCGTGGCGCCGCGTTCCCGCGGCACGCTGCGCATCTCCTCCGCCGATCCGGCGGCCGCCGCGATCGTCGACCCGAACATCCTGGCCGAGGACTACGACGTCGAGGCGCTGGTCGACGCGGTCATCATGTGCCGCGAGATCGGAGGGCACGAGGCGCTCGCGCCGTTCGTGGCCCGCGAGTACGTCCCCTCCTCCGCGCCGAGCAACCGCGACGAGATCCGCTCCCTGGTCCGGGCCTTGGCCGGGACCTACCACCACCAGGTCGGGACGTGCAAGATGGGCGTGGGCGACGACGCCGTCGTGGATCCCGAGCTGCGCGTGCGCGGCGTTCGGGGCCTGCGCGTTGCCGATGCCTCGATCATGCCCACCGTCCCTCGCGGCAACACCAACGCGCCGGCCATCATGGTCGGCGAAAAGGCCGCCGACCTCCTCCTCGGCGCCTGAGCGCCACCCCCGCACACGTTCGTAGAACTGGAGCCAACCGATGAGCACCCTTCTTGAAGCGATCCAGCCGGCCGAGGGCGGCCGTACCATCCTCGACCCTGCCACGGGCGAGCCGGTCGGCCGCGTGGCCGAGCCCGGCGTGGCCGAGCTCGACGCCGCGGTGGCGGCGGCCCGCGCGGCCCAGCCAGGCTGGGCGGCGCTGGGCGACGCCCGCCGCGTTGAACTGCTCAACGCCGCAGCCGACGCGATCGAGGCCAACGCCGAGGAGCTGGCCGTGCTGCTCTCCCGCGAGCAGGGCAAGCCCCTCAACGGCCCCAACGCCCGTTTCGAGGTGGGCGGTGCGGTGGCCTGGCTGCGCGCGACGGCCGCCGTGCCGGTGGAACCCGAGGTGGTCGTCAACGACGATGCCACCTACGCGGAGGTGCACCACAAGCCGCTGGGCGTGGTCGGCGCGATCGGCCCGTGGAACTGGCCCATGATGATCTCCGTGTGGCAGCTGGCCCCCAGCCTGCGCATGGGCAACACGGTGGTCATGAAGCCCTCCGAGTTCACGCCGCTCTCCGTGCTGGCGTTGGCCCACGTGCTTAACACCGCGCTGCCCGAGGACGTGCTCATCGTGGTCCCGGGCGGCCGCGAGGTGGGCGAGGCCATCTCCCAGCACCCGGGCATCGACAAGCTGATGTTCACGGGCTCCACCGCCACGGGCAAGGCGATCATCCGCTCCGCCGCCGACTCGGTGATGCGCGTGACCATGGAGCTGGGCGGCAACGACGCCGGCATCGTGCTTGACGACGCCGATCCCGCGGCGATCGCCGAGGGCCTGTTCTGGGGCGCGTTCATCAACACGGGTCAGACCTGTGCCGCGCTCAAGCGCCTCTACGTGCCGGACTCGTTGTACGACGCGGTGTGTGAGGAGCTGACCAAGGTGGCGCAGGCGATGCCGATGGGCGTTGGCCTCTCCGAGGACAACGTCCTGGGCCCGCTGCAGAACAAGAAGCAGTACGACATCGTGGCGAACCTGGTGCAGGCGGCCAAGGACGGCGGCGGCCGCGTGCTGGTGGGCGGCGACCCGGACGAGTCAGCGCCCGGCTACTTCTACCCGACGACTCTCGTGGCGGACCTGCCCAACGACAACGCGCTGGTGGCGCAGGAGCAGTTCGGTCCGGCGCTGCCGATCATCCGCTACTCGTCCTTGGACGAGGCGATCGAGATGGCCAACGGCCTGGACGTGGGCCTCGGCGCCTCGGTGTGGACGCCGTCCCCGGACCGCGCCCGCGAGGTGGCGCTGCGCCTCGAGGCCGGCACCGTGTGGGTCAACGAGCACGGCGCGATCGACCCGCGCGTGCCGTTCGGCGGCTCCAAGCAGTCCGGCTTCGGCGTGGAGTTCTCCAAGGCCGGCCTCCTCGAGTGCGCGCAGCCCGTCTCCATCAAGGGCGCCGCGGGGTCCTTCACGGCCTCCTGAGGCTTCATACTTTGAGCGCCCGACGCCGGGTGGTGACCTTCCGCTGGAAGGTCACCACCCGGCGTCGGGCGTTTGCTTGGATCCCGGGGTGCACGGGCCCCGGGTGTCTGCGCGGGGTGTTCAGCCCCAGAAGAGGTTGTGTTCGTCGTCATCGACCGCGGCGAGGATCGTGCTCACGCGATCGGCCGGGGCGGTGGGTTCGTAGACATGGAACTCGCCGTGCTGGTCCGGCCACCACAGCGACCAGAGGTCTGTCGTGGCCGTGTAACGGAGGCGTGCGACAGCGGCGTCCTGCCACTCCGACTCGGGGGTGCGGCGATGGCCCTCGAAGATCGTGACGCGATGACCGTCAAACGTGGCATGAACGCGGGCACGGTCTGCGATGCCGGCCGGGACGTGAGAGGCGGCCCAGGCGTGGATCACCTCGAGGTCTTGTTGGCGAATCGTCATGAACAGCAGTCTTGCAGAGCGCGCGGTCCGGAGAACCAAGGATGTGCGCGTGAGGCACTGGCCGGCGTGCGTCGATTCGCTCGGGCCCTGGGTGATCTGCAACACCCCGGTGGTTGCACGAAACCCCGTGCAGTGCACGGGGTTTGGTGCAACGGACGGGGTGTTAGACGAGGCGGGTGTGCTGCACGCCGAGGCCCTCGATGCTGACCTCCATCTCGTCGCCCGCGACCATCCACGGGTGGCGGCCAGCCTCATTGCGGCGGCCCAGGGCCA
Organism: Arthrobacter sp.; assembly: GCA_031277795.1. Lineage (GTDB taxonomy): Bacteria > Actinomycetota > Actinomycetes > Actinomycetales > Micrococcaceae > Galactobacter. The sequence goes on from JAITLQ010000015.1 coordinate 251,068, forward strand.
CGCCGGCGGGGGTGCCGGTGATGATGAGGTCGCCGGGCTCAAGCGTGATGATCGTGGAGAGGTACGCGACGAGCGCGGCGGGGGAGAAGACCGTGTTGCCGACCGAATCCTGCTGGACCACCGCGCCGTTCAGGCGTGTGGTCAGCTGCGCGGTGGGGTCGAACTCGTCCGGCGTGACGACCCACGGGCCAACGGGAGTGGAGGCCTCCCAGATCTTGCCCTGCGTCCACTCGGCCGTGCGGCCCTGCCAGCCGCGCATGGAGACGTCGTTGGCGATGGTGTAGCCGGCGATGGCGTCCGCGGCCTGCTCCTCGCCGAGGCGGCGGCCACCGGAGCCGATGACGATGCCGAGCTCGCCCTCCCAGTCGAGGCGGTGGTCCTCGGCGGGGAACGCGATGTCGTCGTCCGGGCCCGTCAGGGTGAGCGCGAACTTCGCGAAGACGGTGGGGAACTTCGGGACCTCATTGCCGGTCTCCTTGATGTGCTCGTGGTAGTTCAGGCCGATGCACAGGACCTTGGCCGGGTTCAGGATCGGCTGCGCGAGCTCGCCGCGGGCCGGGGCCGGGAGGCGCTGTGCGTCCGCGGCCCGGGCGGTGGCAGCGGCCGCCTCGCGGGCCTCGGTGGGCGCCGCGAGGAACGCGCCGACGTCGGCGAAGCGCTCGAGCGGGGACAGGGTGCCGTCCTCGTTGACGAGGACGGCCTGGGTGGTGGCGCCGGTGCGCAGGGTCGCGAGCTTCATGTGAATCATGGAAACACGTTTCCGCTGGGTGGAGTGCAAGCGGTGTGATCGTGACCACACCCTTTGCTGTGGTCGGACCCGGTTCGCGGCGGTGCGAGCGGAGCAGGTGAGACCGGCCCGCCCGGAGATCTTCTGCCCGCCCGGGGCGGGGTGGCGCGAGGCGCCCGAATCGCCCGGGTGACCGGGGGTGTTTCGGCTATATTCGCACCACATCACCCCGCCAAGGAGGACCAGTGGATTCCGCCCACTCGCCAGCACCAGACGCGCCGATCGGTGCTCACCTTGAGAGCGGCGCTGCCGCCTCCGAGGGGGCCTCGGCCGGGCCGGCCCCAGTGACGAACCCGACCGGGAGCTCGCCGAGTGAGGGCGAGCAGAAGTCCTTCCTCGCCCGGCTCGGCCACCCCTTCGTGACGGGCTTCCTGCTCGTGCTCGGCGGATTGCTTGCCCTGCTGCTGGGGCAATCGCTGGAGCGCATCGGGGCCGTCTTGGTTTACGTGGTCATGGCGGCCTTCCTGGCGCTGGGGCTCGAGCCGCTGCTGCGCAAGCTGGTGGCCAGGGGGCTGCCCCGTGGACGCGCCGTGCTGGTGTGCCTCGTGAGCGTCGTGGTGCTGATCGCCGCGGTGGTGCTGGCCGTCGTCCCCACCGTGATCAATCAGATCGCCGCGTTCGTGCAGGAACTGCCGAACATCGTGAGGGGCTTCATGGCCTCCGATACCTACGCATGGGTGGAACGCACCTTTGACGTGAACATGGACTCGGCGCTCCAGGCGCTCCAGTCTTTCCTGGGTAACCCCGCGAATCTTGCGGCGATCGGTGGCGGTGCCCTGCAGGTGGGAACCAGCATCGCCAATGCGCTCAGCTCCGCGGTGATCATCCTGGTCATCACCCTGTACTTCGTCACCGGCCTGCACACCATCAAGGCGTCCCTGATTCGCTTGGCTCCGGCGCGCAGCCGCGAGCGGGTCTCTGAGCTCACCGAGAAGATCTTGCTGTCCTCCGGCGCCTATGTGGGCGGGATGGTCGTCTTGGCCGCCATGAACGCCGTGTTTGTCGGCTTGCTCTGCACCGTCACGGGAATGCCGTTTGCCCTGTTGATGGGTGTTGCAGCCTTCGGCATTACGCTCATCCCCATGGTGGGTTCGGTGCTGTTCTGGGTCATCGGCACCGTCGCCGCGCTGTTCAACAGCCCCCTCACCGCCCTCGTCTTCGGCCTCGTCTACTTCGTCTACATCCAGGTGGAGGCGTATCTGCTGACGCCCAAGATCATGAGCAAGGCGGTCTCGGTTCCCGGCGTGGTGGTGATCATCAGCGCGGTGGCGGGAGGCTCGCTGCTGGGTCTGCTCGGCGCTTTCATTGCGATTCCCATCGCCGCCGCCATCTTGATCGTGGTGAAGGAGGTCTGGATCCCCCGGCAGGATCGCAAGTCCTAGGAGTGGCGGGCGCCGCCCTGTGGCGCGGTGCGCTGCACGCGTCGTCGAGAGCGCGGCGGTGCTCAAGGGTATTCACGGGCGGGCAGGGTTCACCCTGCCCGCTCGTGTTGTGTGAAGCGCGCGGCGCGCGCGGGTCTCGATCCCACGGCCCTTTCGCAATCTCTGCGTTCTTGTCGCAAGAATGCAAAATGTGTGCAAGAGTGTGTTCTGAAACACGCGGGCCCGCGGCGCACCACAGCGCGGAGGCGGGACGCACGCACCAGCGGGAGGAAGCACAGCGATGTCCTGGGGATTGATCAGCGAGATGGGCCATGTGGCCATCCAGACCACCGACCTGGCCGGCTCACTCTTCGACGCCACGCAGCTGCTTGGCCTGCGCGAGACGGACCGCGCCGACGGCCAGGTCTACCTCTCGGCCAACGCGGTCCACCACGAGCTCGTCTACGTCGAGTCCAGCCGCAACGGCATCCACTCGCTCGGCCTCATCGCCCGCGACGGCGACGCCCTCAAGGAGATCCGCCGCCGCGTTGACGCCGAGAACTTCGCGATCGTCTCCGAACGCCCCCTAAGCCTGGGCGTCGAGGACGGCTTCGCCTTCGTGGGCCCGGAAGGCTGGATCTTCGAGGTCTACACCAACATGCTCAAGGCCGACCGCGGCCTGCTCGGCTTCGGCCCCGACCGCTACGGCCACATCAACTTCCACCCGCACGACGTGCGCGGGATGATGGAGTTCCTCCGCCGAATCTTCGACTTCCGCCTCTCCGACGTCATCGGCGACGACTTCGCCTACTTCATGCGCTGCAACCCCGACCACCACGGGATCGCACTCATCAAGGGCAAGAACACCTTCCACCACCACGCCTGGCAGACACAGTCCATCGCCGACCTCGCCAAACTCGGCGACCGCCTCGGCGCGGCCGGCCGCGAACTCATCTGGGGACCCGTGCGCCACGGCGCCGGCCACAACATCGCCGCCTACTACGTGGAGAACTCCGGCGCCGTCGTCGAGCTCTACACGGACCTCGAGCAGATCTACGACGACAACCGCCCGCCCGTGATCTGGGGCGAGGACGAGAACTGGTGGAACATGTGGGCCAACCGGCGCACCGACGACTTCCGCACCTTCGGCATCCCACCCGTAGACCACCGCTTCTAGCCCGGCGCTTTGAGGCGGACAATCGCCGCCTCAAAGCGCAGAAGCCGCCTCAAAGCCCTTGGCGCACACGCCGCCCCCGCAACGCGGCCCGGCAACGTGGCCCCGACCGGCCCCCACAACAGCACCCCAGCACTTGCACCGAAAGGCCCAAGCCATGAAGTTCCTCTCCTTCACCACCCCCGCCGGCGTCGACACGTGGGGCGTCTCCCTCGACGGCACGGTCCACGACCTCGGCCCCTCCGGCGCCAACGTGGCGCAGAGCCTCAACGACCTCGTGGCCGGTGCCCGCTTCGGCGAGGTCACCGAGGAGATCGCGGCGGCGGCCCCGGGCTACCCCGAGGCGGAGATCGGCTTTCTTCCCCCGGTCCAGAACTCCAACAAGGTCCTGTGCATCGGCGTGAACTACCGCAGTCACCAGGAGGAGACGGGCAAGACGCAGCAGAAGGCCCCCACGGTCTTCATTCGCTTCGCCGACTCCCAGATGGGGCACGGCGAGCCAGCGCTCATGCCGGCCTCCACCACGCAGTACGACTACGAGGGCGAGATGGCCCTCGTCATCTCCCAGGACGCCTACCGCGTCAAGGCCGCGGACGCCTGGGACTACGTCGCCGGCTACGCCGCCTACAACGACTTCTCCGTGCGCGACTGGCAGCTCTCCGCCACGCAGTGGACCCCCGGCAAGAACTTCCCCGGCACGGGTGGCTTCGGCCCCTACCTGGTCCCGGCCTCCGACATCGACGACCTGGACGCGATGCGGCTGGAGACCCGCGTCAACGGCGAGGTGCGCCAGTCGGCCAAAGTCGGCGACCTCTACTTCTCCATCCCCGAGATCATCGAGTACGTCACGGTCTTCACGGCGCTCTCCGCCGGCGACGTCATCGTCACGGGCACCCCGGGCGGCGTTGGCCTGTTCATCGAGCCCAAGGGCTCGGGCTTCCTCAAGGAGGGCGACGTGGTCGAGGTCGAGATCACGGGCCTCGGCACCCTCAGCAATCAGGTCACGCTGCACGCCTGACAGGGCCCGACGGCGCGGCGCCCGCCGGGTGCCGCGCCGTCGCTTTTCGCGGTTGGCTGGGCCCGCTAGGTGCCGCGCCGTCGTTTGGGCGGCGGGCCGGGGCCCGTCGTCTTTCGCGGTTGGCTGGCGCCCAGCCGGCCACCGCCCAGCCCCGCCCGCCGAACCCGCCCACCCGGGCACGCGCCGTCGGGCATCAGCCATACCTGCCGCCCCACACACCACCAGGAGAGCCATGAGCATCACGCCAGCCGCCCAGCCGGGGACCACCGAGCGTCACGACGTGGACGTCCTGGTGCTCGGCGCCGGTCCCACGGGTCTCACCGCCGCGTGCCTGCTGGCGGACGCCGGCGTGAGCGTGGCGCTCGTGGAGCAGCACGCGGGCTCGGGGGACGAGCCCCGCGCCATCAGCATCACCGACGAATCGCTGCGCATCATGGACCAGCTGGGCGTGCTGGGAGACCTGGCCCCGCAGACGCTGCTCGATACCGGAGCGCGCTACACGGGCCTGCGCGGCCAGGTACTCGCGGACGTGCGCCCGGGCCGGCAGCGCCTGGGGCATCCGGGCAAGAGCCAGTTCGATCAGCCGGTCTTGGAGGGCCTGCTGTGGGAGGCCGCCGCGGCCCGGCCGGGGATCGAGCTGCACTTCGGCACGCGCGTCACGGCGATCGACGACGCCGCCTCCGCGATCACCGTGAGCGCCGTCCGCGAGGGCGAGCGTAGCGAGGGCTTCCGCGGCGATCTGGTCCGCGACACCCAGGTTCGGGCGGGCGGTTTTGCCGCCGTCGCGGCGTTGTCGGGGCGGGTCGGCGACGACGCCCGCGCCGTGAGCGGGCCCGGCGTGCCCGGCGCCCCGGGCGCCGACGACACCCCGCGGACCCCCGGCGGCTCGGTGGAGGCGGAGATGTTCGACGCAGCCGACGCCGCCGGCACACCGGCGCCGACCGAGCTCCGATTCAGCGCGCGCTGGGTCCTGGCGTGCGACGGCGGGCGCAGCTTTGCCCGCAAGTCTCTCGGCATCCCGCTGACCGGCTCCACGCAGGAGGAGAAGTGGATCGTGGTCGATCTGCTGGGCGCGGGGGAGGGGGAGCCGTTCGCGAGCTTCCACTGCAACCGCGTGCGCCCCGCCGTGGTGGTGCCCGGCGTGAACGGGCGCCGGCGCTACGAGTTCATGCTCCTGCCCGGAGAGGACGAGGCCGCCGCCGTCTCCGAGGCCAGCGTCCTGGCGATGGTCGCCCAGCACCAGAGCACCGAGGGCCTCATCGTCCGCCGTGCCGCCGTCTACACGGCGCAGCAGCGTGTGGCGCGGGATTGGAAGGTGGGCCGCGTGCTCCTGGCCGGCGACGCCGCACACCTCATGCCGCCGTTTGCCGGCCAGGGCCTCAACGCGGGCCTGCGCGACGCCGCCGCGGCCGCATGGCGGCTCGCCGCCGTGGTCAGGGGCGAGGCGAGCGAGGCGCTGCTCGAGAGCTACGAGGCCGAGCGCAAGCCGCACGCCGCCAGCATGGTCAAGCTCTCCAAGCGCATCGGCTCGGTGGTCATGAGCACCAACCGCGCGGTCTGCCTCGCGCGCGACGGCCTGCTCCCGGCCCTCGGCCTGGTTCCCCGCGCCAAGGCTTGGCTGACCGGCATGAAGTTCCTCAAGCAGCCCAACTACCGGGACGGCCTGGCCGTGCCGGCCGCCAAGGACCTCCCGGCCGCAGCCGCCGCGCTCTTGGGCGGCTCGCTGCCGCAACCGATGGTGATGCCTGACGCCGCGGCCTCGCCAGCCGCTGTCGCCTCACCCGAGGCGGGCGGTGGGCCTGAGTCCGGCGGCGCGCCGGGCGCCCGGCCCGGCCGCGCGGCGTCGGGCGGCAAGGCCGTGGGGCTGGATGCCTACCTCAGCAGCGGCTTCGTGTGGGTGGGCGTCACGGCGCCCGGGCGCCTGAGCGTCCAGCCGCAGGGCGGCCCCGAGGTGCGCCTGCACACCGTGTCCGCGGGGGAGCGGGGCGTGGATCCGGCGATCCTCGACGGGGCCGTGGGGCACTGGCTCCTCGTGCGCCCCGACCGCTACGTGGCCGCCGTGGTGCGCGCCGAGGGCAAGGCCGCCGCGCTCGCCGCGTTCAAGGAGGAACTGCCGGGGCTTTCGGTGGCGCTGGGGGCCTAGAGACGAAACGCGACGAGGGAAGGGGCGGTGCCGATCGGCGCCGCCCCTTCCCGTCTCTGGCGAGACCCTCACCTAGGCGTTAATCTCCTCGACGCTCAGGTGCGAAGTCTCGCGGAGGCCAAGCACGCACAGCGCAAGGATGAGGGCCGCCGCCGAAGCGTAGAGCGCCACGCCGATCGGATTCCCGTTGAAGCCGATAAGGAGCGCGGTGGCGACCGTCGACGCCGTGCCGCCACCGATCGCCGCGCCCACCTGGTACGTCACCGAGATCCCGGAGAAGCGCATGCGGGCGGGGAACTGCTCGCCCAGCAGGGACGGCAACGGGCCCTGCGTTGCACCCGTCACGGCGCCGACCATCACGAATGTCAGGGCCGTCAGTGCGGTGGCGTGTAGGCCCACCACGGGGAAGAACACGAAGAAGAAGACGATGAGCGCGGCGGCCCCGCCGATCATGACGCGCTTGCGGCCCCAGCGATCGGAGAGCCAACCGAAGAAGAGCGCGCTCAGTAGGAGGGCCGAGGCGGAGAAGATCTGGAACACGAGGGAGGTGGTCGACGAGTAGCCGGCCTTAGCGACGTAGGCCAGGAAGAACACCGAGACGATGTACGCGATGGTGTTGTAGCCGAAGCTGACGCCGATGGCGCACAGAACGGCGCGCGGGCGCTCGCGGATGGCGTCCATGAGCGGGATCTTGGCGGGCTTTTCGTCGCGGTTGGGCTCCTCTGTGGGGAGCTTGAGGCGAGCGATGAGGCCGACGATCACGAGCAGTCCGCCGGCCCAGAACGGGATGCGCCAGCCGAAGTCGGAGATGGCGCCGCCCTCGAGGGCCGAGACGATGGCAAACACGATCGTGCCGAGCAGCGTCCCCAGGCCGATACCCATGGAGGTGAAGCTGCCCCACAGTCCGCGTTTGCCCTCAGGCGCGCCCTCGATGCCGACCAGTGAGGCGCCGCCCCACTCACCGCCGGCGGCGAAGCCCTGGATGAGACGAAGCACCACGAGGATGACGGCCGCGGCGTTGCCAAGCACGGCTGCGCCGGGGAGGCAGTCGATGAGGAAGGTGCAGGCACCCATCACGATGAGCGTCGCGACAAGCACCGGCTTGCGTCCGATCCGGTCGCCCAGGTGGCCAAGCACGATGCCGCCCAGCGGGCGCGCGATGAAGCCGACGCCGAAGGCAGCGAAGGCGACAAGGCTGCCCACCATGGGGCTCAGGTTCGGGAAGAAGACGGCGGGGAAAACGAGCGCTGCGGCCAGGCCGTAGATGGAGAAGTCGTAGTACTCAAGGGCAGTTCCGAGGCCGGAGACCATGAAGGTGCGGCCGGGGGAGGACTTGGTGGTCGTGGCGTTGTCGTGCTCGGCTTGCGGTGGCGTTGAGGTTTCGGGAGAAGTCGGGGATGACATGCGAACTCCTAGTGCGAGGGATGAATCAGAAGGCGCTGAAGGTGGGGGAAGACGGCGTGCTGGCCGAGGCATGAAGACGGAAGGTGCGTGGCGCGAGCGCGATGGTCAGGAGGGTGTCCCACCGGTTCTCGGGGGGCGCGTCAGCGTCGGGTTGGAAACACAGGACCGAGTCGGTGCCGGACGGCCCCATGAGCGCGGCAGCGACATCATCCGCGAGCGCTGAGCCGGTGGCCGCTAGCCGGGATAGTCCGTCCTGCAATGCGGCAAAACGCTGAAGCGTCCTCGACTCCTCCGGGATGGTGTCGCCGGAGGCGAGGGTGGGGTCCAGGAAGTGATTCGTGTGCAGCAGCGTCCCGTCCGCGGAGGGCACCACGGCGGTCCCGATGGGAGAGATCTCGAGGGCGGCGACGCGGGGCGTGTCACTGGCCTCGAGCACGGTGAGGCTGCTTGAAGCGCTGGCCGGAGCGGAGCTGGCGATCTGAATCGCCGACTCGAGCGACTCGGCCTCATCCAGTACCGCACGGGCGATCGAATGGACGGGCACCCCGTTCTCGCCCGTGTCGCTGCGGTGGGACAGGATGTTGAAGTGCAGGCCGACCTTGGCGCTATTGACGCCGATCTTGGCCTGGGCCCCAAACTCGGTGAAGCTCTTCACTCCGAGTCCGGTATCGCTGAACCAGGAGTGCAGCAGCCCGTCCGGGACCAGGTCTGCGTGCCAGTCCCAGGTCTGCATCGTGACCGCTTCGCCGTCGAGGACCGTGGTCAGTGTGGAGCACTCGTGTCCCGCGGCCCCGGCTGCGGCCAGGATCTCAGTCCTCGCGTTCACGGCCTGAACGTGCCACAGCGGCTGGCCGGACGCCGCGGCCACCGCTTCCAGCTCACGGGCGAGAAGAGGGCGCCAGGAACTCAGCGCCTCGTGAGCGCTTGCCGCAAGAGCCTCGACTCGGCCGTCGCTGAGTCCCAGGTGCCGAAAGAAGTCTCGGTACAGAAGCGAGGAGGCTGCCAGGGCTTCGGCGTGGGCCGTGCCGAGCGCCGTGCCGCGAGCCTCCGGGCCGGCGGACTCGTCGCTGAAGCGGTGTAACTGCATGGGTTCTTCCCTTCGTGCCCGCGGTGCGGGTCGTGATGTCGGTCACGAAGCTATGGAGGTAAAACGTTTTATGCAATCCTGAATTTCAAACGGTGCGAGGAGGTTGCGTGATGAGCACACACCAGCGGGGCGGGGTGACGATCCGGGATGTGGCCAGGCGTGCCGGCGTTTCGGTCACGGCGGTGTCTCACGCCATCAACGGCAAGGGAACGCTCAGCGCCGAGACACGCGAGCACATCAAGGTCGTGGCCGCCTCGATGAACTATCGCGCCGACGCCCTGGCGCGCGGATTGCGGCGGGCTCCCCTTGGGGTAGTCGGATTCGTCATTCGCCCGCTCGACGCTCTGGGTGAATATAGACCGGAGGGCGTGGACGTCTTCCTCAGGGTGGCCTCGGCGGCTGCCGCCGCGGCCCTGGACGCGGGCCTGGGACTCATGCTTGTCCCCGATCTCACGCGCACGCCCCTGCCGCCCCTCGCGCTGTCGCTCGACGGCTACATCGTCATGAACCCCGTGAGGGAGGATCCGGTCGTCGCCCTCCTGCGCTCCCACGACATCGAATACGTGACGCTCGGGCGAGACCCCTCCCATCCCGAGAACCCCGCATGGGTCTCCAACGACGACCGCGGCAACCGGGCTGCCCTCGCGGACCTCGAGCGGAGCGGAGTACGCGAGGTGCTGTACCTCGGCGGCACGGCACACGACGCCTGGAATCTGGACAGCGAGGAGCTCTATCGCGCCTGGTGCACCACGACCGGACGTGTTCCCCGCGTGGTCCATCTGCCGGAGGGCGCGGGCACGCAGGGCGCCGAAGAGCTGGTGCCCAGCCTCCTGGAGGGTGGCGCCCCGGAGGCAATCTTCTGCCTCACTGGGCGGCACGCGGCCGGCGTTGTGGCGGGGCTGAGCGCTGCTGGGGTGAGGTGTCCGGAACAGATCCTCGTGGTGACCGGCTCCGATGCTGAGCAGGCGAGAACCTCACGGCCGGCCATCTCCGCCGTAGATCTTCAGCCGGAGGCCCTCGGCACGGCCATCGTGGGCATGCTCAAATCGGTGCTCGACGGGGCCCCGCCTCAGGACCCGGTGTTGCTCGCCTCCCGCTACCGTCGCCGTGGCTCCAGCCGCCGGAACTGACGCCGAACGAGCACCGAAGGGGCGGCGCCCATCGGCACCGCCCCTTCATGCGTCGTCGGGCGCCGTAAAGCGCTCAACCCACCCAATTCAGCCGAGCTTGATCGTCACCGTCTTGAGCTCGGTGTACGCCTCGACGCCCTCGCGGCCGTTCTCGCGGCCCCAGCCGGACATGCCGTAACCGCCGAACGGTAGCGCCGGGTCCATGCCGGCGGGCGTGTTGACGCGGACGTTGCCGGCCTGCAGGCCCTCGGCCAGGAGCAGCGCGCGGGAGATGTCCCGGGTGAAGACGAGCGAGTTGAGCCCGTACTCGTTGTCGTTGGCCATGGCCAGGACCTCCTCGATGGAGTCCTCGTCTCCGAACATCTGCGCCACGAGCACGGGGCCGAAGATCTCCTCCTTGACCACGCTGGCTTGCGGGTCCTCGATGAGCATGACGGTGGGCTGGATGAAGTAGCCCTCGCGCTCCGGCGCGGCGCCGCCCGTGACGATCGTGCCGCCGGCGGCAACGCCCTGGGCCAGGTAGTCGAGGACCTTGTCTCGCTGCACGGCGGAGACGAGCGGGCCCATCTGGGTGCCGGGCTCGGTGCCGGCGCCGAGCTTCATCGACTCGGCGATCGCCTTGATGCCGGCCACGACCTGATCGGCCACGTCGCGGTGCACGTACAGGCGAGATCCGGCGGCGCAGACCTGGCCGGAGTTGGCGAAGATCGCCTGCGCGGCACCGGGGATGGCGATGGAGAGATCGGCGTCGGGGTAGATCACCACGGGCGACTTGCCGCCCAGCTCGAGGCTGATGCGCTTCAGGTCGTTCGACACGGTGCGCAGCAGGTGCTGGCCCACCGCGGTGGAGCCCGTGAAGGAGATCTTGTCCACGTCGGGGTGCTCGGCCAGGCGCTGGCCGGCCACGGAGCCCGGGCCGGGGATGATGTTGACGACGCCGGCGGGGATGCCGGCCTCGATCGCCAGCTGGCCCAGGCGCACGGCCGTGAGCGGGGTGAGCTCGGCGGGCTTCAGGACGGTGGTGCACCCGGCGGCCAACGCCGGGGCCAACTTGGACATGGCCAGCGTGAAAGGCACGTTCCACGGAACGATGAGGCCGGCCACGCCGATGGCCTGGCGGCGCGTGTACGCGTGCCACGTGCCGGGCAGGGACATGTCGCGCGTCTCGCCGTTGAGCTTGGTGGCCCAGCCGGACTGGTAGCGCAGGATGTCGATGCCCTGGCGGATCTCGAAGTCGCGCGCGATCGGCAGGGGCTTGCCGCAGTTCAGCGACTCCAAGAGGGCGATCTCCTCGATGTTTTCCTCGAGCAGATCGGCCCAGCGCTGCATGAGCGCGGCGCGGCGCGAGGGCGCCAGCTTGCTCCAGCAGCCGTCGTCGAACGCGGTGCGCGCGGCGGCCACGGCGGCGTCCACGTCTTCCGCGGTGGCGCTCGTGGCGCGGGCCAGGACCTCGCCCGTGGACGGGTTCATGACGTCGATGACGGCGCCGCGCCCCGCCACCTCCTCGCCGTTGATGAGCAGGGGAAGCGGCGCGTCCAGAAGGGCGGGTCGCACGGGGGCGGTGCTGGTCAGGGTCATATCTCTCCCTTGCTGGAACGCGTCGTGAGCAATTCACGCCGCTGTGACTCTTGCCACATCATCATAGCCTAGATACATTGCTTGCCAAGGAATGCATTCTTGTGGCGGTGATGCACAGAATGCGACCGGCGTCAGCAGACGCGGCCCCACGCACCGGGGCACCACCCGCAGCGGCACCCCAGCCGCAGACCCAGCAGGAGTCAACGATGACCACTCGCCGACAGTTCATGGCCCGCTCCATGACGGTGGCCGCCATCGCGGCAGCAGCAAGCCTCGGCCTCAGCGCCTGCGGTTCGGGCTCCACGCCCGCCGCGTCAGAGGGCGGCGTCACCCAGCTCAAGGTGGCCGTGGCCCCCATCCAGTTCGAGACCGCCTACCTGGCGCAGGAGAAGGGCTACTTCAAGGACGCCGGCCTCGACGTGGAGATCGTCAACGGCGCCGACCCGGCCGCCCTCCTGGCCCAGGTCGTCTCCGGCGATGTGGACATCGCGATCGGTTCCTGGATCAACGTGGCCACCTCCGTGGCCCAGGGCGTGCCGGTCCAGGTCATCGGCGGCAACGGCATGGTGGACCCGGAAGCCGATAACTCCGGCGTCCTCGTCCCCAAGGACTCCGGCATCACCGAGCTCAAGCAGCTCGAGGGCAAGACCATCGGCGTGGTGGGCGTGAAGTCGGGCGGCGACATCCCCGTGCTCCAGGCCCTCGAAGCCGCCGGCGTCTCCGTCGACTCCGTCAAGGAGGTCGCGATCCCGTATTCGGGCATGGAGGCCGCCTTGGAGCAGAAGACCGTCGACGCCGTCGTCCCGGCCGATAGCTTCTACCACCAGATGCAGGAGAAGGGCTACGTGTCCATCTCCTCGCCGGTCAAGGAGTTCCAGGCCAACATGCCCGTGACGGTCTGGACCGCACAGAAGGCCTGGCTGGGGCAGAACGGCCCCACCGCCGAGAAGTTCCTCGGCGCCATGGAGAAGGCCGTGGCCGACTACAACGACCCCAACAACCTCGAGGCGGTCCGCGCGGTCTACGCCAAGGTCAACCAGGCGGACATCTCGAAGGCCCCCAAGAGCTTCGTGCCCGCCGACGTCACCTTCAACGTGGCCGAGGCCCAGGCGGGCATCGACGCCATGGAGCACTTCGGCCTGCTGAAGAAGTCGATCAAGGTCGACGAGGTCCTGTGGGACAAGGCCCCGCGCCGCGAGGCCGCCGGCAAGTAGCCCCACGTGAGGGGACGACGCCGCGGTGCGCGTCACCGCGCCGTCGTCCCCTCGCCTCCACCTCACCGTTCACGGGAGAAGCTTCATGAACCCCACGCTTTCGCGGCCGGCCTGGCTGCTGCTGGCCCGGCTCGGCGCCGTCGCGCTGATCCTGGCGCTCTGGCAGACGGTGGTCTCCGCCGGCCTGCTGCCCTCCATGGTCCCCGGCATCGCCGACGTCGCCAGCGCCATCGTGACCTCGCTGAGCAACCCGCTCTTCTGGGGCGCCCTGGGCCGCACCCTGCTCGCCGCGCTGGCCGGCTGGATGATCGCCACCGTGGTGGGCGTGGTTCTCGGCCTGCTGATCGGCTCCATCCGCTTCCTGGATCGCTCCACCTCGATCCTCATCGACTTCGGCCGCTCCTTCCCGGTGCTGGCCCTCATGCCCGTGGTCATCATGCTGCTGGGCTCCACCACCACCATGGAGATCGTGGTCGTGGCCCTCTCCGCCCTCTGGCCCGTCCTGGTCCAGACCATCTACGGCGCGCGCCGACAGGAGGCCGCCGTGGCCGACACCGTCGCCGTGTTCCGCATCCCCGCCGGCCTGCGCTTCCGCCGCGTGCTCCTGCCCGGCGCCATGCCGTTCATCGCCACCGGCGTGCGTATCTCCTCGGCCATCTCCATCCTCGTGGCCGTGGGCGTCGAGGTGATCTCGCAGGCGCCGGGCATCGGCCGCCAGATCACCCTCATGCAGCAGAACCAGCAGTGGGACGTGGCCTTCGCGTACCTCTTCTTCACCGGGCTGGTGGGCTGGGGCATCGCCGTTGGCCTGCAGAAGATCGAGGACAAGCTGCTCACCTGGAAGAGGCAGATGAATGACTAGCGCAACCGCTCCCGCCTCCCCCGGGGACGTGGGCACCCAAGCCAACGGCACGACGTCGGGCACCGGCTCCCAGCCCTCCCGCGCCTCCCGGCGCGGGGCCTCGGGCGGCCGCGCCTCCGGTGGCCGTGCTTCCGGCGGCCGCCAGGCGGCTCCGCGGCGCAAGAAGCCTCCGACGGCGGCCGGCCAGCTCCTGCAGAGCACCTGGCTGATCGTGGTGGTCCTCGTGCTGTGGTGGGTCCTCTCCGCCCGGAGCACCAACTTCTTCATCCCGTCGCTGCAGCAGATTCTGGAGGCGCTCGGCACGGACCTCACGAACGGCGTCATCGCCGGGGGAGCCTTGTATTCGCTCTCCAATCTCTTTGTTGGCCTCGCGATCGCGGTGGTGCTGGGCGTGGGGCTCGGCCTCGTGCTCGGCGAGGTCGGCTGGCTGCGGCGCGTGGTGGATCCCGTCATCCACTTCTTCCGCTGCATCCCGCAGGCGGCGCTCGTGCCGCTCATCATCGGCACGTTCGGGATCGGGCAGGGGCCCAAGATGGGCACCATCGCGTTCGCATGCTTCTGGCCCATCCTGCTGAACACGATCGACGGCGTGCTGGGCGTGGAGCCCACCGTGCGGCACTTCTCCAAGGTCTACCGCGTGCCCAAACCGCTCTACTTCCGCCGCGTGGTGCTCCCGGCCGCGCTGCCGCAGATCGTGGCCGGCGTGCGCGTGGCCCTGCCGATCGGCATCACCGTCATGGTGGTCTCCGAAATGTTCGCCTCCACCGAGGGGCTCGGCTTCTACATCCTGAACTCCTCGGCCACGTTCCAGGTCCCGCAGACCTGGGCCGGCGCGCTGCTGGTGGGCGTGGTGGGCTACCTCCTCTCGGTGCTGTTCGTGTTCGCCGAGCGCCGCCTGCTGCGCTGGTACTACGCCTCCGGCGCCAAGTGAGCGCTGGGGTCGTGGGCGCTCTACCCTGCGCGGCCGGGTCGCCTTCCTTCCCTCCTTGTCGGCCGGTCGTTCCCGGCCCCTCCACTTCTCCTGACCACTTCTAAGGAGTCAGCATGACCATCCAAGACAGCCCGGCGGCGGCCACCACGCACGTGATGCAGGTGCGCGGCATGAGCATGAGCTACGGCACCGGCGCGGCGTTCAATCCGATCCTGCAGGACCTCGACCTCGACGTGGTGGCGGGGGAGTTCGTCTCCATCGTTGGCCCGTCCGGCGTGGGCAAGACGACCCTGCTGCGCTGCCTCTCCGGGCTGCTCACGCCGCAGGCCGGCACCATCACGGTCAGCGGCGACGAGGTCCACGGGCCCCACCCCGACCTGGCCGTGGTGTTCCAGGACTACTCCCGCTCGCTCATGCCGTGGATGACCACGCGCGAGAACGTGGCCTTCCCGCTGCAGGGCAAGGGCCTGGGCAAGGCCGAGCGCAACGCGCTGGCCGACGAGAACCTCGCTGCCGTCGGCCTGGCCGGCCAGGGGGACAAGTACCCCTGGGAGATGTCCGGCGGCATGCAGCAGCGCGTCGCGATCGCCCGCGCGCTGGCCTACCAGGCCAAGGTCCTGCTCATGGACGAGCCCTTCGCCTCCGTTGACGCGCAGACGCGCTTCGACCTCGAGGACCTCGTCCTCAAACTGCAGCACGAGCTGGGCGTGACGATCCTGCTGGTCACGCACGACATCGACGAGGCGCTCTACCTGGCAGACAAGGTGGTCGTCATCGCCGAGAAGCCGGCCACCGTGGTTGACGTCATCGAAACGGGCTTCGGCGAGGACCGCGATCAGCTGGCCACCAAGGCCGACCCGCGCTTTGCCGAGGCGCGCGCCCGCATCATGCACCGCCTGAAGAAGGACTGATCACCGTGAGCGTTGAAGCGCGTGCCGTGCTGCTGTGCCCCGATGGCGGGGACCTGCGGTTGGCTTCTGTTCTGGTTTCCGAGCCGCTGGGCGCCGAGGTGCAGGTGGAGGTGCGCGCCGTGGGCGTGTGCCACTCCGATCTTCACCTGGTGGGCTTCCCCCACACAGGGCCGGTCATCCCCGGCCACGAGGTGGCCGGGGTGGTCACGGCCGTGGGGCCCGACGTCGCTTCGGTCGCCGTGGGAGACCACGTGGCGGTCACGCTCGTGGCGTGGTGTGGATCCTGCGCTGCGTGTGTTTCGGGGCAGAGCTATCGCTGCGAGAACCCGGGCGCGACGGCGCGTCCTGAGGGTGCCGGGCCGCGCTTGGCCTTGGCGGATGGAATGGCCGTTGCTGCTGGGTTCGGCGTGGGTGGCTTCGCCTCCTACGTGCTGGTCCATCGCAACCAGGTGGTGCGGGTTCCTTCCTCGCTTCCCTTTGAGCAGGCGGCCCTGCTGGGCTGCGGCACGCTGACCGGCGTGGGCGCTGTCTTGAATGGCGCGCGCGTGGAGGCCGGCGAGTCGGTGGTGGTGCTGGGCTGCGGCGGCGTTGGCCTGTCCGTGATCCAGGGCGCCGTGCTGGCCGGTGCCTCGCGGATCGTGGCGGTTGACCTGAACCAGGGTGCGGTGGATGCCGCCTTGTCCGTTGGAGCCACGGCCGGCGTGTGTGCGGCCGGGCTGTCCCCGGAGGAAACGGTGGAGGCGATCCGTGCCGCCGGTGTGGTGGCCGGGGCCGGTGTGCCCGGTGGCGAGGCGAATGCCGACGGCGGTTCCGCTGCTGGCGGCGTCGGGCTGGATCACGCCTTCGAGGTGGTGGGCCTGCCCGCCACGACCCGGCAGGCCGTGCGCTCGCTGCGCGTGGGCGGTCGGGCGCACCTGATCGGGCTGCACCGGCCGGGGAACCTGACGGAGCTTGACCTGATGCTGGACGTGATCCAGCCGCAGCGCGGTATCCAGGGGATCTTCATGGGTCAGGCCTGTGTGCCGCGGGATGTGCCCCGCTACGCCGAGCTCGCACTGGCCGGGCGCCTGGACCTGGGCCGGTTGGTGGGGTCCACGGTCTCGCTGGGCGATGTGCCTTCGGCACTGGCGGCCCTGCGCTCCGGCGTGGTGGGCCGGACCGTGGTCACGGAGCTCGTGGCGTAAGGCCCTCCGCGCCGGCCCTCCACGTATTCGGCTGCCGGCCGTCCCTGTTGGGCAGCTCGTGCCCACCCCTCCACGTTTTCGGACAAACTCCTCGCTTTCGGCGGGGGAGTTTGTCCGTTTTCGTTGCCCCTTCGGCCGCGCGCACCCTGCGCTCCAGAAAACCGCGCCCTCCTGAACAATCCGTGCACTCGAGGACGCGGATTGTTCAGCGCGGCTCGGTTTTCTGAGCGGTGACCGATGTAGGGACGGAGGAGTCCCTGGCCGCAGCAGCGACCGGGGGCTCTCGCGTACGTCGTAGAACGCGGCAGCGCTCAGAACCGCGTGATCACGCCACGCGCCACGCCGCCGGCCTTAATGCGCTCATAGCCAGCGTCGATCTCGTCGAGTCCCAGCTCGTGGGAGACCAGCTCGGCCAGCTTGAAACGGCCCTGCAGGTACAGGTCGGCGAACATCGGGATGTCCACCTTGATGGTGGAGGAGCCCATGGAGACGCCGCGGATGCCCTTCTGCTTGCCCATGAGGTCGCCGAAGGGCGTGACCTCGATCGTGGAGCCGGGCTGGTGCACGCCGATGAGGAAGGCGGTGCCGCCCACGCCCAGCATCGCGATGGCCTGCTCGGTCGTGGCCTTCAGGCCAATCACCTCAAACGCGTGGGAGACGCCGCCGCGCGTCAGCTCACGCACCGCGGCCACGGTGTCACCCGTGCCGAGGATCGCGTCGGTCGCGCCGAAGTCCTTGGCCATCTCCAGCTTGGCGGGGTCGAGGTCAATGGCGATGATGCGCGAGGCGCCGGCCAGCGCCGCGCCCTGGATGACGTTGAGGCCCACG
Organism: Arthrobacter sp.; assembly: GCA_031277795.1. GTDB lineage: Bacteria > Actinomycetota > Actinomycetes > Actinomycetales > Micrococcaceae > Galactobacter. The sequence goes on from JAITLQ010000015.1 coordinate 268,680, forward strand.
CCGCCGCAGCCGATCACGGCCACGGTGTCGCCGGGGCGCAGGCGCGCGGTGTTGATCGCAGCACCCGCACCGGTCACCACGCCGCAGCCCAGCAGCGCGGCATGCGCAAAGGGAATCTCGGCGGGCACGGCCACCACGTTGCGGGTGTGCACCAGGACGCGCTCGGCAAAGCCGCCCACGCCCATGAACTGAGTCAGCGGGGCGCCGTCGAGCGTCAACCGAGCCGGAGCCCCGGCCGGGCGCGCCGTGGCGGCGGGGAAGGTGCACTGGAACTGGCGGCCCGTGATGCACGCGGCGCAGACGCCGCAGGAGTGCACCCCGGAGGTCACCACGGTGTCGCCGGGCTTCACGTCCACCACGCGCTCGCCGGCGGCGAGCACCACGCCGGAGACCTCGTGGCCCAGCACGGCGGGCATGGGGAAGCCGACGTTGTTGCGGGCCACGTGCAGATCGGAGTGGCACAGGCCGGAGGCGCGCACCTCGATCAACACCTCTTCGGGCCCGGGATTGTCCAGGGTGACGTCCGTGACCTCGAACGGCTGACCAACACCGGCGATGACCGCTGCGCGCATGAATTTCCTCCTCGTCATGGGGTGACGTACGCCACTCAAGAAAATATAATCACGTCTGAACTACATTTTCTAGCGCGGGCCCGTCACGGGTCGTCAGGAGCCACCATGCAGGCAGCACTCATCACCCGACTCGACGGCAGCTTTGAGCTGGGCGACGTGGACATCGACACCCCGCGCGGGGCCGAGGTGCTGGTCGAGGTGAAGGCCGCCGGCCTCTGCCACTCCGACTTCCTCGTCGCCACCCTGGATCGCGGCCGCGAGCTCCCGCTCGTCGCCGGCCACGAGATGGCCGGCGTCGCCGTTGGCCTCGGCCCCGACGTCACGGACCTGGAGATCGGCGACCACGTCGTCGCCACCGAGATCGACTTCTGCGGCCGCTGCGCCGCCTGCCGCGCCGGCCAGCCCTACCGCTGTCAGAACCCGGCAGCGGTCCGCCGCCCGGACGGCGCCCCCGCCCGCCTGAGCTCTCTCACCGGCACCGTCAACGCGTTCGGCGTGGCCGGTTTCGCCGAGCGCACCCTCCTGCACCAGAACAAGCTCGTGCGCATCCCCAAGGACGTCCCCTTCGAGAAGGCCGCCGTCCTCGGCTGCGCCGTCTCCACGGGCATGGGCGCCGTCCTCAACACCGCCGCCGTCCGCCCGGGCGAGACCGTCGCCGTGGTGGGCCTCGGTGGTATCGGCCTCAACGCGATCCAGGGCGCCGCCCTGGCCGGCGCGCGCACCATCATCGGCGTCGACCTCCAGCCGTCCAAGCTGGAACTCGCCACCGAGAAGTTCGGCGCCACGCACGCCTTCAACGCTGCAGACGACGTCGCCACCGCCGTCCGCGAACTCACCGGCGGCGGCGTCGACCACGTCTTCGAGGCCATCGGCCTCGGCGTCACCCAGCGCCAGGCGCTCGAGCTCGCGCGGGTGGGCGGCTCGGTCAACCTCATCGGCATCCCGCAGGGCGCCCCGCTCGAGTTCTCCGTCATGCGGGACCTGCTCATGACCCAGCGCACCCTGCGCGGCGTGTACATGGGCTCCTCGGATCCGCGCCGCGACATCCCGTTCTACGCCGACCTCTACCTGCAGGGTCGCCTCAACCTCGACGACCTCGTGGCCTCCACCGTCTCGCTCGGCGAGATCGGCGAGGCGTACGCGCGCCAGGAGGGTGGCGCGATCGCCCGCACGGTGGTCGCGCTCTAGCATTTCCAATGCACGACGGCGGGCGGCCGGGTCCCAGCGGGACCCGGCCACCCGCCGTCGTTCCTTTTGATGGCGTTCGCATGTGAGCATGGGGCATGCCCAACATGAGCAAGAAGCAGCGGCGACGCAAGGCGCTGGCGGACCTGAAGGACGCGGCGCGGACCCGGCAACCGGTGGCCATCAAGATCCGCGAGGGGCGCGGCTGGAATGAGGACGGGGTGGTCCTCGACGTGGGCAAGCGCTGGTTCCTGCTGGCCGTCATCCGCGACGGCGCGTATCCGGATGGCTTTCAGCTTCGCCGCACCAAGGACGTCAGGAAGGTTCGCGTCATGACGCAGTTCCTGCCCGCGCTGGTGGAAGACGAACGCTGGCCGCTCAGCTGGCCCGGCCCCGCACTCGACTTGAGGGACTCGCGAGCCTTCCTGCCCCAGCTGGACGGCGTCGCCACCGTGGTGTCCATTCGTGAGTTCGTTCGCAGGCCCAACTCGTTCTGGGTGGGACAGCTTCTCGGCGGCGGCCACAAGCGGTTCTGGCTGCGCACGCTCTCACCCGAATGCGTCTGGGACGACACCCACATCCGCCCCAAGTTCGACGACCTGACCCAAGTCGACCTTTTCGACGACTACTCGAACGCCCTCCTGCGGGTGGCCGGCCCGCCGGACACCTTCGGACACAACGATGACTGATCCACGGTTGGACGGCGCGATCCTGGTCTTTGAGCTCTTGGGACGGGCGACGTAGACGGGGCGGCGCGGGCCGCTGCACGGTTCCGCCCGCGGGCGGTGCTGGACGCCAGAGACTACCGGGACGTCTCCGAGCATGCCGAGCGCTACCGCGATCTGGTACTCGCGTGGTTGCCGCTCGTGGATCCGCTCTCACGGCCGGAGATTGCCTACTGGTACGCAGACAACTCGGTGGCCGACCTCGCGCATCTCGATGACCAGCACACGGCCGCGGCACTGCTAGTGGACTCCGTCAAGGCGTCCGTGATCAGGAGCGCTGAGCTCTTGGAGCGCCTAGACACCGTGGCCTACGGGCCGGATGCCGGCGTGAGCCGGGAGCGGGCAGGCGTGGCTCGGGCCAGCGCTGAAGAGCTGCGAGCAGTCGTGGCCCGCATCGACGACGTTTGAGCCGACGACAAGGGCGGGGCGGAACCCTTTTCAAGGTTCCGCCCCGCCCTTCGCCCTACCTACCGGGCGCGCAAGCGATGACTCAGACGCGCCCCCCCGTGGCGCGTGATGACCTTCCGCGCCAGGTTCTTGCCGAGAGCAGCTCGGCTCAGTGCGAGTTGTCCGTTTTCCATACCCTTCATCTACGAGGGGTTCCCTCCCTGCATGAGGCATCGTCAGGGGCGCGAGCGACCGCCCCTGACGATGCGAATCATTGAATTCCCGACGGTACCGCGTGCGCCTGCTTGGCCAGAAGGCAGAGCCCCAACGTCGGCTGACCAGCGCGGACCGCCAATACGCCTGAACTTTACTGTTTTTCGCACTAGAAGCGCTCGTGCGCGGCGACACGACTGAAGGCCCCATGAGTTGTATTCAATAGATGGTGGGATCCGCGACTTCCTTATAGAAGTTGGAACCGTTAGCCATAGCGACCTCAATCAGCCGATTGAGCGCCTGTCAGCATGGTCGTGAGCATGACATTAATTGCACGCCATCTGGGCTACTTGACTCGCGAAGCGCCAGCGGAGATCCACGCTGCGAGTCGCCGAAAAAGTCCCTCTTCTTTGAACGAGCCCTCAAGTTGCAATGCACTTCTGAGGGCTCCCTCCACGGCCTCTCGCGTGCGCAGACCCGATTGATTCTTTATGGCGTTCCCGAAAGCGCAGAGCAATAAATCAGCAATGTCGTGACCATAAGCGAAATCACGAACGTCAGAGCTAGCATGTCGAGGGTAGTGCTTGCTAGCCGCTCCAACGCGAGAATCAACTACAAGCGTCACGTCAAACGTTGTGAGGGTGTTGTTTCGGCCCTTGAATGCAGCGTCGAATTTCGGATCTGGAAGATGTTCATTTTGTGCACGCACAGCGAATATTTCACGGAGAGGGTGCTTTAGGTCGTCGATTAGTTTCGCACCGGGTGGAAGCCGTTCGCCAAAGCTCAGTTGGTTAGCAAGATCGAGGACATCGGCGACAAGTGCATAGCTTTCCATCGCAGGGTAATCTGTCCAGAACAGAGTGGAGTACTGGTGGTCGGCTACATTGTGTCCGCCGTCACGATCTGCGATGCACACGAGGTCGACTCCGTTTGATGCCGCTTCTTTCGCTACGTATATAGCGCGGGCTCGGTTGCCGTCATTTAGGCCCTCGGCCTCTAACGTTCTACCACTGATCTTGAGATTGGTGGCCGGAGTAATCACGACCTTGTCACCGTTTTCCACGTTGCGGGACCAAACTCGCATGAAACGAGCGTCCGTCGGCCCTTCGGTAACCACATGCCGTCTAGAAGTTAGCCTGGCTTCCAGCAACAGCTCAGCCACGGTTTGTGTAGCGCGGTCTGTCATAGCGCTTCAACAGGAGAGACGATGTCGGCGCTCTCGACGGCACCCATCACCTGAACCGAATGAGATGCGACAATAAATTGAATGCTGGCAGACGCGGTGCATCGGAGAAGTTCTGGAATGAGATCTCTCTGCCATTCAATCCCTAGCGACAACTCGGGTTCGTCGATGATGAGCAGTGGTTGCGTGACCGTGGCTAGGATCGCTCGCGACAGGAGAATGATGAGGTGGCGTTCACCACTTGACAAACTGTCGGGATGCAAGGGATCGCCATTGCGTCCGACCAAGATAATTCCGCGGGAGGCGGTGAATTTCAACTCCTTGCGGTCCAAAAACTTGTTAACCCCCTTTACATAGGTATCGATAAGCTCGTACGCCGGCGCAAGCGAGTCTATTTGATCACCGAGACTGTCTAGGTAGGGCTTCAAGATTTGGTGAAGTACCGGAAGCTGCCGGTCGTTTGCGCGAGCCGCGTGGAGTTGAGTGCTAATATTCCGGAGCTGACGCATGGACAGAAGTTGGTACTGCTCTAGGGGGATACCATCCCCGAGCAGAAGCTCGATCTGATCCTCGAGCGCGCTCCTGGCTTCACTCGTTGTTAGTCGCGCTGTACCACTGAGTGTATTTTTCGTAAGCTGCTCGTAAATTCCCGTTTGCTCACTGTCGCGCGAAAGACTAACCAAGGCAGACTGCGTAAGCATCCTTTCGACAGCATCGAGTAGGCCGGTGACAGACCCTCGCCGGCGCTCGTTCTGCCGATGCGCACGATCGGCCTGCGTTGCTTGAGGGGATTCGTCAAACTCTGAGGCCAGCCTGTCGTCACCAATGAATACTGCGCCGGGAGAGAGGTCTGCAACAAGCTTGATATAGGCGGTGAAATTCTCGCGTTCTGAGAGTGCGCGGCGGTAAAGTCTCCCGGCGAAGTCGGCGCTATTAACGTCAATGTCGATTTGTTCCTGCATGGGCGAGAAGGCGGATGCCTTGAACGATCCGATTATGTCATTTTCGCGAGTAATGGAAATTGTGCCTCCTGACACAAATTTCACGGTTAGCTCGGCGAATGGTATTTCGATCAGAGTTTGCAGCGCATCTGTTGATGCGGAAAGCGCGGCGTTGATAGCACGCAGGAGATTTGTCTTGCCGCGGCCATTCGGGGCATAAATCAGCCTCATTCTTCCATCTTCAGGTTCGCTCGAGAACGCTATCTCGTACGTGAATTCCCCGAGTACGCGCTTGGCCTTGATGCTGTGAATTCCGCTTGGTGTCTCGTCCAATTGAGTTCCCTATGTCCATCGCGGCTCAAGTTCGCCGCACGTCGAGTTTCCGGATGCCTCACTAACCTAGTGGGTTGGGCGCAGATTGTGTGCGAGAACGCCTCGCGCACATGCTGTGCCTCGCGTAGTCACCGACGAAGCCTTCGGTGCTGGAAAGTCAGCTCGCTGGCGGAAACATCCCTGCAGGCTCCGTCGCGTCGGTGCTCTTCCTGTATACCGTTTGCTGCACCGGTGAGGCGAACACTTCTCCTATGGCAGCGCTTAGTTGGCGCTGGGTGTGCGGATTCTGGGCAGAAGGGCGGGGAGGAACCCCCATTAGGCTCCGCCCCGCCCCTTACATACGGTGTGCGCAAGCGATGACTCAGACGCGCCCGCCGTGGCGCGCGATGACCTCGCGGGCCAGGTTCTTGCCGAACGCCGTGTGGGCGGCCAGCGCGTCCTGCGCGGCGGCGGAGTCGCCGGCGGCCAGGGCAGCGGCCAGGTCCACCACGTGTGCGGTCTCCATCTGGCGGGCCCACTCCTCGGCCGTGAGCGCCTGGCGCCACACCGTGCCGATGCCCAGGCGGCGGAAGGCATCCACCAGTGCGGCGGAGCCGGCCACAGAGACGAGGCGATCGTGGAAGGCCACGTTCAGCGCCAGGAAGGACTCCAGCTCGGCGGCGTCGCCGGCGCGCAGCGCGGCCAGCTCGCCGGCCAGACGCCCCAGCTCAGCCACGTCCTCGGCGGATACACGATCCAGGTGCGAGAAGATCACGCCCGACTCGATGGTCGCGCGGCCGTCGTACGCGGCGTCGGTCGTCTCGGCCGTGATCGGCGTGGGCTCCAGCAGCCCCTCGTCGTTGCGGAACACGAGCCCCTCGGAGGTTAGCTTCACCAACGCGTTCTGCACCTGCTCCGGCTCGGAACGGATGGCCTCGCCGATGGCGACCGGGTCGAGCACGGCGCCCAGCGGCGTCTTGCGGCGCAGGACCCACTCGCGCACGCCGTCGTACGCCTTGACCTCCAGCACGCGCTCCAGGCGGCCCATCGTGCCGCGGTAGTAGGCCAGCGGCTGCTTGTCTGCGGCCCCGGCCTCCTCGACCACGCCGAGGAACACCGTGTGCGTGCCGCCCGTCGCGGTCTCGCCGATGCGGCACTCAACCGTCGCCAGCGCGCCGTCGAGCAGCGGCAGGCCGTGCTCGGACATCGTGTAGCCGATGCCGGCGAACTTGTCCGAGCCCTTGCGCCCAAAGTGCATGGCCAGACCGGCCTGATCCTCGGCCAGGATGTTGATGGCAAAGCGCCCGGCGGCCACGACCTGATCGTGCGTGGACGAGGAGCGGTTCAGGCACGCGAGCATCATCGGCGGCTCCATGGAGAGCGAGGAGACGGCCGAGGCGGTGGTGCCGAACGGCTCACCGTCCACCACGGTGGTGATGACCGTGACGCCGGAAGCGAAGTGGCCCACCACATTGCGGAAGACCATGGGGTCAACGAGGGGCTCATCCGTGTTGAGGGTCTGCGTAGTCATGGTGTCCTCCTAGTGGGACAGGGGGCCGGAACGGCCCGGGGTAGGTGGGAGTCAGGCGTTGGCCGGGGCCAGCGCGGCAAAGAGTTCGGTGAGGGAGGCGGCGCTGGGCAGCGCCAGCAGCGCGTCCAGGGCCGCCCGGGCGGAGGCGGGGGAGTGCCCGCCGAGCTCCGCGTTGGCGAGGAACTTGGCGTGGACGGCCTCGGCCGCGAGCGGGGAGTGATGGCGATCGCCGAGCGGCGCGTCGACGCGCTCGCGCAGCACGCGCCCGTCGGTGAGCGTGAGCTCGACCTCGGCGGTCAGGTACTCGTCCGGCGCCAGCGAGGGGTCGATCCGCACGCGGCGAGCCAGTTCACCCACCTCGCCCTCCGCGGCCCCCAACAGGGTCCGCGGCAGCAAGGTGCCGGTCAGCAGCGCGGCCGCCGTGGTGAAGGGGATGGAGAACGCGGCGGCGACCTCCGGCCAGTCGCCGGGCGCCCACGGGGTGCCGACAAAGCCGGCGGCGGTCCGCGGGGTCACGTGCACGACGACGTCCCTCACCTGGGCGGCCAGCTCACCCAGGGTGGGGGCCGGGACGGGCGCCCCGTCCGTCGCGCCGCCCGCCGCCCCGCCCGCCGCGCCGCCCGCGGGTGCCGGGGCACCCGGGCCGGGCACGCCGTCGTCGGGCTGTGAGGCCCCGGCCGCCAGCAGCAGCGCGCCGTGCAGGCGCGCCGCCGCCTCGAGGCTCGGGTGGCTGGCGCGGCACGAGCTCCACGGCTTGATCACGCGATCGGCGCAGTAGACCTCGCCCAGCGAAGCGAGCATGAGTTCGGGGGTGGCACCGGGGCAGAAGCGGTCGAGGAAGCCGAAGCGCCCGGCCAGCGGGTCCGGCTCGCCGGCCCAGCCGGCCCGCGCCAGCTCCACGGCGGTCACCGCGGACTCCGCGGCGAAGGCCATGGGCAGGCGGAAGGTCGGGGCGTCGGCGAAGATTGGGGCGACCGAACCGCCGGCGCGCTGCACCGCCACGCCCCACGCCGCCACGAGGTCAGCGGGGGAGAGGCCGGCCAGGCGGGCGGCCACCGCGGCGGACCCCACCACGTTGACCGTGCCCGTGTTGTCCTGGCCCGAGTAGACGTCGAAGCCGGAGCCCACCGCAAGGCGGGCCGCGACGTCGTCGCCCAGCGCGAGCGCCTCGAGCACCTGCGTGCCCGTGGCACCGTGGCGCTGGCCCTCGGCCAGGGCCACGGGCACGGAGGTCCCGCTCAGGTGAGCCGCGACCTCCTCGCCGCCGGGCCCCTCCGCGCTGACGGGCTCGAAGTCGAACGCCCGCGTGAGGGCGGCATTGGTCAGGGCGGCGCCGCGCACCGAGAGGGTGCGATGGGTGCCGATGACCGTGGCGGTGCCGTGGCCCCAGGAGGCGGCCGTCTCCACGAGCTCCGAGAGCCCGGGCGCGAGGTGCCCGGCGAGGGCGCAACCCACGGAGTCGATGACCCGCAGGTGGGCGCGCTCGAGGGCCTCGGCCGGCACGATGCCGGCGGGGGTGCCCACCGCGTGCCGGGCGAGGGCCTGGGTCAGAACGTCCCGCGCCGTGAGCGTGGCCGCCTCCATGGCGCTCAGGCCCCGGCCAGCGCGGTCTGGGCCGCGCCGGAGGCGAGGCTTTCAGCGTTGCCCGACGACGCGGCGTCGGGCCGGGTGCCCTGGCCCGCCTGGGTGCCCTCGCCCGCCTGGGCGGCGCGGGCGTCGGCGATCTCCTGGAACATCGCGGCGTAGGCGCCGGTCTCGCCCTTGGCCTGGGCCTTCTTGTGATCGAGGCCGCGGGCGCGGGCGATGGAGCCCAGGTAGAAGCGCTCGTACAGCTCGATGCGGCCGCCCAGGGCGGAGCCGGCGAAGTCCCACGCGGTGCGGAAGATGCGCGCGCGCTCCTCGGCGGAGATGCCGCCGGCGCCCGGGAGGTAGGTGCGCAGGAGGGGGCCGAGGCGCGGGTCCTCGAAGGCCGCGGCGGTGGGCGTGGCCAGCAGATTGTGCGAGCCCATGGTCTTGATGATCTCGTTCACGCGGATCATCCAGACCGGCATCATGGTGCGCAGCGCCGAGATGTCGTCGTGGCAGAAGAACGCGCCGTTGCCCCAATCGGAGCCGCGGGCCTCGGAGTCGCGGACCACCGAGCGGGCGATGCGCAGGTAGGAGTAGATCTCGCCGAGCAGGGCGGCGGTCTCCGGCTTGGCCTCCGTGCCGGTCACCTTGGCCATCTGCACGCAGACGTCGTACGCGAACTCCAGCTTGACGCTGGCGCGGATGGCCGTCTGCTGCTGCGTGGAACCCGTGGCCGTGGCGGCGTTGACGGCGTTGTAGACGCCCAGGTCGCCGTCGATGAAGACGCGCTCGAAGGGAACGAAGACGTCATCGAAGATCACGACGGCATCCTGCTCGTCGAAGCGCGAGGAGAAGGGGCGGTCCTCCGGGGCCTGGTCCACGCCGTAGTGATCGCGGCAGACCTGGACCACGCCGGGGCTCGCCACCGGGATGGCGAAGGAGAGGGCGTAGTGCTCGAAGCCCTTCTGAATGGGGGTGGCCGGGTAGACGTAGAGCTCGTCGGCGATGGGGCCGAGCGTCGCGATCATCTTGGCGCCGCGGACCACGAGGCCGTCCTCGCGGCGCTCCACGACGCGGAGGGTGAGGTTCTCGTTCATGCCCTGCAGCTCGCCGACGCTCTTGTCGATGGCGGCGTGCGTGATGGTGTGGGTGAGGGCCAGGTCCTTCTCCTGGACCTCGCGCCAGTAGTTCACGAGGCGCTGGGCGTAGACCGGATCGCCGCTGCGGTCGTAGATGTCGGTGCGGCTCGCGTGGCCGGCCAGGACCACATTCACGTAGTCCGGCGTGCGGCCGAGCATGCCGTTGGAGTAGCGGGCCAGGCGGTCGAAGGCGCGGTGGCGGCGCTGCAGGTCCTCCTCGTTGCGCGGGCGCAGCAGGGAGACGTTGTGCTCCTGGCCGGTCTCCGGATCCACGGTGAGGCAGTCGTCTGCGTACTTGTGCTGGTAGTCGAAGTACCCGGCCATGCCGGCCAGCGAGCCGGCAAACGCCGGGTGGGTCGTGATGTCCACGCGCTCGCTGCCGAGCCAGACCTCGCGCTCGTCCTTGAGCCCTGCCAGGTACTGCTCTCCGGTGCGTGCTGCCACGGTGTCCTCCTCGATGTTCGGCGTCTCAGCCAAGAATATAATCTGTGGTGAAGATTACAAACATGGATCGAGTGTGCGCAAGCCCCGGGTGGGGCAACCTTTTTTGGCACAAGGAAGGGGAGCGTGAAATCGAGGGCGAGGTGGAGAATATTTTTTCTCTTCAAAAATGCGTGATCTCTTGCCGCTGGCTGTGATGTGGGTCATGCTTGTTTGGCTGTTTCCCGCGAAAGGCCCCCATGACTTCCTCCGGCACCACGGACGCCTCCCCTCGCGTCCACGCCCTCTCCCGCTCTGACTACAAGCGCGTGCTCGGCTCGAGCATGATCGGCTCGGTCATCGAGTACTACGACTTCATCCTCTACGCGAACGCCGCGGCCCTGATCTTCGACAAGGTCTTCTTCGCCAACCTCACCGGTCCCATGGCGCTCATCGCGTCCTTCGCCACGCTGGCCGTTGGCTACTTCGCCCGCCCCATCGGCGGCATCATCTTCGGCCACTTCGGTGACCGCGTCTCGCGCAAGAAGATGCTCGTCATCTCCATGATGATGATGGGCTGCGCCACCGTGGCGATCGGCCTGGTCCCCACGCCGGCCGTGATCGGCGTCTGGGCGCCGCTGCTGCTCATCCTCCTGCGCGTGGTGCAGGGCATCTCGGTCGGCGGCGAGTGGGGCGGGGCCACCCTCATGGCCCTGGAGCACGCCCCGGAGAATCGCCGCGGCTTTGCCGCCGCGTTTGCCAACGCCGGCGGCCCCATGGGCGGCCTGCTCGCGACCTTTGTTCTCTCCGGCGTCTCCGCCGCCACGGGGGAGCAGTTCCTCGTGTGGGGCTGGCGCATCCCGTTCCTGCTCTCCGCCGTGCTCATCGTGGTGGGCCTCGTCATCCGGCTCAAGGTCTCCGAGTCGCCGGCCATTGCGCAGATCGAGGAGGCGGCCTCGCAGGAGGAGCGCAAGCGCAAGATGCCCATCGTCGAGGTGCTCACGCAGCATTGGCGCACCGTGGTCATCACCCTCGTGGCCTCGCTCGGCTTCTACTCCTTCCAGGGCATCCTCACGAGTTGGGGCACCAAGGCCGCCGTCACCTCCGGGGTTCCCCGTGAGCTGGTCCTGAACCTCAACGGCCTCGGTGCCGTGGTCACGATCGTCGTGTGCTTCACGTCCGCCCGGCTCTCCGACAAGGTGGGCCGCGCCCGGATGCTTATCATCGCCTCGATCGCGGGCATGATCTGGGTCATTCCCGCGCTGACGCTGCTGACCTCCGGCTCCGGCTGGGGCTACCTGCTGGCCATCGTGGTGGGTTCCGGCCTCATCCAGGGCACCTTCGCCGGGTCCATCGGTGCGTTCATCTCGGAGCGCTTCCCGGCCCGCGTTCGCTACACCGGCGCCTCGCTCTCCTACCAGGGAGCCTCCACGCTGGGCGGCGGCCTGACCCCGATCTTCGCCGTGGTCGCGATGGCGGCCGGCGGCATCGGCGCGGTGGGTGCCGTCTGGGTGGGCATCCTGGCCCTGGGTCTTGTCGCGCTCGTCGTGGCCGCCCGCACGGGCGGCGACAACACGCCGTCGGGCACCCCCAAGGGTGCGCAGGAGGTGCCCAACGGTGAAGCGGAGGCGGCAAGCGCAAGCGCCGCCTGACCCTTCATACGTAGCGACGTCCCCGGGGCTTCTCCCGCAAGAAGCCCCGGGGACGTCGCTGTGTCTTCAGCCTGCCAAACGTCGATTTCGTTGATGTTTCAGCACTGTTTTTGGCCTCTTTCGCGATGTTCTGAACCCGGTGACGATGGTCACAGGAGTCGCCGCGGTCCCTCTTGACGTGGCGCACAGCGAAAGGACCCCCCCATGACCAACCAGCGCGGCACCAACATGGTGCTGACGACCTTCATGCTCCCCGCCGGCTATCACAAGGACAGCTGGCGCATGGATGGCTCCCGCTCCGAGGAGCTGGGCAACTTCGAGTTCGTCAAGGACCTCACCCTCATGGCCGAGGCCGCCAAGCTGGACGCGGTGTTCTTCGGCGACATCGCCCACGCGAACACGGTCTTCCGCGGCGACATCAAGATGAACGGCTTCTACGAGCCCATGACCACGCTGGCCGCCCTGGCCGCGGTCACCAAGAACATCGGCCTCATCGGCACCATCTCCACCTCGTTCTACGAGCCCTACAACGTGGCCCGCCTCCTGGCCGGTGTGGACCAGATGTCCGGCGGCCGTGCTGCCTGGAACATCGTCACGAGCTCGGATGGCTTCGAGAACTTCGGCCTCACCGAGGCGCCCGACCCGGCCACGCGCTACCGCCGCGCCACCGAGTTTGTCGACGTGGTGCAGCGCCTCTGGGACTCCTGGGACGACGACGCGGTCATCAACAACAAGGAGACCGGGTTCTACGTGGACACCGATCGCCTCCACACGATCGACCACGCCGGGGAGTTCTTTCGCGTGCGCGGCCCGCTGCCCGGCCCGCGCTCCCCGCAGGGCCGCCCCGTGCTGGTCCAGGCCGGTTCCTCCGGCCCGGGCGTGGAGCTCGGCAGCTCCGTGGCGGACGGGATCTACACCGCCCAGCCGCTGCTGGAGCCGTCGCAGAAGTTCTACGCCGACTTCAAGGCCAAGGCCGCCGCGAAGGGCCGCGACCCCGAGCTCATCAAGATCATCCCCGGCATCCTGCCGATCCTTGGCGACACCCAGGCCGAGGCGGACGAGCTCGCGGAGCACCTGGCCAACAACATCCACATGGAGAACGGCCGCAAGCAGGTGGGCGCCGACCTCAAGCTGGATCTCTCCTCGCTGGACCTCGATGAGGCCATCCCGGCGTCTTGGTTCTCAACCGATCCGGCGCGCGGCTCGCGCTACCACCTCTACCGCGCCAAGAGCGTTGACGGCGGCATGACCCTGCGCCAGCTCATCGTTGACCTGGCCCGCTCCACCGGACACCAGTGGATGGCCGGCACGCCGTCCACGATCGCCGATCGGATGATCGAGTGGTTCGAGGGACGCGCCTGCGACGGCTTCAACCTGAACGCCCCGTTCAACCCCGGCGGCTTTGCCCTGATCTGCGACAAGCTCGTCCCCGAGCTCGTGGAGCGCGGCTACTTCCGCTCGGAGTACGAGGGCACCACACTGCGCGAGAACCTGGGGCTGCCCTACCCGGCCCGCTCCGGCGTCGCGGTCTGATCCGGAGCCTCCCGGTGCAGCAGCTCGCGGGCCACCTCGATCCAGGCCTTGGCGCGCGGCGAGGGCCGCGTCCCCTTGGCGCTGACGAGGGACACCCGCAGCGGCTGCACCGGGGCACCCCGGTGGTGCAGCGGCAGCAAGCGAATGCCGAGCTCCGCATAGGGCGCGTTGAGCGCCGGCTGCTGGAAGAGCACCCCGAGGCCGCGCCCCACGGAGACGAGGGAGCGCACGGTCGCGTAGGAGCGGGAACGGTGCCGGACCCGCGGCTCCAGCTCCGCCTCGCGGAAGAGACGCAGGACGCGTTCGCCGGCCGGCGGGGCGTCGAAGAGGACGAGGTCCTCCTGGGCCAGGTCCCTGAGGCCGGCTCGGTCCTTCGCGGCAAGCGGGTGCTCGGCGGGAACCAGGGCGTAGGCCTGCGCGCTGGCCACCGTGACGGCGGCGAGCTGGGGATCCAGCTGCTCGCCGTACACGAAGGCCACGTCGGCGTCGCCGGAGAGGACCTGGGACTGCACCTCGCGGTGGAAGCCCTCCACGAAGTCCACCTCCACGCCGGGGCACTGCTGGGCGAACTCGGTGAGCATGGGCGGGATGACGGTGGGGCCCAGGCTGATGTCGGCGCCCACCGTGAGCCGCCCGCGCAGCTGGGAGCGCTCGGAGCCGGAGAGGGCGGCGATGTCTCCGGCCGTGGCCAGGAGGGTGCGGGCCAGAGCCAGCACCTCGTGGCCGCTGGCCGTGAGGGCCACGCCCTTGGCGCGCTGCTTCACGAGCAGCGAGCTGCCCACGGTGCGTTCTAGCTCCGCCACCGAGGCGGAAATGGCCGACGGCGCCATGTGGAGTCGGCGGGCGGCCTCGGCAAAGGTACCGGAATCGGCAGCCACGACGAAGTGCCACGCCTGGCGCAGCGTCAGCGCCGGTTGCTGCTCTGGGATCACGCGCCCACCCTAGCCAAATTCACCGCAACCAGGGGTTGCGGACAAAGAAGTTCAAAGAAAGTGACGATGTGAGCATGTCAGAGCAGCTGCTGGCCGAGCCGAACGACGCCGTGGAGATCGACCCGCGCGAGGAATTCCTCTCCCGCGCCGAGGAGATCGTCGGCGCCGAGCACGTGGTGCGCCCCGGCGCCCCCGAGGGCTACCTGGATCCCTACCCGCTCAACGCCGGCCGCGAGAGCTGGCCCGGCGTGCGCCCCGGCTCCACCGAGGAGGTGCAGGCGCTGGTCCGCCTGGCGGGGGAGACCTCCACGGCCCTGTGGACCTTCTCTCGCGGCAAGAACCTGGGCTACGGCGGCCCCGAGCCGCGCGATCAGCGCATGGTGGCCCTGGACCTCTCCCGCATGAACCGCATCCTGCACGTGGACGAGGACCTCTGCTATGCCGTGATCGAGCCGGGCGTGACCTTCTTCGACCTCTTCGAGCACATCAAGGAGCGCGGCCTCAAGCTCTGGATGAGCGTGCCTGCCCTCGGCTGGGGCTCCGTCCTCGGCAACATGCTCGACCGCGGCTACGGCATGACCCCGCTGGGCGATCACGCCAAGAACCTCTGCGGCCTGGAGGTGGTCCTCCCCGACGGCGAGCTCCTGCGCACCGGCATGGGCGCCATGGAAGGCACCGAGCTGGGCCCCATCTTCCAGGGCGGCTTCGGGCCCACGCTCGACGGGCTGTTCACGCAGTCGAGCCTGGGCGTGGTGGTCAACGCCGGCGTGTGGCTCATGCCGGCGCCCCAGGTCTACGCCAACGGCGACATCGCCGTGGACGACGAGGCGGCGTTGCCCGCGCTCATCGACGTCCTCACGACCCTGCGCCGCGAGGAGGTCATCCAGAACAACGCCCTGTGCGGCAACGTGGTCCGCGCGGCCACGATGCGCGGCGCCCGCCGCGACTTCTGGGACGGCGAGGGGTCCATCCCCGCGTGGCGCCTGGAGGAGATGCGCCAGGAGTTTGGGCTGGGCCAGTGGAACTGCAAGTTCGCGCTCTACGGCGACCGCGGGCTCGTGGAGCGTCGCCTGGAGATCGTGCGCGAGCGTGTGGCCGCCGCCGTGCCGGGCGCCCGCGTGGATGCCCGCCTCTACGAGGGCACCGACGGTCTGCCGATCCAGCACGAGGACATCGCCGAGCTGGATCGCACCCAGATGGCCGGAGTCCCCACGCTCAAGCCGCTCTCGACGATCGGCTGGGCCGCCGAGGACGGCGGGCACATCGACGCGGCGCCGATCCTCCCGGCCCGCGGCGCCGACGTCCAGGCCTTCTACAACGAGGTCAAGAAGCTCTACAAGAAGCACGGCTT
This sequence comes from Arthrobacter sp., assembly GCA_031277795.1. GTDB lineage: Bacteria > Actinomycetota > Actinomycetes > Actinomycetales > Micrococcaceae > Galactobacter. Next base: position 284,325 of record JAITLQ010000015.1, read on the forward strand.
CGACCTCTACATCGGCTACCACCTCTACCCGCGCCACATGGTGCACGTGACCATGATCTTTTTCGAACGCGGCAACGAGGAGATGCTGGCTCGCGCCCGCGCGCTGTACTCCGAGCTGCTGGATCTGGCCCGTTCCAAGGGCTATGCGCCGTACCGCGGCCACGTCGACTACATGGATCGCATCCAGGCCGGCTTCGACTTCAACGGTGGGGCCGCGCTGCGCTTCCAGGAGCTGCTGAAGGACGCCGTGGATCCGCAGGGCATCATCTCGCCGGGCAAGCAGGGGGTCTGGCCGGCGCGCCTGCGCGGCTGAGCCCTCTCCCTCTCAGGATCGGAGTGGGTTCGGTACGCTTTTCGGCCGAAAACCGTACCGAACCCACTCCGATCCTGGTGTTGGGAGGGGGACCACCCGTCCGTGCTCGGGTCGGCGGGAGTTGGGCCGGGACGCGAGTGGGCCGGGAGAAATGCCCGACGGCGGGTGGCCACCACCCGCCGTCGGGCAGGTGGGTGCCGGGGGACGTGACGCTTCCCTCCCGCCGGACCTCCCGCCGTCGGGCAGGTGGGTGCCGCCCTCTCACATGAAAATCGGAGTGGGTTCGGTACGCTTTTCGGCCGAAAACCGTACCGAACCCACTCCGATCCTGGAGGCGGGAGGGAGGTGGGGGAGGGAAGGGGGGCGGACTCAGGCTTGCGAGGCGGCTTCGAGCTCGGCGCCGTTGTCCTCGATCGCGTGCAGCGTGACCTCGTAGTGCTTGCGGATAAGGCGAGCGGCCAGGGCGGCGTCGCGGTCGAGCGTGGCCTGGAGAATCTCGCGGTGTTCCTGCGCCACATCGCGGCCGACGAAGCGCGTGGCCTCGCCGGCCCAGCGGTTGTAGAGCTGCGTGACGTCGGAGAGCGTGGTGCACAGGTCAACGAGCGGCGGGATGCCGGAGGCCTCGATGAGCTTGGAATGGAAGGCCTGGTGGGCCTTGACCCAGTCGGGGGTGAGGCGCGCGTCCTCGTTGTCCTCGCGGTACGGCGTGCGCTCGAGCGTGTGGTGCACGGCGATGAGCTCGGACTCCCACGCCAGCGAGCCGCGCTCGATGGCCATCTTGAGCCCGAACTCCTCGTTGACGCAGCGCAGCTCGGTGATGTCCTGCAGCGCGGCGAGGGAGAGCTCGGGGACAAAGAAGCCGCGGTTGGGGACCAGCACCACGAGGCGCTCGCCGGTCAGCCGGGTCAGGGCCTCGCGGACCACCGTGGAGGAGGTCTCGTAGCGCGTGGAGAGCGTGGTCAGCTGCAATTTGGCCCCCGGGGCCCATTCCCCGTTGAGGAGGTCGTCACGCAGCAGGGCGTGCAGATGGGAGCTGAGGGTTTCCGCGTCGGTTCGCTTGGCCATGTCCGAAGAGTAGCAAGTGAATATTTCACATGTCAGTACGGGAACTGATGGCAATAATGCATTCTTTCTTGACGATTGCAGAACTGGGCCTAGACTGGCTGTGATGGCGCTCACCGCGGACAGCGGGAGGGACGCCCCCAGCCTTCAAGCCACAACCCCAGAGGAGCCCCACGTGAGTGAAGCCCTGGCCCAGATCACCGGCACCGCGGCAGCGTCGGGCGGCAACCCGGACACCACGGTGGACGACCTCTACCACCGCGAGTCCTATGCCCCGATCGAGGCGGACGACGCCGCGCTGGAGCGCATCGTGGCCGGCGCCGAGCTGCCCCCGCTGCTCGTGGCGCTCGCCTCCGTGACCGGCGACTTCTCGCTCCTGCGCGAGGATCTGCGCCCGCCGCAGCCACTCATGGACACGGTGGGCTTCCCGCACGGCGGCATGAGCCCGGAGCAGATCGCCACGGCCCGCGAGCTGGCCCTCACCGCCCTCAAGCGCGTCCGCGACGAGTCCCTCACCACCGCCCGCCTGCTCTCGGAGGAAGAGGCGCACCTCGTCACCGACTTCGTCACCAACGGCGCGGACCCGGCCTTCCGCCCCCTGCTCGAGCACGACATGGCCCTGGCCCCGCACGCCAACGGCCGCCCGCGCTGGAACGTCCAGGACCTCGCCCCCGGCACCACCTACCGTGCGGCCGTCATCGGCGCCGGCGTGGCCGGCATGGCCACGGCCTATCGCCTGCGCCAGGCGGGCATCGAGGTCACGATGTTCGAGAAGGGTCACGACATCGGCGGCACCTGGTGGAAGAACACCTACCCCGGCGTGCGCCTCGACACCCCCAACTTCGCCTACTCCTTCTCCTTTGCCCAGCGCGACAACTGGCCGGCGCAGTTCTCGCCGGGCGCCGAGATTCACGACTACACCACGGCGGTGGGGCAGCGCGGCGGCCTGTACGACGGCGTGGTGTTCGGTGCCGAGGTCGGCACCCTCACGTGGGTGGAGGCCGACGGGCAGTGGGAGGTCGCCTACGCCGTGGACGGCGAGGCGCACTCCGAGCGCTTCGAGGCGGTATTCACCGCCGTGGGTCAGCTGGATCGCCCCAAGATCCCGCAGACCCCTGGCCTGGAGAGCTTCAAGGGCGTGCACATGCACTCGGCGCAGTGGGACCACAGCGTTGACCTCACGGGCAAGCGCGTGGCCGTGGTCGGCACGGGCGCGAGCGCGTACCAGATCGTTCCGGCGATCGTGGACCAGGTTCAGTCCCTGACCGTCTTCCAGCGCAGCTCCCCGTGGATGCTGCCCACGCCCTTCTACTACGAGGACATGCCGGAGTCGGTGGGCTACCTCGCGGAGCACCTTCCGCACTTTGGCCAGTGGCTGCGCCTGTGGCAGCACTGGCTGGGGGTCGAGGGCCGCCAGCACCACACCGCGGTGGACCCGGAGTGGACCAAGGAGGGCTCCATCTCCGAGGTGCACGATCGCGTGCAGGAGCAGCTGCGCGCCCGGCTGCGCGAGCAGTACGCGGGGCGTCCCGACCTGCTGGCCAAGGTCACCCCCGACTACATCATGGGCGGCAAGCGCATGCTGCGCGACAACGGCGTCTGGGCGGCCTCGCTGCAGAAGCCGCAGACCACGCTCGTCACCTCCGGCATGGACCACTTTGTCCCCGAGGGCCTCGTCGACGCCGAGGGCGTGCTGCACGAGCTGGACGTGGTCCTCTACGCCACGGGCTTCGAAGCGAGCGAGTTCCTGGAGCCGCTGAGGATCAAGGGCCGCGGCGGCCAGGACCTGCACGAGCGCTGGGGCGGCGACGCCAAGGCCTACCTCGGCCTGCACGTCCCGGGCTTCCCGAACCTCTTCATCGTCTCCGGCCCCAACACGGGCCACGTCGTCAACGGCTCGCTCTTCTCCATGATCGAGTACGCGCTGACGTACTCGCTGGACGAGATCCGCCTGAACCTGGAGCACGGCTACACCGCGCTGGACCTGCGCGAGGACACCTTGGAGCGCTTCTACGAGGTGCTGGACGCCGCCAACGCGACCAAGGCCTGGGGCCAGCCCGAGGTTCACACCTGGTACAAGAACCGCTTCGGCCGTGTCTCCCAGATCTGGCCGCTGCCCGTCCTCGAGTACTGGAACATGACGCGCGCCGTGAACCCCGAGGACTACGAGGTGATCCGGTGAGCCTGCCCGGGATCGGCCCCGGCACCTCCCCGCTGCCCGTGCTCCCCCGCTCCGGGGGTGCCGTGGGCACCCTCGAGGCGCCCGACGTCGTGCTGACGCGGTGCCGCTGGGCCCGCCTCGCGCATCCCGGGCGGCGCACCTCTCGCGCCATCCCCGTGGCGCCGGCGGAGCCCGGCACGCTCGAGGAGGCGGTGCTCTTCCCCCAAGGCCCGGGCGGCATGGACTGGCTGCTGGGCCCGGGCGCCGCCGAGCTGGGGCAGGACGACGACGCCTTCCAGGTCACCGTGGCCGCGCCGGCCGGCGCCGCCGGCGCCCCGTTGCTGATCTTCCTGCCGGGCGGCGGCTTCGTCTCGGGCGGCGCCTCGCTTCCGGTGTACGACGCCGTGGCGCTCGCGCGTGCCACGGGTTGCGTGGTCATGGTGCCCGGCTATCGCCTGGGAGCGCACGGCGCGCTGGGGCGCGCCAAGGACGGCACGCCGCTGCTCGTCGACGATGTGCTGCGGGCCGTGGCCTGGTGCCTCGAGCACGCGGAGCACTTTGGTGGCTCGCGCGCCGACGTCACGCTGGCCGGGCAGTCGGCCGGGGCGTGGTGCGCCCTCGTGGCGGCGCAGGATCCGGCGCTCGCCCCGTGCATCACGCGGCTGGCGCTGTACTCGCTGCCATTCCAGCCCCCGCCGGGGCAGGAGGGGCGGGCCGAGCGCCAGGGCGTCGTGGACGCGGCGCTGGCCGGGCGCTCCTTCGACGAGCTCTCCGCAGCCGAAGCCGTCGAGGTCTCCGGCGCGCTCAATCGCGCGTGGGCCGGCCGCGGGCTCGGCGTGCAGCCGCCCTCCGGCGGGCGGCTTCCGCTCGACCTGCTGGAGTACGAATCCCTGCTGCCGCGCCTGCGGGTGCGCGAGGTGCTGCTGGCCCACACGCGGGACGAGGCGCGCGGGATGATCCCGCCCGTGGCGGCGGACGGCTTCCCCGCGCCGGCGGCCGAGGGTTACGAGCGTTCGCACTTCGGGGCGGTTCCCGCCGCGGGGGAGCGCTCGCCGTGGCGGCGCATGACCGAGGCCATGACCGAGCACGAATTTGCCGGCTTCTCCCGCGAGCTCGGGGCCGCCTTGGCGGCCGCCGGGGTGGCCGTGCGCCGCACGCGCTGGGATGTCGAGTGCTCCGCGCCCGGAGCGGGGGCGGCCCACAACACCGACCTGCCCGCGCTGTTCGGCGCCGACGGCGCGCGGGGGAGCCGCCTGCTTCCCGCCGAGGCCGGGGGCTTCGCCGGGGTCTCCGCGCGCTGGCGCGCGCCGCTGCTTGCGGCGCTGGCCGGAACGCTGGAGCCCACGGACCCCGGCACGGTCGTGGCCGTGGGGCCGGGCGGGGACGCCGTGGTGGCCGACGCCGGGGAGTACGCCGGCGCTGTTCGCGGGGTGCAGGCATGAGCGGGGTCGCGAGCGGGGCGGCGACCGGGGCGGCAGCGACGGGTGTGGCCGCTGCGGCTTTCCCTGCGGCCGGGGCCGCCGGGTCCCTGGAATCCTCGGCGCCGACGGCGGCGATCGAGGCGCTCGAGGCCGCGCGCTGCGCGTGGCTCGTGTCGCCGCGGGCCGAGGACTTCGACGCCCTCTTCGACCCCGGGCTGCGCTTCGAACACTCGACGGGACGGGTGGACAGCGCCGAGAGCTTCAAGGAGTTTGTCCTCAGCGGCGCGGTGGACTATCGCGCCGTGCGCCACGAGCTGCTGTGCCTGGGCGGCGACCCCGAGACGGGGGCGGTGCGCGCCGAGGGCGTGCTGAGCACCGAGTTGTTCAAAGCCGGCGAGCTCAAGCGCCTGCGCTCCACCACTGAGGCCGAGTTTGCGCTGGGTCCAGACGGCTGGCGGCTGCGCTCGCTCACCTGCACGGCCGTGCCGGCCGAACCCGCCAGACCGGCCCGGTCGGCAACGGAACCGGACACGGCGGCGCACGCCGCCCCAGCGGCTGCCAACCCCGCGCCGGCTGAGCCGGGCGACGCACGCCGGCCCCCGCCGTCGGGCAGGAGAAGTCCCATGGCTAGGACCGGCAAGCGCGCCCTCGATGCGCTGCGCGAGCTCATCCTGGGCGGGCATTTCCACCCGGGCGCCCGCCTGCAACCCGGGCAGATCTCCGAGCTGCTGGAGACGAGCACCACGGTGGTGCGCGAGTCGCTGACCAAGCTCGTGGCCGAGGGCCTCGTGACCCAGCGGCCGCAGCGCGGCTTCACGGTGCGCGAGCTCAACGCGCGCGAGCTCGAGGACGTCACCGAGCTGCGCTGCGCCGTAGAGGTGCTGGGCGCCCGGCTCGCGATCGAGCGCGGGGACCTCGCGTGGGAGGCCGGGCTGATCGCGGCCCATCATCGGCTGGCGCGGACCGCCCGCCGTCGCGAGGACGGCGAGCTGAGCTCCGAGTGGGAGGACGCGCACCGCGCCTTCCACCGCGTGCTCATCGACGGCGCGGAGTGCCGCCCCGTGAGCGAGCATTCCGAGGCGCTCGCCCGGACCACGCAGCTCTACCTGCGCTGGGCCGCGGCCTCGCCCGCCGCCGGCGTGCGCGACGTCGAGGCGGAGCACAAGGAACTGCTCGACGCCGCGTTGGCCAGGGACGCCGGGCGCCTCGCCGAGGCGCTGCACGCCCACTTCCACCGCACGGCCGAGGTGGTCCTGCGCGCCGGCATCGTGGCGGCGCCGGAGTCCGCGGTGTCTTCGGCGCGCCCCCGAGCTTGAAACTGCCTGATCGCTTCAGAACTGCCGCAAGCTTCCGGCCGTTGTGAAGCGATCCGGCAGTTCGGCGGGCTTGGGGCGCACGAGGAGGGGCCACCCGGGACATCCATGACGGTCCCGGGCGGTCCCTCCTCGTGCCTTGAGGCGAGGTTCGTGCTTTGGGGCCGGAACTCCACGCTTCAAAGCGCTTGACCGGCCTCACAGCGCGACGGGTCAGCGGCGCGCGTCCTCCTCGATGCGCGCGAGTGCGTCTTGACCCAGGGCGCCTGCGGCCTCGACGTCGGCCGCGGCCTCGGAGGGGTCCAGGCGCGGCTCAGACGCGGCACCCGCCTGGACTGCGGCCTGGCCGGCCCCCTTGCCGCCCGCCGGCGCCGCGACCGAACCGGGCCCCGAGGTGGGCCGGATGAGGCACGCCGTCGCGATGGCCACGAGGCAGAGCACGCCGGCGATGGCAAAGGCCAGGCGGGCACCGGCGAGCTCGGCGGCCGGACCGGCCTCGGCGGCGCGGCTGGCGCCGAAGGTCATCGAGGCCACGAGGATCGCCGTGCCGGCCGCGCCGGCCAACTGCTGGAAGGTGTTCATGATCGCGGAGCCGTGGCCGTACAGGCGGTGGGGCAGGGACGAGAGCGCGGTGGTCTGCAGCGAGGTCAGTACGCACACCATTCCTGCGCCGTAGAGCGTGTTGAAGAGCAGCACGTACCAGACGGGCGTGCCCGTGCCGATGACCGCCAGGGCCAGCATCGACGCGGCCATGACGATGGTGCCCGGCAGGATCAACGGACGCGGGCCGACGCGGTCGTAGAGGCGCCCCACGAACGGCGCGAGCACGGCCTGGATGAGGCCGGCGGGCAGGAGGACGAGACCCACGGCCACGGAGGAGAGCCCCATGCCCTGCTGCAGCACCATCGAGAGCATCACCACGGAGCCGAGCAGCAGGCCGAACGTGATGGCCACGGTGGCCACGGAGAGGCGGAAGGCCTTGACGGAGAAGGGGCGCAGGTCGAGCAGCGCGGCGTCGCGGGTGGCCAGCGAGCGCTGGCGGGCCACGAAGCAGGCCAGGCCGAGCACGCCCACCACGAGCGACACGACGGCGGGAATCCAGGACCCGGTCAGCGCCGTCTCGGCCGCGGCCAGCGCGTACACGACGCCGCCGAAGCCGAGGGCCGAGAGCACCACGGAGAGCGCGTCGAAGGGGGCACGGCGCGTCTGGCCGCCCTTGGCCAGGACCGTGAGGCCGCAGCCGAGCGTCAGCACGGCGACGACCACCATGATCCAGAAGATGCAACGCCAGCCGAAGGCGCCCAGGATGATGCCGGAGAGCAGTGGGCCCACGGCCGGGGCGCACGCGATGACGATGGAGTTCATGCCCATCATGGCGCCGCGGCGGGCCGGGGGAACGGTGCTGAGCGTGGTGGTCATGAGCAGCGGCATGATGATGGCCGTGCCGCCTGCCTGGATGACGCGGGCGGCCAGCATGACCCCGAAGCCCGGGGCGAGGGCGGCGACAAGCGAACCCACCAGGAAGAGGCCGAGGGCGCTGAGGAAGAGCCCGCGGGTGGTGAAGCGCTGCAGCAGGAAGCCGGTCATGGGGATGACCACGGCCATGGTGAGCATGAAGCCGGTGGAGAGCCACTGGATGGCGGTGGCGTCGACCGAGAAGTCGATCATGAGCTGCGGCAGCGCCACGGCCAGGACCGTCTCGTTGAGGATCATGACAAAGGCGCTGACCGCGAGGACGGCGATGGTCTTGGCGACTCCGGGGGGAAGCTTGTTCGCGGCTGCTTGGCTCAAGGGGGTACCTGACTTCGGGAGGAAGGGACGGGGGACGAACCTTCATTTTGTCACACAGTGTCAACTTGGCATAAGGCGACAGAAGGTGGCTTTGCTCACGCACGACGGCGCCGGCGCGGCTCCCGGCGCGGCTCCCGGCGCGGGTCTCGCCTGGGCAGCGGAGTGGGGCAGGATAGGGGCATGTCCCAGCCCCCAGTGCCAGCCTCGAGCGACGCCGTCGCAGCGCCCAGCGAGGGGCTGCGCGAACGCCGACGCCGCGAGACGGCCGCCGACATCCACCGCGCGGCGCTGGCCGGTGCGGAGCGCGATGGCCTCGAGGCCTCCACGGTGGCCAAGATCGCGGAGGCGGCCGGCATCTCCCCGCGCACCTTCTTCCGCTACTTCCCCTCCAAGGAGGCGGCGATCCTGCCCGGGCAGGGCGAGCTGGGCCGGGCCCTCGAGGCGCTCGCCGCCAGGGCACCGCTGCCCCGCCCCACCCCCAACGCCGCCCTCGAAGCGCTGCTTGCGACGCTCGAGGAGCTGATCGCCGCCGACGAGGTGGACCACCACGAGCACCGCCGGATCGGCCTGCTGCTGGAGTCGGAGCCCGCCCTGCGCGCGCACGTCGCGAGCGAGGACGCCGAGCTCATCCGGCTGGCCGCCGAGGTGCTGATGGCGCTGGCCCCCGGGTACGACTCGGACGAGGCGCGCTTCCAGGCCGAGCTGGCCTTCACCGCCCAGCGCATCGCGTGGCGCACATGGGATCAGCTGGGCCCCAGACCCGACTACCCCACCCCGCTGTCGCGCTGGCGCTGGGCGCTCTCGCGGCTCGCGCCCAGCGCGCGTCGGGTGGAGGAACACGCGCCCGCGACCGGGTAAGTTGGTGCGGAACCCGGGAGGATCAATGTCGACCTATAGTTTCATCGCGTGCCGCGCGGAGGGGACCATCGAGGTCCACGCGCTGGACACCGAGCACGGCACGCTGCGACGCCTGAGCGTGGTGGGCGGCGTCGAGGGTGTCAACACGCTCGCCTTCGACCATGAGCGCGCCATTCTCTACGCCGGCCGCGCCACGCAGACGCCGCTGCTGAGCGTTTTCACCGTGGTCGCCGGCGGCCGCCTCGAGCACCGGGGCGACTACGAGCTGCCGCATTCCCTCGCCTTCCTGGCCTTCGACACCGACGCGCTGCTCGTGGCCAGCTATCACGATTCGGCCCTCTCCCGGATCCCGGTGAATGCCGACGGACTGCCGTGCACCGAGCAGCCCACCTTCACCGACTGGGACGCCGGCAAGAACATCCACGCCGTCGCCGCGACGCGCGACGGCGCCCACGTGTACGCCACCGCGCTGGGCTCCGACGCGATCGTTGGGTACCGCCGTGGCAGCGGGGAGGAGCCAGCCCTCGTTCGGCTGCCCGCCACCGCCGTGGAGCCGGCTGGCGCCGGCCCGCGTCACCTCGTGATCTCCTCGGACGGCAGCCGCGTCACGGTCGTGACCGAGATGACGGGCGAGGTCATCACCTTCGCCCGCGACGCCGCGAGCGGCGCGCTCACGCGGGTGGGTCAGGTCAGCATCGTGGCGCCCGACGACGATTTGGTCACCGGCGTCGCCCGGGTCCCGGGCGGCGCGGCCGTGCCTGAACGCCCCATCTGGGCGGCCGAGCTGCGCCAGGCGCGCTCGGGAGCGCTGTGGCTCACCACTGAACGCACCACCTCCACGCTCACGATCGTGCGGGCAGGGGATGCCCCGCGCGTCCTGGCGAGCACGTCCACCGAGGAGCGCCCGCGCGCCGCGGCCGTGGCGCCCTCCGGCGACCTCGTCCTGGTGGGCGGCGAGACCTCGGGGGGCGTGAGCGTGTATCGCGTGAGCGAGGCGGGGGAGCCGGAACTCACCCAGCGCATCGAGACCGGCGGAAACCCCGCCTGGTTCGCCTTCCAGCGCGTGGACTGAGCACCGCACGGGCTCGCCCCGTCCAAGCAGTGAAAACGCCAACGGCGCCGCCCCTCGGGGCGGCGCCGTTGGCGTGAGGACCCGGGTGGGGCCGAGGCGTGACTCAGTAACTCTTGTAGGCGGGGGCCGGGTCGAAGCGGCGGCCCTCCGGCTTGGACTCGAGCGCGCAGAGCACGATGACCACGATGCCGCCGATGCCGGTGAGGCTCAGCAGCATCAGCAGGCCGGAGAAGTTCGCGTCGTGCAGTCGGCGCCAGTACAGGCCGAGCATGGGCAGCAAGAGGCCCAAGCTGATCAGGCCCATGAGCGTGCCGCCAATGCCCATGAGGGCGAGGGCGCCGCCGGCATTGGCCGCGACGGCCTCGCCGTCGATGCGGCCGTACGCGTCGGAGTTCGCGAGCGCCGCGGCCGCGACCTGGCCGACGCCGATGTAGTAGAGGATGACGGGGATGAGCTGGAGCAGCGCGGCGCCCAGGACCACCCACCAGAACTCGGAACGGGACGCGCGCCCGTTGAAGTTCACGTAGTTCTTGAAGAAGCGCTTGATCGCCTGGCCGAAGGTGGCCCCGTACAGCGGGCGCGTCAGGTCCTCCGGGTTCGTGGCGCCGTCGAGCCCGCCGACGCCCGCGGGCACGGCGTAGTTGACGGCATACCCGCCCTGGCCGGCCGGTGCGCCAGGCGCGGCGTAGCCGCCGGCGGCACCGTAGCCCGGCGCCGCCGCCTGCGGCTGGGCCCAGCCGGCGTTCGGCTGCGCCGCGGCCGCCGGCTGATCCCAGGTCGGGGTCCCCGGCGCGGAGGGCGCCGCGGAGCCGGCGGGCTGAGCCCCCCAGCCCTGCTGCTGCGCCGGCTGCGCCGGCTGCGCCGGCCAGGCGCCGGGGGCGTTCGGGTCGGCGGCCGGCGGCTGGGCCTGGCCAGCGGGCTGGCCCCAGGCCGGCTGTCCGGCGGCCGGGGCGGAGTAGCCGCTGGGCTGGCCCCAGGCCTGGGCCTGCGGCTCGGGCTGCGCCGCGCCCTGCGCGCCCTGCTGCTCGGCCGGAGTGGCGGGACGCCCCCAAGCACCGGGCTGCGGCTCGGAGCCGGGCTGGCCCTGGCTCTCGTTCGGTGTGTTGCTCATGTTTTCCCCTGCGATCGCGGGCGGCCCGGTGCGAGTGCTTGCCGGACCGCGTGGTGGCGGGAACGGGTCAGACCCGCCCGCACGTGTCGGTCGAGATAACGATGACATATCGGAGCGTGCTTCGCTCAGTGACGCGGTGAAACGGCCCCCGCTGGCGGCTCAAACCCGGCGCAGGAGAGGCGAGGCCCGGTCCTGTCACACAGTGTCTGGTTAGACTGCCAAGATGCCCTCCACCGGAAACGGTGGCGGTTGAAACGCAATACGTAACCAATGTGAAGCAGGTCTTAATGTGTGGAATTTCGTCTCCGAACGCTGGGATCAAATCCTGTTCGCCGCCTACCAGCACCTCTCGCTGGTGGTGCAGTGCCTCCTCTTGGCGACCGTGCTCGCCGTCCTCATCGCGGTCCTGACCGTCCGCATCCCCTGGCTTGCCGGCCTCGCCAACTCCGTCTCGGCCATCGGCCTGACCATCCCGTCCTTCGCCCTCATCGGGCTCATGATCTCGCCGCTCGGCTTCGGGCCCCTGCCCTCCGTGGTGGTCGTGACCTTCTTCGCCACGCTCCCCATCCTGCGCAACGCACTGGTGGGGCTCGGCGGCGTCCCGGCGGAGACCATCGAGGCCGCGCGCGGCCTCGGCATGAGTCGCCTGCGCACCCTCGCCACCGTTGAGTTGCCCATGGCGTGGCCGGTCATCATGTCCGGCATTCGCATCTCGGGGCAGATGGTCATGGGCGTCGCCGCCGTCGCGGCCTACGTCCTGGGACCCGGCCTCGGCAGCTTCATCTTTAACGGGCTGGCCCGCCTCGGCGGCGCCAACGCGCTGAACTCCGTCCTCGTGGGCGTGATCGGCGTGGTGATCCTGGCCCTGATCCTCGACCTGGCCCTTGTGGGCCTCTCCCGCCTGACGATTCGGAGGGGTATCCGTGTCTGAGAACCCAACCACCGCCACCCACCATTCCGCCCCCGGCACCGCCGGTTCCGCCGCCGGCCTGGCCGCCGCCGCGTCGTCGAGCCCCGGCGCCGCGATCCTGCTCGAGGAGGTGACGAAGCGCTACCCCGGCCAGCCCAAGCCCGCCGTCGGCGGCCTCACGCTGGAGATCCCGGCCGGTTCGGTGGTGATGTTCGTTGGCCCCTCCGGCTGCGGCAAGACCACCACGCTCAAGATGATCAACCGGCTCATCGAGCCGACCGAGGGGCGCATCGTCATCAACGGCGAGGACGTCACGACCATGGACCCGGACCAGCTGCGCCGCAAGATCGGCTACGTGATCCAGGCGGGCGGGCTGTTCCCGCACATGAGCGTGGCCGGCAACATCGCCGTGGTGCCGAAGATGCTCGGCTGGGACAAGGCGCGCATCGCGCGCCGCGTCGACGAGCTGCTCGAGCTCGTCTCCCTGGACCCGGACACCTACCGCGACCGCTATCCCAAGGAGCTCTCCGGCGGCCAGCAGCAGCGCGTGGGCGTGGCCCGCGCGCTCGCGGCGGATCCGCCCGTGCTCCTGATGGACGAGCCCTTCGGCGCGGTGGATCCCATCACCCGCCAGCGCCTCCAGGACGAGCTGCTCAACATCCAGGCCGAACTCGGCACCACAATCGTCTGCGTGACGCACGACTTCGACGAGGCGATGAAGCTCGGCGATTGGATCGCGGTCTTCGACGAGGGCGCCCAGCTGGTGCAGTACGACTCGCCAGAGCGGATCCTGGCCCAGCCGGCCAACGAGTTCGTCGAGGGCTTCATCGGTTCCGGCGCAGGCCTCAAGCAGCTCTCGCTCTCCCGCGTGAGGGACGCGAGCCTGCGCCAGCCGGTGCTCGGCTACGTGGGCGAGCTCGCCTCCGACGTGCTCTCGCAGCTGCAGGGGGCCGGCTCCAACCATGCGGTGATCCTTGACCGCCGTCGCCGCCCCATCCAGTGGCTCACCAAGCGTCAGCTCTCGCGCATGCAGCTCATCACCGACCAGGTGGACCCGGAACTGCCCGTGGTCGGCGAGAACGCCACCCTCAACGACGCGCTCGATGAGATGCTCGTCGCCACGAGCGGCCACGCGATCGTCACGGGCGCGCGCGGCGTGTTCCTCGGCGTCATCGACATCGAGGTGGTGACACAGGCGATCACCGACGCGCGCTCGGCCGCGCAGGAATCGGGGGCCCCGGTGGGGCTGAACTCCGGTGCCGTGCCGGCCGTCGCCGTGGCGGCGATGGACGCACAGAACGACGACGCCGTGCCCCTGGATGACGGGCCCGTCGCCCCGGGCGCCGGGCGGGGCCCGGCGGGCGGGGAGGGTCCCGCCAGCGAGCGAGGGGAGCGCGGCGAAGGGGGAACGCGATGAGCGGCCCGCAGAGCCCCACCTTCGACGCCGCCCGGGGCGCGGCGGCCAAGGAGTCGGCGGACGCGCTCGTGGTGGCGGGCCGCGCCGCCTCCGGCCGGGCGCCGCGCAGCAGCTGGGGGCCGCTCCTGCTGCAGATCGGCGTGCTCGTCGCGCTGATCGTTGCGCTCTTCGTGTGGTTGGCTCAAGCCGATCTGAGTCCCACCGAACGCAGCACCTTGGCGCCGGCCGAGCTGTGGCGGCTGACGCTCCAGCACCTGAAACTCACGGCGGTATCGGCGATCTTGGTGCTCGTGATCGCCGTCCCGCTCGGCGTGCTGCTCACGCGAGGTCCGCTGCGTCGGGCCACGCCGGCGGTCCTCGCCATCGCCAACATCGGGCAGTCCGCGCCGGCCGTCGGCCTCGTGGTTCTGCTCGCCTTTGCCATGGGCTTCGGCTTCCCCGCCGCCGTGGTGGCGCTGGTCCTCTACGCCATCCTGCCGGTCCTGCGGAACACGATGGTGGGCCTGGACGGCGTTGACCGGCGGCTCATCGAGGCCGGCCGCGGCATGGGCATGTCCGCCGCCGCCGTGCTCTTCAAGGTGGAGCTGCCGCTGGCCGTTCCGGTCATGCTGGCCGGCATCCGCACGGCCCTCGTGTTGCTCGTGGGCACCGCGACGCTGGCGACGTTCGTGGACGGAGGCGGGCTCGGCCTGCTCATCACCACGGGCGTCAATCTCTCGCAGACGGCCGTCTTGGTGGTCGGTTCGCTCCTCGTGGCGCTGCTGGCGCTGGTGGTGGATTGGGCCGGACGCGTCGTCGAACACCTCGCCAAGCCGAAGGGGCTCTGAAGCATGAAGATCACGAACCTTTTCGGCCATCGCGTGGGTCGCGGCGCTCGCGCCGCCGGCCTCGGCACGACCGTGCTGCTGGCCGCCTCCCTCGGGTTGTCCGGGTGCGGGCTGCAGCCCTCCGCGGCCTATGTGCCAGAGCCCGGTCGCGGAAGCATCGCGGAGATCGACGGTGCGGACCAGGCCGAGACGCTCACGGTCACGAGCAAGAACTTCACCGAGCAGCAGATCATGGGCAAGATCGCCGTGCTCACGGCCAAGGCGGCCGGGTTCGACGTGAAGGACATGTCGAATGTCCCCGGCTCGCAACCGGCGAGGGAACTCATCGCCAGCGGCAAGGCCGACATCATGTTCGACTACACCGGGACCGCCTGGTTGACCTATCTGGGGCACCAGACGGGCTACGCGGACCAGCGCGTTCAATGGGAGAAGGTGTACCAGCAGGATCTCGGCAACGGGATCACGTGGGGCTCCCCGGCGCCGCTGGATAACACCTACGCCTTTGCCATCAAGGCCTCGCAGCAGGAGGAACTCGGCGGCATCACCAAGCTCTCGCAGATCAAGGATCTGCCCGTCTCCCAGCGCAGCTTCTGCGTCGAGTCCGAGTTCAACTCGCGCCAGGACGGCTTCAAGCCCATGCTGGCCACCTACGGGCTCGAGCTCGGTGCGGCGGACGGGGTGCCTGCCTCGCAGGTCTCCATCCTGGACACGGGGGCCGTGTACGAGGCGACGGCGCAGGGATCGTGCTCCTTCGGAGAGGTGTTCACGACCGACGGCCGCATCAAGTCCCTCGACCTGCTGGTGCTCGAGGACGATCTGCAGTTCTTCCCTTCCTACAACGTGGCGCCGCTCTTCCGCACCGAGCTCGTGGAGCGCTTCCCCGCGCTGCAGGAGGACTTCGAGCGGGTCGCGGCGAAGATGAGCAACGAGGTCTTCGTGGAGCTCAACCGCAAGGTGGACGTCGAGGGCGAGGACCCGGCGGACGTGGCCTTCGACTGGATGGTCTCCGAGGGCTTCATCAGCCGCGGCTAGCCACGGCGAGTCAGAGACGGGGCGGGACGGGCGGCGAGGCTGGTCGCCCGTCCCGCCTCGTTTGCGCCCGCGCTGTCCGCCCGCCGCGGGGCGGGGCCCCGGCCTCCCGGATGAGGGTCTAGCCGAGATCCGGGCTGGCCGCCCGCGTCCCGTCCGGCGCCCAGAGGCCCGAGACCCCGCGGCGATGGCTGTCGAGCAGGTGGGTATCAACGATGCCCACGGCCTCCATGAGCGCGAACATGGTGGTGGGCCCCACGAACGCGAAGCCGCGGCGCTTGAGCTCCTTGGACAGCGCCACCGAGGCGGGCGAGCTGCTCGGCACCTCCTGCACCGTGCGCGGCAAGGGTGTGGTCTCGGGGCGGAAGGACCAGATCAGGGCGGGCAGCCCGCCGTCCTCCCGCAGGGCCAGGGTGGCCGCAGCGTTGGTGATGGCCGCGTCGATCTTGCGCCGATTGCGCACGATCCCTGCGTCGGCCATGAGCCGTTCGACGTCGGCCGCGCCGAAGGCGGCCACGAGCTGCGGATCGAAACCCTTGAACGCCGCCCTGAAGGCCTCGCGCTTGCGCAGAATGGTGAGCCACGAGAGCCCGGATTGGAAGGCCTCGAGGGTGAGGCGCTCGTAGAGACCGGCCTCCGTGGTCACCGGGACGCCCCACTCGTGGTCGTAGTACTCGCGCAGGAGGGCGTCCCCATTGCCCCAGGGCGTGCGGTGCACGCCGTCCTCGCCGAGGGTGACCGACGGCGGCGTCACCGGCGAGGTGTCAGGGGAATCGGTGCCGCCCGGTCCGGCCGGGGCGGAAGTGCTCTCGGTGCTCATGCCACGAGTGTTTCATCACGGGCCCACGCGCCGCCCGAGCGAGGGGAACGCGGGGGACAACCCACGGGACATGCGGCGGCTGTGAGGGATTCCCAAGGGGCGCCGCGCCCGGCGGCACCGTGTCGGGAACAGGGCCCGGCCACCAACACACCACAAACAAACGGCGCCGGTGCGGGACAACCCGCACCGGCGCCGTCGTGAACTACCCTCCGAAGAAAGGGCAGCGCCAAGAACTCAGACGGTCAACGTCTGCTCGCCGAACTCCAGGCGACCCTGGCGCTCGCGGTACCCGGCGCCGTCGGCGGCCGGGTAGCCGAGGTTCACCACGGCGAAGGACTGCCAGCCGTTGTCGGCGAAGAACGCGGCGTTGACGCCCTGGGCGTCGAAGCCGGCCTGCGGCCCCACGTCCAGGCCGAGCGAGCGCGCGGCCAGCAGGAAGTAGCCCATTTGGATCGCGGCATTGGTCTTGGCCATGCCCACGCGCATCGGCTCGTTGGCGGCAAAGGTGTCCTTGGCCGCGGCGCGGAAGGGCGCCAGCAGCTCGAGGTGCTCGTGCCACTGCGCGTCGAAGGCGAGGACGGCCACGAGCGGCGCGGCGAGGGTCTTGTCCCGATTGCCCTCGCCCATGAGGGCGCCGAGCGTGGCCTGGGCCTCGGGGCTGCGGACCCACAGGATGCGCAGCGGCTGGATGTTCATGGCCGAGGGCGGCATGACGGTCAGCTCGTGCAGGCGCTCAAGCACCTCGTCGGAGACGGGGGTCTCGTCGAAGGAGTTGGCGGTGTGCGCCTGGGTGAACAGCTGGCCGAGGGCGACCTCGTCGAGCTCGCGGACGGGCTCGGAAACGGTAGTGCTCATGTGCGATGTCCTTGCGGTGTTTCAGCGGCCCGGCTGGGGGGAGCCGGGTGCCTTGGTGTGGGAGTCGTGGTGGGCGGGTTCTTCCGGCCGCGGCCCGTTGAGCTTGAGCAGGAGCTGTCCCAGCTGCTTGACCTGTTCCACGTTCCAGGTGCGCAGGCGCGCCTGGACCTCCATGCGTTGCTTGTGGTTCGTGGCCGCGTAGCTGTCGGCCGCCTCGGGCGTCAGCCGGATGAGCTGGGCCCTCGCGTCGGCCGGGTCCTGCTCGCGCAGCACGAAACCGATCTCCTCGAGCCGCTTGATGGAGCGGGAGACCATCGACTTATCGGTCTCCAGCATGTCCGTCAGCTCGCGTGAGGTGACGCCGCGGTGCTCGGGGAGGTGGGCGTCGTGGTGCCACAGGGCGCCGACGACCTTGAAATCAAAGGGGAGGAGGCTCGGGTCCATGGCCGTGGCCCTGGCCCGCATGGCTCGTCGCGCGCCGGCGACCATCCTCGCGAACTCCTGCTCCACCGCCAGGATGGAGCGATCGTGTTCGGACAGGTCGGCGCAGCCATCCGCCGCCATGATCCCCCCGAGTGCGCGCCCGTGCGTGGGCGCGCACTCGGGGTTCAGCGGCGTGCCACTGGGATCAGCCGCGCTGCCCATGCCGTCCGCCTGTGCTGGCGGCGTTGCCGCCCTCGGTTTCACTGCCCGACGGCGTGGGGGCGCCCTGGGTGCCTTCCAGGATCTCCTGCTCGGACTCGGCATCCGCCACGACCGTGGCGGCGGCCAGGGCCGCCTCCTTCTCCGACTCGGCGCGCTCGGTGCGGGTCTGGCTGGAGAGGGGGAGGTTCGGCAGGAAGATCACCGCGATGAGGGTCACGATGGCCAGCGGGGCCGCGAGGAAGAAGACGTGCGCGATGCCGTCGCCGTAGACCCACTCAAAGATGGGGCGGATGATCTCCGGCATCGAGGCAGGCGTCGGCAGCTGGGCGGACTCGAGCTCCTTGGAGAACGCCTGCAGGGCGGCGGGGTCGGTCTTGCCGAGCTCGCCCATGGCGGCCTTCAGTTCGTTGGTCTTGTCACCAAGCAGGCTCGGGATCTTGTTGGCCAGCATGGCGCCGAGCCACGAGACACCGATGGTGCCGCCGAGGGAGCGGAAGAAGGTGACGGCCGAGGAAGCCACGCCCATCTCGCGGGGGTGGACCGCGTTCTGGACCACCAGGACGAGGTTCTGCATGACCATGCCGACGCCGGCGCCCATGATGAACATGTAGATCGCGACGAGCCAGTAGTTGGTGTCGTAGTGGATGGTGCCGAGCAGGAAGAGCGAGCCGGTCAGCAGCACGGAGCCGGTGACGACGTAGGCCTTCCACTTGCCCGTGCGGGTGATCGCGCCGCCCACCACGGTGGAGATGACCAGCAGGCCGGCCATCATCGGGATGGTCATGATGCCGGCCATGGTGGAGGTGGCACCGCGCGCCATGATCATGTACTGCGAGAGGTACACCGAGGAACCGAACATGGCCAGGCCCACGGAGATCGAGGCGACCACGGAGAGTGTGAAGCTGCGGTTCTGGAAGAGGTGCATGTCGATGAGGGGCTCCTTGACCTTGAGCTCAACAAAGACAAAGGCGATGAGCAGCACGGCCGCGATGGAGGTCATCCACGCGGTCTCCGGGGAGGCCCAGGCGAAGGACGAAGTGGCGGCGTCGCCGGCCATGGAGACCCAGATCAGCAGCAGCGAGACGCCGGAGCCGAGCAGGACGATGCCGAAGTAGTCGATGGAGACCTTGCGCTTCTCCAGCTTGGGCAGGTGCAGGGTCTTCTGCAGCAGGATCAGCGCGGCGATCGCGAAGGGGACCGACACGAAGAAGTTCCAGCGCCAGCCCATGCCGTCCGGGGTGAAGCCGCCCATGTGGTCGGCGATGACGCCGCCGAGCAGCGGGCCGCCCACGGTGCCGACGGCCATGACGGCGCCGAAGAGGCCCATGTACTTGCCGCGATCACGCGGGGAGATGATGTCGGCCATGATGATCTGGGACAGCGCGGCCATGCCGCCGCCGCCCAGGCCCTGGAAGACACGCATGGTGATGAGCATCTCCGGGGAGGTGGAGAAGCCGGCGATGGCCGAGGAGGCCACGAAGATCACGAGCGAGAGCTGGATGAGCAGCTTGCGGTTCATGAGGTCGGCGAGCTTGCCCCAGATGGGGGTGGACACCGTGGTGGCCAGCAGGGCCGCCGTGATGACCCAGGTGTAATCGGACTGCGTGCCGTTGATGTCGTGAACGATCGTGGGCATCGAGGTCGAGACCACGGTGTTGGCGATCATCGACACGAACATGCCGAGAAGGAGGCCGGACAAGGCCTCCAGCACCTGCCGGTGCGACATAGACGATCCGGGCTTGGCCCCGGTCGCCGTGGGAGAAGACGTCATGACGTCCTTTCAGAGCAACATGCGGAAGCCGGGGCTCGTCACCCCGGCGAAAAATGGTTGATTGGCAACAACCTTACGCCGATAGTTGACCGGCGGCAACCAACGTGAGGCACGTCGCACGGCTGGGTCGTGGCCCCCGGCTGGCCCTACCATGACTACGGTGCCGAGATCGTTTCGAGACCTTGGCCCGCCCATCGCGCCGCGCTTCGCAGCCTGAAGCGCGGCGCTGTGTGTGCACCGAGCACGCGATCGACAGAAGCGGAGACCCACCCGATGAGCACCACTGCGCCCCGCAACGAGCCAGGCCGCGGCGTCCTGTGGACGGCCGTCGCCGCCACCGTCATCATTGCGGTGGGCGCGTTCGTCCTCTCCTTTGCGGCGCTGACCGACCTCGCTGAGCGCTCCGGCATTGACGGCAGCCTCGCCTGGATCTGGCCCATCATCGTTGACGGCATGATCGTGGCCGCCACCGTGGCCATCGTCGCCCTGAACGGCCACGGGCGCCGCGCCATGTGGTACCCGTGGGCCCTCCTCTTCTTCGGCGCCATCGTCTCCACCGCGGCCAACTCGGTGCACGCGATTCTCACGGTCGAGGCCACGAACTCCGGCATCCCCACGATCGTCTCGGCGCTCGTGGCGGCCATGCCGCCCGTGGTGCTGCTGGCCATCACCCACCTCACGGTGCACATGTATCAGAAGCGCGCGGAGGTCGTCACGGCCAAGCGCCTCGAGGCCGAGGCCCAGTGGGCCGAGGACGAGAACTACCGCCGCGAGCTCGAACTGCGCCGCGCCAGCGCCGCCGCCTCCATGGCCCAGGCCATCGCCACGGGCGAGGAGGCCGGCGCCCACCAGGCCGAGCTGGCCTCGCTCGACGCCGAGCTGGAGGCCCTCGAGGCGGAGATCATGGGCCGCGGCGCGGCTCAGCAGGCCTGATCCAGGCGGCGCCGCCGGCGCCGCGCTTTCCTCCTTGCCCAGCGCCCGACGGCGCCGTCCCCGGCTGAGCCGGGCACGGCGCCGTCGGGCGTTTTGTTGCCTGGGGGACGCCGGGGCGTCGGCGCGGTTTCGTCGCTGGGGGTGTCCACGGGCGAAGATGGTGGCATGAGCCTTCCTCACGTCCCCGAGTCGGAGAGCGAACTCGCGCCGCCGTCGCGCGCCTACGTGCGCGTGCTCGATTGGGTGGAGGCCGAGCTGCGGGCCGGCCGCCTGCGGATCGGCGACCAGCTGCCGGGCGAACGGGCCCTCGCCGAGGAGCACGGGATCTCCCGGGCCAGCGTGCGCGACGCGATCCGTACGCTCGAGGTGATGGGGCTCGTGCGCACCGCGACGGGATCGGGCCCGCGCGCCGGCGCCGTGCTGATCTCGCGCCCGGCCAAGGGCATCTCCAACATGCTGCGCCTCCACGTGGCCAGCTCGGGGCTGCTGGTCGAGGACATCGTGGAGGTGCGCGCGCTGCTCGAAACGTGGGCAGCCACGGTGGTCGACCTCGACCTGTGGGCCGACGGGGGAGCGGAGATCCTGCAGGAGGCGGGCGATCTCCTGGAGACCATGGAGGACGTCACGCTCTCGCGGGACGAGTTCCAGGCCCTCGACACGCGCTTCCACGTGCTGTTGGCCAAGCTGGCCGGCAACGCCGTGCTTGACGCCGTCATGGCTTCGCTCAAGGACGCCGTGGGCGATGTGGTCTCCGAGGCCGTCCCCACGGAGGAGGAATGGAAGCCGCTCGCCACCGTGCTGCGGCACCAGCATCAAGGCATCTTCGACGCGGTCAGCGGGCGCGAGCACCACAAGGCGGCTCACCTGCTGCGCGAGCACATCGAGTGGTTCTACGCGAACACCACGGCCAAGCGGCCCGAGACGCCGGAGCATCCGCCGCGCCTGGGGGCGTGAGCGGGCGTTCCCTCCCTCAAGAGCCCGTGCATCGCCGGCGGTTGTCGTCACGATCCGGTGCCGGCCCTTCCGCTGGCGTCTCCTCGCGGCCTACCGTCGGGCTATGAGAACTCGCCCCCTGGTTTCCCTCGCCCTCTTGGCCCCCGTGGCCGCCCTCGCGCTCAGCGCGTGCGGCCCGTCGTCCCCGAGCGGGGTGTCGCCCACGCCCGCCGGGTCCTCCCTGGCCACGCCGTACTCGGCGGAACCCACGACCGCTGCGCCGAGCGCCACGGAGGGCTCGGCCTCCGCGATCGAGACGCCCACGACCGTGCCCGGCGGCGACACGGGTGAACCGACCGTGAGCCTGAGCGAGAGCGCGGCCGTGGTCACGCTCTTCGGCTCCTCGACCTGCCCGCCCGCGATCGAGTCCTCGGCCATCGCCGACGGCGTGCTCAAGGTGACCGCGGTGCAGGACGCGGCCCAGGTCGTGTGCACGGCCGACCTCGCACCGCACGAGTTCTCGCTGACGTTCAGCTCGAGCGAGCTCCAGTCGGTCACGTCGGCCGTGCTCGTGGAGAAGGGTCTCGAGCGGTCGATGCAGCTGCTGCGCTAGCTTGAGCAAGAGTCCTCCGGCCTCTCCGGGCCGCCGCGGCTCTGGGCCGTCGCTCACCCGGCCGCTCGCCCGGACCGCCGAAAGGCGGGCCGGGGCGCGGGACCCGGCCGGGCGACGTCGGGCGGTGTCTTGGCTGGAGCGCGGGCGCTCAGGAGTGTTGCGGGCGCCCGGCCTTGCGGTACGCCTCGGTGCCCCAGAAGTGCGCCACGACGGTGCCCTCGGTGTGTTCGAGCACGGGGACGGTGACGTCGGTCGTGGCCGGCGCGAGCGCCTCCTTGAGCGTCGCGGCCCGCGTGAGGCGGTCGAGCTGCGCCCAGGTGGGCGGCATGAGGGCCAGCTCGCCGCGCGAGAACTGCTCCAGCGCCTCCGCCGGGCGCACCCAGAAGGAACGCGAGGTCTCGGTGGTCTCGTCGTCCGCCTCCTGCCCGGCCGGGAGGGCCGCGGCGAAGAAGCGGGTGTCGTAGCGGCGGGGCTCGCCCTCCGGCGTGATCCAGCGGTCAACGAGGGTGAGCGAGGCGAGGTCGGGCAGGAGGCCGCGGCGCTGGAGGACCTCGGCGATGCTCGTGCTGTGCTCGCTGAGCGCGGCGCGGTCCTCGTCGGTGACCCAGCCGCTGCGCTGGGCCAGGCGCGCGGGCGGGCCCTCGGCCAGGAGCACGCCGCACTCCTCGTAGCTCTCGCGGATCGCGGCGGCGACGAGGCCACCCGCCAGCGCCAGCTCCTCCGCGCCGGCGTTGATGAACGCCTCGTAGCCGCCCAGAGCGGGCAGGCCCCACTCGGCGGTGCCGTGGCGGTCGCTCGGGTCGACCGAGCCGCCGGGGAACACGGCGGCGCCGGCGGCGAAGGCCATGGAGCTCGCACGCACCTGCATGAAGACCTCGACGCCGGGGGCCCCACCGGAGGCGCGGCGGAGCAGGAGGACGGTCGCTGCGTCCTTGACGACGGGTGGGGTGCTCATGCGCTCGACTCCTGAACGATCGGTCGGTTTTCGCCGAGTCTAAGCACTTCGGGTCCGCTGTGGGGAAGCTCCCACGCCCCAAGCGCCGCGAACTTCGGTAGCGTTGAGCGCCGAAGGCACGCCGCTCCCGCAGCTCGCGGGGGCGGGGCCGAGCACCGCAGTGAAGGGTTGGAGTGGCATGGCGCAGATCGTGGACGTGGCCGGCGTCGGGGAGATCCCCGAGGGCGAGGCCGTGGTGGTGGACGGATCCGCCAACGAGACCGGCCGGGATATCGCGGTCTTCCACGCGGAGACCGGCGAGTTCTTTGCCCTGGACGATGAGTGCACCCACGAGACCGCGTCGCTGGCCGACGGCTGGATCGAGGGCGACCGCGTCGAGTGCCCGCTGCACGCCACCGAGTTCTGCCTGCGCACGGGCAAGGTGCTGTGCCTGCCCGCCACCGAGTCGGCCCGCACGCACAAGGTCGAGGTCGTCGACGGCCGCGTCCTGCTGCACCCCGGGGAGTCCGTCGAGGGCGCTGACCGCCCGTGAGCGCGCCCCAGCCCGCCTCCGTCCTCGTCATCGGCGGCGGCCCCGCCGGCTACACGCTCGTGGACCAGCTGGGCCTGCGCGGCTACCGCGGCGAGCTCACGCTGGTTGACCCGCTGGGCCTGCCCATGGACCGCCCCCCGCTCTCCAAGGAGTTCCTGCGCGGGGCCATGTCCGAGGAGGAGCTGCGCTTCCGCGAGGCCGAGTGGTTCGAGGAGCGCTCCATCACGGTCATCGGGAGCGGCGTCGAGGAGATCGCCGGCGTGCGCCTCGCCGAGGACGCCGCGGGCTGGGAGGCCTTCCTCCTGAACGGCCAGCGCCTCGTGGCGGAGGTGGTGGTCCTGGCGACCGGGGTGGCCCCCGCGGGGGCCGTGCCGGAGGGCGCGCTCTCTGAGCGCGTGATCACCCAGCTTTATACGGTGCACGACGCCGCCCGCTTGCGCAGGGCGCTCGCGCCGGGGACACGCTTGAGCATCATCGGCGGCGGCCTGGTCGGGGCGGAGGCGGCGTCCGTGGCGCTCGGCTACGGCGCCGAGGTCACGCTCGTGAACCCGAGCGATCCGGCCGCCGTGCGCTCCTTCGGGGCCGTGGCCGCCGAGCGCCTGCACGCGCTGCACGCCGAGCGCGGCGTGCGCGTCGAGACGGGGCGCGTGGCGCGGATCGAGCAGCCGGGGGGAGTCGGGGCCGCCGGGGCCGCCGGGGCCGAACCCTCGTTGCTGCCCGTGGATGCCGTTGGCCGGGCCGATGCGGGCGCCGGTGCTGGTGCTGGCGAGGCCGCGGGCGCGGGCGACGGTGCGGTTTTGGGTGTCGGTGTCGTTGCGGGTGGCGAGGGCCAGGCCGTCGCGCCGCTGCGCGTGGTGCTCGAGGACGGTCGCTCCTGGGGTGCCGACTATGCGCTCTACGCCACGGGTGCGGTGCCGCGGGACGACCTGGCCCGCGACGCGGGGGCCGCCGTCGCTGCGCTCGAGGACGGCGGGGGAGTGCTCGTGGACGCCTCCGGACGCGCCTCGCTTCCCAACCTCTGGGCCGTGGGCGACGTGGCCCGCGGGGTGGACGCCGACGGCGCACCGTTGCCGCTGCACGCGCACTGGGAAGCCGCGATGCACTCGGCCGAGGATGCTGCGGCCGCGCTGATGGGGCAGTTCCCCGAGGAACGCGGTGCGCGCTGGTTCTGGTCCGACCGCCACGGCGAGCACGTCGAGGTGGTGGGTCACCCCGGCGAGGTGGCCGGCGGTCGAACCGTGCTGCGCAGCGATGCGCGGGGCGCCCGCGGCGTGTTCTCGGTGGGGGCGGGCGGTGAGCTGCTCGGTGCCGTGACGTTCGACGATGCGCGGCTCGCCCGTGCCGCTCGCCGCCTCATCGACCGCGGGGCGCCCGTGGACGCCGAGGCGCTCGCCGACCCCGAGGTCTCGGCCCGCGATCTGGTGCGCCCGCCCCGCCGCGACTGAGCCGCAGCCGGCCGCAGCGAGAATGCCCCGGCGGTGCCCGTCTCGGCCTGCGGCCAGCGTGCTCCGCAAGAACCGAGCCTCCCTGAACTTTTCGGTGTACTCGAGTACACCGATTGTTCAGGGGGGCTCGTTTTTTCCATGGGTCAGCCGTACGCGGGAGGGGCCGTCGTACACGGGAGTGGGCCGTCGTGCGCGGGCAGATCGCTGCGTCACATTCTTCACTAAGTTATATAACCTGGTGATATGTTCTAGCTGTGAACCACGATCAGACCCCGTCCTCCGGCGATGTCCTTGCCGCCCTCCTGGGGCGCATGTGGGTGCTCAACCGCGTGGCCTCCGGTCGCGTGCAGGGCGGCCACTCGCCGTCGTACTACCGGACCCTCGGCCTGCTGACCGACTCCGGCCCGCGCCGCGTCGGCGACCTCGCCGCCGCCGTTCACGTGAGCCAGCCGGGCATGACCAAGATCGTCAAGACGCTCGAGGAGCTCGGGGCGGTGACGCGCTCGGTCGATCCGGCCGATTCGCGAGCCACGCTCGTCTCCATCACCGAGGTCGGAGTGGCCTCGTTGAGCGGCCGCGCGGCCCAGATTGTGGAGAACCTGCTGCCTCACTTCGCTCCGTTGAGCGAGGCCGAGCGGCGCACCCTTCAGGATGCCGTCGACATCCTTGCGAAGCACATGCCGGGGGAGTCGACGCACCCCGAGGAGGAGGCGCGATGAGCGTCGAAACCGGCGAGGAACTCGCCAAGGTCAAGGAAACGGGCGGCCACGGCGCCGCCGGCTGGTGGAAACAGCCCAAGGCGGTGTGGGCCGTGGCCCTCGCGGCGATGGTCTCCTTCATGGGCATCGGCCTCGTGGATCCGATCCTCCCGGCCATCACGGAGAAGCTGAACGCGACGCCCACGCAGGCGTCGCTGCTCTTCACCTCCTACCTCTTCGTCACGGCGATCGCGATGTTCTTCACGTCGTGGGTCTCCGGCCGCCTCGGCGCGCGCAACACGCTGCTGCTGGGGCTCGCGCTCGTGATCGTGTTCGCGCTGGCCTCCGGCCTGGCGCCCTCCGTGCCGTGGATCATCGGCTTCCGCGCCGTGTGGGGCCTCGGCAACGCGCTCTTCCTCTCCACGGCCCTCGCGACGATCATCGGCGAGGCCCGCAGCGCCGACGGCGCCATCATCATCTACGAGGCGGCGCTCGGTGTTGGCATGGCCGTTGGCCCGCTCGTCGGCGGCGTCCTCGGCTCCATCTCCTGGCGCGCCCCGTTCATCGGCACCGCTGTGCTCATGGCGATCGCCTTCGTGGCCATCATCTCGATGCTCAAGTCCGGCGACGTCCAGAAGCGTCACGTCTCCCCGTTCGCGGCGTTCCGTGCGCTGAAGAAGCCCGCGCTGCTCTCCTTCGGCATCATCGCGTTCTTCTACAACATGGGCTTCTTCGTGATCCTCGCGTGGACGCCGTTCCCGCTGGGCTTCGGCGCCATGGGCATCGGCCTCACCTTCTTCGGCTGGGGCCTGGCGCTCGCCATCACGTCGGTGTTCGGCGCGCCGGCCCTGACCAAGCGCTTCAAGCGCACCTCGGTGCTCGCCGCGGGGCTCATCTCCCTGCTGGTCATCTTGGTGCTGTGCGCCCTGTTTGTTGAGTCCGTGGTCGTGCTGATCGTGCTCATGGTGCTCTCCGGCCTGGTGCTCGGCATCATGAACACCGTGCTGACCGAGTCCTCCATGGAGTCGACCGATCTGCCCCGCCCCGTGGCGTCCTCCGCCTACTCCGGCGTGCGCTTCCTCGGCGGCGCCATCGCCCCGCCGCTGGCCTCGTCGCTGGCGAACACCTTCGGCAACGCCGGCGCCCCGTATGTGTACGGTGCAGCGGCCGTGGTCGTGGCGATCGTGCTGATCTTCGCCCTGCGCGGGCCGGTCTCGGCCGCCAACCACGCGGAGGAGCCGGACGGCTTGGAGGAGGCGGAGGCCCTCATGGGCGACGCCGCCTGATCACCTTTTCTGCCCCGCGCTCGCGATCGCGCGGGGCAGTGACCGACCGGGCTGACTCCGGTCGGTGACCCACCGCCCCGGTGGCGAGCTTGCGCTCGCTGCCGGGGCGGCGTCGTGCATCGGGCCCGACGTCGCGTGGGTGCCCGCCTGGCGGGCGCCCTGCCCGCCGCCCGGGCTGGACGAGCCGCCCTCGCCGGAGGCGCCGTCCGAACAGTCCGCGCAGTCCCCGTCGCGGTGTCAGCGGCGGGGCGCGGATAGGATGCGGCGCATGAGCGTTGATCCGGCGGCAGGCACCGCGGGCGGGGTCCCCGAGGCCCTGGCCGAACCCACCGAGCGCGTGCGCTGGAGATGGACCCTGTCGGTGGCGCTCGTGAGCGTCGGCATCAACACGGCGATCTTCGCGGCGCTGAACCAGCTCATGCCGCTGCAGGCGGCCGCGATCGGCGGAGAGGACCAAAAAGAATCGGTGCTCTCCCTGGCCGGGACCGTGGGTGTGCTCGTGGCGATGATCGTCAACCCGCTCGTGGGGGCGCTCTCGGACCGCACGCACTCCAGGTGGGGCCGGCGCGTGCCGTGGATCGTGGCCGGGGCGGTCCTCGCCACCGGCTTCCTGCTGCTCACCGCCGGGGCCACGAGCGTCGGCGTGCTGTGTCTCGGATGGGCCGGCGCGCAGGCGGGGCTCAACGCGATGTCGGCGGCGATCACGGCCTCCGTGCCCGACCGGGCACCTGTAGAACAGCGCGGGCTCGTGGGCGGCCTCGTCGCGACCGGCATCACGCTCGGCATTTTGGTGGGGTCCGCGATCGGCATGTTCATCCACGGGGCGGTGTGGCTCGGGTACCTCATGGCGATCCTCGTGCTGCTCGTGTGCGCCGTGCCGTACGTGCTGCGCCCGAACGATCCCGTGCTGCCGCGCGGTGCGCTCGCCAGGACGACGTGGCGCGAGTTTCTCACCGGGTTCTGGGTCAGCCCGCGCAGGCATCCCGACTTCGCGTGGGCATGGCTGGGGCGTTTGCTCATGATGACCGCCACGCAGCTCACCATCGTGTACCTGCTCTTCTACCTCACGGATGTGCTGCACCACCCCGATCCGGCTGCCGGCGTCTTTGTGCTCACGGCCATCTACGCCTTCGGCACGTTGCTGTGCGCGGCCGTGGCGGGAAAGCTCTCGGACAAGACGGGGCGCCGTCCGCTCGTGGCGCTCTCCTCCGGGCTGATCGCGGCGGCCGCGTTGCTCATGGCGTGCGCGCCGCTGTTCGGCGGGGCGCAGTTCACGGCCGCTGTTATCGCCGCCGCGATCCTGGGTCTCGGCAACGGCGCCTACCTTGGCGTGGACTTCGCGCTGCTGACGCAGGTGCTGCCCAGCTCCGGCGCGCGCGGCAAAGACATGGGCCTCATCAACATCGCGGCCTCGCTGCCGCAGATCTTTGCCTTGGGGCTCGCGTTCCTGGCGGTGACCAGGCTGGGTGGCTACACCACACTGTTTGTCCTGGCCGGTGTGATCGGCATCCTGGGAGCGCTGAGCGTGTACCGGATCAAGTCCGTGCGCTGAGCGCGGCGTGAGCTGCCCGGCGGAGCGCGGCCAGCTGCTCGCGGCGATCGTCGGCGCGGGTGGCCAGCGCCACCGTGCAATAGGGGGCGTCGTCGAGCGGCAGGTAAACCACGCCGGGGTGTGAGTATCGGATGCCCACCGATTCGGCCGTGACCATGATGATCTCGCTCATGGCCACGGTGCTGACGGCCTCCTCCATGGTCGCGGCCCACGAGCCGTAGTGCACGGGGTGGCCGCTCGGGCGCGGGTCCATGACCCAGTACCGCGTCCAGGCCGGATCCGCGTTGAGCGCGCCGAGCACCGAGAGCCCCTCGATGTCCTCTAGCAGGAGCGAACCGCGGTGGGCCAGGGGCGAGGAAGCGGACACCGCCACCACGCGGGGCTCGCGCAGCACGGTGATGAGTTCCAGGCCCGTGGTGTCGGCGAGGGGCGGGCGTAGGAGGCCGGCGTCCACCTCGCCGCTGAGGACGGCGGCGGCCTGCCGACCCCACTCCAGCTGCTGGAGCTTGAGGCGCACGCCCGGCATCTGGGCGGCGAAGTCCTCGAGGAACGGCTCGCGGCCCGTGCGCGGATAGCCGTTGAGGAATCCGAGGCGCAGCTCGACCTCGCGGCCGGCATCAAGGGCCAGCCGCGAGGCCTCGAGGGCCTCCCGCGCGTGCGTCAGGAAGCTCTGCCCGCGGCTCGAGAGCTGCGGCGGAGTGACGCCGCGGCGCAGGACCTCGAAGCCGGTCGATTCATCGAGCCTGCGCAGCTGCTGCGTCACGGCCGAGGGGGTGACGTGCAGGCGTTCGGCGGCCCGCGTCACCGACCCGGCCTCCAGCACCTGCAGGAGCGTGTCGACGAGTGCGAGATTCAGGTACTTGCCCACGGCCCTCCGTCTTTAGCGATCACTAAAAAGTGTGACCCAAGTCTCGATATACGGCCAGTGGCGACGCCGACATCCTGGGAGGACAGCGCGGGGTACACACCCCGCAGTTCCCTTGGAGGCAATGTGAAAACTCCCCCCTTTGTTGGCAGCGCGCTCGTCACCGGCGCCGCCTCCGGTATTGGCCAGTCGGTCGTCGAGGTCCTGATTGAACAGGGCGTGCCGGTGGTCGGTCTTGACCTCAATGCCGCGGCCCTCGAGCAGCTGCAGGAGCGCTTCGGCGAGGCGTTCACGGGCGTGGCCGGCAGTGTCACGGAGGACGCCGATGTGCGCCGCGCCGTGGATGTTGCACATACCCAGGCCGGCGGGCTCGGCGCCCTCTTCAACGTGGCGGGCGGGCTGCGCACGGGCACGGTGGATCAGCTCAGCGAGAGCGATTGGGACTTCACCGTTGACCTCGTGCTCAAGGGCGTCTTCCTCGGCACGCGGGCCGCCTCGGCGGCCATGATCGCGGGTGGCCGCGGCGGCGCGATCGTCAACATCTCCTCGCTCAACGCTCACGTCCCGCTGTACGGCGGCAGCGCCTACGCGGCCGGCAAGGCAGGCGTCGAGATGTTCGGCAAGAACGCCGCTCTCGAGCTCGGGCGCCACGGCATCCGCGTCAACACGATCCTGCCTGGGCTCGTTGACACCCCCATGGCCGGGTTCATCATCGGCAACCCCGGCATCATGGCGGAGTTCAACGCCAATGCCGTGCTCAAGCGTCCCGCGCAGCCGCGCGAGCTCGCCGCACCCGCCGTGTTCTTGGCCAGCGACGATGCCAGCTACATCACGGGCACCAGCCTCGTCGTGGACGGCGGCTTCGAGATCGGGGGCTACCCCGATCTGAGCAAGTACTAAGCAACGCTTCCGTCCCCCCGGTCAGCGTCGTTTCCCCTCCCTCACCACCCACGACGCGCACAACGCGCTAGGAGCACACCATGACCCACCCCGCCATCGCCGACGTCCCCGTCCGCGAGATCCCGGCCGAGCCGATCGCCCTCCCGGCCACCGAGTTCGAGCACGAGTTCGTGCACATGATGGATGACATCGACGCCATCATCGATGCCACCACGAACCCGCTGCACCGAAAGATCCTCATCAACTACCGCCGCCACGGCCTCCTCGAGGTCTCCGGCTACTACCAGGAGCTGCTTCAGCCGAACATGACGGTGGAGCATCCGCATTACCGCATCTTCGAGGGCGGCCCGGGAACGATTCTTGACGGCATGGAGCAGGTGGCCGAGTTCTACAAGACGCTCGCCGACATGGACATGCTCGTGATGTGGACCGGCAAGCAGAAGATGGCCGTGTCCGATTGGGGCTTCGCCGGCGAGGCGGAGTTCAGCCAGTTCGTCCCGGGCCACCTGCTCGGTGACGATGTGTTCGGTTCCTTGGGCGAGCAGTCGGCGTCCGAGCAGCAGGACGAGTCCTGGTTCCTGGTGCGCCGCAAGCTTGCCTTCTTCTGGCCCTACGAGGATGGCCGCATGATCGGCGAGCACGTCTACGAGGACAGCCTTTCCAAGGTCGTCACCCCTGTGCCCAAGGAGCAGGTCATCACGGGCGCGCGGGCCCGCGATCTGCTGGCGCACGTGATCGATAAGTACGAGCTGCCCGCCTGAGCTGGGGCGCGACGGCGCTGGGAGGGGCGGCCCTCCCGGCGCCGCCGCGCGTGCGGCCCCCGGTGAGCGCCACGCGGTTGCTTAGCGCGCGGCGCAGTCCGCGCGCACGAGCCCGAGGAAGTCGCGGACCTCGGCCGGCACGCGCGAGCCCTCGCGCCACACGGCCAGCAGCGGGCGCGCCAGCTCGGGCCCGCCCCAGACGGCCTCGGCCACCTCCCCGGCCTCGATGGCCCTGGACACCGCGAGCCGGCTGAGCACGGCCGGTCCCACGCCGGCCGCTACCGCCGCCACGATCGCCGCGTTCGAGTCCAGCTCGGCGGCGGGCCGCGCGCGCTGCGGGATGACGCGGTCCAGCGTGGCGCGGGTGCCTGACCCCTGCTCACGCTCGACGAGCGGCACCCGGGCCACGTCCCACGGCATCACGAGCGCGCCGGCCCAGGCGTGCCCCGGTGGCACCACCACGGTGAGCTGGTCGCGGCAGAGCTCCTGCGAGGCCAGGTCCTCTGGCGCGCGCGGGTCCTCGAGGAAGCCGAGCGGCACCTGCCCGGTCCGCACCAGCCGGGCCACGTTCGCGGAGTTGTCGAAGGTGAAGGACACCCAGGTCTCCGGAGCGCGGGCCGCCTGCAGCCCGAGCCAGCCGGGTACGAGATGTTCGCCAATGGTGCGCGACGCCGCGAGCTCGAGTCGGGCGGGCCCGTCGGCTCCCAGCGCGTCGGCCAGGCGGGCCAGGCGCTCCTGTTCGGCGAGCACGGAGCGTGCCTGGGCCACGAGCGCAAGCCCCTGGGGCGTGAGCTCGGAGCCGGCGTGGGTGCGCTCAACCAGGGCGTAGTTCAGGTGTCTTTCGAGCCCCGCAATGGTCCTCGAGACATTCGCCTGGCTCATGCCCAAGGCACGGGCCGCGGCGCCCATGCCGCCCTGTTCCTCCAAAGTCACCAGCAATCGCAGGGATGTTGGGCCGAAAAACGGATCGTGCGGGTGATGCACCTGTGGAGAGGTCATGTCAGAAGCGTATGACCTCATGCAACATCAACGTCTAGCCCCGCCGGAGAAACGCGGGTGGAATGGGAACCATGCAGAACCCAGCACACCCCCACCCCTCGGCGGACAGCGAGACGCTGCCCGCCACCGCCGCCCCCGAACTCAGCGATCAGGAGCGCGGCGTCCCCTCAGCGGCGCCCACGGCGACCCTGCCGCGCCCCGTCGCTGGCCCGGGCCGCGCCCCGATCTGGCCCGGCCTGCTTGTCTCCGCGGCCGTCGGCGCGGCCTGCCTCGCCGTCGGCAGCTCCGTGCCGGGGCTCAGCGCCATGCTCGTCGCCGTGCTCCTCGGGGCCCTGTGGCGCAATGTGCTTCCCGTCCCGGCGATCCTTGAACCGGGCATCGCCGTGGCGGCCAAGCGCGTCCTACGCTGGGGCGTCGTCCTGCTGGGCCTGCAGCTCTCGCTCCCCAGCATCCTGGCCCTGGGCCCCGGCGTACTGGTCGTGGCCGTCGCCGCCGTGGCCGTCACCTTCTTCGCCACCCTCGCGCTGGGCCGCTTCCTGAAGGTGGACCCCGAGCTGACCCTCCTCATCGCCTCCGGCTTCTCGATCTGCGGCGCGGCGGCCGTGGCCGGCGTGCAGGGCGCCGTCCGCGCATCCCAAGAAAAGGTCGCGGCGGCCGTGGCGCTCGTGGTGCTCTTCGGCACGCTCATGATCCCGCTCATGCCGGCGCTGGTCGCGGCCCTCCGGCTGAACGCCGGCGATGGCGGCACGCTCATCGGCGGTGTCACCCACGAGGTGGCCCAGGTGGTGGCCGCCGCTGGCATCGCCGGGGGTGGCACGCTCCTGGCCGTTGCGGTCCCGGTCAAGCTCGCCCGCGTGCTGCTGATGGCGCCCGTGGTCGCGGGCGTCTCGCTCGCCCAGCGCCGCAAGGGCGGGGCCCCGAAGTCCGGCGCCAAGCGGCCGCCACTCGTGCCCCTCTTTGTGCTCGGCTTCCTGCTCATGGTTCTTGTTGCCACCACGGGTTGGGTCCCCGTCGCGGTCCTGGACGCCGTGAAGCCGCTCCAGCAGTTCCTGCTCGCCACCGCCATGTTCGCGCTCGGGCTCGGCGTGAACGTGAAGAGCCTCATCAAGCTCGGTGGGCGCCCCGTGCTCCTCGGCCTGCTCAGCACCCTCGTGATCCTGGGCGTGGTGCTCGCCGGGATCGCGCTGGGAGGCGGAGCGAGCGCCTGAGTCCACCGCCCGACGTCGGGCGGTGGGGCGGGCTACCCACGGCACCCACCGCACCCAGCGGGCCGGGACGCCGCCGTTGTTTGACCGATGGGGGGGGAGCGGACGCTGAAAGGCCCGGTGGGGGCGTCCCCACCGGGCCTTTCAGCGTTCTCTCCCGCGACCCATGACAACCGCGGGAGGAGGATCAGGCGTTCGCGAGCACGTCGTCGGTGGAGAGGAACTCGTAGCCGTGCGCCTCGGCAACGGGGGCGTAGGTGACCTTGCCGCCAAAGGTGTTCAGGCCCTCGGCGAAGCCGGGGTCGGAGCGCAGCGCCTCGGCCCAACCGCGATCGGCGATCTTGAGGGCGTAGGGCAGGGTCGCGTTGGTGAGCGCGGCCGTGGAGGTCTGCGGGACGGCGCCGGGCATGTTGGCGACGCAGTAGTAGACGGCGTCGTGGACCGTGAAGGTCGGCTCGGCGTGCGTCGTGGCGTGGGAGCCCTCGAAGCAGCCGCCCTGGTCGATCGCGATGTCGACGAGCACGGAGCCCGGGCGCATCTTCTCGACCATGTCCA
Source organism: Arthrobacter sp. (assembly GCA_031277795.1). Taxonomy (GTDB): domain Bacteria; phylum Actinomycetota; class Actinomycetes; order Actinomycetales; family Micrococcaceae; genus Galactobacter. Next base: position 317,933 of record JAITLQ010000015.1, read on the forward strand.
GCGTCACGAGCTTGGGAGCGGCGGCGCCAGGGATGAGCACGGAGCCGATGACGAGGTCGGCGTCGGCCACGAGCTCGGAGATGGCGTACTTGGAGGACGCCATGGTCTTCAGGCGGCCGTGGTGCACCGTGTCCAGCTCCTTGAGGCGAGCCAGGTTGATGTCGACGACGGTGACGTCGGCGCCGAGGCCGGCGGCGGCCACGGCGGCGTTCTCGCCGGCCACGCCGGCGCCGATGACGACGACGCGGGCCGGGCGGGTGCCCGGAACGCCCCCCATGAGGACGCCGGGGCCGCCGTTGGGCTGCTGCAGCGTGACGGCGCCGATCTGGGCCGAGAGGCGACCGGCGACCTCGGACATCGGGGCCAGCAGCGGCAGCGCGCGGCCACGGGTCACGGTCTCGTAGGCGATGGCGGTGGTGCCGGCCTTGAGCAGAGCGTCGGTGCACTCCTGGGAGGCGGCGAGGTGCAGGTAGGTGAAGAGGACCTGGTCGGCGCGGAGGCGGTGGTACTCCTCGGCGATGGGCTCCTTGACCTTCAGGAGCAGATCGCCCTGGGCCCAGACCTCGTCAGCGGTCTCCAGGATCGTGGCGCCGGCGGCGATGTACGCCTCGTCCGGGTTGCCGGAGCCCACGCCGGCGCCCTTCTGCACGAAGACCTCGTGGCCGTGGTGCACCAGTTCAGACACCCCGGCGGGGGTGGCTGCGACGCGGAACTCGTTGTTCTTCACCTCGGTGGGAACGCCGATCTTCATGGGGATCTCCTGCAAGCTTTCGGGTGGCCCGGCGTGATGCCACGTCGGAGCACCAGAATAGAAACTCCTACGGTTCTTTTGGTAAGAATCCGCAGAATCTGCGGACCATCGTGGAAAACTGATGAATCACAGCATCACAGCGCCGTGTGAGAGGGGTCACAAGTGAAGGATCTGCGGCCGGGTGAACGCTCCCTGCGCGAGCTCGACGAGGTGGACCGAAAACTGCTGCGCCTCCTGTCGGAGGATGCGCGCCGAACCAACGCCTCGCTCGCGTCGGAGTTGGGTATCGCGCAGTCCACGTGCCTGGCCCGCCTCAACGCGCTGCGGGCCTCGCACGTGATCCGCGGCTTCACGGTGGACGTGGAGCCGGGCGCGCTGGGTCATGCGCTGCAGGCGCTGGTCTTTGTGCGGATCCGTCCTGGCGCGCGGCACCTCATGAGCGAGTTTGGTCGCACCATGCGCGAGGTCGCCGGTGTCACGCAGGTCTTCTTCCTTGGAGGCGACGAGGACTTCCTGTTGCACGTGAGCGTGCGCGACGCCCAGGACGTGCGCGATTTTGTTGTCGAGCACCTCTCCGCGCACCCCGCCGTGGCGAACACGCGCACCTCGCTCGTCTTCGAGCACCTGCGCGGAGCCGAGCCCTGGGGGTAGGTGCCGCGACGCAGCGGGCGGCCGGGCGCCGCGGCGTCGCGCAACGGCGGGCGCCGCGCAACCGCGGCCCGGCCGGCCCGGCGCTGTGGCGAAGACCATGTGTGAGTTGGGGAACCAACGCCACCCGCGGAGCGCGCCCGCGGCTAGCCTGAGGGGTGGTCCCCGTCCGCCCGTCCAGGAGCCTCACGTGCACACCGCGCATCAGCCCGCCTCAAGCACCCTCGGTGCCGACATCCTGCTCGCCCGCCACGGCAAGCGGATCGTGGCCTGGCGTGTGGACCGCGCTGGCGAGCGCACGCGCGCCAAGCTGCAGGACGGCACGTGGGACAGCGCCCCGAACTCGCTCGTGCAGACCGGCTCCTCTCCCGCGCAGAAGGTGGCGAGCAAGGCCGCCCGCACGGTGCACCACCTCACCGCGGACGACGGCGCCCTGAATCGCAGCGATCGTCGCTTCCTCGGCAAGGTCATGGTGGTGTGGGGCGTGGCGAGCGTGGCCCTCACCTTCGGCATGCTCGCGTTGGTCGGCAGCGAGGCGATGGACCCGGCGGTGCTGGAGAACCTGGTCACCGGCGCCGGCATCTGAGCCGGTTCTTCCCGCCCGACGTCGCGCGGCCGGCCTGGGTGCCCGACCGCCTCGATGCGCTCATCCACAGCCGGTGGTGCGAACCGCCCCGCGTGACGGGGTGCGCTACTACGATGGGCTCATGGACAACCCCCGCTTCCTGAGCCTCGAGGACGTCGCCGAAGAACTCAACGTCAACATGCCGCTCGCGCGCGCGTTGGTACAGAACGGCGAGCTGCGCGCCATCAAGGTGGGCGGCCGCGGGATCTGGCGCGTGGAGCGCTCTGCGTTGGAGGAGTACATCCAGCGCATGTATGCCCAGACGCGCGAGACCATCGGCCTGGAGGCGGAGGAGGGTAGCGAGGCCAAGCACGGCTGAAATGCGACGCGCCCGCCGACCCCAAGGGGAGCCGTTTTGGAATTGCGGGGCGCGCCGCGCTAGTCTTATCAAGCACGCCCGCGAGGGCGGGCACACCGTGCGGGGCTTTAGCTCAGTTGGTAGAGCGTTTCGTTCGCAATGAAAAGGTCAGGGGTTCGATTCCCCTAAGCTCCACGGACAAACCCGGGATCCATCAGGATCCCGGGTTTTTTGCCACCTGGCTCGAAGGGATCACCAGTGCAGTTGATCGAGACGGTCGCCGCCGTACGCGCGTTCGGCGCCGAGGTGCGTGCGTGCGGCAAGCAGCTCGCCCTCGTGCCGACCATGGGCGCGCTCCATGAGGGACACCTCTCCCTGATCCGCGCGGCAGTTGCGGAAGGCGCCGAGGTGGTCATCTCCATCTTCGTGAACCCCGCCCAGTTCAACGACCCGGCGGACCTGGCCAAGTACCCGCGCAACCTGCAGCGCGACGTCGAACTCGCTGCCTCGGCCGGCGCCTCCGCCGTCTTCGCCCCGAGCGTGGCCGAGGTCTACCCGGCCGGCTTCGCCACTTCCATCCGCGTGGGCGGCGTGAGCGAGCTGTGGGAAGGTGCCTCCCGCGGTGCCTCGCACTTCGACGGCGTGGCGCTCGTGGTTACCAAGCTGCTGTGCATGGTGGGCCCGGACGTGGCCTGGTTCGGGCAGAAGGACGCCCAACAGGTGGCGGTCATCCGCCGCGTCGCGGCCGACCTGAACCTGCCCTCGCGCATCGCCACGGGTCCCACGGTTCGCGCCGAGTCGGGCCTGGCGCTCTCCAGCCGCAACGCGCGCCTGCGCGAGGACGAGACGCGCATCGCCCTGGCGCTGAGCGCCACGCTGCGCCGGGCCCAGGCCCGCCTGGACGCGGGGGAGCACGACGCCGCGGCGTTGGCTTCCAGCGCCACCGCGGCTTTGGAGGAGGCCGGGGCCCGGGTGGAGTACTGGGCCGTGGTGGATCCGGACAGCTTCGCGCCGCTCGAGCGCGTCGAGGCCGGCACCCCCGCGCTGGCCATCGTCGCCGCCTGGGCCGGCGACGTGCGCCTCATCGACAACGCAGCGCTGACCGCCTGACCCGCGGCCGACGAGCCCTGCCGGCGCCTGTCGGCCCGGGAGCCCCAGAGCGCGGCCCGCACCCTTCGGAATCGGAGTGAGTTGGGTACGCTTTTCGGCCGAAAAACGTACCCAACCCACTCCGATCCTGCTTTTAGAAGAGGGTCGAGAGGCCGCCGTCCACCACGAGGGTGTGGCCCGTGATGTAGCTCGCCTCGCCCGAGGCCAGGAAGGCCACGGCCGCGGCGATCTCCTCCGGCCTGCCCCAGCGCTCCAGCGCCGTGCGCGTGCGCACGACCTCGGAGAAGCGCGGGTCCACCATCAGCTCGGCGTTGGATTCGGTGGCGATGCTGCCGGGCGCCACGGCGTTCACGCGGTACCCGCGGGGGCCGAGCTCCGAGGCGAGCGAGCGGGTCATGCCCTCGAGTCCGGCCTTGGCCGCCGCGTACCCGACGTCGCCGGCGCGGCCGCGCACCGCGGCGATCGAGCTGATCGTCACGATCGCCCCGCCCGGTCGCTCGCCGTGCGCGGCCAGGAAGCGCCGTGTCACGTCGTACGCCGCCACGAGGTCGGTGCCAAGCAACGCGCTGAAGGCGGCGGTGTCCAAGGTGTCGACGCCGCGCCGGTCGCGCACGCCCACGTTGTTCACGAGGATCCGGGGCACGTCGCCTGCCTCGGCCGCGGCGGCGAAGGCGGCGTCCAGCTCGGACGCCACGCTCACGTCTGCAGCAAACGACGACGCGTCCACGCCCTCGGCGCGCAGGCTCGCCACGACGGGCTCGAGCCGGGCGGCGCTGCGCCCGCCGAGCAACACGCGGGCGCCGCGCTCACCGAGCGCGCGGGCGGTGGCCAGGCCGAGTCCCTCGCGGGCGCCCGTCACGAGCGCGCACACGCCGTCGAGCCGACCCAGGCGCGGCCACGAACCGGCCGTCGCGGCGGGGGCGGCCCCGCCCGCCCCGCCGGCGGCGCCGGGTGGCTGGGGGGCGGAGAAGGTGGGCCGAACGCGGTCCGAGCTCACGCCGTCGGGCCCTCGGCATCCTCCGCGGAGCCGGCGCCCGCGCCGGACCCGAGCGCACGCTCCAGCGTGGCGGCGTCCATCGAGGAGGCGTTGGCCTCCGTCGGGAAGGAACCGTCGGCTACGGCCGCCGAGTACTCGTCCAGCGCCCCGCGGACCTCGGCGCCCAGGACGCGGAACTGGCGGGCGTGCTTGGGGACAAACTCCTCGTAGAGGCCCAGCAGATCGTGCCAGACCTGCACCTGGGCGTCGCAGCCGGCCCCGGCGCCGATCCCCACGGTGGGGATCTCCAGGCGGTCCGTGACGGCGGCGGCCAGCTCGGCCGGCACCAGCTCCAGGACCACCGACCACACCCCGGCCTCCTGCAGGGCGAGGGCGTCGGCGAGCAGCTCGCGGGCCCCGGCCTCGTCGCGGCCCTGCACCCGCAGGCCGATGGTGTTGACGGACTGCGGCGTGAAGCCCAGGTGGCCCATGACGGGAATGCCGTTGGCCACGAGCTGACGCACCAAGGGGGCGATGCGGGCGCCGCCCTCGATCTTGACCGATTGCGCGCCGGTCTCCGCCATGATCTGGGTGGCGGCGCGGACCGCGTCCTCGGGGGAGGCGGTGGCGGTGAAGGGCAGGTCGACCACGATGAGGGCGCGCTGGGCGCCCCGGCGCACCATCTGCGCGTGGTAGATCATCTGTTCCACCGTGACTGGCAGTGTGCTGTCATGTCCCTGCATCACCATGCCGAGCGAGTCGCCCACCAGGATCGCGTCAACGGAGGACGCGTCGACGAGGCGGGCCGAGGTGTAGTCGTAGGCGGTGACGACGGTGAACTTCTCGCCGGCCGCCTTGCGGCGGCGCAGGGAGGCGATGGAGGTGCGCACGATGCTCCTAGGGTGCTGGCCCGCCGCGGGGATGCTCGCGCGAGGGACGCGCGGCGACGGGCGTGACCGTGAAAGCTTGTCAGCCACCCGCCGCGTGGGCAAGCCACAGTCGGTCGCGAGACGTCTTTCGGCGCCCCACCTGCGTACGCTGAGGTCATGCATACTCAGCGCCGCGCGGCGATCATCGGGTCCGGCCCCAACGGCCTCGCGGCGGCCGTGGTCCTGGCCCGCGCCGGCCTCGACGTCACGGTGTACGAGGGGGCGCAGACACCCGGCGGCGGGCTCCGCACCCGCCCGCTCGGCCCGGACGGCGCCGTCCGCGACGTCTGCTCTGCGGTCCACCCCATGGTGCTTCCCTCCCCGTTCTTCAGGGCGCTGGGCATCGCCGAGCGGGTCGACTACGCCGTCCCCGACATCTCCTATGCGCACGCGCTGCGCCCTGGCCACGCCGCCATCGCCTACCGGGACATCGAGCGCACGGCCGAGGAGCTCGGCGCGGACGGGCGGGCGTGGCGTTCGCTGCTCGGCCCGCTCTCGCGGCACATCAACGAGCTGCTCGAGGTCTCCCTCAACTCGATGCTGCGCCTGCCGACGCATCCGCTCTTGACGGTTCGCTTCGGCCTGCGCGTGCTCGAACAGGCGGGCGCGCTGAAGAACGTGCGCTGGCGCGGCCAGGACGCCCCCGCCTTGCTCTCCGGCGCGGTGGCCCACGGCTCGACCAAGCAACCCTCCTTTGCTGCGGCGGCCGCCGGCCTCGTGCTGGCCGCGGCGGCCCACGGCGAGGGCGGCTGGCCCCTGCCCCTCGGCGGGGCGCAGGTGCTCGCAAACGAGCTCATCCGCGACCTCGAGGCTCACGGCGGCCGCGTCAGCACCGGGCGCTGGATCCGCAGCCTCGATGACCTGGACGGCCCCGCACCCGAGATCGTCATCGCCGACACCTCGGCCCGGGACCTCGCGCGCATCGCCGGCCCGGTCCTGCCCGCCCGCTACCGGCGCTCCCTGGAACGCGTGCCCTACGGCATGGGCATCGCCAAGATCGACGCCGTCCTGGACGGGCCCATCCCATGGCTCGATCCGCGCCTGCAGGCCTCCGGCACGGTCCACGTGGGCGGCACGGCCAAGCAGGTGCACGGCGCCGAGAACCTGACCATGAAGGGCCGCTACCCGCATCGCCCCTTCGTGCTCGTGGCCCAGCCGGGCGCCGTCGACCCCTCCCGCGCCCCCGAGGGGCACCACGTGCTCTGGGCCTACTCGCACGCCCCGGCCGGCGACGAGGTCGACCGCAGCGACGTTCTCCTGGCCACCCTCGAGGAACACGCGCCCGGCCTGCGGGATCGGATCGTGCACCTCGAAACCACGACGGCCGCCCGGGCCGGTGAGGAGAACCCCAACTACCCGGGCGGCGACATCGCCTGTGGGCGCCTGGATCTCTACCGGCTCTTCGCGCGCCCGGTCCTGGCCCCGCAACCGTGGCGCACGCCGGCGAAGGGCCTCTACCTCGCCTCCGCCGCCGCGGTGCCCGGACCCGGCGTGCACGGCATGGCCGGATATCTCGCGGCCGCGACGGCGCTGGCCGACGCCGGGCTGGGACTCCCGGCCGAGTTCGCCCAGGTGCGCTAGGCGCGCCGGTGCTCGACGTCGGGTGGGCACCTGGGTGCCCACCCGACGTCGGGCACACAGAACGCAGGGCCGCCACCGCCCGGCGTGGCGCCGGGAGCCGCCGGCCCGACGTCGGGTATGTGAGGCCTTGGAAGGCCCGCGGCGCCTAGGGGGCGGCGTTCGCCAGTTGATGCAGGCGGGCGGGGATGTCCCCGCGCCGCGGTGCGCGCAGCTTGGTGCGGGCTTGGAGGACGTGCGATTCGACGGTGCGGACGGACAGGACCAGTCGTTCACCGATCTGCGCGTTGGTCAGCCCCTCGCCCACCAAGAGGCTGACCTCGAACTCGCGTTGCGTCAGCCCCGCCGGAATGCCCTGCACGAGCGGCTCGTGAGCGCTTCCCACATCGACCCCGGGGAGGGTGCGAAGCCGCAGGGTGCAATCGTTGGCCCGGGCGGTGTGTCGCCCGCTGAGGAAGAGGGTGCGGGCTTCGAGGAGCGCGGTGCGCGCAGCCCCATACTTGCCAACGGCGAGAAGCCGGTCGGAGGCGTCGGAGAGGGCCTCGGGGTCGTGTGCGGCCAGCGCCCGAAGGTGCGCGGCGATCGCCGCGGAGGCCGGAAGCTGCGCCTCGAGGGCGCCTGCCGGCAGCTTCTCCAGCGCCTGCTGGGCGGTGAATCGCCCCTCCAAGACGTCGTGGTGGGCCCTGCGCAGAGCCGCCCACCCCGGGCGCCGGGCGCTGACGCTGGGCAGCCCCGCCTCCGGGCCGAGGGATTCTGCCAACTCGCGCACTGTGGTGGTCAAGCGGTTCAGGTGCTGTGGCATGAACGGCATGAGCTCCCCGAGGCGCTCGTGGCACACGGCGGCGCTGGTCCCGGAGAGCAACTCCAGGGACAGTACCCCGAGGAAACCGTTGAGGCTGGCGAAGGTGGAGCGATCGGTGAGCCGCAGCGCCGTCTCGAGGTTCAGCCGCGCCGCGGCAGGGTTCCCCTCGTGCACGGCGAGGACTGCTGACAGGGCGGCCGCGCTCGCGGAGGCGAACCGCCCGGAGCTGGGCCCGAAGGTGATGGCCTCGGACGTGCGTGCGGCCGCGATAGCGCGCACGCCGGCGGGGTCGAGTCCGGCCAGCACCCTGGCCGCCCCGCAACTGACGTCGAACATCAGCAGGGCGTCGCGCTCCAGAACTGCTTCGGGCGACCGCCCTGTGCCGACGGTGGAGCGGAGGGTCCGTCCCAGTTGGAGGCACCGTTCGAGTTCCGGGAGCCGGTCGGCTCCGAGGTGCCTCGTCACGCACAGGGTGAGCGACCACAGCCGCACGTTCAAGGCCACGGAAGGATTCCTGGCGTTCGCCTCCAGACGTTCGAGGACGTCGTCGTTCAGATCTGTATCGCCGAGGAAGAGCGAGAGCACGAGGGCAAGTTCCGGTTCCTGGGCCGTGAGCGAACCCTCAATCTGGCGCCGCAACCAGGCGGGCGTGGCCGGAAGCCAGCTGGCCGCCACGGTGGCGCGCAGCAGATCGAAGAGCCCGAGTTCGGCGCCGGAGGCGGCGCTGAGCTCCTCCGCCTCGGCCAGCACGCTCAGGTGGTCCCCATCGCAGAGGAAGGCGTGCCAGCGCACCTGCCGGGCCTGGTCGCTCTGCCCGAGTCCGCCGGCGCGCGCGGCCAGGGAATGCGCCTCCGTCACCCACCCTTGCCGGGCGGCACGCATGCCCGTGCGGGTCAGCAACGGGGCCAGGTTATCGGGCGGGGTGGGAGCGCGTTCGAGGAGGTGCCTGGCCAACACGAGGGAGCAGGCCTCATCCAAGTGAACGCCGGCGAGGTGCAGACGCTCCAGGTCTTCCAGCACCCTCTCCCGTTCCTCGGCGAGGGACCCCAGCCGCGGATCCATCAGCAAGCCGGCGGCCACGACAGAACTCGTGGCGATAATCGGGTCTTCCGCGTGGCGGGAGACCACGGCAGCCGAGCAGAATTCGAGCCGGTTCACCAGCTCGGGACCGAGCAGTCGGGCGGCGGTGGTGTAAGCGAGCGGGCCGAGCTGATGCAGCAACACCGCCGCGCGCAACACGTCCGGGGACTGATCGCGGAAGCGCGCTGCCACGCGGTTCAAGGTGGACGCGCTGGGGTTGTAGCCGCGGCTCCACGCCCTTGGCAGCTCGCGGGGTGCGTCCGCCGGCGCGGAGAGCACGTCCTCGGCAAGGTCATGAGCCAGGGCGAGGGACCCTCCCGCCGTCCGCACCAGCGCGGATTCTTGGAGCACGTCCAGTGAGGCAGTGGGCAAGAAGGATCGGAGGTAGTCGCGAATCTCGGCGTCGCTGAGCGGGGCAAGATCGAGGCGATCCAGGTAGCGGTCGCGCCACAGGGTGTTGAGGACGCTGGCCGCCGTGGCAGACGAGGCGGGGAGCGGGGCGCGCATCGCGACGGTGTCGGCCGTCATGATGAGGCTGAGCCGGGGATCCTGGCAGAGATCCTCCAGGAGATCGGCCAGCGCATCCGGGAGCGCATCCACATGTTCCAGGAATCCGACGCCGAGGGGGAGCTGTTCCTCGAACCACGCCAACAAGGCGGCGGCCGTGGTGCGCCGTGAGCAACGCATCGGTGCCGGAGCGGGGAAACCAAGCAGGCGCAGGATTCGGTGGGCCAGCCGCGTGCTTCCCTCCCCGGCGTGGGCCACCACGATCAGAGCGTGCCCAGGAGAGAGGAGCTTTGAACCGAGCACCGCTTCGGCCTCGCGCGTGGCAAAGGTCGAGGGGTCCGTCTCCGGATCACGCTGATCCATGTGGGAGGTCTTCATGCGGTGATGATGTTCCTTGCTCCGCGATCGTGCCGGGTTCGTGTCGTTCAGAGTGTTGGGCGACACGCGCGCCCTCGGCCGAGTCTAGGTTGAACAATGCGCTCATTCGCAGTCTTGATGCGAATTTTGACGGTGGCTGAAACCGAAACGCAACGGAAACTACCCCTGTTGACTACCTATGTGAACGTACTCAACGGTACGTCTAGGTAGTTGTGCTGGCTCACTACTGGTCTTTGCTGAGAATCGGTCGGTGTCTGTTGGCCTGCCCATAGTGTCGCAATTGTCGTGCGCCCTCAGGGCGCGCGATTCCACTCTCACCCCCTGGGCAGGAGGACCCCCCGTGCAAGGAACCATGTCAAAGCTGAGGAGCGGCGCAGCGATCGCCGCGTTCTCGGCCCTCGTGTTGGCGAGTGCCGGTGCCACACCGGCCTTCGCCGCAGCAAGTGATCGGGCGGAGGCAGAGGGCAACCTGATTTCAGGCAGCGTTGCCGGCCTCGATACGGACGTTCTCGCTGAGCTCGAACGTGCCTACTCCGGCAACGTCACCTCGCCGAGCGCGGACAGCTCCCCGCTTGATCTGACCGCGCTGAGCGCCGTCAACCTCAACCTGGGTGGCGGTGTCCAGGTGCCGCTGTTCGGCGATTCGGGCATCATCGCCGTCGGCGCCGCCGGACAGTACGCCAAGACGGGCAAGAACCCCAACACCGCCTACGGGTCCTCCGGACTCGTGGGCGAAGACGGCGCGATCGCCGTGGACGGTGCCACGGATCCCGCCAACAGCGCTTACGTCGACCTGACGAAGCTCCTGGCGGCGGCCGGTCTGGACGACGCCACTGGACAGCTCGTGTCCAAGCTGCGCGTGGAGCTCGGCGCCATCGCCGCCTCCGCCACGCAGAACGGCGACGACGCGGCGACGGGCGCGTACAAGATCGCCGACGGCAAGCTGATCCTGGAGAGCCCCGCCGTGGCCGCGCTGGCCGGGACGCTCAACACCACGCTTGGCTCCGCGTTGGGCGATGTGCAGACGGCGCTCAATGGGCTGGTTGGCACCAACGGCGCCCTGAACACGGCACTGTCCGGCGTGACGGGCACCCTGAATGGCATCTTGGTTGACTTCGTTGGAAATCTGCCCGGAGTCAGCGCGCTTGTCAGCGTGCAGAACACCGTCCTGCAGGCCTCCCTCGACACCTCGAGCCTGCCCGGCATCCTGGATGGTGTCCTCGGTCAGCCCATTACTTCGCCCGATGGTCTCGTGTCCATCGATCTGAGCGAGGGCACGGTCACGGTGAACCTGGCCAAGGCCGTGGCCGGAAGCAACGGAAGCGACCTCAATGGTCTCCCCGCCAACACCGAAGTCCTCAGCTCTGCCACGGTCAACGCCATTCTTGATGGCGTCCAGGCAGCGGTCGGTGGTCTCACCGACAAGGTGATCGATCTTGTGACCGACGCCGTCAATGGCCTGGAGCTCAAGGTCAACGTTTCTGCTGGACTGTCTGCTCTCGGCGGCGTCGTCGGAGGCGACATCAAGCTGCAGATCAACGGCACCGTGGGAGGCTTCCTGGGCGTTGACGGCGCGTCGAAGCCGACGCTGACTGCCACGGGGTCGACCCTCACCGTGCTCTTCATTCCGCTCCCGATTGCGACCATTGTCAATGCACTGACGACCCCTGTGCTCGACCTGGTGCAGACGACGGTAGCGACCGCGCTCGGTTCTGTCGTGACGGGCGATAACTCGATCATTCACACCGCCTTTGACGGAGTGCTTCAGCCGATCGTGACGACCCTGCAGCCCGTCTTCGACGTGCTGACGAAGGTCGCCTCGATCAAGGTCAACGTGCAGGAGAACCCGGGCAACTTCGAGACGTCCACGGCCGTCGATGCCGGTTCGTTCACGGAACGCGCGCTCCAGGTCACCCTTCTGCCGACGCTTGGTACCCCGCTGGCTCAGGTGAATCTCGCCTCCGCCACGGTGCGTTCCACCGCGGAGGCCGTGGGCTGGGAGACCTCCCTGACGGCCGACCCGACCGAGGTCGCGCCGGGTGCCACGAGCACGCTCACCGGAACCGGCTTCGAGCCCGGCGAGACCGTGACGTTCACTGTTGCCGACGCCCCGGTGGGGACCGGCATCGCCAACGACGAGGGTGAAGTCACCTTCGTCTACACGGTGCCGGCCGACGCACAGGACGGCGACACCATCACGGTGACCGCCACCGGTGCCACCTCCAACACCCCCGCTGACGCCACCCTCACGGTGCAGGCGGATGGCGGTTCGGAGTCGGATTCGACGTCGGCTGCTACGGCTGATGTGAATGCGAATGCTGCTGCTTCGGCTGCTGCTTCGGCTCAGGCGACGGCTGATAAGGCTGCTGCTGCTCAGGCTGCGGCTGTTGCTGCGGCTCAGGCTGATCAGACCGATGATGCTTCGGCTGCTGCGAATGCTGATGCTGAGAAGGCTGCTGCTGCGGCTGCGACGGCTGATGCGTCGACGGAGGCTTCGTCTTCTTCGACGTCGGAGGCTAATGCTGCGGCTGCTGCTGCGTCGCAGGCTGCTGCTCAGGCTGATGCCACGGATGATACGAACGCTGAGGCTTCGGCCGCGGCGAACGCGAATGCTGGTGCTGCTGCTTCGGCTGCCGCGACGGCTGATTCGTCCACGGATGCTTCGGCTGCGGCCGCTGCTGATGCGGATGCTGCTGCTGATCCGTCCGGTGAGACCGATGCGGCTGCCACGGCCGAGGCTGAGTCGGATGCGGATAAGAACGCTGCGGCGAGCTCGGATGATTCGGCGACGGCTACGGCTGAGTCGGATGCGGATAAGAACGCTTCGGCAAGCTCCGATGACTCCGCCAACGCCACGGCTGCGGCGGATGAGAACGGTTCTGCCGATGACGATTCCGTCTCCAACGAGCCCGAGTCCACCGTCAAGGATAAGAAGCTCGTCCGCGGCGAGGGCGTGACCCAGACCGTGACCGGCACCAACTTCAAGGCGGGTGAGAAGGTCGCGGCCACGGTGCACTCCGATCCGATCGTCTTGGATCCGGCCACGGCGGACGAGAACGGCACGGTGACCTACACCTTCGCCGTCGGCCCGGACTTCGAGCTCGGCGATCACTCCGTGACGCTGGTGGGCGAGACGTCCGGCGAGGTGACGGAGGCCAACAACCACACGCAGTTCGAGGTGGTTGACGCCGACGATTCCGGAGCCTCGAGCGACTCGGACGCCAGCTCGTCCAATGAAGCCAACGCGAGCAGCAACGGCTCCAACGCCGGCTCGTCCTCCAACGGGGGCTCGTCCTCCAATGGTGGCACCGGCCTGGTGAACACGGGCGCCTCCTCCGGCCTGGTGTGGATGGGCGGCATCGCCCTCCTGCTGGTGATGGTGGGTGGCACGACGCTGGCGATTCGCCGCCGTCGCAACGCCTAACCCGGGCTAGGGTTGCCCCGATCGTGTGATCGGGGCAACCCACCCCGAACTCGGTCCCGGCCGGGCCTTTCATCGGGTCCGTCCGGGACCGAGTGCTTTTCTTCCCCATCTCACAGGAGTACATCGTGAGCATCGACGCGGCGAAAGCCGCTCAGGTTCCTCCGCGGAATCCGTCGGATTCGTCCGACACCCCAGACCCGATCGCGGACGAACCGCGGACGTCCACCGTCGAGGTTGAGCGCTTGGGCCTCACGCTGGAGACGTCGCCACGCCCCCGCCGCCGCTCGTGGATCTTGCGTGGTGTCATGACGGTCGCCGTGCTGTTCACGGCCTGGCACGTGTTCGCCTCCTTCCTCTGGATCGCACCCGTCTCGCCGCTGCGCGAGGTGGTGCCGGGGAAGGCGCTCTCGCAGTACATGATTCCGTTCTTCGGCCAGTCATGGTCCGTCTTTGCCCCTGAGCCGATCAACGGCGACAACCGCATGCTGGTGCGCGCCGTCGTCAAAGAAGGGGACGGGGAACGGACCACCGAGTGGGTCAACGTCACGGATGTCGAAACCCAGCTCATGACCAACAAGCTCTTCCCCGCCCGCGCGGCGAATCAGAGCATCGACCTGGCCTCCGACTACCGCGGCGTCTACGCCAAGCTCAACGACGAGCAGAAGGCCGCGGTCAACCTGAACTTCTACAAGGGCGACGACTGGGCGGACCGCGTTCAGGGCACCTTGAAGCGCCTGGGGACCAACAGCGCGGCCATCGGCAAGTACATCGACGTGGAATTCAGGGCCATCCGTTACTCCACCCAGGTGGCCAAGGCGATCTGGGGCCAGGACGTGGTGCGGGTCCAGTTCCAGATGGAGCGCCAAAACGTCATCCCCTTCGCCCAGCGGAACGATCCGGACGCCGAGCGGCCCAAGGTGCAGCTCACGCCCTCCGGCTGGCGCGGCCTCCAGGTCGCGAAGGGGCAGTCGGAGAAGGACTTCGCCGACACCTTTAAGCGTCTGTACAAGGAGCTGAACCCGTGAGCGCCCCCAGCAAGTCCCAAGCCAAGAAGGCAACGGAGCCGCGAGCGACCGAGCCGCAGGCCCCTGAAGTGGTCACGGTCGGCGTGCTGTCAATCCTGCAGCGGCTGGGGAGGACCATCGCTACTCTGGCGGTGCTGCTCTGGCGGATGCTGGGCACCTCGATCAAGCGCATCGCCGTGTTCTGCGAGAACTGGCTGCTGGATGGCAAGAAGGCCCCGCACGGTCTGGCCGTCACGCGCATCATGTTCGGCATCGCTGGCCTGGGCATCCTGGCCTCGAACTGGTCAACGCGCCTGTACTCCTTCGGCCCTGGGTCGATGTGGAACGGCCAGTGGGCGGCGCCCACCAGCGACTTCCCGAACATGTGGGTCTTCTCGATGTTCCGCACCGTGATGCCCAACGCGGCGGCCTACACTGCGATGTACCTCGTCGTGGCCGTGCTCGCGGTGATGTTCACGCTCGGGTGGCGCTTCAAGATCGTCCTGCCGATCTACTTTGTGCTCTGGGTGAGCTTGATCGAGGCCCAGGACCTGCTGGGCGATCAGGGCGACAACATGTATCGCATCGCGCTCATCCTGCTGTTCTTCGCCGATCCTTGCCAACGCTGGGCCCTGGACGCGAGGCGCCGCCGCAAGGCCGCCGAGCGTGGCGGCTCGTGGCTGGCACAGACCTGGCGGGGCCGCCCGCTGCTGGATTCCAAGCCCGAGTACCAGAGCCTGTTCCACAACCTCACGCTCGTGGCGCTCACGGCCCAGGTGTGCTTCGTGTACGCCTCCGGCGCGCTCTACAAGGCCAGCGGTCAGCCGTGGTCCGGCGGCGAGGCGGTCTACGCCCCGCTGCATACCGTGCAGTTCGGCACCTGGCCAGCGCTCTCCGAGCTGGTCACCACGTGGGGACCGTCGGTGACCGTCGCCGCCTGGGGTTCCATCATCTTGCAGATGTGCTTCCCGATGATGCTGCTGACCCACCCCACCCGCGTGATCGCGTTGGTGGGCATCATGGGCTTCCACCTCGGCATCGCCCTGCTCATGGGCCTGCCGTGGTTCTCGCTCACGATGATTGCCATTGACTTCGTGTTCATCACGGAAAAGACCTGGACCAAGGCCATCTCGACCGTTCGAGGCACCTGGTCCGGGGCGGCGAGAGCCGCCTAGCCGGCCCCCTCCCGGCCCTGCGGAGCGTAACCCCTAAGGCGCTTCGGCAACCCCCCTGAGGGGCGAACGGCCCCGGACCCCTTGGTCCGGGGCCGTGTCGCGTTTGCTGTGCCCGACGGCGGGTGGCCGGGACGCGTCCGCGCGCCGTGTCGGCGGCCGGGTCGGGCGCGGGGGCCTACCGCACCCCGCGCAGGAGGCGCCCCGCGGCCACTGCCACGACAAGCGCCAGCACAGCGGCGATGCCGGCCGTGAGGCCAACGCCCGTGTCGAAGGCGTGGGCGGCCGACTCGAGGAGCTGGGAGCCGGCGTCGCCGCCCACCTGCCCCGCGACGTCGTGCGCCCCGGCCAGCGTCTGGCTGGCCGTCTCGGCCTGGGCGGGGCTCAGGCCAGCCGGCAGCGTGAGGTGGCCGGCGAAGAAGGCGTTGAGGAGGCCGCCGAGCACGGCGGTGCCCATGACGGATCCGACCTCGTAGGCCGTCTCCGAGATGGCGGAGGCGGCGCCGGCCTTGGCGGCCGGGACGGCGGAGAGCGCGAGGTCGTTGGAGACGGTCTCGGAGAAGCCGACGCCGAGGCCCAGCAGCACGAACGAGGCCATGACGACCCAAAGCTCGCCCGTGTGGCCGAGCAGGGCCAGCAGGCCGTAGGCGGCCACGTTGACGAGCACGCCCGTCACCATGAGCTGCACGCGGCCGAAGCGGCGGGCGAAGGGCACCACGGCCAGGCCGGAGGCGAACATCACCACGAGGCCGGGGAGCATGAACGTGGCGGCGTCCGCCGGGGAGAGCCCGGCCACGAGCTGCAGGTGCTGGGCCAGGAAGTACATGAAGCCCACGAGGCTGAAGAGGCTCAGCATGTTCACGAGCAGCGGGCCGGAGAACTGCTTGCGCTGGAAGAGGCGCACGTCGAGCATCGGCTTCTCGCGGGAGAGCTGGCGGCGAACGAAGAGGTAGCCCAGCGCGGCGCCGAAGGCGATCGCGGTGACCCACACGAACCACGGTTCGCCCGTCGAGGCGGACTTGATGCCGAAGGTGATGGGCAGCAGCGAGCCCACGATGAGCACGATCGAGAGCGGGTCCATCGGGCCCGGATGCGGGTCCTTCGACTCGGGGATCAGGACGTGGGCCAGGGCCAGGAGCGGCAGCAGGATCGGCACCGAGATGAGGAAGACCGAACCCCACCAGAAGTGCTCGAGCAGCCAGCCACCCACGATGGGACCCAAGGCGGCGCCGGCGGAGAACATCGAGGCCCACACGGCAACGGCCGTGGTGCGCTCGCGGGCGTCAACGAAGATGTTGCGGATGAGCGAGAGCGTGGCGGGCATCAGCATGGAGCCGAAGACCGCCTGCAGCGCGCGCCACAGGATGAGCGTCTCGGCCGTGGGGGAGTAGGCGGCCGCCACGGAGACCGCCGCGAAGCCGACGGCGCCGATGAGCAGCACACGGCGGCGGCCGATCCGGTCGCCGAGGTTGCCCATGGGCACGAGGAAGCCGGCCAGGATGAGCGGGTAGATGTCGATCATCCAGAGCACCTGCGTGCCGTCCGCCTCGAGCGAGGAGGTGATGGACGGGATCGCGAAGGTCAGGACGTTGTTGTCGATGCTCACCAGCAGCACGGGGAGCATGAGCAGCGCCAGCGCGAGCCAGCGGCGCAGGGGGGAACGCACGAGCTGGACCACGGGCGCGGTGCCGGTGCCGGTGGCGGGGCGCGTGGCGGCGTCGTCGCGCGGCAGGGCCGGGGCGTGGGCGATGGGGAGGGCCCCCGTGGAGGGGGCCGGGTCCTGGCGCTCGCTCGCGGGATGCGCGGTGGCCGAGCGCTGCTCTCCGAGGTTCGGGTGCGCGGACATGGGTATCGTTCCTTGGTTCTTGCTCGCGGTGCGATCGAGGTGCTGGCGGTGCCGGTTCCCGCGGGCCGCGAACGGCCCCGGAACCAGGCAAGGGCGCCACCACCGAAGCGACGCCACTCCCATTACTGTACCGTCTGGACGGTTTATTTGAGAAGCCGGGGCGGCGTGATTCCGCTCTCTGTGACGCGCGGGCCGATAGAGTCTGAGGCATGCCTCGCCCACCCGCCGCCCGCGACAAGCTCCTTGACGCCTACGCAGACATCCTGCGCACCGGCGGGGAGCGCGCCGCCACGCTCGAGGCCGTGGCCACTCAGGCCGGGGTCTCCAAGGGTGGGCTGCTGTACCACTTCAAGACCAAGGAGGCGCTGGCCGAAGCGCTCTCCGAGCGGATGCTCGAACTCGGTCGCGCCGACGTGGAGAAGATGCGCACGGCCCCCGACGGCCCCTCGAGCTACTACGTGCGCACCTCGGTGAACACCAAGAGCGCCTTCGACGTCACCTACGCCGCCATGATCCGGCTCTCGCAGGCCTACGTGGCCCCCGCCCGCCATGCGCTGGAGACGATCCACCGCTGGTGGCTCGACCTCATCCTCGAGGAGGTGGGCGAGCCGAGCGTGGCCGAGACGATCATGCTCATCGGCGACGGCCTCTACTCCTACGCCGCGCTCCCCGGCGAGCTCGACCGGCCGGAGGCCGGCGGCGACATGGTGGGCCTGCTGCGGCAGGTCGAGGTGCTCAAGGCCGCGGCCAAGGCCCAGATCGCCGCCCAAGGCTGAGCCGCGCACGCCCAACCCCGCTGTGAGGCGTGTTTGCCGCTCTGAGGCGGGAAACACGCGCCTCAGAGCGCAAGACCGACCTCAAAACTCGGCCTCCCGGCGTAGGCCGCGCGCCCGCCACCCAACGCACGACGACGCGGGCTCACCTTCCGTACGGAAGGCGAGCCCGCGTCGTCGTGCGTGTGGTTCCCAGCGGTGTGCTGAACCGAGAACGGCGAGCAAACCGTTCTGCGTCCAGGAAACCGCTTGAGTGGGGCGCTCAGCCCTCCTTGAGGTCGAGCATGGGCGCGCGCCGGCGGAAGCCCTTGGTCACGATCGCCAGGACGACGGCGCCCAGGAGCACCCAGAGGCCGCCGGCGGTGAAGGTGGTGGGCGTGAGCGAGGTCCACAGCCACACGGTGAGCGCCACGCCGATGAGCGGGAGCAGGCCGTTGTTGAGGTGCTGCCACGCCGTGGCGCGCTCCCGGCGGCCGAGGTAGAAGTGCTTGATGACCGAGAGATTTACGAAGGTGAACGCGATGAGCGCGCCGAAGCTGACCACCGAGATGATGAAGGAGAGGTCGACCACGAGCGCCAGCAGCGAGACGGCCGAGACCACGAGCGTGGCGGCGGCGGGGGACTTGAAGCGCTCGTTGAGCCGACCAAAGATCGGCTTGGGGAGCACGCCGTCGCGGCCCATGGAGTAGAGGATGCGGGCCACGGAGGCCTGCGAGGTCAGCGCAGAGCCCAGCGCGCCGGCCACGTAGCAGGCCGTGAAGAGCGTGGCCAGGAAGGTACCGCCCACGGCGGTCATGACCTCGGTCGCCGCCGAATCCGGGTCCGCGAACTGCGTGCTCTGGTGCGCCACCTGGGCCAGCCAGGAGAGCAGCACGAAGATCACGCCGGCGGCCAGCGTCACGATCATGATGGCCCTCGGGACCGTGCGCTCGGCGTCCTTGGCCTCCTCGGCCAGGGTGGAGACGGCGTCGAAGCCAAGGAAGGACAGGCACAGCACGGCGGCGCCGCCCATGAGCGCGCCGGTGCTGCCGGCGGCCTCCGAGCCGTCGCCCCTGAAGGGGGCCATGATGTCGATGCTCTGGCCGTTCATGGCGGCGATCGTGAAGACGATGAAGACGACAACAAACACGGCCTGCGCCGCGATGAGGACGAGGTTAGTGCGGTTCACCGACGTGATGCCGATGATGTTCAGCACCGTCACGAGGATGATGCACGCCACGACCCACACGCCGGCGGGGACGGCCGGCATGGCCACGTTGAGGTAGATCCCGATGACGAGGTAGTTGACCATCGGCAGGAAGAGGTAGTCGAGCATGAGCGCCCAGCCCACGAGGAAGCCCGTTTCGGGGCCGAAGGTGCGCTGCGTGTAGACGTAGGCGGAGCCGGCGTAGGGGTAGGCACCGGCCATGCGGGCGTAGGAGCGCGCCGTGAACAGCATGGCCACGAGCGTGACGAGGTAGGCGGCGGCGACGCGTCCACCCGTGGACACGGTGACCAGGCCGTAGGTGGTGAACACGGTGAGCGGCACCATGTAGACCAGGCCAAACATGGCGAGGGAGGGCGTGCCGAGCACGCGCCGGAGCTGCGGTGAATCCGTGGCGGTGGCGGCGCCTTGCGTTCGCGTTTGCATCACGGCTCCTTTCGATTCAAGGGTGTTTCGGGGCGATGTATCAGTCCTGCTTGGTGCTTCTCGGGTGCTGCCGGGTGCTGCGCTGGGAGCATGTGGGCGGGGCCCCGCGGCGTCCCGCCCGGCGGTGGGGCGGGCTAGCCGCGATGTACGACGACGCCGCCCAGGTAGGTGGCGAGGATCGGGTTCGAGGGCAGATCGTGGGCGGCCTCGGCGCGGGGGTCGCGGGCCAGGATCACGAGGTCGGCCGCGTGGTCCTCCGAGATCACCCCCCACGGGGCGTCGAGGGAATCGGCGAAGGCTTGGTGGGCCACGCCGGCGGTGTAGGCGGACAGCGCCAGCTCCGGGGCGACGATCTCTTCCGGGGTCCAGCCGCCAGCCGGGAGGCCCTCGGTGGTGGTGCGGGACATGGCGATGGCGAGGCCGTCGCGGGGATCGCCGGAGGAGACAGGCCAGTCGGAGCCGAAGGAGAGGGCGGCGCCGGAGCCCTGGAGCGAGTTGAGCTGGTACTGGCGATCGGCGCGTTCCTCGCCGAGGCGGGGCACGGTCAGGACCGTCATGAGCGCGTCCTGCTGCGCCCAGAGCGGTTGCATGCAGGGGATGACACCCAGCTGGGCGAAGCGTCCCAGGTCGGCCTCGTCGATGAGCTGGGCGTGGGCGATGACGGGGCGGCGGTCGCGCGGGCCGTTGGTGGAGACGGCGGCCTCGACGGCATCGAGGGCCTGCCGGACGGCGGCGTCACCGATCGCGTGGACGTGGATCTGGAAGCCCTCGGCGTCCGCCGCGACCACGGCGTTCTTGAGCATGTCGCCCGGCCACACGCTCATGCCGTGCTTGTGCAGGGCCGAGCAGTAGGGCTCGAGCAGGGCGCCGGTCTCGTTCTCCACGACGCCGTCGGCGAAGAACTTGACGGTGTTGGCCGTGAGGAGCGGGTGCTTCGCGGCCCGCACACGCTGGCGGTCGGCGACGAAGCGGGGGAGCTGGGCCTCGAACTTGCGCGGGTCCGCGTACTGGGCGAGGTTGAAGCGCAGCGGCAGGCGGTCGGCCGCGGCGGCCTCGAGGTAGGTGTCGACGTCGCCCGGCTCGACCCAGGCGTCCTGGACCCAGGTCACGCCCCGGGCCAGGTAGTAGGCGCCGGCCGCCTCGAGGGCGCGCAGGCGCTCCTCCTGGGGGCGGGTGGGGGCCACGTTCATGATCAGGTCGACGGCGCCCCACTCGCGCAGGATCCCGAGGGGCTCGCCGTCCTCGCGGTGCGTGATCTCGCCGAGCTCGGGATCCGGGGTGTCCCTGGTGATGCCGGCGGCGGCCAGCGCCGCGCTGTTGACCCAGACGGTGTGGTAGTCCCAGGCGCGCAGCACCACGGGGCGATCCGGCACCGCCTCGTCCAGCCAGCGCGCGTCGAAGAGGCCCTCGGGGGCGAGCGAACCGTCGTAGCTCGCGCCGAAGATCCACTCGAGCTCGGGGTGTTCCTCGGCGAAGCGCTTGACCTCCGCCACGATCTCCTCCACGGAACCGCACGCGCGCACCTGCGGGCCCGCCTCCTCGAGGCCGCCGAAGAGCGGGTGGGCGTGGCCGTCGCCGAAGGAGGCGCTCACGAAGGCCCCACCCAGGTCGGTGCGCAGCACCTCGGTGCCGGCATCCGTGGCGGCCTCGGCCAGGCGGTGCGCCTCGGCACCGAGGCCGGCGATGCGTCCATCCACGAGGAGGACGGCGTCGACGTCGGGGGAGGCGGCCCCCGTGAAGACGGTGCCGGAGTGAAGCAGCTGGGCGCGGGGATTCATGCGTCGTGTCCTTCTTGGCTGAGGCGATCGGTGCCGGCGCTCGCGTCCGGGGATGCGAGGCGTCGGGGCCTGCCCACGAATGGGCCGGGAGATGCGGGGCGGGAAGCCCCAGGTACGAACAATGTTCGTACCTGGGGTGTGACCTTACACACACCGCGTTTCCGCGTAAAGACACCGGTGTTGCGGCGAGGTGACGCGGGCGGGACGGGCCGCGGTGGGCATCGAGAGCGCTGCCTACGGCGGGATGGTGGCGGTCGGCATCGCGGCTGGGCGGGGCGGGCGTCGCGTTCGGTGGGAGGGGGAGAAGCCGCGTAGGCTCGCGGCGCGGGACATCGCCCGCCTCAGCCCCATGCGCCCACGGGAGGGACCATGACCCCGCCGCTCACTCGCGATCGCCTGCTCGCCGCGGCGCTGTCCCTCGTGGACGAGGAGGGCGCCGAGGCCCTCACGATGCGCTCCCTCGCGTCCCGCGTCGACCGCCAGGTCTCCTCGCTGTACAACCACGTGTCGGGGCGGACCGAACTGGTGGAGCTCATGCGCTCGAAGGTCGTCGAGCGCATCGACGTCGGGCCGTTTGCCCGGCTGCCGTGGGACCTGGCCCTCGGCGAGTGGGCCCGCTCCTACCTCATGGCCTTCGCCCAGCACCCCCACCTCATCCGCCTGCTGGCGACCACGCCCATCCGCGACGAGTCGACCCTCGCCATGTACAACGAGGTGGTGCGGGCCCTGACCGGGGCGGGCTGGGCCGCCGGCGAATCCATCGCGGTGCTCAGGACCGTCGAGGCCCACGTGCTCGGCTCGGCGCTGGACATCGTGGCACCGGGAAACATGCTCGACGCCGCCGCCGTGCCGGAGGGATTGAAGGAGCTGCGTGCAGCGCTCGCCATCGAACACCACAGCGCCGGAGCGGCCGAGGCCGCGTTCGATCTCGGCCTCGAGGCACTGATCGTCGGCCTGCGAGCGCGCAACGGGGCGCCGGCCTCCTGAATTTGGTCCTGGCGTCGGGCACTGCGACGTTCGCTCTGACCCTGCCCGCCGTCGGGCGCTGCCGCGCCAATCGGTGCCTCAACCGCCCGGGGTGACGACCCGACCCGGCCCCGCCCGCCGGCGAGTCGCGCCCGAACCCGACCGTGCGTCGTCGGGCACAAAAAAGGGTTTCCTGGACCCAGAACGGCGAGCAAAGCCTTCTGGGTCCAGGAAACCGTGGGTGGCGGCTCAGCCGCGCAGCAGCGCCTTGCGCTCGCTCTCCTTGCGCGCCTTGCGCGGATTGCGCGGGGCGGGCTGTTCGTCGTCGGGGAGCGCCGAGTCCGGCGAGGAGGCCACGAAGAGGTTGAGCCATCGTGCATCCGGATCGGAGTCGATGAGGAAGGCCTTGACGAGCAGCGTGGCCGGCAGCGCCAGGAGCGCGCCGAGGGGGCCGAGGATGAAGACCCAGAACAGCAGCGAGATGAACGAGATGGTGGGGGTGACGCCCACGGATTCGCCCGTGAACTTGGGCTGGATGATCACCTGAATCACGAAGTTCAGCACGCAGTACACGGCGATCACCACGACCGCCTGCACCCAGCCGCCGGAGAGAAGGGCCAGCAGGGCCGGCGGGACCACGCCGATGACGAAGCCGATGTTCGGGATGTAGTTGGTGATGAAGCTCAGCACGCCCCAGACCCAGACGAGCGGGACGCCGATGATGGCGAGGGCGGCGACGTCGGCGAGGGCAACAATGAGGCCGAACACCGTGGTCACGAGCCAGTAGCGGCGCACGCCGTTGGAGAAGTCGCTCACCACCACGAGCGCGCGCGGCTGCACGACGCGCAGGAGCTTGAGGCGCGAGCCCATGGAGGAAGAGTCCATGGCCAGGAAGAACGTGGCCATGACCAGGGTGGCCAGGAGGGAGCCGATGGCGGAGACGTTGCTGAGGATCGGGACCAGCAGGCCCATGACGTCGTTCGGCTTGATCTCGGAGAGGACCTTGTTGACCTGGCTGGCGTCCATGCCCAATTGCACGCCCAGGTCGGTGAGGGTCCTCCAGAGCGCCAGGAACTGCGAGTTGTACTGCGGCAGCGCGTTGACGAGCTCGATGACGGCCCACACGCACGCCCACACGAAGCTGACGAGGACCGCCAACACGACGAGCAGCGACACGACCGAGGCCACATAGCGGTGCATCACGCGGCTGAGAGCGCGTTGCAAGGGATAGACGGCGATCATGAGGTTCAGGCCAAGGAAGATCGGCGCCACGATGTCCGCGATGCCCTGGACAAAGAGCAGGATGACGCAGACGGCGGCGAGGCCGAGCGTGACCACGAGGAACCGGGGCAGGGCGGTCTTGGGCTGATCCGGCTCGGCCGGGGCGCGCTTGGTGCCTGCGGTGGCGGTGATCTCGTGGTGGTGCTCGCTCGGGGCGCTCAGGTCGGTCACGCTTCCCGTACCGGAGGACGTGACGGCCCTCGGCGACCAGAGGCGAGCAGTGGGCACCGTGGGGGTGGGGCCGGTGTGGTGCTCGTGGTCGGCGTCGGTTGCGGCGCCGGCGGTTGAGCCGGAGCCCGGAGCCGGGGCCGGGGCGTCAGGGGTCCCCGGGGCGCCTGAGGCCGTGCTGCTGGTGGGATCCTCGGTCGGCACGCGCGCGCCGTCCCGCGGGTCCTCGGGGGAGTGACTCATGGTCCGCCTTTCAGAGCTTCCCGCTCAGTCTAGGGGGGAGGGAGGCGCCGTTTTGGAGGGGTGCGCGGCGTGTGGTAGAGTCTCTTCTCGGTTCGAAACGCTTTCGCGGCGTCGAAGAATCACCTCTATTCGGGGGTATGGCGCAGTTGGTAGCGCGTCTGCATGGCATGCAGAAGGTCAGGGGTTCGAATCCCCTTACCTCCACCGAAGAGCTTGAGGCCCGGTCAGTTGATCGGGCCTCTTGCGTTGTCCGGGGCGCCTCCCGCTGCGATGCATGCCCTTTGTGTGGATCCGGCGAGAAAGAGCCGCCGGATCCACACAAAGGGCATGCATGGGCGGCGCCGCCGGGGGCTGATGCGAGCAGAGCCGGGGCCGTGGCTGGGCGCCGGGGGCGACGGCGAGCGGAAGCGGCCGGGTAGGCGGTGTTCCGCGGTGTTCGGGACGTTCCGCGAGGCCGTCCGTGACCCCGCCCGGCGATCTCGCGACTTTATGGCGAACTCGCGAGCATTTGTCGCGATTTCGCCACAAAGTCGGGAGATCGTGCCGCGCACCCCTCAGCTGCGTCGGGCAGGACGGGCAGGACGCGCTGGGGGAGCGTGGAGGCGGGTCCGCGGGTGGAGCCGCGCGCGGAGCTGCGGGAGGGGGCGCGGGCCGAGCCGACTCCGCCGAGCCTGGGCGGGTGACGCTCCTCGCTCCGGCTCGATTGGCGTTCGTGGCCCGGGCTTTGCTAAAGTTTCATCTTGTTCGAACGGGACATCGTGGACCCGGGAGAGCACCTCTTTTGGGGGTATGGCGCAGTTGGTAGCGCGTCTGCATGGCATGCAGAAGGTCAGGGGTTCGAATCCCCTTACCTCCACCAAAGAAAGCAAGAGGCCCGGTCCATCAAAGGATCGGGCCTCTTGCTTTTGCTGGCCGTTTCAGGGCTGACTGCGGTCGGACGGCCGGCGGGGCCACCAGCAGGCGACGCTCCGGCGGTAGCGTTCAAAGGACTCACCGAAGCGCTCGCTCAGGTCGGCCTCCTCGTGTGGGCGGATGGCCGCGTTCCAGAGCAGCGCCCCGCAGACGGCGTAGGCGACGGTCATCCACGAGCCGAGCATGATGCCGACGGCGGCACCCTGGGCCACCCCGGCCACGGCCATGGGATTGCGCACCCAGCGGTACGGCCCTGTGACCACGAGTTCCCTCGCCATCGACTGCGGCAGCGGGGTGCCGTGCCCCGCGACGCTCATGGTGACAGCAGACCAGACGCCAAGCGCGCTGGCGGCAAGGAACACCGCCGCCCCGAGGAACCGCAGCCAGCCTGGGGCATCCACGTGCAGGCCCCAGCGGACCTCGCACCACAGGATGATCCACGGGAGGACCCCGAGGAAGAGGCCCCAAAACACCACGAGTTGCGCGAGCGTGGAGCCGAGCACGGCCGCCGTTCCGGGCAGCCGCGAGGAGCGGAACCTGAACGGGCCACGCAGAAGCCATTCGGTGGGGACGCGCCCCATCCAGACAAGAAAAGCAGCGGGAATCACGCACGCCGCCGCACAGATCATCGCCACGGCACCCCATCCGGCCAGGCCCGTCACGCTTGCGTACACCGCCATGCCAACGGCGACGAACGCCGTCCACGGGGCGGCCACGGCGGCGGCCCAACGCACGCCGGCCGCCGCCAGGGCGGAGGCGAGGACGAAGAGCGGCAGATCCAGCGCGGCGACGGGCCCCGGAGGGAGCTCGCCGAGGGTTGCGGATCGCACCCAGCCGCCCGCGAAGACGAGCGCCCACCAGAGCGCCCCGCCGAGCGCGAGCACGCAGAAGATCGCGCGGCCGAGCCGCCGCATCATCCTCCCAGGTGCTTGCTCGTGCCGCATGCCCCCAGGGTAGGGCCGACCGAGGCCCATCCCGGAGCTCAGGCCGCCGTGCCGCGCACCCAGCCCCCCGAAACACCCGCGACATCCGCGCGCACTAGCCTGGCGCCCGTGACCTTCCAGCTGCGCCCCGCCCTCCCATCAGACGTCCCCGGCCTCACCGAGATCTACAACGACGCGGTGCTGAACACCGCGGCGATTTGGAACGAGGAGACCGTCGACGAGGAGAATCGCCTCGCCTGGCTGCGGGCCCACGAGGCGGCCGGCTTCCCGGTGATCGTGGCGGAGGGTGAGAACGGCACGGTCCTGGGCTACGCCACCTTTGGCGATCACCGGGCGTGGGACGGTTACCGCCACAGCGTTGAACACTCCGTCTACGTGCGTTCCGGCCAGCGCGGCGCCGGCCTCGGCAGGGCGCTCATGGAGGAGCTCATCGCCCTGGCTCGCGCGGCCGGCAAGCACCTCATGGTCGCCGCCGTGGAGGCCCACAACACCGGCTCGCTGCGCCTGCACGAATCCCTCGGCTTCGAGTACGCCGGCACGCTCAAGCAGGTCGGCGCCAAGTTCGGGCGCTGGCTGGACCTCAGCTACCTCACGCTGCGCCTCAACGACGATCCGACGCCCGCCTAGCTCGCTCGCGAGCGGGTCATGATCACGCGTTCGAAGCCGTTGAGAACGGACGTGGTGGGCGAGGCCACCACGAACCCGGCCGCGGCGAACATCGACTCGGTGCCGACGTAGGCCATGGTGGTGTCCACCCGACCCTCGCCGTTGCGCACGGGGTACGCCTCAACTGTCGTGGCCCCCGAAGCGAAAGCCTGCTCCACCGCGCCCTCGATGAGGGCGGCCGTGAGCCCGCGCCTGCGATACCCGGCTCGCACCCGCAGGCACCACAGGCTCCACGCGTCGGGTTCCAGGTGCGGGATCTTGCGGTTGCGCGCGAACGCCGTGGCGGCGCGGGGATGCACCGCGGCCCAACCCACGGGCACGTCCCCGAGATACGCCAGCACCCCGGGCGGAGGCGTCTGGGCGCACAGCTCGCGGACGCGTTCGCCGCGCTCCGGCCCCTTGAGTGCGTTGTTCTCGCGCGAGCCGAGGCGGTAGCTCAGGCAGAAGCAGACGCTGGACTGGGGATTCTTGGGCCCGAGCACCGCCGCCACGTCCTCGTACACCGTGGCGGGGCGAACGGTCGGCGTTTCGCTCATGCCGACGAAGGTAGCACCGGGCCCCGACGCGGCACCCGTGTTGGCCTCGGCACGCCACGCAACCCCGCGCCGTCGGGCTCCCGGCACCCGTCAAAGTGGGTGCATGCACTTTGTGCGTATCCGGCGACAAAGAGTCGCCGGATACGCAGAAACACCATGTGATTGCAGCAATGCCCGACGGCGTGGGCCCGGCTCCCAGCCCCACACCCGCCCGGGCGCGGGGCTGGGAGCCGGGCCCACGCGCCGTCGCGAGGCGGGGACGCCGGTGAGCGGCCAACGCGGGTGCGCGCAGAAACCGGGCTAGAACACCTCGGGCGGCGCCACGAACACCACGCGGAAGTGGTCAAGGTGCTCGTCGGCCGCGCCACGCACGTGCCCGGCCGGCATCGCGGCGGTCTTGCGCAGGAACTCCACCATCTCCTCGGTGAGCACCTCGCCGGGCAGGATGTTGGGGATGCCCGGGGGGTACGCGGAGAGGGCGTCGGCGGAGATGCGGCCCACGGCCTCCTCCCACGGCACCAGCTCGGTGGGCGAGAAGAACGCCTCCTGTAGGCGGCGCGCGCGCTTGGCCGGCCGCGGCAGGGCCGGCGCCGTGATGAGCGACTCCGGCACCTTGGGCAGCGCGTAGAGCGCCTCGATGAAGCGATCCACGTCCAGCTCGGAGGTCGCGCCGATCATCAGCACGATCACGGCGTGCGTGGACAGCTCGATGACCACGCGGTGATCGCGCGTGAGCAGGTAGTGCGCCTCGGTGCCGGAGAGGCCGCCCGGGCGCATATCGATGACCACCTTGAAGGGGTCCTGCCCCTCCACGTCCCTGTACATCATGGCGTCGTCCGTGGCGTCGCGGAAGCGCCCGCGCTCGGCGATCTCGGCGCGCAGCCGCGCCACGGAGGCGAGGGTCTCGGGGATCACCGTCGGCCCGTCCACGGCCATGCGGTGGCGCGCCTCGTCCAGCGAACCGAGCAGCAACGCGGAGGTGGAGGTGGAGGTGTAGGAGCGGTGTACGCGGTCGACGATGGACTCGAGCGCCTCGGCGAAGGGCCCGTGGCCCAGCATGAGCATGGCGGCCTGGGTCAGGGCTCCGGCGTTCTTGTGCGAGGAGGAGATCACGAGGTCGGCGCCGAGGCGCGCGGCGTTGGTGGGCAGCCCCGGCGCAAAGCCGAAGTGCGCGCCCCACGCCTCGTCCACGATGAGCGGCTTGCCGTGGGCGTGAGCCACCTCGGCGATCCCGGCCACGTCGGACACGGCCCCGAAGTAGGACGGCGAGACGATCTGCACGGCGGCCACGCCGGGGTGCTCCGTGAGCATCTCGTCCACCTGCGCCGGCGTGACGCCGTGGGAGGAGCCGAGGTCGCGGTCGACCGAACCGAACACGAAGTGCGGCTCCAGGCCGGCGTGGATCATGCCGTCGATGACGGAGGAGTGCACGGAGCGCTGCAGCAGGGTCTCGCGGCCCAGCGCGCGCGTGACCATCGTGGCGATGTGGTTGCCGGAGGACGCGCCGTTGCCGAGGAACCACACGCGGGAGGCGCCCCAGGCCTCGGCCGCGAGGCGCTGCGCGCGCTCGAGCGGGGTGCCCTCCGGCGGGGCGTCCATGGACCACGTGGCCTGGTTGATATCGGTGAAGAGCGTGGACTTGTCCCGGCGCAGCGTCTGCTCGGAAATGAGGTCGGCGAGGCCAGGCGCGTTCGCGGCGCGGCCCTGGTGCGCCGGCACGTCCAGGTGCATCCAGTCGATGTCGCCGAGCTGGCGCAGCTGGGTCGCGTAGGGTGTCGCGTCCTGCGTGTCGGCGGGGGAGGGGGTGTTCTCAGACATACGCCCAACGCTAGGGGGCGAACGCAGTTCAGCGGAAGGGTTTGGGAGGCACTTTCTTTACCGTCTGGACGGTAAAGCGGGGAATGCCCGACGACGCTGCCGCCGTTCTTGCTCTGTCGGCCCGCCTGGGCGGACCGACAGCAGGCGGCGGCCACCCGCCGTCGTGCGGTGAGGAAGTCGCCCCCGGCGGCACCGAACACTGGCGCCGAGGGGCACAATGGTTCCCCTTGGCGCGGGAGCGCCGCAGGGGACTCGAGGGGAATGGACGCGCATGGATTCGGTCGAGACAGCCATCCTGGTCGGCGTCGTGGCGGTGCTCATCATCGCCGTGACGTCGAGGGTGGGACCCAAGTGGGGCGTCGCGGCGCCCCTGCTGCTCGTGCTCATCGGCATCGGCGTCTCGTTCCTGCCGTTCGTGCCGGAGATCGAGGTGGAGCCGGAGATCATTTTGGCCGTGGTGCTGCCGCCGCTGCTGTTCTCCTCGGCCGTGAACATGCCGGCCATGAACTTCAGGCGGGAGTTCAACGCGATCGGCTCGCTCGCCGTGGCGCTGGTGGTGGTCTCCGCCGTGCTGCTCGGCTTCTTCTTCCACTGGATCTTCCCCGAGCTCGCGCTGCCCTGGTGCATCGCGCTCGGGGCCATCCTCTCGCCCACGGATGCCGTGGCGGTCTCCATCGCCAAGAACGTGGGCATCTCCTCGCGCGTGACCACCATCCTGGAGGGTGAGTCCCTCCTCAACGACGCCACGGCCCTGGTGCTCTTGCGCACCGCCGTGGCCGCGGCCGCCGCCTCGTTCTCCGTGTGGCACGCCGTGGGCCAGTTCGCCTACGCCGTGGCCGTCGCCTGCGTCATCGGTTTCATCGCCGGCAAGCTCGGCGTGTTCGCCCGCGCCCGCAGCGGCGACGCGACGGTCTCCTCCGTCATCTCCTTTGTTGTCCCGTTCGTGGCCAGCGTGCCCACCGACCTGGCCGGCGGCTCCGGCCTCGTGGCGGCCGTGGTGGCCGGCATCATCACGGGGCGCAAGAAGGACCGCGTCTTCAGCGCCGACCAGCGCCTCTCCGATCGCACCATGTGGCGCGCCGTGACCCTGGTTCTGGAGGGCGCGGTCTTCCTCATCATGGGCCTGGAGGTCAAGAGCCTGCTCCACGAGCACACGGAGATGGCCGAGGGCTCCGGCGCCATGGGTTCGCTCGGCGTCATCCTGCTCGTGGCCGTGGTGGCGCTCCTGCTGATGACGCTCATCCGGGCCGCCTACGTGCTGCCGCTGACCGCGGCCCTCGGCCGCAGGGCCGCCCGCATGCAGGCCCTGCAGCCGCGCATGGAGGCCATGGAATCGGCCGTGTCGGATCGGGACATGCGCCGCACCCACGAGATCATCACCCGGGACGCGAGCACCACGGCCCGGCTCCAGAAGAAGCTCAAGAAGAAGGCCCACGCCCTGGACGAGCGTCGCGGCCTCCTGCGCACCGAGGAGGAGGTAGCGGCCAAGGCCGAGTCGCGCTGGCAGCGGCTCGAGAACCGCACCCGCCGGGCGCTCTCAGACATCGACTACCTCGTACGCCAGCCCCTCACGTGGCGCGACGGCACGGTCATGGTGGCCGCGGGCATGCGCGGCGCGGTGACGCTGGCGGCCGCCCAGACGCTGCCGCACGAGACGCCGTTCCGCTCCTCGCTCGTCCTCATCGCCTTCGTGGTGGCGGTGCTCTCCCTCTTGGTGCAGGGCGGCCTCCTGGCGCCACTCGTGCGCGCCGTGAAGCCGAGCGTGCCGGACGAGGCCGAGCTGGCGCGCCAGCGAGAGGCCGTGACGGCCCGCTTGGCCGACGTCATCGTGGAGGAGATCGAGGGCGAGAGTCAGGCCGAACACAAGCTGCGCTCCATCGTGGCCCGCCGCGACGCCCTGCTGGAGCTGAGCGACGAGGGCTACTACGAGCCGGAGTGCACGGCCGGGCTGCTGGCCTCCTTCGACGCCTCGGAGCTGGGCCTGCGCCTCAAGCTGGAGCAGATGACCCAGGGCAACGGGGGCCGGGAAGTCGATCTGGCCACCGCGGAGGAGGCCGAGCTGGAGGCCATGGCCTCGTCGGAGGCCACCGAGTACCCCGCGCCGCGGGTGGTGGAGCGCTTCAGCCTCGCCACGCCCGGGCCATCCCCCGAGGGAGGGAAGGAGCCGGAGGACGAGGCCTAGGCCCGGCCTCGCCGGGGCCGGGTTTCGCGCTCAAGCGCTCGACGGCGCGGGCCGGGTTTCGTGCCCAGGTGCCCGACGACGCGGGGCCTGGTGCCGCGCTCCGGCGCCAGGCGGCGCGGCGGGGTGCCCAGGTGCCCGACGGCGCGGGGCAGGGCGCCCTGCGCGCGGAGGGCCGCTAGTTCAGAATGTCGTCAAGGGCCTGGGGCAGGCGCTCGAAGCGGAAGGCGAAGCCGGCCGCCGGGAGCACGGCGCTCGTCGCGTTGGCGCCGCCCGTGAGGACGGCCGGGTCCTTGCGCAGCACGCCCGTGCCGAGGCGCAGGAGCGGGCCGGGCGTGGGCAGGCCGAGGCCCGCGGGCGCCACCCGGGTGCGCAGCTCGCGCATGAGCTCGGCGTTGCGGGCCGGGTGCGGGGCGGCGGCGATGACGGGCCCGTTCGGCAGGTTCACGGCTGGGTCCATGCCCAGGCTGGCGCGGGCGATCGCGAGCCAATCGTCCTCGTGGATCCACGGCACCCACTGCTTGCCGCCGGCCAGCGCGCCGCCCGCGCCGAGGGTGGCGACGGCGCGCAGGGCGCGGAAGGCCGCTGCGTCGTGACCGAGCACGATGCCCGTACGGATGTAGTTGAGGCGTTCGGCCGGGGCGTCGGCGGCTGCCGCCTCCCACTCCTCGACGAGGCGGGTCATGCCGGCCAGCTCCTCGCCGGCGACCGTGGGCACGGTGGCTTCGGTGATGGGGCCCTCCTCGGGGTCGGCGCGCAGCACCACGCCGCTTCCCTGCACCCAGTGCTTGGCCGTGACGCCCGCGGCGTTGAGCGCGGCGACGAGGGTGCGCGTGGGGTTCACGCGCGAGGTGCGCATGCGCGCCATCTCGGACGCGCCGCCCGCGCCGCCGATGGGGTGCCCCGAGACGTTGACGATGTCCACGCCGCGCGGATCGCGCAGGGCCGCAGACCACGGGCCCACCGTGACGCCGTCCCAGGCGAGCTGCTCGAACGGCTGGCCGGGGCGCGGCGATCGGGTCAGGACACGGACGTCGCGGCCGCGGGCCAGGAGGTCGCAGGCCAGGAGCGAGCCGAGGTAGCCGCTGCCGCCGGCGATGATGACGAGCGGGGCCGAGGCCGCCTCGGGATCGTTGGAGCCGGTCATGGCGACGATGCGGGCAGCCACGGGGGAGAGGTCGTGGGAGAGCGGGCCGCCCAGCGACGCCCACCACGCGGCGGCGAGCGGCCCCGTCGACTCGGTGCGGCGGGTCAGGAGGGTGCCGCTTCCCTGCGGGGTGAGCTCGTAGCGCTGCGAGGTGCCGCCGCCGGGCTGGGCCTGCGTCCACTCGAGGACGGCGTCGGTCTCCAGCGCCGTGATGGTGGCGGGCGGAGCCGTGAGCGCGTGGATTGACCCACGCACGCGGGCGGAGGGGAGGACCTTGACCTTGTCCCCGAGGCGCAGTTGGCGCGCGGTGCCGGGCCCCACGAGGACCTCTTCACCCACCACCGTGAAGGACTGCACGTCGTCGGCGAACGCCGGCCACAACGACGGTGTGCTCAGCACGTCCCAGACCTTCTCCGGGGCGGCGGCGAGGAAACGGGTCTGCGTACGAGAGATCGCCATGGTCCTCAGCCTAGCCCCGGTGCCTGGGCGGCGTCGTTGCTTTCCTGGCTCAGAGCCCCTGGCCGCCCGAGACCTCGATGCGCTGGCCCGTGATCCAGCGTGAGGCGTCGGAGAGCAGGCCGACGGCCGCCACCGCGACGTCGTCGGCCACGGCCACCCGGCCCAGCGCCGTGTTGGCCACGACCATGGCCTGCACCTGCGGGTTGTCCCTCACCATGCCGCCGGAGAAGTCGGTGGCGATGGCGCCCGGGGCGATGGTGTTGACGCGGATGCCGCGGGCGCCGAGCTCGAGCGCCTGGTAGCGGGTGAGCACCTCGATGGCGCCCTTCATGGCCGCGTACGCCGAGCTGCCGCGCATCGTGAAGCGCGCCAGTCCCGAGGAGACGTTCAAGATGGAACCGCCGTCCGCCAGCAGCGGCAACAGTGCCTGCGTCAGGAGGTACACGCCCTTCAAGTGCACGTTGTAGAGCGCATCGAGCTGGGACTCGGTGGTGTCGGCGAAGTCCTGATGCAGGCCCGTGCCCGCGTTGTTGTAGAGGTGATTCAGGGTGTCGCGGTTCCACGTGGAGCGCAGGGCGCCGCGCACGGACTCGACGAACGCCGGGAACTGCGCGGCGTCCGCCGTGTCCAACTGCAGCGCCACGGCGGTGCCGCCGGCCGCCTCGATCTCGGCCACGATGGAGGCGGCCTCTGCCTCGGCGGAGCGGTAGCTCAGGATGACGCCGGCGCCGGCCTCGGCCGCGCGCAGGGCGGCGGCGCGGCCCAGGCCTCGGCTGCCTCCCGTGATGAGCACGGTCTGGGACTCGAGGGCTCGGTTCGGCTGTGCGGTGGTGGTCATGACAGGTCCTTCCCGGTGCGGCGCCCCCGTTGGGCGCCGGTCTTGGTGACGAGTCCACACCCCGGCGGACGCCGGGACCAGGCCCCCTTCAGCCACTGACTGAGAGGGCGTGGATCCGGCCGGGGCGCGGGGGCAGGATGGGGAGGGCACGACGACGGGTGGCCCGGTTTTCGGGCTGGCGCCGGCCGGAGCGGCACAGCGACGAGGGGACGGGCATGGACGGGGCACAGCTTGCGGACTTCCTGCGCAGCAGGCGGGAGGCGATCCAGCCGGAGGACGTGGGTCTGCCGCGGGGCGCGAGGCGCCGGACGTCCGGCCTGCGCCGCGAGGAGGTCGCAGCGCTGAGCGGGATGTCGCCCGACTATTACGCCAGGATCGAGCGAGGTGACGGCCAGCGGGCCTCGGAGCAGATGCTCGGGGCCCTGGCCAGGACCCTTCGCCTGACGCTCGACGAGCGCGATCACCTCTTCACGCTGGCCGGCTACGCGACGCCCGAACGCACGGTGCGCATGGACCACGTGAGCCCCGGCCTGCAGCGCGTCATCGACCGGCTGCGCGACACCCCGGCGGAGGTCATCAACTCGCTTGGGGTGACGCTGCTCCAGACCCCGCCGGCCGCCGCACTCCTGGGGACCGGACGGCGCTCACGGGGGAGCGGGCGAGCCTCATCTTCCGCTGGTTCACCGAGCCGGAGTCGCGCGGCTTCCACCCGCAGGAGCGCCACGAGGAGCACGGGCGCGTGTACACGGCGCAGTTGCGGGAGCGTTCAACGCGGCTCGGCCGCGCGTCGACGCCCGCGCGGCTCGCGGCCCGGCTGCGCGAGCTCAGCCCCGAGTTTGCAGCCTTCTGGCACGAGCATCAGGTGGGCCTGCGCTTCACGCAGGAAAAGGTGTTCCTGCACCCGGAGGTGGGCGCCCTGAGCCTGAACTGCCAGCTGCTCCTCGACCCGGACCAAGAGCAGACGCTCATCGTCTACACGGCCAACCCCGGCACGCCCGACGCCGAGAAGCTCGCGCTCATCAGCGTGCTCGGGCCGCGCACCGATCTTCAGCCCGTCGCCTGAGGTGCCCCGTGCCCGGGCCCCGCTGGCGCGAAACCGGCCGGGTGCCGTCGGGCACTTCGCGGGCCCACCCGGCGACGGCGCCCACGCCCGTGTGCACGCAACAGCGCCGCCCCCGCCTAAAGGCGGGGGCGGCGCTGAGCGATACCCGGGGTCAGACGGGCGCCGGCGTCTTCTTGGTCATCGAGACGACGGCCTCGAACTCCTCGTCCACCTCGGGGTTGGTCTGCCGCGTGAGCAGCGAGACCACGACGGTCAGGACCAGGCACACGGCGAAGCCCGGGATGATCTCGTAGAGCGTGAAGCCCGGGTTCTTAGCCAGGCGCAGCGAGCCCCAGACGAAGGACACCACGGCGCCGCCGACCATGCCGGCCAGCGCGCCCATGGCGGTGACCTTGCGCCAGAACAGGCCGAGGATCAGCAGGGGGCCAAAGGCGGCGCCGAAGCCGGCCCACGCGAAGCCCACGAGCTGCAGGATCGACGAGGTGGGATCCAGGGCGATGATCGCGGCGATGACGGCCACGAGCGCCACGCCGCCGCGGCCGAGCCACAGGGCCGTGGTGGGGGAGGCCTTGACCTTGCGCAGGCCGGCGAGGTCCTCCACGAGGGCGGAGGAGCACACGATGAGCTGCGAGGACATCGTGGACATGATCGCCGCGAGCACGGCGGCCAGGACCAGGCCCGCGATGAACGGGTGGAAGAGGATCTGGCTCAGCTGCAGGAAGACGGTCTCGGCGTCTGCGTCGGAGAGCCGGATGCCCTGCTCCTGGAACCAGGCGACGCCGATGAGGCCCGTGACGATGGCGCCGAGCATGCACAGTGCCATCCAGCCGATGCCGATGCGGCGGGCCGTGGGCGCGTCCTGCGGGGAGCGCAGCGCGATGAAGCGGGCCAGGATGTGCGGCTGGCCGAAGTAGCCGAGGCCCCAGCCCAGGCCGGAGACGATCGCGATGAAGGTGGGGCCCGTGAGCCCGCCGCCCGTCCACGAGAGGTGGTGCAGGCCCTCGGCGAGGTCGGCCTGGTTGATCAGCTCGATCACGCGGCCGGGGCCGCCCATGTGCACCGTGGCCACGATGGGCACGGCGATGAGCGCCGCAAACATCAACAGGCCCTGGGCCACATCCGTCAGGGAGACCCCCAAGAATCCACCGAACAGCGTGTAGCCCACCGTGATGACGCCGATGACGAGCATGCCCGTCAGGTACGGCCACGCAAACGAGGACTGGAAGAACTTGCCGGCCGAGACGAGCATGCTCGCCACGTAGAACGTGAAGAACACCAGGATGATGACCGAGGAGACGATGCGCAGCAGGTGCGTCTTGTCGCGGAAGCGGTGGCCGAGGAAGCTCGGGACCGTGATCGAGTTGTTGGCGATCTCCGTGTAGGCGCGCAGGCGCGGAGCCACCAGGAACCAGTTCAGCCAGGCGCCGAGCGTCAGGCCGATCGCGATCCAGGCCTCCACGAGGCCCGTCAGGTACAGCGCGCCGGGCAGGCCCATGAGGAGCCAACCGGACATATCGGAGGCGCCGGCGGACAGGGCGGCGACGCCGGGCTTGAGATCGCGCCCGGCCAGCAGGAAGTCCTCGCCCGTCTTGGTCTTGCGCCAGGCGTAGAGCCCGATGCCGACCATGGCGGCGAGGTAGACGATGATGGCAGCCATTTGCCAGGTCTGTGCGGATGACATGCCCGGAAGCGTGCCGCACTCGGGGCCCCGTGGCTAGGGTTCGTCCGGCGTGTGGTCAAGTGCGTCTCGCCGCTGTAACCATTCTGTGACCTGACTCACGGGCGGTGCCTTGGGCGATGCACGACGGCGGGGTCACCTCAGGCGGGAGGGGCCGCCTGGCCCGCCTGAAGGTCGGCAGCCTCGGCCTCGAGCGCGCGGCGCAGGGCCACGGCCGCCGGGTGCTGGGCCGAGGAGGAGCGCACCGCGATGAAGATCTCGCGGTGGGGGTCGCGATCGAGGTCCACCCAGCGGGCCTGCGGCGTGCGGTAGCCGCCCAGGATGCCGGGCAGGATCGAGACGGCGAGCCCCGCCTCGACGAGCTGCAGGTGGGCCTGCAGATCTGCGGATTCGTAGCGAACGTCCGGCTCGAACCCGGCCACGCGGCACTGCTGCAGGGCCCAGTGTCGGCTGGCCGCCGGCGCGGGCTCCATGACCCAGGGAACCCGCGCTGCATCGGCCAGGGTGTCGACGCCGGCGAAGGAGCCGGTGGACTCGGGCGGGACGGCGAGGCGCAGGGGGTCGAGTGCCAGCGGCGTGCGCTCCATGTCGGGGAAGTGCTCGGCTGCGTGACCCGGGTACTGCTCCGCGACCACTACGTCGAATTCACGCGCCCAGGTCTGGCGCAGGGCGGTCTCCGGTTCGCGTTGGGTCATCTCCACGCGCAGGAGCGGGTGCTCCGAGCGCAGGCGGCGCAGGGTGCCGGGGAGTAGGGCGAGCGCCGCCGTCTGGAACATCGACAGGCGCACCGTGCCGCTGACCTCGTGCTGCGAGGCGGCGAGCGCCGCTTGCGTGCGTTCCATGCCGTTGAGCAGTTCCTCGGCGTGGGCCACGAGGACCTGCGCCGCCGGTGTGAGTCGCACCCCGCGGCCGGAGGGCTGCAGCAGCTCGACGCCGGCCTCCTTCTCGAGCCTGGCCAGCTGCGCGGAGACCGTGGAGGGCGCGTAGTTCAGCGCCTCGGCGACGGCCAGCACGGTGCCGCGCAGGGCGAGCTCGCGCAGGAGCCGCAGTCGGTGAAGATCCAGCATCGGTGACCCCTTCAGAATGTTCGAGAAAAACGAACACTACCGTTCACATCTTATCGCTGTATCCGAACGGCCGGACTTTCGATACTTGAACATGCCGGGGAGTGCCCGGCGCCCGTTCCGTCCCAGGAGCACCCCTCATGAGCACCGACTCCTCGCCGCGCACCAGCGGCGCAGCGCCGCACGGCGCCCCCGCCAGCGCGGGCCACACGCCCGCAGTGGGCCTCACCCCCGCCTCGCGCCTGAGCCACACCCAGCTGCCCGCCGCGCCGGACGCCACCGCGGCCCGGCCGTGGGACCTCGCCGATCAGTCGGTGGAGCAGGTGCGCCGCTGGCTCGGCACCGCCTCCGGCATCCCCGCCGACGTCTCGGCCCAGCGCCTCGCCGGCGTCCTGAAGGACCCGGCCGGCCTCGACTTCACCGTTGGCTTCGTTGACCGCGTGGTGCGCCCGGAGGACCTGCGGGTGGCCGCCCGCGAGCTGAAGATCCTGGCGCCCCGCGTGCCCGCGTTCCTCCCCTGGTACCTGAAGGCGGCCGTCCGCGTGGGCGGCGCCCTCGCGCCCGTGCTGCCCGGCGTCGTCGTGCCCATCGCCCGCCGCGCCCTGCGTTCCATGGTGGGCCACCTCATCATCGACGCGACCGACGCCAAGCTCGGCAAGTCCATCGCCAAGCTGCGCGGGGACGGCACCGACCTGAACATCAACCTGCTGGGCGAGGCCATCCTCGGCGAGGACGAGGCGGACCGCCGCCTGGCCGGCACGCTCGCGCTCATCCAGCGCCCGGACGTCGACTACGTCTCCATCAAGGTCTCGGCGACCGTGGCGCCGCACAATCACTGGGCCTTCGACGAGGCGGTGGATCACATCGTCGAGAAGATGCGCCCGCTCTACCGCGCCGCCCGCGACTCCAGCCCGCGCACCTTCATCAACCTGGACATGGAGGAGTACAAGGACCTGGACCTCACGCTTGCCGTGTTCCAGCGCCTGCTCTCGGAGCCGGAGTTCCTGGGCTACGAGGCCGGCATCGTGCTGCAGGCCTATCTGCCGGACGCGCTCGGCGCCATGATCGAGCTGCAGGAGTTCGCCGCGGCTCGCGTGGCCGCCGGCGGCGCGCCGATCAAGGTCCGCGTGGTCAAGGGCGCCAACCTGCCGATGGAGCAGGTCGAGGCGCGCATGCACGGCTGGGAGCAGACCGTGTGGGGCAGCAAGCAGGGCTCCGACGCGAGCTATAAGGCCGTCCTCGACTACGCGCTCTACCCCGAGCGCCTGAAGAACCTGCACCTCGGCATCGCCGGGCACAACCTCTTCGACGTGGCGCTGGCCCACCAGCTCATGCAGGCCCGCGGCATCACCGAGGGCACCGAGTTCGAGATGCTCCTGGGCATGGCCACGAGCCAGGCCGAGGCTGTGCGCCGCGACGTCGGCGCGCTGCTGCTCTACACGCCCGTGGTGCACCCGGGCGAGTTCGATGTGGCGATCGCCTACCTGATCCGCCGCCTCGAGGAGGGCGCGAGCCAGGAGAACTTCATGTCCGCCGTGTTCGAGCTCGACTCCACGCCGGCGCTCTTTGCCCGCGAGGAGGAGCGCTTCCGCGCCTCCCTCGGCGAGCTGCGCGAGCGTTCGAGCGTGGTCCCCGGACCGCGCCGCACGCAGGACCGCGCCACCGAGGCGCTGCCCGGCTTCACCGAGCACGGGGCGTTCGCCAACGCGGCCGACTCCGACCCGGACCTGCCGGGCAACCGTGCGTGGGGTCGCGAGATCGTCACCGCCATGGCCTCCACGCAGCTGGGCACCGCCACGATCGAGGCGGCCCATCTCGAGACGGAGGAGCAGCTCGAGGCCGTCGTGGCCGCCGCGCTCGCCGCCGCCCCCGCCTGGCGCGCGCTCGGCGCCGAGGGCCGCGCCGCCGTGCTGCACCGCGCGGGGGAGCACCTCGAGGCCCGCCGCGCCGATCTGCTCGCCGTCATGGGCGCCGAGACCGGCAAGAGCCTCGACCAGGGCGACCCGGAGGTCTCCGAGGCCATCGACTTCGCCCACTACTACGCGCGCCTCGGCCTGGAGCTCGCCGACGTCGACGGCGCCGTGGCCGTGCCGGTGAACCTCACGGTGGTCACGCCGCCGTGGAACTTCCCCGTGGCCATCCCGGCCGGTTCCACGCTCTCGGCGCTCGCCGCCGGCTCCAGCGTCATCATCAAGCCGGCCGAGCTCTCCAAGCGCTCCGGCGCCGTCATGATCGAGTGCCTCTGGGCCGCGTTCGACGACTTCGGCGTGAGCCGCGACGTCCTGGCGCTGGTGCACCTCGGCGAGCGCGAGCTGGGTACCCAGCTGGTCTCCCACCCCGCCGTGGGCCGGCTCATCCTGACGGGCGGCTACGAGACGGCGCAGCTCTTCCGCGGCTTCCGCCCGGACCTGCCGCTGCTGGCCGAGACCTCCGGCAAGAACGCCATCATCGTCACGCCCTCGGCCGACCTGGACCTCGCCGCCAAGGACGTGGTGCTCTCCGCCTTCGGCCACGCTGGCCAGAAGTGTTCGGCCGCCTCGCTCGTGATCCTCGTGGGCCGCGCCGCGACCTCCAAGCGTTTCCACCGCCAGCTCATCGACGCCGCCCGCTCGCTCAAGGTGGGCTGGCCCACCGACCCGCGCACGCAGATGGGCCCCGTCATCGAAGCGCCGCAGGAGAAGCTGCGCCGCGGCCTGAGCGAGCTGGGCGAGGGCGAGTCCTGGGCCCTCAAGCCCGCCGCGCTCGACGACTCCGGCCGCCTCTTCAGCCCCGGCGTGCGCACGGGCGTGAAGCCCGGCAGCGAGTACCACCTGACCGAGTACTTCGGTCCCGTGCTCGGCGTCATGACGGCGGCGACGCTCGAGGAGGCCGTGGCCCACGTCAACGCGATCGACTACGGCCTCACTTCCGGCATCCACTCGCTCGACGCCGACGAGATCGCCTACTGGGCCGAGCACGTCGAGGCGGGCAACCTCTACATCAACCGCGGCATCACGGGCGCGATCGTCCAGCGCCAGCCCTTCGGCGGCTGGAAGCGCTCGGCCGTGGGCGCCGGGACCAAGGCGGGCGGCCCGAACTACCTGGTCGGGCTGTCCCAGTGGGAGGACGCCGCCCCGGCGGCGAGCACCGGCACCCAGCCGAGCGACGCGGCGTCGCGCCTCGTCGAGGCCACGGCCGCCGTGCTCCCCGAGCCGGAGGCGGCGTGGCTGCGCGCCGCCACGGGCGCCGATGTCCAGGCCGTGCGCCGCTTCGAGGGCCAGATGGACGTCTCCCGCGTGGGCGTGGAGATCAACGCCCTGCGCTACCGTCCGGTCCCGGTGACCGTTCGCGCCGCCGGCGCCTCGGCCCAGGACGTGGCGCAGAGCGTGCGCGTCGTGGCGGCCGGCCTGCGGGCCCACGCCGCCACGGCCCAGGGCTCCGGCACCGCGGCCGCCCCCGCACTGAGCGTCTCGGTGCCGGCTGGCTTCCCGGAGCCGGCCGTCGCGGCGCTGCGCTCGGCCGGCGCCACCGTGCACGTCGAGGCGCTCGCCGGCTGGGAGCAGCGCGCGGCGCGTGCGGCTCAGGCGGGCCCGCGCGAGGTGGAGCGCCTGCGGATCGCGGGCCCCGACGCACCCGAGACGGTCGCCGCGACCTTTGCCGCGACCCAGGGTCGCCCGGACGTGGCCGTCTACGCCGAGCCCGTCACGAGCGCCGGCCGCGTCGAGATGCTGCCGTTCGTGCGTGAGCAGGCCGTCTCCATGACGGCGCACCGCTTCGGCACCGTCAACGACCTGCCGCAGCGCGCGCTGGGCGTCATCGCGCTCGGCACCGGCGCCTAACGCCGCGCGCCAAACGGCCCGATCGCTTCGGAACTGCTGCAACCTTGCGGCAGTTCTGAAGCGATCGGGCCGTTTTGTGTCCGACGCCGCGTGGCCGGGGCGGACGCGTGGCCGGCACCCGGGAGCGGGGCGCCGGCTGGGAGCAGCGCGCTCAGTCCTTGAGCGCGAGCGCCTGCTTCCAGTTCAGCGCGCCGCCGGTGTGCAGCACGGCCAGGCGGAAGACCTTGCCGCCCACGCGCACCAGGAGGAACGCCGTGGCGAGGCTCAGGGCCAGGGCGAGCGCGGTCTGCCACCACGGGACGTCTGACTGCAGCATGCGCACGGGCATCGTCACCGAGGAGACCACGGGGATGAAGGAGAGGACCACGAGCGCCTGGCCCTTGGCCGCGAGCCCGGCCACGAGCGTGCCGACGAGCACCACCATGATGGGCACCTGCGCCGATTGCAGGTCCTCGCCGCGGTGGGCCATCGCCCCGATTGCGGCGTAGACGGCGGCCAGGATGAGGAAGCCGGCCACGAAGAAGGCGAGGAACCAGCCGGCCGTCGACACGATGACGCCCGTGAAACCGAGATCGGCCGGGCTGAGGACGAGCGCCAGCAGGCCCACCCCCACGTAGAGGGCCAGCTGGAGCACCGAGACGATCATGGAGGCCAGGATCTTGCCGGCCAGCAGCTGGCGCAGCGGGATCGTGGCGGCCAGGATCTCCACGACGCGGCTCGCCTTCTCCTGCAGCACCGACGTGGCGATCGGCATGCCGAAGAGGATCGAGGCGAGGTAGAAGAGCATGGCAAACACGTAGCCGACGGCGGCCGCCATGGCCGTGCGCTGGGCGTCGCCCTCGAGCAGGTGCGCGCTCAGCTGCGAGCCGGCCGTGAGGCTGGCCCAGTCCGTGCCCGTCGCGCCGGCGTGCTCCTGGATCGTGGCCCGCTCCACGGCCTGTCCCAGGACGGCCTGGGCGGAGGTAGGCACGGAGTCGCGGCCCGTCAGGCTCCAGCCTTCCGCCGTGCGGGTCAGCGCCAGGTCGGCCCCCTTGTCGCGGACGGCCGCGATCGGATCGCTTTCCACCTGCGCGCTCAGCTGCAGCTTGGCCGCCTCGCCGCCGGCCGTCGCCTGCGCCTCGGAGACGATCGTCGCGATCTCCTGGCTCGGCACGGCCACGGTGTAGCTCTCCACCTTGGTGGAGAGGAGGCTGAAGGCCACCACGCCGGCCACGATGATGAGCGCCGTGATCGCCGTGGAGACGAGGAAGGCCCGGCGCCGCACCGTGACGGAGATCTGGTGCAGCATCACCACGAGCCACGGCGGGCGGACCTCGCCGCGCGGTGCGGCTGCGCCGCCGCGCCCGGTCTCCGGGGGCGTGCTGAGACTGGTCTGCGTGCTCATCGGGTCACCTCGCGGAAGATCTCTGACAGGGAGGGCAGGA
This sequence comes from Arthrobacter sp., assembly GCA_031277795.1. Taxonomy (GTDB): domain Bacteria; phylum Actinomycetota; class Actinomycetes; order Actinomycetales; family Micrococcaceae; genus Galactobacter. Next base: position 360,446 of record JAITLQ010000015.1, read on the forward strand.
CGCGCGTGAACTCGTGGAGCTCGCCGCGGCGGACGGCCTCGGCGGCGAGCGCGCCGGCCGTCGACTCGTCGGCGAGCTCCACGAGCGCGCTGGGACCGTCCACGTCCAGCACGGTGACGCCGGGCAGGGAACGCACCCACCCGGCGTCGGGCAGGGTCACGAGGCGGTGGCGGGCCTGGCCCGCCTCCCGCAGCTCGTCCGCGTCGCCCTCGGCGACCACGCGGCCGGCCTGCAGCACCACGAGGTGATCGCAGAGCCGGTCAACGAGGTCCAGCTGGTGGGAGGAGAAGAGGATGGGGATCCCGGAGCAGCGCTCGCGCAGCAGGTCAACCATGGAGTCCACGGCGTCCGGGTCGAGGCCGGAGAAGGGCTCATCCAGGATGAGCGCGCGCGGGGAGTGCAGCAGCGCCGCGGCGATCTGCACGCGCTGCTGATTGCCGAGGGAGAGCGAATCCAGCTTGGCCTTGGCCTTGTCCCCCAGGTCGAAGCGCTCCAGCAGCTCGGCGGAGGCGGAGAGCGCGGCGCGGCGGGACATCCCGTGCAGCTCGCCGAGGTAGCCCAGCTGATCCAGCACGGGCTGATCGGGGTAGAGCCCGCGCTCCTCCGGGATGTAGCCGAAGGTGGCGCGCAGCTCGCGCGTCAGGGGGCCGCCGTCCAGGGCGACCTCGCCGGCATGGGCGGCGAGCACGCCCATGATCATGCGCATCGTGGTGGTCTTGCCCGCACCGTTGGCGCCCACGAAGCCCGTCATCATCCCGGTGGGGATGTCGAAGCTGACGTGGTCGACCACCGTGGTGTCGCCGTAGCGGCGGGTGAGTCCGCGGACCGAGAGCATGCTGCCTCCAGGGGCCAGGCGGCGCCGGGTGCGCCGTTGCCCTCGACGCTATCGCCGCGACGGTGCCCAGCGCCTCGGCCACGGGGCTGAACGCCCGAGTTCAACCGAACGGCGGAGGGTCCTTAGGCGCTGGCGATCCCCAGCCGGAAGGCGGCGACGATCGCCTGGGCGCGGTCCCGTGCGCCGAGCTTGGCGAGCACGTTGGAGAGGTGGGTCTTGACCGTGGCTTCCGAAACGAACAGCGCCGCGGCGATCTCCTGGTTCGACATGCCCTCGGCGAGGAGCGCGAGCACGTCGTGCTCGCGCGGGGTGAGGTCCGGGAGGGTGCCGGTGCCCGACGGCGCGGGGCCGGGGGAGGCGGGCGGGGTCGCCTGGGCCCGGGGCGAGGCGGAGGGAGACGACGGCGCCGCCGGTGCGGCTGGCTCGGACGGCGGGACCGACGCGGTGAAGGACGACGACGGCGCCGCCCCGGCTCCGGCTGAGGCGCCGGCGTCCTGGGCCACCCGGCGCAGCACCTTGAGGGTGACCTCCGGCGCCAGGAGGGCCTGGCCAGCGTGCACGGCGCGCACGGCGTCCACGAGCACCTCCGGCTCGGCGTTCTTCAGCAGGAAGCCGGAGGCGCCGGCCGTGATGGCGTCGAAGAGGTAGTCCTCGCGCTCGAAGGTCGTCAGCATGACCACGCCGCACGCGGCCCCGGAGGCGACGATGTGCCGCGTGGCCTCGATGCCGTCCGTTCCCGGCATCTGGATGTCCATGAGGACCACGTCCACCGGGTGCTCCGCCACAAACGCTGCCGCCTGTGCGCCGTCGCTGACCTGCCCCACCACCTCGACGTCGTCCTCCACCGAGAGGATGAGACCGATGCCCTCGCGCACCACGGCGTGGTCGTCGGCCAGGAGGACGCGGATCGGGGTGTCGGTGCCGCTCATGCTTGCTTCGCCTGTCGTTGGGGATGGATTGCCTCGGGGGGAGTGGGCGCTTGCCGTTCGCTCTCCACGGCGCGGACCGCTTGGCCGCCGCCCGCCTGGGCACCGACCGCCTGACCGCCGCCCGCATCACCCGCCCGGCCACCCGCCGTCGGGCGCTGGAGCGGGAACCTGACGCGCACGCGATAGCCGCCGCCGGGCCCTCCCGCGGTGCGCGGGCCGATCTCGGCCTCGCCGTGGTGCAGGGCGGCGCGTTCGCGGATGCCGCGCTCGCCGAAGCCGCCCCCGGAGGTGCCGCGGCGGGGGCGGCCGTTGTCCAGGACCTCGGCCTCGACCCACGCCTCCCCGGCCGCGTCTCCGGCCGGCGCCCCGGTGCGCAGGACCACGGTGGCGCTCGTCGCGGTGGAGTGCCGGCGGACGTTGGAGAGGGCCTCCTGCACCACGCGGTACAGCGACAGGCCCAGGCTGCGCGGCACCGCGTCAAGCGTGAGTCCCGGCTCCTCGACGCGGCTGAGCGTGACGCTCACGCCGGCCTGGGCGCTGCGATCGAGCAGACCCTCGAGGTCGCCGAGCCCGGGCTCGGGGCTGCGCTCGCCGCGCTCGTCCGGACCGGATCCCGTGGACGTGTCGGTGCGCAGGACGCCGAGCAGCGCGCGGGTCTCGGCCAGCGCCTGGCGGCTCGAGTCCTCGATCTGGCCCAGGAGCCGCGCGGAGGTGTCGGGGCTCTTGGCCTGCGTGCGCCGTGCCGCCGCGGCCTGCACACCCACGGCCGAGATGTGGTGCGCCACGACGTCGTGCAGCTCGCGGGCGATGCGCAGGCGTTCGTCGACCACCGCCCTGCGGGCCAGTTCCTGGGACTGCACGCGCAGTTGTTCGGCCTGCACCTCGAGCGTCTCGCGCTGCCACGCGCCGGCCCGCGCGCGCCGTCCGAAGTAGAGCGCCCCGCCGAAGAAGGCGACGTTCATGGCCAGGCTGTACAGGGACATGGAGAGCAGGGGAGGCACGGGGCCGTGCTGCTCCGGGAGGTTGCGCAGGAGCCGCTCCACGCTGCTGGCCAGCGTGAGGTTGAGGATCACCCACGTGAACATGACGCCCAGCACGAGCGCGGCACACACCCAGAAGGCGCGGGACTCCTTGGCCCAGGCCGCCGCTGAGTACAGGGAGGCGAAGTACGCGGCCTGGTAGACGATCTGCAGCCCGATGAGGGGGACCACGAGCCCGATCACGAGGAAGGCGGCGCTCACCAGCAAGAGGGACGTCAGCGGGAAGCGGCGGCGCGTGGCCAGGGGGAGCGTGATGACGGCAAAGCACACGAGCGCCTGCCACCAGACCACGCGCTCGTCGGCATCGGAGGCCTGGTCCGTGAGGTACCAGGAGAGGACGCCCACGGCGCACCACAGCAGCGCGGCCATGACGTCGAGGCGGTAGGCGGCCGGACCGGGGGCCGGCCGCTCCCAATCGGAGGGGGCCGCCTCATTGTCGCGGCGCAGGAGGGAACGCCAGGCGTTCCTCACGCTCAACACCCGCATGCTCTCCTCCGAACTCCCTCGTGCCCCGTGCTCGTGCCCCGTGGTGCGGGCAGGCCCGCTCGCACCGGCCGTTCCCGCACGTCACGAGCCTAGCGTCCGGCGACTGCCGGGAGGCGGCCGCCTCCCGGCAGTCTCAGCCCTGTGCCTGATCTCTGGCCGCGTCGCCGCGGGGTGCGGCGGGTCCGACCTCTTCGCGGCTCTCGGCGCGGGAGGCGAGGTGCAGCGGGTGCGCCAGCTCGTCCTCGCCGAGGCGCCCGCGCCACCACGCGAGGGCGGCGACCAGCGGGGTGACGACGCCGGCCGCGACCCAGATGCTCCACATGGGAAGCACCGTGGCGAGCGGTCCGGCGAGCGCCATCGAGAGCGGCATGAGCGCCAGCGAGACGAAGAAGTCGAGCGAGGAGACGCGGCCGAGCATGTGTCGCGGCACGCGACGTTGCAGGAGCGTGCCCCAGATGACCTGGCCGAAGGCCCCGGTGGCCCCGTAGATGAATGCCCCGATCGCCACGAGCCACCACGAGCTGAGGAAGCCGACGGCCGCGAGCGGCAGCGTGCCGAGGCCCCAGGCCACGAGCATCCACGTGAGGTAGCGCCGCGGGAGCGGGCGCGAGGCGGTGAAGAGCGAGCCGAGCATGGCCGCCACGCCGGCCACGGCGAGCAGGCCGCCGAACATGCGCGAGTCGCCACCGAGCTGATCGGAGACGACGAACGGCAGGAGCACCTCGAGCGGACCGACGGTGCTCAGCACCGAGACACACGCGAAGAGCAGCGTCCACCACAGCCACGGCGTGCGCACCGTGTACTTGACGCCCTCGATGGCGTCCCTGAACGGGGAGGTGGTGCCCGACGGCGTGGGGTCGCCATGGGTGCCCGGCTCGCCGCCGGGCGAGCCGGCAGCCGGCCGGGTGCCGGCCGTTCCCATCGGGTCCGCCGCGGAGGCGGGGCCCGCCTCCGGCGAGCCGAGCGTGGAAGGCGAGGCGGCGTCGTCGGGCGCTGGGTGTGCGTCCCGCTCCGGCGGCAGGAAAGCGAGGATCACGGCCGCCACGAGGTGGCAGGCGGCGAGCAGCGCGAGCGCGACGCCGGGGGAGGCTGCGGCCACGATGAAGCCGGCCGTGGCCGGGCCCGCCGCCTGCTGCAGCGCGGGGCGGGCGGCTCCCTCGAAGCCGTTGGCCGCGAGGAGGTCCTCGGCCGGGATCACGCTCGGGAGCAGTGCAGAGTACGCGGGGAAGAAGAAGGCGGCGCTCGCGCCGACAAGCGCCGCGGCGGCCACGAGGTGCCAGAGCTGGAGGCCGCCGGTGAGGGCGAGGAGGGCGATGGCGCCGACGGTCACGGTGTCGGCGATTTCCACGGCGAGCAGGATGCGGCGGCGGGGGAGGCGATCGGCCACGACGCCGCCGATGAGCACGCAGGCGAGCAGGCCGATCGCGAGGGCTGTGGTGGCGAGGGAGAGTTCGATCATGCCGCCGCCCAGCGCGCGCACCTGGTACACGAGCGACACGGCCCAGAGCCCGTGGCCGAACACGCTGATGATGAGCGCCGAGGCGAGGACGCGGAACGGCGCGTGACGGAAGGGCGCGAGGGCGCGCAGGGCCATGCTGATCCTGTCTGTGCCTGCCGAGGCGGCGTGTGATTGGTGAATCCCAATCATGGCACGGCGGGGAGCGAATGCACCAGATCCCGCCTCCTTCTGGGGAAGGGGGCGGGATCTGGTGGTGATGTCGCCGTTGCGCCGTGGCGGGCGCCGGGCCTAGCTCAGGCGGCGGCGCGCGATGCCGAGCATCACGAGCGGGATCACGAGCAGTGCGAGCGGCACCAGCAGGAGCCAGGCCAGCGGGCTGGAGAGCACGCCCTGCAGCGAGGCGGCGGAGGACTGGGTCCGCAGCAGCTTGGTGCCGTCGGCGAGCTGGGTGGTGCCCGAGTTCAGAGTGGCGATGCCGTCCTTCACCTGGACCGCGCCGTCGTCCAGGGAGGCGGCGCCGTCGCGTAGCTTCTGCGTGCCGGTCGCGAGGTCGCTGGAACCGGCGGCCGCCTTGGTCAGCGCGTTGAGCAGGCCCTTCGGATCCCCGTTAGCCTGCACGGCCTGGGTGCGGTAGCCCGTGTCGAGCTGCTGCAGGCCGTCCTCGAGTTCCCCGGCTCCCGCGGCGAGCTTCGGCAGGCCCGTGGTGGGATCGGCGAGCTGGGTGGCGCCGTCGGCGATCTGCTGATTGCCCTCCGCGAGCTGCTGTGCGCCGGCCGCCAGCTTCGGCAGGCCCGTGGTGGGATCGGCCAGCTGTGCGGCGCCGGCGGAGAGGGCGGGGAGGTCCTTGGTCTTGTCGGCGAGCTGGGCGGCGCCGTCGGCGATCTGCTGGTTGCCGGCGGCGAGGCGTTCGGCGCCGGCCTGAAGGGCAGGGAGGCCGTTGGTCTTGTCGGTGAGTTGTGCGGCGCCGGCGGAGAGGGCGGGGAGGCCCTTGGTCTTGTCGGCGAGTTGCGCGGCGCCGTCGGCGATCTGCTGGTTGCCGGCGGCCAGGCGTTCGGCGCCGGCCTGGAGGGCGGGGAGGCCCTTGGTCTTGTCGGTGAGCTGCGCTGCGCCGGCGGAGAGGGCGGGGAGGCCCTTGGTCTTGTCGGCGAGCTGGGCGGCGCCGTCGGCGATCTGCTGGTTGCCGGCGGCCAGGCGTTCGGCGCCGGCGGCCAGGACGGGGAGCCCGGGGTTCTTCTCGTCCGTGGAGGTGGCCAGCTGCTTCGCGCCGGCGGCGAGGACCGGGAGTCCGGGGTTCTTCTCGTCGGTGGACGTCGCCAACTGCTGGGCACCGGCGTTGGCCTGGGCGGACCCGGCCTTCAGCTCGGCCACGCCCTTGGCCAGCTCCGGGGCCTTCGAGTTCAGCTCGGCGGCGCCGGCGTGGAGGGCGGATCCGCCGTCGCGCAGGGCCTTGATCTTGTCCTTGATCGCAGCCAGCGTCACGACCTTGCCGAGCGGGCTGTCCGCGGTCTCGAGCAGCTGATCCAGGCCGTCCAGGAGCTCCTGCGAGCCGTCGTCCAACTTCTGGGTGCCGGCGGTGAGGGCCGGAACCTTGGAATGCAGTTCGCTGAGCCCGTCCTCGAGCTGCTGCGTGCCAGCCGCCAGCTGCTTGGCTCCGGCCACCGCGTTGGCGGCGCCGTCGGACAGGCTTTCGGCCCCGGCCACGGCCCGCTTGGTGCCGGCGGCGAGTTCCTTGGCGCCGCTCGCGGCGGTGGCCGCACCCGGGGCCAGTTGCTGGGCGCCGTCGCTGGCCTTCTTGGCTCCGGCGGCGATCTGCTGCGCGCCGTCATTCGCCTTGGTGGCGCCGGCGGCGAGCTGGCCGGCCCCATCGGAGGCCGTCTTGGCTCCCGTGGCAATCTGCTGAGCGCCGTTGCCCGCCTTGCTCGCACCGTCCTTGATCTGGGTGCTGCCCTCGAGGGCCTGCGTGGTGCCGTCCGCGAGCTTCTGCCCGCCGTCGCTGATCTTGTTGAGCTTGGTGTTGAGTTTGTCGGCACCCTCATCGAGGCTGACGGTTCCGGTGCGGGCCTGCCCCGTGCCGTCCGCCAGCTCCTGCGTTCCCGCGGCGAGGGCCGTGACCCCGGAATGGGCCTGGGACATGCCGTCGTCGAGCTGCTGGGCCCCCGTGCTCACCTTGGAGCTGACGAGGGCGTAGACGGCCACCATGGCGACCAGGAAGAGGGCGAGGAGCGAGGTGATGATCGCGTGATAGAGCGTGCTCATCGAAGCGCGGGCTGACATGGGACCTCCGCTAAGGGTGCTTGATGCTGGCGATGGACTGCGTGGGCGGCCAGAGCACGGAGCACGGCACTATGTGACTCGCATCACGCTACCGAGCAGTAAAACTACCCGCCGGTAATGGAGGCAAGGGGGGTATCGGGTACTTGTCTTCGTCACAGAATGCTGTCGCTGGGCTCACATTAGGGAATGCACTGTTTGCCTAATCGACGAAGGTGGCTCTAGCCTGGACGACGGTTCATCTTCCGTTCGCCGAAGGACTTCACTCATGCAGCTCACCCGCCGCGCCCTCGCCGCGACCGCCGTCGCCGGCCTCGCCGTGCTCTCCCTGACCGCCTGCGGCTCCGGTGATTCCGGTTCCGCCGCCTCGTCCTCCGGCTCGTCCGGGGCCTCCGAGTCGGCCGCGAGCTTCCCCGTCAAGGTCAAGAACATCTACGGCGAGACGGAGATCAAGGAGCAGCCCGAGCGCGTCGTCAGCGTCTCGTGGGTCAACGGCGACACGGCGCTCGCGCTCGGCGTGGTTCCCGTGGCCGTCCCCAAGGTCACGTGGGGCATGAACGCCAACGACTCCACCGACTGGGCCGACGCCAAGCTGGAGGAGCTCGGCGCGGGCAAGGGCTCGGACAAGGCCCCCACGTTCTACGACGAGCCCTCCGGTGACGTGAACTACGACGCCATCGCCGCCGCCGATCCGGACGTCATCCTGGCCGCCTACTCCGGCCTGACCGAGGAGCAGTACAAGAAGCTCGAGGAGATCGCCCCGGTCGTGGGCCCCGGCGTCGCCTCGTACTCCACCCCGTGGGAGCAGTCCACGGAGATGATCGGCGAGGCCCTGGGCAAGAAGGCCGAGGCCACGACCCTCATCGCCGACACCAAGGCCAAGCTCGCCGAGACCGCCTCCGCGCACCCCGACCTGAAGGACGTCACGGCCATCGCCGCGAACTTCGAGCCGGCCACGGGCGGCATCAACGTCTACACCGCCGCGGACAACCGCTCGCAGATCCTCACGGCCCTGGGCATGAAGCTCGCCCCGGTCGTCACCGAGAACGAGACGAAGGACGCCTTCTTCTTCAACTACTCGGCCGAGAAGGCGGACGAGCTGGACTCGCGGATCATCTTCACCTGGTTCCCCGAGGGCCAGACGAAGCAGAGCATCGAGGCTGACAAGCTGCTCGGCCGCATCCCGGCCGTCAAGAACGGTGGCCTGGTGGGCACCGACGACAACCAGCTCCTGCTCTCCATCTCCGCCGCCAACCCGCTGAGCCTGGACTGGGGCGTCGAGAAGATCGCCGCGCTGCTGGACGCCGGCGTCGCCGCCACGGCGGGCAAGTAAGCCCCGTTCTTTCTTCCTCGGGAATCGTGAAAACACAGCACGACGACGCCCGCGCGCCCCGGGTGCCCGCCTCACGGCGGGTGCCCGGGGCGCAGGGCGTTTCCTCGCCGGTGCGCGTGGGCCTGACGGCCCTCGTGCTGCTGGTGTTGCTCGCGCTCGCGGTGGCCTGCTCCCTGGCCTTCGGCGCGCGTGGCTATTCCTTGGAGCAGGTGTGGCAAGCGCTCGTGGACCCGGCGGGGGCCGGGGACGCCGGCATCGTCATCTCCACGCGCATCCCGCGCACCATCAACGGCGTCCTGGTGGGTGCGGCGTTGGCGCTGTGCGGAGCCGTGATGCAGGCGGCGACGCGCAACCCGCTCGCGGACGCCGGCCTGCTCGGCCTCAATGCCGGCTCGGCTCTGGCGGTCGTGGCCGGGATCGGTCTCTTCGGCGCCGCGGCCGTGGGTACGTTGTCCTGGTTTGCCCTCGCAGGGGCCGCCGCGACGGCGCTCGTGGTGCACCTTGTGGCCGCCCGCGGGGCCGGTGGCGCCACGCCGCTCAAGCTCGCGCTGGCCGGCGCCGCGCTCGGGGCCGGCCTGGCCTCCGTGACACAGGCGATCCTGCTCAGGGGGCAGGACGAGCTGGAGACCTTCAGGTTCTGGCAGGTGGGCTCGCTCGGGGCCCGCAAGCCGGAGGATCTGCTGCTGCCCGGCCTCGTGCTCGCAGTCGGCGTGCTCCTGGCGCTGGCCTGCTCGCGCGCGCTGGATCGCCTGGCGCTGGGGGATGACGTCGCCGCCTCGCTCGGCTCCAGCCCCGCCCGCACGCGCTTTCTTGCCCTCACGGCCGCCGTGCTGCTGGCCGGCGCCGCCACCACGATCGCCGGCCCCATCGCCTTTGTCGGCCTCGTGGTTCCCCATGCCTTGCGGCCCTTCGTCGGCCCGCGGCAGAGCCTCATCGCGCCCCTCACGCTGCTCGCCGGCCCCATCCTCGTGCTGGCCGCCGACACCGTCGGCCGCGTCGTCGCCCCTCCCGGCGAGGTGCCGGTCGGCGTCATGACGGCGCTCGTGGGCGCCCCCGTCTTCCTCGTGCTGCTGCGCGTGGCCGGGCGCGGAAAGCGGGGCCTGGCATGAGCCGCCGCGCCCGCATTGGCCTGCTGAGCGCGACGCTCGTGGTGCTCCTGCTCCTCGGGGCCTGGGCCCGCCTCTCCCTCGGCGCCCGCCTCGCCTCGCCCGCCCAGCTGCTGGAGGTCTTCTCCGGCGGCGGCCGAGGCGCCCTGCGCTTCATGGTGCTGCAGGACCGGCTGCCCGCCGTGGTCGCTGCCGTGCTGGCCGGCGCCGCGTTGGCCCTCTCCGGCGGGCTCTTCCAGCGCCTGCTGCGCAACCCGCTCGCGAGCCCGGACATCATCGGCGTGGGGTACGGCGCCTCGGCCGCCACGGTGGTCGGCATGCTGGTGCTCGGCCTCAGCGGGTGGGCCCTGACGGGCTTCGCGCTGCTGGGGGCGCTGGCCGTGGCCGCCGCGATCCTGGCGATGTCGCTCGGCCGCGGGGACCTGGGCGCGCGGCTCGTGCTCTCCGGCATCGCGATCGGCGCGGCCCTCGCCGCCGTCGTGAACCTGCTGCTCACGCGCACCGATGTGCGCTCGGCCGCGGGGGCCTTGCGCTGGCTCACGGGATCCGTCACCGACGCGACGTGGGAGAAACTCGGCATCCTGGCCGTGTCGCTCCTCGTCCTCCTGATCCTGACGGCGCTCGTGGCGCCGCGCCTTGCGCTGCTTGAACTGGGCGACGACGCCGCGCGCGCCTTGGGCGTGCGCGTCACCGCCGCCCGCATCAGCGTGGTGGCGCTCGGGGCGGCGCTGTGCGCCGTGGCCGTCGCCGTCGTCGGGCCGCTGTCCTTCGTGGCCTTCATGTGCCATCCCCTCGCCACGCGCCTCCTGGGGCGCCGTGGCAACCTCGCCGTGACGGCGCTGACCGGTTCCACCCTCGTGGTGCTCTCAGATCTGCTCGCCGCGCATCTCTTCGGGATCGGCCACGGCCTGCCCGTCGGCGTCGTGACCGGCGTGCTCGGCGCCGCGTTCCTGCTCGTGTTGCTCTCGAAAGAACGGAGCTAAGCGGTGACTACTGCCGCCCAGAATCCCCGCCAGGAGGCGCAGCCCTCCGGCTTTGCCCCCGACCCCTCGGTGCGCCCGGGAGGCGCGCTCAAGGTCGAGGGCCTGCGCCTGAACTACGGCGGAGCGGACATCGTCAAGGGGCTCGACCTCGAGCTGCCCGCCGGCCGGATCAGCGTGATCGTCGGCGCCAACGGCTGCGGCAAGTCAACCCTGCTGCGCGGGCTCTCCCGCCTGCTCAAGCCCAGCGCGGGGCGCGTGCTCCTCGACGGCGACGAGGTGCACCGGCTCGCCCCCCGCGCGCTGGCCCGCCGCGTGGCCCTGCTCCCGCAAACGCCCGTCACGCCGGAGGCGCTCTCGGTCCGCGAGCTCGTGGCCCACGGCCGCGCCCCCTACCGCTCGGCACTGCGCCGGGAGAGCGGCGAGGACCGCGCCGCGGTGGAACGCGCGCTGGACGCGACGCACCTGCAGGGGCTCGCCGACGCCGTGGTGAGCGACCTCTCCGGGGGCCAGCGCCAGCGCGCCTGGATCGCCATGGCCCTGGCCCAGGAGACCGATGTGCTGCTGCTGGATGAGCCCACCACCTACCTGGATCTGGCGCACCAGGTGGACGTGCTCGAGACCGTGTGGGAGCTCAACGCCCGCCGCGGCACCACCGTGGTCATGGTCCTCCACGACCTGAACCTCGCTGCCCGCTACGCGCACCACCTCGTGGCGCTCAAGGACGGCGTGCTCGTGGCGCAGGGCAGCCCGGCCGAGGTCGTGACCACCCCCATCGTGCGCGACGTCCTCGGCCTCGAGACCGTCGTCATCCCCGATCCGGTGGCCGGTACGCCCATGGTGGTCCCGCGCGCCGGCGCGGCGGCCGTCATCACCCGCTCGGGTGAGCCGGGCGCGCACGGCGAGCACGCGCCGTCGGGCACCGGAAACCACCCCCTTCCCGAGAGCAACAGCGACACCGAGGAGCAGCGATGAGCCAGGCCCTGACCCAGATCGGCACCGCAGCCGAGCACGCCGAGACGCTCGCCTTCCGCGGCGTGGTGCGGCGCGTCATCGAGCTGGGGCCGGGCCTGCGCCGGCTCGTGCTCGGTGGGGCCGACCTGGCCCACTTTGGTGTGCCGGAGGCCACGATGGACCTGCGCTTCAAGGTGATCGTGCCGGCGGAGGGCTCCACGCAGGCGTCGATCGGGCGCGTGCTCACGCCCCTGTTCCCCGAGGCGCCCTTGGGCGAGGGCGGGGACCCCGGCTGGTACAAGATGTGGCTGGCCTCGCCCGTGTCGGAGCGCGGCGTGATGCGCACGTACACGGTGCGCGCGCTGCGCGAGGAGGGCGGCGAGAGGGTGCTTGACGTGGACCTCGTGCTGCACGGCGTGGGGGAGGACGGCTCGCTCGGCGAGGGCTGCGGGCCCGCCGCGGCGTGGGCGGCCGGTGCCTCGGTGGGCGACGTGTTGCACCTCCTGGGCCCCAACGCCGCGCTCACCCCCGAGGGCTACGGCGGCATCGATTTCCGCCCCGGTTCCGCCTCGCATCTGCTGCTGGCGGGGGACGAGACCGCGGCCCCGGCGCTGTGCTCCGTGCTTGACGCGCTGCCGCGCTCCGCGAGCGGCGTGGCGCTCATCGAGGTGCCGGAGGCGGGCCAGATCCAGCCGGTCCACGCGCCCGACGGCGTGCGGGTGAGTTGGTTGGTCCGCTCGCCGGGGCAGGGTGTGGGATCGCTGCTCCTGCCCGCGGTGCACGAGGAGGCGGCGGCCTGGGTGGCCGCGTCCGAGGGGAGCTCCGGTGCCGCCGCGACGGGTGCCGCCGGCATGGAGCCGGAGGACGTGGATGTGGACGAGGTGACCCTGTGGGAGGCGCCCGTGGGCAACGCGTCCAACGACTACGCGTGGATCGCGGGCGAGGCCGGCGTGATCAAGGAGATCCGCCGGCACCTGGTCAGGGACCTCGGCGTGGACCGGACGCGGATCGCGTTCATGGGCTACTGGCGGCAGGGCCGCGCGGGGCACTGAGGCCGCGCCTCTCTTCCGCTCGGCCCGGGTTGCCCGCCCGGCGGCCGTCCCTCCGGGGTTTGCCCACCCTTGTTGCGCTTTGCCCCGGGGAATTCCCCGGGCAAAGCGCAACAAGGGTGGGCAAAAATGCTGTGTTGGGCTCGGAGCTCGGGGCTCGGGCGCGGAACGAGCGCGCGGGAGCTAGCTCGCGGGGGACAGCGGCCGGCCGGGCACGGGACTGGAGTAGACCACGTTGGTGGTGATGCCGCCCAGCGTGGCCAGCCGCCCCGTGATCCGCTCCAGATCGGCCATCGAGCGCGCGTGCGTCTTGATGATGAAGCAATCAGCGCCCGTCACGTGGTGCGCCTCGACGATCTCCGGCGTCGTGGCCACGAGGTCGTGGAAGGGCTTGTAGTTCCCGGAAGGATAGGCCAGCCGGACAAACGCGGTGATGGGGTAGCCGAGTGCCTCCGGATCCACCGTGACGCCGTAGCCCGTGATGATCCCCGCGTCGCCGAGCCGGCGCAGACGCTCCGACACCGCGCTGGCGGAGAGCGAGACCTCGCGCGCTAGGGCCGCCACACTGGCCCGTCCGTCTGCCTGGAGGGCGCGGATGATGGCCCGGTCGGTGCCGTCCAGGTCAGGCTGTGAATTCAAAGGCATGGTGGCGAGACTACCGCTGGAAGACCGGCGAGACCTCCGCGTTGCCGCTGAAAGCCCCTTCAACCGCGCGCCCCGCACGGGTGAAATGGAGGCATGACAGAATCCCTCAGCGCCGCCGCCTTCTTTGCCGCCAAGCTCGCCCATGAAACCGACCCGGCCGATCTCGCCGCGGCCCGCGCCGCCGGGCGCGCTCCCCTCGTCCTCGACGTTCGTAACCACGCCGCCTGGGAGCAGGGCCATCTGCCGCAGGCCCAGCACGTGCCGCTCGCCCAGCTGGCCGAGCGCATCGGCGGGTTCGCCCCGGACACGGAGACCGAGGTGGTGGTTTATTGCTGGGGCCCCGGCTGCAACGGGAGCACGCGCGGTGCCCTCGTCCTGGCCGAGCTCGGCTACAGCAACGTCAAGGAGCTCATCGGCGGCTACGAGTATTGGGTCCGCGAGGGCTTCGCCGTGGTCGGGGGCGCCGGCCGCACGCGCAGTGCGCCGGATCCGCTCACCGCGCCGGCCGCCTGAGGCGTGTCACGCAGGGGAAGGAACCCGTCCGGGGCTCGCGCCGGGCATTGGTCCATGAGATATTTTGAGTCATCGTCCACCGCAAGCCCCGGGAGCCACTCATGATCCGCACCCTCTTGTCCATCGCCGCATCGCTGGTGCTCTCGGCCGTGGCGTTGCTCCTGGCCGGTTGGCTCATCGAGGGCGTGCGCCTCGAGCCGGCCGGCTTTGTCGTAGCCGTGCTGATCTTCACGATCATGCAGGCTATCGCCGCGCCGCTCGTGACCAAGCTGGCCACCAAGTACGCCGAGGCCATCGTGGGCGGCGTGGGCCTCATCTCCACGCTCGTGGCGCTCATCGTTGCCTCGCTCTTCCCGGGCGGCCTGCACATCTCCGGCGTGGCGGCGTGGATCGCCAGCCCGGTCCTCGTGTGGCTCGTGTGCGCGCTCGGCTCGCTTCTCGTGGGGAAGTTCCTGCTCAAGGGCTGGTGGGATCGCCGCGTCCAGGCCAAGAAGGCCGCCTGAGCGGCGAGGTCGGCTCTTCACCCAGCACGACGGTGCCAGCGCACCCTCGAAGGTGCGCCTTCTCGGCGCCCCCAGGTGAGGGTGCGCGTGGACGGGGCGGCGGTTCTCCGGGTGGGCCGGAGTGCCATGCCGCCGTTCTAAATGAAAGCGAACCGGGCGTAGCTACGCCCACATGGCACCGATCCCATCGCCGATGGCACTCGCCCCCAGCAAGAGGAACAGCACAGCCATGATGGTGTGGTTCTCGCGGGTCAGCCAATCGCCGAGCACCCTGAGCGGAGCGGAAAGACGCTCTGCAGCGACGAGGAACAGCAACGTGGGGAGCCACACGGTGGAGGCGGCGATCACGCTGAACATAGCGATGACCGTGAGGACCGTCGTCACGGGCATCGCGGGTGCCCCGACGCTCACACTCGCACCGGCGAGGAAGGCAATGTGCTTGGGATTCGCCGCCGCGACGGTGATTCCGAATCTCAACGAGCGCGCGAAACCCATCTCGCTGATCCGAGACATCCATGGTGGCAGGTGCGGTTCGTCTTTCGAGCAGTGACGCTTATTCCATTGGGTGGCGGCGAGGCACAGCAACAAGAGACCGAGAGCCAGCTGGAGCGGCCCGACCCAGAGGCTCGGCTCGTCACCCGAGGGCTTCGGGAGTAGCTCGACGAGTGCGACGATGATCCCGAACGCGCAGGACAGGCCGACCAGCCACCCGAGTGCGAATCCGAGGCTGGTGGCACGCGGCCGGGCACCGAGCAGCATGAGTACCACGACGATGACGGGCACGGGACTCGCCGCGATACCGACGGCGAAAGGGAGCATCTCTCCGATCATCCCGCCCACTCTGCTCCTCCTCCAGTGGCGATGGCCGTTTGGCGCGGTCATCGCTGCCCACCGGGCGCCGTGGTTCCGGTCAGCGACTCCGGTCAGCCCCAGTCTTGCAGAGACAACACGATCGGGTCTCTCCGACCTACCGTTCGTCGAACGGCCCGTCCAGGCCCTCATACTGGGCCAAAACCCGGGCACCGATCTTGAAGGCAGTGTTGGCGGCGGGAACCGAGCAGTAGACGGCGCACTGGAGGAAGACCTCCTTGATCTGATCCGGGCTCATGCCGTTGCGCAGCGCCGCGTGCACGTGCATCTCCAGCTCCTCCCAGTAGCCGCCGGCGATCATCGCCGTGAGCGTCACGGCCGAGCGTGTGGTGCGTTCAAGCCCCGGCCGCGTCCAGATGCTGCCCCAGGCGTAGCGCGTGATCAGCTCCTGGAACTCGGCGGTGAACTCGGTGCGGTTCCCGAGCGAGCGCTCCACGTGCTCGTCGGAGAGCACCTCGCGGCGCACGGCGAGGCCGGCGTCGTAGGGGTCCCCGGGGAGGCGGTGCTTGGCCATTCAGGCTCCTTCTTCCATGCCCGACGGCGCGGGCTCGCCAGGGCGGGCGGGGTCGCCCGACGGCGCGGGGTCGCCGGGGCGCGCGGGCGCGGCGGCGCTGGGCGGGCGCAGGAAGGCGCCGAGGGCGGCGGCCAGGGCCGCCGGCGCCTCGGCGGGGGCCAGGTGGCCCACGCCTGGCAGGGCGAGGGCGGTGCCGCGTGCGACGTGGGAGGCCGTGAAGGCGGCGTCGCCGGGCGGGCAGACCGTGTCGTCCTCGCCGTTGATGGCCAGCACCGGATCCGTGATGGCCGCGAGGTCCCCGCTCAGGTCGAAGCCGGCCAGGGCGCGGCACGCGTGGGCGTAGGAGAAGCGATCCGCATCCTGCAGGGTGTGCAGGAGCGCGGTGGCGATGGAGGGCTGCGCCTCGATGAAGCCGGGGGCAAACCAGCGCTGGGCGGAGCCCACCACCTGGGTGGGGGTGCCGGCCCGCTCCACGAGGGCCGCTCGCTCCTCCCAGGCCTGCGGCGTCCCGATCCGGGACGCGGTGCAGATCGGGACGAGGCCGGCGAACGCGCCGGGGTGATCGTGCCCCAGCTGCAGGGTCACGGCGCCGCCGATGGAGACGCCGGCGTAGAAGCGCGGGGCGGCGGCCGGCAGCGAGCCCTCGGCGAGCAGGCCCTCCACCGCTCGCAGCACGCCGGCGGCCAGCTCGGCGAGGGAGAAGGGCGCGGCAGCGGGGGTGCCCGAGCCGTGGCCGGGCAGGTCCCACCCCACCACCGTGGCGAGGGGCGCGAGGTCGGCGACGGCGGGCCCCCACAGCGCCTTGACGCCCGTGCCGAGGCTCGGCCCCACCACGAGGACGGGGAGGGAGGGATCCGGGCCCGCGCCGTCGCTGCGCGCCGTCAGCAGGGAGGTGGTGAGCTGGGGGATCACGCTGTGGTGTCCTTTCGTGCATGGTGGAGCGCCACGAGGGCGTCCACCTCGGTGGGGGCCAGGCCCAGGTAGCCGGAGGGGTCGAGGAGCTCGTCCAGGGCCTCGTCGCTCAGCGACTCAGCCGGCAGCTCCGCGCGCAGGGCGGGGCGCAGGGGCGTCCCGCCGTCGAGCGAGGCGGCGACGAGCTCCTCCAGCCGCGCCTTCCCGCCGGGCAGCTGCTGCCCGAGCCGGGCGGCGAGGCGCTCGGAGAGGATGGCGTCGCCGAAGAGGGCGGCGACCTCGAGCGAACGCTGCGGGAAGACCCGCAGTCCCTCCGCCAGCTCGCGGGTCTTGGCCGCCGCGCCGGCGGCCAGTCGCAGGAGCGAGCGCAGCGCCTGCCATTCGGCGTGCCAGGCGCCGTCCGGGCGCTCGTCCACGGCCTGGCCGGCGGCGAGGAAGAGCGTCGACAGGTGGCCGGGGGCCTCGAGGGCCGCCTCCTTGATGAGCACGCTGAGCACCGGATTGCGCTTGTGCGGCATGGCGGAGGACGTGCCCTTGCCGGGGGCGTGCGGTTCGGCCAGCTCGGCGATCTCCGGGCGGGCTAGGATCAAGACGTCGGAGGCGAGCTTGCCGCACGCGGCGATCGTCTCGGCGAGCGCTGCGGCCGCGCGCGTCAGCGGCGAGCGGCGGGTGTGCCAGGCCGTGGGCGGGACGGCGAGCCCGAGCCGGCGCGCCAGTTCCGTCACGAGGGCGCGCGCGGTGCCCTCCGGGTCGGCGTCTCCGCGGGAGCGCAGGGTGTCGGTGAGGGAGGCGAGCGTGCCCACGGCGCCGCCCCACTGCAGCGGCAGGGAGGCGAGGGCACCCTCCAAGGCCTCCGCCGCGTCGTCGAGCGCCACCATCCAGCGCGCCACCCGGTGGCCGATCGTGATGGGCAGGGCGTGCTGGGTCAGCGAGCGGGCGATGCAGACGTCGCCGCGGTGGCGCTCGGCGAGGCCCGCGAGGGCCTCGCTCGCCGCGCGCAGATCCGTCAGCGCGTCCTCGCCGGCCGCGCGGGTGACGAGGACGAGCGCCGTGTCGATGACGTCTTGGCTCGTGGCGCCGCGATGGAGGGCCGCCACCGGCCCCCCGGTGGCCGCCATGAGCCGCGCGCGGAAGTCGGCCAGGAGGGGGATGAGCACGTTGGCGCCGTCGGCGCCGCGCGCAGCGAGCTGGGCCAGGTCCGGCTCCCACTCGTCGATCACGGCGGCGGCGCTCTGGGTGTCTGCGTCGGTGGCGAGGCCGGCATCGACCTGGGCGGCGATCCACTCCCGCTCGATCACGAGCAGGGCGCGGGTGAGGGCGGCGTCGCCCGTGAGGATCGTGGCGCCGCTCGAGGCCCACCCGGGGGAGAGGAGGCCCAGCTCGGCGGCGGAGAACGGTGAGGGGTGCATGATCCGGAGCCTATCCGCGGCTCACGCCTCCCCGTTGCGGGGGAAGGAGAGGAACACGGTCTCATTCTCCCCCTGCAGGTGCACGTCGAAGCGCAGCGAGCCGTCCGCCTCGCGTCGCGCGATGAGGCTCGAGCGGCGCTCCGGCGGCAGCGAGGAGAGCAGGGGGTCAGCGGCGAGGGCCGCCTCGTCCTCCGGCAGGTAGATGCGCGTGAACAGGCGGTTGAGGAGCCCGCGCGCGAACACCACGAGCTGGATGAAGGGCGCCTTGCCCGGCTCCGTGGCGCCCGGGTTCACGGTCGTGAAGCAGAAGCCGCCAACGTTGTCGACGGCCTGCCTGCCCCAGCCGGTGAAGGTGTAGCCGTCGCGCAGGAGCGAGCCGGGCGCCGAGGCGACGGCGCCGTCCTCGTCCGGCTGCCAGATCTCCAGCAGCGCATCGGGGACCGGGACGCCGGCGCCGTCGTAGACCGTGCCGTGCAGGCGCACGGCGCCCGGGTGCGAGCGCTCCACGAGGCGCTCCCCGCCCGGGAACGGGAGGGCGTAGCCGTAGAACGGCCCGATCGTCTGCCCCGGCGTGGGGGTCAGCTTCAGTTCGGGTGCGCTGCTCATCAGTGCTCCTCCTCCTCGTTCTCCATCCACGTGCGGTTGCTGCCCGTGAGCACGATGTCCCATTGGTAGCCCGTGCTCCATTCGTGGCTCGTGAGCGAGTGGTCGTAGGTGGCCACGAGGCGGTCGCGGGCCCGCTGGTCGGTGATGGACTGGTAGATGGGGTCGAGGGCAAAGAGCGGATCGCCGGGGAAGTACATCTGCGTGATCATGCGCTGCGTGAAGTCGGTGCCGAAGAGCGAGAAGTGGATGTGCGCCGGGCGCCAGGCGTTGTGGTGGTTCTTCCACGGGTACGGGGCCGGTTTGATCGTGGTGAAACGGTACTCGCCGTTGGGGCCCGTGAGGGCGCGGCCCACGCCCGTGAAGTTCGGGTCGATCGGGGCCGGGTGCTGATCGCGCTTGTGCACGTAGCGGCCGGCTGCGTTGGCCTGCCACACCTCGATGAGCTGCCCGGCCACGGGGCGCCCGTCGCCGTCGAGCACCCGGCCGGCCACCACGATGCGTTCCCCGATGGGCTCGCCGTGGTGCTGGATCGTCAGGTCCGCCTCGAGCGGATGGACGTCGCGCTCGCCGAAGGCGGGGGAGAAGAGCTCGATCGTCTCGGGGTCGGCGTGGTGCAGGCTCTTGGTGGGGTGGCGCAGCAGCGAGGAGCGATAGGGAGGGAAGTTCACGCGCGGCTGCGTCTCCTCGGCGCCGCCCGCCGCGAGGTCCCGCGCGTAGCCGGCGTGGGCCGCCTCGATCTCGGCGCTGATGGTGGCCTGCGAGTCGGCGGTGGCCGCCGGGTCGAGGGCCGCGTTGTCCTGGCTCATGGGGTCTCCTTGGGGGAGGAAAAGCTGGTGAAGGGAAGGGGGAGGGGGCTCAGGCGTGGGGCCAGCCCGTGTAGGCCTCGGCGAGGTAGCGCTTGCCGTGCTCGGAGGACACGACGGACTCGAGCTCGCCGAGGGTGCGCGCGTGCTCGAAGGGGGTTGCATCGGCGCGCGTGTGGAGCATGGAGGTCATCCAGTAGGAGAAGTGCTGGGCCTTCCACACGCGCTTTAGCGCCGTGTCGGAATAGGCGTCGAGCAGGGCGCGGGAGCCCGCGCCGTTCCAGGAGTCGATGGCCTCGAAGAGCACCTTGACGTCGGCGAAGGCGAGGTTCAGGCCCTTGGCACCCGTGGGCGGGACGGTGTGCCCGGCATCGCCGGCCAGGAAGAGGTTCCCGTGGCGCAGCGGCGCCCGCACGAAGGAGCGGAAGGGCAGCACGGTCTTGTCGAAGATGGGGCCGGTCTTCAGCTCCAACCCGTCCGGCCCCGCCACGCGGGCCTGCAGCTCGTCCCAGATCCGCTCCTCGCTCCAGTCCTCGGCGGAGGTCTCCGGCGAGCACTGGAAGTACATGCGCTGCACCGTCTCGGAGCGCTGCGAGATGAGGGCGAAGCCGCGATCGGAGCGCGCGTAGATCAGCTCGGGCGAGCTCTTGGGCGCCTCGGTGAGGATGCCGAACCACGCGAAGGGGTATTCCATCGTGTAGTTGGTGCGTTCGGCCTCCGGGATCCAGCGGCGGGTGAAGGAACGCGAGCCGTCCGCCCCCACGATCAGGTCGGCGCGCACCTCGTGGCGGGCCCCTTCCTTGTCGGTGAAGGCGAAGCCGGGGCGGGCGCTCGTGACGTCGAACAGCTCGCTCACGGTGGCCTCGTAGTACACCTCGCCCCCGTCCCGCTCGCGGGCCAGCGAGAGGTCGAGGAAGACCTCGTTCTGGGCGTAGAGCGTGACGGTGGCGTCCACCCGCTCGCGGAAGTCCAACAGGTGCGACTCCCCGCCGAAGCGCAGATCGATGCCCGAGTGCTCGTCGCCGAGCGTGTCGATGCGCCCGTCCACGCCCGTGTCCCTCAGCATCGCCACGGAGCCGGCCTCGAGGATGCCGGCGCGGTGGGTGTGGTGGATGGTGTCGCGGTCGCGCGCCTCCACCACGAGGTTCTCGATCCCGGCGCACGAGAGCAGGTGGGAGAGCATGAGCCCGGCGGGGCCGCCGCCGATGATGCCGACGCGGGTGGAGTGCTGCACTGCGCTCACGAAAGCTCCTTCGCTTCGCTGGGGGCCGCAGAGGGCCCGGGGCTCTCAGTGTGTGGCGGGTCACGCAGGGCGGGCGAGGCGTGTCCCATTGAATGGGACCAACGGAAGATGAGGTCGGGCTGGGAGGGGCCGCCCGTCGTCGTGCCTTGGGCTGTGAGGCGGGTTCTGCGCTGTGAGGCGCGGAAAGCGCGCCTCACAGCGCATTTCTCGCCTCAAAGCGGGAGTCGCGGGGCGACGGCGCGGGCGGCCGGGGCACTGACGAGGGCCCGACGGCGCGGGGCCGGCTTAGGGCGCGGCTGGGGCCCGACGGCGCGTGGCCGGTTCAGGGGCGCGGTGTCGCCAGGGCGCGGGCCAGGCCGCGCGAGGCGGTGCGCAGGGACATGACCGCGGCCTCTGCGGCGTCGTAGCCCACGGGCACCACAACACCGAGGGCGGCGATGAGGCGTCCCTTGGGCCCCAGGACGGGGACGGCGATGCCCGTGGTCTCCGCGTCGATGAAGCCGTCCAGCACGGCGAAGCCCTGCAGGCGCACGGTCTCGAGGGTGTGTTCGAGGCGGGGGTGCGTGGCCCGGGCTGCCTCCCCGTGGCGGCGCAGGTACTCGGCGCGCTCGCGGTGCGCGGCGTGGGCCAGGAGGACGAGGCCCATGCTCGAGCGGTGGACCGGAAGCCGGGAGGCGCGCTGGGCCTGGTTGATGGCGTGGCCCGGGCGCGAGAGGCGCTCGAGGATGAGCACCTCGGCGTTGTCGAGGACGGAGAGCTGCACCGAGTGGCGCACCACCTGGTTGACGTCCTCCAGGAAGGGCAGGGCGGCGACCGAGAGATCGGTCGGGGCCGAGGCGCGCGTGGCGATCTCCCAGAGCAGCACGCCCACGCGGTAGCGGTGATCTGGCAGGCGCTCGAGCAGCCCCTGCGTGCTCAGCTGGGCGGCAAGCCGGTACGCGGTGGTGCGGGGAAGCCGCGCCCGCTCGGCGATCTCGCCCGCGCTCAGCCGCGGGTGGGCGGCGTCGAACGCCCGCAGCACCCGTAGCGAACGATCGAGGACGGCCTCGCCCGAGGCCGAGTTAGCCACGGGCGCTCGGGGAGGGCGCCCGGCTCACCACGCCTCGTCCTCCTCCGGATCGAGCGCGGCAAGGATCGCCTCGGTGTCCACGTCATCGGCCCGGGCAGGGTGCCAGACCGGGGCATCGTCCTTGTCGATGATGCGCGCGCGGATGCCCTCGGCCAGGTCGGGGTGTTCCATCATGAAGGCCGCGGCCCGATGCTCGCGCTCGAGCGCGCCGCGCAGCTCGTCCTCGTTGCGGGCGGCCCGCACGAGTTCGATGGCCGTGGCGGCGGCGAGCGGCGAATTGGCGAGGATGCGCTCGCGCGCGGCCTGCGCGGCGGGCCAGGCCGAGGAGCCGAGCTCCGCGAGGATGTCGGCCAACTCAGGGGCGGCGTAGCAGTGATCGATCCAGGAGCGCGAGCCACTCAGCGGCCGCGTGCTGGCCGGGGCCTGCGTGCCGTGCAGCACCTCAAGCCCCACGCCGATCTCGCCCGCGCCCAGCTGCGCCAGGTCGGAGAGCGTGGCGAGCACCTCGGCCTCGGCGTCCGCCGCCATGCAGAAGTCAGCCAGCCCGAACTCGACGGCGTCGCCGGCCCCCACCGTGTCGCCCGTCGCGGCCAGGTGCTCGGCCACGCGCCCGGGCGCGCGCCCGAGCAGGAGGCTCCCCCCGACGTCGGGCACATACCCGATGCGCGCCTCCGGCATGCCGAGGCGGGAATCCGGCGTGACGATGCGCACCGAGGCCTGGCCCGCCAGGCCCAGGCCCGCGCCGAGCGTCAGGCCGCGCATGATCGCGACGATGGGCTTGGGGTAGGAGCCGATCTCCGCGGCGAGCTCGAACTCCGCGGCGAGGACCTCGAGGAAGGCGTCCTCGCGCCCGTCCACGAGCGCGTCGTGGAAGCCGGCCAGGTCGCCGCCGGCGCAGAAGCCGCGTTCCCCCTCGCCGCGCAGCACCACCGCGTTGACCTCGGGGGCGTAGCGCCAGGCGCGCAGGCTCTGGCCGATCGCGTCGACCATGCCGGGGGTGAGGGCGTTGATCTTGCCGGGGCGGTTGAGCGTGATGAGGCCGAGGCCGTCCGCGATCTCGCTGTGAACGTGGGTCTCCACCTGGGCCTCCTGCGCCGACGGACTGGATGGCTCGACCGTACAGCAGGCCCTGGCACGGTGCCTCGTGTATGCGCTACCGTGTTCATTAGGAGAACAAGAGTTCGCACAGTGAACAAAGCATGCGAGGAGCCAGCATGGCAGAGGCCTACGTCTACGACGCCGTCCGCACGCCCTTCGGCAAGATCGGCGGGGCGCTCGCTGCGCACCGCCCGGACGATCTGGCCGCCCACGTCATCGGCGCGCTCGTGGAGCGCGCGCCGGGGCTGGATCCGGAACGCATCGACGAGGTGACGTTCGGCAACGCCAACGGCGCGGGCGAGGAGAACCGCAACGTGGCGCGCATGGCCACGCTCCTGGCCGGCCTGCCCGTGAGCATCCCCGGCTCCACCGTCAACCGGCTGTGCGGCTCCTCCCTCGACGCCGCCATGTCCGCCTCCCGCCAGGTGGCGGTCGGGGATGCCGATCTGGTGCTCGTGGGCGGCGTCGAATCCATGTCGAGGGCGCCGTGGGTGCTGCCCAAGACCGAGCGCGCCTTCCCCACCCAGGACCTCGCGCTGGCCAACACCACGCTGGGCTGGCGGCTCGTGAACCCCGCCATGCCGCAGCGGTGGACCGTCTCGCTCGGCGAGGCCACCGAGCAGCTGCGGCAGAAGCACGGCATCTCGCGCGAGCGGCAGGACGCGTTTGCCGCCCGCAGTCACCGGCTCGCCGCCGCGGCGTGGGACGCGGGGCACTACGACGCGCTCGTGGCGCCGGTGGCCCCCGTGGGCCGCCGGGGCGTCCTGCTCGAACGCGACGAGACCATCCGGCCCGGCTCCACCCAGGAGTCGCTGGCCGGGCTGCGCACCGTCTTCCGTGACGCCGAGCACGGGACCGTCACGGCGGGCAACGCCTCGCCCATGAGCGACGGCGCCTCCGCCGCCTGGATCGGCTCGGAGCACGCGGCCGAGCTCCTCGGCCGCGAGCCGCTGGCCCGCATCGTGTCCCGCGGCGCCCACGGCAACGAGCCCCAGTACTTCGGCGAGGCACCCGTGGAGGCGGCCAACCGGGCCCTCGCCCGAGCCGGCCTGGGCTGGGACCAGATCGACGCCGTCGAGCTCAACGAGGCCTTCGCCGCCCAGGCCCTGGCCTGCGTCGACGCCTGGGGCGTCGACGAGGAAATCGTCAACGCGTGGGGCGGCGCCCTCGCGATCGGCCACCCGCTGGGAGCCTCCGGCCTGCGCGTGCTCGGGACGCTCGCGGCCCGCCTGCGCGCCAGCGGCGGACGCTACGGCGTGGCCTCCCTCTGCATTGGCGTGGGCCAGGGCCTCGCCGTCGTCCTCGAGAACCCTCACGCCGCCTGAGCGGCCAACACGTCAGGAACCCACTGTGGCACCACGCATCGCGGGCAGCGCGGCCGAGGCCGTCGCCGGAATCGCCGACGGCTCCACCGTCATGATCGGCGGCTTCGGCAACGCCGGTCAGCCCATGGAACTCATCGACGCCCTGCTGCAGGGCGGGGCCACCGGCCTCACGGTGGTCAACAACAACGCCGGCCAGGCGGACGAGGGGCTCGCGCTGCTCATCAAGGAACGCCGCGTGGCCAAGATCGTGTGCTCCTTCCCCCGGCAAGCCGACTCGTGGCACTTCGACGCGGCCTACCGCGCCGGGGAGATCGGGCTGGAACTCGTGCCGCAGGGCAACCTGGCCGAGCGCATCCGCGCCGCGGGGGCCGGGATCGGCGCCTTCTTCACGCCCACCGGATACGGCACGCAGCTGGCCGCGGGCAAGGAGACGCGGGAGATCGACGGTGTGAACTACGTCCTGGAGCACGCCCTCAAAGCCGACGTGGCGCTCATCAAGGCGCTGCACGCCGACGAGAAGGGCAACCTCGTCTACCGCAAGACCGCCCGCAACTTTGGCCCCATCATGGCCACCGCCGCCACGCGGACGATCGCCCAGGTGGAGGAGATCGTGCCGGTCGGCTCGCTCGATCCGGAACACGTGATCACCCCGGGGATCTTCGTCGACACGCTCGTGCGGCTGCGCGCCGCGGCCACCCCCGTCTCTCGGCAGAAGGAGTCAGCATGAACACCGAAGCGCCCCTCAGCAAGCAACAGATCGCCGCGCTCGTGGCCGCGGACATCGAGGCCGGTTCCTTCGTGAACCTCGGGATCGGGCAGCCCACGCTCGTGGCGGATCACCTGACGCCGGAGCAGGACGTCACGCTCCATACCGAAAACGGCATGCTCGGCATGGGGCCGGCCGCGCACGGGGACGAGACGGACGCCGACCTCATCAACGCCGGCAAGATCCCCGTCACCGAGCTGCCGGGCGCCGCGTACTTCCACCACGCCGACTCGTTCGCCATGATGCGCGGAGGGCACCTGGATGTCTGTGTGCTTGGCGCCTTCCAGGTCTCCGCCGCAGGCGACCTCGCCAACTGGTCAACGGGCGCGCCGGACGCCATCCCCGCCGTCGGCGGCGCCATGGACCTGGCCATCGGCGCCAAGCAGACGTGGGTCATGATGAGCCTCTTCACGCGCGACGGCGTGGCCAAGTTCGTCGACACGCTCGAGTACCCCGTGACGGGCCTGGGCTGTGTGACGCGCGTCTACACGGAGTCCGCCGTCTTCCTGCTCGGGCCCGACGGTGTGCGCGTGCGTTCAACGCACGGGATCGACCTCGAGGAGCTGCGCGCCCGCGTCCCAGTGGCGCTGGCTACGATCGAGGCATGAGCACAGCTTCGCGCGCAACGGACGCGGCGGCCCCCGGGACGTCGGCGCCCGCGGATCCATCCCTCTTTGTCCAGTCCCTGGCGCGCGGGCTGGCGGTCATGGAGGCCTTCGACGCCGAGCACCGCGAGCTCACCCTGTCCCAAGCGGCGGCCAGGGCGGGGCTGTCCCGCGCCAGCGCGCGCCGCCTTCTGCACACGCTCGTGGAGCTCGGCTACGCCAGCACCGACGGCTCCACCTTTGCGCTCACGCCGCGCGTGCTCGGCTTCGGCTGGTCCTACCTCTCGGGCCAGCCCTTCCCTGAGCTGGCGCTGGCGGTGCTCCGGCGGCTCTCCGAGCAGCTGGGGGAGTCGGCCTCGGCCGCCGAGCTGGACGGCACCGACGTCGTCTACGTCCAGCGCGTTGAGACCAAGCGGATCATGCGCGTCGACATCAAGCTGGGGACGCGCTTCCCGGCGGCCTGGACCAGTATGGGCCGCGTGCTGCTGGCCGGCACCGACCGTGCGAGCTGGGAGCCGCTCCTCGAGGCGTCGCTGCCCTCGGCCCCGCCCAGCGCCAAGGTCACGGACGTCGCCGAGCTCGTCGACCTGCTCGAGGCCGTGACGGCCAGCGGCTACTGCGTGATCGATCAGGAGCTGGAGCCCGGGCTGCGCTCGGTGGCCGTGCCGGTGCGCGGCCCCTCCGGCCGCGTGGAGCACGCGCTCAACGTCTCCCTGCGCTCGGCCGAGGACCAGAGCGCGGAGCGCGCCGGCGAGCGGGTGCTGCCCGCGCTGCTGGCGGCGGCCGCCGAGCTCGAGGCGGCCCTGGGCCGCAGGTGAAGCGGCGGGGTCAGGGCCTCACCACTCGGGGTCGTCGTCGTCCTCGCCGAGCACCTCGATGTGCGACCCCGAGCCGGCAAGGTCCCCGATGTCCTCGCCGGCGAAGCGTTCGCGCCGGCGCAGGGGATCGTTCTCGTCCATGCTCTCCGGGGAGTCGGAGGAACCGGTGGCCGGCGAACCGTCGCGGCCGTCGTCCTCACCGTCCCAGATCTCCTCGCGGATGATCGCATCCTCGCCCTCCGGGGCGATCTCGTCCTCCCAGAGTTCCTCGTCCTCGCGTTGCGACATGGCGCACCTCCCGTGAGCTCGAGGCCGCCGCTGCGGCGGCCGGTGCGCCCATCCTTGCACCGCACACGCCGCGGCGCCATGCCCCGCGCCGGGGCTCCCGGTGCGGGCCTCCTGGCCGGGTCGGTGCCGGCCGGAGCTGCCGGGCCTCAGGCGCCGGCGCGGGCGGCCCAGGCGTCCGCCGTGAGGCGCAGCGACTCGAGCCGCCCGGCCTGGTCGAGCGCGTGGTGGACCGTGATGAGCTCGGCGGCGCCGGTCGAGTCGGCGATGCCCGCCAGCTGCTCCGCGACGCGCTGGGGCGTGCCCACGGCGCTGAAGCGGATCGAGGAGAGGATGCCGCGGCCGGAGGGGGTGTCGAGGATGAGGTCCACCTCGTCCTCCGTGAAGGGGGTCTCGCGCCCGCGGCCGAGCATGTCGCGCACACGGGCCCTGCCCACCGCTTCGAAGCGGCGGACCGCCTCCGCCGGATCCTCGGCCGCCACAACGCCGACCGCCACGATCGGGCGGGGCGCGGCCAGGCGCGCGGAGGGGACAAACTCGCGCGTGTAGACGTCGAGCGCCTGCTCCAGGGCGTCCGGGGCGAAGTGGGAGGCGAAGGCGAAGGGGAGCCCCATGCGCGCCGCGAGCGTGGCGCCGAAGAGGCTCGAGCCCAGGATGGTCACCGGAACGCGCGCGCCGCGTCCCGGATAGGCCTGCACGGCGGGGATGCGGCTCTCGTCGTCGAGGTAGCCAAGCAACTCGGCCACGTCGGCGGGGAAATGCTCGGCGGCATCGGGAGAACGGCGCAGGGCCCGCACCGTGGCCTGGTCGGTGCCGGGCGCGCGGCCCAGGCCGAGGTCGATGCGGCCGGGGTGCATGGCCTCGAGCATGCCGAATTGCTCGGCGATGATGAGCGGCGCGTGATTGCTGAGCATGACGCCGCCGGCGCCCACGCGGATGCGTTCGGTGTGCGCCGCGATGTGCGCCATGAGGACGGCCGTGGCCGAGGAGGCGATGACCGGCATGTTGTGGTGTTCGGCGTACCACAGGCCGCGGTAGCCGGCGGCCTCGGCCGCCTGGGCCAGCTCCACCGCGTCGGCGAAGGGTTGCCCAGGGCTCGCCCCTGGGCGGGCCGGGGCGAGGTCGAGGACGGAGAGTTCGGGGGAGGTGCTCACCCCAGGGGCAACCCGGGAGGGGCGCCGGCTATTCCGGGCTCGCACCGAGGCCCACACAGAACGACGCCGCCGTGCCCGCTCAGGCGGGGACGGCGGCGTCGTGCGTTGGCTCGGTGCTCAGGCGACCGGGCGGATCTCCGTGGCCTGGAGGCCCTTGGGGCCCTCGGCCACCTCGAACTCGACGCGCTGACCCTCTTCGAGGGTGCGGAAGCCGCTCGACTGGATGGCGGAGTAGTGGGCAAAGAGGTCCTCGGAGGAGTCATCGGGGGCGATGAAACCGAAACCCTTGTCGGGGTTGAACCACTTCACGATGCCAGAAGCCATGGGGCATTTCCTTCTTTCGGTGTCCTCCCTTTGGCGGGAGGAACGGGAAATCGCTCAGCGGGATGCCGCGCGATGTGTTCGGTCCTTGTGCTGCGTAGGACCGGTACCCCGGGCTACTTTTCGCTAAGAACTAGGAACTACGGCACCCAAGCTACGTGATGCCGTTCACAAGTGAAAGGGATTCGTGCCGAGAAAGGCGCAAATTTACCCAAGCGACAACCGGTCGCTGAGGCGCGTCAGCTCACTCGGGGGCTTCCGGATTCCACGAGGAGCGCAGCCGGTCCAGCTCGCGGCGATCCTTCTTGGTGGGGCGCCCCGCGCCGCGGTCGCGGATCGGCACCTGGGGGATCAGGACCTTGGGCTTGGGAGGGGTGCGGTCGAGGTAGGCGGCCTGCGCCAACGGCGCCGAGACGCGCTTGGAGAGCAGGCCGGCCACCTCAAGATCGCGTTCCTCGCCGTTCTTGCGCACGCGAATGCGATCCCCGGGCACCACGGTCTGGGCGGCCTTGGCCGGCGTGCCGTTGAGCCGCACATGCCCGGCCCGGCATGCGGCCGTCGCCTCGGAACGGGTCTTGTAGACCCGCACAGCCCACAACCACGCGTCCAGGCGGACGCGTGCCGGCTCAGGCATGCGCCCCGCGGGCGGGGGACACCGAGACGAGGCCGGCGATGAGGCGGCCGAGGGCGTCCTCGAAGAAACGATCGGCCCCGGCGTCGCCGCCCAGTCGGGCCAGCGTGGGATCGAGCACGCCCACGAGCTCCAGCGAGACGATGCCGTGCAGCGACGCCCACACCGTGACGGCGAGGGCGGCGGCGTCCGACTCGGGTCCCGAGAAGGTGCCGTCGGCCAGGCCGGCCTCGAAGGCGGCGCGGAGCGGGGCGAGGGAGACGTGCCAGGCCTCGTCGACGGAGTCGAGGAAGACGTCCGGCGCCGTGATCGGGACCGTCGGGATCGCCGCGGCGCGCGGGCCGCCCACGGGGGCGCGGCGCACCGCCAACCCCAAGGCATCCGAGAGGATCGAGCGGTACTCGTTGGGGTGCTCGAGCGCCCACGTTCGGTAGGCGTGGGCCAGCGCCAGCAAGCGGTCGGCAGGGTTGCTGTCGGTGGGGACGGCCTCGAGGGAGGCGCCGAGGTCTTGCAGCGCCTGGGCCGTGAGAGCGGCCCTCAAGGAGTCCATGCCGCCAAAGAGCGTGTAGATGGCCGCCGTGGTGGTGCCCGACTGCGTCGCCAAGCGACGAGCGGACAGGGCCAGGGGTCCCTCGGTGGCAGCGATCATCGCGGCGTCCTTGAGGAGACGTTCCCGGACGGCTGCGTCATATCGGCGTGGTCGTGGCATGACCTCAGTGTTCCAGCCCGAGGCACCGCGTGCCAGTTGACACAGCGGTAAACCCTGAAGGTGTTATTTGTGCATGTGCTCGTCACCTCGCCGAAGGCAGGCCAGCCTTGCCTGTCTTTCGCCGCGCATGGCGGCGTGACGAACGCGTGCTGAACGTCGATCAGGCGAGCCTTTCCTTGGATGCGCGCCGCCGGAAAGGGCCCTAGTGTTCTAGCCATGGAACTCACCGGAAAGCTCGAAGAGGCCTTCAACCGCCAGGTCACCCTGGAACTTGAGGCCGCCATCACCTACCGCCAGCTCGCCATCGAAATGGACCTCATGGACCTCCCCGGCCTCGCCGGCTGGTTCAAGGCCCAGGCCGAGGAGGAGCTGGAACATCGCGACAAGTTCATCACCCACATGGTGGACCGTGGCTCCCGCCCGGTCTTCCAGGCCATCCCCGCGCAGGGCCTGGAGATCACCACCGTCCTCAAGGCCTTCGAGGCGTCCCTGGCCCACGAGGTCAAGGTCTCCGAGGCCATCCGCGACCTCTACCGCCTGGCCCTCGAGACCGGCGACATCGATTCCCTGCCCCTGCTGAACTGGTTCGTCGACGAGCAGGTCGAGGAAGAGGCCACCGTGGGCGGCATCATTGGCCGCGTTAAGCGCGTGGGCGGCGACGGCTCCGGGATCCTCGCGCTGGATCGCGAGCTCGGTGCCCGCGGTCCCGAGGACGAGGACTGATCCTCACCTGAGGATCTCGCCCGAACGCAGGAACACCCCGTCTCCCCTTGAGGGAGGCGGGGTGTTGTTGTCTTGTCTTCTCTTCCCCGAATCGGAGTGGGTTCGGTACGTTTTTTGGCCAGAAACCGTACCGAACACACGCCGATCCTGAGGAGGAGGGGGCGTGTCTTGGGGAGGTGGGGAGTGTCCTGCGGAGGGGAGTGTCCAGAGGAGGGCGGGGAGTCCTGAAGAAGGGCGAGGAGGGGGAACGCACGACGGCGGGTGGCCGGGGTGGTGCCCCGGTCACCCGCCGCGTTCGTCGCTCAGGAGGCCAGGGCCTTGGCGCGCTGCTTGGCGAGCTTGCGCACCTTGCGCCGGCGCTTGCGTTCGGCGGGGTCGTCGTCGGGGCCCTCGCGCCCGGAGCAGACCTTGACGATGGCCCACGCTGCGGCCACGAGCGGCACCGAGATGAGTGCGCCCACGATGCCGCCGAGCACGGAGCCGGCTGTCAGCGTGATGAGGATGACGAGACCGTGCAGGTGCAGTGTGTTGCCCATGACAACGGGCTGCAGGAGGTTGCCCTCGAGCTGTTGGATGACCACGGTGGCGATCGCGACGACCACGGCCTGCCACACGCCGGAGCTCACGAGCGTGACCAGGACGGAGAGCACGCCGGCCACGGCCGCACCCACCATGGGGATGTAGGCGCCGAGGAACACCAGGATGGCCAGCGGGAAGGCGAGCGGCACACCGATGATCACCATGACCAGGCCGATGCCGATCGCGTCAACCGCAGCAACTATCGTGGTGCCGCGTAGGTAGCCGCCGAACACATCGCGGGCGCGGGAGCCCGCCCGGTTCCAGGTGGGACGCACGCGCTCTGGCACCCAGGACATGAAGAACTTCCAGATGGTGTCACCGTCCTTCAGGAAGAAGAACAGGGTCACGAGGAGGGTGCCGGCGCCCACGAAGAAGTTGCCGGCGGCCGAGAGTCCCGACAGGGCGCCCGCGCCGAACTGCGAGCTCGTCAGGAATTCGGTCCCCTTGGAGATCCACTCGTTGAGTTGGGCCTGATCGATCTGCACGGGCAGGTCCTTGAGCCAGCCCTGCACCTGGGCAAAGCCCTCCTGGGCCTTTTGCGACAGGGTGCCCCACTGGGACATCACGGAGGTCACGATGCCCGTGATGACGCCGCCGAGGATCAGGAAGGCACCGAGCAAGACGATCCATGCCGAGAGCATGGGGGAGAGCCAGCGGCGCAGGAGGCGGATGAGCGGCCAGAGAGCGCAGGCCAGGACGACGCCGAGCAGCAGCGGCAGGACCACGAGCGAGAGTCGCGTCATGGCAAAGACCACGGCGGCGGCGAGGACGATCACGAGGATGACCTGCAGGGCGCGCGTGCCCGCCGTGCCCAGCCCGTCGCTCCACAGGTGCACGAGGCGGGAGGAACTGGGGTCCTGGGGCGCCGGCGTGCTTGCGGCGGGCGTTGCCGGTGCCGCGGCCCTGGGCGTCAGGCCGGCCGGACGGGCCTGGCCGGTGGCGTTGTTCCTGCCGGTCGGCTTCTTGCCGAAAATCACTGCGTCCCCCTCGGTGGCGGATGCCGCCGAGAATCCTCGAGCGGCACGTTGGCGCCCATTGTGTCAGGTGGCAGCCGACGGTGGCTGCAGGCTCAGCCGAGGGGGTCGCTGGCTCCCGCCCGGATCCGCTTGGCGAGCCAGGCATAGGCCCACGTGAAGAAGCCGACAGCGAGGGCGCCGACCAGGACGGGGGCGACGAGGTAGCTCCACTGCTCCTGCGCCAGGACGATCGCGAGCGGATTGCCGCCGGCCGGCGGGTGCAGGACGCCGAGGAGGGCCATGACGAGCATGGAGAGCAGCACGGCGGCGATGGCGCTCGGCCAGCCGGCGGGCAGGAGGAAACGGATCGTGAGCCCGCAGACGCCCGCGACGAGATGCCCGCCCATGACGTTGATGGGGTGGGCCAGCGCCGCGCCGGGGAGCATGAAGGCGAGCACGCAGGAGGAGGCAAAGCCGGCCACGAGCAGCTGCGAGCCGGTGAGCGTGCCGACGACGCCGAGGAAGCCAAGCGTTGCCGCCGTCGCGAGGGCACCGAGCAGGGCGGTGCGCAGGGTGATCTTGGGCTGGCCGGGGCGGCGGAAGGCAGCACGGCCGACGGCGCGCAGGCGGTGCACAGGGCCGTGTTTGGGCGAGGGGGAGAGCACGGTGTCCTTGGGTGGGGTGAGGTGAGTGCCCGACGGCGCGGGGTCGCCGGATGCCTCAACACTAGTTTTTTGCCGGGTGGCGCCGCGAGTTCGCGTCGGGCGCAAGCCCTTGCCA
Organism: Arthrobacter sp.; assembly: GCA_031277795.1. Lineage (GTDB taxonomy): Bacteria > Actinomycetota > Actinomycetes > Actinomycetales > Micrococcaceae > Galactobacter. The sequence continues at coordinate 392,725 of JAITLQ010000015.1, forward strand.
GCGGCCCGCGCCGGGACCAGGCTCGAGGCATGCGTATCACCTTCATCGGCGGCCACGGCAAGGTCGCCTTGCTTGCCCTTCCCCTGCTCAAGAGTGCCGGCCACGAGGTCACGGCCTGGATCCGCAATCCAGAACATGCCCGCGACGTCGAGGCGGCGGGTGCCCGTCCCCTCGTGCTCTCCATCGAGGACGCCGACGTGCAGACCATGGCCGCGGCGATGGACGGCGCGGATGCCGTGGTCTTCTCCGCCGGCGCAGGCGGTGGCAATCCGGAGCGGACCGCCGCGGTGGATCGGGACGCGGCCATCCGCTCCATCCAGGCAGCGGCGCAGGCCGGGATCCGCCGCTACGTCATGGTGTCTTACCACGGGGCGGGGCGAGTGCACCGGGTGGAGCAGGGGCACGGCTTCTATCCCTACCAGGAGGCCAAACTCGCGGCCGACCGCGTGCTCGCCGCTTCGGATCTCGACTGGACGATCCTCGGTCCGGGCACCTTGAGCCTCGAGGCCTCGCCGGGCGGCGTGACGCCGGCCGTGCTCGCGGACGGTGCCGAGCACCCGCTCACCAGCCGCGAGCTCGTAGCCCGGGTCATCGTGGAGGTGCTGAGCGGTGAGGCCGCCGCCGCAACGGTTCACCGGACGCTCGACTTCCACGACGGCACGGTGCCGGTGCCCGAGTGGATCCGGGCCGTGGCCGCGGGTGAGCTGCCCGGCGCTGAGGCCTGATCCCCGCCCACCCCCGGTTGCCCGGCGGGGCGGGCCCGCCTCGCCCGCCTCGGAGCAAGCCCGCCGTCGCCCGCCCCGGGGCGTGGCCTCCGGATCCCGACCCCGCCGGCGCCCGGCGTGAGCCGGGGCACCCCGGTGACCAGCTGCCGTCGGGCAGGTCCTAGAGTTGAATCCATGGCCGATGTTTTCAACCCCGTGGACGGGACCCGGATTTCCTACGACGTGGCGGGGGAGGGCCCGGCCGTGGTGTTCCTGCACGGCTCGGCGCTCTCGCGCGTGGTGTGGCGCGGGCTGGGGTACCTGAAGGGCCTGCCCGGCTACACGCACGTGCGCATCGACGCGCGCGGGCACGGACGCAGCGAGAAGCCGCACGAGCCACAGGCGTACCGCCCCGAGCTCATGGTGGGCGATGTCCTGGCCGTCCTGGACGAGCTGGGGATCCGGCGCGCGGCGATCGTTGGCTACTCGATGGGCGCGCGCACGGGCTGGCAGCTCGTGACGAGCCACCCCGAGCGCGTCGCGGCGTTTGTGGCGATGGGCGGGACGCACCGTGCGCAGCACGGCGAGATCTCGCGCATCTTCTTCCCCGGCTACCTCGAGACGCTGCGCGCCGGTGACATCAAGGCCTTCGTTGAGGGCTTTGGCCCGGGGCTCGATCCCAACACCCGCGCGGCCTTCTCCAACAACGACCCGCTCGCGCTCGGTGCGTTCTTCGAGCTCACGGAGTCCGAGGACACCGGCCTGCCCGACCTCGCCGTGCGCGGGGTGCGGGTGCCCACGCTGCTCGTGGCCGGCACGGCGGACGAGCGCCGCTACGCCGACGCCCTCGACGAGGCGCGCATGCTGCCCCAGGGCCGCTTCGCCGGACTGCCCGGGCGCACGCACGCCGGGACGCTCGCGTCCGTGGGTGACGTGCTGGCCGCCGTGAAACCCTTCCTCGACGAGGTCTACCCGGCCCAGGGCTGAGGCCCGCCCGGCCCGTCGGGCACGAACCCGCCCGGCCCGTCGGGCACGAACCCGGCCCCGCGCCGTCGGGCATCCCCCTTAACCCCAGCATCGGAGTGGGTTCGGTACGCTTTTTGGCCAAAGAACGTACCGAACCCACTCCGATTTCAGGGAGAGAGGGGTGAGTGGACCCCCTCCGCCTGCGTGAGGCCGGGTCCGGCTAGGCGGCCTGCTTCTGCTTGCTCGCCTTACGCTCGAGCTGATCGGCGCCGGTGAGCCGCTGCGAGAGATAGACCGGGATCATCGAGACGATGATGAGCACCGCAGCGATGACGTTGACGACGGGGGCCTGATTCGGCCTGGCCATGTTGTTGTAGATCCAGATCGGCAGGGTCTCGGTGCCGGGCGCGGCCGTGAACGTCGTCACCACGACCTCGTCGAAGGACAGGGCAAACGCGAGCAGAGCGCCGGCCACGAACGCCGCCCGGAAGCCGGGGAACGTCACCTGGAAGAACGTGCGGAAGACGTTGGCCCCCATGTCCATGGCGGCCTCCTCGAGCCCGCGGTTCATCTGCCCCAGCCTGGCCTGGACGTTGTTGAAGACCATGACGATGCAGAAGGTCGCGTGGCCCACGATGATGGAGAAAAGCCCCAGGTTGATCCCCAGCGGCTCAAACACGTTCTTGAAGGTGTTGGAGAAGGCCACGCCGGTGACAATGCCGGGCAGCGCAATCGGCAGCACCACCAAGAGGTTCACCGTGTTGCGCCCAAAGAAGCGGTAGCGCGCGAGGGCGAAGGCCACCATGGAGCCCAAGATGAGGGCGATGAGCGTGGCCCAGAAGGCCACCTTGACGGAGGTCCAGAGCGCCTCGCGGACGCCCTCGTTGTGCCAGGCCGCCACCCACCACTTGGTGCTGAACTCCTGCACCGGGAAGGTGGAGCTCGTGGCGGCGTTGAAGGAGTTCATGATGACGAGGGCCAACGGCACGTAGACGGCCGCCATGATGAGCGCCGTGAGCGCCCGCAGGGTGTTCTTGCTGAGGGAGGAGAAACGCATGTCTGGCTCCTAGAAGTGCTTCAGGGCGCCGGACTTGCGGGCCAGGAACAGGTACAGGACCACCACGAGGATCGGCACCGTGGCGAACGCGGCGGCGAGCGGCGGATTCAGGTTGATGTTGGAGGCGATGACCGTGCCGATCACCTGCGTCTTGCCGCCCACGAACTGTGCCGCGATGTAGTCGCCGAGGGACAGGGAGAAGGTGAAGATGGATCCCGCGATGAGCGCCGGCTTGAGCAGTGGCAGCGCCACGGAGAACACCGTGCGCCAGGCCCGGCCGCCCAGGTCGGCGCTGGCCTCGAAGAGGTTGTCGGGGATGGAGCGGAACGCCGTGTAGACGGGCACCGCCATGTAGGGGAACCACAGGTAGGCCAGCGTGATGACGAGGGCCGTGGCGCCGTAGCCGGGGCCGGACAGGCCAAGCGGGGCCAGGAGCCACTCGAGAGGCCCGCCGTCGGAGAAGGTGATGCGCCAGGAGAAGACCTTCACGAGGTAGCCGGCCCACAGCGGCAGTGTGATGCCGATGGCCAACCACGTCCGCACCCTCGGCGAGGCGATCTTGGCCATGTACAGGCCAAGCGGGATCGCGATGACCGCGCACAGCACCGTCACGGCGAGGGCGATGCCGATGGTGCGCAGGGCCGTATCCCGGTAGGCGGCCACCGTGAGGATCTCGCTGAAGTTCTCCCACGTGAAGGCCGGGATCACCTGTGAGGTGAAGGAATCGGTGGTCCAGAACGCGGTGATCAGCAGCAGCGCGAGCGAGCCGAGATAGAGGACGCCGAGCCACAGCATGGGCAGCCCGAGCAGGCCAAGCAGGCGCAGCCAGCCGTGGCGATAGAGAACCGTGGAGATGCGGTCTCCGAGGCCCCGGCGCGGCCTGGTGGGCGCCAACGTCGGAGCGGGCGCGGGGGTGATGGTGGTGCTCATACGGCGCGGGCGCACGGCGCCCTTCCCTCCCAAGGGTGTTGTTCGGAGGTGCCCGACGGCGGGTGGTCTTCACCCGCCGTCGGGCATCAGGGAAGGGCGTCAGCCCTTGATTTCGGTCCAGGCCTTGGTCCACTCCTGGTAGTTGGTGCATTGGACGTCGGTGCGCCCATCGATGCACTGCTCCACCGGGGTGGTCCACATCCAGACCTGCTTGTAGTAGCTCTCATCCGTGGCGTGGAAGGTCTCGCAGTGGCTCACGTTCTTCTCCGAGCCCTCGCAGGCCTTCGCATTGGCCGGGGCCATGCCGAAGTTCTGCGCGATCTGAGCATTCACCTCGGCGGAGGAGGCGTAGTCCATCCACTTGTAGGCGCAATTGGGGTTCTTGGACTTCGCCGAGATCATCCAGGTGTCGGACCAGCCGGTGGCGCCCTCCTCCGGCAGGACGGACTTCACCTTGCCGCCGTCGGCCTGGGCGATGTTGACGATGACCTGCCAGCCCGTGCCGAGCGCGGCCGTGCCGGAGGAGATGGAGGAGACGGCCTTGAGGGCGTCGTTCCAGTACTCGCCGGCGATCCCGTTCTGGGTCTTGAGCAGCTCCACAGCGGCGGCGAGCTGATCCTTGTCCAGGGCGTAGGGGTTCTTGATGTTCAGTTCCGGCTTGGTGGCCATGAGGTACACCGCGGCGTCGGCGATGAAGATCGGCGAGTCGTAGGCCATGACGCTGCCCTTGTACGGGGAGTCGGCCTCCCATGTGTCCTTCCAGGAGGTGGGTGCCTCGGAGACCTTGTCCGTGTTGTACATGAGCACGTTCGCGCCGCGACCGATCGGGACGCCGTAGCTCTTGCCGTTGAGCGTGTCGTAGATCTGCCCCTTGAGGCCCTCGACGATGTTGCCGAAGTTCGGGATCAGCTCGGTGTTGATGGGGGCCACGTCGCCGCCGGCGATGAGGCGCAGCGAGGCGTCGCCGGACGCCGAGACGAGGTCGTACTCGCCGGTGCGCATGAGCTGGACCATCTCATCGGAGGTGGCACCCACCTTGCGGTTGACCTTGCACTGCGTGTCGGCCTCGAACTTGGAGACCCAGTCGGCGTCAGGGTTGGTGGAGCCGTCCTCGACGAAGCCGGCCCACGCGACGATGTTGACCTGGCCCTCTCCCTCGCCCACGGAGGTGGCGGCGGGCAGATCGGGGACCTTGATGCCGCCGGAGGAGGCTCCGGCATCGGTGCCGCCGCCGGAGCACGCGGTCAGGGCAAGGGCTGCGGCCGCGGTCATGGCCGCGATGCCGGTCAGTCGGCGTGAAACACGCATGGTCGACCTCTTTCTGGTGGGGTGGTGATGAGTGCGCGCCGGGGCGGCGCTGGGGATGGTTTGGAAGGGCCCGACGGCGGGTGGTTCAGTCGCGGGGCACGGTGTAGACCGCGTCGGCGGGCCAGGCGAGCTGGACGCGCTCGCCGCGCTGGAGGGTGGAGCCGGGGGCGCCGTGGGGCACCTCGGCGAGGAGGGTGTGCTCGGGGAAGCCGTCAGGGGCGACCACGAGGCGGCGGCCCGGGCCGGTGAAGACCGACTCGGAGACGAGGCCGGCCACGCCGCGTTCGTGGGCCGCGGGGGCACCCACGCGCACGCGCTCCGGGCGCAGCGAGCTGAGGGCGTCGCTGCCCGTGATGGCGGCGGCGAGCCGGCCCTCGAGGAGGTTGGTGGAGCCCAGGAAGCCGGCAACGAACTCGGTGGCCGGGCGCTGGTAGAGGTCCTCGGGGGAGCCGACCTGCTGGATCTTGCCCTCGTTGAACACGGCGACGCGGTCCGAGAGGGTGAGCGCCTCCTCCTGGTCGTGGGTGACAAAGACGAAGGTGATGCCGACCTCGCGCTGGATCTGCTTGAGCTCGATCTGCATCTGCTCACGCAGCTGCTTGTCGAGCGCGCCGAGGGGCTCGTCGAGGAGGAGGACCTCGGGGCGCAGGACGAGGGCGCGGGCGAGGGCGACGCGCTGGCGCTGGCCGCCGGAGAGCTGGGACGGGAGGCGGTCGGCGATCTGGGGGAGGCGGATCATCTCGAGGGCCTCGGCCACGCGGGCCTTGCGTTCGGCGGTGGGGACGCCGTGCAACTTGAGCCCGTACTCCACGTTTTTGGCGACCGTGAGGTGGGGGAAGAGCGCGTAGTCCTGGAAGACCGTGTTGACGTTGCGTTCGAAGGGGGCGGAGCGCGTCACGTCGGTGCCACCCAGGCGGATGGTGCCAGTGGTGGGGAGCTCGAAGCCGGCGATGAGGCGCAGGACCGTGGTCTTGCCGGAGCCGGAGGGGCCGAGGAGGGAGAAAAACTCTCCCTGGCGAATCTCGAGATCGAGTTCGTGGACGGCGTGGACGTTCCCGAAGGACTTGCCCAGGCCCCGGAGGGAGATGGCGGGGAGGGCCTCGGCGGTGGACGCCGGGCCGGCGCTGATGGCGCTGGTCGTCACGGGTGGCCTCGTTTCGGTGGTGCCCAGCGTGCGAGCCGGGGCTGTGAAGCGCTGATGCGGTGGGTTGTTTCTGTGGCGTGCGCCACAACTGAGTGGTTAAACTATGAAAGCAAAGGTCATATGTCAACGGTTTGTCGCCTCTGTTTCGATCAGGCTTCCGGGCCTCCCGGCCAGTGAGAGGATGAGACGCATGCCCTACTCCACGTCGCCGCAGCGCCGCTTGCGCGCAGCCGTCTTCTCGCCGCTGGTTGAGGGGGGCAAGGTGGAACTCGTGGAGGACCGCATTGTTCGTGGAATCGCCTCCGGCGCGTTGCACGAGGGGGACCGGCTCCCGAGCGAGGCGGAGATGGCGGCCTCGCTCGGCGTGGCCACTGTGACGGCCAGGGAGGCGCTCGCCGGACTGCGCCGGCGCGGTTTTGTCGCCACGCGCCGCGGCAGGGACGGCGGCTCCTACGTCACGATGACGGCGCAAGATCGCACCGACCTGGTCCTGACCCAGCTCAGCGAGGCCACGCTCGTGGACCTGCGCGATCTGGCGATGCACTACGGCGTGATCGCGTCGGCCGCGGCCTCCGTCGCGGCGTCGATGGCCGACCCCGACGACGTCGACGGCGTGCGTCGGCTGGCCGCCGTGGAACGCGACGGGGTCGGGGGCGATCCGGGAAGCCGCGCGGCGGACCTGCTCCTGGAGCTGGCGGCGTTGAGCCACTCGGCGCGGCTCACGCGGGAGTTCGTCCAACTTCACGCCGAGTTCGGCTCGTACCTGCGGTTGGCGCACGAGGACGAGGACTTTGATCTCTGGTCCGAGGGGTGGGGGGACCTCGCGGTGGAGGCGCTGGGGCGAGGCCAAGGTGAGGAGCTCAGGACCCTCGTGCAGGAGTACACGCGCCGCGCTCTCGCGTTGCTCATCCTCCGAAGAGAAGGACTCGCCTCGCCCGCTTAGGCCGGACCGCAGGCCACCAAGACTCCGCACATCATCACTCGTGCACCACCCCCAAAGGAGGCGTTATCCATGCAGAACAACCCAGCGACCCAGGCGGCTGAGTCGTACTTTGGCGCCATGATCGACGCCGTGCAGCCGTGGGTTCCGCGCATCGCGCAGCTCTTCTCGGCGCCGATTCCGCCCACCCGCCGCGAGGTGGACGCAGAGGTGGAGGAGCTCGCCGCCGCCGTGCTGACGCGCGAGGGCTCGCAGCTGGTGGGAGCCGGATTCGTTGCCGCCCCGGGAGTGCTCCAGGACGCCCGCTGGCACATGGCGTGGTGGCAAGGAGCCAAGGCCGAGCGTCTCCTCAGCGATGGCGAGGACGCGGCGGGCGAGGCTTACGCCCGCCGCGAGTGGTTCGTGCGCCCGCTCGAGCACGGGGTGGCCCACCTGACGGGGCCGTATGTGGACTTCCTCTGCACGGATGAGTACACCGTGACGGTGACGATGCCCGTGGTCGTGGCCGGTCGCAACGTGGGTGTCGTGGGGGCCGATGTGCTCGCGGCGACGCTGGAGCGCGGCCTCGGCGCGAGCCTGCGCGACATCGCCCCGTCCGCCGCCCTGCTCAACAGCCACGGGCGCGTCATCGTCTCCGCCGATCCCCTCGTGGCCGCCGGAACGCTCATGAGCGAGGAAGCGGGAAGCCGCATCCAGGCCGAGTTCTTGGGTCTCTCCGTGGTGATCCCGGCCGGTTGAGCCGCTCGGACCGGCGCCGTCAGGCCTCCCCTTTAACCCCAAAAATCGGAGTGGGTTCGGTACGCTTTTTGGCCACAAAGCGTACCGAACCCACTCCGATTCTTGAGGAGGAAAGGGCCTCAGCCCGTGAAGGTCGAGTGCCCCGTGATCGAGCGCCCGATCAGTAGCGCCTGCACCGTCTCGGTGCCTTCGTAGGTGTGCAGCGCCTCGACGTCGGCAAACGTGCGGGCCGCGCGGTTGCGGATGAGGATGCCGTTGCCGCCGAGCAGATCGCGCGCGTTGGCTGCGATGGATCGGGCCGTGCGCGTCGAGGTGAACTTGGCCAGCGAGGCCTGGGCCCCGGTGAGCTCCCCGCGGTCCTCGAGGGCCACGCAGTGGCGGGCCAGGAGCTGGATCTGCACCAGCTCCGACTGCATGCGGGCCAGGCGCTCGTTGACGATCTGGCTCGCGGCGAGCGGGCGGCCGAACTGCTCGCGCTGGCGGGCGTACGCCACGGCGGTCTCGTAGGCGCCCATGGCGGCACCCACGGCGCCCCAGGCCACCGAGAGGCGCGTGGAGAAGAGCACGGCCGAGGTGTCCTTGAAGGAGTTGGCGCCGGGCAGGAGGTTCTCGTCGGGGACAAAGACGTTGCGCATGGTGATGTGCGCCTGCCAGATGGCGCGCAGCGCGAGCTTGCCCGTGATCGTCTCGGCGGAGTAGCCCTCGGAGTCCTGCGGCACGGCGAAGCCGCGCACGTTCCCCTCGCCGTCGCGCGCCCACACCACGGAGAGTGCCTCGAGGCCCTTGGCCGGGCCGAGCGAGCCGTTGCCGATCCACTTCTTCTCGCCGTTGAGCACCCAGCCGCCGTCCACCTTGGTGGCGGAGGTCTGCAGGCCAACGGAGTCCGAGCCGTGCGTCGGCTCGGTCAGGGCAAACGCGCCGGGCAGCGTGCCGTCGGCCATGGGGCCGGCCCAGCGCTCGATCTGCTCAGGGCTGCCGCAATCCATGATGGAGCGCAGCGCCAGTCCGCCCTGCACGCCGAGGATGGTCCCCACCGAGGAATCGATGCGGGAGAGCTCGGCGTTGACGAGGCCGGCGGCCAGGCGGGACTGGTGCGGGCGGCCCGGCATCTGGACGCCGTCGCGCAGCAGGTCGAGCTCGCCGAGCCGGCGCACCAGGTGCAGCGGGTAGTCGGCGCGGTCCCAGTAGTCGTCGATGACGGGGGCGACCTCGTCGAGGGCAAAGGCGCGCGCCCGCTCGCGGAACGCCGCATCCTCCTCGTTGAGATCGGCAAAAACGCGGGCCGGGTCGACGTCAACGGTGTGCTCGCCGCGGCCGTAGAGCTCGTACTCGGGCTCGGTGACGCCTTCGGGGAATGGGGCCTCGAACTCGGACATGACTCCTCCTGGTCTCTCGCGCGGATCGCGTAGTGACTCAAGAGTAATGGAACTCAGTCCCAACTCAAGACACCGAGTCTCAAAAGGGGCCGACGGCGTGCGGCCGGGTGGTGGGGAAACCGCACGACGGCGCGTGCCCACCTCGGTCGGGCGCGGCCCGACGGCGCCGGGCCGGCGCCCGGCCGCTTGGCGCACCGCCGCCGGGGGCGGCCCCCCGGGGATAGCAACGGGGCGGCGGCCACGAGAGTGACCGCCGCCCCGCGCCGTCGACAGGCCGGGCTCAGCCGCGCTCGCGCAGCGCCCGCTCCACCTCGGCCGCCACCTCGTGCGGGCCGCCGGCGGAGGTCACGACCACCACGGTGGCCCCGTTCTGGCTGGGACCCGAGCCGGCGGCGTCGTGCCCGTGGCGCTGGACCAGGCCCTGGAGCGCCCGCTCCAGCGCCGGGCGCACCTCGGCGTCCTGCTCGCGCAGCCAGCTGCGCAGGAAGTCGTTGTGCACGGACACCACGGCGGCCGCCAGGGCCACGGCGGCCACGCGCCGGCGATCGGGGCGCGGCGGGACGGCGCCGGCCTCCGGCCGCTGCACATCGGAGAGCAGGTGATCGCGGAAGAGCCGCTCGAAGCGGTGGGTGGAGACCAGCTCGCGGTCGCGCAGCGCCGGCACCTTGTGCATGAGCCGCCACCGCAGGCGGGCCAGCTCCGGGTCGGCCGTCTGCGTGTCGAAGACGGTGAGCGCCGCGTGCACGAGCGCGCCCGGGCCCTCCTCGGAGTGCCGCACCAGCGCGGCGCGGGCGGCCGCCAGGCGCTCGTCCTGGTCGGCGAAGACCATGTCCTCCTTGGAGCCGTAGCGCCGGAAGAACGTGGAACGGGAGACACCGGCCGCCTCGGCCAGTTCCTCCACGCTCGTGCTGTCGTAGCCGCAGCTCAGCAGCAGCTGGAGGGCGGCGTGGGGCACGCGGTGATCGACGCTCACGCCGCCGCCTCCTCGCGCACGGCCGCTTCGCGCGCCGCGGAGGCGCGGGGCTTGAAGCACAGGGCCACGAGGCAACCGGCCAGCGCGGCGCAGGCGGGCAGCAGCACCGACTCGCCGTAGGCCGTGGCAAACGCCGCGTGCAGGAACTCCGGGACGCTGCCGCCGCCCGAGCTGGCGCCGGCCTCGGAGGAGGCCCCGGCAGCCGCACCGGCCGGCAGCGAGGCCGTGGCGTCCTTGATCTGCGCCGTGATGGCCGCCTGCATGACGAGCGCGATGAGCGCCGAGCCGATGACGGCGCCGATCTGGCGGGTGGTGTTGAAGACGCCGGAACCGGCCCCGGCCTCGGCCGGGCGCAGATCACGGGTGGCGGTGAAGGAGACGGAGGGGAAGATGGCCGCCGTGCCGAGGCCCATGACGGCGGAGGCCAGCAGGAGCTCCCACAACGTGGACTGATGCCCCACCAGCCAGGCCATCCAGAACATGCCGACGGAGAAGAGGAAGAAGCCGGGCACCGCGAGGCGCTTGGGGTCGATGACGCTGATCTTGCGGCCGATGAAGGGCGCCAGGATGATCCCGGCCAGCGACATGGGCGCCATGGTCAGCGCTGCCTCGGTGGGGGAGAAGCCCCTCACGGTCTGCAGGTACAGCACCACGGGCAGGGCGAAGGTGGTGATGGCCACGCCCATGAACAGCATGGCCACGTTGGCCAGCGAGAAGTTGCGCGTGCTGAACAGGTGCAGGGGGAGCAGCGGCTCCTTGGGGTTCTTGGCCTGCCAGAACACGAAGACCGCCAGGAGGACGAGGCCGGCGGCGATGAACTGCCACGCGGTCAGGCCCACGCCCTGCCACGGCTCCCAGATGACGCCCCACTCGTGGCCCTCGCCCTGCTGGATGCCAAAGACCAAGAGGAACAGGCCGACGCCGGAGAGTGCCACCCCGAGCAGGTCGAAGCTGTGCGAGGCGGTGGGCAGCTGGGGCACCCACGCGAGCACCAGGATGAGGCACAGCACGCCGACGGGAAGATTGACGTAGAAGATCCACTCCCACCCCGCGCCGTCTACGAGCACACCGCCGAGCAGCGGGCCAACCAACGTCGCCACGCCGGAGGTCGCGCCCCACAGCGCCATCGGCGCACCGCGGCGCTCGGGCGGGAACATGCGCGTGATCATGGTCATGGACTGCGGCGTGAGCAGCGCGGCGCCGAGGCCCTGCACGGCGCGCATGGCGATGAGCCAGCCGATCGTGGGGGAGAGGCCGCAGGCCAGCGAGGCAAGCGTGAAGATCACCAAGCCGATGACGTAGATGTTCTTGGGGCCGAAGCGATCGCCCAGGCGCCCGGCCACGAGCAGCGGCACGGCGTAGGCGAGCAGGTACGCGCTCGTGACCCACACGCCGGCGTTGAGGTCGGCCTGCAGATCCTTCATGAGCGCTGGCAACGCAGTGGTCACGATCGTGGTGTCGATCAGGATCATGAAGAAGCCCAGGATGAGGGCGCTCATGGCCTTCCACGCCTGGCGGGGGGACACGACGGCGCGTTCTGCTGCGGTACTCACCGGCCCATCGTAGTGCGAGCCCCCGTCGCCGGGCGTGGGCTGTGACCTCCCCCTCCCTCGCCGGGGAGGCGGAGGGCGGCGCCGCCCGGCGCCGCCGCGTGATCCAGGGCCCGACGTCGCGGGGCCGGGGCTGCAGCGCCCGTGCGCCACACAGCGGGGGCTGGGGAGCGTGTGGGAACCTTGGGCGCATGGCGCTCTTGACTGCTTTGCTGCTCCGGCCGGCCGCTGCCCCCGCCGCGGGGGCGAGCCAAACCCCCTCACCCAGCCCCACGCCGTCGGGCACCGAACCGACCCTGCCCAGCCTGGAACCGGCGCTCGAAAGCGCCCCCGACTTCCTGCGCCCGTGGCTCTCCATCCTCATCCCCGTAGTGGTGGCCGCCGCGGCCACGTGGATCGTGTGGGGCATCCTCTCCAGCGTGCTGCGCTCGCACGAGGTGCTCGTCAAGCAGGTCAAACGCCTGCGCGCGCCGGTGTTTTGCCTGCTCCTCGACCTCGGCCTGCTCATCGGCACGAACGGCCTGATTTCAAGCGAGGGCTGGGCCACGGCCGTGGACGCCGCCCTCAAGGTGGGCTTCATCGCGGCGGCGACCTGGGTCATCGTGGTGCTCATCTCCGTCTTCGAGGCCTCGCTGCTCGAGCACTACGACACGGAGGACGCAGACACCCGGCGGCTGGCCAAGATGCGCACGCAGGTCACGCTGCTCAAACGTGTCGTCACGGCCGTGGTGCTCGTGGTGGGCGTGGCGATCGTGCTCATGATGATCCCGTCCGTGCAGCGGCTCGGCACCACGATCCTTGCCTCCGCCGGCCTCATCTCGGTGGTCGTCGGCCTCGCGGTGCAGGGTGTGCTCGCTAACGTCTTCGCCGGCCTACAGGTGGCCTTCACCGACGCGATCCGCGTTGACGACGTGGTGGTCGTGGAGACGCAGCAGGGGCGCATCCAGGAGATCACGCTGACCTACGTGGTGGTGGCCATGGCGGACGGGCGCAACATGATCCTGCCCTCCACCTACTTCACCACCAAGCCGTTCGAGAACTGGTCGCGCAACAGCTCCGAGCTCAACGGCAACGTGCTGCTTGACCTGAACTGGAACGCGCCCGTTGACCGGATCCGGCACCGCGTGACGCAGTTGCTGGAGGCCTCCGAGCTGTGGGACGGCCGCACGGGCACCACGCAGGTGACGGGCGCGGAGGGCGGCATCATCAAGCTCACCATCACCATCAGCGCCCGCAACTCCGGGGACCTGTACAACCTGAAGAACGAGATCCGCGAAAAGATCGTGTCGGAGCTGCAGTCCAAGCACCCCTCGGCTCTGCCGCACCAGCAGCACCCTCCCGTGGCCTGAGGGGCGGCTCCACCCACGGGATGAGGGCGGGCGGCGCAGGTGCCGCCCGCGGGGCGATGCCCCGCCGGCACCCCCACCGGCAGGCTGGAGCCATGACTGAAAGCTTCATGACCCCGGCCCCCGGCTCCCTCCCCGCCGGCGCCACCGAGCGCGCCAGCGAGGTGCGCCTGCGCGCCACGGGCCTGCTCAAGTCCTTCGGCGCCACCCGCGCCCTGGACGGCGTGGACGTGGGAGTGAAGGCCGGCGAGGCGCTGGCCATCATGGGCCCCTCCGGCTCCGGCAAGTCCACCCTGCTCCTCACGCTCGCCGGGATCGAACGTCCCGACGCCGGCTCGGTGCTCTACCGCGCGGACGGCCGCCCGGAGGTCGACGTCGCGGCCCTCCCCGATCGCGAGCGCTCCCGACTGCGCCGCGGCGACTTCGGCTTCGTGTTCCAGCAGGGCCTGCTCATCCCCGAGCTCACGGCGGAGGAGAACGTGGCGCTGCCGCTCATGGTCACGGGCGCGGTGCGCCCCGCGGCGCTGGCCACGGCCCGCGAGTGGCTGGGTCGCCTGGGCCTGGCCGGCATGGAGGGCCGCCGCCTGGGCGAGCTCTCGGGCGGCCAGGCGCAGCGCGTGGCGATCGCCCGCGCGCAGGCCGGCGGCTCCACCGTCACGTTTGCCGACGAGCCGACGGGCGCCCTGGACTCGGCGACCTCGCGCGAGGTCATGGACCTCCTGCTGGAGTCGACGGTGGGCCGGGGCGCCGCCCTCGTCCTCGTCACCCACGATCCGCAGGTCGCCGCCCGCTGCGATCGCACGCTGACGCTGCGCGACGGCAAGATCGAGTCGCAGTTCTTCCGCACGCCCACCACGGGCGAGCTGCCCGTGATCCCGGCGCCCACCCGCCACCCCAGCCTCGGCACGCCCGGCCGCATCCTGCGCGGCGGTGCCCTGTGACCGCGCTGCGGCTCACGTGGATGCTGCGCCGCGCGGCGGACGCCCGCGCGTTCCTCTTAAGCGCCACGGCGTACGCGCTCGTGACGGCCCTCCTCCTCATCACGCTCTCGGGCGGCTGGGCCTTCCTGTCCTGGACGGACGAGCTGGCCGGCGCCTACCAGATGCTGGCGAGCGTGGCCCTGGTCGTGCTCGTGGTGCCGCTGGCGTACCTCGGGGCGGCGGCCGCCCGCCTCTCCGCCAGGGCGCAGGATCGCCGCCTCTCCACGCTGCGCCTCGTCGGCGCCACGGGCGCCCAGGTGAGCGGTGTGACGGTGCTCGGCGCGGCCGGGGAGGCGCTCGTGGGAGCCGTGGCCGGGGCCGGCCTGGCGACGGCGCTGACCCCGCTCGTGGGCCTCGTCCCCTTCCGGGGTGCCCCGCTGGGCGCGAACCTGTGGATGCCCGCCTGGTTCGTGGCCTGCGTCGTCGCCACCGTGGTGTTGCTGGCCGCCGTGAGCGCCGTGGCCGGGCTGCGCCGGGTGCTCGTCACGCCCCTGGGGGTGCGCACGCGCAACGCCGTGCCGGTGCCCTCGTGGATCCGCCTGGTCTTGGCCTTCGGCCTCGTGGTCGCCGGGATCGGCGTCACGAACTCCACGAGCGCCGTGAGCGCCGTTCTCGGTACCGCGGGTGTCTTTGTCGCCATCCTCGGGGCGTTTCTCGCGGTCCTCGTGGCGATCAACGCCCTGGGACCCTGGGTCCTGAAGATCTGGGCCGGGCGCCGCGCGGCCAGGGCCACCAAGCCCCAGGCCCTGCTCGCCGCCCGCACGGTGCTCGATGACCCGCAGGCCACGTGGCGGCAGGTCTCCGGCGCGGCCATGGCCGGGGTCGTCGCCGTCCTCGGCGGCGTGGGAGCCGCCCTCTCCCAGGGCATCCCTGGCGACGCGTCAGCGTCCGATGTGATGCTCGGGGCGGACATCCTGCGCGGCGTCATCGTCACGCTGGTCATCGCCTTCGCGGGCGTGGCCGGCACGGCGCTCGTCTCGCAGGCGGCCACCGTGCTCGACCGCGAGGAGCTCGGCCGTGCGCTCGACGCCATGGGCATTCCGGCGCGCTTCACCGCCTCCGCGCGCGTGGCGGGGCTGCTGCTGCCGCTCATCCTCGTGCTGCTCGTGGGCATCGGCGCTACGGCCGTCATCGTCTTCCCGCTGGCCGGCCTGGCGCTCATTGCCTCGCCGACCACGGTGGCGATCGTGCTGCTCGCGTGCTGCGCCGGTGTGCTGAGCGTGTGGGGTGCCGCCCGCCTGGCTGGACGGGTGGCCCGCCCGGGAGCGGCGGCCCGGATGCCGGCGCTCTGAGCCGGCCGGGGCGGATGCCCGCCCCGGCCAACCACAGCACGACGTCGGGTGCTCACCTTGGGGGGAGCACCCGACGTCGAGATGCGGCGTTAGTGCGCCACGCGCATCCCCGCGCGATGGCCGGTCGCCGCCCGCAAGACGGCGGTGAAGTTCGCCTCGAGTACCGATCGATGCAGTCCCGCCGCCCAGCCGGTCTGCGTACCCCGTCGGAACTCGATGAGACTCAGCGCGTCCGTGGAGTTGCCTGCGCCGATCGGTGTCTGGTGCAGTTCGAGGACCTCGAGGTCGATCCCGTGGGTGGACAGTGCAGCCGCCAGCGACTCGACGGGGCCCCGGCCGTCGAAGGAATGGGTGGTGCTGACCTCGCCGCAGCGCAGGGTGAGGGAGCTGCTCGGTCCCTCGATGGAGTAGCGCTCAAGCCGGATGTCGTCGGCACCCGGGGCGCTGTCGCCGCTCAGGTACGTCTCTTGGAAGAGCTGCCACAGCTGCGAGGCCGAAACCTCCCCGCCGGAGGAATCGGTGTGCGACTGCACGTGCCTGGCAAAGTCGATCTGGAGCCGGCGCGGCAGCTCCAGGCCGTACTCGCTCTCGAGGAGATAGGCGATACCGCCCTTGCCTGACTGGGAATTCACGCGGATGACGGCGTCGTAGCTGCGGCCAACGTCCGAGGGGTCGATGGGCAGGTAGGGAACGCGCCAGGGGGCCAGGGCCGGGTCGAGTCCCTCGCCGTGGGCGCGTGTGGTGTGCTCGGCGAGGCCCTTCTTGATGGCGTCCTGATGGGTTCCGCTGAAGGCCGTGTGGACGAGGTCTCCGACGTACGGGTGCCTGGCATGAACGTCGATGCGGTTGCAGTCCTCGACGATGCGGCGAATGTGGTCGATTTCGGAGAAGTCGATCTGCGGGTCCACCCCTTGGGCGTGCAGGTTCAGGGCCAAGGTCACGAGATCCACGTTGCCGGTGCGCTCGCCATTGCCGAAGAGGCACCCCTCGACGCGCTGGGCCCCGGCCAGTACCGCGAGCTCGGCGCACGCCACTCCGGTCCCGCGATCGTTGTGCGGATGCACGGAGAGAATGACGGCCTCACGCCTGGACAGGTGGCGGTGCATGAACTCGATCTGATCGGCATAGACATTGGGGGTCGCGACCTCCACCGTGGCGGGGAGATTGAGGATCACGGGGCGCTCGGGCGTGGCTTGCCAGAGGTCCGTCACTGCGTCGCACACCTGCAAGGCGTACTCGGGCTCGGTGAGGTTGAAGACCTCGGGGGAAAACTCGAAGCGCACATTGGGCAGGTGTCCTGCCAGCTCGTACACGTCGCGGGCTCCGGCAAGGATCAGCTCGAGGAGCTCCTCGCGGCTCTTGCCGAGCACCGTGTCGCGCCAGAGGGGAGCGGTGGCCGTGTAGAGGTGGATCACCACGTCGTTCGTGATGCCCTCGATGGAGGCGACGGTGCGCTTGATGAGGTCGCGGCGGGCCGGGGTGAAGACCACGAGGGTGACATCGCTCGGGGCCAGCGCCCCCTGGGCCAGGAGGCGGACGAAGTCGTAGTCGGTGCCGGAGGCGGAGGGATAGCCCACCTCGATTTCCTTGTATCCCATGGCGACGAGCAGCTCGAAGAAGGCGCGCTTTCGGTGGGGATCCATGGGCTCGGCGAGGGCCTGGTTGCCGTCTCTGAGGTCGACGGGCACCCACAAGGGGGCCTGGGTGATGCGGGCCTCGGGCCACGCGCGTTCGGCGAGCGGGACCTCGACCTTCGAGAAAACATCGCTGTACCTCGCGGAGGGCATCTGTGAGGCCCGCTGGCGGTTCCACCGTGGAGCGGTGGGAGGGATCGGGCCGGCCGGAGTGGAGAGGGGGTGATTCATGACGAGTCCTTGATGGAGGGCGTTGCACCCGTGAGGGGGACCGGCGACGGTGAGGACTCCACGAGCGGGGCGCCGGCCTGGCTAGACCCCACCGTGGCGGTGAAGAGGGAACGGTCGCAACAACATGTCTGACAAGTTAGTTCAGCTTGTCAGACAAGTGCAAGTGTGGGGAGCCGAGAAGACGCCACGTCCTCGCGGACATCTCCCCTGGTGGCTGGGATCATGGAAACCATGAACTCACCGCGACGTGAACCCCTGGCCAAGCAGGCGGCGTCGACCTTGTTGCGCCGGATCGGTGAGGGGGAATGGGCCGTGGGGACCAAGCTCCCTGGGGAGACCACCCTCGCCGCGCAGCTCGGGGTGGGGCGATCCACCATCCGCGAAGCCATCCGGGCGCTCTCCGCGGGAGGGGTGCTGGTGAGCCGCCAGGGCTCCGGAGTCTTCGTCACGGCCACGGCCCTCGCGCAAGACTGGGGGCAGGCGCTCGCCGCCGCCCAGCTTTCCTGGGTCATCGAGGCCCGCATCGCCATCGAGGTCGAGGCCTCTGCGCTCGCGGCCGATCGCCGAACCGACGAGGATCTGGCGGCCATGGAGGCGGCGCTGCGGGAGCGTGGACTCGCCACACGCACGCTCGGCGAACACGTGGAGGCGGACGTGCGCTTCCACCGCAGCATCGTGCTGGCGAGCGCCAACCCGTTGTTGCTCGAGCTTTTTGATGCGCTCGCCCCGCGCAATCGTGAGGCCATGGAGTCCATGCTCAAGGCCCGTGGCGACTTCGGGCAGCAAGGCGACCAGGAGACGCACTCCGGCATTCTCGACGCGATCCTGACGGGGGACGGGACGCTGGCCGCCCAGCGAACGCGAGACCACTTGCTGGCTCTCGTGTCCGCCGCGGGGTAGCGGCAGGAGCGAGGGTGAGCGGAACGCCCTCCGACGTCGTGCTGTTGTTAGGTCCGGCGCCCGACCACCGCGCGGGCGACCCGGCGGCCAGCGCCGCTCAGGCCTGGCGCGCCGCCTGCGGCGAGCCGAAGTACAGCCCGAGGCGCTTGCCGTCCACCTCGTGGATGGGGATGCGCATGTCGTAGACCGACTCGAGCACCTCGGTGTCCATGATCTCCTCCGGGCCGCCGTGGGCCACGAGGGCGCCGCGCTTGAGCGCCAGGAGGGAGTCGGAGTAGGAGGAGGCGAAGTTGATGTCGTGCATGACCACCACCACCGTCTTGCCGTCCTCGTCCACGAGGGTGCGCATGAGCTGCATCATCGCCACGGAGTGCTTCATGTCCAGGTTGTTCAGCGGCTCGTCGAGGAGGACGTAGTCGGTGTCCTGGGCCAGCACCATGGCGATGAACGCGCGCTGGCGCTGCCCGCCGGAGAGCTGGTCGAGGTAGCGGTCGGCGAGGGAGGCGAGGTCGAGGCGCTCGAGGGCCGCCTCGACGAGCTCGCGGTCGTGGGCCGTTGGATGCCCGCCCGTGTGGGGGAAGCGGCCGAAGGTCACGAGCTCCCGCACGCGCAGGCGCAACGAGACCTGGTTCTCCTGGCGCAGGATCGCGAGCGTGCGGGCGAGCTGCTTGGAGGCGGTGGTGGTCACGTCCAGGCCGCCCACCGTGACGCGCCCGCTCTGGAGCGGCTGCAGGCGCGCGATGAGGCCGAGCAGCGTCGACTTGCCCGCGCCGTTGGGACCGATGATGCTCGTCAGCCCGGGGCCGATGCTGGCGCTGACGCGGTCCACGACCACCTCGGCGTCGTAGGACTGGCTCACGTTCTCGATGGTGATCACTTGAGGGCACCCTTCAGGAGCAACAGGATGAAGACGATGCCGCCGGCGAACTCGACGACGACGGAGAGGGTCGTGGAGTTGCCGGCCAACTGCTCCACCACGAACTGGCCGGCCACGAGCACGAGCGTGCCGAGCAGGGCGGAGATGATCACGAGCCGGCCGTGGCCCGCCCCCGGCACGAGCTGGTAGGCGAGCGAGACCACGAGCAGGCCGAAGAAGGTGATGGGTCCCACGAGCGCCGTCGAGGTGCCGACGAGCACGGCGGAGAGGGCCAGCACCGCGGTGGTCACGCGGCGGTGATCCACGCCGAGGCTCACGGCCGTGTCCCGGCCCAGCGCCATGACGTCCAAGCTGTGGCGCAGGCGCCAGAGGAGGAACACCGCCACGGCGATGATGAGGGCCGCGACGGCCAGCAACGTGGGATCCACGCGATTGAACGACGCGAAGGAGAGGTCCTGCAGCTGCGTGTATTCGCTGGGTTCGAGCAGCTTGCCGAGCAGCGCCGTGACGCCGCGGAAGAGCGTGGCGAGCACGATGCCCACGAGCAGCATGAGGTGCAGCGCGCCCGGCTTGGACGTGAACATCCAGCGGTAGAGCAGCAGCGAGAAGCCCACCATGAGGGCCAGCTCCACGACAAAGCGCGCCGGCTCCGGCGTGGTGATCCAGGCCGTGGCTCCGAGCGAGAAGACCATGACGGTCTGCAGGAGCGAGTACAGCGCGTCCATGCCCATGATGCTCGGCGTCAGGATGCGGTTGGCCGTGACGGTCTGGAAGGCGAGCGTGGAGACGGAAATGGCCACGGCGCACAGGACGATGGCGCCGAGGCGCGTGCCGCGCAGCGTGAGCGCGAAGGACAGGCTGCCGAGCAGGTTCCAGCTGAGGAAGACCGCGATGGCCAGGGCGGTGGCGGCGCCGAGCCCACCGGCCCAGCGCGCAAAGCGCGCCTCGGGGGAGAGGCGGGAGGAGACGCCCGACGGCGTGTGGTCAAGGAGCTCAGGCATGCTCGCCTCCCGCGGTGGCGCGCGCCGGAGGCGAGGTGCGCGCCGTGGTGCGCCCGCGGCGTCGGGCACCCAAGAGGACGAGGAAGATCGCGGCACCCACGACCGACATGATCATGCCGATCGGCACCTCGTAGGGCTGGCGGATGAGGCGACCCAGGATGTCGCACGCCAGGACCAGGCCCGAACCGATGAGGACCGTGAGCGGGACGGCGCGGCGCAGGTGATCGCCCACGAGCAGGGAGACGAGGTTGGGGACCACGAGTCCGAGGAAGGGCAGCGCGCCCACCGTGGTCACGGAGACGGCCGAGATGACGGCGACGATGAACATGCCCAGGCGCACCGTTGCCTTGTAGTTCATGCCGAGGTTGGTGGTGAAGTCCTCGCCGAGGCCGGCCACGGTGAAGCGGTCGGCGGCGACGTAGCCGAGCACGCACGCCGCCGCGACGATCCAGAGCAGCTCGTAGCGCCCGCGCAGGATGCCGGAGAGGTCGCCGATCATCCAAGCGTTGAGCGTTTGGAGCAGATCGAAGCGGTAGGCAAAGAAGGTGGTCGCGGCGGCAACGACGCCGCCGAGCATGATGCCCACGAGCGGGACGAGCAGGGTGTCGCGCGTGGGGAGGCGGTTGATGAGCGCCAGGAAGAGCGCGGTGCCGGCCAGGGCAAAGAGCGTGGCGACGCCCATCTTGGCCAGCATCGGGGCGGCGGGCACCAGCACGGTGACCACGAGGATGCCCAGCGTTGCCGACTCGGTGGTGCCCACCATGCCCGGATCCACGAACTTGTTGCGCGAGAGCTGCTGCATGATGAGGCCGGCGACCGCCACGGCGGCCCCAGCCAGGACGGCGGCGAGGGTGCGGGGCAGGCGCGAGATCCACACGAGCTCCCACGCGGCCGGATCCCCGGCCAGGAGCCGGGCCGGGTCGATGTCGGCGACGCCGACGAAGAGGGAGACGAGGGCCAAGAGGACGACGGCGGCCGCGCCGAGTCCCAGTGCGAGCGCGCCACGGCCCGGACGCGCGGAACCCGCGGCCGCCGGGGAGGCGGCCGCGGGCGCGGCGACGGTACTGCTCATGATGCTGCTTGGTGTTTCGAAGCGAGGGCTCAGAGGCCCTTGGCCACCTCGTCGATCATGCTCGGCACCGAGCGCAGGCCGTAGCCCACGAGGTACCACGTGCTCGAATCCAGCGAGACGATCTTGTTGTTCTTGGCGGCGTTCGTGGAGTTCACGAGCTCGTTGTCGAGGACGGACGTGGCGGCTTCGCCACCCTCGGTGCCCACCGCGGTGTCGCGGTCGATGACGTAGAGGATGTCCGGGTTCTTTTCCTTGATGTACTCGAACGAGATGGACTCGCCGTGGGCGCCGTCGACCGTGACCTCGGCGACCGGGGTCACGCCCAGGACGTCGTGGATGAGGCCAAAGCGCGAGCCGGCGCCGTAGGCCGTGAGCTTGCCGCCGGAGACCATGGTGATGAGGGCCTTCTTGCCGGAGGCCTCGGCGGTGGTCTTCGTCTCGGCGATCGTGGACTCGATGCTCGTGAGCTGCTTCTCGACCTCGTCCGACTTCTCGAAGATCTTGCCGATGGAACGGGCGTTGGCCTCGAAGGACTCGAGCGGCTTCGTGGCGTCGGAGGAGAGATCCACGGTCGGGGCGATCTTCGAGAGGTCCTCGTACGAGTCCGCCGTGCGGCCGGAGATGATGATGAGGTCCGGCTTCTCGGCGGCGACCTTCTCCAGATCCGGCTCCTTCATGCCGCCGATCTTGGTGTACTTCGCATCGGAGTACTTGGAGAGCGAGCTGGGGAACTCCGCCTCGGGGACGCCCTGGGCCTCGACGCCGATGGCCTCCATGTCATCGAGCGCCGCGAGGTCGTAGGTGAAGACCTTCTTGGGGTTCACCGGCACGGGGGTTGAACCCTGCGCGTGCTCGATGGTGACGGTGGCCTCGGAGGACGCCGGGGTGGCGTCGGCCCCGCATCCGGTGGCGGTGAACAGGGTGGCCGCAGCGGCGGCGGCACCCAGGGCAAGGCGGAAGCCGGACTTCATCGTTGACTCTCTTCCAACAGTGATGTGGTAATTAGCTTAGGAGTTCGTGACCTAATCAACGGGAACGACGTTAGGCGTTCCTGCGAGGCGGGCGCAAATCGGAGGCAGTGTGCGATACAGGGCGGCTGGAAGCATTTTTCTTACGCCGTGTGGATTGATGGACCAAACCCTGTTAGCGTTGTCGTTGGCAGGGTGGTGGGGCGCAGCTCCGAAATGGTCAAGAGCCATTTCCGGGGCGGCGCCCCACACTTCTTCCACGGAGCCTCCGGGCTGGCGCGAGGACCTTGGGGGTTCGCGAGAGGTCGGGCTCTCCCGCCGCGTGATCGGCGGGTGGACGCGAGGGCACCCCCCGTCGGCAGGGGCCAACGGGGGTGCACAGTGGGGTGGCGGAAGCCGGGTGGGCCGGCGCCCGCAACGGGGCTCAGCTGCGGCGCACGAGGCGTTCAACCGTCCGCGCCGGCAGCACGGCGGCGGCCACCTTGGCCGCCTTGTACCTCAGCGACGGGACGCTCAGGGACTTGCCAGACGCGGAGTCGGCCAGGCCTTGACGCACCACGTCCTCGGCCTTGAGCCAGGCCAGGCGCGGGAAGGCCTTGGTGTCCTGGCCCATGCGCTCGTGGAACTCGGTGCGCGTGAACCCAGGGCACAGGGCCGTGACGACGATTCCGTGCTCCGCGTGATGCAGCGTGGCCCACTTGGAGAAATTCACCATGGCCAGCTTGGCGGCCGAGTACGTCCCGCGGGGCGTAAAGGCCGCCACCGAGGCCACGTTGACGATGCGACCGCCGCCGCGCTCGCGCATGGCCACGAGGGCGGCGTGGCTCAGCCGCAGCGGCACCTCCGTGTGGATGCGCCAGTGATCGCGCTCGTGCTCCCAGTCGTTCTCGGCAAAGCTGTGCACCAGGCCGTAGCCGGCGTTGTTGACGAGCAGTTCCACGGGATCCACGTGGCTCTCGATGCGTGCCTGCACCGCCGCCTGGCCGTCCTCGTCGAGGAGATCGGCCACGATGCTTTCGGTGTGGATGGCGTAGCCGCCCTCGAGCTCCTGCGCCACCGCGGCGAGCCGATCGCGATCTCGCGCCACCAGGATCAGGTGTCTGCCCTGGGCGGCGAGTTGGCGGGCGAACTCCAGCCCGATCCCGCTCGTGGCGCCCGTGACGAGGGCCGTGCGGTGCGGTTCCTGAGGCTGCGTGCTGCTCATGCTTCGAGGGTACGGGCGCGACGCTCAGATCTGACCGCGCCGCGCCAGCAGCGCGAGCTGGGCGGAGACGGTGTGTTCGGCGGCGCCGCGCACCGACGGGTCCACCTCGGCGTAGACGATGTCCGTCACGGCGCCCACCGTCGGATCGAGGCCGCGCTCGCGCAACCCGTCCGCTGCGCCCTTGACTTGCTCGAGCCGCATGAGCCGGTGGCTCAGGTACTCCCTGGCCACGGTATCCACCGGGCCGGGGAAGCCCCCGTGGGCGGGCAGCGTGGGCACGGGACCCAACGCCCGGAGCGCCTCGAGCGAATCGAGGTAGTCGCCCAAGGTGCCGTCCGGGTGGTCGATGATCGTGGTGCCGTGGCCCAGGATCGTGTCTCCCGTGAAGACCGCCTGGTCCACCCCGTCCCTGCTCAACACGAGGCTGATCGAGTCTGACGTGTGCCCGGGCGTCGCGAGGACGCGCAGATGCGCGCCATCGCCCAAGGCGAGCGTCTCGCCGTCGAGCAGGGGAGCCGCACCCACGCTGAACTCCTCCGCCGCCCCGCGCGATGCGGCGCCCGTCAGGCCACGCAGCCGCGCGAGCCCTCCCACGTGATCGTGATGACGATGCGTGACGAGGATCAGGGCCACGGGGCCCAGCGCCGCCAGCGCCTCTTGATGGGCGGCGTCATCGTCCCCCGGGTCGATGACGACGGCACCGCTGGGGGCCTGAAGCACATAACTCTGGGTGCCCTCGAGGGTCATGGGGCCGGCGTTGTCCTGGCGCAGGACGCGCACGCCGGGGACCGGGGAATCGAGTTCGCTCATGCCTGCCAAGTATGCCGTGGCATGCCACGATGCAGGCCCCGTCACAGCGGGCGGGTGCGTGGCCTGAGTAGGATGGTGAGTTGCCGTGTGCCCGTGCGGCTGCCGCCGGGCCGAGGCAATCAACGTCTCAGGAGGAACCGTGCAAACCACCGCCCCCCGCTCGCTTCGTACGCGACTGACGCTGGCCCTGGCCGGCGTGCTCGCCCTCGTCGCCGCCCCGATCGTGGCGGCCGCCCCGGCCCAGGCCCATGACCAGTTCCTGGGCGGAACGCCCAAGGCCGGGAGCAGCGTCGAGGTGGCGCCGGACAAGATCACCCTGACGTTCTCCGCCGAGGTCAAGGAGATCGGCGGCAACTCCAACGCCATCTCGGTGACCGATCGCGACGGCAAGGAGTACGCCACGGGTGCCGTGAAGGTGGACGGCGTGACGATCTCGCGCGCTCTCGGCAAGCTGCCCGCCGGGACGTACGACGTGAGCTGGTCCGCGCTGTCCTCGGACGGGCACCGCGTGCACAGCAACAACGACTACGCCTTCACCGTGAGCAAGGGCGAGAAGGCCGCCGCCAGCACGGCGCCGTCCAGCTCCAAGCCGGCAGCGAGCGCGCAGGCCACCGCCGGGACGGCCCCGAGCATCGCCTCGGAGACGCAGGCCGCCGGTGGATCGGAGGTCGTCGCGGAGACGTCCCCGACCGTCATGATCATGTGGATCGTCGCCGGCTTCCTGGTGCTCGCGATCGTGCTCGGCATCATCCTGCAGCTCACGCGCAAGAAGCCCTCGCGCGACGAGGAGTAGCCCGGGCGGCCCGGGCCGCCGAGGGTGGGCGCCGCGCTCGCGCGAGCACCCGCCGTCGGGCCCCTGGTCCCTGGAAAAACGCGCCCGCCTGAACTTTCCGTGTACTCGAGTGCACGCATTGTTCGGGCGGGCGCGTTTTTTGCTTGGCTCAGTCGTCCCCTGGCTCGGTCGCCTCGAAGATCTCGGGATGGCGCTGCAGCTCGAGGCGGGTCTTGCGGATGTGGGAGTGCATGAGGCGATCCGCCTCGTGCGCGTCGCGGTCCTTGAACGTCTCGAGCAGGAGGCGGTGTTCGAGGTGGGTCATGCGCAGGCCCTCCCAGCCCACGAGCTCGGAGTACGCCCTGCGGTAGTGATGGGTGGAGTTCCAGAGGTTCTCCACGAGCGAATAGAGCGAGTCCATGCCGGCCGGGCGGTAGCTCTCCAGGTGGAAGCGGCGGTCGTGGTGCAGGTAGTCGGTGACGGTCTCCGAGGCCTCGATGTCGGCCATGATGCCGGCGAGCCGCTCGACGTCCTCGTCGGTGTAGCGCTTGACCGCCTCGCGCAGCAGGAGGGAATCCAGGCGCTCGCGGATGAGGTAGGTCTCCTCGGCCTGGCGCAGGTCCATGTGGGAGACCCAGGCTCCGGTGTGGGCCACGAGCGTCACGAGGCCGTCCGCCTCGAGGATGCGCAGCGCCTCGCGAATGGGCAGGCGGGAGACCCCGAATTCCTCGGCCAGCAACTCCTGCCGGATGCGCTCGCCCGGGCGCCGCTGGCCCTCGAGGATCTCGGCGCGCAGGCTCTCAGCGATGCGGTGACTTGCCGATTCCTTGCCCACGGGGCTCCTTGAGGTCGCAAGCGCCGCCCGGCGACGCGAAGGGATCCGATGCCCGCGCTCGGCGGGCCATGACGAGTCTAGGGCTCGCCCCGGCCCGTGGGCGGTGTCGATGAAGGAGGCCCCGGCGCGGGGGCATCGCAACACCCGCGCCGGGAAGCGTGAGCGCCTAGCCGGCCATGAACAGGCCGCCGTTGACGTGCAGGGTCTCTCCCGTGATGAAGCTTGCGGCGTCCGAGGCCAGGAACACGGCGGCGGCGGCCACCTCGCCCGGCTCGCCGAAGCGGTGCAGCGGCGTCTGGGCCATCATGCTCTCGCCGCGATCGCTCACGAGGTCCTTCACCATGCCCGTGTTGATGGTGCCGGGGGAGACAGCGTTGACGCGCACGCCGGCCGGGCCGAGCTCGTGGGCCAGGGAGCGGGTGAGGGCGATGACGCCGGCCTTGGAAGCGGCGTAGTGCGCGTGCAGCTGCGATCCGCGGTGGCCGGCGACCGAGGCGAAGGTGACGACGGCGGAGCCGGCCCCGAAGTGGGGGATGCACGCGCGGATCAGCTTGAAGACGCCGTTGAGGTTGATGCGCTGCACGCGTTCCCAGAGCTCGTCGCTCGTCTCGGCCACGGTGCTGCGAGGGTAGATGCCGGCCACGGGCAGCAGCAGGTCCACCGACCCGCTGGCCGCCACGGCCTCCGCCACGGCGGCGTCGATGGTGTCCTGGGCCGAGGCGTCGCCCGGGACCAGGGTCACGCGCTCGCGGCCGAGCTCGTCGGCCAAGGCCTCGAGCGCCTCCGGATGCAGGTCCACGAGCACGAGGTGGGCGCCGGAGGCGTGCAGCAGGCGTACCACCTCGGCACCGATCCCGCCGGAGGCGCCGGTGACGATGGCGCTGCGGCCGGAGAAATCGAAGCGCACGTTGGAGGAGGGGTTCACGATCAGTACCAGTTTCCGTCGATGGTCAGGCCGCCGTCGGCCATGAGCAGGTGTCCGTTGACAAAGGAGGAGGCCTCGGAGGCGAGGAAGTAGACGCACTCGGCGATCTCCTCCGGCTCCCCGAAGCGCCCGAGCGCCGTGCGGGCCTCGATGCGCTCCGCGCGTAGCTCGCCGCGTTCCTTGAGGTTGTCGGTGAGCGCCGAGCGGACGTAGCCGGGGCCCACGGCGTTGGTGCGGATGCCCTCGGGCGCCCACTCGACGGCCAGCGTGCGGGTCAGGCCGCCGATGGCCGACTTGGCTGCCGTGTAGTTCAGGCGCTGGGGCATGCCGGTCAGCGCCGCGACGGAGGCGATGTTGACGATGCGCCCGCGGCTGGCCTTGAGCAGGGGGAAGGCGGCGCGGCACATGCGCAGGGTGCCCGTCACGTGAATGTCCAGCAGCACCGAGAGGTCGTCGTCGCTCATGGTGGCGGCCGGGGCAGGGCGGGCGATGCCGGCGCAGTTCACGAGCGCGTCAACGCGGCCCTCGACGGCGGCCACGGAGGCGAGTGCCGCATCCACCGCCGTGCGGGAGGTGACGTCGGCGCCCACGCCGCGCGCGGCGGGTCCCAGCGTGGCGGCGGCGCGCTCGGCCGCCGCGGCGTCACGGTCGACCAGCACGGCGCGGCCGCCGGAATGGATCCAACGCGCGGCGCTGGCCAGGCCGATGCCTGCTGCGCCTCCGCTGGCCACCATGACGGGGGAGGAGGGGGTGGGTGCGAGCGTCATAGCGCGCCTTCCGGGGCCGGGGATGCGAACGGGCACACACTAGGACTTGGATCCATTCACCGGCAAATCGGGAGATACTCCGGGACGATTCACGATCCTGGCTTTACATTGGATCCAATCTAGCCCTACCGTGGTGGGTGATCCGAGACCCGCGTCACGTTCAGGCGCCGGCCTCACCCCTTCGAAGAGGAAGGCACTCGCATGCCCTCGCACGAGCGACTCGAACCCAGCGCCCCCTGGATTCGGCTCACCACCACCCAGCAGGATTGGGACGCGGCCGACCCCGGGCTGCTGACCACGATGCTCGTGCAGATGCAGGTCATCCGCTCCTTCGAGGAGGCGGTGCTCGCGCTCGCCGGCGAGGGCCTCGTCCACGGCCCGGCCCACTCCTCCATCGGCCAGGAGGGCGGCGCCGTCGGCTCGGCCGTCGCGCTGCGCAGCACCGACGCCGTCAACGGCACGCACCGCGGCCACCACCAGTTCCTGGCTAAGGCGCTGGCCCACCTGGCCGACGTTGACGGCCGCATGGATCCCACGGCTCCCCTTGGCGCCGACGTCCGTGAGCTGCTGGAGCGCACCCTCGCGGAGATCCTCGGCCTGGAGTCCGGCTTCTCCCACGGCCGCGGCGGCTCGATGCACCTGCGCTGGGCGGAGGCCGGCTGCCTCGGCACCAACGCCATCGTGGGTGGCGGCGTCCCGCTCGCGGCCGGTCACGCGTTCAATCAGAAGCGCAGCGGCACCGACGTGAGCTTCACGTACTTCGGCGACGGGGCCTCGAACATCGGCTCCACCCTGGAGACCCTCAACCTGGCGGCGGCGTGGAAGCTGCCCCTGTGCTTCTTCGTCGAAAACAACCTCTACGCCGTCTCCACCTCGGTGGAGGACGTCACGGGGGACGCCCGCCTCTCCGGCCGCGGCCCGGGCTTCGGCATCCCGTCCTGGCGCGTCGACGGCATGGATCCGCTCGCCGTGCACCTGGCCACCCAGGAGGCCACCGAGCGCATGCGCGCCGGCGAGGGACCCTCGCTCATCGAGGCCGAGGTCTACCGCTTCTTCCACCAGAACGGGCCCTTCCCCGGCTCGGCCTTCGGCTACCGCACCAAGGCGGAGGAGAAGGAGTGGAAGGGCCGCGACCCGCTGGCCCTGACCGCCGCACACGTGCTGCGCCGCGGCCTCCTCACCCAGGAGCAGATCGAGGCCATGACCGCCGAGGTCACCGCCGCCTGCGCCGCCGCGGTTGATGCCCTCACCGAGCTGGATCCGGAGGGCGAGAACGGCAAGCGCCGCATCAAGCCGGGCCTGTGGCCCTCCACCGACTTCGTCGACGTGGGCATTCGCTCCGACGCCTCCTCGCTGGAGGGCGCCCGTTCCCTCGAGCTCGCGGAGGCCGAGCAGGGCGAGGTCTCCCAGCGCCGTTTCGTGGACGTCGTCGCCGAGGTGATGCACCGCCGCATGGAGCAGGATCCGCGCATCGTGGTGATGGGCGAGGACGTCCACCGCCTGAAGGGCGGCACCAACGGCGCCACGCGCGGGCTCGTCGAGGACTTCGGCGACCGCGTGCTCGGCACCCCCATCGCCGAGAACGCCTTCACGGGCCTGGCCGGCGGCATGGCCATGGATGGGCGTTTCCGCCCCGTCGTGGAGTTCATGTACGCCGACTTCATGTGGGTTGCCGCTGATCAGCTCTTCAACCAGGTCGGCAAGGCGCGCCACATGTTTGGCGGGGACGTCGACATGCCCTTCGTCCTGCGCTCCAAGGTGGCCATGGGCACGGGCTACGGCTCGCAGCACTCGATGGATCCGGCCGGCGTGTTTGCCACCCAGCCCGGCTGGCGCATCGCGGCGCCGTCCACGCCGTTCGACTACGTGGGCCTCATGAACGCCGCCCTCACCCTCGAGGATCCGGTCGTCATCCTCGAGCACGTCAACCTCTACGCCCAGCAGGGCCCGGCCGTCGCGGACCTCGACTACGTCATCGAACCGGGCAAGGCCGCCGTGCGCCGCGAGGGCCAGGACGTCACGGTCCTCACTTACCTGGACATGGTGGCGCCGAGCCTCGCCGCGGCGGAGACCGCGGCCCTGGACGCCGAGGTCATCGACCTGCGCTGGCTCGATCGCGCCTCCATCGATTGGGACACCATCGGCGCCTCCATCGAGAAGACCAACGCGGTGATGATCGTGGAACAGGGCGCGCGCAACGCCGGATACGGGGCCTGGCTCGCCGACGAGCTGCAGCGCCGCTTCTTCGACCACCTCGACGCGCCGATCGAGCGCGTCACGGGGGCCGAGGCGAGCCCCAGCATCTCGCAGGTCCTGGAGTCTGCGGCCTTTGCCCATCAGCACGACGTCGAGTCGGGCTTCGCCCGCCTGGCCGCCCAACTGGGCCGCTGAGCCAAGGAAGCGCAAGGACATCACCATGGCAACCCTGATCACCATGCCGGCCATCGCGGCCGATTCCACCTCCGCCGTCCTGGGCAGCTGGCTCGCCGCCGAGGGCGCCGAGCTCGCGGCGGGCGACGCCCTCGCAGACATCGAGACGGAGAAGGCCACCGTCGAGTTCGAGGCCCCCGAGGCCGGCACGCTGGCCCGCCTGCTCGTCGCCGCCGGCGCCGAGGTGCAGGTGGGCGCCCCCATCGCCGTGCTCACCGCGCCCGGCGAGACGGAGGACGCGATCGCCGCCCTCTTGGGCGCCTCGCTGCCCGACGCCGCCGTCCCCGGCTCCCGTGCGGGCGGCGCCGAGGGCGCGGGTTCGCAGGCCGACGCCGCCGTTCCCGGCTCCGAGCTTCCCCCCGCCCCGGCGGGGGAGACGCCGGCGGCCGCCCCGGCCGGGGCATGGGCCTTCGCCTCCCCGCTGGCCCGCCGCCTGGCCAAGGACGCCGGCCTGCGCCTCGACGAGATCACCGGCTCCGGCCCCTCCGGCCGCGTGCTGCGCGGCGATGTCGAGGCCGCCGTGGCGGCCCGCGCGGCCCGGCCCGCCGCCCCGGCGGGCGCGGGCACCCGGGCGGCCGCAGCGCCGTCGGGCACCGTGCCCACTCCCGCCCAGGCATCCGGCCCCGCCGCGGCGTCGAGCTCCCCCACGTCCGGGCCGGGCGCCCCGGTGCCGGAGGGCGCCGAGGAGGTCAAGGTGACGCGCATGCGCGGCGCCATCGCCCGCCGCCTGACCGAGTCCAAGACCACCGTGCCGCACTTCTACCTCTCGGCGGACGTGCGCATGGACGAGCTGCTGGCCCTGCGCCAGCGGATCAACGCCGCCGCCCCGCGCAAGATCACCGTGAACGACCTCATCGTCAAGGCCGTCGCGGCCGCGCTCGTGGCCGTTCCCGAGGCGAATGTGCGCTGGGACAACGGGCGGATCCTGCGCTTTGCGCACGCCGACATCTCGGTGGCCATCGCCACCGAGGACGGGCTCGTGACCCCCGTGGTCACGGGCGCCGAGCAGGCCAGCGTCAGCGATGTCTCGGCCCGCGTTGCCGACTTTGTGGCGCGGGCCAAGGAGAACCGCCTGCGGCCGGAGGAGATCTCCGGCGGCATGTTCTCCGTCTCCAACCTCGGCATGTTCGGGACCCGTGAGTTCACGGCGATCCTCAACCCGCCGCAGTCCGGAATCCTCGCGGTGGGGGCGGCCAGCCCGCGCCCCGTCGTGGAGCCGGACGGGACCCTGGGCGTGGCCTCCCTCATGACGGTCACCCTCTCCGCCGATCACCGCGTCATCGACGGTGCGGTGGCGGCGCGCTGGATGAACGCCTTCACCGAGGCGATCCAGCGGCCCCTCTCGCTCCTCATCTGAGCGTTGCGCCGGGGTGGGGTCCTCCCCACTCCGGCCCCACGGCGCGCGGCACCCCCACCCCCTCCGTCCCGAGCATGTCGGCGGAGCGCGCCGGCTGGGACCATGAACACCGGGCCCCTCACTCGCGGCCCCCTCCCCGAAAGGCACCCATGAGCACCACCGAAATGCGCGGCCGCCAGGTCCGCAGCGATGTGGCCGGGATCAACCGGCGCATCATGTGGCGGCTGATGCCGTTGCTGATGCTCATCTACGTCATCTCCTTCCTCGACCGCACCAACATCGGTATGGCCAAGGACCGCATGGAGATCGACCTGGGCATTTCCGCGGCCGCCTATGGCCTCGGCGCCGGGCTCTTCTTCCTCGCGTATGCGGCGCTGGAGATCCCGTCGAACATGATGATGCACAAGGTCGGCGCCCGCGCCTGGATCGGCCGCATCATGATCACGTGGGGCATCATCTCCGGCCTCATGGCGATCGTGTGGAACGAGGCATCGTTCTACGTCATGCGCATCCTGCTGGGTGCAGCGGAGGCCGGACTGTTCCCCGGCGTCATGCTGTACCTGACGTACTGGTTCGGCCGCGACATGCGCGCCCGCGCCAACGGCTACTTCCTGATCGGTGCCTGCATCGCCTCCGTGCTCGGCGGCCCCGTGGGCGGCCTGCTGCTGCAGATGGACGGTGTGGGCGGCCTGCACGGGTGGCAGTGGATGTTCATCATCGAGGCCATCCCGGCCGTGCTGCTCTCCTTCGTGGTGTTCTTCAAGCTTCCCAACCGTCCGCACAACGCCAAGTGGCTGAGCAAGGACGAGGCGGACGAGATCGTCTCCCGCCTGGAGCGCGAGGCGGCCGAGACCGTCGAGGCCTCCGGCACGCGTTCCTTCCTTGGCATCTTCAAGGACCGCACGGTCATGTTCGCGATCTACATCAACTTTGCGCACCAGATCTCGCTGTACTCCGTGACGTACTTCCTGCCCTCGGTCATCGCCAAGTCCAACGGCTCGCTCCCGCCGTGGCTCGTGGGTTCCTTCGCGGCCATCCCGTGGCTCTTCGGCGGCATCGGCGCCGCCCTGATCACGCCCCGCGTGACCCGCAACGCCCGCAGCACCAAGCTGGCCGTGGTGGTCGGCGTCCTCGCCATGACGGTGGGCACCACGATCGGCGTGCTCGCCGGGCCCGTGTTCGCGATCGTTGGCCTGTCGCTGGCCGGCCTCTTCTGGTTCGTGGTGCAGCCGATCATGTTCTCGGTGCCCTCCACGCGCCTCTCCGGTGTGACCCTGGCCTCCGGCCTGGCGCTCATGAACACCGTGGGCATCACGGGCGGCTTCGTCGGCCCCACCGTCATGGGCTTCACCGAGCAGGCCACCGGCAACACCTTCGCCGGTCTCTGGCTCTCCGTGGTGCTGCTGGTCCTCGCCGCCGTTGCCGCGTTCTTCCTCGACCTCGACCCGACCAAGAAGGCAGCGAAGGCGGCCGGGATTACCGCCGCCATGCGCTGACCCGCTGAGGTGACCCGCGCCGACGGCGGGTGGCCCCGGTACTCCGCGTGGCCACCCGACGTCGGGCACCTGACCCCTGGAAAGACGCGCCCGCCTGAACTTGTCCGTGTACTCGAGTACACGGACAAGTTCAGGCGGGCGCGTCTTTGCTTGCGGGCCGTGAGGGCATCGTGACCTGCCGGTGCTTCCCCGGTGCAGGGTGGGGTCATAGCGTGGGCGGATGGTTGGTTTCAGAGATCGGGGCCGTCATGAAGGCACGACGACGCGTGGCCGGGCGGGTGAGCCGCCGCGGTTGGGCGGGTGTGGGCCTGCTGGGCCTGGTGGCGGCCGCGGCGCTGAGCGGATGTTCCGGGCCGTTCCCCGGCACGTTTGAGGAGTGCCCGTCGGACGGCTCGTGTGCCGATACGCGGTCCCCGCAGGGCGACGCGCCCTCCGGCCCGGTCCGGCGCTACGACGGTGACGATCCGGTGGGCGCCGCCCGCGAGCTGTCGGTGGCGCCTGCGTGGGCCGCAGCGCCGCGGGGCAAGGATTGCGGCTCGGTGGCGCTCATCGATAACGAGGCGCTCGAGACGGCACAGAAGGACTGTCTGGCCGCGGCCGTGAAGAGCGGCGAGGCGGCCCACGCGGGCTGGTGGGCCAGCACCACCGAAGGGGACCCCATCGTGACGCTGGCGCAGACCTCGGGCTCGAAGCTCACGGTCGTGGAGATCAACGCCTTTGACTCCTACGGCGGCAACACCACAGCTCCGGCGCAGGGATTCACGTGCTCGGCGCCCGGCGCCTACCTGGCCGAGCCCGGCTCGCAGACGGGCGCGCAGAATCCCGGGAGGTGCGCCCGCGATTAGGAGATCCGCCCGCTCAAGCCGACCACGCGCCGTCGGGCACTGGCCCTGACAAAAAACGCGCCGCGCTGAACAAAACGCGCACTCGAGTGCGCGGAATGTTCAGCGAGACGCGTTTTCTTCGCTGGTGTGCCCCGGCGCGCTCAGCGGCGCCGGTGCATCCCGCCCCCGCCGCGGCGGGCGCCCTCGGGGCGCGGGTGCGCCTCGAGGAGCACGCCGAGGATGCGGGCGAGCTCGGCGCGATCGGCCTCGGGGAGGATCTCGAAGTAGCCGGCGCTGCGCTCGGAGCGCATGGCGTGGACGCGGCGGTCGAGCTCCTGGCCGGCCTCGGTGGCCTGCAGCAGCACGGCGCGCTTGTCGGTGGGGTCCTGCGTGCGGGTGATCCAGCCGGCGGCCTCGAGCTGGGCGATCACCTCGGCGGCGGAACGCGGGGCGATGCGCAGGGCGTTGGCGACGTCGCGCTGGCGCGGGAGGTCCTCGCCGTGCTCGGCGTGGGCGGCCACGGTGTGCAGGGCCCGCCACTGGTGCGGCGAGATGCCGAAGGGGGCCAGGTCCTCCATCCAGCTCCGGCGCAGCCCGTGCGAGACGGAATGGACCAGGTCGGAGAGTTCGGGTGGAACGGGCATCATGGCACCGATCCTAGGCGCAGCGGGAACAGAACCCAAGGTGTGGAGGTTACCTCTTTACATGACGTAACAAGTGAGGTAACCTCATTAATGAGGCGAGCGCGCAACGCGCCGCCAGCCCCAAGAGAGAGGAGGGCCACGCATGACTCACGGTCCGGCACTCCATGGTCCTGGCCCCGGTGGGGGCCGCGGCGGGCACGGTCCCGCCAAGGTCAGCAAGGCTGACCGCAACCAACTTCAGCTCCACCCGGTGAGCCTGCGTCGCATCGGCGCGCTCTTCACGCCCTACAAGGGCCCCCTGTTCCTCGTGGTGCTGCTCATCACCGGCAGCTCCATCGTTTCCCTGTTCCAGCCGTTCCTGGTGCGCGGCGTCATCGACGACGCCCTGCCGCACGCGAACGTCCCCCTGCTGACCTGGCTCGTCATCGCGATGATCGCGGTCGCCGCCGTCACCGCCGTCATCGGCGTGTGGCAGACCTGGATCTCCACCCGCGTGGGCCAGGGCGTCATGCACGATCTGCGCACCCGGCTCTTTGGCCACCTGCAGCGCCAGTCGCTCGGCTTCTTCACGAAGACGCACGGCGGCGAGGTGCAGTCCCGCATGACCAACGACATCAACGGCATGCAGAACCTCGTGACGAACACCGCCACCTCGGTGGCCTCCAACGTCACCACCGCCATCGGCACCGTCATCGCCATGCTGGTGCTCTCGCCCTGGCTCGCGCTGATCTCCCTCCTGGTGATCCCGCTGGCCGTGTGGGTGGCCCGCCGCGTGGCCGTGCTGCGCCGCGACATCACGGCCAGGCAGCAGGCGCAGATGGCCCAGCTGCAGACCTACGTTGACGAGGGCCTCTCGGTCTCCGGCATTCGCCTGGCCAAGACGCTCGGCACGCAGGACCGCGACGCTGATCGCTTCAGCGACGCCAGCCGGGAGCTGGTGCACCTGGAGATGCAATCGCAGCTGGCCGGCCGCTGGCGCATGGCCACGATGCAGATCATCTTCGCGGCCATCCCCGCCGTCATCTACCTCGCCGCCGGTTTCCCGCTGGGCGGCAACGGCCTCTCGATTGGCACCGTGGTGGCCTTCACCGCGCTGCAGGCCAATCTGTTCCGCCCCGTCATGGGTCTCATGTCGGTGGGCGTCCAGTGGGTCACCGCGATGGCCTTCTTCTCCCGCATCTTCGAGTGGCTGGACCTGGTCCCTGACATCAAGGAGCCGGCCGCGCCGGTGAAGATGGATCCCGCGACGACGCGCGGCGAGGTCCGCTTCGAGGGCGTGAGCTTCGCCTACGGCGACGGGGCCCCGGTGCTCAAGGACATCGACCTGACCATCGCGGCCGGCACCACGACGGCGCTGGTGGGGCACACCGGCTCCGGCAAGTCCACGCTGGCCTCGCTGCTTCCCCGCCTCAACGACGTGACCTCCGGCCGCGTCACGATCGACGGCGTGGACGTGCGGGACATGAGCTTCGCGGACCTGGCGTCGCTGGTGGGCGTGGTGAGCCAGGAGACCTACCTGGTGCACGCCTCGGTCCGCGACAACCTGCGCATGGCGGCCCCCGAGGCCAGCGACGAGACGCTGTGGGAGGCCCTCGAGGCCGCCCGCATCGCCGAGCTGGTCCGGCGCCTCCCCGAGGGGCTCGACACTCTGGTGGGCGCCCGCGGACACCGCTTCTCCGGCGGCGAGCAGCAGCGCCTTGCGATCGCCAGGACGCTCTTGCGCAACCCCCGCGTGCTGGTGCTCGACGAGGCCACCTCGGCCCTGGACAACACCACCGAGGCGGAGGTGCAGGCCGCGCTCGATGACCTCGCCGCCACCCGCACCACCCTGACGATTGCCCACCGCCTCTCCACCGTGGAGGACGCCGAGCAGATCGCGGTGCTGGAGAACGGGCGGGTTCTGGAGCGCGGGACGGCTTCGGAGCTGCGTGCGGCCGGCGGGGCGTTTGCCCAGCTCTCCGCGCGCCAGGCCGCCGGCCTGCCGCCCGAGGACGAGGCGGCCGACGGTGCGGAGGGCGCCCAGGGCGCCGAGAGCCACCAGCACGACGACGCCGCCTCGCCCCGGGTGGGCGGGCGCGGCTCCCGCGGCCGCGGGCAACGTGGCCAGCACGACGGCGTGCACGCTCACTAGCGCTGTCCGGGGTGGCCGGTGCGCTGCGCCGACGCCCTGGCCTTCCGGGTCCGCCGAACGGCCGGATCGCTTCAGAACTGCTGCAAGCTTCGCGCAGTCTCGAAGCGATCCGGCCGTTCGCGTGTGGATTCAGTGGCTCCGTCGTCGCGGGCGCTCCGAGGCTGCCTGGCTTTGAGGCGGGTTGTGCGCTTTGAGGCGTGCATTCCCCTCCTCAAAGCGCAGAACGTGCCTCAAAGCTGCGGTGGAGCTGCGCTGGTTTCAGCGCCGCGCGTTGGCCGGGCCTCGGGTGATCTCGTGCCACTCGTCGCTGCCCGCCTCGCTCCAGGTGCGCAGGCGCCCGTTGGCCTCGTTCGGCGGCTCCTGCTCCGGCGGAAAGCCCAGCCAGTAGGTCTCGTCCGGATCCCAGCCGGTGATTGCCGAGCAGCCGTGGCCGGGCACCTCGATGGGCCGGGTGGCGCAGGCGAGATAGGCACCCACCGTGAGGTGAACGGCGTCGTACTCCCGGGCCACGCGCCGCCAATCGGGGATGACCCAGCTGGTAGCCCGCGGCTCGTCGCCGAGGTAGAGCGCGAGCCGCGCGTGCGGACCATATGAACGGCTCACGTCGAGGGGGAACGCGGCGCACAGCCTCACCCAGTCCCGTTCCGAAGCGACCTCGAGGACACGTGGGGCCGCCTGGGGAAGGAGCCTCCCCGCCTGCATGAGGGGGCCGACCGGCCCGCTGTCCTCCTGGATGAGGAAGCCGGTGGGTGTGCCCGGCACGGCGAGCGGTTCATCGTCGTAGGGTGCGTTGGTCGGGGCATCGGGTGCGTCGCACGCGGCGGCGGGCAGGGTGCCGTGGGTGATGGGCGGGCAGTCCTCACCGAAGGTGATCGGCGAGGTCCACCACGTGCTGGAGAACCCCTCGGCCTCTTCCTCGGCGCGGTGCCGAGCCCATTCGGTCCACACGTCATGGATGTTTCCCCGCAGTCGCCAGCGCCACTCGCTGCCGTCGCTGTCCTGCCTTTCGATCCACTGGTCCTCGGGGTCCACCTCCCTGGACCACCAGGCCGCGGCCGGGCTCGTCGCCACGGCCTGGGCCACGGGGAGCAGCGCGGCGATCATCTCCGGCTGGGCGAGCAAGACGTCGACGCCGCTGGGCGGCTGCCACCCGCGGGTCGCACCGGCGGTCTCGGCCAGCGCCGACAGGACCGTGCCGGGCTGGGGGACTCGCGGCGTGATGCGTCGGCAGGCGTCGGCGGCTTGGGCGATCAGCGGTCGGGGGTCTCGCCTGGCCGCTTGGTGGGCTGCGCGCGCCTTCGCCTCGACCGCTTTGAGCTGCGCCGGGGTCATCCAGGAACGATCCTCGGGGTACGGCATCCCGAACGTCGCGCCGCGGGGATCCGGGTCCAGGGCGGCCTCGGCCGCCCACACGGCGTCGGACAGCGGGAGTTGGGCGGCGCACGCCGACCCGAATGCCAGTGCGACCGCCGCCGAGTCTGGCGTCGCGGCCCCTCCCGCTGCGCGCGCAGCTCCCTCCTCCCACGCGAGGACAAGGTTCAGGCACAGCAAGCGCCCGCGCGGCCCGGCCAGGAGTTCCTCAGCGGTGATTCCCATGGGCCCACGCTAGCCGCTGGGTTCCTAGCCCGGCCCTGCCCATCCCGGGCTCCACCCTTGGCCACCCCGGGCTCCGCCCCTGGCCACCCCGGGCTCCGCCCGTGGCCACCCTGGGCCAGCGCCTGTCCGGCCCGCCCTTCGCGTGCACGGGCCTGCCGCACGCCGCGCCTTGAGGCGGGTGGTGCGCTTTGAAGCGTGCATTCCCCGCCTCAAAGCGCAGAACGTGCCTCAAAACGCTGGGAGACCGCGGGACCGGCCCGGCGAGACCCTCCCGGAGCGCCCGCTCGCCTTCGGCTTCAGCGAAACGGCCGGATCGCTTCAGGACTACTGCAAGCTTCGCGCCGTCTCGAAGCGATCCGGCCGTTTGCGTCGAGCCAGGTCACCGGCTGGCGCGCCCACTCTTCTACTGCCGGTAGAATCCGTGGTGGTCTGTCGACCGCCCGCGCCGCACAGAAGGAGGAAGCATGCACAACCGCCTGCGTCCCCTCTTCCGTGCCTGGGGCGCCTCGGGCGTCGCCGTGTCCATCGCGGTGTTCTCGCACCTCGTGGCCGGCGGCCATGCCCCGGCGCCGCTGCTCGTGGCCATGGCCTGGGCCCTCGGCGCGGTCGTGGCCCTGCCCTTCACCAAGGCGCGCCCCTCGCTCATGAGGCTCGCCGGCCTCCTGCTCCCGAGCCAGCTGATCTACCACCTGGCCTTCGGCGGCTCCCACGCCGGCATGCACACCAGCACTCAGGCGAACACCCTGGGCGGCGAACACGCCGCGCACCTCGCGGAGGCGGCGGCGCTCGCCTCCCGCAACTTCGGATCCCTCGGCACCTCGGACCCGGGCTCCGGCGCCCTCGCCACGGGCTCCCTCCCCACCGAACTCTTCGCCCAGGCGGCGCAGGCGGGCCACGGCATGATCCTGGCCCACGTGCTCTCCGCCCTGGCCTCGGTCCTGCTGATCCGCCACGCCGAGCGCGGCCTCGCCGCGGCGTGGCGCTGGTGCACCGTGCGCCTGTCGGCCGGCACCGCCCTCCCCAGCCTGCCCGTGGCACCTGGCCGCCCGGCCGCCGTCGTGCCCTCGGTTTGCCTTCCCGGCCCCCACCTCCTGGGGCTTCCCCTCGCCGCCCTGCGGCACCGCGGCCCGCCCGCGCTCCCGGCGTTCGCCTGAGCCTCACCGGCTCCGGCGCGCGCTCTCGCACACCCATCACACCCCTCGCGGGCCGCTTCGGCGTGCCCGCTGGCCGGGCGCGCCCGGCCGCGCGAGACATCGGGAGAAACCCATGCGCAAGAACCTCAAGACCACCCTCATCGCCCTCTCGGCCGCCGCGGCGCTGAGCCTCACCGGCTGCGGAGCCCAGGGCGCCAGCGGCACCGCCGACCCGACCCCCAGCACCACCGCCTCCCAGCAGCAGGAGGGCGTGAGCATCGCCGACGCGTGGGTCAAGGCCTCCACCAAGAAGGACGGCATGAGTGCCCTCTTCGGCGTCGTCACCAACCACTCCGGCACCGAGCGCACCATCGTCAAGGCCACCTCGGATGTGGCGGGCATGGTCCAGCTGCACACCACGGTGGCCACGGCGGGCGGCGGCACCGAGATGAAGGAGAAGGAGGGCGGCTTCCCGCTCGCCGCGGGCGCCAGCGTCACCCTCGAGCCAGGAGGTGACCACGTCATGCTCATGGACCTCAAGCAGGACCTCGAGGCCGGGCAGACCGTGAACGTCACCCTGACGCTCGACGACGGCACCGAGGTGGCGGTCTCCGCGCCGGTCAAGGCGTTCGCCGGGGCCCAGGAGTCCTACGCCCCCACGGGCGATAGCTCCACGGGCGAGTCCACGCACGCGGGGCACTGACGTGGGCGCCGAACTGGGACGCCGCTCGCTCCTACGCGGCGGGCTTTTGGTGGCCACCGGCGCGGCGGTCGGTGCCGCCGGCGGCGTGGCCGGCGGGGCCGCGCTCGCCTCCGCGCTCGGCACGTCACTGCCCGACGGCGCTTCGGCCGGGTTGGGCGGCTCGGCCGCCTCCGCGGGCGGTGCAGCGGGTGGTACGGCGGGCGGTGCCGGCGCCGGCGGCGTGCCCGGTTCGGCGAGCCTCGTGGGTTCCGGCGGGTTGGGGGCGGCCGTGGCGGCCACCCCCGCCGCCGGGCGGCAGCCGGGCGTCGACACCCCGCCCGGCGCGCACGCCGTGTACCGGGCGTTCGCTCTGCGCGCGGGGACCGATGCCACGCGGCTGCGCGGCTGGCTCGCGCTGTTGGGGGATGACATCGAGCGCCTCATGAGCGGGCGCCCCGTGCTGGGCGATGTGGAACCGGAACTGGGGGAGGCGCCGGCCTCGCTGACGATCACGCTGGCCCTGGGGCGCGAGGCGGTGCGGCGGGCCGGGGTCTCGGCTCCCGCGTGGCTAGCGCCGCTGCCGTCGTACAAGATCGACGCGCTCGAGGAGCGGTGGGGCGAGGCCGACGTGTTGCTGCAGCTCACGTGTGACGACCCGCTCACGCTGGCGCACGCCGACAGGGTGCTGCAGCGCGAATCCGCGCCGTTTGCCACGCTGGCGTGGGTGCAGGAGGGCTTCCGCTACGCGCGCGGCGCCCGGGCCGACGGCACCACGATGCGCAATCTCTTTGGGCAGGTGGACGGCACGAGCAATCCGGCGCCGGGGAGCGAGGAGTTCGATGCGATCGTGTATCGCTCGGGGGACGGGCCCTTCGGCGCCGGCTCCACCTCGCTGGTGCTGCGGCGCATCGCGATGGACCTCGATACCTGGGACGAGGTGGATCGCTCGGCGCGCGAGGACGCCGTGGGTCGCACGTTGAAGGACGGTGGACCGATCACGGGCGGTGCCGAGGCGGACGAGGTGGACCTGGCGGCGGAGCAGGGCGGGTGGCCGGTGGTGGCCGACTTCGCTCATGTGCGCCGGGCCAGGCCGGCCGCGGCGGGGGAGAAGATCTACCGGCGCGGCTTCAACTACAACAACCCGGGTGCCTCCGGGAGCGAGCGGGCCGGGCTACTGTTCGTCAGTTTCCAGGCCGATCCGGTGAAGCAGTTCCATCCGATCCAGGCGCGCCTCGCGGAGCTGGACATGCTCAACGAGTGGACCACGCCCGTGGGTTCGTGCGTGTTCTGGGTGCCTCCGGCGTCCTCGCGTTCGGCGGCCGACGGCGGGTTCCCGGGCGACGTGCTCTTCGCCTGAGGCCCGTTCCCCGCGCATCCACCAACTCCACTGAAATCCCTGCGGGGTTCTGGTGGATGCGTGGGGAATCGCTCGGCGCCACGGGCGCGCGCGGAAGCCTGCGGGGTGCGGGTGCGTCAGGGGGACTCCGGTGCACGCGTCTGGGATGCGGCTAGCCTGGCCGCATGAGCCAGCCAGAGCACGCCGCCGACGCCACCGAGTTCCCGCGCGCGGTCGGCCGGCCCGCGGCCCGCGCGCTGATTCAGGCGGGAATCACCACGTGGGCGGCGTTGGCCGAGCGCTCCCGCGCCGAGCTCGCGGCGCTCCATGGGGTGGGGCCCAAGGCGATCGCGCTCCTGGGCCAGGGGCTCGCCGAGCGCGGGCTTGCCTGGCGCGCCGACTGAACCACCCGCCGTCGGGCATCCTTCATCACGCGCTTTGAGACCGGTTTTGTGCTTTGAGGCGCGCAAACCCCACCGCACAGCGCGGAAGGCGCCTCAAAGCAGGGCGGGGAAGCGGGGTTGGCCCGGGCGCGTTCCGGCCGAACGTCCACTTTCACCCATGCCTTTCGACTTCTCTCCGGCGATTCGCGTGGCGAATGTCGAGGGGCCTGGGGGTGCGCAGGCCTACCAGAGCCCGCGCGCCTGGGTGGCCTCGCGGATCTTGCGCAGCGCGCCGGCGAGCAGTTCCTGCTCCTCGGTGCTGAGCGAGTCGAAGATGGTTTCGCGTACAAAGGTCACGTGTGCGGGCGCGGCGGCGCGGATGGCGTCCCAGCCGGCTTCGGTCAGCAGCACGTCCTGGCCGCGACCATCGCAGCTGGAGGTCGCGCGCTCGATCAGGCCCTTGCCCTCCATGCGGCGCAGCAGGTGCGAGAGGCGGCTGCGTTCCCAGCCCAGGTCGGCGGCGGCGTCGCCGGCGCGCAGGCGATGCCCCTCGGCCTCCGACAGGGTCGCGAGGACCGAGTATTCGCCCGTGGACAGCCCGGAATCGCGGGCGTTCTGTCGCTCGAGGGCGGCGGGGTAGCCCCACATGAACTCGCGGATGGCGAGCCAGGTTTCCTGTTCCTCCGCGCTGAGCCAGCGGGTGTCCTGGGGGGTGGGGTCGGTCACGATGTCCTCCTACAAGTTGACGCGTCAATCATTGCACGCGAGACTGATGGGAGACAACGCGGGCCGCATCACCATTTTCGCACGGTGTCACGCGGGCGCGGCGGGAGCGGTCACGGGAGGACGGCGGGCATGAGCCAGGACGCAACGCAGGAGTACTCCACCAAGGGTGCCTACGTACACGGTGGCGCGGAGTTCACGCGCGACACCAACTACATCGAGGACCGCATCGTCGCCGACCCGGCGGCGGTACGGGCCCTCCCCGCGCCGCCGGCGTCCAAGGTCGGCTCCCTCGGCTTTGGTCTCACCCCCGGCGCGCAGGCCTGGCCCGTGGAGGCCGGCCGCTACCGCCTCGTGGCCGCCCGCGCCTGCCCGTGGGCCAACCGCACCGTGATCGTCCGCCGCCTCCTGGGACTCGAGGCCGCCATCTCGCTCGGCCAGCCCGGCCCGGTCCACGATGTGCGCTCCTGGACCTTCGACCTCGACGAGGGCGGCAAGGACCCCGTGCTCGGCACCGAGCGTCTGCAGGAGAACTACCTCAAGCGCTTCCCCGACTACCCGCGCGGCATCACGGTTCCCGCCATCGTGGACGTCCCCACCGGTGCCGTCGTCACCAACGACTACCCGCAGATCACCCTCGACTTCTCCACGCAGTGGAAGGAGTTCCACCGCGAGGGTGCCCCGAACCTGCTGCCCGCCGGCGAGCTCGAGGAGATGTGGCCCGTCATGACCCGCGTCTTCACCGAGGTCAACAACGGCGTCTACCGCGCGGGCTTCGCCGGTTCGCAGGACGCCTACGACGCCGCCTACGCCCGACTCTGGGACGCCATGGACTGGCTTGAAGAGCGCCTCTCCACGCGCCGCTTCCTCATGGGGGACACCATCACCGAGGCCGACGTGCGCCTCTTCACCACGTTGGCCCGCTTCGACGCGGTCTATCACGGACACTTCAAGGCCAACCGCAACAAGCTCGCGGAGATGGACAACCTCTGGGGCTACGCGCGCGAGCTCTTCCAGACCCCTGGCTTCGGCGACACGATCGACTTTGTCCAGATCAAGGAGCACTACTACAAGGTGCACGAGGACATTAACCCCACGCGCATCGTCCCGGCCGGCCCCGACCTCGCCAACTGGCTCGAGCCGCACGATCGGGCCAAGCTCGGCGGCGAGCCCTTCGGCGACGGCACCGCGCCCGGGCCCGTGCCGGCCTCCGAGCGCGTGGCCGCCGGCCACAACCCGCTCTACCCGGCCTGAGCGCGCGGGCTCACCGCGAGGCCCGGCCAGCGGTCACCCCTTCGCAGCGCACGACGGCGCGGCGGGGCTTCCAGCCCCGCCCCACCTATTCACGCGCCACGGCGCAATGGCCCGGCAGGCACCCAGCCCCGTCGCACCCTTCCGCGCACGACGCCGCGGCGAGGCACCCGACCCAGCCGCGCCGTCGTGCGTGAACACGGCGCGCGGCCGCACCTCAGGCGAACGCGACCTCGGCCGCGTCCACCACGGTGGCCGTGCGCCCCGGTGCCGCCTGGAACTGCCAGTAGAGATTGGTGTGGGCGATGACGGCGTCGACGCTGGGCGCGCCCCACGCCGTCTTGTCGGTGGCGGTGTGCGCGTCGCCCA
The DNA here is from genome assembly GCA_031277795.1 of Arthrobacter sp. GTDB lineage: Bacteria > Actinomycetota > Actinomycetes > Actinomycetales > Micrococcaceae > Galactobacter. The sequence goes on from JAITLQ010000015.1 coordinate 436,380, forward strand.
CGAGGGTCACGTCGTAGCCGCGCGTGAAGCCGCCGTGGATCGTGGAGCGGATGCACGCGTCCGATTCGGCGCCGGTGACCACCAGCCGCCCCACGCCGGCCGCCGCCAGCACCGATTCCAGATCGGTCCCCTCAAACGAGTCCCCATAGCGCTTGTGCACGCGGGCCTCAGCGTCCGCCGGCACCAGCTCCGGCACGATCTCCCAGCCGGGCGTTCCGCGCACCAGCTCCTCGTCTTCGGAGTGCTGCACCCACACCACGGGCACCCCCTCGGCCCGCGCCCGCTCCACGAGCGCCGCGATGCGCCCCACCACCTCGTCCCGATGCGGCGCCTGCGCCACCACCTCGACCTGCACATCCACGACCACAAGCGCGGTCTTGTCACGGTCCTGCAAGGTACTCATGGGCTTCCCTTCCCTTTGAGTCATCGCTGATCGCCCCAGCTTAGAAGCGACCCCCGACTCCTGTAACGCGCCGCGTCGCACCCCTGTGATGAGATAGCACCATGACGATCATCGCGGCGGCAGACGGCAGCGCCCTGGGCAACCCCGGGCCGGCCGGTTGGGCTTGGTACATCGACAACAACACCTGGCACGCCGGCGGCTGGAAGCGCGGCACCAACAACATGGGCGAGCTCATGGCCGTCCTCGACCTCCTGCGCTCCACGGCCCACACGGGCGAGCCGCTGACGATCCTCTGCGACTCCCAGTACGTCATCAACTCGTTCACCAAGTGGATGAAGGGCTGGAAGAAGAAGGGCTGGAAGAAAGCCGACGGCAAGCCGGTCCTCAACCAGGATCTGCTCAAGGACATCGACGCCGCGCTCGAGGGCCGCGACGTGAGCTTCGAGTGGGTCAAGGGCCACGCCGGTCACCCGCTCAACGAGGCCGCGGACGACCGCGCCCGCGGTGCCGCCACCGCCTTCCAGGGCGGCAAGGACCCGGACGAGGGGCCGGGCTATCCCGGCGCCGCCGCTTCAGTGCCCGACGCCGTGGGCTCCGGTTCTGGGGAGGGCACCGAAGGGGAGGACAGCCTGCCCGGCCTCGACGACGCCGCCGGGCTCGCCACGCCCGTGGGCGTGGCCCTGACGCTCGAGGCCGAGGTGATGGACGCCGTCGAGCGCCAGGACCCGGAGACCCTGCGCTTCCTTCTCTCACCCGGCTTCCGCGGCGTGGGCGCCGGCGGGGAACTCCTCGACGCCGCCTCGCTGGCAGCCTCCGAGGCAGCGCGCCCCACGGTGGACGGCGTGGAGCGCCTGGCCGAGGAGCTGCTCGGCGAGGTGGTCCAGCTGGCCTACCTCGTCTTCCGCGGCCCGGCCTCCTCCGTGCTCACCTCGTGGTGGCGCCGCGAGTCGGGGCGCTGGCGCTGCTTCTTCCGCCAGGAGACCCCCCGCGGCTGAGCCCGCGCCCTCCTCACCTTTACCCCAGCAGCACCCACCAGGGAGAGACATGCAGCCATCCATCATCGCGCCCGGCTTCGAGGCCACGGCGCGCCTGCTCGCCGAGGCAACCGAGCAGGACCCGAACCACCGCGCGCAGCTTGCCGTGTACGTCAACGGCGCCCCCGTGCTGGATCTCGCGGTGGGCAGCGGGCTGGACGCGGACAGGCTGCATGGCGTCTTCTCGGTCTCCAAGGGCCTCTCCTCGCTCGTGTTCGCCAAGCTGGTCCAAGACGGCATGGTGGATCCGGCCGCGCCCGTGGCCACCTACTGGCCCGAGTTCGCCGCGGCGGGCAAGGCGGCCGTGACGGTGGAGCAGCTGCTCTCGCACCAGGCCGGCCTGCCGGGTCCCGTGGGCGGGCTCAGCATGGACGATTTCCTCGAGTCGCGGCCGGCCGCCGCGGTGCTTGCCTCGCTCGCGCCGCAGTGGACGCCGGGGGTGGCCTTCGGCTACCACGCGCTGACCTTCGGCACGCTCATCGAGGAGCTGGTCCTGCGCATCACGGGCCGCCGCGTGCAGGAGCTCTACGATGAGTGGATCCGCGTCCCGGCCGACGCCGACGCCTGGCTCGGCCTGCCGGAGGAGCAGGAAGGACGCTACGTGCCGGTGCCGTCCGTGGGCGGCATGGGCTTCGTCGACCCGTTCGGCCTCTCCGGGCTGTCGATGAACTCCACGGCCGGCTTCCTTGATGCAAACGGTGAGCGCTCCTACGACCTCATGCAGGTCCCGAACCTGCGCCGCGTGCGTGAGGTGGGCCCGGCGGCCGTGGGTGGCGTCGCCACCGCGCGCGGCCTGGCTCGCGCCTACGCCTCGGCCGTGACGGGGCTGCGCCAGGCGGACGGATCGCTCAGCGCGCCGCTGCTCAGCGCCGAGACGATCGCCGAGGTCTCGCGCGATCGCGTGTTCGGGCTCGATCGCATCTCCGGGAACCTGAAGGCCTTCGGGATCGGCTTCATGCGACCCACGCCGGATCGCGACTTCGGCTCGGCCAGCGCCTTCGGTCACGACGGCGCCAACGGCACCGTGACGTTCGCCGACCCCACCTGGGGTGTGGCGTTCGCGTACCTGCCGTTCACGCCGCAAGACGGCGCCCGTAACGGCGGCCTGGTCCAGCGGCTCACGGTCGCGGTGCGCGAGGCGCTGCTGGCGCAGGCCGCGGGCTGAGTCGCCTCTTTTTACGCACGACGGCGTGTGGTCGGCTCCCAGCCGACCACACGCCGTCGTGCTGTGCGGGTCGCGGCACCGCGGCGCCATCTCGCGACTTTCTGGCCATATCGCGAGAGAAAGTCGCGATATCGCCAGAAAGTCGCGAGATGGCCGGAGCCGGCGGGGAACGTTGCCCGGAGCCGGAACGCCGCCGGCCCGGACACCGGTCGCCCGCCCGGATAGCGCCCGGAGCCGGAGGCCGGCGCTCGCTAGCGCCCCGCGCGGGCCTCGGAGGCCAGCCAGGCCTGCCCGCCCAGCGGCCACCCCTCGGTGACGAGCGGCTCCTGGCCCGCGGCGATCACGAGGGCCGCCGCGCCGTCGTCGACCAGCGCCGCCTCGAGGCGTTCGATCTCGCCCGGCCGGGCGGCGACGAGCTGGCCGGCCAGCCGATCGGCGAGCCGTGCCGAGTCGGCCAGGACGGCTACGAGCCGCGCCCGCTCGGCGTCGCCGCGGCGGCGCACCGCCAGCGAGGCGTGCCAGCCGGGCGTCCCGGCCAGGGCAACATCGGCGAGCGGCAGGCCGTCGTCGTTCGCGATCGTGGCGCGCCACGCCTCGCCGAAGAAGGGATCGGCACCGTCCTCCGGCGCCCGCTGCGGGCGCGGCGAGCCGGAGGCGAGGACGTCGCCGTCCGCGGAGAGCGCCCAGTGCATGAAGCCCAACCCGTCCAGGGCCAGGCCGGCCTCGTCGAGGAGCCGGGCGCGCAGGGCGGTGCCGCCCACGGTGCCGGGCACGCGTTCCCAGCGCGGCGCGGTCTCCAGCGCCAGGCGCCGGATCACCTCGGCCGCCGTGGCCGCCTCGTCTGGCGCGGCGGGGACGGTCAGGGTCATGCGCACGCCGTGGGCGTCGAAGGCCTCGAGGTGGGGAGCATGCGTGTGCTCGGTGCGCTGCGACTGCTCGGCGCCGATGCCCTCCGCGGTGCTCATGCCGCCACCGCCCGGTGGTGGCTGCGCGCCGTGATGTCGGCGGCCCCGCCGCCCAGGAGCGACTCGGCGCTCACGGTGCGCCACGCGCCGGCCGTGGTGCTCACGCTCGGGCCGGAGGAGAGCGAGGCGGCGCCGATGCGCGCCTCGCTCGATTCGCCTTGCGGCCCGTGGCCGTTGGAGATCCCCCACCCCGCGCCGAGGCCGAGAACGCCGGCCGCGGCGAGGGAAACGGAGGCGACACCGGTCAGGACGCGCTGGGTGAAGTTCATGGATCCACCCTCGCGGCCCCCTCTGTGAGATCCCTGAGTGCCCTCTGATGCGAGCCGATGAACAGCCGGAAACGGGCCCGCCGGCCCCGCCGTGGCACGGATGCGGCGCCAAGCAAGCCAAGCCTTTCCTGCCTGGCGCCCGGGCGTGGCGAGGAGTAGACAAGGGCCCATGAGCACCCCAGAGCAGCAGGCAAGCCCCACCCGACAGGCCGGTCCGCACGAGGAGGAGCACGGTGCGGAGGGCCTCGCGAGCAAGCTCAACTGGCTGCGCGCCGGCGTCCTCGGCGCCAACGACGGCATCGTCTCCGTCGCGGCCGTGGTCGTGGGCGTCGCCGGTGCCACGCCGGAGGTGGCGCCCATCGTCGTGGCGGGCGCCGCCGCCGTGGTGGGTGGCGCCATCTCCATGGCGCTCGGCGAGTACGTCTCCGTCTCCAGCCAGCGCGACGCGCAGCGCGCCCTCGTGGCCAAGGAACGCGAGGAGCTTGCCTCCATGCCGGAGGAGGAGCTGGAGGAGCTCACGCAGCTGTACGAGGCGAAGGGCCTCAGCCGCGCCACGGCGGAGGCGGTCGCCCAGGAGCTGACGGAGAGGGACGCGCTGCGCGCCCATCTCGAGACCGAGCTGCACATCGACGAGGACGACATCCCCTCGCCGTGGGCCGCCGCGGCCGCCTCGGCCGTCGCCTTCCTCGTGGGTGCGGCGCTGCCCTTCCTCATGGCCATCCTGCTTCCGCCCGCCGTGCGAATCCCGGCGACCTTCGTCGCCGTCCTCGTGGCGCTCGGCCTGACGGGCGCGGTGGGCGCGTACCTCGGCGGCGCCAAGGGCACGCGCGCCGCGGTGCGCACCATCGTGGGCGGGGCGCTCGCGCTGGCCGTCACGTGGGGGATCGGCGCCTGGCTCGGCACGGGGATCGCCTAACGGCAGACCCAGCGCCCGACGCCGCGTCGCCGGGTCGCGGGGCAGGGTCACGTGGGCGGGTGCCCGGGCCCGGCCTGACCTGGACCCGGCGGGCACCCATCCCGGTGTGGCCGGGACCCGGGCGCCGCCGGGCGTAGGGTGAGGCCGTGGACTTCGAGAACCGTTTTCTGGCCCTGGGCGACTCCTTCACGGAGGGCATGGGCGACGTCGACGAGCGCCGCCCCAACCAGGTGCGCGGCTGGGCCGACCGCGTCGCCGAGCAGCTGTGCGCCGAGGGCTGGGGCTACGCCAACCTGGCGATCCGCGGCAAGAAGATCCCGCAGGTGCTCACGGAGCAGATCGACGCGGCCGTCGCCCTCAAGCCCACGCTCGTCACGCTCTACGCGGGCGGCAACGACATCATGCGGCCCAAGGTCAACATCGACGAGCTCGTGCGCGGCTACGGCGCCGCCGTGAAGCGCCTCCAGGACACGGGCGCCCAGGTCGTCATTTTCACGGGCTTCGACGGTTCCTCCTCGCCGGTGTTCGGCAAGCTCGTGGGTCGCACGGCCCTCTACAACGAGCGCATCCGCGAGGTCGCCGACCTGACGGGCGCCACGATCGCCGACTACTGGCGCTGGCGCGAGTTCGACCACATGGGCTACTGGGCCACCGACCGCCTGCACATGAACGAGCGCGGCCACGAGCTCATGAGCCGCCGCGTGCTGGGCGTCCTGGGCCGCGAGGCGCCGGGGGAGGACCCCGCCCCGCGCGAGCTGCCCACCCTCAGCGGCTGGGAGACGCTCAAGGACAACGGCCGCTGGGCCGTGGAGTACGTGGGCCCGTGGGTCAAGCGCCGCCTCAAGGGGACCTCCTCCGGCGATCACCTCTCCCCGCGCTTCCCCGCGTGGGTCTCGCTCGGCGCGGACGGCACCGTCACGCGGTAGACGCGCCCGGGCACACGCCCCGGCCCTGCGACGGACACTCTGGCACTCCGCCGCGCGCCCCGGTGCTCGGTCGGTTGCCTCGACCCCGGGCGTGCGCCCCGGCCCTTGGCCGCTCGCCCCGGCACTCCGCCGCTGGCCCCGGCCCCGAACGCGAACAGGCGCCCGACGGCGTGGGGGAACCACGCGCCGTCGGGCGCCTGTCGCGTTACCCCGGTCGTTGCACCAAACCCCGTGCAATCGCCGGGGTTTGGTGCAATCACCGGGGTTTCAGCCCGGCGGGATCAGCCGAGCACCTTGAGCGCGGTGCCCCACTGGAAGGCGGGGAGGGCCTCGTTGACCTGCATGGCCATGACGAGCAGCTGCATGCCCTCGAGCTCGCGGGCGTGGTGCAGGCCTCCCACGGGGAGGGCGCGCAGGCCGGCGTCGGCGATGAAGGCGGAGACGAGGGCGGCGGCCTCGGCGTCGTCGGCGGCAACAAAGACGTCGAGCGGGGCGCCCTGGCCCTCGCCGGCGGCCAGCGGGCCGGCAAACGTGGTGTTGAAGGCCTTGACGACCGGGGCGGCGGAGGCAGCGGCGATGATTTGCGCGGCGGAGGAATCGGCCGGGACGGTCAGGGCGTCGAAGGTGGAGAAGTCCACCGGGTTGGAGAGGTCAACGAGCACCTTGCCGGCGAGGGCGGCACCCTGGGCCTTGGCGTACTCGACGATCGCGTCGAAGGGCAGCGCCGCGATGACGAGGCGACCGGCGGGGGCCTCGCTCAGCGCGGCGGAGGTGACGCCGTGGCCCAGCTCGGCCGCGAGGGCGGCGGCCTTGGCCTCGTCGCGGGCCTGGATCTGCAGGGTGCGGCCGGCGGCGATGGCGCGGGCGGCCAGGGCCTTGGCCATGTTGCCGGTGCCGAGGATGCTGATGTCAGTCATGGTGTCCTTCTTCTTGAAGAGGCGGGCGAACAGGCGGTTCACTGCGGTGTCCTCACCGTCGTCGTTTGCTTGATGCTTCAAGTTTAAACACACTTTAGTTCAATCTTCAAGTAATGCCTGGGCGATGTGGCGCAAGAGACAGCACTCCACGTAGACTGAACCCCGTGCCCGGCGCCGCTGGCGTGGCGACGGACACGGCTGTCGACCCGCGGCGGGAGAGTCCCTCCCCGCTTGGGGTGGGCGCCGTAGGAGCAATCCCTCCCCGGGAAACTCTCAGGCACCCGCACCGCCGCGACGAGGCAACCCTGGAAAGCGGCAAGCCCCGGGCCACCGGAGCGAGCCCACCGACGGTGCAAGCGCCCTCATGGCCTCTCGGCCGATGGAGCGCGGAATCTCTCAGGTCCCGATACAGGGTGGGGAGGACGCGCGCCTTCAATGGGTGCGTGCACGGCCCACCGCGTCCTCGGGAGCAACAGATGAGCGTCCATTCGTCCGACCTCGCCAATCTCGGCAACCTCACCGGCCTCGGCGGCTTCGCCGACCGGCACATCGGCCCGCAGGGCAGTGATCGCGAGGAGATGCTGAGCGTGCTCGGCTACGACTCCCTCGACGCCCTCGTCGACACCGCCGTCCCGGCCTCCATCCGCCTCGCAGGCGGCCTGGACCTCGCCGCGCCGCTCTCCGAGGAAGAGGCGCTCGCCGCCCTGCGCGAGTACGCCGGCCGCAACGTCACGCGCGCGCAGATGATCGGCCAGGGCTTCTACGACACCCTCACGCCGGCCGTGATCCGCCGCAACGTCGTGGAGAACCCCGCCTGGTACACGGCCTACACGCCTTACCAGCCCGAGATCTCCCAGGGCCGCCTCGAGGCCCTCCTGAACTTCCAGACCATGGTCGAGGACCTCACGGCCCTCCCCATCGCCAACGCCTCCCTCCTGGACGAGGCCTCCGCCGTCGCCGAGGCCGTGCTGCTCATGCGCCGCGCCACGAAGGCCAAGCCGGAGGCCATCACGGTCCTCGACTCCGAGCTCTTTGCCCAGTCGATCGCCGTGGTCGAGGGCCGCGCCAAGGCGCTCGGCTTCACCGTCGTCGTCGCCGACCTCTCCCAGGGCCTGCCCGAGGGCGAGATCAGCGGCATCGTGCTGCAGCAGCCGGGCGACTCCGGCCGCATCGCCAACCACGCCGAGCTCATCTCCCAGGCGCACGAGCGCGGCGCCATGGTCACCGTCGCCGCCGACATCCTCTCCCTCACGCTCATCACGCCCCCTGGCGAGCAGGGCGCCGACGTGGCCGTCGGCAACACCCAGCGCTTCGGTGTCCCGCTGTTCTTCGGCGGCCCGCACGCCGCCTACATGGCCGTCCGCAAGGGCCTGGAGCGCAACCTCCCCGGCCGCCTCGTGGGCGTCTCCAAGGACTCCGCCGGCCGCCCGGCCTACCGCCTGGCCCTGCAGACCCGCGAGCAGCACATCCGCCGCGAGAAGGCCACGTCCAACATCTGCACGGCCCAGGCCCTCCTGGCCGTCGTGGCCTCGATGTACGCCGTCTACCACGGCCCGGCCGGCCTCAAGGCGATCGCCCAGCGCGTGCACGCCCGCGCCGCCGCCATCACGGCCGGTGCCGTCGCCGCCGGCGCCGTGGCGCTGACCGACTCCTTCTTCGACACCGTCTCGCTCGAGGTGGCAGGCAAGGCCGAGGCCGTCGTGGCCGCCGCCGACGCCGCCGGGATCAACATCCGCCTCGTCGACGCGGACACCGTGTCCTTCTCCGCCGACGAGGCCACCACCCCCGCCGTCGTCGAGTCCCTGGTCCGCGCCATCGCCTCCGTGCTCGGCGCCTCGGCCGACGACGCCGCTGCCGCCGCCCTGGGTGCCTCCGTCACCCCCACGGGCGAGGCCGCCGGCGTGGTGCGCACCTCCGAGTTCCTGACGCACCCGATCTTCCACTCGGTGCGCTCCGAGACGCAGATGATGCGTTACCTGCGCCGCCTCTCCGACCGCGACCTCGCGCTGGATCGCACCATGATCCCGCTGGGCTCGTGCACCATGAAGCTCAACGCCGCAGCCGAGATGGAGGCCATCACGTGGCCCGAGTTCGCCGGCATCCACCCGTTTGCCCCCACGGAGCAGACCGAGGGCTGGCGCGCGCTCATCGCCGATCTTGAGGGCTCGCTCACCGAGATCACGGGCTACGCCGGCGTCTCCCTGCAACCCAACGCCGGCTCGCAGGGCGAGTACGCCGGCATGCTGGCCATCCGCCAGTTCCACCTCGCCAACGGCGACGCGGACCGCGACGTGTGCCTCATCCCGGCCTCCGCCCACGGCACCAACGCCGCCTCGGCCGTCCTGGCCGGCCTGCGCGTCGTGGTGGTCGCCACGGCGGACGACGGCACCATCGACGCCGCCGATCTCGACGCCAAGATCGCCGCCCACGAGGGCCGCGTCGCCGCCATCATGATCACCTACCCCTCCACGCACGGCGTGTACGAGGAGCAGGTCACCGAGGTGTGCGCCAAGGTGCACGCGGCCGGCGGCCAGGTCTACATCGACGGCGCCAACATGAACGCCCTGGTGGGCCTGGCCCAGCCCGGCAAGTTCGGCGGCGACGTCTCCCACCTGAACCTGCACAAGACCTTCTGCATCCCTCACGGCGGCGGCGGCCCGGGCGTGGGCCCGGTGGCGGTCGCGGAGCACCTGCTCCCGTTCCTGCCCGGCTCCTCGATCGGTCGCACCTCCGAGGACATGGACGCCCGCACGGGCGCCCCGGTCGCGGCGGCGACCTTCGGCTCCGCCGGGGTGCTCCCCATCTCCTGGGCCTACGTGGCCATGATGGGCAACGTGGGCCTGACCGAGGCCACCAAGAACGCCCTGCTGGGCGCCAACTACGTGGCCCGCCGCCTCACCGAGGCCTTCCCCGTCCTCTACACGGGCACCTCCGGCCTCGTGGCCCACGAGTGCATCCTCGACCTGCGCGAGCTCACGGCCAAGACCGGCGTCACCGCCGAGGACGTGTGCAAGCGCCTCGTCGACTTCGGCTTCCACGCCCCGACCCTGGCCTTCCCGGTGGCGGGCACCCTCATGGTGGAGCCCACCGAGTCCGAGGACAAGGGCGAGCTGGACCGCTTCATCGACGCGATGCTCGCCATCCGCGCCGAGATCGACGAGGTCGCCGACGGCGTGCACACCCTCGAGGGATCGCCGCTGCGCAACGCCCCGCACACGGCGGACGCCGTGATCTCCGAGGGCTGGGAGCGCTCCTACACCCGCGAGCAGGCGGCCTTCCCCGGCCAGACCAAGCGCGTGGACAAGTACTTCCCCTCCGTGGGACGCATCGACCAGGCCGCGGGCGACCGCAACCTGATCTGCGCCTGCCCGCCGCCCGAGGCCTTCGAGTCCTGAGCCCGGCCACACACACCTCAGACAAGGAGAAGATCATGAGCACCATCTCCCGCCACACGGCGTTGCACGCCGCGCACGAGGCCCTCGGCGCATCCTTCACCGACTTCGGCGGCTGGGACATGCCCCTGCGCTACGGTTCCGAGCTCGCCGAGCACAAGGCCGTCCGCGCCGCCGCCGGCCTGTTCGACCTCTCGCACATGGGCGAGGTCCGCGTCTCCGGCCCCGACGCCGCGCGCTTCCTCAACACGGCCCTGGCCGGCAACCTCGGCATCGTCAAGGTCGGCAAGGCCAAGTACTCGCTGATCCTGGACGAGAACGCCGGGATCATCGACGACCTCATCAGCTACCGCCTGGCCGAGGACGAGTTCCTCGTGGTCCCCAATGCCGGAAACGCCCCCGTGGTGTTCGCCGCGCTGCAGGAGCGTGCCGCCGGCTTCGACGTGCGGGTCGTCAACGAGTCGGACGCCACGAGCCTCATCGCCGTGCAGGGTCCCGCCTCCGAGGCCATCCTGCTGGGCCTGGCCCCGGATGAGCAGCACGCCACGATCACCGAGATGCCGTACTACGCGGCCGCCCCGGTCACCATCGCCGGCATCGAGATCCTCCTGGCCCGCACGGGCTACACGGGCGAGGACGGCTTCGAGCTCTACGTGAGCAACGAGCAGGCCCCCGCCCTGTGGGACGCCGTGCTGGCCGCGGGCCAGCCCAGCGGCCTCATCCCGGCCGGCCTCGCCGCCCGCGACTCGCTGCGCCTCGAGGCGGGCATGCCGCTCTACGGCAACGAGCTCAGCCTGAACATCACGCCGCTCGAGGCCGGTCTCGGCCCCGTCGTCTCCCTCAAGAAGGAGGAGGACTTCGTGGGGCGCGCCGCGTTCGAGGCCGCCAAGGCCGAGGGCCGCGGCACCACGAGCGGCCGCCGCCTCGTGGGTCTGAAAGGCCTCGGCCGCCGCGCGGCGCGCGGTGGCTACCCCGTGCTCAAGGACGGCGTCGTGATCGGCGAGGTGACCTCCGGTCAGCCCTCGCCCACCCTCGGCCACCCGGTCGCCTTGGCGATGGTCGACGTCGAGCATTCCGAGCTGGGGACCGCGCTTGACGCGGATCTGCGCGGCAAGGCAGAACCCTTCGAGGTCGTGTCCCTGCCGTTCTACTCCCGCCAGAAGTAGTCTTCCTTTCATCCTCTCTAACGCATTCAACAGTCAGGAGCCACACCGTGAGCGCCGTTAAGTCCTCCCTTCGCTACTCCGCAGAGCACGAGTGGATCGACGCCTCCTCCCCGGCCAAGATCGGCATCTCGCAGGTCGCGGCCGACGCCCTCGGCGACGTCGTGTACGTCGACGTCCCGGAGGCCGGCACCGCCGTCACCGCCGGCCAGACGTGCGGCGAGGTGGAGTCCACCAAGTCGGTCTCCGATCTGTACTCGCCCGTCACCGGCACCATCGTCGAGGTCAACCAGGCCGCGATCGATGATCCGAGCCTGCTGAATTCCGACCCCTACGGCGAGGGCTGGCTCTTCACCGTCGAGGTCACCGAGGAGGGCGAACTGCTCTCCGCCTCGGAGTACGCCTCCGCCAACGGCGGCGACGTCGTCGACTGATCAACCCTTTGGCGGCCCGCAGCCGCCAGAAGCAGGCGCCCCGGGGTACATCCACCCCGGGGCGTTTGTCCCGGCGCAACCCTCACGCCGGTCCCCACAAGGCAAGGAGTGCACGGCCGTGTACCTGAGCATTTTTGATCTCTTCTCGGTGGGCCTGGGGCCCTCCTCATCCCACACCGTGGGCCCGATGCGGGCCGGCGCCGACTTCGTCAGGCGCGTGCACGACGGCGCGGGGCTGGCTTCCGTGGCCGGCCTGCGGGTGGACGTGTACGGCTCCTTGGCGGCGACGGGCCACGGTCACGGGACCTTCCCGGCGATCCTGCTTGGCCTCGAGGGCTTCCGGGTCGAGGAGATCCTGCCGGAGCAGGCCGAGGCCCGCTACGCGGCCTGGGACGCCGGGGCGCCGTTGCTGCTGGGGGCTCAATTGGGGGGTTCCCAGCTACCCGACGGCGAGGGCGTGGCTTTGGATTATCACGTCGCGGACATGATTCAGCACCCGCTGACGGTGCTGCCGCGGCACACGAACGGCCTGCGCTTGCAGGCGCTGGGCGCGGCGGGCGAGGTCCTGGCCGACGAGACGTACTTCTCGATCGGTGGCGGCTTCATCGAGCGCCTGGGCGAGGAGGCCTCGGTTGAGCATCTCGAGTCCTCCGAGCCCTACCCGTTCGACACCGGCGCCGAGCTGCTGCAGCGCTGCCGTGAGTCGGGGCTCTCCATCTCCGAGGTGGCGCTCGCGAACGAATGCGCCGCGCGGCCGCGGGAGGAGGTGCTCGCGGGAATCGATCACCTCTGGGACGTCATGGAGGAGTGCAAGGACTCGGCGCTGCGCCGCAGCGGCACGCTGCCCGGCGGGCTCAACGTGCGGCGCCGCGCGCCCGAGTGGCACGCGCGGCTGTTGGCCGAGGACACCAAGCGTGACTTCGAGTACTGGCAGGAGTGGGTGAACCTCGTGGCGCTGGCCGTCAACGAGGAGAACGCCACGGGCGGGCGCATCGTCACGGCCCCCACCAACGGCGCGGCGGGCATCATCCCGGCCGTCGGCTTCTACGCCACGCACTACGCGAAGGCGTGCCGCGGGCTGGGCGAGGAGGTCAAGCGCGAGCAGGTGCGCCGCTACCTGCTCACCGCCGCCGCCATCGGCAATCTGTACAAGAAGCAGGCCTCCATCTCCGGCGCCGAGGTGGGGTGCCAGGGCGAGGTCGGCTCGGCCTCCTCCATGGCGGCGGCCGGGCTGGCCGAGGTGCTGGGCGGGACGCCGGAGCAGGTCTCCAACGCCGCCGAGATCGCCATGGAGCACAACCTGGGGCTGACGTGCGATCCGATCGGCGGCCTGGTGCAGATCCCGTGCATCGAGCGCAACGCGATCGCCTCCGCGAAGGCCGTCAACGCCTCCCGCATGGCCATGATGGGTGACGGCGACCACCGCGTGTCCCTCGACGAGGTCATCATCACGATGCGCGAGACCGGCAAGGACATGCTGGACAAGTACAAGGAGACGGCGCGCGGCGGGCTCGCCGTCAACGTCGTCGAGTGCTGAGGCCGTTGGCCACCTGAGGAAGCAACAGCGCCTCCCTCCGTCTGTACGGAAGGAGGCGCTGTGTGCGTCCGGTGCCGCTGTCCGAGTCCCCGATGGAGCGGGCGGTGGCGGTATTGAAGAAGGCAGGAGGGCCAGCGGCGGGCGTCCGCCGCTGGCCACCGGGACGCGAAGCGCCCGCGATGTGTGTCCTCCCGAGGTGCTGCCGGGCCAGAGGCCCGTGCTGGTGCCAAGCTTGCCCCCGTTATGCCCGCGCGGGGAGGGGGGCGCGGGGAATGTGATGCGAACGAGACCCCGCGATCGGCGGTGTTGCCGCGCCGAGACGAGAGCCGCACCGTCTCCGGGGCAGCGGCGCGCGGGGCAGCGGGGCCGGCGGCAGGGCCCGCCGCTTTGAGGCGCGTTGTGCGCTTTGAGGCGAGCAATGCCCGCCTCAAAGCGCAGACTCCGCCTCAAAGCCTGGAGAGCAGTGCGCACCCTCGGCGGGTGTCGGCCTCGCTCCGGACGTTCGCCCGCGCGCTCGAGGCGAGCGGGCGGCGTCGGGCGTTGGGTTCTGCTCCCGCCAGGGAGCCGCTAGAGCTCCACCGTCTCCGGGGCCGCGGGGCGCAGGTGCAGCTCGTAGCCGCGGTTGCGCAGGACGGCGCTGCCGTCCTCGTGGCGCTGGAAGTGCACGCGGCCGGCGAGGACGTTCATGGAGAGGTCGGTGACGTTGCGATCGGCCTCGTCGACGCAGAACTCCATGGTGCGGATGCCGTTGTCCTCGGTGTCCCAGACGTCGCCGTCCACGGCCAGGATGACCACGCGCGGGTTGTTGCAGACGCTGCTCGGCACCACGAGCGAGCCGGCGGCGGGGGAGGCCGGGACGTGCAGCTGCTTCCACCGGCGCGTGGGCACGTCCTCGCCGTCGGAGGTCAGGGAGATGACGTCGTAGTCGATGAAGTCCACTTCGGGAGGCTCCTTCATGCTTGCGTGGCTGGGAATCCCCACGCTATCCGGCACACCCTGGCCGGGGAAGGTAGGTGCTGTGTGCCGGCGGTGAACACCGTACGCTGAGGGGCATGCGTAACAACGCCCTGAGCATCGTGGCCGTGATCGTCGGCGTGCTCTTTGTGCTCTTCCTGCTCAAGTGGCTCTTCCGCCTCGCCACCGCGGTGGTGGTCGTGGGCGTGGTGGTCGTGGTCGGCGTGCTGATCGTGAACTGGCTCTTGCGCCAGCGCAGCGAGCGCTGAGCGGTCCGGCGCGGATGAGCGAAGATCCCTTCCTGCGGCCATGGCGCGCGGACGATGCCGGGGCGCTGTTGGCCGCCGTCGCCGGCGCCGATGACCTGGCCTCGCAGTTCGGCGGTGCCGTGCCGGCAACGCTGGACGAAGCGGCCGCCCACCTCGAGCGCTCGCTGGTCTTCACCGAACGGGCGCGGAACTGGGCAGTGGAACTGGACGGCGTGGCCGTGGGCAACGTGGGGCTGAGCGCCATCGAGCGCACGCACGACACCGCCTGGGCGTACTACTGGCTCGCGCCAGCGGCGCGGGGGAGGGGCCTGGCCTCGCGCGGGCTCGCGGCCGCAGCCGAGTGGGCGTTCTCCGAGGGGCTCTTCCGGCTGGAGCTGGGGCACCGCGTGAACAACCCGGCGTCCTGCTCCGTGGCGACGGCCGCTGGATTCGCCGCGGAGGGGATCGAGCGGGCCAAGCTGCGCTACGGCGCCGAGCGTTTCGACGTGGAGGCCCACGCGAGGCTGGCCACCGACCCGCCGCCCGCCGTCGTGCCCCTGCCCCTGCGCCTCGCCTGAACAACGGCGGTCGGAACCGCGCGCCGTGTCACCGCTCCCGCGACTTCTCACCCCCGCGGCGTCCGCGCACCGTCTCGCGGACGGTGCACGGACGCCCCCGGGGGTGCAGAAACGCGCAGGCGGTGAGAAAGCGGCAGGCGCGGCGCGGCGTCGGGCAGCGAGGTCTCAGCCGGCCGGCGTGAAGTACACCTTGCGCAGCGCCGAGTGGATCTCCCAGACGGTCTCCTCGCCGGCCCAGAGGTGCACGAGCGAGCCCGGCCCCAGCTCCAGAACGCGCGCGGCGTGCCCGCCGGCCTCGGCCACCGTCACGGTCGCGGAGCCCGAGAGCACCACGAACACCTCGTCGGCCTCGACATCGGTTGCCGTACCTTCCGTCATCTCCCAGACGCCGTAGTCCACCCCGGCCAGGGAACCGAGCTCGGCGAGGCCGGTGGTCGGCGAGCCGGCCACCACCTCATCCTCGGCGAGCTCCTCATGCGTCAACTCCAGCGCGGGAACCGACACCACGCCCTCGGGTCCGACGTTCTCGCCGGTCGGCAGGTCGTCCAGATCGTTCACACCGCTCACGAGTCAAACCCCATTCCCACTGCATCCATGATCTTCAGGAAGGGTCCGCGCTTGCCCTCGTTGCGGTCGGCCTTCACGAGCGCGCGGGTCATCAGCTGGACGCCCACCCAGGCCACCGGCTCGGGAGGGAAGGGCAGCGGCTTCTTCTTGACCATCTTCAGCTCGGTGAGGTCGGTCTTGCTCCCGGAGAGCAGGTCGAGCATCACCTCGGCGCCGAAGCGCGTGGCGCCCACGCCCAGGCCCGTGAAGCCGGCCGCGGAGGCCACCTTCCCGCCCATCGCGGTGTCGAAGAAGGCGAAGAAGCGGCTGCACGTGTCGATCGCGCCGCCCCAGGCGTGCGAGAACTTGATGCCCTCGAGCTGCGGGAAGGTGCCCATGAAGTGCGCCGCGAGCTTGCGGTACGTGGATTCGCCGGTCTCGTATTCGGGCTTCATGGTGCGTCCAAAGTGGTAGACGGCGTCCCAGCCGCCCCAGAGGATGCGCATGCGACCATCGGCGTCCCGCGTGGGGCGCGCGTAGTGGAAGCGGTTGGTCATGTCGGCCAGGCCCTGGAAGTTCTCCCAGCCGATCGCCGCCTCCTGCTCGGGCGTGAGCGGCTCGGTCATGAGCGCGTGGTCGTAGACCGGCACGGTGAAGAGGCGGTTGCGCTTGAGCAGCGCGGGGAAGACATTGGTGCCCAGCGCCACGCGGCGGGCGTGCACGCGGCCCGTCGCCGCGGAGAGGACCACGGTCTCGCCCTCGTCGGAGAGGTCGGTGATCTGGGTGTGCTCGTGGATGACCACACCCAGCTCGAGGCAGACGCGGCGCAGTTCCCACGCGAGCTTGGCCGGGTTCACGATGGCGGTCTCGGCGCGGTCCCAGTAGCCGCCCGTGAAGAGCGGGGAGTCGATCTGCGCGCGGACCTGCTCGGTGTTCAGGAGGTCCGGATCGGAGGGTCCGGAGGCCATCTCCTCGAGCCACTCGTGTTCGTGCTGCTCGAGGGAGACGCTGAGCGTGCCGACCTGCTGGAAGTCGCAGTCCATCCGGTAGCGCTCCACCGTGGCGGCGATCTCGGCGAGGTTCTTGAGGCCCAGCTCGGTGAGCTTGGCGTTCTCCTCCGGCAGGTGCTTCTCGCCGTTGGCCTCGCCGTGCACCAGCGAGGCGTCGCAGAAGCCGCCGTTGCGCCCGGAGGCCGCCCAGCCGATGCGCTGGCCCTCCAGCAGAATCACGCTGCGCTGGGGGTCGCGTTCCTTGGCGATGAGCGCGGTCCAGAGTCCGCTGTAGCCGCCGCCGACCACGGCCAGATCGGCGTGGGCCTCGCCTTCGAGGGCCGGCAGGGCGGCGGGGCGGTGCTCGTCGTCGAGCCAGTAAGCCAGCTGCTTGGCCCCGTCCAGGGCCGCGCTGACCGTGGCCTCGGGGATCTGCTGCTCGATGCGCTCGTAGATCGTGAGCTGGGGGTTGGACATGTCAATCGCGTCCTTAGCGATGTTCCGGCGTGGCTGCCGCCGGAGGGGGCGTGCCGGGGTCGGTACCGCGCGCCCCACCGGTGGTGAGGGAAGCGGAACCCGGCGTGAGAGCACGACGGCGAGCGGGCGACGTCGTGCCGTGCGTCACGTCCCAGCCTACCTACCAGTTGGTCGGTATGCCAAGGGTGGCTGGCCCCGGGGTGTCCCGGGACCAGCCACCCTTGGGTGCTGGGGCCGACATCAGGCGGCCTGCGCGCAGTGTGTGTGCCGGTTCAGGGCAGCGATCAGATGTGGTTCGAGGCCTCGGTGAGGACGCCGCGAAGGATCGACTCGATCTCCGTGAACTCGGGCTGGCCGATCGTCAGCGGCGGGGCCAGCTGGATGACCGGGTCGCCGCGATCGTCGGCGCGGCAGTACAGGCCGGCATCGTAGAGCGCGGTGGAGAGGAAGCCGCGCAGCAGGCGCTCCGACTCCTCGTCGTTGAACGTCTCCTTGGTGGTCTTGTCCTTGACGAGCTCGATGCCGTAGAAGTACCCGGCTCCGCGGACGTCGCCGACGATCGGCAGATCGAGCAGCTGCGAGAGCGTGGACTTGAACGCGGCGGCGTTGTCGATGACGCGCTGGTTCAGGTTCTCGCGCTCGAAGATGTCGAGGTTGGCCATCGCCACGGCGGCCGCGACGGGGTGACCTCCGAAGGTGTAGCCGTGGTAGAAGGTCGTGTCGCCCTTGGTGAAGGGCTCGAAGAGGCGATCGGAGGCGATCATGGCGCCGATCGGGGCGTAGCCGGAGGTCATGCCCTTGGCGCACGTGATGATGTCCGGCGTGTAGCCGAAATCGGTGCACGCGAACATGGAGCCGATGCGACCGAAGGCGCAGATGACCTCGTCGGAGACCAGGAGGACGTTGTACTCGTCGCAGATCTCGCGCACGCGCTGGAAGTAGCCAGGCGGCGGCGGGAAGCAGCCGCCGGAGTTCTGCACCGGCTCGAGGAAGACGGCGGCGACGGAGTCGGCACCCTCGAACTCGATCTGCTCGCGGATGCGCTCGGCGGCCCAGTAGCCGAACTCCTCCTCGGAGGCCGAGTGGGCCTCGGGGGCGCGGTAGAAGTTGGTGTTCGGAACGCGGAAGGTGCCGGGCACCAGCGGCTCGAACGGGGTCTTCATGCTCGGCAGCGAGGTGATGGCCAGGGCGCCCTGCGGGGTGCCGTGGTAGGCCAGCGCGCGGGAAATGACCTTGGTCTTGCCCGGCTGCCCCTGCAGCTTCCAGAACTGCTTGGCCAGCTTGAAGGCCGACTCAACGGCCTCGCCGCCGCCCGTGGTGAAGAAGACGCGGTTCAGATCGCCGGGGGCGTGATCCGCGAGGCGCTCGGCCAGGTCGATGGCCGGCTCGTGGGCGTAGGACCACAGCGGCATGAAGGGCAGCTTCTCCGCCTGCTTTGCCGCGGCCTCGGCGAGCTCCTGGCGGCCGTGGCCCACCTGGACCACAAAGAGGCCGGCCAGGCCGTCGATGTACTTCTTGCCCTGGTCATCGAAGATGTGGTGGCCCTCGCCGCGAACGATCGTGGGGATCTTCGCGTTGTCGTTGACGATGTGCGAGTGGCGCGCCATATGCATCCAAAGGTGGTCGCGCGCAGCCTGCTGGCGCGGCGTCCCCTTGGGGGTCAGGCTCTCAGTCATGGTGTCTCCCGAATGGATGGTCATCGTGTTCCCCAGTTGTATTCCTGCTTGCGCAGGGAGAGGTAGAGCAGCGTCTCGGTGGATTCGACACCGTCGACGCCGCGGATGGCGTTAACGATGCGGAGCAGGTCGTCGTCGCTAGCGGCGACCACCTCCGCGAGGATGTCGTAGGAGCCGGCGACGACGACGCAGTAGTCGACCTCGGGCAGCTCTGACAAGCGATCGGCCGCGGCGGACATATCGCCGCGGGTGCGGATGCCGATCATGGCCTGGCGCTGGAATCCCAGCTGCACCGGGTCGGTGACGGCGACAACCTGCATCACGCGCGCCTCGATCAGGCGCTGGACACGCGCTCGCGTGGCGGCCTCGCTCAGGCCAACGGCTTTGCCGATGGCGGCGTAGGAGCGGCGGCCGTCTTCCTGCAGCTGTTCGATGATCGCCTTGTTCGTGGCATCCACGGTGGCGAGCTCGGAGCTGGAGTGAGACGCGGTCGGATGGGACATGCGGTTATCGACCTCCTGAGGCCCGTCTGATGTGACGGGGACGACATCGACTCTAGCGACAAATGAATCAGTTGTGTAGTCGCCTCTGCACGGCGGATCTCGAATGCGTATTCAGAATTTAACAATGGTCCCTATTGTCATGTGATCTGCGTCTCTGTCATGATCGCTGTTCACTGGTCGGAGCGGTTCTCCATGCCCCGGCCCCGGCAGCTGAGGGAGCGTGAGATGACCGCCCGTCGATCCGCATCACCGCAGGACCCGCTCGTCAGGGCCCTGGTCCAAGCACAGCTCGCTCGACCCTCCCGACGCGCCGTCCTTGCGGGCGCGGGCGCCCTTGGCCTCACGGCGGTCCTGGCCGCCTGCGGAACCAAAGGAAGCGGGGGTGGGGTCAAGCTCACGCCGGCCCAGGATCTTTCCGCGAGCAAGAAGGAACTGAGCTGGGCCAACTGGACCCTCTACCTCGACGTGTCGGATGACGGGAAGACCTACCCCTCGCTGGAGGAGTTCACGCGGCGCACCGGGATCACGGTCAACTATTCCGAGGACATCGACGGCAACGACACCTACTACGGCAAGGTGCAGGAGCAGCTCTCCCGCGGCCAGAGCATCGGCCGCGACATCATCACGCTGACCGACTGGATGGCCGGGCGCATCATCCGCCAGGGCTGGGTCCAGGAGCTCGACCACACGCGCATGCCGCATGTGGACGCGAACATGCTGGAGAACCTGAAGAACGTTGACTTCGATCCGGGGCGCAAGCACTCCGTGACGTGGCAGACCGGCTACGCCGGCATCTGCTGGAACAAGGCCAAGTACCCCAAGGGGCTGCGCACGGTCTCCGATCTCTGGGCCCCCGATCTGAAGGGCCGCGTCACGGCGCTGGACGAGATGCGCGACACGATGGGCCTGCTCATGCTCGACCAGGGCACCGACATCTCCTCCCCGGACTGGGGAGACGAGCAGTTCGAGAATGCCCTGGAGACGCTCAACCAACAGGTCCAGAGCGGCCAGATTCGCAAGGTCCAGGGCAACGCCTACAAGGAGGACCTCATCTCCGGGGACGCCCTGGCCGGGATCGTGTGGTCGGGCGACATCACCCAGCTGAACTTTGAGCACGACAACCAATGGGAATTCGTCATCCCGGAGGCCGGCGGCACCCTCTGGAGCGACAACCTCATGGTCCCCATGGCCTCCCAGCAATTGAGCAATTGCGAGAAGCTCATGGACTTCTACTACGAGCCGGAGATCGCGGCCCAGGTGGCCGCCTACGTCAACTACATATGCCCCGTGAAGGGCGCGCAGCAGGCCATGGAAAAGATCGATCCGGAGCTCGTGAACAACCCCCTCATCTTCCCCACCGAGGCCGACCTGGAGAAGGCGTACGTCTTCAGGGCGCTGACCCCCGGTGAGGAAAGCGACTACACCGACAAATTCCAGACGGCGATCGGAGCCTGATAGTTCATGTCCCCCCGCAGCACCCACCTGAGGGAACAACGCCAACGCATGGCGAGCGCCGTGCGGCAGGCACACATCAGCAGACGAGGCGTCCTTTCGGGGGCGGCGGGCGTGGCCATGCTCGGCCTGCTGTCCGCCTGCGGCACCAAGGGGATGGGCGGCGCCAAGCCGAGCCCGGCCGCCGACCGCTCGGCGGAGGAAGCGGCGGTGCGTTGGTCCAATTGGACCCTGTACCTCGACCTCGACGATGCGGGCCGTAAGCACCCCACGCTCGACGCCTTCCAGGACACCAGCGGTCTCAGGGCCACCTACACGGAGGACATCGACTCCAACGACACCTGGTACGGCAAGGTGCAGGGTCAGCTCTCCCGCGGCCAGGACATCGGCGCCGACATCATCACGCCGAGCGACTGGATGTGCGAGCGCCTAATCCGCCAGGGCTACGTCCAGAAGCTTGAGCACGCCAACATGCCCAACGTCATGGCGAACATGCTGCCCAAGCTCAAGGATGTGCGCTGGGACCAGGGGCGCTACCGCTCGGTCACGTGGCAGACGGGTTTCACGGGCCTCGTGTGGAACAAGAAGGCCTTCCCGCAGGGCCTGCGCAATGTGGAGGACCTCTGGGACCCCCGCCTCAAGGGCCGCGTCACCGTCCTGGACGAGATGCGCGACACCATGCCGATGATGCTGCTCGATCAGGGCATCGACATCGCCGGCGACTGGACGCAGACGGACTACGAGAACTCCATCGACGTCCTCGATAGGAACATCCGCAACGGCCAGATCCGCCAGGTGAAGGGCAACTCCTACAAGGAGGACCTCATCTCCGGCGATGTGGTCGCCGCGATGGCCTACTCCGGCGACATCACGCAGCTGAACTTCGAGAACGGGGATCAGTGGGAGTTTGTCCTCCCGGAACGCAAGGGCCTGATCTGGTCGGACAACATGATGGTTCCCGTCGGTTCGCCGCACAAGGCCAACGCCGAGAAGCTCATGGACTACTACTACGACCCTGAGATCGCGGCCGAGGTGGCCGCGTACGTCAACTACGTCTGCCCTGTCCTGGGCGCCGACGAGGCCATGAAGGACATCGATGAGGAGCTCGTCAACGACCCCCTCATCTTCCCCACCGACGAGTACCTGGCGCAGTCAACGAGCGAACGCCAGCTCACGCTCGACGAGGAAACCCTGTTCCAGAACATGTTCCAGGAAGTGATTGGAAGCTGACATGAGCACCACCGCCACCCATGAGTCAAGTGAATTCAGCCCCGTCAGCGCCGGGTCCGGCGCGGACCTCGTCCTCTCCGGCATCTCCAAGCACTTCGCCGACTTCACCGCGGTCCAGGAGATGGACCTGAGCATCCCCTCCGGCACCTTTATCGCCTTGCTCGGCCCCTCCGGCTGCGGCAAGACCACCACCCTGCGGATGATCGCGGGACTGGAGGCCCCGACGTCGGGCACCATCACCATCGGCGGCGAGGACATGACCCGCCTGCCGAGCCACAAGCGCCCCGTGAACACGGTCTTCCAGTCCTACGCGCTCTTCCCGCACATGAGCATCCTGGACAACGTGGCCTTCGGCCTGAAGCAGAAGCGGGACAAGGACGCCATCGCGAAGGCCAAGGCCGGTCTGGAGATGGTGGAGCTCTCGCACCTGGCCAGCCGCAAGCCGGCCCAGCTCTCCGGCGGCCAGCAGCAGCGCGTGGCCTTGGCCCGCGCGCTCGTCAACCGCCCGCGCGTGCTGCTCCTGGACGAGCCGCTCGGTGCGCTGGACATGAAGCTGCGCCGCCAGATGCAGGTGGAGCTGAAGAAGATCCAGATGGAGGTCGGCCTGACCTTCATCCACGTGACGCACGACCAGGAGGAGGCCATGACCATGGCCGACGTCGTGGCCGTCATGAACCAGGGCCGGATCGAGCAGATGGGATCGCCGCGCGAGCTCTACGAGCTCCCGCGCACGGCCTTCGTCGCCAACTTCCTCGGCAAGTCCAACCTGATGGAGGGCGCGGTGGTGGCCGACGCCGGTCCCGCCATCGTGGTCGACGTCGCCGGCCAGCGCTTCGAGTTGCTCAAGGAACGCGCCGTGGCCACCGAGGGCAAGATCGTGGTGGGTGTGCGTCCGGAGAAGATGCGCATCGCGGAGCTGGACAAGCCGGGCTTCGAGCACGCTGGCAACCAGCTCGTGGGCACCGTCACCGACGCCTCCTTCACGGGCGTGAGCACGGAGTACCTCGTGGACGTGCCCGGCGTGGGCACGGTGGGCACCTTCACCCAGAACCTGGGCCAGGATCCGGCCCGTCCGGGCGACAAGGTCCGCATGTCCTGGGAGCCGGAGTACACCTTCGGCCTCGGCGCGGACGAGGACCTCGAGGCCGGGGTGCAGGCGTCATGAGCGCGCCGGCCAAGGAGGCGCGGGCCGTCGAGAAGGTGGACCTGCGCAGCCCGGAGGAGATCCGGGCCGAGAAGAAGAAGGGACGGATGGGCGCCTGGCTCATCCTGCCCGGCATGCTCTACATGGCGCTGTTCTTCGCGGCGCCGGTGGTGGTGCTGCTGAGCATGTCGCTCTTCGTGAAGCCGGAGGGCGCCGAGCTGGGCGAGTTCGTGCCCGGCTGGAACTTTGGCACCTACGCGGAGGTGTGGAACCGCTACTGGCCGGTGCTGCTGCGCTCGTTCGTGTTTGCGCTCATCGCCACGGTCGCGGCGCTCATCATCGCCTTCCCCATGGCGTACCTCGTGGCGGTGCGCCTGCGGGGCAAGCCGCTGCTCAAGGGCATCCTGCTCGTGCTGCTCATCGCGCCCTTCTTCTCTTCCTTCATCCTGCGCACGCAGGCCTGGAAGCAGATCCTGGCGGACGAGGGCTGGATCGTGCAGACCCTCAAGGCGGTGGCGATCCTGCCCGCGGACGGCAGCCTCACCGCCACGCCGTTCGCCGTGATCTGCGGCCTGACGTACAACTTCCTGCCGTTCATGATGCTGCCGATCTACGCGAGCCTCGAGCGGCTGGACACCCGGCTCCTGGAGGCCTCCGGTGATCTCTACGCCTCGCCGGCGCAGACCTTCATGAAGGTCACGCTCCCGCAGTCCATGCCCGGCGTCTTTGCCGGCACCCTGCTCACATTCATCCCGGCGGCCGGCGACTACGTCAACGCCGCGATCCTGGGCAACAACCGCGACACGAGCATGATCGGCCAGGTCATCGACTCCCGCTTCTTCAAGGTGATCGACTACCCAGGCGCCGCGGCCCTGAGCTTCATCCTCATGGTCTGCATCCTGATCCTCGTGCTCATCTACATCCGGCGCTTCGGCACCAAGGACCTGTTCTAGGAAGGAGTCACCCATGTACAACACCAAACTTGGCAAGTGGTTCATCCCCGTCGTGGGCGGGCTCGCCTTCGTGTACCTCCTGGTGCCGATCGTCTACATCTTTGTCTTCTCGTTCAACGACGGAGGCAAGTCGAACCTGCAGTGGCGCAGCTTCACGCTCGATAACTGGAAAAACCCCTGCGGCGCCCCCGGCGCGTGCGAGTCCCTCGTGAACTCGCTCTCCGTCGGCGCCGTCGCCACGATCATCGCGACGGTGCTCGGCACCGCGGTGGCGATCGGCCTGGTCCGCTACAAGTTCAGGTTCCGTTCCACGGCGGACCTGCTGATCATCCTGCCGCTGGCCACCCCCGAGGTGGTGCTGGGTGCATCGCTCCTGGCGCAGTTCCTCAACCTCGGCTGGGACCTGGGCTACTGGACGGTGATCATCGCGCACGTGATGTTCTGCATGTCCTTCGTCATCGTGACGGTCCGGGCCCGCGTGGCGGGGCTCGACGACCGGCTCGAGGAAGCGGCCGCCGATCTCTACGCCAGCCCGATGCAGCGCTTCTGGAAGATCACCTTCCCCATGCTGATCCCGGGCATCGTGGCGGCGGCGCTGCTGTCCTTTGCCATGAGCTTCGACGACTTCATCATCACGAACTTCAACTCGGGCACGTTTTCCACGTTCCCCAAGTTCGTGTACGTC
Source organism: Arthrobacter sp. (assembly GCA_031277795.1). Taxonomy (GTDB): domain Bacteria; phylum Actinomycetota; class Actinomycetes; order Actinomycetales; family Micrococcaceae; genus Galactobacter. Next base: position 460,936 of record JAITLQ010000015.1, read on the forward strand.
GCGGCCGCCCGTGGCATCCCGGCGCAGGCGAACGTGATCGGCTCGGCGATGTTCATCATCGCGCTGCTGGTGGTCATCATCGGCCAGGTCATTTCCTACCGTCGCAAGAAGGCGCTGGCCGCCCGCGGCTAGTCCGCGTTCCGCCTTTTCGCTCCCACCCCTCCTCCCACTCCCTTCCGGGGGAGGGGCCGGGGTTCGGGGTGGGGCAGGGGCGGGTGAGGGGACGGGACGCCGGGGCGTCCAGGGGACGACGCACAGGCTTGGGGGACGGAACGGCAGGCCTCACGCGAGGCCCGCCCGCGGTGCCCGACGCCGGGTGGTTCCCACCCGGCGTCGGGCACCTCCGTGTCTGGGTACCGAGGCACCCGGCCACCTCAAGAATCGGAGTGGGTTCGGTACGCTTTTCGGCCAAAAACCGTACCGAACCCACTCCGATCCGAGGACGAGGAGGAGGAACGGGGCCCGCCGTGCCGCCGGGAACCGCGAACACCCCAGGTGCTTCACGTTTCAAGCAACCGTGGGAGGATGGGGGCATGACTGAAGCACGCTGGCTCAACGCCGAGGAACGCCGTGCCTGGCTCGCCGTGCTGGCGCTGACCACGCGGCTGCCGGCCCAGCTGGATTCGGTCCTGCAGCGCGCGGCGAAGATCACGCTCTTCGACTACCACGTGCTCGCGATGCTCTCGGAGTCGCCGGGCGAGGTGCTGCCCATGTCGCGCCTCGCCGAGCGCACCAATTCCTCGCTCTCGCGCCTGAGTCACGTGGTCAAGAAGCTGCAGGAGCGCGGCTGGGTCAAGCGCGCACAGAGCGCGGAGGATGCCAGGGTCACCGTCGTGCAGCTGCTCCCGCCTGGGCGCGCGCTGCTGGAGGACGTGGCTCCTGAGCACGTCGAATCCGTGCGGCAGGAACTCTTCGACGGGCTCGCGCCGCAGGACGTCTCCGACCTGGCCCGCATCGGCCGCAAGATCGTGGCCCACGCCGAGCCGGAGCACTGGATCTTCCAAGACGAGGCTTGAGCCAGCGCTGGCGCTCACGGTGATGCGAAGCACCCCGCTCGTTTTGTGTTAACGGCCCCCTCTGCCGTAGTGTTAACCCCGCGTTCCGCGCGCACTCTTTTGCGATGCCTGGCATCACACGGAGGCGTCGCGCGGCCCGTATACACGGAAGACATGACACCAACCGGGTAGGGAAAAGTGCCCGACCGGTGTCAGGACACCGCTGATGAAGCGTTCGAGGGCTTCGGCTGGTTCTCACCCAGCCTGGCGCCTCCATGTGGCTGAAACACGGTGCGCCCAACTGGGTAGCGGGACTCGTAGGGGACGCTCGGTGTGCCTTCTGGCGCGCTAGAAACTCCCCCCGCGGGAACCGCAGCACAACTGACACACACTGGAGGAGTGATCATGGCAGCACGTTGCCAGGTGACCGGTGCCGTGCCCGGATTCGGACACAGCATCTCGCACTCGCACCGTCGCAATAAGCGTCGGTTCGACCCGAACATTCAGAAGAAGCGGTACTTCGTGCCGTCCCTCGGCCGTAGCGTCACGCTGACGCTGTCGGTCAAGGGCATCAAGACCATCGACGCCCGCGGCATTGACGCCGTGGTTGCCGAGCTGCAGGCGAAGGGTGTGAAGCTCTGATATGGCAAAGTCCCAGGACGTTCGTCCCATCATCAAGCTGAAGTCGACCGCTGGCACGGGCTACACCTACGTGACCCGTAAGAACCGTCGCAACAACCCCGACCGCATCGTGCTGAAGAAGTACGACCCGGTCGTCCGCAAGCACGTCGAATTCCGAGAGGAGCGCTGAGATGGCCAAGAAGTCCAAGATCGCCAAGAACGAGCAGCGCAAGGTTCTGGTCGAGCGCTACGCCGAGCGTCGTGCTGAGCTGAAGAAGACGCTCATCGACCCCAACGCCACGGATGAGGCCCGCGAGGCCGCCCGCGTTGGCCTGCAGAAGCTTCCCCGCGACGCCTCCCCGGTGCGCGTTCGCAACCGCGACGCCATCGACGGCCGCCCGCGTGGCACCTTCCAGAAGTTCGGCATCTCCCGCATCCGCCTGCGCAACATGGCGCACAACGGCGAGCTGCCGGGCATCACCAAGTCTTCTTGGTGAGTCCGTCGGCCTCGTGCCGATGAGCTGAACGCTCAAAGAGCCCGTCCCACTTTGTGTGGGGCGGGCTCTTTGTTGTCCCCCGGCAAAGCGCATTTTCGGTGGGCAAAGTCCGGATCCAGTGCCCGACGGCGGGTGTCCGCCTCCCAGCGCGGCGCGCCTCAGGCGCGCCGGAACCAACGGCGACGGCGCGCGCCCGGACCGGGGACGGCGGCGTCGGACACAGCGGCGTCGGACGCAGCGGCGTCGGGCGCAACTTCGGCGGGCCCGCTGGGGGAGGGGCCCGCGGCGCTGCGGGCGCGGCGCTCGCGCCAGGCGAGCACCTCGGCGTCCACGTCGCGCAGGGGCGTGATGACCGGCGGGCCGCCGAGCAGCTGCCGGCGCGCCTCGACGATGCGCCGGTTGAACGTCTCCAGCTCGGCGCGGACGGCGGCCTCGGAGGGCAACGCGTCGAGCGTCTCCTCCATCGCGGCGTCCGCCACGCGCAGCAGGAGCGCCTCGGGGCCCAGCCCCTCGGTCGCGTGCACCTCCTCGCGGCGCATGAGCGACTTGGTCCACCAATCCGGATCCGTGGAGGCCACGAGGTCCGGGAGCGGCTTGCCCGCGTAGGCGAGGTGCTCGAAGGCGCCCTCGGCGATGGCGCGGTCAACGGCCGTGCGGGCCACGGCGTCGACGGTGGCTGCGAGCTTGGCCGCCTCGGAGCCGGGCCGACGGGGGAGCAGCGGGTCCTCGGCGGCGGGATGCGCGTCCGCGGTGGAGTCGGCCCCGGGCGCCTCGCCAACGCCGGGTCGGGGCAGCGATCCGTCGTCGAAGGTGCGCCCCGCCAGGGCCGCCAGCTCCTCGACATCGAGGCCGTCCCGGTAGCGCGCTGCGCGCAGCCGGGGGTCGTCTGCGCCCTGTCCCGGCGCGGAAAGTCCACCGTTCATGGGGCCATCCTTCCACCGGAATGTGGGGCGTGACACGGCCAGGTTCGTGACGGATGTGACTGGAGTGGCCAGTGTGACTCGAAGCCGCAAAATTCCCTGGAAAACACGCCAATCCGGGCGTGACACGGCCTCGGATGCTGTTAGTTTCGTTCGGAACGCCCCGGACAACCGGGGCACAGGCAGCGCCTCTTTCGGGCGCTGGTTCCCACGTCCAGGAGGACAGATCGTGTCTATGAACCGCAGCGAGCTCGTCGCCGAGGTTGCCAACAAGTCCGGCGCCAACAAGACCGTCGTGAACGACGTGCTGGATGCCCTCTTCGCCACCTTCACCGAGCAGGTCGCCAAGGGCGAGAAGGTCTCCGTCCCCGGCTGGCTCGCCGTTGAGCGCACCGACCGCGCCGCCCGCACGGGCCGCAACCCGCAGACCGGCGAGACCATCCAGATCCCGGCCGGCCACTCCGTGAAGCTGACCGCCGGCTCCAAGCTGAAGGCCGCCGTCGCCAAGAAGTGAGTCGACGCCGGGCTCGCCCCGGCCGTTGGCTTGAGGCCCGCCGCACCCCACACGGGGAGCGGCGGGCCTTTGCTGTGTCTGGAGGGCATGGCCTGCAGACGGTGCCCGACGGCGTGTGCTCGCCCGCGCGGGCGGGTCACGCCGGGTGCGTGGGCGAGGATGGGTGCCGGTGGCACCCAGCGGCTCCACGGGCCGCCGTTGCCTCCCCGGCCCCGGGTTCCCCCGCTTCGCTGGGGGTCTCGCGCGCCGTCGTGCCCTGTTTCGCGCCCTGGCGCGGCACGGCGCTGTGGTGGCCACCCGCCGTCGGGCGGGGTACCGCGCTCCGGCGCCGCTCGGCGCGGTGGCGCCCACCCGCCGTCAGGCAGGGTGGTGAGGCACCTAACCCCAGGCCCCAGGGCGAGTTCTACACGCCGTAGACTTGGAGCCGCGTGCCCGCTGGGTGGCGGCGCGCGGAGGAGAGAGACATGGCGAACACCGCCGAGCAGGACCGCCCGCGCGTTGCGCTGTGGTTGGCCCTCCCCGCCCTGCCGATCGCGCTGATCGTGACCGTGCTGGGCCTCTGGCTGGCAGGATCAGCCACGGCCTCAGTGCTGCTGGATCCCGGCGCGTTCACGCGCTGGGGCCTGCCGATCGCGCGCGTGATCCACGACGGCGCCATGACCCTGACCATCGGCTGCCTCATCTTTGCCACGGCGATCCTGCCGCGCACCACCAAGCCGCACCGCGCCGGACCCGGCGAGACGAGCACCGACGGCGGCAAACCGCAGCCGGCGTTCGTCCGCACCGTCAACGTGGCCGCCGGGGCGGCAGCCGTGTGGACGCTCGCCGCCGCCTCAGTGGCGATCCTGACCTACTCGGACGCCGCCGGTCAGCCGCTGCGCACCGACTCGACGTTCACCTCGGGCTTCGGCGACTTCCTCGTGAACGTCGCCATGGGCCGTGCCTGGGCCGCCGCGACGATCCTGGCCGCGCTGACCACCACGCTCGCTTTTGCGCTGCGCTCCCCGGTGGGGCTGGCCGTCGCGGGGGTGTGCGCTGGCAGCGTCATCATCCCGCTGTCCCTGATCGGCCATGCCTCGGGCGGCGACGATCACTGGGGCGCCGTGAACGGCATCGGCCTGCATCTCGTGGGCGTGGCGGTCTGGGCCGGCGGCATCGGCGCGCTGGCCGTGGTCGCCGGGCTCCTGGGCCACCGCACGCCGCAGGTGACGGGCAAGGCCGGCCACGTCATGGGCGCCGATGTGCTCTCGCGCTTCTCGGCACTCGCGACGGCCTCGCTCTTCCTCGTGGTGGGCTCCGGCGTGGTGTCCGCGCTGATCCGCGTCGACTCCATCGACCAGCTCGGCACGCCCTACGGCATCCTCCTGCTGCTCAAGCTCTTCCTCTCGGTGATCCTGGCGTTCCTTGGCCTGGCCCACCGCCGCGGCGTGATTCCGCGCCTGCGCGCCGGGGACCTCACGGCCCGCCGCGCGGCGTGGTCGGTCATCGGCGTGGAGGTGGCCATCATGTCCGCCGTGATGGGCCTGGCCACGGTCCTGGGCCGCACGGCGCCGCCGCTCTCCGAGGACCAGCCGGCCGACATGACCCCGGCTCGCCGCCTCACGGGCTACGAGCTGCCGCCCGAGCTGCACCTGCCCGAGTGGCTCACGGTGTGGCGCTTCGACTGGCTCTGGGTGGCCATCATCGTCTTCCTCGCCGTGGCCTACACGCGCTGGTTTATCCGGGTGCGCCGCCGCGGTGACGCGTGGAGCGTATGGCGCCTGATCAGCTTCTACGTGGGGCTCGCCGCGCTGTTCTACATCACCTCCGGCGCCCCGGCGGTCTACGGCATGGTGCTCTTTTCCATGCACATGGTCGATCACATGGCGCTGACGATGGTGGCGCCGTTCTTCCTGGTGGTCGGCTCGCCGATCGCGCTGGGGCTGAAGGCCATGGGCTCGCGGCAGGACGGCACGCGCGGCCCGCGAGAATGGACCCTCACCCTCATCCATTCCAAGTTCGCGGCGTTCGTGACCCACCCGATCTTCGCCGCCGTGAACTTCGCCGGCTCGATCATCCTCTTCTACAACACCGACGTGTTCGGGCTCTCCCTGCGCTACCACGTGGGCCACGAGCTGATGATCGTGCACTTCCTGCTGACCGGCTACATCTTTGCCGTCAACATGATCGGGCTCGACCCGCTGCCGCGCCGCGCCACCTATCCCATGCGCCTGGTGATGCTGCTGGCCACCATGGTCTTCCACGCGTTCTACGCCACGAGCATCATGGGCACCGAGGTGCTCATCCAGCCCGATTGGTTCGGCAACCTCGGCCGCCCGTGGGGCGACTCCGCGATCGACGATCAGAAGGCCGGGGCAGGCGCCATGTGGGGCATCGGCGAGGTGCCGACCTTGCTCCTGGCGCTCGGCGTGGCGATCGGCTGGTCCAAGTCCGACGAGCGCGAGACCAAGCGCCGCGACCGCGAGGCCGATCGTTCGGGCGAGGCCGAGCTGAACGAGTACAACGACATGTTCGCCCGCCTCGCGGCGGCCGACGCCGAGCAGAAGCGCCGCACGGGCCGCAACTGACGCTTCCCTGCCCGACGGCGGGTGGTGACCACCCGCCGTCGGGCAGGGAAGGCGGGCCCTACCTCCGCCCCTGGCCCCCGTCCGTCCCTCCTTCGCTTCCTCTTCCTTCCGACATCGGAGTGGGTTCGGTACGTTTTTTGGCCCAAAAGCGTACCGAACCCACTCCGATTTTGGTGTGTGGGGCGGGGTGCCGCTCCTGGTGTCGGGCGCCGCGGGGCGTCACGAATCCGGCCGGGAACAGCCAGCCGCCTACGATGGTTCTATCCACGTCAGCCGACAAGCGATTACGAGGTCCTTTCGTGTCCGAGAACACCACCACCCTGCGCTCCGCCGTCCGTGTGCGCGCCTCCGAACTGACCGGCCGCGGCTGGTTGAACACGGGGGAAAAGTCCCTGGACCTCGAGTCCCTGCGCGGCAAGATCGTGCTGCTGGACTTTTGGACCTTCTGCTGCATCAACTGCCTCCACGTGCTGGACGAGCTGCGTCCGCTGGAGGAGGAGTACAAGGACGTCCTCGTGACCGTGGGCGTGCACTCGCCCAAGTTTGAGCACGAGGCCGATCCCGTGGCCCTGGCCCACGCCGTGGAGCGCTACGAGATCCACCACCCGGTCCTCGATGATCCCGAGCTGGAGACCTGGCAGGCCTACACGGCCCGCGCGTGGCCCACGCTGGTCGTCATCGACCCCGAGGGCTACATCGTGGCCCACCTCTCCGGCGAGGGGCACGTGGCCGGCCTGAAGTCGCTCGTGGCCGAGCTGGTCGCCGAGCACGAGGCCAAGGGCACCCTGCACCGCGGCGACGGCCCCTACGTGGCGCCGCCGGCCCGCGAGGGCGACCTGCGCTTCCCGGGCTCCGCGATCGCGCTGCCCGACGGCCGCTTCCTGGTCCTGGACACCGGCCACCACCGCCTCGTGGTGCTCGGCAATGACCTCACCACCGTGGAGCAGGTGATCGGCTCCGGCACCAAGGGCTTCGTCGACGGCGCCGCGGACGTGGCCCGCTTCGACGAGCCGCAGGGCGCCACGGTGCTCCCGGCCGAGCTCGCGACCAAGGTGGGCTACGACGTGCTCGTCGCCGACACCGTCAACCACCGCCTGCGCGGCGTGAGCCTGGCCACCGGCGAGGTCACCACCGTGGCGGGCAACGGCGTGCAGCGCCTGCTCGACGCGGAAAACGCCCGCGTGGCCGGCGCCTGGAGCCGCGCGCTCGGCACGGCGCCCCTGGAGACGAGCCTCTCCAGCCCGTGGGACGTCGCCTACTCGGAGAAGGCCGGCCGCGCGTTTGTGGCCATGGCCGGCACGCACCAGATCTTTGGCTTCGACCCGGCCACGGGCGAGGTCACCCTCGAGGCCGGCTCCGGCATCGAGGGCCTGCTGGACGGCTCCGCCGCCGAGTCGATGTTTGCGCAGACCTCCGGCCTGGCGCTGGACGCCAACGGCGACGTCTGGCTTGCCGACTCCGAGACTTCCTCCCTGCGCGTGCTGCGCCTGGCCGAGGACGGCACCGTGGCCTCCGTGGAGACCGGCGTGGGCGTTGGCCTCTACGACTTCGGCTTCCGCGACGGCGAAGCGGCCGACGCGCGCCTGCAGCACCCCCTGGGCGTGGCCGTGCTTCCCGACGGCTCACTGGCCATCGCGGACACCTACAACGGCGCTGTGCGCCGCTACGACCCCGCCACGCGGACCGTGGGCACGCTGGCCCGCGGCCTGGCCGAGCCCTCCGAGGTGCTCGTGGATACGAGCGTCGAGGGCGATCCCGTCCTGGTGGTCGTGGAGACCAACGGCCACCACCTCGTCCGCCTGCCGCTGCCCCACGAGGTGGCCGTGGTGGACGAGGGCGCCTCGCAGTCCCAGCGCCCCCGCACCTCCGTGGCGCCCGGCGCGCACGAGATCACCGTCCGCTTCTCCGCCCCCGCCGGCCAGAAGCTCGACGAGCGCTGGGGCGACCCCACGCAGCTGAAGATCTCCTCCTCCCCGGAGGAGCTGCTGCTCGAGGGCGCCGGCACCTCGCAGGGCCTCACGCGCACGCTCGTGCTGAACCCGGAGATCGCCGAGGGCGTCCTGCACATCACGGCGCGCGCGGCGTCCTGCGACGGCGAGAAGGGTCAGCCCATCCCGGACCACGCGGCCTGCCACCTCTACCAGCAGGACTGGGGCATCCCGGTGCTGCAGGTCGAGGGCGGCGAGGACCGCCTGGACCTCGATCTGCGCGGCGTGAACTAGGCTCCAAGGCCCCAGCGCCCGACGCCGCACGGTCGCGTTAGACGCGCCCCTCGCCTTTGGGTGAGGGGCGCGTTTGCGTCCCCGCCGCGGCCTGCCCGCGTAATGACCGGTAGGCGAGGGAATCGACCCGATCCGGCCCGGTTTTCGGACCGTGAGCGAGCACCGAAGCGAGCTCCCAGGCGTGCCCCGCGCTTCCCTCACCCGGCCCGCGCGCCGGTGAGGCTGCCCACGAAACCCTTCCGTCCGCCGTCGTGCGGTGGCAGTATGGAGGCAACCTCCCAAACTTCCTGATCAAGGACGGCGATCGCCATGCTTACCCCGGTCACCCCACGAGAGACCGAGGAAGCAGCACAGGGGAGGCGCCCATGAGCCGCATGTTTGCCTCGCTCTCGGAGCGCAACTACCGCGTCTGGTTTGCCGGCGGCCTCGTGTCCAACGTCGGCACGTGGATGCAGCGCATCGCCCAGGACTGGCTGGTGCTCACCCAGCTCACCGACCACTCGGGCACGGCCACGGGCATCGTCACTGGCCTGCAGTTCCTGCCGATCCTGCTGCTCTCGCCCTATGCGGGCCTCATCGCGGACCGCATGTCCAAGCTCAAGATGCTCAAGATCACGCAGGCCGCCTCCGGTGTCCTGGCGCTGTTGCTCGGCCTCCTCGTGCTCACGGACGTGGCGCAGCTGTGGCACGTCTACATCATCGCTGGCCTGCTCGGCGTGGTGGCCGCGTTCGACGGGCCGCCCCGCCAGGCCCTCGTCAACGACCTGGTGCCGCACCGCCTCGTTCCCAACGCCGTCTCGCTCAATGCCACGAGCTTCAACGCCGCGCGCCTGGCCGGCCCCGGCATCGCCGGCCTCCTCATCGCACTCATCGGCACGGGCTGGCTCTTCCTGCTCAACGCCGCGAGCTACGTGGCCGTCATCATCGCGCTGTCGGCCATGAAGGAAAAGAACTTCTACGGAACGCAGAAGCGCGTTCCCCGCTCCAAGGGGCAGGTCCGCGCGGGCGTGAGGTACGTCCTCGGCAGCCCCACGCTGATCATGATCTTTGTCGTGGCGTTTGTGGTGGGCACCTTCGGCCTGAACTTCCAGATCTACAACGCGGTCATGACCACCACGGTCTTCAACCAGGGCCCCGAGGCGTACGGCTTCGTCGGCACCATCATGGCGATCGGCACGCTCGGCGGCGCCCTGCTCGCGGCGCGGCGGCAGGGCTCGCGGATCAAGTACGCCGTGGGCGGCGCGCTGGTCTTCGGCGTGTTCGCGATCGCGGCGGCGTACAGCCCGCAGTTCTGGCTCTTCGCACTGCTGCTGATCCCCACGGGCCTCGCGTCCATCACGTTCCTGAACTCCGCCAACGTCACGGTGCAGATGAACGTGGAGCCCGCGTACCGCGGCCGCGTCATGGCGCTGTACATGATGGTGCTGCAGGGCGGCACGCCGATCGGCGCCCCGCTCATGGGCTGGGTGGCCGAAACCTTCGGCGCCCGCGCGTCCCTCGCCCTGGGCGGCGGGCTCTCGCTGCTCGCGGCGCTGTGGGCCATCTTCTACTGGGCGCGCCACCACCGCGGTGAGCTGGGCGGACGGCTTCGCCTCTACCGCGACCAGCTGCGCGAGCGCGTCCTGCCCCACCGCGGCGACGACGAGGAACCCGAGCCCGGCGGGGCGTCCGGGGCCGGGCCCGAGGCCGGGCCGAAGCCGGCCTGAGCCGCGCTGTTTCTCGCCCGGGCTGCGTTTTCTCACGGCCAACACGTTTTCTCACGATGAAGGTGACCGTGAGAAAACGCGTTGGCCGTGAGTTTCTGGTGCCCGACGGCGGGCGGCCGCGAGTTCTGGTGCCCGACGGCGGGCGGCCGCGAGTTCTGGTGCCCGACGGCGGGCGGCCGCGAGTTCTGGTGCCCGACGGCGGGCGGCCGCGTTCGACGCGTCGCAGCGGGGTGTGGCGCGGGGCTCAGCCGAGCGGCCGCACCGGCTGCCGCAGCACGGTGCGCAGCTTCTCCGGGGCGGTCCGCCGCGGATCGGAGAGGTAGACCTCGTGGTGGGGGCCGTTGAACGTGAGTCCCACGCCCGGCATGAGTTCGTGGTGTAGGCGTTCGAGGGTGGGCGCCTCGTCGTCGTAGGAGCCGACGTGCAGGATCTGCAGGCAGCGCCCCTCGTCCAGCTCGATCACGCGGAGCGCGTCCCAGACCAGGCCCGGCTTCTTGGCGGACGCCGCCGCGAGGCCCTCCTCGAGGTCCCGGGCCGCGACCTCCGCCGGGAGCGGGAGCAGCATGGTCCAGTCCCAGGAGTCTTTCTCCCGGCGGGCGAACGCGCCCGGGTCGGGTGCCGTCCACAGGCCCTCGAGCGGGCCGACGACCCACGCGGCGCCCGTGCGCCGCTTGAGTTCGGCACGCACCGAGTACGCGCCCGTGTAGAGCAGCTCGAGGGCATCCGCGTAGGCGGCCGAGGTGTTCGGATCGCCGTGGCCGTCCACGGACAGGTAACGCGCGGCCGGGACGGTGACCTCCACGAAGTGCTGGCGCCCCGGGCAGTAGAGCTCCGGAAAGCGGGATTTCAGGTCGATGCGCTCGGCGGCTCCCGCCGTCCCCCGCGGTTGAGCCGGAGCGGGCGCCCCGCCGGAATCCGGTGCGGCCGGCACGCGGAAACTCACCCCCTGATCGCTTCTGCACCCGCTCCGGGGCGGTGCAAAGGCGGCTGAGCGGATGCAGAAGCGCCTTCGGGGGTGCGAATCGCGGATGCGGATGCGGTGGGGCCCGTGCCGTCGACCGCGACCGCGGCTTCAGCCTGGCTGGCCGCACCAGAGCCCGAGGCCCCGGCCGCGTCGCCGGCGCTCACGCCCACGCCGGCGCTCACGCCCACGCCGGCGCGCCCCAGCGCCCAGGACAGCGCCACGCCCAGCGCGGCCGCCACGAGGACAAGCACCACGAACCACCCCTGCCCGCCCGGCCACGCGGCCTCGAGGCGCAGGAGCCCCGGGACCGTCGCGGAGAGCTGGCCGCCCAGGATCAGCAACCAGCCAAGCACGGCGGGAAGCGAGGCGCCGCCGAGGCGCGTGATCCCGAGCCCCTGCAGGGCAAAGAAGCCGCCCCACATGAGGGCCCAGAGCCACCACGACGCGGCGAAGGCCGGGTCGGTGCGCAGCGCGAGCAGGCCCTCGAGCACCGCCACCACGGCCACGAAGCCGCTGAAGAGACCGAACGCCTTCCCCGAGTTCCCGCGCAGCGCGTCCACGCCCACCCACACGTACGTGAAGCCGAAGAGATAGATCGGCGCGTACGTGGCGGCGGCGCCCGGGGTCCCGTGATCCAGCACGAGCCCCAGCGTCGGCAGGACCAGCTGCGCCCCGCCCACCAGCAGATTCAGCGGCGCGGCGGAGCGCCCCGACGCGTGACCAAGCAGCCCCAGGCCGTTGACCAGCAACACCGCTCCGATGAGCAGCAACCCCACATCACCCATGCCGGGCCTCAGCGGCGCTTGCGCCGGGACGTGCCGAACATGCCGCGCACGATCTCGTTGCCGAGCGTCTGCAGCACGTTCACGGCGGCCTTGCCGATCTGGTCGCCCAGCCCGCCGCCGCGCGGCGCCGGCGCCTTGGTGGGCGGCAGGCTCAGCGCGTCGTCGGCCTTCTTGCGGGAACGGCTCGACGGCGCGGGTGAGCTGGGTGCCGGGGCGCTCGGGGCGGGCGCGGCCGGGGCGGGCAGGCCGAGGATCTCGGCCTCGATCCTCCGTGCCTCGGCATCGATGTCGGCCTGGGACTGGCCGGGCGCCGGCAAGGCCCCGCCCACCGAGCCGCCCGTGCTGGGAGCCTGGCTGGCCGTGGAACCCGCGCCAGCGGCGTCGGGCACCGAAGCGCCGGAAGCGCCGGCCGGCGCGGCGGCGCTCAGCCGCTCGAACGCCGACTCGCGATCCGTGGCGGTGCCGTACTGCTGCAGCAGCGCGGAGGCGGCCACGGCGGCGTCCACCGCGGAGGCCTCCGAGGCGCCCATGCGCGAGCGAGGGCTCCACAGCTTGGTCCATGCGACGGGGCTCGGGGCGCCCTTATCGTTCATGACGGTCACGACGGCCTCGCCCGTGCCGAGGGTGGTCAGCACCTCGGCGAGGTCGTAGTCGGAGACGGGGTAGGTGGAGACCGTGGCCTTGAGGGCCTTGGCGTCCTCCGGGGTGAAGGCGCGCAGGGCGTGCTGGACGCGATTGGCCAGCTGGCCCAGCACCTCGCCTGGCACATCGGTGGGGTTCTGCGTCACGAAGAACAGGCCGATGCCCTTGGAACGGATGAGCCGAACGGTGGTGGCGATCTGCTGCAGGAAGGCCTTGGACGCGCCGTTGAAGAGCAGGTGCGCCTCGTCGAGGAAGAACACCAGCTTGGGCTTGTCGGCGTCGCCCACCTCGGGCAGCTCGGCGAAGAGGTCGGCGAGCAGCCACATCATGAACGTGGAAGTCAGCAGTGGCTTCTGCAGCAGGGTGGGCAGCTCGAGGCACGTGATGACGCCGCGGCCGTCCGGCGCCTGGCGCAGCAGCTCGGCCGAATCGAACTCCGGCAGGCCGAAGAACTGATCGAGCCCCTGGGCCTCGAGGTTGATGAGCCCGCGCAGGATCACGCCGGCCGTGGCGGAGGAGAGGCCGCCGAGCTCCTTGAGCTCCGGCTTGCCCTCGTCCGAGGTCAGATGCGTGATGACGGCGCGCAGGTCCTTGAGGTCATCGAGCAGGAGGCCGCGCTGATCGGCGTAGTGGAAGATCAGCTGCAGGCTGGACTCCTGCGTCTCGTTGAGGTCCATGACGCGCGAGAGCAGCAGCGGCCCGAAGGACGTCACCGTGGCGCGCACCGGGGCGCCCTTGCCGTCGCCGCCGAGCGCCAGGAACTCCACGGGGTAGTTGGCGGCGGTCCAGTCCATGCCCACGCTGGCGGTGCGGGCCAACAGCTTCTCATTGCCCTCGCCCGGCGTGATGAGGCCCGTCAGGTCGCCCTTGATGTCCGCGAGAAAGACGGGGACGCCGGCGGCGCAGAGCTGCTCGGCCATGAGCTGCAGCGTGATGGTCTTGCCCGTGCCGGTCGCGCCGGCCACGAGGCCGTGGCGGTTCATCATGCCGAGCGGCAGCTTGACCTGCGCGTCGGCGTACGTGGTCCCGTCCACCACGGCGGCGCCGATGGTCAGGGCGGGGGCATCGATGGCGTAGCCGTCGCGGATCGTGGCGACCCGTTCCTCGGCGCTCTTAGTGGCACTCATGGGCCACAGTCTAGGGACAGAAGGTGACGCGGCCCACGCATCCTGGCCACGCGTCGTCGTGCCGCGGGGGGAATGGAGGGAAGGCCCGACGGCGCGTGGCCGGGGCCGCGCCCCGGGTCGCCTCCCCGGCGACTCCCCACGCATCCACCAGATCCACTGCAGTCCCCGCGGGGAACCGGTGGAATCGTGGGGAATGACCGGGCTCAGCCGAGCAGCGCCGCCACGAGGAACATGAGCGGGATCCCCAGCACCGTGGTGACGAGGACGGTGTCCTTGGCGACCGTGATGCCGGTGTCGTAGCGCGAGGCGTTCACGAAGATGTTCTGCGCCGTGGGCAGCGAGGCCAGGACCACGGCGGCGAAGAGGTGCTCGCCCTCCAACCGGAACACGAACACGGCCAGCGCCAGCGCGATGAGCGGGTGCACCACGAGCTTGAGCGCCGTCGCGGCCCAGACGTCGGGGCGTCGGCCCGCGGCCTTGCGCAGCGGCGTGGAACCGACCAGCGAGATGCCGAAGGCCAGCAGCATGGCGGGGACCGAGGCGCCGGCCAGCAGGTTCAACGGCGTCATGATGATCTCCGGGACGTCCCAGCGGGCCAGCGACACCGCGAGCCCCAGCAGCGAACCGATGATCATGGGGTTCGTGACGATGCCCTTGAGTACGCCGAGGAGGCCGCCGCCCGTGCGCGCCGTGGCGGCGTCCATCATGGAGAGGTTCAGCGGCGTGAAGACGGCCAGCTGGAAGAGGATGACCGGGGCAGCGAGGGCCGGGTCGCCAAGCACATAGGTGGCGATCGGCAGGCCGAGGTTGGCGGAGTTCACGGTGGAGGCGGCCATGGCGCCGATGGTCCGCTCGGCGGGGGAGCGGCGCAGCCACCAGCGCGTGATCACCCAGTAAAGGGCAAGCACCACGAACGCCGAGAGGCCGGCCACCCACAGCTGTGGGCCGAGCACGGCGTAGGGATCGGAGGCCGCGAGCGTCACGAAGAGCAGGGCGGGGGAGGCCACGTTGAAGGTGAGCTTGTTCAGAACCGGGCGGGCGCTCGGCCCCAGGACGCCGCGGCGCCCCACGAGGTAGCCCACGCCGATGACGACCCAGATCGCGGCGAAGCCCTCGATCACCCCGAACATGCTTGACTCCCGGCCGGCCCGTGCCCGTCCAACGTACCTGGTGCTTCTTCAGAGGCAGCGTGCGCCGGAGGGCAAAACAAAACCCTCCCCGGCGGGTGCCGAAGAGGGCTTGAAGCTGGAGGGGCCGACGGGAATCGAACCCGCGTGTCTTGCTTGGGAAGCAAGCGCTCTACCATTGAGCTACGGCCCCAGTTGGTCGACCCGGCTTGGCGCCGCTCCGACCTCGAACACCTTACCCCGGACGGGGGGTGCTCCGTCCAATCGGCTCGCCGCATGACGGCTCGCCGTTGAGCATTACTGCGCGAGCAGCCCGCGGATGGTCTCCACATTGGCGGCGTCGAGCACCAGGCCGATGGGGTGGCCGGGGTTGATCGCCACGCCGAGGCCGGCGGCCTGCTTGAAGGCCTCGCCACCGGTGATGGACACGGCGATCGGCGCCGAATCGACGAACTGCTGTGCCACACGCGCCGGATGCGTAAACACCGCGAGCACGGGCTTCTGGTCAGGGCCCTGCAGGATGAGCGGCTCCACGTTGGTGCTCTCCTCCGTGGGCTCCTGCGCCGTCAGGAAGAACAGCGAGGAGGTGACGATCTTGGAGAGCACCTCGTTGTTCTCCAGACGCCCCTCTGCACCGTCGACGATCGCGCGCTCCACGTCGTTGAACGGGCTGCTGGCGTCGTCCTCGGAGGGGAGGGAAGGGTTCTCGCTCATGCTGTCCTTCTGGCTTGGCGTGACGTGGGCCGGCCGGCCCACGGGCCGGCACGGGTCCCACGCTACAGCGTCGCGGCCCGTCCGTTTTCCTGCCCGACGACGCGGGCACCGGTCCGCGGGCCCGTTTGGCCCGCGCGGGGCGGGCGCTGGGTGCGGTGCCGCGCGGGCGCCGGGTGGGGTCAGTCGAGGCCGTAGTACGCCTCGAGCGTCTTGGCGCCGGAGGCAACGAACTTCTCGGTGATCTCGGTGCCCAGGTAGCGCAGGTGCCACGGCTCCCACATGTACCCGGTCACGGATTCCTGGCCCTGCGGGAAGCGCACGATGAAGCCGAACTCGGTGGCATGCTCGGCGAGCCACCGGCCGGCGTCGGTGGATCCGAAGGCCGTGTCGAGGCCGGGGTGCACGGAGGAGGTCACGTCTGCGGCGAGGCCCGTCTGGTGCTCGGAATGCCCTGCGCGCGCCGACTTCCGATCGGCCGCGGCCTCGCCCGACTCGGCGGCGTAGCGCTCGTGCAGCTGCTGCTGATAGGCCGACGAGCGGTACCCGCTGCGCAGGGTCAGGGAGTGGCCGTCCTTCCGCGCCGCCGCGATGAGCTTTTTCAGCGCTGCGCCGGCGTCCTCGCGGATGTCCTCACCGTCGATCTTGATGAGGTTCTTGGGGACGTAGCTCGTGGGATTCAGCGCGCGGTCCTTGTTCACCAGCACGCCGAGCGCGGACGGATTCGTGGGGGCGGTGGGCGCCTTCGCCTCGCGCTGGGCCGGCGCGGGGAGCGGCGTCGACGAAGCGGTGGCCGCGGCCGGCTGAGTGGCCCCGCCCGTGCCGGTCGGCGCCGCAGTGCTCACGACGGGGCCGGGCAGGCTGCCGGCGGCCTCGGCCCGATCGCGCATCCCGACCTTGAGCGCCACGAGGGCCACCGAGAGCATCGTGGCAACGATGCACACCACGATGACGAGACGACCGAGCTCCGTGCGCCCCCACACGGGGCGGGGGCTGGTCCTCATGGGCACGGCGTCATCACCTTCGGGATGGGGGAACGGGGCAGGCCCAGTGTAGGCGGAGAGTCTGGGTGGAACGCCGAACGCTGTGCGGCGGCCGGGCGCGGCGGCGTCGGCCGTGGGCCGGCGGAGACCCCGCCGCTGGCCCCGAGGCCGACGGTGCCCTCAGGAGCGCTTGGCCCTCCCGTAGTAGGCCTCGAGCGTGGGGATCTTCCCCTTCTTCATGGCGGCGGCGATCCGCTTGCCGACGTAGCGAAGGTGCCACGGCTCGTACGTGTATCCGGTGACCTTTTCCTGACCCCGGGGATAGCGCACGATGTAGCCGTACTTCCAGGCGTTCTTGGCCACCCAGGTGCCGGCCTTGGTGCTGCCGAAACAGGAGCTCAGCCGGCACTTTCCGTTGGCGGCGCCGACGTCCATGGTCAGGCCGGTCTGGTGTTCCGAGTAGCCGGGGCGGGCGGAAATCCGGGAGGCATAGGCCGCGCCGTAGAGCCTCGAGTAGCGGGCGAAGAGCGACTTCTGGGTGGTGTAGGAGCGATAGCCGGAGACCGCCACGAGGGTGGCCCCGGCCCGCTTGGCGTCCTTCATCATCGTCTTCAGCGCGGACGCCGGCTCGGCGCGCAACCGCTGCCCCTGCACCGTCACGAGCCCCCGGGGCACGTAGTTCTTGGGCTTGAGCGGGACCTGCTTGTTCACGAGCACGCCGATGTTGCGCGGATCCGTGGGCGCCTTGGGTGCCTTGGGCGCTGCGGCCGGACTCGGAGTCGCGGCGGCCACGGGCACCTTCGCGACGGAGGACGCGGCCGGGGCGACGCCGGCCTGCGCCGCCGCGGCCGGCAGGACGGCGCCGGGTGAGAGCACCAGCGCGGGGGCCGCGAGCAGCAGGGCGAGGAAGGCCGTGCGGGCGGTGCGAGACATGCTTCCCCCTCCAGGTGGCAGCGAGCGCGGCCGGTGCGTACCGTTGCGCTCGTGCTTCTCTCCGACCGCGACATCCGTGCCAACCTCGACGCCGGGCGCATCGGCCTCGATCCCTACGATCCGGCGATGATTCAGCCCTCCAGCGTCGATGTGCGTCTCGATCGCTTCTTCCGTCTCTTCGACAACCACAAGTATGCGCACATCGATCCTTCCACGGAACAGGCCGAGCTCACGCGCCTGGTCGAGGTGGATCCGGAGGAGCCCTTCGTGCTGCACCCGGGCGAGTTTGTGCTCGGCGCGACGTACGAGCAGGTCACGCTGCCGGACGACATCGCGGCGCGCCTGGAGGGCAAGAGCTCGCTCGGTCGGCTGGGCCTGCTGACCCACTCGACGGCCGGCTTCGTCGACCCGGGCTTCTCGGGCCACGTGACGCTGGAGCTCTCCAACATGGCGACGCTGCCGATCCTGCTCTGGCCCGGCTCCAAGATCGGCCAGCTGTGCTTCTTCCAGGTCTCCTCGCCGGCCGAGAACCCGTACGGCTCCGGCAACAACAAGAACCGCTACCAGGGCCAGCGCGGACCCACGGCCTCGCGCAGCCACCTGAACTACCACCGCACGATCATCGAGCGCTGAGCCGGCTTCACGGGAACGGCCCGATCGCTTCAGAACTGCCGCAAGCTTCGCGCCGTCCTGAAGCGATCGGGCCGTTGCGCGTGGTGGGGCAGATCCATGCCCGACGGCGGGTGGCCGGGTCAGCCGCAGGACTCGCCCGAGGCGCGGCGCGCCTCAGGCGCGCTCGGCGCCCGGCTGTGCGGGCGTCGTCGTGCGTTCCCGCGTGAAGAGGAACATGACCAGGCCGGCCGCCAGGACCACCATGATCCCGAGGATGCCGTAGCGCGTGGCCTGGCCACCCTCGTCTCCCTCGGAGGAGACACCCGCGGCGATGGCGATCGACGTGAAGAGCGCAAAGAGCGTGGGGGCGAGGAAGCTGACGGCGCGGCCGGTGGTGGTGTAGAGGCCGAAGATCTCGCCGGCGTTTTCGGGCGTGGTGCGGCGGGCCAGGAGCGAGCGCGAGGCGGACTGCGCCGGGCCCACGAGCAGGCACAGGCCAAGGCCGAACACCCAGAAGCCAGCGGTGCCGGGGGAGAAGAAGACGCCGAAGCCCATGGCGATGAGGCCGAGCAGGCACGCGAGGATGACGGTGCGCGGGCCCACCCGGTCATCCAGCCAACCGCCCAGGAACGCGCCGAGGGCCGCGACGACGTTGCCAGCGATCGCGAAGATGATCACCTGGCTCTGGCTCATGCCGAACACCGCCGCGGCGATGACGCCGCCGAACGTGAAGATCGCCGCGAGGCCGTCGCGGTAGATCGCCGAGGAGAGCAGGAACCACAAGGTGGTGCGGTCGGTGCGCCACAGTCGGCCGATGTGCGCGAAGAGCTCCTTGTAGGAGGCCAACCAGGAGATCCTTTCGCCGTGGCGCGCCGCCGCGACCTCGGGGACGGCGAAGAACACGGGCAGGCAGAAGATCACGGTCCACACGGCGCAGAACACCGCGACGAGGCGCAGGTTGAGGCCGTCCGCGTCGCTGGAGCCGGCCCACGGGACGAGGGGCTGCACGAAGCCGAAGAGCACGATCGCCAGGGCCACGATGCCGCCGAGGTAGCCGAAGGCCCAGCCGAAACCGGAGACGCGGCCCATCGTCTCCTTGCTGGAGATCTGCGGAAGCATCGCGAAGTAGTTCACGCTGGCCAGTTCGGAGCCGAGGGTGGCGACGCAGAGGAAGATGATGCCCATCCAGAGGTAGGCGTGATCCGGCCTCACGAAGAAGCACGCCGCCGTGGCCACCACGATGATCCCCGTGTGCACGGCGAGCCAGAACTTGCGGCGGCCGCCCGCGTCGGCGCGGCGACCCAGGACCGGGGCGATGAGTGCGATGAGCACGCCCGTGACCGCCAGGCCGGTGGCCAGGGCCGAGCTGTTCTCGTCCTTGTTCCCGAAGAGCGAGGAAGTCAGATAGACGGTGAAGACGAACGTGGTCATGACCGCGTTGATCGCCGCCGAACCCCAATCCCACAGGGCCCAGGCGAGGACGGGGCGGGTGACCTTGAGCCGGGGCTGCGCGGCGGGAGGGGTGCTCATGGGTGCAGGGTATCCCGCAAAAGGTAACGCAGCTCCTACAACAGGGTGATTGCGCTCGCATAGAATGGAGTTCCCCCGCCGGGGCGTGGACCCCCAGAGCGCCTGTCGCCTGGAACTCGCGTCGTGGTTTACCGACGTGAGGAGTGCCCGAAGTGCTGATGGTGCTGACCGGATTGTTTGTGATGGCGCTTCTAGCGCCATTACTCGTGCGCTGGTTTGGCCGTTCCGCGTTCTATCTTTTGGCGTTGGCGCCCGCCGCCGGTTTCGTGTGGCTGCTCACCCAGCTGCCCGGCGTGATCGCCGCGGAGCAGACGGCCGGGCTGGGCCAGCCGGGCGCCCCGCCGCAGGCCGGCGGCTCCTGGATCCCGTCCCTTGGCGTTGAACTCGTCTTCCGCCTCGACGCGCTCGCCGCGACCCTGTGCCTGCTCATCCTGGGCGTCGGAACGCTGGTCCTGGCCTATTGCGCCAGGTACTTCAAGTCGGAAGACGCGAGCATGGGGCCCTTCGCGGCCCAGCTCACGGCCTTCGCCGGCGCCATGTTCGGCCTCGTGACGAGCGATGACCTCATCGTCCTGTTCGTCTTCTGGGAACTCACGACGATCCTGTCGTACCTGCTCATCGGCTACTCCCGCACCCGCATGTTCGCCCGCCGATCCGCGCTGCAGGCCCTGCTCGTCACCACGGCCGGCGGCCTGGCCATGCTCGTGGGCCTCGTGGCGCTCGGCATGAACGCCGGGACGTACTCCCTCACCGAGATCCTCGCGATGGCGCCCGAGCTCGTGGCGCGCGGCGGCGTCATCGACGCGGCGATCGTGCTGATCCTGGTCGGCGCCGTGTCCAAGTCGGCGCTCGTCCCCTTGCACTTCTGGCTCCCGGGAGCCATGGCCGCGCCGACACCGGTCTCCGCCTACCTGCACGCCGCAGCCATGGTGAAGGCGGGCGTGTACCTCGTGGCCCGGCTGGCCCCCGGCTTCGCCGAGACGGACGTCTGGCGCGTCACCGTCATCACGCTCGGCCTGCTCACCCTGCTCGTGGGCGGCTGGCGCGCGCTGCGCCAGAGCGACATCAAGCTCATCCTGGCCTACGGCACGGTCTCGCAGCTCGGCCTGCTGGTCATGGTGGTGGGCCTCGGCACGGCCAACGCCGCGCTGGCCGGCCTGGCGCTCATGCTCAGCCACGGCCTCTTCAAGTCGGCGCTCTTCCTCATCGTCGGCATCATCGACCACGGCACCGGCACACGCGATCTGCACCAGCTCTCCGGGCTGTGGCGCCGCCACAAGGTGCTCTTTGCCGCCGCCATCGTCTCCGCCGCATCCATGGCCGGCGTGCCGATCGTCTTCGGCTTCGTCGCCAAGGAATCCGTGCTCGCCGCAACCCTCGAGCTGCCGGGGGCCCTGGGCACCTGGGTGACCTGCGGCGTCGTCGTCGGCTCCATGCTCACCTTTGCCTACGCCTCCCGCTTTGTCTGGGGCGCCTTCGCCACCAAGCCCGGCGTGGAGCCGACGCAATCGGCCCGCCTGAGTTGGGAGTTCGCCGCCGCGCCCGTGCTGCTCTCGGTGCTCACCGTGGTCTTCGGCCCGTTCCCCGGCCCGCTGGAGCACGTCCTCGAGCCGTACGCCAAGACGCTGCCCGGCGCGGATCACCTCGAACACCTCGCGCTGTGGCACGGCTTCACGCTGCCGCTGGGCCTGACCGCGCTCACCATCGCCGTGGGCGTGCTGCTCTTCCTCGGCCGCGAGCACGTGGCGGTGGCGCAGGACAAGCTCTTCCCGATCTTCGACGCGGAACGGGCGTACCGGGCCACTATGGCCGGGATCGACTGGCTCGCGGTGCGCCTGACCGGGCTGATCCAGCGCGGCCAGCTCTCCTACTACTTGATGGTCATCCTCATCACGGCGCTCACCGTGCCCACCGTCGCCGCCGTGGTCATGACCACGCCGTGGCCCACGTGGGAGCAGATCGTGTGGGCCGACTCGCCGGTGCAGGTGGTCATCGGCGTGGCCATGATCGTGGGCGCCCTCGGCGCGCTGCGTGCCGGGCGCCGCTTCCAGGCCATCCTCATGGTCTCCATCACGGGCTACGGCATGGCCGCGATCTTTGCCCTGCAGGGCGCGCCGGACCTGGCGTTGACGCAGGTGCTCGTGGAGACCATCGTGCTCGTGGCCTTTGTGCTGGCCCTGCGCGTGCTGCCCAGCGCCATGCCGTCCTCGCAGGGGCGCAAGCGTCGCCTCGTGCGCGCCATCGTGGCGATCGGCTTCGGCGTGGCCATGGCCGCGATCGCCGCGATCTCGATGGCCTCGCGCACCACCGAGCCCGTCTCGCGACAGTTCCCGCAGCTGGCCTACGAGGGCGGCCACGGCAAGAACATCGTCAACGTCACGCTCGTTGACATGCGTGCCTGGGACACCTTCGGCGAGATCACGGTGCTCGCGGCGGCCGCCACGGGCGTCGCCTCGCTCATCTTTGTGGTGGGCCGCGGCGATCGCCTGCGCCGCATCACGCGGGACGGCTCGTCGCGGATCGAGGCGGGCAGTCTGGATCGCGGCGTGGCGCGCGGCGCCAGCCAGCGCGTGGCCAAGGTCTTCACCGAGGTGGCCAAGGGCGCGCCGCAGAACAACTGGCTCGTGGCCGGCCGCACGCTGGCCCCCGAGCGGCGCTCCATCATCATCGAGGTGGTCACGCGCCTGCTCTTCCACACCTTCGTGTTGCTCTCCATCTACCTGCTGCTGGCCGGGCACAACACCCCGGGCGGCGGCTTTGCCGGCGGCCTCCTGGCCGGCATGGCGCTCACGCTGCGCTACCTCGCCGGCGGGCGCGTTGAGCTCTTCGAGGCCATCCGCCTGGGCCCGGGCACGCTGCTCGGCTCCGGCCTGGCGATCGCCGCGCTCTCCGGCCTGGCCCCGCTCTTCTTTGGCGGCCAGGTCTTCCAGACCGCCGTGGTGGAGTTCTGGTTCCTCGGCTGGCACAAGTTCGTCACGTCAACGATCTTCGACATCGGCGTGTACCTCGTGGTGGTTGGGCTGGTCCTCGACGTGCTCACCTCCCTCGGCGCCGAACTCGATCGGCGGTGGGACGCCGCCCCGAGAGCCGTCCGTGAGCAAAGCAAGGAGGCGCTGGGATGACCGTCAACTTCACGCTGCTCGTGGTGATGGCCGTGCTCTTCGCCGCCGGCATCTACCAGCTCACCGAGCGCTCGCTCACGCGCGTGCTGCTCGGCATCGTCCTCATCGGCAACGGCGCCAACCTGCTGCTTTTGGCCACGGCCGGGCGCCCGGGCAAGCCGCCCATCGTGACCAACGGGGTGGCGGCCGAGGACTACTCGGATCCGTTGCCGCAGGCCCTCATCCTGACGGCCATCGTCATCACCTTCGCGGTCACCGCGTTCATGCTCGGCATCATCTACCGCTCCTGGTGGCTCTCGCGCCAGGACCTGGTCCAGGACGACACCGAGGATCGGCGCGTGGCGGAGAACCTCGCCTACGACGCGGAGGAGGACGCCGAGCTCCCGCAGGAGACCTCGGAGTTCGCCACGGCGGACGAGGTCGCCAACGACGACGACGGCGGGCTGGGCGTGGATCCCGAGTGCGCCACCCCGGCGCAGGCGGCCGCCAAGCGCGCGGCAGGGCGCCGCGCGGTGGACGCCCACGCGTCGGCGCTGGCGCAGGCCCTTCGCGCCCGGATCAACGATCACGGTGATCCGGAGGCGGAAGAGAGCCCAGGCATCGCTAAGAACCACACGGAAGGAGGCCGCAAGTGATCCCGGACCTGACCTCGTTGGCCCCCCTGGCCGTGACGTTGCCGTTCCTCGCGGCGGCCCTGACGTTTGTGCTGCGCCGCCACGCGCGCGCCCAGCGCATCATCTCCATCACCACGCTCTCCGCCGTGCTGGCCCTCGAGGCCCTCATGCTCGCGTGGGTCTGGAACCACGGCGCCTCCGCCGTGCTCCTGGGCGGCTGGGCGCCGCCGTGGGGCATCGCCATGGTCGTGGACGAGTTCAGCGCCCTCATGCTCGTGGTCTCCTCGGTGGTCTCGCTCATCGTGTTGATCTACGCGACCTCGCAGGGCACCACCGACGGCGACGCCGACGGCCCGGTCTCGGTGTTCTTCCCGGCCTACCTGATCCTCGTGGCCGGCGTCTCGAACGCCTTCCTGGCCGGAGATCTCTTCAACCTCTACGTGGGCTTCGAGATCCTCCTGACCGCCTCGTACGTGCTGCTCACGCTGGGCGGATCGCCCGAGCGCATCCGCGCCGGCACCACCTACGTGGTGGTCTCGGTGCTCTCCTCTCTGCTCTTCCTCATCGCGATCGCCATGATCTACGGCGCCACCGGCACGGTGAACCTGGCAGACCTCGCGCTCAAGCTCGGAGAGCTGCCGCAGGGCACGCAGACGGTGCTGCACCTCATGCTGCTCACGGCCTTCGGCATCAAGGCGGCGGTCTTCCCGCTCTCCTTCTGGTTGCCGGACTCCTATCCCACGGCCCCGGCCCCGGTCACGGCCGTGTTCGCCGGCCTGCTGACCAAGGTGGGCGTCTACGCCATGGTCCGCACGGAGACGCTGCTCTTCCCGGCCAACGATCTGGACAACCTCTTGATGTGGGTGGCGCTGCTGACGATGATCGTCGGCATCCTGGGCGCCGTGGCGCAGAGCGACATCAAGCGCATGCTCTCGTTCACGCTCACCAGCCACATCGGCTTCATGGTCTTCGGCCTGGCGCTGAACTCGCAGCTTGGCCTCTCCGCCACGATCTTCTACGTGGCGCACCACATCGTGGTGCAGACCTCGCTCTTCCTGGTGGTGGGCCTGATCGAGCGCCGCGCCGGTTCCTCCAACCTGGACTCGCTCGGATCGCTCGCCAAGCTCGCGCCCGTCCTGGCGGTGCTCTACTTCATCCCGGCCATGAACCTGGCGGGCATCCCGCCGTTCTCCGGCTTCCTCGGCAAGCTGGGCTTGCTTGAGGCGGGCGTGGCCGACGGCGGATGGTTGGCCTGGGTGCTCGTGGCGGCCTCCATGGTCACCAGCTTGCTGACGCTGCTGGCCGTGGCGCGCGTGTGGAACCGCGCGTTCTGGCGCCGCGCCGAGGACGCCGAGCAGGCCGACCCCATGCTGTTGGCGGCCGCCAACGAGGGCGTCACGGTGCGCACGTACGAGGCCGTCGCCGACTTCCCCGAGTCCCGCTACTCGGACAAGGGCGACGTCAAGGTGCTCCCGCCCGTCATGGTGTGGTGTACCGGCGCGCTCGTGGCGGTGGGCCTGGCGCTCACGGTCTTTGCCGGCCCGCTCTTCTCCTTCTCGGACCGCGCGGCGCAGAACCTGCGCGAGCGCACGCCGTACATCGAGGCGGTGCTCGGCGAGCACCACGAGGTCGCCCCCGAGCGGGGAGGTGAGGCCAAGTGACAACCAGGTTCAGGCGCGCCGCGCGCCGTGCATGGATCGAGCTGCCGCTCATCGTTTGGCTCGTGCTGGTGTGGGGCGCGCTGTGGGAGGACTTCTCGCCGGCCAACCTCGTGTTCGGGCTCATCCTCTCCGTGGCGATCGTGCGGACGTTCAGGCTGCCGCCCGTGCGGCTCTCCGGCCGCTTCGACATCCCCCGGGCGCTGTCCTTCCTGCTGTGGTTCGTCTGGCAGGTGGTGAAGGGCTCCTTCATCACGCTGTGGGTGGCGCTCAAGCAGGGCCCCAGGGTGCACAACGCCGTGGTCGAGGTGCCGCTGCGCACGCGCGAGGACCTCATGATCACGGCGATCGGCCACGTGGCCTCGCTCATCCCCGGCTCGCTGGTCCTCGATGTGGACCGGCGCCACGGCACCCTCTACCTTCACGTGCTCAACGTGAAGGACGCCAAGGACGCCGATCGCTTCCGCGCCGACGTCCTGGAGATCGAGCGCCGGCTCATCTTTGTCATGGGCACGCGCGAGGAGATCGACCTGCTGCGCGACGAGGAGCTGCGCGTGGCCAAGGAGCTCGTCGCGGCCCGCCGCGCGGCCGACGGCTGGGACGTCAAGGCGTCCGTCGCGGCCCAGCAGAAGCAACGCAAGCAGAGCAAGAAGGAGACCGGGCGATGATGACCGTGGTGGTGTGGGTGTGCGGCGGGCTGCTGTCCCTGGCGGCCGCGGCGGCGATCCTGCGGATCGTGCGCGGCCCGTCGCTGCTTGACCGGATGCTGGCGGCCGACGTCCTGCTCGTGATCGTGGGCTCTGCGCTCTTGGTGCACGCCGCGATCACGAAGGACCTCTCCAACATCGTGTTTGTGTTGATCATGGCCATCGCCGGCTTCCTTGGCTCCGTGACGGTGGCCAGGACCGTGGCCGCGAGGGAACAGGGGTGAACGGCGTGGACTGGGATCAGATCCGAGAGATCGCCGTGGCCGTGCTGCTGATCGTTGGCTGCCTCATGTCGCTGGCCGCCGGCATCGGCCTGCTGCGCTTCCCCGATCTGCTCTCGCGGATGCACGCAGCCACCAAGCCGCAGGTGCTTGGCCTGCTCTGCCTGCTCTCCGCCGTGGCGCTGAGCGTTGGACAGTGGATGTGGGTGCCGGTGTTGGCGCTCGTGTGGGTGTTCCAGCTGCTGACGGCTCCCGTGAGCGCGCACATGGTGGGGCGCGCCGCGTACCGCTCCAAGCACCTGAAGGAGGCCACCCTCGTGGCCGATGACCTGGCCGAGGTGGTCAAGGGCGCTCAGGCGCTCGAGGACGCCCGCCGCTACGACGACCCGGAGCCCGACGACGCGAGGTGACCTTGCTGAGGCCCGTCGCCTTGGCGAGCCGCCGGGCCGGCGTAAGCCGGCCACCCGCCGTCGGGCACTGGTCTCCCCACAACCCCAGAATCGGAGTGGGTTTGGTACGTTTTTGGGCCCAAAAACGTACCAAACCCACTCCGATTCGCAAGGGGGAGGGGCGGTTCCCGAAGGGGAGAGGGCGGACACCCACCGGGGAAGGGGGCCACCCGCCGGGGAGCAGGGGCGCTTCCCACTGGGGATCAGGGGCGGCCTTCCGCCGGGCGCAGGCGCGGGCGCTTAGACCTCTTCGGGGTTCGACGTCGCGCGCTCGACCATGCGCTGGCCGGCGCGCTGGGCCGCGGCGTTCGCGAGCGCGCCGACGGCCGCCGAGATCGCGGCGAACGTCACCACGCGGGCAACCGACTGCTGCGCCTGGGCGTCCTTGTTCTTTTTGCTCGGGGCGTCGTCGCCCGTGACCTGGGTCCAGACCTTGGAGAGCAGGGCGGAGCCGACGAGGCCCGCGAGCAACGAGACAACGGTGGAGACGATCTTGGCCAGGGGCTTCACTCTCGACGCCCTCCTTCTGCGCTGGGGAGGCGGGGCCGAACGGCCAGCCGCATGGCCAGCTTAGCCATCCGGGCAGGCTGTGAGCAGACCACAACCGTGCCCGGCGTCACGCGCGCGCCGGGCGGACTATGCTTGGGGGCTGTCAGACGACGACAGGGGAGCACCGGGGCGCAGGCCATGGTGCTGAGAGTGCGGCACCAAGGCCGCAGACCCTCGAACCTGCTCCGGTTAGTACCGGCGAAGGGAGTCGAGTTCTCGGGCGCGCGTTTCTTCCGCATCTAGCGGGCGGGCGGCGCCTCCCCTCCTTGCTTTCCAAGGAGGAAATCATGACGAGCACCCAGCTCGCACCGTCCGCGTCCGTGGCCAGATGGCGCACCGTGGACATCGTTCTCACCGCCGTGATCGCGGTGGCCGGCGGCATCATCTTTGCCGTCTACAACCAGACCTACAAGGTGCTCGATCCGCTGTGGGCGGCGTTCCCGCCGTCCTCTGGCCTGCAGACCGGCGTGTGGCTCTTCCCCGGCATTCTCGCGGCGCTCGTGATCCGCCGCCCGGGCGCCGGCCTGTTTGCCGAGCTGGTCGCCGCCGTGATCTCGGCGCTCTTCGGCTCCAGCTTCGGCCTGACCGTGCTGGTCTCCGGCGCCCTCCAGGGCCTGGGCGCCGAGCTCGGCTCCGGCCTCGTGGGCCGCTACCGCCGCTTCGGCCTGCCCGTGGGTCTGGCCGCCGGCGCGCTGACCGGCTTCGCGTGCGGCCTCAACGACACCTTCCTCATGCAGTTCTACCCCGAATACCCGGACAGCTGGCTGTGGGCCTACGTCGGCTTCGTGACGCTCTCCGGCCTCATCACCGGGGCCCTCATGTGGTTCCTGACGCGCGGCCTCGCCGCCACGGGCGTGCTGGCGCCGCTGCGTTCGCGCGGCGCCCACCGCGAGGGCTGGCTGGGCTGATGTCGGGACTGGCCGTGCGTGCCTCCGGGTTTGGCCTGCGCCTGAGCGGGGCGCCGGATCCGGTGCTGGAGGACCTGGACCTCGCGATCGAGCCGGGGGAGGTGGTGCTGCTCGCCGGCCCCTCCGGCGTGGGCAAGTCCACGCTCCTGCACGCGCTGGCCGGCCTGCTCGGCGACGAGGCGTGGGAGGAGAAAGACCCCATGTGGGGCCACGCCGGCGCGGATGCTGGCGCTGACGCCGAGGCGGAGGCCGAGGCCACCGCGTTCAGGGGCGAGCTGTGGGTGGGGGACTCCGAGGTGTTCCCCACCCCGCCCGGCGGGCTGGCCGGCCGAGTTGGCCTGGTGCAGCAGGACCCGGAGACGCAGGTGGTCATGGGTCGGGTGGGCGACGACGTCGCCTTCGGGGCCGAGAACCTCGCCGTCGATCCGGACGAGATCTGGGGCCGCGTGCGCGCGGCACTGGACGCCGTGGGGTTGGGAGCGTTGGCGCTCAACCACCCCACCTCCGCCCTCTCCGGCGGGCAGAAGCAACGCCTGGCCGTGGCCGGGCTCCTGGCGATGCGGCCGGGCCTGTGGCTCCTGGACGAGCCCACCGCCAACCTCGATCCGGCCGGCGCCGCCGAGGTGCGCGACGTGGTGCTCACCGCCGCCCGCGCCGCGGGCGCCACGGTGCTCATCGTGGAGCACCGCCTGGGCCTGTGGGCCCAGGGGGTGGATCGCCTCGTGGTGCTCGACGGCGGGTGGTCGGGTGCCGTCCGTGAGTCGCCTCGTGCCTTCGAGGACGACGGCGCTGGGTCCCGTTCCGGCGCGGAGGCGCCCGGGGGAACCCAGGTGCCGCCTGCCCCGGTGAGCCGGCGGCGGGCGGGGGCACGCGTCGTCGTGCAGGGAAGGCCCGCCGAGCTCTTGGCCGACCCGGCCGTGCGTTCCGCGCTGGCCGCGGCCGGCGTGTGGGTGCCGGGGGAGCGGCCGCCGCTCGGTGCGTGGGCGCCGCCCGCCGCCGGAGCGACGGCACTGGCCGCGCGCGGGGCGGGGGTGACGCGGGTGCGCGTGCCGCGTTCGGCGAAGGCGCGGGCCAAGGTGGAGCCGGTGGTGGCTGACGTTGACCTGACGCTGGAGGCCGGGCGGGCCACGGCGCTGATCGGGCCCAACGGCGCCGGAAAGTCGACGCTCGCGCTGACCCTCGCCGGGCTGCAGGCGCCCGTGCGGGGCGCGGTTCAGGCCTCGGCGGAGCTGGCGTCCGGGGCACGCGGCGTGGAGCCCGTGCGCTGGAAGGCGCGGGAGCTCGTGAGCCGGATCGGGATGGTCTTCCAGGACCCGGAGCATCAGTTCGTGGCGCGCAGCGTGCGGGCCGAGCTGGAGTTTGGGCCGCGGCGGGCCGGTGTTGAACCAGCGGAGATCGCCGCGCGGGTGGACTCCTTGTTGGCGCGGCTGCGCCTGGAACACCTGGCCGACGCGAATCCGTACCAGCTCTCCGGCGGGCAGAAGCGGCGGCTGTCGGTCGGCACTGCGCTGGCCACGCGGCCCGGCGTGCTGGTGCTGGACGAGCCCACCTTTGGGCAGGACGCCCTCACGTGGGTGGGGCTCGTGGAGCTGCTGCGCGAGGAGCTGGAGCGCGGCGTGGCCGTGCTGGCTGTGACCCACGACGAGGAGTTTGTCCGGGCGCTGGGCGCGCGGATCGTGGACGTTGGGGGCGGGCGCGCCGTGGTACGGGTTGGCGTTGACGTGCCCGTTGCGGCCCCTGCGGTTGCCACGCTTCCCGAGCCGCTGGCGAACGATGAGGAGGCGGCGGCATGAGCGCGCCCTCGGTGGCCACGGCCCTGCCTGCGGACGCGCTGCCGGCGTTGCCCCGGCGCGCCTGGCTCGCCCGCCGCAACCCGCTGGCCGTGCTGGGGGCAGCGCTCCTCATGGCCGTGCCGATCGTGGCGTCGCTCGATGCGGTGAGCTCCGCCGTCGTGCTGTGCGCCGCGCTGCTTGCCCTGCCCTTCTCGTCCGTGCCGCCCAAGCGCGTGGCGCTCTTTGCCGGCGCGCTGTTGGTCGGCGGGTTGCTGACGGTGTGGGGCACCGCGATCATCGCGCCCGACTCCGGGGCGCAGCTGTTTGCGGTGGGGCCGTACACGGTGTCGGTGGGGTCGCTGGGATCCGGCTTGCTCGTGGCTACGCGTGGTCTGGCGATGGCACTTCCGACCGTGGTGCTGTTCGGCTCGGTGGACGCGACGCGGCTGGCGGATGCGCTGGCCGTGGGCGCACGGCTTCCGGCGCGGTTCGTGCTGGGGGCGCTGGGCGCCTTGCGGCTCGGGGGAGTGCTGACCGACGAGTGGCGGGTGATGTCGGCCGCGCGCCGGGCTCGCGGGCTGAGCGGAGCGCACGTGTTCTCCACGGTGTTCGGCTTCTTGGTGCAGGCGCTTCGGCGCGGCACGCGGCTGGCGGTGACGATGGACGCGAAGGGTTTCGGCGGGCGTTCGCGTTCCTGGGCGCGGCCGGTGCGTTTCACGTGGGGCGATGCGGTGCTGGTGGCGCTCGGCGGTGCCGTGGCCGCACTGGCCGTGGTGCTGTCCGTGGGCGTTGGTGCCTGGAATGTGGTGTGGGGTTAGCCGCGGTGGTGTGACTACGCAGCCGCAGGCACGTACCGCGCGCCCAGATACTCGTGGCGGTTCCCGGCCAGGATCCGGCACTCGTCGAAGAGCAGTGAGTAGAACGGCTTTCCGCCGTCGTCCAACAGGACGGAGGGAAGCCGCCCGAACTCGTCTGTGGTGATGTCCAGGATGCGCGCATCCCAGAGCCCGCCCACGCACTCGATCTTCAGTGTTGAGGTCATACGCCTAGGTTATGACCGCAGTGTGACGACAACACGTCCAGGATCTCTTGCCCACCCGACGCAACACCTCCAAGAACACCCAGCACCCGCCCGTCGGAAGTCACGACGATCGGCTTGTCGGCCTCAAAGGACTGCGCCCAGCGTTGCGCGGTTATGGCGATTGCATATGTCTGGGTCTTGGCGCCGGTGAGCAATCACTGCACGCGGTCGGCCGCGGCCGTGCTGCCGGTGGGCGTGGGCACCCCGAACGCGGTGTGGAGACTGGTGCGACACACAGTGATGCCCTCGGACGCATCGCGAGGATTCGTCCGAGGGCATCACCGGTGAGGGAGAGACGCGACTAGCTGTGCTTTGCCCGACGCGTGCTCAGCAGGATCAAGCCGCCGGCGATCGTTCCCAGCGCGGCCAGGACGAGCCAACCGCCCGAACCGAAGCCGGTGTTTGCCAACCCACCGGTGTTGGGAGACGTGCTCTCAACAGTGGTGGCAGGCGTGGTCGCCTGAGTGGTGTTCGGCGTGCTGGCCGGGGTGGTGGCCGGCGTGGAACTCGTAGACGGCTCAGTGGCGGGCGTGGTGCTCGGAGCTGAGGTCGTCGGAGTTGCCGTGGTGGGCTGTTCTTCGACGGTCACGGTTTGTGAGGCGTCGTTGATGTCCTTGTGTTCGGCGATGGGGGTTTCGTTGGCTGCGTTGCCCTCGTAGAGGGTTTCGTAGGCGACGAGGGCCTTGCCGGAGAAGCCTTCGGGGATGGTGAAGGTGACGTCGACGGTGCCGTTGGCTTCGGTGGGGGTGAAGGTGGTCTGGCCCTTGATTCCGGTGGCGGTTTCGCCGTCCTTGAGCATGAGCTCGCCGGTGACGGTGTATTCGGTGCCGGGGGTCAGGTTCTTGTAGGTGACGGTGTCGACGACGGTGCCGCCGTTCCAGGGCAGGACGTGGTCCTGGTCGGCAGAGTCGACGAGGGTGGTGCCGATGACCGGGTTCTCGACGGTGGGAAGCTTCCACGTCGCACGAGCGGAGTCAGACACCGTGTTCGTGGAAGGCGTCACCAAGATGATCGACTGACCATGAGAGTCCTTGGTGGCGGTATTCCCATCGGCCGTCGGCACCGACAATACGAAGCCCGTATTCTTCAGGCTCTTCGCCGTGGCCGTGACGGTCACGGCCTCGGCCTGCGTATCCGCCGGGACCTTGACGTAGACGGACTGTCCGTCCGTCACGGCGCTGGCGTTGATCGGATCCCCGTCCTGGTCGGTGAGGACGAAGTCGGGATCAGCCGTGACCGCCGCCGACGCTGCGTTCGTGTCGATCACGAACGGTCCAACCAGCGTCCCGGGGTTCTGCTCCGCGGTCGGGGCCGTCACCTTCACCGTGGCGATGAGGTCCGAGGGCTGCAGGCCGGAGCTGGCATTGGCACCATTCACGAGGTACCAGTAGGCCGTCCCAGAATCGGGGGTTTCAAAGTTCCAGCCAGCGTCCCATCCCAGGTCGGTGTAGCGCCAGATCGCGTACTGCGTCGCTTCCACCGCGTCGTTGACCGAGATGCTCGGCAGGCCGGCGTTCGCGGCGAGTTCCTCCAGAGAAACGGCCGGGTAGCTGTGTGCCAGCACCCACCGAATCTTCGATTGCACGTCAGGGTTGTCCGTGAACAGATTGTCGCCGAGGAAGCTATCGACATCGCCGACGGTGGCGTGGAGACCCGTCTTGGCGGAGACGTTGTGCTCGATGCAGTACGCCCAGTAGTCGGGCGTCCCGGGATTGGCTGGATCTGCCGGCGTCGTCTCGTAGATCGGGAACAGGCGCGTGCCGCCGTAGCCCTGCGCGTTCTTGCCGACGTAGACGCTGTCGCCCGTGGCTACATCAGCCTGGGCCGCAGGAGCCAGGGCCCCGGCCAGGCCCAACGCCGCAAGGGCGGTCGCGGCCGCGACCTGAGATAGAAGCCCTCGGCGCGCGCCTCGCCGCTTGCCTCGGGTGCGAGATGAAAACATCGTCCCTCCAGTGATATTCGAGGCAGCGCAAACAGTGACGCGCTGCAGGGGCGTGATCCCCCTCACTCTTCGTCGAGTTGAATCACGCAGAAATCTGTCACAGGTGTGACCGGGATCACATTTAAGTGGTTGGGTTCTTGGATCCCGCCCCCCGCGGATGGCGGACAGGCGCCGGCGAGGGGCGGGGCGCCTGGACGTCAAGGCATGGCGTCGGCGCGTTCCGACAGTCGCAGCTTTGACGTGGCGTTTGCCGCGGTCGCGGTTCGGCTGTGGAACTCGATGAACAGTACGTCAAGCGCCATGGAATAGCACTCGGTTTGTGAATTCGTCCCCCGCCGGTTTGGTCCCGAATCGCGACAATCTTCGCCATGCGGCCGGGATCTTCGGTGTCAAAATCGGTCACCCATGGAACGCATATGCCTCGGCAGGGATGGGGGGCGGTCCGACCTGTGGGCGGGCGTTCCGGCCAAGAATGGCGCGGGATTCGCGTTTTCTCGGGCAGAATCCGCCCGAGTGTGCTGCCACACATTCTGTCAACGACGGTCACTGCAGATGGAAAGGAGTATAACGCGACGAATTCTTTTCGGCGGATGGTTCGAGCAGCGTGCTCGAAGCCCGATCGTCGCGCTGGATAAATTGACCCCCATGTGGAGGTCATGCTTTTGGGTGGAATTCGAACTGGGCGAGCTCTGTGCAAGATTCGGCGTTTAACCGAAGGGTGCAAGTGGTTCACCGAAGACGTTTTCTTTGAGGAGATGTATTCGTTTGTGGAACCTCGGTGCCGGTGCTGGTATCGATGCCGATCCGGCGCGGCCGATGGCGTCGAGGGGGGGATAGCCGGCCTGCCGCCGTTGGCATCTGTCAATGCATTAGCTGGTGTTGACGTGACCCGTCGTGGCCGGTTCTGGACGCTGGTCCGCAACCACTCGAGGCGAGGCAAAGGGAAGGTAGCGTGATACACACCCTCGCGTGAGAAGAGGTCAGAAAGACTGGGACGAATGCATCTCCTGACACGTGTCTCCTCGGCGCTCGGCCTGGGCAGCCCTTCGGGACTGACCCCCGACGCTCCGGGCGGTGCCACGGCGACGTTGCTCGGGGCGATCAACCGCGTGGTGCTGGTCGCCCTGTGCGTGTGGCAGGCCGTCATGGTGGCGACGACCGTGGCCTCGCCGAATGCCGGGACCTGGGTCCTCGCCCCCGCCCAGGCGCTCATTCTGCTGATGGCCCTGGCCGCGCGGCGCAAGCCCGGCTACGTTCCTTGGGTGTGGCTCGCCATGGTCGCGGCGGGCGCGGGGAGTTTCCTCGCCAGCGGCGACATCGACTCGGCACTCACCTTCGCCGGGTGCTGGCAGATCAACTTCTCCTCGTTCGTGGCCGGCCTGCTCATGCTCCGCCGCGCCACGATCCCGCTGGTCGTCCTCTCAGCGGCGGCCACGTCCGCGATGATCCTCGTCTTTCTCCCGGGCTGGGGCCTCGAGCTGCCGATATCGGTGTGCGTCACCCAGACGACCATCATCCTGGCGATCAGGGTGGGGGTGTCGTTCCTGTTGAGCAGGGCGGCCGCGACGGACCGCGACATCAGTATGGCCGATGCGGCCGCGCTCCACAGGGAGTCACTCGCCCACCGCGCCTCCCGTATCGCCGAGGAGTCCCGCGTGCTGCACGACACGGCGATCAATACCTTCGCCGCGATCGCCTCGGCCGGGGCCTCGGTCAGCGACCCGGCGAAGGTGCGGCGGCAGTGCGCCAGCGACGTCGAACACGTCGGAGAACTGCGCGACGCCCGCTCGGTCGACTTGACGGCGTCGATCCGGGACGTGTTCACGCAGCCGGGCCTTCCGATCCGCAGGCTGGGGGCGGACGATGCTCAACTTGAACGCGTCGATCGGGGGCTCGGCGCGGAGGCGACCCGCGCCGTCGTGCGGTGCGTGCGCGAGGCGGTCAACAACGCCTCCAAGCACTCCGGCGCCGAGCACGTCGACATCGACATCGCCGCCGACGCGAACGAGCTTGTCGTCCGCATCGCGGACACGGGCAGGGGGTTCGACCCGGAGCTGGTCGCCAAGCGGGGGCTCGCCACGTCCATCGAACGACGGGCCAGGGACCACGGCATCGACGTTGAGGTGGCGAGCGCCCCGGGCCGGGGCACCACCGTCACCCTGCGTGCCGCCCTGGGGCAAGCGGAGTCCGCGCCGCCGGTGTTCGTGGACGACGGTGCGCTCAGGGAAGCGGCCAGAACGAACCGCCTGCGCGCTGGCCTGTATTGGGGCGTCGGCGTCACGCTGGAGAGCATCGTGCTCACGGCGACCGGTGGCACCAACGAGCACCTGGCGCTGCTGCCCATGATCGCCCTCATGATCGTGGCCGTGGCGTCGGCGGCCTGGCCGGCTTTCCGCCGGGCGGTGTTCGCCTCGGTGCTGCTCATCGTGGCGACCGTGCTCGTTTTTGTCTTGTCCGCCCGCGCCACAGGCTTCGGCACCGTTGCCCCGGTCCACTGGCAGGCGCTCGCTGCGGCGGGACCCGCCGTGCTCTTCCTCTCGGTGAGAGAAGGCAGGCGGTGGCGACTGGCCGGCGCGGGAGCGTTGGCCGCGGCGATCATGTTGGTCGGGGGCTGGACCGCGCGGGAGTCCTTGACCGGGGCCGCCATCGTGCTGATCGCCGGCGTCGCCGGATTCGGATTCTCCTTGGTGTGGGTCTTGTTCCTGGACGTGATGGAGAGGCTCTCCGAGGCCGCGCTCGATGCCCGGCGCCACGAGTTCGACGCGCGCTTGGCAGCCGAGCGGGAAGCGGCCGCGCAAGCGAGCTACGAGCGCTGGACCAATGCTGGGCTCGACGCCGCGAGCGAGCTCTTGCGGGGTATCCGTGACGGTGCGTTGGACCCTGGAGCGGATTCAACGCGGGCGATCTGCGACGAAGAGGAACGCTATCTGCGCCAGCTCGTCCTCATCAGCCCCGAGCTGATCTACTTGGGCACGACGTTCATGCCGCTGCTGCAGATGTCGCGCGAGGCCGAGGTCAGGCTCACCTTGCGGCTCGGGGACCAGGACACCGACGACGCCGCCACCGCGATGGCCATGGCGCAGGTGGTCCAGGAGAACATCGCCGCCCGCGGCCGGGGTGGCCGGCTCTCGGCGACGCTCTTCCCCGTCTCCGGGGGGCTTCAGCTGACGTTGACCGGCGAGGACCTGCGGGTCCCCGAGCGGTTCTCGCGCGAGAGCCGCCTCGTGCGGCTCGGGGGGATGGACCTGCTGGAGATCGATTTCTTCGCGGAGGTTCACGCGGCATGAGACAAAGGATGTGCACACCGGCACAGCATCCGCGAGCCGAGAGGGAGCAATGATGATGGAGGAAGGCATGACGGGGCAGACCGGGTCGACGGCGCGCATCGCCATCGTGGAGGATCACCTCCTGCAGCGGGACCGGACCAAGGAGATCCTGGGGACGGTGGAGGGCTACGAGGTGGTCTTCAGCGGTGAGAGCCTCCCGGACTTTGTCCGCTGGTCCGAAGCGGCCTCACCCGAGCAGCGGCCGCAGCTCCTGATCCTCGACCTCATGGTGGAGCGGCAGGCGAGCGCCAGCCCCGCGCACGTCGCCTCGCTGGTCGAGAACGGCCTCATCGTGCTTGTCCTCTCGGCCATGGCCTCCCCGGCGCTGGTCCGCCGGATCATTCAGGCGGGCGTGGCCGGTGTGGTGGGCAAGCGCGACAGCGAGCAGGACTTCCTCGCCGCGGTGCACGCCGTGCTGGAGGGTCAGGAATGGATGACCGTTGAGCTGGCTTCGGTGATCGCGGGCGACCCGGAGCGTCCCACGCTGAGTATCCAGGAGGAGCGCGCGCTCGTGCTCTACGCGTCCGGGCTGAGCGTAGAGCAGGTCGGCGCGGCCATGAACATCGGCCGCGAGACGGCGAAGCAATACCTCGATCGCGTGAAGCGCAAGTACACGGCGGCGGGGGTGCCGGTGCGCTCGAAGCTGGACTACGGGCGCGTGGCCTGGGCCGACGGCTACCTGAATCCGTCCCTTCCGCGCGAGGAGTGAGCTCCTGCGGACGTCCGGCCGGAGCCGGAACCGGAGCCCGAGCCCGCGCCCGTCCGCCTCACGCCTACAGCGCGGCGTCGAGCCCCTCCACGAGCACGCGGTGCAGCTCGGGATCGCACGGCACCGACACGCCGTCGATGGAGGTCACGGCGGCGGCCAAGCGCACCGAGGAAACCAGCCACACGCCGTCGGCCGCCAACAGGTCCGCCGGCGTCAGCGGGCCGTAGCCCAGCTTCCACCCGGCCGCGGCGGCCACCTCGAAGGCGGCCGCCTGCGTGGTGCCGGCCAGGATGCCGGTCTCCAGCTCGGGCGTCAGCAGGGTGACCTCGCCGGTGGCGGAACGCCGGGCGATGAGCACGGAGGACGTGGGCCCCTCCAGCACCCGCCCGTCGGAGGTCACGAAGATCGCGTCGTCGGCGTCGTGGGACTGCGCCCAGCGCTGCGCGGCCATGTTGATCGCGTAGGAGAGGGTCTTGGCGCCGGCGAGCAACCACGGCGCGCGGTCGGCCGCGGCGGCGTCGTAGCCTCGATCCAGCAGCACCACGCGCAGCCCATCCGAAGGCCCGTGGGCCGTCGCCGCGGAACGCGACACCGCGGAGACGAGCACCCAGAACGTCCCGCTCTCGCCCGGCACCCCGCGCGAGGCGGTCAGGCGAATGCTCGCCTCGGCGCCCTCACCGGCGCTTTCGTGGAAACGTCCCAGCGCCAGCTGCATGGCGGCCCGCCAATGCGAGGCCTCCGGCAACGGCAGGTCCAAGGCGGTGGCCGAACCGGCCAGGCGGCGCAGGTGCGCCTCCTCTTCGCGAATGCGCCCGTGACGGTACAGCAGGGTCTCGAAGACGCCGTCGCCGCGCGTCGCGGACTGATCGGTCACGAGCAGCTGCGGACGGGTGGGGTCAACCTCCACGCCGTCGGGGTGCTGGGGGGTCAGGAACACGGCGACGCTCATGCCCCCACGCTACAGCGCCTCGATAGACTCCCACCGACGGCACCACGTTGCGTGAAGCCCAGCCAGCACGGCAGCGCTGGGCGGAACGCGCCAGGAACGCACTAGGAACCACCCGCAGCACCAACCATCGCCCGGGCATCGAGGAACGCGAGGGGAACGCCATGATCAGCTGGACCGGTCTCATCGACGGCTGGCCCGCGTGGATCGGCGCCGTGGTCCTGGTGTTGGACGTCGCCATCCGCGTGCTCATGCTCGGCATCGTCCCCGGCAATCGCCGCCCCACCACGGCCATGGCGTGGCTGATGACGATCTTCTTCATCCCCTACGTTGGCCTGTTCATCTTCCTGGCGTTCGGTTCCAACAAGCTCAACTCGCGCCGCCGCAAGCGCCAGCTGGCCATCAACGAGCAGATCCTCGTGGCCACGCGCACCGAACGCCCGCGCAACGCCCTCCCGGACGGCCACCCCGACTGGGTGCACTCGGCCGTTCACCTGAACCACGAGCTCGGTGCCTTCCCGCCCACGAGCGGGAACTCCCTGACGTACTTCACCGACTACAAGGCCTCGCTGCGCGCGGTGGCCGAGGAGATCGACCGCGCCAAGGACTACGCGCACGTGCAGTTCTACATCGTGGGGGACGACCCGGAGTACGTGGACCCGGTGCTGAGCGCCATGGAGCGCGCCGTGGCCCGCGGCGTGAAGGTCCGCTTCCTCTACGACCAGCTCGGTTCGTGGCGCGTCAAGGGCTACAAGGCCCTAAAGCGGCGCCTCACCGACGGCGGCATCGAGTGGTACCGCATGCTCCCGCTGGCCCCGCTCCAGTGGCGCTGGCGCCGCCCGGACCTGCGCAACCACCGCAAGATCGTGGTCGTGGACGGCCAGGTCGCCTTCACGGGTTCCATGAACCTCATCGAGCCCGGCTACAAGCGCAAGAAGAGCCACGAGCTCGGCCGCGAGTGGGTGGAAATCCTCGCCCGGGTGGAGGGCCCGCTCGTTGACCACTTCGACGTCGTCTTCGCGACCGACTGGAACCTCGAATCCAACGAGCAGATCTTCGACCAGCTCGAGGGTGCCGAGCTGGACCGTCCGGGCACCATCACGGGCCAGGTGGTCCCCTCCGGTCCCGGCTTCCCGGAGGAGAACAACCTCCGCCTCTTCAACACGCTGCTCTACTCCGCCCAACATGTGGTGCGCATGACGAGCCCCTACTTTGTCCCGGACGACTCCCTGCTCTACGCCATCACCACGGCGGCGCAGCGCGGCGTGCGCGTTGACCTCTATGTGTGCGAGGCGGGCGATCATGCGCTGACCAACCACGCCCAGCAGTCCTACTACCAGGGCCTCCTCGAGGCCGGCGTGCGCATCTTCCGCTACCGCGCGCCCATGGTCTTGCACACCAAGTGCGTCACGATCGACGACCAGGTGGCCGTCTTCGGCTCCTCCAACTTCGACATGCGTTCCTTCTCCCTCAACGCGGAGATCACCACGATGCTCCTGGGCGAGGAATCCGTCGACGAGCTGGACAAGGTCATGGACCTCTACGAGGGCGAGTCCACCCTGCTCACGCTGGAGTCGTGGAACGAGCGCAGCGCCGGCCAGCGCTGGCTGGACAACGTGGGTCGCCTCACCGCTGTGCTGCAGTAGCCGCGGCGCGCCTCGCCCACGCGAGCGCCTGGCCGAACGCCCCCGGATCCTCCGCGCCGAGGCGCAGATCGCCCGGCCCGTCGGCGGCGGCCGGCAGGGCCTCCTCCTGGGCCGCCCACACGTCCCAGAACGGGCGGTAGGTCTCGCCGTCGCGCGCCAGGGCGCGCTCCTTGCGCCGGGCGTCTGGCGCCTCGAGCGTGAGGCACGCGCTCAGCAGGGGGCGGGCCGCTGGCGCTCCGGCGCCCGCTCCCTCACAGAGCACGACGGCGGCCGGCCGGGTCTCTCGCTCGGCGCCGGGGGAGTCGGTGGCCCAGTCCCAGGTCCGCCAGCGCGCGCTCTCGCCGGCGCTCAGGGGCGCGAGGACGTCCTCCACGTAGGCCTCGACGCCGGCGGCCAGGCCGTGCCAGCCGGGGTAGATCTCCTCGAGGTGGAAGAGCCGGGCGTCAATGCCCTCCTCGAGCAACGCTCGCAGGAGGCGGCGGGCGAGCGTCGTCTTGCCCGCGCCGGAGCGCCCGTCGATCCCGAGCAGCACCGGGCGGTGCACCGGGCCGGCCGCGGGACTCGGCCGGGCGGCGTCGTGCGCCGGATTCACGCCAGGGTGCCCAGCTCGGCGCGCACGAACGCGACCACGCCGGGCACGCTCGCGAGCACCTGCTCGCGCGTGATGACGAAGTCCGACTCGTCGCCGTACCAGGGGTCGGCCATGCCCTGGCGCTCCTCGGGGAGCCCGGCCGAGGCGGGGTCGAAGGAGCGCAGCAGGCGGATGCGCTCGCGGTGCGCGGGGGTGGGCGCGTGGCGACGCAGGAAGCGCAGGTGGTTGAGGTCGGCGGCGAGGAAGAGGTCGGTGTCCTCCCAGGCACTCTCGGGGAGCTCGCGGGCGCGGTGCGCCGAGCCGTCGATCCCGAGGCCGCGCAGCTGCGCCAGGGCGCGGCGGTCCATGGGGCGGCCGTGCTCCTCGTCGGACATGCCGCCGCCCTCCACGCGCACCCGGTCGCCGAGGCCGGCGCGCTCGAGGGCGTCGCGCAGGACGTATTCGATCAGTGGCGAGCGGCAGATGTTTCCCGTGCAGACGGTCATGATGCGGTACACGGTGTTGAGCCTAGCCAAGCGCGCGGCGGCGCGGTGCGCGGTGGGCCTCACAGCCGGGCGAGTACCTCGGTGTTCCTGAAGAGGAACGCCCCGCGCGGCGCTTGTGCCCACTCCAGCCAGCCGGACGCGACCGACTCCAGCCCCGCGTCGTCGAGCAGCGCGTGCCTGCGCGCCGACTCGGCGTAGGACGACGCGCGCACCCGTTCCGCCCAGCCCGCCGCGAGCTGTCGCCGCGCCGCAGCGTCCGCGTAGAACCACTCGGAGGAGGTCACCGTCAGCGCCTCGGGATCAAGCCCGGCCTCGATCGCGAGCAATGGCAGGATGAGCCCCGCGTCCGGGTGCTCGCCCTCGGCCACCATGAAGGCGCGCAGCGTGGCGAGCCAGGTGGAGAGAGCCTCGCTCGGCGGGGTCCACGCAGTCGACGAATAGTCCACCTCGCGCAGCGAGAGGAGGCCGCCGGGCGCAACGAGCGCGGCCATGACCGTGATGGCCGCCCGGGGATCCGCCAGGTGATGCAGCACCTGGTGCGCATGCACGACGTTGTAGCGCCCGCGCAGCGGAGGAAGGCCGGGCCTCAGGGCAAAGAGATCCGCGACCTCGAAGCGCACGTTGGTGATGCCCCGCTCCGCGGCGGCCCGGCGCGCCGTCTCGATAGCGGTGGGGGAGAAGTCGAGCCCCAGCACGCTTCCCTCCGGACCCACGGCCTCGGCCATGTCCAAGGTGATGGATCCCGGCCCGCAACCCACATCGAGGACGCGCTGCCCCGGGGCCAGCAGGGGGCGCAGATGAGGGGCCGACTCGGCCAGGCTGCGCCGGGCGTGGGAGGCCAGCACCGAGGTGTGGTGGCCGTGGACGTAGTGGCCCTTGGCATCGTCTTCGCGCATGCGGATCACGGTAGGACCGGGCCAGGACGGTCACAACGCGGCTCCACATGTTGAGATGCGCATCTCAAAATGTGGGCACTTTGGCTCCGTGGGGTCAGTGGATGAGCAGCAGCAGAGCGGCCACGAGCAGGAAGCAGCAGCCGAAGATCGTGTTGATGATCCGCTGCCCGCGCGTGGTGTGCATGAGCCGGCCCAGCGGGCGGGCCAGCGCCGCGAAGCCGAACCACATGACGATGACGTCCACCACCACGCACGTCACGGCGATGATCAGGTACTGCGGGAACTGCGGCAGATCCGCGCGGATGAACGGGGGGATGAAGGCCAGGAAGAACACGATGGCCTTGGGGTTGAGCAGGTTCACGAGCGTTCCGCGGCGGATCATCGAGAACGCGCCTTCGCGCGTGCCGGCGCCGGCGTGGCGGCCCGGGACCCGCCCGACGGTGCCCTCTTGGGTCTCGCCGGCCTCGGTGGGGTCCGCATCGGCGAGGTCCGCGCCAGAAGGCGAGGCCGCGCCGTCGTGCGCCGGCTCCACCTCCACGCGCTCACCCGACCGAGGGGCGGTCGGCTTGGCCAGCAGCATGCGCACGCCGAGGTAGACGAGATACGCGGCTCCGAGCCATCGAACCACGGTGAGGATCGCGGGGGAGGCGGCCACGAGGGCACCCACGCCGACGGCCACGATGATGACCTGGATGATCAGCGCGAGCTGCTGGCCGAGGATGCCCCAGAAGGAGCGGCGCCAGCCCTGGGCGATCGAGTTGGTCATGGTGTTGACCGCGCCGGCGCCCGGCGTCAGCGAGATGACGATGGTGGCGGTGAGCAGGGCGAGGAAGGTGCTCAGGGACATGCTGGCTTAGGGCTCCGTGCTCTGGCCGACGGCGGGTGCTGACGTGGGTGGGGCGGCGCGCGGATCGCGGTGGATGGGGCCGGCGGCCGTGATGGCCTCGGCCGCCTCGTCGAGGAAGCGGGCCACGAGGGCCAGCTCCTCGTCCGTGTAGCGCTCGGCGACCTCGCTGACCGCCCGGCCCAGCGGCGCGAAGAGCCTGGCGCCGGCGCTGCGGGCCGACTCCGTGGACGCGAGGGTCACACGGCGGCGATCCCGCTCCGAGCGTTGGCGCTCCACGTGGCCGTTGCGTTCCATCCGATCCACGAGGGCCGTGGTGGCGGGCGCGGAGAGGTCGAGGCGCTGGGCTAGGGCGGAGATGGTGAGCGGCTCGTTGGCGTCCTGGTGGCGGACCACCGCCGAGAGCGCGTGGAGGTCGGTGCGGTGCAGGCCCTCGAGGCGGGCGGCGGCGTCCACGTAGCGATCGGAGGCGACGGTGACGTCCTGCAGGAGGCGCACCACCTCCCACCGCACCGGGTTCATCCCGCCACTCACGTTGTTCCCTCTCGATGCCGCCGTGTCGGCGCGTCCGCCCCGCTTGGTGCGTTCGCGCCCGCGCTCCTCACGTGCCCGCCGCGCGGACACCCGGAGATTCTACCGTTCGCCACAGAAGACTTCGATGATCTATTCTTTCCATGATGGAACCAATTCTGGAAGGCAGGAACGCCGTGAAGGCTGAGACAACGGAGCGCGGCTCCGGTCGCGATCACCACCCGGACGCTGGCCGTCCCGCGGGCCAAACCAAGAAGGCCGTGTGGCGTGCGCTCGCCGCCGTGGGCATCGCGCTCGTGTGGCTCGGGCTCATGGGCGTGGGCGGGCCCACCTTCGGCAAGATCGGCGAGGTCCAGACCACCGACCAGACCACGTTCCTGCCCGCCTCCGCCGAGGCCACGCGTGCTGTGGAGTGGCAGAACAAGTTCAACGACACCGACTCCATCCCGGCCGTGGTGATCGTCGAATCCGACGCCGAGCTCACGCAGGCCTCCGGCGCCGCGTTTGCTGCGGCGCTCAAGGACACCGGCGTGGTCCGGGGTGACGTGGTGGGCCCCATCACCTCCGAGGACTCCAAGGCGTTCGAGTTCATCGTGCCCCTGACCTCCGGGACCGACTCGGATGAGGCCGTGGATGCGCTGCGCGCCGCCGGCACCGCGGCGGCCTCCGATGGAACCTTCGCGGGGACCGCCTCGGTGCACGTCACGGGCGCCGCTGGCTTCACCGCGGACCTGAAGGAGGCCTTCAGCGGGATCGACGGGATCCTCCTGGGCGTGGCGCTCGTCGCCGTGCTGATCATCCTGCTGATCGTCTACCGCTCGCTGCTGCTGCCGTTCGCCGTGCTCATCACGGCGATGGCGGCCCTGTGCGCCGCGATCCTCGCCGTCTACTTCATGGCTAAGGGCGAGTTGATCCGTATCGATGGGCAGAGTCAGGGCATCCTCTCCATCCTGGTGATCGGCGCCGCGACCGACTACTGCCTGCTGCTCGTGGCCCGCTTCCGCGAGGCCATCGCCGCCGGCGAGGACAAGGCGAGCGCGGTCAAGCACGCGTGGAGGCGCTCGGTGGAGCCGATCCTGGCCTCCGCCGGCACCGTGGTGGTCGGCCTGCTCTGCCTCATGTTCTCCGACCTGAACTCCAACAAGGCCCTCGGTCCCATCGCCGCGAGCGGCATCGTCTTCTCGGTCGTGGCCGCCCTGACCCTGCTGCCCGCGTTCCTCTTCCTCCTGGGTCGCTCCGCCTTCTGGCCGTTCCAGCCCAAGCCCAGCCCGGCCTCGCTCGGCGCAGATTCCGAGGAGATCGGCGCGTGGGCGCTCCGGCACGGCGCCTGGGGGCGGCTGGCGCTGTGGGTGCGCAAGCATCACCGGCCCGTGTGGGTCATCACGGCGCTCGTGCTCGCCGTGGGCTGCCTCGGCGTGACCCAGCTCAAGGCCTCCGGCGTCCCCGACTCCGAGCTGGTGCTGGGACAGACCGACTCCAAGCTGGGTAACGAGGCGATCGCGCGGCACTTCGATGCGGGGGCCGGTTCCCCGGCGCAGGTCTATGCGGATGAGGCGTTGGCGACGCCGGTGCTCGACGCCGCGACGGCCGTTCCCGGGGTCGCCTCGGCCTACGTGGTGGGCGAGGACGGCGGGCCGGTGCGTCAGGGCGTGGCGGCCAAGGTCGTGGAGGGGCGCGTGCAGATCCAGGCGACCTTCTCCGATGCCGCCGACTCCGAGGCCGCGCTGGACACGGTGGTCAAGTTGCGCTCGGCCGTGCAGGGCGTGGACGCCGACGCGCTCGTGGGCGGCACCTCCGCGACAAGCCTCGACAAGCAGGTCACGGCGCAGCAGGACGTCAAGAAGATCATCCCGATCGTGCTCGGCGCGATCCTGCTGATCCTCATGCTCCTGCTGCGCTCCGTGGTGGCGCCGCTCATGCTCATCCTGACCACGGTGCTCTCCTACGGCACGGCGATGGGCGTGTCCGCGCTCGTGTTCAACGGGCTGTTCGACTTCCCCGGGGCGGATCCTGCCGTGCCGTTGTTCGGCTTCACGTTCCTCGTGGCCCTGGGCGTCGACTACAACATCTTCCTGATGACCCGCGTGCGCGAGGAGGTCAAGCTGCACGGGGCCCAGGACGGGATGACGCGGGGCCTGGCCGTGACCGGCGGCGTCATCACCTCCGCCGGCGTGGTGCTGGCCGCGACCTTCGCGGCGCTGTCCGTGGTGCCGATCATGTTCATGGTGCAGCTGGGCTTCATCGTGGCGTTCGGCGTGCTGCTGGACACCCTCGTGGTGCGTACGCTCCTGGTGCCGGCGCTCGGCCACACCCTGGGGCGGTCGCTGTGGTGGCCGTCCAAGCTGGCGCGCGG
This sequence comes from Arthrobacter sp., assembly GCA_031277795.1. Taxonomy (GTDB): domain Bacteria; phylum Actinomycetota; class Actinomycetes; order Actinomycetales; family Micrococcaceae; genus Galactobacter. The sequence continues at coordinate 505,743 of JAITLQ010000015.1, forward strand.
CAAGGCCTGAGGCTCCCGCTGACAAGCTGGTCCGATGTTTTGTTGATCCGGGGCGAACCCGGGCGAAATCAACGGAAATTCGGACCAGTTTGCGTTGGGGCGCTGACTGTGACGAGGAGCACCCGCCTTGGGGGGCCCTGCGGGAATGAAACCGGCGGGTGGCCGGTTGATGAAGGCAAGACCAAAGTTGAGTCAACTCGACTCAGGTTTAGTTGACACGCGGAAGGCGATCACTAAACTTGAGTGCAGCAGGCTCAAGGCCCCTCCCGGGGTCCAAGGGTCAGAACTGACATCGAGTAGGAAAGTAGGAACACCACATGTCCCGTGCCGTGGGTATTGACCTCGGAACCACCAACTCCGTCGTGTCCGTCCTGGAGGGCGGCGAGCCGACGGTCATCGCCAACGCCGAGGGTTCGCGCACGACCCCCTCGGTCGTGGCCTTCGCCAAGAACGGCGAGGTCCTGGTGGGCGACATCGCCAAGCGCCAGGCCGTCAATAACGTCGACCGCACCATCTTCTCCGTCAAGCGCCACATGGGCACCGACTGGACCGTTGATGTGGACGGCAAGAAGTACACCGCGCAGGAGATCTCCGCGCGTACGCTCATGAAGCTCAAGCACGACGCCGAGGACTACCTGGGCGAGAAGGTCACCGACGCGGTTATCACCGTTCCGGCGTACTTCAACGACGCCGAGCGTCAGGCCACCAAGGAGGCCGGCGAGATCGCGGGCCTGAACGTCCTGCGCATCGTCAACGAGCCCACCGCCGCGGCCCTGGCCTACGGCCTGGATAAGGGCAACGAGGACGAGCTCATCCTCGTGTACGACCTGGGCGGCGGCACGTTCGACGTCTCCCTCCTCGAGGTGGGCAAGGACGACGACGGCTTCTCCACCATCCAGGTGCGCGCCACCGCCGGCGACAACCGCCTCGGCGGCGACGACTGGGATCAGCGCGTCGTGGATTGGCTGCTGGCCCAGGCCAAGGCCAAGGGTGCCGACCTGTCCAAGGACAAGATCGCCCTCCAGCGCCTGAAGGAGGCCGCCGAGCAGGCCAAGAAGGAGCTCTCCTCCGCCTCCAGCACCAACATCTCGCTCCAGTACCTCTCCGTGACCCCCGAGGGTCCGGTGCACCTGGACGAGCACCTCTCCCGCGCCAAGTTCCAGGAGCTCACCTCCGATCTGCTGGAGCGCACCCGCAAGCCGTTCAACGACGTCATCGCCGAGGCCGGCGTGAAGATCTCCGAGATCGCCCACGTGGTGCTCGTCGGTGGCTCCACCCGCATGCCCGCCGTGGCCGAGCTCGTCAAGGAGCTGGCCGGCAAGGAAGCCAACAAGGGCGTCAACCCTGACGAGGTCGTCGCCGTGGGCGCCGCCCTCCAGGCCGGCGTGCTGAAGGGCGAGCGCAAGGACGTTCTGCTCATCGACGTGACCCCCCTGAGCCTCGGCATCGAGACGAAGGGCGGCGTGATGACCAAGCTCATCGAGCGCAACACGGCCATCCCGACCAAGCGTTCGGAGACCTTCACCACGGCCGAGGACAACCAGCCCTCCGTGTCGATCCAGGTCTTCCAGGGCGAGCGCGAGTTCACCCGCGACAACAAGCCGCTGGGCACCTTCGAGCTGACCGGCATCGCGCCGGCCCCGCGCGGTGTGCCGCAGGTCGAGGTCACCTTCGACATCGACGCCAACGGCATCGTGCACGTGTCCGCCAAGGACAAGGGCACCGGCGTGGAGCAGTCCATGACCATCACGGGCGGTTCCTCGCTCTCCAAGGACGACATCGACCGCATGGTCAAGGAGGCCGAGGAGCACGCTGCCGACGACAAGAAGCGTCGCGAGGCCGCCGAGACCCGCAACGCCGCCGAGTCCGCCGCGTACTCCGTGGAGAAGCTCATCAAGGACAACGAGGACAAGCTGCCCGAGGAGGTCAAGACCGAGGTTCAGGCCGACGTCGACGCCCTGAAGGCCGCCCTGGAGCAGCAGGACAACGACGCCGAGGTCAAGGCTGCCTTCGAGAAGCTGCAGGCCTCCCAGTCCAAGCTGGGCGAGGCGCTGTACTCCCAGGCCGCTCCCGCCGACGCCGCCGGTGCCGACGCCGACTCCGCCGCCGCGGACGAGGATGTCGTCGACGCCGAGGTCGTCGACGAGGACGACGAGAAGAAGAACTGAGGTTAGACATGGCGAACGAGGAGTTCACCCCCGAGGAGGAGCCCGTCAGCTTCACCGACAAGCGCAAGATCGATCCCGAGTCGGGTGAGGTGCGCGGTGAGGCCGGCGCGTCCGAGGAGGCTCAGCAGGGGAGCGAGGGCGACGCCCTGTCCCAGGCCGAGGAGATCCTCGACGCCGCCGGCGCAGCCCAGGAGGCGGAGGCCTCCGCTGCCGAGGAGTTCAAGGCCGACCTGCTTCGACTGCAGGCCGAGTTCACGAACTACCGCCGGCGCGTGGAGCGCGACAAGGAGGCGGCCCGCGAGACGGGCGTCAACGCCACCGTCGCCGCGCTGATCCCGGTGCTCGACGATGTCGACGCCGCCCGCGCAGCCGGTGACCTCGTCGACGGGCCCTTCGCCTCGATCGCGACCAAGCTGGACGCCGCACTGGCGGCGCTCGGCGTGGAGCGGATCGATCAGGCGGGCGTCGAGTTCGACCCCACGGTGCACGAGGCGCTCCTGCGCCAGCCGTGGCCGGGCATCGAGGCCGAGCACGTGGGCCAGGTCCTGCGCATCGGCTTCAAGCGCGGCGAGCGGGTCCTGCGCGCGGCGCAGGTGCTCGTCTCCACCGGAGAGTGATGCACGACGCCGCCCGGGAACCTTCCCGGGCGGCGTCGCCTCACCGGCCTCCCGCGTGAGGTCAGCGGCCCGCGGGCCGCACGCCCCGCCGTCGGGCAGACACGACGGCACCGGCGCCCCGGCAGGGGCGCAACGACTTTATTGACAGCTACGCACCAGCGAGAAGGGGGTGCCTGGATGGCCAGCCAGGACTGGGTGGACAAAGACTTTTACGCCGTACTCGGCGTGTCGAAGGACGCGAGCGAGGCGGATATCAAGAAGGCGTACCGCAAGCTTGCGCGCCAGAATCACCCGGACACCAACGCTGGTGATGCAGAGGCCGAGCGCCGCTTCAAGGACATCACCGAGGCCAACTCGGTGCTCTCCGATCCGGAGGAACGCCAGCAGTACGACGCGATCCGGGCCATGGGCTCCGGTGCCCGCTTCCAGGCTGGGGGCTCCGGCGGCGGCTACGACGACATGTTCGGCGGGATGTTCGGCGGCGGTGGCGGGCAGCGCGTGCGCTACCAGAACGGCGACGGCCCGGACCTGAGCGATCTGTTCGGCGGCATGTTCGGCGGCGGCGGGGGCGGCTACGGCGGCTTCCAGCAGCAGCCGCAGCGCGGCGCGGACCGCCAGGCCGAGACGACCATCTCGTTCAAGGGCTCCATGGAGGGCACCACGATCGGGCTGCGCGAGCCGAACGGCGAGACGATCGACGTGCGCATCCCGGCGGGCGTCAAGGACGGCCAGACGGTCAGGGCTCGCGGCAAGGGACGCCCCGGCGCCGCCGGGCCGGGCGATCTGCTGGTCAAGGTCCGCGTCAAGGAGCACCCGTTCTTTGCCCGCGAGGGCGACGATCTGCGCGTGCACATCCCCGTCACGTTTGCCGAGGCGGCGCTGGGCGGCCAGGTCTCGGTGCCCACGCTGAACGGGGACGTGAAGGTCAAGGTGCCGGCGGGCAGCCCCTCCGGCAAGGTGCTGCGGCTCAAGGGCCGCGGCGTGAAGAGCGCCAAGCGGCAGGGCGATCTGTACGTGGTGCTCGATGTGGTGGTCCCGAGCCGCCTCTCCAAGGAGGCCAAGGCCGCCGTGGAGGCGTTTGCCGCGGCCACGGCCGGAGAGGATCCCCGCGCGGACCTCGCCGAGCGCGCCAAGCTCTAGGCGCCCTCGCGTGCTCGCCCGGCCGGTGTCTCGATGACGACGCCGGCCGGGCGGGCGCGGCCGGTTGAGGGCCGCCGCTGGCAACGGCGGAGGCGGGCCGGACGAGCAGGAACGGGGCCCGGGCGAGGGGCCCAGGATGAATAGACCTTCAAGGAGGCGAAGGGCATGGTGGACAAGGACACCCCGGTGTTCGTCATCTCCGTTGCGGCGGAGCTGGCGCACATGCACCCGCAGACGCTGCGCCAGTACGACCGGCTGGGGCTCGTGGTCCCGCAGCGCCAGGGCGGCAAGCACCGCCGCTACAGCTCGCGCGACGTGGATCGCCTGCGCCGCGTGGCCCAGCTCTCCTCCGAGGGGATCTCGCTGGAGGGCATCCGGCGCATGATCGACCTGGAGCGCCAGGCCCAGCAGCTGCAACAGCGCGTGGCCGAGCTCGAGGGACAGCTCGATCACTGGCGCGTGCGCTTCGAGAGCGTCACCGGGGCCCGGGTTTTTGCCGCCGGATCGAGCGGCGTCGTCTCCATCAAGGCCTCCGGTCGGGAGGCGCGCCAACGGCAGGCGGTGCAGTTCGCCCCGCTGTCGCTGACCACCCTGCGGCATCAAGCCTGAGCGGCGTCGATAACTTCTTTTGAAGGACTTATGTTCAGCTTTTACGTCGCTGGTCAAGCTGACGAAAAGACCCCCACGGAACTTGATGCAGCAAGCTATATATGATTGACTCGTCATCAGTGGTCGCAAGCCCCCCTCGCGGCCACACCCCAGCGCCTATCGGAGCGACGTTCCCCCAAGTTGCCGCTCCGGCCCCCTTGGCGCACAAGGGCGGGCACGTCGAGTCTTCGGATTCCGTGCCCGCCCTTGTTTTTTTGTTTCGGGGGTTCCCGCCGAACGCGGAGCCCGCAAAACGCCGCGGCCCGCACTATGGGCGCCCCGTCACCGGCAACGGCCGGCAAGACACGGCGACCCGCAGGACGCAGCGGCCCGGCCCCGGAATTCCGGGGCCGGGCCGCTGCGATGCCGTGGGCCGCGGGGGTGCCGCCGGCGGCACCTCCCCTCAGGCGCGGCGCGCGCTCAGGTCGAAGATGTTGCGCCCAGCGCGCAGGGCCTTGGCTTCGAAGCTGGTCAGCGTGCGCCCCTCGAAGCGCGGAGCCCACCCGCCCAGCTCGTCGACGAACTCCGGCTCGGCCTCGCGGTTCTCGATCTCCTGCCGGCGGATGTCGGTGAGGGGAGACTCCAGGCCGGCCCGCTCGCCGGCGTGCAGGTTCACGAAGTCCTCGCTGTTGGCGATGATCTCGCGCATCTGCTCCGCGTAGTTGGACCAGTCGGTGGCCAGGCGCCACGTGCCGCCGGGGCGGATGACGGAGGCGGCACGCTCGGCAAACGCGTCCGTGATGAGGCGGCGCTTGTGGTGGCGCTTCTTGTGCCACGGATCGGAGAAGAAGATCCAGAGCTCGTCCACCTGGCCGGGCTGCAGGGCGATGTCCAGGACCTCGGGCGCGTTGGCCTGCATGACCCGCACGTTCTTCAGGCCGCGGTCGCGCACCTCCTCCATGAGCTTGGCCAGGCCGGGGGTGTAGACCTCCACGGCCAGGAAGTTGCGCTCGGGGTGCTCTGCGGCGGCGTGGGCCGTGGCCTCGCCGAGGCCCGAGCCGATCTCCACGGTGAGTGGGCGCTCCGGGTGCTCGAAGGCGCCGGGGATGTCGATGACGGCGTCCGGCAGGATCGACGTGGAGGCGTGGTGGCGCGGGACGTCGATGAGGATCTCGTCCTTCATCTCCTCCCACGCGCGCTCCTGCCCGGCCGTCATGCGCTCGCCGCGGCGGACGAAGCTCACCGGCTCCGCGCGATAGAAGCTGGGATCCTCCACGGCCTTGCCCTGCACGGGCTGGCGGCGAGGGGTGCGGGCGGTGGGCTCGACGGCGGTGATCTGGTTCGCGTCGGCCGTGGCACCGGGGGTGCCAGCGGGGTCGGCGGGCGCGCCGGGCTCGGCCGAGGAATCGGCGGGGGAGGAGGTCATAACCCCCAAGGATAGTCAGTGTGTGCGCCGCTCACTCGTGCGTGGTGTCCGTCGTCTCCTCCTCGGGGTGCGCTTCGGTGCCGGCCCCTAGCCCCTGCGCCGTGTCGCTTGCCCCGCCGGGCGCCGTCGTCGGGGGCTGCTCGGGTGCGGCGCCGGGAGTGTGCTCGGGCGCTTCGGCATAGGCCGCGCCGAGGAGGCGGTAGGCCCGGCTGGCGAAGGCCAGGAGCACCACGACGAGCAGGAGCAGGGAGGACCCCAGGAAGACCAGCGCGATGCCGCGGGCCTCGCCCGTGCCGAGCAACCAGGCGTAGCTCTGCGCCGTTTCCGGGACGCGCAGCGCAGGCAGAATCACGAATTCGGCGAGGGGCCCGATGAGGAAGGCCGAGACCGGCGCCGCGGCCGACTCGATGCTGGTGGCGAGGCCAAACACCCGGCCCTGCGTCGAGAGCGGGACGACGCGCTGGATGATCGTCTGCTCCGCGGCCTCCGCTGCGGGGATGAGCGCCATGTACACGAAGATGCCGCCGGCGTAGAGCCACCAGTACTCGCGGATCGTGAACGTGGCACCGAGCAGCGCCAGGGCCACGTTGACCAGGAGCAGGGTGCGCAACGGCTTGGGACCGAGGCCAAACTTGGCGACCAGGCCACCGCCCACGATGAAGCCGATGCTCGTGACGCCCAGGATCACGCCCCACATCTTCACGTCGAAGAGCGTGAGGCCGTAGGGATCCATGAGCGCCATGAAGACGCCGCCCACGAGGTTGTTGAAGGTGGCGAAGAACAACAGCGCGAGCAGGCCCGGTACCGAGCGGACAGCGTGCCAAGCGCCCTTGAAGTCGATGCCGGCGGGCACATCGCTCGCGGCGCCGGGGGCGCGGGCCGGCTCGGGGATGCGGACGAATCCCAGCAGGTGAGCCGTGGCAACCGCCGTCATGATGAGCGCCACGAGCAGGGTGCCCGACATCCCGATGAAGCCGACCGACAACCCGGAGAGCACGCTCGTCACCATGAAGGACACGCCCTGGACGGTCCCCACGAGCCCGTTGGCGCGGTCCCGCCGATCCGCGGGCACCAGCAACGTGACGGTGGTGGAGAGCGCGATGTTGCGCAGGTTCTCCACGACACCGCCCAGCAGGATGATGCCGGCGAACACCCAGAACCACGGGCCGCGCCAGTCCACGAGGGCGTCCGCCGACAGCAGGAGGAACAGGGCGCCCGCCACGGCGTAGCTGCCGAACGTGATGAGCGAGGAAGCCGCCATGACCGAGCGCTTGCGGTAGCGATCCACGAGGGTGCCGAACCACGTGCCAAGCACCGCCACGAGCAGCATGTAAGCACCGCCGATGATGGCGGTGGCCATGACGGAGCGCGTCTCCAGGTACACCCAGAACGTCAGCGCAAACCACAGGTACGAGGTGGTGACATTGGCGATGAGCGTGTTGACCAGCACCCGCAGGAAGAGGCGGTCCCCGTGTGAGGGCACACGAGGTGCCCCTCCCGCCGGGAAACCGGCGGAAGGGCTGGGCTCAGCTGCTGCGTCCGACATGCTTGCCCCCGATGTCGTGCGGCCGTTCCGGTCCGGAACGGGCAGGAACACCATGATGCGCGCGAGAGCCGACGCGATGAAAGGGCCCGACGGCGCGAGCTCGCCTCCCAGCCCGCGCGCGGGCCGGGAGGCGAGCACCCGACGTCGGGCCGGTGGACGGTGGCAAGCCGCCGTCACGGCTGGGAGGCGAGGCCTCGCCGTCGGGCAGGTGGGCGGCCGGTCCGCCGGGCTCAGCGGTCGTAAGCGCTCTCGGCGTGCAGCGACTCGTCCAGGCCGCGCTCCTCGACCTGCTCCTCGACGCGCAGGCCCATGGTGCGCTTCATGAGCCAGGCCAGCGCGGCCGTGACGGCGAAGGAGTAGGCGCACGTGGCGATGATGGCCACGAGCTCGCGCCAGATGATGGACGGGTCGCCGCCGAAGAGGATGCCGGTGACGCCGGCGGGGGCGGAGGCGGCGCCGATGAAGATGACGCAGATGGTGCCGGCGATGCCGCCCACGCCGTGCACGGCAAAGGCGTCGAGGGACTCGTCGATGCCCCACTTGCTCTTCCAGGTGACGGCCCAGGAGACGAGGGCTCCGGCGACGAGGCCCACGAGCAGCGCGCCGAGCGGGGAGACGGCGTCGGCGCAGGGCGTGATGCCCACGAGCCCGCCGATGAGACCGGTGATGAGGCCGAAGGTGGTCATGCGGCCCGTGCGCTTCTTCTCCACGAGGAGGTAGCCGAGCGTGCCGGTGCAGGCGGCCAGGATCGTGGTGAGGATCGCGTACTGCGAGGTGAACGTGGCGCCGCCGCCCGAGCCGCCGTTGAAGCCGAACCAGCCGAGGAAGAGCATGGAACCGCCCAGGACCACGAGGGGCAGGTTGTGCGGGCGTTCGCTCGTGTCCTTGCGCTTGCCGAGGACCAGGGCAAGGGCCAGGGCGGCCATGCCGGCGTTCATGTGGACGGCGGTGCCGCCGGCGAAGTCGTGCAGGCCCACCACGTTGCGCAGCCAGCCGCCCACGGTGCCGGCCTCCTCGTCGTCGAAGGCGAAGACCCAGTGCGCCACCGGCGCGTAGACCAGCACGAGCCAGGCGCCGCTGAAGATCAGCCACGCGCCGAACTTCATGCGGCCCAGGGCGCCGGAGCTGACGATCGCCACCGTGATGGCGGCGAACATGAGGTAGAAGGCAAACGTCCAGGCGTCCTCCGGGCCGCCGGACTCGGTGTTGGTCATGGCCGATTCCATGCCGAGGAACTGCAGCGGGTTGCCGATGAGGCCCAGGCCCAGGACGGAGTCTCCGAGGACCAGCCCGTGGACGAAGGCCACGTAGAGGACGGCCGTCACGGCGAGCGAGCCGATGACCATCATGATCATGTTCAGGGGGTTCTTCCGGCCCGCGATGCCCGCGTAGTACAGGGCGATGCCGCAGAGCATGAAGGTGACGAAGGCGAGGGCGGTGAGCCCCCACGCAAGGTCGGCGGATGGGGTGGTCATGCGGGGCCTCCTCAAGGGGATGGGGCGCCGGGCGGTGCGGAGCCTGGCGTGCCTCCATCCTGCGGAGACGATGTTTCTGCTGCGTGTGCCGGCCGTGACAAGTGCGTTCCATCGGTGAATGAATCCGGGCGATGTTCGGGCTCCCGGATGGGCGATGGAGGGCCGGAGTGGCGCGGATTCCTAGCGCGTTGACGCTCGATTGTGAGTGTCTGCGTATTAATCGGCGTCATACATTTCGGCGGTGTGAAACGTCAGTTACGGTCGCTTGTCCCCGGGCCCGAGGGGCGCCTGGCGCGGGGAGAGTGGAGCCAACAGCGGATCCGCGAGCCGGCGGACCCGAGGCGAAAGGAACCCCATGGACACCGATCTTGACCTCCTCTTCCTCTCCGAGCCGGAGATGATCGAGGCCGGCGTGACGGACATCGTGCGCTGCATCGACGTCATGGAGGAGACCCTCGTGCTCCTGAGCCAGGGCGACTACATGATGGCCGGCGAGAACCATGACTCGCACGGCGCCATGATCACCTTCCCCGAGATTCCCGTGCACGCTGGCATGCCGGCCGACGGTCCCGACCGCCGCTTCATGGCCATGCCCGCATACTTAGGCGGGCGCTTCGGCACCACGGGCGTGAAATGGTACGGCTCCAACGCGGAGAACAAGAAGAAGGGGCTGCCGCGCTCCATCCACCTCTTCACCCTCAACGACACCGACACAGGCGCGCCCCTGGCCGTCATGAGCGGCAACCTGCTCTCCGCCTACCGCACGGGTGCCGTCCCGAACGTTGGCGTAAAGCACCTGGCGCGCGAGGACGTCACGACGCTGGCCATCATCGGTCCCGGCGTCATGGCGCGCACCACGGCCGAGGGCGTCCTGGCCCTGCGTCCGGGGATCACCACGGTCAAGGTCAAGGGCCGTGGTGCCGCCTCCGCCGAGAGGTTCGCGCAGGAGCTGGCCGCCAAGCACCCCCAGCTCAGCTCCGTCACCGTGGTTGATTCCGTCGAGGAGGCGGTGCGGGACGCAGGTGTGGTCATCTCCACGCCCACCACCGCCGCGGAGGGTTCCTCCGGCTTCCCCCTCATCAAGGAGGAGTGGATCGCCAAGGGCGCGCTGCTCCTGCTGCCGGCCGCTGCGGCGTTCGAGGGCGAGTTCCTCATCAACCGGGCCCGCAAGGTGGTGGACTACCTGGGCCTGTACGACGCCTGGAACGAGGAGTACGGCACCGAGGCGTACGAGCAGATCGGCATCGTCGGCTCCCACTTCATCGACCTCGTGGCCAACGGCGAGATGGAGCGTTCCGCCATCCACCAGATCGGCGACATCGTTTCAGGCAAGGCGCCGGGCCGCACCGATGACGACGAGATCATCCTCTACTCCGTGGGCGGGATGCCCGTGGAGGACGTGGCCTGGGGCACCGATCTGTACGAGTCCGCCCGGGCCAACGGCATCGGCACGCGCCTGAACATCTGGGCGGCGCCCGCCCTGGCCTGAGCAGGGGCCTCCCGTCGAGGCTCCCCGCCAGCGTCACCCCAAGCCGGGGGCCGGACCCGCGAGTGTCCGGCCCCCTTTGGCGTGCTTCTCAGGGCTCGAGGCGTACGCCGCGGTGCCACACCCCGACTCGGTTTGCCCATGATTTTTGCGCTTTGCCCCGGGAAATACCCGGGGCAAAGCGCAAAAATCATGGGAAAACCCAGGGGGAGAGAGGACTCGACGGCGGTGCTCGACGGCGCGGGGCTGGTTTACGGGGATCGCTTGGGTGCGCAGCGCACAAGGGTGTGCCCGCCGACCAGCTCGGCGGGCACACCCGGTTCTGTGGGCGCGGGGCGGTTACGGCGCGAGCAACAGCTCTTGCAGGGCATCGGCCAGGGCCAGGGCCCCCGTCTCGGTGTCCTCGTCCGCTGCGTATTCCTCGGGGGAGTGGCTGATGCCGGTGGGATTGCGCACGAACAGCATGGCCGTGGGGATTTCGGCGGCCAGGACACCCGCGTCGTGCCCCGCGCCGGTGGCCAGCACGGGCACCCCGCCCCGCGCCGCCGGGAGCGCCGGGCCGCCGTCGGGCAACCCGCCAGACGTGGTCCCCTCGAGCGCCTCGCCCAAACGCGTGGTCAGCGCGTGGTCGAAGTCCACGGTGGGGCTCACCGACTCGGCGGTCAGCTCCACCGAGCACCCCTCGGCCTCGGCCGCCGCGGCGGCGTCGGCGTGGATCGACTCGAGCAGCGCCGCGGTCACCTCGTCGTCCGGATGCCGGGCATCGATCCACAGTTCTACCGCCGAGGCGATGACGTTGGTCCCGCCGGGCAGCGGCTGCAGGCGCCCCACGGTCGCGCGGGCCTCCGGGACGGCCCGGGCGGCGTCGCGCACGGCGAGCACCGCGCCGGCGGCCGCCACGAGGGGGTCGCGGCGATCGTCCATGAGTGTGGTGCCGGCGTGATTGCCCTGCCCGGAGAAGCGCAGCTTCCAGCGACCGTGTCCCAGGACCGAGGACCCCAGGCCCACGGCGGCGCCGCGGTCGATGAGCCCGCGCCCCTGTTCCACGTGCAGCTCCACGAAGCAGCCGATGCGCTCAAGCGCCGCCTGGTCGCGGCCCAGGTGCCGCGCGTCCAGCCCGGACTCCGCGAGCGCCTCGGCGAGCGTGACACCGGAGGCGTCGCGCAGGCCGGCCGCGGTCGCCGGGTCCAGCCGGCCGGTCAGCAGCCGCGAGCCGAGGCAGGCCACGCCGAAGCGCGAGCCCTCCTCCTCGGGGAACACCACGATCGCCAACGGCCGTGCGGGCCGCAGTCCCCGCACCCGCAGCCAATCCACCGCCGCCAGGGCGGAGGCCACGCCCAACGGCCCGTCGTACTGCCCGCCGCCCGGCACCGAATCGAGGTGGGAACCGGTGGCCACCGCGTTCGAGCGCGAGCCGCCCGGCACGTCCCACCAGGCCCAGAGCACGCCGTTGCGGTCGCGCTCCACATCCAGCCCGCGGGCCGTGGCCTCCTGCACGAACCACTCGTGCAGGGTGCGCTCCTCGCGGCTAAAGCCGGCGCGCGTGTAGCCGCCGCGGCGGGGATCGACGCCCACGCTCGCCAGCTGGGCGAGCAGCCCCACGACCGACGCGGGGGTCCCGTGACCCGCGGCGGACACGCCAGCCGCGGACACGCCACCTGCGTCGGCCCGGCCGGGCGCCGCTCCGCTCCCGGTGCCGTTCCCGGCGCCGGCCCCGCGCTCGAGCCCGCCCGACCCGCCTGGGCGAGCGGGCGCCGTCGTGCCCTGGAAGGCGCTCACTGGGCCACCGCCGCGCCGACCCGGAACGGTGCGGGTGCCGGGGCGGCGCCCGTGGCGACGTCGGCGCCGAAGCTGCCCATGAGCGGCGCGAACTTGGCGCCGTGACCCGAGCACGCGGAGAAGATCGTCACGCGGCCCTCGCGCTCCAGGACGAAGTCCTCGGTGGGCGTCATGGTGAACAGGCACGTGGTCTCGGCGTAGGGCTCGGCGACGAGGCCGGGGTAGAGTGCGCGGACCCGGGCCACGACGCGCTCGCGGACGGCCTCGGGGATGACGCCGTCCTGGTCCTTGGCCGAGGTGAGGGCGCGCCCGGCGTGGTACTCGGCGAGCTTGAGGCCGGTGAACCCGGCGTCGCGCCCGCCGGGGAGGGCGTAGGAGTTCCAGCCGTCGATCTTGTGGATGACCGTGGGCCACCGCTCGGCGGGGAAGTCCTCGCCGAAGGGGAAGTGGAAGGCGTTCTCCTGCGTAACCTCGAAGGCGGGCAGCGCCGCGCGGAACGCCTCGGAGAGCGGCAGGCGCGGCAGGAGCCACGGGAGGAAGCCGCCGGCGGCCACCGTGACGTGCCCGGCTAGGACCTTGCGGCCGTCGGCCGCGGTGATCAACAGGCCCTCGGAATGCTCGACGACGGAGTCCACCTCCCAGCCCGAGCGCACCCGGGTGCCGGCCGCCTGGGCGGCGGCGACCATGGTCTCCACCGTGGTCTGGGCGTCGAGGACGCCGGCGCCCGGCTGCCAGAGCACGTCGGTGGTGAAGGCGAACTGCGGGAAACGCTCCGTTGCCTCGGCGGCGCTGAGGAGCTCGTGCTCCACGCCCACCTGGGTGAGGACCTTGGCGAGTAGGGCCGGATTGCGGTCCTCGCCGTGGTCCAGGGCGCCGCAGCGCGTGATGAGCTCGACGCCGGCCAGCTCGCTCAGGCGCGCCCAGTGTGGCTCCGAGTCCACCACCAGCTGGGCGTAGAACGGGTTGGGGTAGGCGTAGCGGAAGATGCGCGCCGAGCCGTGCGAGCTGCCGAACTCGGAGGCGGGGACGTCTCGCTCGAGGAGGAGCACGTCGTGGCCGCGCTCGGCGAGGTGCCAGGCGGTCGAGGCGCCGATGAGGCCGGCGCCGATGACGACGTGCGAGGCGTTTTCCATGGGGTGCTCCTGTGGGGTGGGGATGCCGATATCCCGAGTCTGGCTGGTGCCACTCATGTGCGTCCACTATCATTTTTCTTAACATTATTAATGCATTACGAAAGAGTGGGCATGGAGCTGCGCCAGCTGAAGTACTTCCTCGCGGTGGCGGAGGAGCTCAACTTCGCCCGCGCGGCCGAGCGCCTGCACATGACGCAGCCCCCGCTCACCGTGGCCATCCGCAAGCTCGAGGAGGAGCTGGGCGTCAAGGTCTTCGAGCGCACCACGCGGCGCGTGCAGCTCACCGAGGCGGGGGAGCGCTTCAGGGAGCGGGCCGAGAAGATCGTGCTGGATGTGGCGGCGGCCAAGCAGGACGCCGCCGACGCCTCGGACGGTCGCGTGGGCCGGCTGCGCGTGGGCTTCGTGTCCTCCGCGAGCTACGCGCTCCTGCCCCATGGCGTGCGCCAGTTCAGGGCCGATCACCCGCGCGTGGAGCTGGAGCTGGTTCCGGCCGCGAGCGGCGAGCAGGTTGAGGCGTTGCTGGAGGGGCGCCTCGACGTGGGCATCCTTCGCGACCCCGAGCGCGTGCCTGGCCTGGAGCTGACGCCGCTCGTTCAGGAGTCGCTCGTGGCCGTGCTCCCGGCCGACCACCCGCTGGCGGCGTCGCGGGAGATCGCCCCGGCGGAGCTGGCCCGCTTCCCCCTCGTGCTCTTCTCCTACCCGCTCATGCCGGGCTACGTGGGGCGCGTGCTCGAGGCCTTCGAGGGTGGTCCGCGCCTCAACGTGGTGCAGCAGGCCGTGCATCAGGAGACCGTGCTCGGGCTCGTGGCTGCCGGCGTGGGTTGCTCGGTCCTGCCGGCCTCCGTCGGCGACGCGCTGCTGCCCGGCGTGGTGGTGCGGCCGCTGAGCGGGGCGCCGCTGACCCGGCTGGTGGCGGCGCGCGGGGCCAAGGGCTCGGCGCTCGGGCTGCGCTTCATCGAGGCGCTCACGGCGTCCTGAGGCCCGGCGGCGGGAGGCTGGGCCGGGCGCTGGACCTCGCCCTGTCTCGAGGCTCGCCGGCTCAGGCGCAGCAGCCGCCGTCGGCGTCGGTGGAGCACACGCCCGTCTCCGGCAGCACGAGTTACACCAGCCAGGCGGCCTCGTGGTTCCCTGCCAGCTCGTCGGCGATGGAGCGCACCTGCTCGTAGCCCGTCGGGAGCAGGAACGTGGGCGCGCGGCCGTAGGACTTCATGCCCACGATGAAGACGTTGGCGTCGGGATGGGAGAGCTCGGCGACGCCGTGCGGTTCCACCGAGCCGCAGGAGTGCAGGTTCGGGTCGATGAGCCCGGCCAGCGCGCGCGGCGCCTCCACGACGTCGTCGATGGCCAGGCGCAGTTCACGCAGGGGAGTAAGGTCCGGGCGGAAGCCCGTGGCCGCGACCGCCTGGTCCGCCTCGAGCGAGAACCCGACCCCGCGCCGTCGTCCGGCGAGGTGAAGCCGGCCTCCGGCCACGCTGGCGTGGTCGATCTCGAAGGAGACGACGAGCGTGATGACGCCGTCGCGCACGAGCGCCTGCAGGTCGGTGCCGAGCTTGCCGCGGGCCTCGAGCTCGTCGTTGACCGAGCCGTAGACGCGCGTGGGGCGCGCGCCGCGGACCACCCACGTGATCCGCGTGCCGTCGCTGGCGCGCGCCAGTTGGGCGAGCTTGAGCAGGGTGTTGGCCGCGGAGTGGCCGGCGCCCACCACCACGGTGTGGCGGCCGGCGAAGCGCTCGCGGTCGGCGCCCAGCACGTCCGGGAGGGCGCCGAGGATGCGCTCGCCTGCCGCCGCGTCCCGCACGGGTAAGCCGGAGGAAAGGATCGAGTTGGGCTGGCCGTAGGTGCCTGAGGCATCGATGACGGCGCGGGCGTTGAGCGTGCGCGTGCCGCAGCGTTCGCGCAGCTGCAGCTGGAACGGGGCCTTCGCGCGCTCGGCGCTGCGGGTGCGGTCCATGCCCTCCTTGGACACCCCGGTGACCGTGGCGCCGTAGCGGATGACGGCCGCCAGCTCCGGAGTCCGCGAGAGCGGGGTGAGGTAGTCGCGCAGGAACTCGGCGCCGCTGGGGTTCTTGGCGGCCTCCGGGGCCTCCCAGCCGTGCCGCTCCAGGAGCCGTGCCGCGGCGTCGTTCACCACGTACTCCCACGGGGAGAAGAAGCGCGTGTGGCCCCACTGGGACATTGCGTGACCGGCGCTCGCGCCGGCCTCCAGCACGACGACGCTTTGGCCGCGTTCCAGCAGTTCGGCGGCGGCCGCCAGGCCAACGGGGCCGGCGCCGATGATCGCGATGGGCAGGCCGGTCAGGCACGGATCCTTGGCGGCGGGAGGAACGGAGAGCTGGAGGGTCATGGCTGCCTTGAGGTGGTGGGCGGGGGAGTGGGCGTGAGGGGAAGCGCTCAGGCGGGGAGGAGGTCGGCGAGGAGCGCCTCGACGCGGGCCTTGATGTCGTCGCGGACCGTGCGCACGGTCTCGATGCCCTGGCCGGCCGGATCCGTGAGTTCCCAGTCCTCGTAGCGCTTGCCGGGGAAGATGGGGCACGCGTCGCCGCAGCCCATGGTGATGACGGCGTCGGAGGCGCGCACGTCCTCGGTGGCGAGGATCCGCGGGGTGTTGCCGGAGATGTCGATGCCGACCTCGGCCATGGCCGCCACGGCAACGGGGTTGATGCCCTCCGCCGGGGCGGAGCCGCCGGAGAGGGCCTCGACGCGGTCGCCGGCGAAGTGGCGCAGCCAGCCGGCGGCCATCTGCGAGCGGCCGGCGTTGTGGACGCAGACGAAGAGGACGGTAGGGCGCAGCGGCATGGTGGGCCTCTCGGGGTGGGGCGGAACCCGGATTTAGACATCGACGATCATCGATGTCTGGAGTATGGTGGTAGACATAGATGAACGTCAATCTCTGATGCGGAGGTCCCCGTGGCTCGTGTTGCTGTTCCCGCTCCGACCCTCGGCGCGCCCGCGGTCGATGAGGGGCGCTGCTGCGTGGCGCCCGGCGGCGTCCCGCTCACGGAGGCGCAGGCCGTTGAACTCTCCGCGAAGTTCAAGGCGCTCGCCGACCACAAGCGGCTCACGATCCTCTCCATCGTGGCGGCCTCCGGCGCCGAGGAAACCTGCGTCTGCGACATCCAGGAGCCGCTGGACCTGAGCCAGCCCACGGTGTCCCACCACCTCAAGATCCTGGTGGATGCGGGGCTGCTGGCCCGCGAAAAGCGTGGGGTGTGGGCCTACTACTCGCTCGTGCCCGGCGCGCTCGAGGCGCTTGCCGCGACCCTGGTGACGCCCGGCGCCTGAGGCCGGTCAGTGCCCGAGGTCTGCTGCCGGGGTGCAAGGGGAGCGAGCTTGGCTGGCGGCGCCTAGCATCGAATCATGCTCGAACCTCCGTTGCTGCATGACGATCCGATGTTGTGCGCGCCCCTTTCCGGCGAGTGTGCATCCCGTGTGGGCGGGATCGCCGTCGCCGCTCTCGGCGAAGATCGGGGCAGTTCAGGGGCCGCCCGACGGGATGTGGATGCCGCGTGAGTCGCATCGTGGACTGGTGGGACCGCCACCAGATTGCCTTGTACTTACTTGCCCTGGCCGCTGGCGCGGCGCTCGGGTTGGCGGCCCCGGGCGCGGCCCCCGTGCTGGCTCATTCCATCAACCCGGTGCTCGCGTTGCTGCTCTTCGCCACGTTCCTGGGCGTCCCGCTCGCGCAGGTGGGCAGCGGCCTGAGGGACGTTCGCTTTCTGCTCGCGCTGCTTGCGGCCAACTTCGTGGTGGTGCCGCTCCTCGTGTGGGGGTTGACGCGCTTCGTCGCCGACGATCCCGCCCTGCTCGCTGGGGTGCTCCTGGTACTGCTCACGCCGTGTGTTGACTACGTCATCGTCTTTACCGGCCTGGCCGGCGGCGACCGGGCCCGATTGCTGAGCGCAGCTCCGGTGCTCATGCTCCTTCAGCTGCTGCTCTTGCCGCTCTATCTGGCCCTCACCGCCGGGCCGGACGTGGTGGGTGTTGTCGACGTCGGCCCCTTCGTCGAGGCGCTGGTGGTGCTCATCCTGCTGCCGCTCGCTGCGGCCGGGTTGATCCAAGTGCTGGCACGCCGTCACCGGGCGGGCCGGGCCATCGAGGAGATCATGGCCGCAGCGATGGTGCCGCTCATGATGCTCACCCTGGCGGTTGTCGTGGGATCGCAGATCGTGGCCGTGGGATCGGCCGTGACCGTGCTGTGGCGCGTCCTTCCCCTGTACCTCGCTTTTGTGGTGCTGGCTGTCGCGGTCGGCGTGGTCGCCGCCAAGGGCGCCCGCCTGGCGGCCCCCTCCGCGCGTGCCGTGGTGTTCTCGACGGTCACGCGCAATTCGCTCGTGGTCCTCCCGCTCGCGCTGGCGCTGCCCGAGTCGTTGGCCCTCGCCCCGCTCGCCGTGGTGTCCCAGACGCTCGTGGAGTTGGTGGCCATGGTTGTGCTTGTTCGGCTGGTTCCGAGGCTGATTCCGGCCCCTGACGCGCCGACGCGCTGACCCGGGAGCGCGGTGGGGCCCGCGAGCCGTGACCCCACCGCCCGCCCGACCATCCGCCGTCGTGCCCTGAAAACCCTGTAGGTTCCCGCGCGGCTTGGCCGCAGTGCCTGCGGCTTGCATGAGTGGAACTCGGGATGAGGCTGCCCGCCTGCTCAACGCGAGAGCGGCCGTCCGGCATATGCCGGACGGCCGCTCTTTCCCCGACGGAAGACAGCATCGGTGGCCGGTGCGGACACTCGACCATGATTGGCGTCTAGGCCGTGAAGGGTTCCTTCCCCACATGCAAGGCGTTGTACAGGAAATCGATGGTCAGCTGACGCGCCACGTTGGCTGCCTTGGTAGTGCGCAGGCTGTCCAGCAGCAGGAAATCGTGCACCATGCCCGTCACACGCAGGGATGTCACTGAGACGCCGGCCTCTCGCAGCTTGTTGGCGTACTGCTCTCCCTCATCGCGCAGAACGTCTGCCTCATCGGTAATCACCAGCGTCTCAGGAAGACCACTGAGCTCCTCGAGGGAAGCTCGCAGCGGGGAGGCGTACTTCTGCTCCCGCTCCGATTCCTCCGTGGTGTAGGCATCCCAGAACCA
The DNA here is from genome assembly GCA_031277795.1 of Arthrobacter sp. Classification (GTDB taxonomy): domain Bacteria; phylum Actinomycetota; class Actinomycetes; order Actinomycetales; family Micrococcaceae; genus Galactobacter. Next base: position 524,171 of record JAITLQ010000015.1, read on the forward strand.
CTTCATGCCATCACGCGTCAGGTAGTACCCGTCCTCGAACTGGATGTACGAGGGGGTATCAAAGTCGGCATTCGTCACGGGGTACAGCAGCGCCTGGGCCTTCAGGCCCAGCCCGCCGCGCTCCTTGTTCATGAGGGCAAAGACGGCGGACATGTTGCCGCCAACGGAATCGCCGGCCACGGCCACGCGGCCGGTGTCCATGCCATGCTCTCGACCGTGCTCAGCAATCCACTGACCCACCGCGAAGATCTGCTCCACCTGGGTGGGGTACTTGTGCTCGGGGGCACGGTCATACACGGGGAAAACGCCCACGGCGTTCGCGCCGACCGTCAACTCGCGGAAGAGGCGATCGTGGGTGTTCTCGTCGCCCAACACCCAGCCGGCGCCGTGAATGTAGACGAGCACTGGCAGATCGCCCTGCACGCCGCTGGGGCGAATGATGCGCGTGCGGACGGTGCCCCACTGGCCGGCATCGACCTCGACCCACTCTTCGTCCACGTCCGGGCGGGCAACGCCCTCACCGGACTGGAGGTCCGCAAGGATCTGACGCCCCTGCTCCGGCGGCACCTCATAGATCCGCGGATGCGGGAACGTGGCATCGGCGAGTTCCTGCGCCTCGGGCTCGAGGAACGGGGTGATGGGCTCTGGGATTTGAGACACGTTCTGCTCCTTCATGGTGATATCTGAACTACCTCCCCTGAGACGATGTTTCTGGCGTTGAAATGAATACTACGAACGGTGATACCCATTGACACGGGTATTGTCACAATGGTGACGAGCGACACATCTAGAGCGGTTAGCGACACCCGATTCGTTGAGGTGGCCGTAGTTCACGACCCCCAGGCGCAGCCTTCTGTAGGCCACGGACTGGGCGACGTTCTTCGCGTGATCAATGAACAGTTGGATCTCGCGAATGCTCCCGGTCTCCCGGTTCGGGTGAGTCTCTGCGAGTGGCTGCAGGACGATGCTGACCGCACCCGCGACTCACGGCGCTTGTGCAGTGGAATTTGAGCGCTGTTTCCCCGCCGTCCGTCGCCGTCGATGCCGTCGCGGCGGATGGCCCTTCCCGAAGGCGGGGCTTGCGCAGACCACCTGACGGGCTCCGCTGTAGAAGGAGAAGATCGGGCGCACGGGTGCGCTCCACGCCGTACGCGGCGGGCAAGAAAGTGAGACGTGGCCACGTGGGGAGAGGTCCCGCAGGCCCACCCAAAAGTTCACCTCCCCGACCGGAATAACCCCTGCCCATCAATAGTTGAGTGAAGTAGACTCAAGTTTGAATCCGGGCCCCGTCAGGGACCCGGCTGGACACGCTCCCGCGGCCACCCGCCGTCGGGCCCCAGACGAGGAGAAAGGACAAGCGTGGACGCCAAATTCACCACCAAGAGCCAGGAGGCCCTCTCGGCCGCCGGCACCAACGCCTCCACCGCGGGCAATCCGCAGGTGGAACCCGTTCACCTGCTCAAGGCGCTCATGGACCAGCGCCAGTCGGTGGCCGTTGCGCTCCTCAAGGGCGCCGGCGCCGATCCGGATGACGTCTCGGTCAAGGCCTCCGCGGCCATCAAGGCCCTGCCGTCCTCCTCCGGGTCCTCCGTGGCCCAGGCCCAGTTCTCGCGCGGCGTGCTGCAGGTCGTCACCGCCGCGCAGCAGGCCGCCGAGCGCAACGGGGACTCCTACGTCTCCACCGAGCACCTGCTCATCGGCCTCGCCTCGGATGCGGGCAAGGCCGGGGAGATCCTGCGCGGCGCCGGCGCCACCGTGGAGGCGCTCAACGCCGCCATGGCGACCGTGCGCGGCGACCGCAAGGTGGACACCGCCGATCCGGAGAGCACCTTCGAGGCGCTCGAGAAGTTCGGCACCGACCTCACCGCCGTGGCCGCCTCCGGCGACCTCGACCCGGTGATCGGCCGTGACCAGGAGATCCGCCGCGTGGTGCAGGTGCTCTCGCGCCGCACCAAGAACAACCCGGTGCTCATCGGCGAGCCTGGCGTCGGCAAGACCGCCGTCGTCGAGGGGCTGGCCCAGCGCATGGTCGCAGGGGACGTCCCCGAGTCGCTGCGCGGCAAGCGCCTCATCTCGCTCGACCTTGGCGCCATGATCGCCGGCGCCAAGTACCGCGGCGAGTTCGAGGAACGCCTGAAGGCCGTGCTCCAGGAGATCAAGGACTCCGACGGGCAGGTTGTCACCTTCATCGACGAGATCCACACCGTGGTCGGTGCCGGAGCCTCCGAGGGCGCCATGGACGCGGGCAACATGCTCAAGCCCATGCTGGCCCGCGGCGAGCTGCGCCTCATCGGCGCCACCACGCTGGACGAGTACCGCGAGAACATCGAGAAAGACCCCGCCCTGGAGCGCCGCTTCCAGCAGGTCTACGTGGGCGAGCCGTCCGTGGACGACTCCATCGCGATCCTGCGCGGCCTGAAGGAGCGCTACGAGGCGCACCACAAGGTGGGCATCGCCGACTCGGCGCTCGTGGCCGCCGCCGCGCTGTCCGATCGCTACATCACGGGTCGCCAGCTGCCGGACAAGGCCATCGACCTCGTGGACGAGGCCGCCTCCCGCCTGCGCATGGAGATCGACTCCGCCCCGGAGGAGATCGACGTGCTGCGCCGCAGCGTCGACCGCCTCACCATGGAGGAGCTCGCGCTGGAGGGCGAGACCGATCCCGCCTCCGTGGAGCGCCTCGCCGCGCTGCGTGAAGAGATGGCGAACCAGAAGGAGGAGCTCGCCGGACTCACCGCCCGCTGGGAGGCCGAGAAGGCCTCGCTGAACTCCGCCGGCGACCTGCGCGCCAAGCTCGACGAGCTGCGAAGCCAGGCCGAGGTGGCCCAGCGCTCCGGCGACCTGGGGGAGGCCAGTCGCATCCTTTACGGGGAGATCCCGCAGGTGGAGGCGCAGATCGCCGCCGCCGACCAGAACGCCGACGCGGACAAGCTGGATCGCATGGTCTCCGAGGAAGTCACGGCAGACGACATCGCGGAGGTCATCTCCTCGTGGACCGGCATCCCGGCCGGTCGCATGATGGAGGGCGAGTCGCAGAAGCTGCTGCGCATGGAGGATCACCTCGGTGAGCACCTCATTGGGCAGCGCGCCGCCGTGGAGGCCGTCTCCGACGCGGTGCGGCGCAGCCGCGCCGGGCTCTCGGATCCGGACCGTCCCACCGGTTCGTTCCTGTTCCTCGGCCCCACGGGCGTGGGCAAGACGGAGCTGGCGAAGTCCCTCGCGGACTTCCTCTTCGACGACCCGCGTGCCATGGTCCGCATCGACATGAGCGAGTACTCGGAGAAGCACTCCGTGTCGCGCCTGGTCGGTGCCCCTCCCGGATACGTCGGTTACGACGAGGGCGGCCAGCTCACCGAGGCCGTGCGGCGTCGCCCGTACTCCGTGGTGCTGCTGGATGAGGTGGAGAAGGCCCACCCCGAGGTCTTCGACATCCTCCTGCAGGTGCTGGACGACGGTCGCCTGACCGACGGCCAGGGCCGCACCGTGGACTTCCGCAACGTCATCCTGGTGCTGACCTCGAACCTGGGTTCCCAGTTCCTCGTGGACCAGACCCTGGACGAGCGGGCCAAGCGGGACGCGGTCATGGGCGTGGTCAACGGCTCCTTCAAGCCGGAATTCCTGAACCGCCTCGACGACGTCATCATGTTCGACCCGCTCTCGCTGGAGGATCTGGGCCGCATCGTCGAGATTCAGGTGGCCTCGCTGGCCGATCGCCTGAAGCAGCGCCGCCTGCGCCTGACGGTCACCGACGCCGCCCGCGAGTGGCTCGCGCTGACCGGCTACGATCCGGCCTACGGCGCCCGCCCGCTGCGCCGCCTGGTCCAGCGCGAGATTGGCGATCGCCTCGCCAAGGAGCTGCTGGCCGGGCACATCGTGGACGGCGACGAGGTCATCGTTGACGTGGCAGGCGAGGACGCGCACGGCCTGAGTGTGAGCCGCGGCGGCACGGAGTCCGCTCGCGACGTGGTCGAGGCCGAGATCGTCGACTGAGTCCGCTTTGAGCGAAGCGCCGCCGGGGTGTGCCACACCCCGGCGGCGCTTCCTCACCGTGTACGCTTAGGAGCACGGAACATTTACACATCCATCGGGGCCTCTTCCGCTAACACGGGGGACCTGCCCCGATGTCGAGCGAAAAAGGGGGTCACGCCATGGGGCGCGGCCGTCAGAAGGCAAAAGCGACGCGGCAGGCCCGGGAGATGAAGTACTACTCCCCGGGTACGGATCTGCATGCACTCGAGCGAGAGCTCGGGAGTAGCGGGGGTTATCCGCAGCCGACCGAGTGGGTGGAACCCGCCGACGAGGTCGACGAGGATGACGAGTACGCGGAGTACACGTCGAAGTACGATGTCGAGGATGACGAGGACGAGCCGCGCCGCGGTTGATGTCCCTCGCCCGTTCTAGGCAAGCGAAAGAGGGCCGCCCGATCTCGGGCGGCCCTTTCGCGTCCCCTCGCGGTTGCCGCCCCGTGCCCGACGCCGGGTGGGCACCCGGGTGCCCACCCGGCGTCGGGCGCTGTTCCGGTGGCCTCCAGCGCACGACGGCGCGGACCTGGTTGGGGTGCCACGCGCCCACTGGGCGCGGGGGGACGCCGGCGGGCCCGCGGAGCTGCGGGGAATCCGGGCCGGTGGCCGGGTGTTGAGCTAGTGAGCCGCGCAGCGCGGCGCAGAAGGAGTCTTTGATGCCCAGCCGTCACGATCCGCAACCCCAGTTCGAGGACGCCCGCCTGAGCGCGGCGCATCGGGCAGCGCTGCGCAGCCTGGACCGCGTGGTGGAGCACACCGCCGAGCCGACGGAGCCCTCCGTGGCCCGCGAGGCGGTCCTGGAGCAGCTGCGCGCGGGCGACGTGCTCCTGCTGACGGGCGCCGGGATCTCCACCGATTCGGGCATCCCCGACTATCGCGGGCCACAGGGCTCGTTACGGCGCTCGCGGCCCATGACCTACCAGGAGTTTCAGGCCGATCCCGAAGCGCGCCAGCGCTACTGGGCGCGCGGCTTTGTTGGCACGCGGCTCATGGGGCGGGCCCGGCCGAACATCTCTCACCACATCGTGGCCGATTGGCAGCGGCGCGGGCTCCTGAGCGGGATCGTGACGCAGAACGTGGACGGGCTACACGCCGCGGCAGGGGCCACCGACGTGGTGGCGTTGCACGGGGACATGCGATCGGTGATCTGCCTCGACTGCGGCAACGCCGAGCCTCGGGCGTCCTTCGAGGCGCGGCTCGAGGAGGCCAACCCGGGCTACCGCGAGTCGGTGTCGGTGGGGACGCTGGACGTTAACGCGGACGGCGACGTGTCCCTGGATGCAGACACCGTGGCGCGCTTCCACACCGTGCGTTGCCTCGTCTGCGGCTCCGATCGACTCAAGCCCTCGGTGGTGTACTTCGGGGAGAACGTCCCGGCGCCCACGCGCGAGCGGGCTGAGGAGCTCAAGGCCGCCTCGAGGTCGCTGCTGGTGGTCGGTTCCTCGCTGGCCGTGATGTCCGGCTATCGCTTTGTGCTCGATGCGCAGAAGCGCGGGCAGCGCGTGTCGGTGATCAACGGCGGACCCGGCCGGGCCGATGCCCGCGTCGAGACGCTGTGGCGGACGCAGGCGGCGCCCGCGCTGGAGGAGCTGGACGCGGCCTTGCGCCGCGCCGGTCGCTAGGCCGCGCTGGGACGGGAACCCGCGCCGTCGGGCGCTGGGTGGCTTGTCCCGCGGGCCGCAACCGGGCCGGGCATCCAACGTGGAGTGCCAAATGCGCCGAAGCGGCCCCCGTTGAGCGCATTTGGCACTCCAACGCGCCGGGCCGCCGCGTCCGTGAGTGCCTTGCGCTGTTACCCGGCGTTCGCGAGTGCGTTGTGTCGTGGTAAAGGTGATTCCGGCGACACAAGGCACTCGTGAACGGGCCGCGCGTGCACAAGGCACTCGCGGAGCGGAGCGGAGCCCGGCCGAGACCTAACTTGGGGTGCCAAATGCTTCGAAGGCCCCCCGTTGAGCGCGTTTGGCACTCCACGCCGCCGGTGTCAGCGTGCAGGCCCCCAACACAAGCGGCCCGGCCCCTTCCACAGAAGGAACCGGGCCGCGAAGCCGAGAAAATCAGGCCGCGTAGGAGCCCGTCAGGCGCACCGCGCCGCCGTCGACGCCCTTGGCGCCCTGGACGGTCTCGGGATCGGCGAGGATCTCGTCGGAGAGCTCGGTGACCTCGCCGGCCACCCACGCCTTGGAGCCGCGCGCGGCGAGGCGCTCGATCGCGGCGTCGGCCTTGTCCGCCTCGACGATCGCGACCATGCCCACGCCCACGTTGAGCGTGCGCTCCAGGTCGGCCTGCGGCACGTTGCCCAGCTGGGAGACGAGCGAGAAGATCGGGGGCAGCGTCCAGGTGCCGCGGTCCACGGTGGCGGCCAGGCCGGTGGGGAGCACGCGGGCCAGGTTGGCGGCGAAGCCACCGCCCGTGATGTGCGAGAAGCCGTGCAGCGGCGCGATGCCGGCCGCCGGGTCCGTGTTCAGGAAGCGCATGAGGTCGAGGCAGTCGCCCGCGTAGACCTTGGTGGGCTCCAGCAGCTCCTCGCCGAGCGTGCGGCCCAGCTCGGAGACCTCGCGGTCCAGGGCCCAGCCGGCGTGGTTGATGACGCGGCGGACCAGGGAGTAGCCGTTGGAGTGCAGGCCGGAGGAGGCCATGGCGATGACCACGTCACCGGCCTTGACGCGCTCGGGGCCCAGCAGGGCGTCGGCCTCGACCACGCCGGTCGCGGCGCCCGCGACGTCGTACTCGTCGGGGCCAAGCAGGCCCGGGTGCTCGGCGGTCTCGCCGCCCACCAGCGCCGTGCCGGCCACCTGGCAGGCGGCGGCGATGCCGGAGACGATCGCGGCGACGCGCTCGGGGATGACCTTGCCCGTGGCGATGTAGTCGGTCATGACGAGCGGCTCGGCGCCGACCACCACGATGTCGTCCACGACCATGCCGACCAGGTCGAAACCGATGGTGTCGTGCTTGTCCATGGCCTGCGCGATGGCGACCTTGGTTCCCACGCCGTCCGTGGACGTGGCCAGCAGCGGGCGCTTGTACTGCAGCAGGGCGCTGGCGTCGTACAGGCCGGCAAAGCCGCCCACGCCGCCGAGCACGGCGGGGGAGTGGGTGGCCTTGATGGAGGCCTTCATGAGCTCGACGGCGCGGTCACCGGCCTCGACGTCGACGCCGGCCTCGGCGTAGGTGATGCCCTGGGGCTGCGTGGGCTGCTGGCTCATGGGGTGGCGATCCTTTGTGTGGGCCTGAGGTGTGGCCGGTATCGGGGGTCGGGATGGGGTGGGGAAGATCAGGCCGAGGCCGGACGGACGTCCGCTTCGGTGAGGTGGGCAGCCAGCTCCGCGTCGGGGCCGGGCTCGCAACCCGGGGCGGCGGGGCCGCGCTCCAGGAGGTCCTTGCCCAGGTTCTCCGAATCGGGCAGCGGGATGGGGTAGATGCCGGTGAAGCAGGCGGTGCACAGCTTCTCGCGCGGCTGCTGCGTGGCGGAGATCATGCCGTCTTCGCTGATGTACGCGAGCGAATCGGCGCCGATGGACGCGGCGATCTCGTCCACGGCAGCGCCGTTGGCGATGAGCTCGGCGCGCGTGGCGAAGTCGATGCCGTAGAAGCAGGGCCACTTGACCGGCGGCGAGGAGATCTTGACGTGCACCTCGGCCGCGCCGGCCTCGCGCAGCATGCGCACCACGGCGCGCTGCGTGTTGCCGCGGACGATGGAATCGTCGACGACCACCACGCGCTTGCCGCGAATGATGGGCTCCAGGGCGTTGAGCTTGAGCTTGATGCCCAGGTTGCGCAGCGTCTGGGACGGCTGGATGAAGGTGCGGCCCACGTACGCGTTCTTCACGAAGCCGTGGGCAAACGGAATCCCGGACTCCTCGGCGTAGCCGATGGCGGCGGGGGTGCCGGACTCCGGCACCGGGATGACGATGTCGGCGTCCGCCTCGTTCTCGCGGGCCAGCTGGCGGCCCATCTCCACGCGGGACTCGTAGACCGAGCGGCCGTTGATGGAGGCGTCGGGGCGGGCCAGGTAGACGTACTCGAAGACGCAACCGGCCGGCTTGGCCTCGGCGAAGCGCGTGGAGCGGATGCCGTTCTCATCGATGGCGATGAACTCGCCAGGCTCGATCTCACGGATGAAGCTGGCGCCCACGGTGGCGAGGGCCGGCTGCTCGGAGGCGACCACCCAGCCGCGCTCGAGGCGGCCGAGGACCAGCGGGCGCACGCCCTGCGGATCGCGCGCGGCGTACAGCGTCGACTCGTTCATGAAGACGAAGCAGAAGGCGCCGGAGATCTGCGGGAGCAACTTCAGTGCGGTGTCCTCGAGCGACTCGTTCTCCGGGTCGAAGAGGAGGGACGTGACGAGGGCGGTGTCGGTGGTGTTGCCCTGGGCGATCTCGCCGGCGGGGTTCTCGCCGTGGCGGGCCGTGACCATGTCGGCCAGCGCTGCGGAGTTCGTCAGGTTGCCGTTGTGGGCCAGGGCCACGGTGCCGGAGGCGGTGGGGCCCAGCGTGGGCTGGGCGTTGGCCCACTTGTTCACGCCGGTGGTGGAGTAGCGGCAGTGGCCAACGGCCAGGTGGCCGGTCATGGCGTTGAGGGTGTTCTCGTCGAAGACCTGGGACACGAGGCCCATGTCCTTGTAGACGTTGATGCGTTCGCCGTCGCTCGTGGCGATGCCGGCCGACTCCTGCCCGCGGTGCTGCAGGGCGTAGAGACCGTAGTAGGTCAATTTGGCGACATCCTCGCCGGGTGCCCAGACTCCAAACACCCCGCATTCGTCCTGGGGTCCCTTTTCGAAGGGAGAGAGATCGTGGTTCAGCAATCCGTCGCCGCGCGCCATGGTTCTAGTGTCTCACGCCTCGTCGGGTTCGGCCGCTTCGGTGACGGGCTCCGCCATCACGGTCACGGTGTAGGCCCGCCTGCGCCCGATGCGGTCCACCAGCAGGAAGGCCAGGGCCCCCACGCACGCGCCCACGATGGCGAAGATCACGAAGAAGAAGCCGAGCAACGCGCCGAAGGAGAACTCGACGGTCTCGCCGGAGGCAGCGGCCGCCTCCACGTTGGCCTCGTGACCAAACCACGCGACGATCAGCGCCACCACGGCGGCTGCCACGATGCCGGCACCGAGGAACGGCCACAGCTTGGGTGCCGTGCGCAGCTGAAGCTGCACCTCTCGGGGGCCGGGCGCGGGCGCGCCGGTAGGGGTTTGCTCAGCGGGGGTGTCCATGCCCCCATCCTACCGGCGGCCCCGCGCCCTCCCGGCCCCGCGGCGTCGGGCAGACGGGCCCCTAGCGGGTGAGGGGAAGGACCTCCGAGAGGTCCGCCCGGGTGCCGGAGGCACCCACGCGATGGTGCCCGACGGCGTCGGCCCACGTCAGCTGCCCCGTGGCCAGTTCCAGCCAGGTCGTCGCGTCCATCTCCACCACGTTGGGCGGAGTGCCTCGCGTGTGGCGCGGGCCCTCGATGCACTGGGTCACGCCGAAGGGCGGGACGCGCACCTCCACGGAGTTGCCCTCGGCGACCTCGGAGAGCTCCTCCAGAAGGTAGCGAACGGCGGTCGCGAGGACGGGCCGCGGCGCGGCGGCGGGATCGGCCCGCCAGGCGCGCACCGCCTCGGCGCCCGTGGCGGCATCGATGCGCCGGCGGACCGCCATCAGGCGCGGGCCAGCGAGGAGACGGCCTCGGTGGGGACGATGGCACCCACGGGGTTGCCCCCGCCCAGGACCGGCTTGAGGACCGCCGCCAGGACGGCGTCCACCGCGGCGGCCTCGAGGACACCGAGCGCCTGGAGGGCGCGCAGGCCCACCACCGTGTTGGCGCGGGAGTTGCCGTCCAGCATCTTCATGGCCAGGGCGGTGCCGTCGGGGGCGCCGAGGATCAGCACGCCCTCCGCCCCCAGCTTGGCCACGACGCCGAGGCGCTGCATGACCACGGTGTTCTCTGCGCCCTCGCCGTGCACGGCCCACGGGTGGGCCAGCATGGCCGGTGCCACGCGGGCGGCCGGATCCTTCGAGCCGTCGGCGGCCAGGCGCAGGAGCTTGGCGGTGGCGCGGGCCAGGCCCACGAGCGGCATCTGCGGCACCGGTGCCCCGCAGCCGTCGATGGCGATGTTCCCCACGGGCGCGCCGGAGAACTCCTCCACCACGGCCATGACGGAGCGCTGTAAGGGGTGGTTCGGGTCCAGGTAGCCCTCGGTGGGCCAGCCGCTGGCGACGCACGCGGTGAGGAAGCCGGCGTGCTTGCCTGAGCAGTTGAAGGCCAGGCGGTTCTTGCCGTTGCCGTCGAGGATGGTTTGACGGTAGGTCTCCGAGTCCTGCGGGTAGTCGGGCGGGCAGCGCAGATCGGCCTCGGAGAGGCCCGTGTCCTCGAGGACGGCCGAGGCCAGCTCCTGGTGGCGGAAGGTGCCGCGGTGCGAGGCGCAGGCGAGGGCCAGGCGCTCGTCGTTGAGCTGGGCTCCGGCGCGCAGCGAGGCGATGGCCTGGAAGGGCTTCAGGGACGAGCGCGCGTAGATCTCTGCCTCGGGGTTGCCGAGGGAGGCGATCAGGGCGCCGTCCCGGTCCACCACGGCGAGCGAGCCGAGGTGGCGGGACTCGATCACGCCGTTGCGGGACACGGTGGCGAGCTCGACGACGTCGTTCAGGGAGATGGGGTGGCTCATGGTCACCGAGTCTAGGCACCGCCCCAGGCCCGCATGCTGTTTTCGCCCATCCGGCGAGAAAGAGGCGCCGGATGGGCACAAAGTGCATGCGCGGTGGCCGGGGGAGTGGAACCGCCCGGTGCGCGGCCGGTGCGGGGCTTCACACGCTCCCGCCTCGCGGGCCCGCCCCGGTAGGCTGGGGGATCGTGAAGGTCCTCGTCATCGGCCCCGGCGGCCGCGAACACGCCATCGTCCGTTCCCTCCTCGCCGATCCCTCGGTGACCGAGGTCCACGCAGCCCCGGGTAACGCCGGCATCGCCCGCGATGTCACGTGCCACGCGCTGAACACCACCGACCCCGTCGCCGCCACGGCGCTGGCCACGCAGCTGGGCGTGGACCTCGTGGTCGTCGGCCCGGAGGCCCCCCTCGCGGCCGGCGTCGCCGATGCCCTCCGTGAGGCCGGCTTCGACGTCTTCGGCCCCTCCAAGGAGGCCGCCAAGCTCGAGGCGTCCAAGGCCTTCGCCAAGGAGGTCATGGCCGAGGCGGGCGTGCCCACCGCCATGGCCCGCGTGGCCACCACCGCGGCGGAAGCCGCCGACGCGCTCGACGCGTTCGGCGCCCCGTACGTGGTCAAGGACGACGGGCTGGCCGCCGGCAAGGGCGTCGTGGTGACGTCCGACCGCGCCGAGGCCCTGGCCCACGCGGAGGCCTGCTTCGCGGCCGGCGGCACCGTGGTCATCGAGGAGTTCCTCGACGGCCCCGAGGTCTCCGTGTTCGTGATCGCCGACGGCACGAACGCCGTGGCGCTGTCGCCCGCGCAGGACTTCAAGCGCATCTTCAACAACGACGAGGGCCCCAACACGGGCGGCATGGGCGCCTACACGCCGCTGCCGTGGCTGCCCGCCGGCTTCACCGACGAGGTCATGGAGCGCGTGGCCCTGCCCACGCTGCGCACCATGGCCCGCCGCGGCACCCCGTTTGTTGGCGTCCTCTACTGTGGCCTGGCCGTCACGAGCCGCGGCCTGCGGGTCATCGAGTTCAACGCCCGCTTCGGAGACCCCGAGACGCAGCCCGTCCTGGCCCGCCTCAAGACCCCGCTCGGCCGCGTCCTGAAGGCCGCCGCGCGCGGCGAGCTGGACACGATCGAGGCCCTGTCCTGGGATCCGCGCACCGCCGTCGGCGTCGTCGTGGCCTCCCACGGCTACCCGGGCACCGTCCGCACGGGAGACGTCATCACGGGCGTCGAGGCCGCCGAGGCGCTCGACGCCGTGAGCGTCCTTCACGCCGGCACCGCGGCCAACGAGGCGGGGGAGCTCGTCTCCGCCGGCGGCCGCGTCCTGGCCGTCGTGGCGCTCGGCGAGGACCTCGCCGCCGCCCGCGGGGCCGCCTACGAGGGCGTCGCCGCGATCGACCTCCCCGGCTCGCAGCACCGCACCGACATCGCCCTCAAGGCGGCCAACGGCGAGATCACGCTGGGTGGCGCCCAGGGCGCCGTCGGGCAGGAAGGCGCCGGGGAGGGCGCGCCCCGCGGTTTCCAGGCCGAGGTCCTTGAGCTGCCGGGCTGGCGTCACATCTACTCCGGCAAGGTCCGCGATCTCTACGAGCCGGAGGACGCGAGCATCACCGACCGCGTGCTCGTGGTCGCCTCGGACCGGATCAGCGCCTACGACCACGTGCTCTCCACCGAGATCCCCGACAAGGGCGCCATCCTCACGCAGCTCTCGCTGTGGTGGTTCGAGCAACTCGCCGACGTCCCCCACCACGTCATCTCCACCGACGTTCCCGAGGCCGTCAAGGGCCGCGCCATGGTGTGCAAGCGCCTGGACATGTACCCCATCGAGTGCATCGCGCGCGGCTACCTGACCGGCTCCGGCCTGGCCGAGTACAAGGTGGACGGCACCGTCTCGGGCCAGCCGCTGCCCGCCGGCCTGGTCGACGGCTCGCGCCTGGAGCCGGCGATCTTCACGCCGAGCGCCAAGGCCGAGGTCGGCGAGCACGACGAGAACATCACCTACGAGGAGATGGTGGCGCGCGTCGGGGAGTCCATCTCCTCCGATCTGCGCGAGCTGACCCTCAAGGTCTACTCCGAGGCCGAGCGCATCGCCCGCGAACGCGGCGTCATCCTGGCCGACACCAAGGTGGAGTTCGGCGCCGATCCGGCCACGGGCACCATCACGCTGGGCGACGAGGTCCTCACGCCGGATTCCTCGCGCTTCTGGGACGCCGCCGAGTACGCACCCGGTCAGGCCCAGCCGTCCTTCGACAAGCAGTTCGTGCGCGATTGGCTCACCTCCGAGGCCTCCGGCTGGGACAAGGCCTCCGGCGAGGAACCGCCGGCGCTGCCCGCCGAGGTCGTGGAGCGCACGCGCGCCCGCTATGTCGAGGCGTTCGAGCGCCTGACGGGCCGCACCTTCCACGCCTGATCCTTCCCCTTCGCGCAGAGAGGCTCCCACCCTTCACGGGGTGGGAGCCTCTCTGCGTTGCCTCAGGGGGCGGGGACGGCCCAGCGCACGACGGCGCGGGGTTGCGTTGGGTGAGAGCGGCGGGTGGCGCGCCTAGCGGCGCGTGGCGCGCAGCTGGGTGGCGAGCTCCACGGCCAGGACCGCGCGCTCGGGGGCTCCGGCGCTGACGAAGTCCTGGCGGGCCGTGTTGAGGTGCTCCAAGGCGTCCTGGAGCGCCCCCAGCGCCAGCTGGCAGCGCCCCGTGAGCAGCTCGACCTCACCCTTGACCTGCTGCGGGAGTTCGCCGAGCCGTTCCTGCACCGGCTCCAGCGCCGCGAGGGCGCCCTCGGCGTCGCCGTTGACGTGCTGCCAACGGGCGCGGATGACCTGCAGTTCGAGGCCCTCGGTGCCAAGGTCGCCGATGACCGAGAGCGCTTGCTCCGCGCGCTCGATGCAGGCGAGCGTGGCCGGTTCCACCGCTCCGGCGCTGATGCGCGCGCTCGCCGAGGCCTTGTTGAAGCGCGTCCAGAGTTCGATGTCAGAGCGCGGATGCAGGCGCTCGGCCGCGAGGTTGTGGTGGTGCAGGCCGGCGTTGATGTCCTGGCGGAGGAAGGCGACGTTGCCGATGGCCCAGTGGGCGGCGCCGGCCGTCTGGGCCGGCACGTCCCCGCTGACGATCTCGTCGAGGCGCTGGCAGGCCTTCCACGCCTCATCGAGCTGCCCGGACTCCGCGAGGCAGGCGATGAGCGCAAAGCGCGCCTCGATGGCAAAGAGGGACGACGCCGGCAGGAACTCCTCGGCCAGCGCCGTGGCCTTGAGCGCGTGCTCCACGCCGAGATAGAGGCGGCCGGCGCCCTGGTACGCCGAGGCGACGAGCGTCTCGGCTCGAACCCACAGTGCCTCCGACTCATCGGTCAGGGGGTGCGCGAGGACCTCTTCCGCCGCGCGGAGGAAGTCCTCCATCCGGCCGAGCTCGCGCAGACCCTCGGCGCGCAGGAAGCTCATGTTCCACCAGGCGGAGGAGTTCTTCATCGACTGCGCCAGCTCGGCGGCCTCGGCGGCCGTTTCGCAGGCGTCGCCGTAGTTGTGGGCGGCCATCGAGGCCCTGGCGCGGTGTTCGAGGAGCACGAATCGCGCCTCGTCGGGGGAAACCGGGGTGTTCCAGGCCTCCATGACGTCGCGTTCGATGCCCAGGCGCTTGGACAGCTCAGTGATGATGTCCGGCGTGGGCTCGCGGCTACCCGTCTCCAGCAACGAAATGTAGCTCGTGGAATATTTCTCGGCGCCCAATTGGGACTGGGTCAAACCCAGGTCCATGCGTGCGCGCCTCAACTTCTCGCCGAACTTCATGCTCATCTGCTCCCCCTGCGCGTTGCGTGTCAAGTCTGTGGCGATCCTGTCACACCTTTGACCTCTTGACGAACTTCGCACGGGGCTGTTGACTAACACTGTCATTAGTCACAGTGTCACGCAGGAGGAACCCCCCCATGTTCTCAACTTCAGAGCGCCACCTCGGGGCACGCGCCGCGGCGTCTGCCCTTCGCCTCGGCTTTGGTGGCATCGGCGATTGGCCGCACGCCGACTGACGGGACGCCCACGATGGGGGAGCAACGAGCACGCTCGTTGCTCCCCCATCGTGTGTCTTGGCTGCGTGTCATGGCGGACGGTGCGCCGGAATCGGGCGGCCGTCTCGGCCGCGCCGGCGCCCGGGCGTTACGCGCGGGGGCGCAGAGTCAGGAGCACGGCCTCCGGCGGGCAGGACACGCGGAAGGGGACCATGCGCGAGGCGCCCAGACCGGCGGAGACCTGCAGGGGGACGCGGCGCCCGCGCGAGCTCCAGTAGCCGAGCCCGGACGCGAGCCCGGGGGGCAGGTCGCAATTCGACACGAGGGCCCCGTAGCGCGGCACGCGTAACTGACCGCCGTGCGTGTGGCCGGCCAGGATGAGCTCGGCGCCGGAGGCAGCAAACACGTCGAGGACGTCGCGGTACGGTGCGTGCGTCAGTGCCAGGCGGAAGTGCGGCGCCTCGGCTGCGGTGGCCGAGCCCACGGGCCAGGCGGCGAAGCGGTCCCGGTGCAGGTGCGGATCGTCGACCCCACTGACGTCCAGGCGGAGCCCGCCCAAGGGCAGGGAGAACGCTCGATTGGAGGCGTCCTGCCAGCCGGCCAGCGCGAACTCGCGGTGCATGCGGCGCCAGTCCAGCTCGTCCTGCTTCCGGTGGCGCAGGGTCGCAGAGGTGTCCTTGTTGCGGCCCAGATAGGCCCACGGCCTGCGCGGCCGCGGGGCGAAGTAGCAATTGGAACCGGGAACAAAGACCCCGGGGAAGGCCATGAGCGGCTCAAGCGCATGCAGGAGCGGGTCGATGCCCTTCTTGTGGCTCAGGTTGTCGCCTGTATTGACGACGAGATCCGGGCGCAGCTGGGCCAGCTCACGCACGAACACCGTCTTGGCGGACTGACCGGGGATGAAGTGCAGGTCAGAGAGATGCAGCACCCGCAGTTCGGGCTGGCCGGGCGGCAGGACGTCGAGGGTTTCCTCGCGGAGGGTGAAGGCGTGCGTGCCGACGTTGGCGGCTGCGGCGACGCCGACGGCGACGGCCGCGCCGGTGCCCAGGAGGGCTCCGGCGCGGCCGAGGCCACGTTGGAAGGCATTCACGATCAGTCGTTGTTCTTGTCCGACGACTTCGTCTTCTCCGGCGTCTGAGTCTTGGCCGGCGTCTGCGTCTTCTCAGCGGCCTGGGTCTTCTCGGGGGCCTTGGTGTTCCCGTTGCCCTGGCCGGAGTCGGTGGACTGGCCGGCGTTGCCAGTGGACGATGCCTTGGTCGACGAGGCGGCCGACGTGCTCGGGGTGGTGCCCTTACCGGTCCCCGTGCCCTTACCGGTCCCCGTGCTCTTACCGGTCCCGCTGCCCGTGCTGGTCCCGCTGCCCGTGCCGGAGCTGGCCGCGCGGCCGCCCGTGGACGTGGGGCTCGCAAGATCGGTGGCGGTGATCTTGGTGTGCTCGTAGTAGTCGTAGACCTTGGCCATGTACTGCGTCCAGAGCGGGCCGGCAAAGGTCATGGAGTCCTTGCCGTACATCTTCACGCCGCGCAGCTCCGCGCCGTTGTTCAGGCCCTTCTTGACGGTGCCGTCCTTGTTGCCGAACCACGAGACGGTCGTCAGGCCGGAGGTGTAGCCGGCGAACCACGTCGAGGACGCGTTGTTGTTCGTACCGGTCTTGCCGCCCACGGAGGCGCTAAAGGCGCCCTTGACGATGCGCAGCTTGGCGATCTGGGTCAGCGTGCCGTTGAGCGCGGAGATGACGTCCTTGTCGTACAGGCGCTTGCACTCCGTCTCGGGCAGGTTGATGAGCTTGCCGTTGCGCTGCTTGACCTCAAGCAGCACCGTGTTCTCGCACTGCACGCCCTCGTTGGCGAACGTGGAGAAGGCGCGGGCCTGGGCCAGCGGCGTCACGTTCTGCGAACCGAGCACGAACGACGGGCCGGGGGAGGCCAGGACCTTGGGGGTCACGGCGACGGTCTCGGTGGCGACGACGCTCTTGCCCTCGGCGTTCTTCTTGTAGACCACCTGGTTCTGGTCATCTCGCTTGGCCACCGTCACGGTCTGGCCCTCGAGGAGGCCCAGGCGCTCGGCCTGCTCGGCGATCTTGCACGTGTCGAGCTTGTAGGCCTCGGCCACCGTGGCCGTGTTGACGGACCAGTAGAGGCCGTACTTGGCGGACATGGACTTCTTCATGCCGTTGATGGAGTTGCCGAGGTTGGCCCACTGGGCCTGCACGGTCCCGCCATAGACGCAGGAGGCCTTCCACTGCGTGGTGGGGCCGTAGTCGTCGCGGCTTGCGTCGATGACGTCGTTCATCGAGTGGCCGGCCTCGAGCCACGTGAGCGCCGTCCACGGCTTGGCCGTGGAACCGCCCTGGAAGCCGCCGGAGCCGCCGTGGGCGGAGTCAGCGGTGAAGTTGTACTGCGTGTACTGGTTCTTGGTCTTGCCCTTGCCCGTGCCGAACTTGGTGTTCTGGGCCATGGCGAGGACCTCGCCCGTGGAGTTCTCGCGGGTCACCAGCGCGGCACCCAGCCCGCCCGGATCGCCGATCGGCACGGTCTTGACGACCTGCGCCTCCGCGGCCTTCTGGAGGCGGGGGTCGAGCGTGGTCTTGATGGTCAGTCCGCCGCGGAAGAGCAGCGACTGGCGCTCCTGGACGGTCTTGCCGAAGATCGGATTGAGCTTGACCTCATTGAACACGTACTGGCAGAAGTACGCGGCGCCCTCGGCCGCGGCGCAACCGGAGGTGTCCTCGGACGGGTCGATCTTCAGCTTGGACTTGACGGCCTTGTTGTACTCGGCCTGCGTGATGGCGCCCGTCTTGAGCATGGCACCGAGCACGATGTTGCGGCGCTGCAGCGTGGCCTCGGGGTTGGTCGTGGGGTTGAAGCGCGTGGGGCGCTGCACCATGCCGGCCAGCGTGGCCGCCTCGGCGATGCTCAGCTTGCTTGCCGACTTGGAGAACCAACGCTGGGAGGCGGCCTCCACTCCGTACGTGGCGCCGGCGAAGGGAACGAGGTTCAGATAGCCCTGGAGGATCTCATCCTTGGACATCTTGGTCTCGATCTCATTGGCCCACTTGATCTCCTTGACCTTGTCCGCAATGTCCTTGTTGCCGTTGCGGGCGATCTCGTCCTCGGCCGTGCCGCTCGCCTGCTGATTGTTGACGTTCAGGTTGGCGACGTACTGCTGGGTGATCGTCGAGGCACCCTGCTGCCCGCCGCCGGAGATATTGGAGACCAGCGCGCGGGCGATGCCGCGGGCGTCCACGCCGCCGTGCTCGTAGAAGCGCTCGTCCTCGATGGAGACGATGGCCTTCTGCATCCACGGCGAGATCTTCTTGAGCGAAACACTCTTGCGGTTCTGCACGTAGAACTTGGCCAGCTGATTGCCGTCGCGGTCCAGGAGCACGGAGGGCTGCGCGATCGCGGCGTTCTCGGTGGGGATCTCGATCGAGTCGTACGCACCGGCCGCGACCTCGGTGGCCTTGCTGGCTCCCACGGCAAGGGGAACCATGGTTCCCGCCACGAGGGCGCCAGCCACCGCACTACCCAGGAAGAAGGCAATGACCTTGCCGAGGGTGGTGGCGGTGTTGATGAGGGGCGATGTTCGCTCAGCCATGCTTTCCAGGATACAAGCAGGCGATACGCTGAACCTCATGACCACGTGGGAATACGCAACCGTGCCGCTGATGGTGCACGCCACCAAGCAGATCCTCGACAACTGGGGCCGTGACGGCTGGGAGCTCGTGAACGTGCTGGCCATGCCGGCCGCGGGGCCCGCCGCAGCAGTCGGAAACGAGATTGTCCAGGCTCCGTCCGTCAACCTGGTGGCGTACTTCAAACGCCCCCTGAACGACTCACTCTGAGAGGTTTCTTCTAGATGTCTGTGAACGCGCCTTCCAACGCCGCGCCCGGCCGCATCGACGCCCGCCTCGCCGAGCTGGGCATCGAGCTCCCGGCCGTGGCGGCGCCACTGGCCGCCTACGTTCCGGCGCTGGCCCACGAGGGCCTCGTCTACACCTCCGGGCAGCTGCCCACCGTGGCCGGCGAGCTGCAGGGCGTCGGCAAGGTCGGCGCCGAGGTGAGCGCGGAGGAGGCCAAGGCCCTGGCCCGCCTCAGCGCCATCAACGCCCTCGCCGCCGTCAAGGCCCAGATCGGCTCCCTCGACCGCGTGACCCGCGTCGTTAAGGTGGTCGGCTTCGTCGCCTCCGCTCCGTCCTTCACCGGCCAGCCCGGCGTCATCAACGGCGCCTCCGAGCTGCTGGCCGAGGTCTTCGGCGAGGCCGGTGCGCACGCCCGCTCCGCCGTGGGCGTGGCCGTGCTGCCGATCGACGCTCCCGTGGAAGTGGAAATTGTCGTCGCCTACGCCTGAGCAGCACCCGCTGACGGGGACGTTCCGGGCCGTGCCCGGTGCGTCCCCGTCGGCACCCATCTGCGCCGCCTCCACCGAACCCCCGGCCACGGGAGTGCTGCGCAGGCTCTTCCCGGTGCCAGCCCCCCGCGTGGACGCCGCGCGCACGTGGCTGCAGCTGGGCGCCAGGACCCCGCGCCGCGCCCGCGAGGCCAGCTCGGTGCTCCTGGTCCAGGACTCGCCGGACGGCGTGCGCGCCTGGCTCGGCCTGCGCGGCTCCGAGTCCCCGCTCGGCGTGGTCTCCTTCGCGGGCGGCTCCTGCTCCGTGGACGACGACGCGCAGTTGCCCTGGTTCGGCCCCACGCCGGCCAAGTGGGCCGCCGTGCTGGGGCTGAATGACCACATGCTGGCCCGCCGCCACGTCCTGGCCGCGATCCGCGAACTCTTCGAAGAGACCGGCGTGCTGCTGGCTGGGCCGGACCCGCTCTCCCTCATCGAGGACAACGCCGGCGAGGACTGGATGCGCGCCCGCCAGGCGCTCGCCTCGGCCGAGTTCACCTTCGCCGAGTTCCTGCAGCGCCGCGGTTGGGGCGTGAGGACCGATCTGCTGCGCCCCGTTGGACACTGGATCTCGCCCGACTACGAGCTGCGGCGCTTCGACACCTACTACTTTGCCGCGGCCGCCCCGGCCGGCCAGGAGGTCGCGCCGCTGAAGGGCAAGGACCGCTGGGGCCGCTGGGTCTCGGTCAAGGAGGATGGCGCTCGCCCCGAGTCCACCGCGCTCGGCGACGAGATCGGCGAGCCGGAGACCGTGGGGCAGCCGCTCTCGGAGCTGGCCACGCCGGCCACCCAGGTGATGCTCGAGAAGCTGCGCCGCACGCGCGGCTGCGTCGCCTACCTCTCCTCCAAGCGCCACATCCAGGCCTTCCATCCCGAGCTCGTCGAGGTCGAGGATCACCTGCTCCTGGACGTCACCACGGTCGACGCCGCGGAGGGCAGCGCCGTGGCCCGCGGGCGCTGAGCCCGGGGCGCCGCGGCGCCCACAACCTCACCCGCCCGCCCACACGTCGGGGTGCAGGGAGGCTCCCACCCGCCGTCGGGCACACGCCCGCGTGCCGTGGCGCCGGGAGGTTCCCACCCGCCGTCGGGCAGGTGAAAAAGGCACGACGGCGCACACGCAAGGAGGGCGGCACCCGGAACCCGGGTGCCGCCCTCCTTGCGTGTGGCGTGACTCAGCGCGAGCGCTGGCGCAGGCGCTGCAGGTCCAGGATGACGACGGCGCGCGCCTCGAGGCGCAGCCAACCGCGCTGCACGAACTCGGCGAGGGCCTTGTTCACGGTCTCGCGGGAGGCGCCGACCAGCTGGGCCAGCTCTTCCTGCGTGAGCTCGTGGGCCACGAGGATGCCGTCCGTGGTGGGGCGGCCGAAGCGGTCGGCCAGGTCGAGGAGGGCCTTGGCGACGCGGCCGGGGACGTCGGAGAACACCAGATCCGCGAGGGAATCGTTCGTGCGGCGCAGGCGACGGGCCAGGGCCTGGAGCAGCTGCAGGGAAACGTCCGGGCTGGCCTGGATGGCCTTGCGCAGGTTCTCGTGGCGCAGGCCGGCCAGGCGCGTCTCGGAGACGGCGGTGGCGGTGGCGTTGCGCGGCGACGGGTCGAAGAGGGCCATTTCGCCGAAGAGCTCCCCGGGGCCGAGGACGGCGAGAAGGTTCTCGCGGCCGTCGGGGGAGGTGCGGCCGAGCTTGATCTTGCCGGAGACGATCACGTAGAGCTGATCGCCCTGGTCGCCCTCGTGGAAGACGGACGCGCCACGGGAGAGGTCCACCTCCGTCAGCTCATCGGTCAGTACGGCGAAGGCCTCGTCGCTCAGGTGTGCGAAGAGCGGCGCACGCCGCAGGACCTCGATATCCATGATGCTCCTGTTCGGGAAAAGTCGGTGGTTCTACCCCCATTGTGCCGCATGCACCAACCGTGTGACGGGTCACACACGCATTTGTTCTGCTCTCGGGCATGTCGCGGTGTCGGGGGACTTGCCTCGTGGGTAGGACACAAGGTGATCTCTTTTGGACGTCGCCGTACGGTGAGCGTTGGCCGATTCGTTACGATTGATCCGGGGACGCGGTGGGCGCCCCGGCCGGCCGCAGCAGCGGCGGTGCGGAGGGATGAGGGGTCGGATTCTCCGGTGTTTTTGGGGCTGGACGTCTTGGACTGGGTGCTGATCGTGGCGCTTCTCCTCTTCGCCGTGGCCGGGTGGCGCAAGTCGTTCCTCGTGGCCCTCGGCGGCATTCTCGGCTTCCTCGCCGGCGCCGCCGCCTCGTTCTTCGCCATTCCCCTTGTCTCCGCCTGGATTCCCGATCCCACCTGGCGTGTCATCGGGCTCATTGTGGCTTTCGTCGTGTTTCTGGCGATCGGCCACGGGCTCGGTGAGGCGGCCGCCGCTAAGGTGCGTGGCTGGTTGGATATGCCGCGGCCGCGCTGGTGGGGCCGTGCAGGCGGTGCCGGCGTGAACCTCGTGGCGGCCGGCTTCGCGGTCTCGGCGCTCGCGTTCACGTTCTCTACGCTCGGCCTGCCCCTGCTTTCGGCCCAGATTGCGCAGTCGAAGGTCATCCAGACCTCGCGCGCGCTGACCCCTGAGGGGGTGGAGCGGGCCCTCGGCGAGGCGCGCACGCTCGTGGCCGGCATGCCCCTGCCCGAGATCTTGGTGCCGCTGGCCCCGAAGCACAACGTCGAGGTGCCGAGCGCCGAACTGGAGACCCAGGCCCTGCAGGACGCGAGGAACTCGGTGGCGCGCATCACCGGCACGGCGGCCGCCTGCGGCGTGAACCAGACGGGCACGGCGTTTGTGGTGGCCAAGGACCGCGTCATGACCAACGCCCACGTTGTGGAGGGCGTTGAGCAGCCCGTCGTTGAGACAGCCGACGGCCGGGCGCTGACCGGCCGCGTGGTGTCCTTCGACCCCGTCCGCGATGTTGCCGTCGTGGCGGTGGACGGACTCGAGCTCGCCCCGCTGAGCCTCGGAACGGACCTGTCCACGGGCGCAGAGGCGGTGTTCATGGGCTTCCCCGCCGGCGGCCCGTTCGCCGCCGGCCCGGCCGCCGTGCAGTCGCTGCACACGCTGCGGGTTCCCAACATCTACGGCGCGGAGGCCACGCCGCTGAGCGTGTACCAGCTCGCCGCGAACGTCCAGCAGGGCAACTCCGGTGGCCCGCTGTTGACGGCGGACGGCCGCGTCTCCGGCATGGTGTTCGCGAAGGCCAAGAGCGAGGACAACGTGGGCTACGCCCTGAGCCTCGAGGAGATTTCCCCCGCCGTGGCGCGGGCCGCCTCCCTGACGGACTCCGTCTCCACGGGCTCCTGCACCGAGCGCTGACCGCCGACCGCTGCCGCCGCGGTCAAGGAGACCCAGCGGTCGAGGTGCCGCCGCGCCTGACCCTCTCTTCGCCCTCCGACGCCCGGCCGCGCCGGGCGAGCACACGTCGTCGGGCCGTGACCGGGCGGTTCGCGAGTGCCGCGTGTCTGTTCTGGCGTTTTGCGAGTGCCGCGTGTCGCCGCATCGCCGCTTGAGGCGACACACGGCACTCGCGAGGGCGAGGGGGGAGCACCAGGCACTCGGGGCACGGCGCACGGCGCCCGACGGCGGGGCGGGCGCCGTGCGCTCGGCCCGCCTCGCACGGGCACGGCCCGCCCCGGAGACCACGTACCGCCCGGGCGCGCAACGCACGCCAACGCCAAACGGCGCCGGCCCCCTTCAAGGGGACCGGCGCCGTCGTGCCGTTGGGCGATCAGCCGCGCATCGTGGCGGCGATCTGGTCCATCACCGTGGTGTCGGCGAGCGTGGAGGCGTCGCCAGCCGGGCGGCCCTCCGCGACGTCCTTGAGCAGGCGGCGCATGATCTTGCCCGAACGCGTCTTGGGCAGCTCGGGCACCACGAACACGGCCTTGGGGCGCGCGATGGGGCCGATCTCCTTGCCCACGTGCAGGCGCAGCTGCTCGGAGATGTCCTCCGGCCAGTCGGCGTCCGCGCCGCGCAGGATCACGAACGCGACCACGGCCTCGCCCGTCGTCTCGTCCTTGGCACCCACCACGGCGGCCTCGGCCACGGCGTCGTGGGAGACCAGAGCCGACTCGATCTCGGTCGTGGAGAGGCGGTGGCCGGAGACGTTCATGACGTCGTCGACGCGGCCCAGGAGCCAGAAGTCGCCGTCCTCGTCCTTCTTGGCGCCGTCGCCCGCGAAGTACATGGTCTCGAAGCGGGACCAGTACGTCTCCTTGAAGCGCTCCGGGTCGCCCCAGATGCCGCGCAGCATGGACGGCCACGGATCGCGGATGACGAGGTAGCCGCCCTCGCCGTTGCCGACGGACACGCCGGCCTCGTCCACGACATCCACGCTGATGCCCGGAACGGCCACCTGGGCCGAGCCGGGCTTCGTGGCGGTCACACCGGGCAGGGGCGCGATCATGTGCGCACCCGTCTCGGTCTGCCACCAGGTGTCGACGATGGGGGCCGGGTGCTCCTTGCGGGGGCCGGGCTGCCCGTCGACGCCGGCGCCGTTGTTGGCGCCGATGACGTCGCGGTACCACATCCATGCCTCGGGGTTGATGGGCTCGCCCACCGAACCGAGCACGCGCAGCGAGGAGAGATCGCGGGCATCCGGGATCTCGCGGCCCCACTTCATGGCGGTGCGGATGGCCGTGGGGGCCGTGTACATGATGGTGACCTTGTACTTCTCGACGAGGTCCCACCAGCGGCCGCGGTCCGGGGTGTCCATGGTGCCCTCGTAGAGCAGCACGGTGGAGCCGTTCACGAGCGGCGCGTAGGTGATGTAGGAGTGACCCGTGATCCACCCGACGTCGGCCGTGCACCAGTAGACGTCCGTCTCCGGCTTCAAGTCGAAGGTGTCGCGGTGCGTCACGGCGGTCTGCGTCAGGTAGCCGCCCGTGGTGTGCAGGATGCCCTTGGGCTTCCCGGTCGTGCCGGAGGTGTAGAGGATGAAGAGCGGGTGCTCCGACTCGAAGGCCTCCGCCTCGTGCTCGGAGGAGGCGTTCGGGACGACCTCGTGCCACCACTGATCGCGGTCCTCGACCCAGTTGGTCGGCTCGGCGTTGCGCTTGACGACCAGCACGGTGGAGACGGTGTGGCCGGGCGCCTCGAGCGCGGCGTCGACGGCCGGCTTGAGCGGGCTCGGCTTGGCACGGCGCCACGTGCCGTCGGCCGTGACGACCAGTTTGGCCTCGGCGTCGTCGATGCGGCTGCGCAGGGCGTCGGCGGAGAAGCCGCCGAAGACCACGGAGTGCACGGCGCCGAGACGGGCGCAGGCCAGCATGGTGATGACGGCCTCGGGGATCATGGGCAGGTAGACGGCCACGCGGTCGCCCGCGCCCACGCCGAGGGCGGAGAAGGCGTTGGCCGCCTGCTTCACCGCGGTGGTGAGCTCGGCGTAGGTGTAGGTGGCGGTGTCGCCCGGCTCTCCCTCGAAGAGCAGCGCCACGCGGTCGCCGTGGCCGGCCTCGACGTGGCGGTCCAGGGCGTTGTAGGCGGCGTTGAGCTTGCCGTCCGCGAACCAGCGGTAGAACGGGGCGTTGGACTCGTCCAGCACCTGCGTGAAATCCGTGGCCCAGCTCAGGGCGCCGCGCGAACGCTCTGCCCAGTACGCCAGGCGGTCTTCGCTCGCGCGCTCGTAGAGCGATGCGTCGGCCACGGCGGCGGCGGCAAACTCGCTCGAGGGCGCAAAGGTGCGGTGCTCGGTGAGCAGGTTGTCCAGGGTGGAGTTCTGTCCCATGGGGTCCTTCCTCAAACTTTCACAAAGGGGGCCGTTGTGATTCACGTTACAACGCTTTGTGGTGTGATCATCACCGCGCGTCCGCACTGTGACCATCAGGGCCTCCTTGAACCGTCATAGTCGCTAGGCTGAGGCCTCACGGTGCTACGCCAGCTGGCCCCGTGACGGCCGCGCACACGGCGGCCGAGCTGAGAATCGAGGAGCGGTATGACGGAACAAGGCAACGCGCGGGCGGTGCTCGGCCCGTTCACGGCGCGCGAGACCACGTATCTGGCGGGCGCGGTGGTCCTGGCGCTCGCCTCGCTCTTCTCCTTTGGGCGCACCCGCGGCGACTTCGCCGTCATCGTGCTTGGCCTCATGGCCCCGCTCGCTGCCGCCGCCGGGCTCGCCTGGCGCCGCCTGCGCGGGCGTGCCCGCCTCGATCTCGGGTCCTTCTCGCTTGATCAGCTGTGCGCCGTGGTGGCGGCGGGCGCGCTCGTGGTGGCCCTCGGCGGGCTGGGCGGCGCCGGCGCGTTCGCCCAGCTCTTTGCTGTGCTGGGCGCCGCGGCGCTTGTCCTGGCCAGCTGGGGCGTCTCCTGGATCTCCACCTTCACCGCCGACTTCGTGCAGCAGCCGGGGGTCCCGTTGCTGCGCCGCGACGTCGCGGAGGCGGAGGCGGGCGGCTGGCGCGTGCCCGGCGGCTCCGGCGCCCCGGAGCCGCCGGCGGGGGAGCAAGGCCCGACGGCGCACGGCGGGCAGGGCGGGCCGCTGCAGCCGGGCGCGGGCTGGGCCAGCGGCGCCGAGGGGCCGGCCGCGCCGGCCCCTTCGACGGCGCCCTCGCCTGCGGCTCCCGAGGCCTCCGCCGGCGGTGACGGCCACGGCGTTCCCGGCGCCGCGGCGCCGTACACGGCGGTGATCGGATCCTCCCGGGTTCCGGAGCAGGCCGAGCCGGCGGCGTTCTGGTTCGCCGTCCCCGACGCCAGGCCCGCAGTGAACCGGGCCACCGGCGCCGTGGAGTTCACGGTGGTGCCCGGGGAGTGGTTCCTCGCCGTGCGGACGCTGCCGGAGGGGCTCGTGGTGCGCCACGACGACGGCCGCGAGGCGCTCCTGCGCGATGTCACCGACCTGGAACGCGGCTGATGCCCCCTCGCCTGAGCCCCGCCCAGCGCCGCGCCACGGTGATGCGCGACGAGACGCAGCTGGGAAAGAAGCGCAGGGCCCGCAAGATCGACAAGGTGCTCGCCGAGACCTACCCGTACGTGGTGGCCGAGCTCGACTTCGAGAACCCCTTCGAGCTGCTCGTGGCCACCGTGCTCTCGGCGCAGACCACCGACGTCAAGGTCAACGAGGTCACGCCGGTGCTCTTCGGCGCCTACCCCGACGCCTTCGCGCTGGCCGGCGCGCCGAGCGCGGCGGTCCAGGAGATCGTGCGCCCCACGGGCTTCTACAAGACCAAGGCCGCCAACATCCAGGAGCTCTCGCGACGCCTCGTCACGGAGCAGGACGGCCGGGTGCCCGAGGACCTCGACTACCTCGTCACCCTGCCGGGGGTGGGCCGCAAGACGGCCTTTGTGGTGCTCGGCAACGCCTTCGATCGCCCGGGCCTCACGGTGGACACCCACTTCGGGCGGCTGGCCAGGCGCTTCGCGTGGACCGAGCAGGAGGACCCGGTCAAGGTCGAGGCGGAGGTGGGCGAGCTCTTCGAGAAGCGCGACTACACGATGCTTTCGCACCACCTGATTTTCCACGGCCGGCGCATCTGCCACGCGAAGAAGCCGGCCTGCGGCGCCTGCCCCGTGGCGCAATGGTGCCCCTCCTACGGCGAGGGCGAGACCGATCCTGAGGCGGCGGAGGCCCTGCTGAAGTACGAGTTGGCCCCGGGGCGCGAGGAACTGCACCGGCTGATGCTCGAGGGCTATACGCGCCGCCAGCTGCGGGCCATGGGCCATCCGCTCGGGCCCTGACGCCCCTCACCATCCGACGTTGTCACACCGCGGCCGCCCCTGGCGGGAGGCCCCTGCGAGAGGTTTCCATGGGCACCCAGGCCGACCAGGCGCCGTCGTGCACCTCGGCACGCGAACAGCTCGCGGCGCTCGCCGCCGCCTACGCGGCGGATCCCGAGCGCGAGGCCCCGTACGCGCGGCTGCGGCGCGTACGCCCGCCGGTGGGCGATCGGCCGGCCCGCAGCGCCTCGGTGCTCGTCCTCTTCGGCTCCCTGGACGGGAAGCCGGCCGAGCACGCCTCGCCGAGTGTGCCGGCTGAGCTCGACGTCCTGCTCGTGGTGCGGGCGTCGACCCTGCGCGATCACGCCGGGGAGATCGCGTTCCCCGGCGGCGGCGCCGACCCAGAGGACGCCGGCGCCGTGGCGACCGCCTTGCGGGAGGCGGTGGAAGAAACCGGGCTGGAACCGACCGGCGTCGAGGTGTTGGGCGCGCTGCCGTTGGCCCCGACCGTCTCGAACTTCACCGTGACCCCCGTGGTGGCCTGGTGGCGGGCGCCGAGCGCCGTCGGCGTGGTCGACGCGGGAGAATCGGCGGCCGTGTTCCGCATGCCGGTGGCCGATCTGCTCAACCCCGAGCGCCGGTGTCTGACGGTGCTGGAGCGCGGCGGGGTCGAATGGACCATGCCGGCCTTCCGGACCGAGCACGGCCTGCTGTGGGGCTTCACGGCGGCGATCCTCGACGGGCTCTTCGAGGAACTGGGCTGGACCGAGCCGTGGGACCAGGGCGATCGGCTGCGGCCGCCAGGGTACTGACCCGGGCCAGCCGTCGCCGGGCGGGGCCTACTTCGCGCTCGCGTAGTCCTTGGCGACCCCCACCGAGATGGGGAAGTCCACCGGGATGTCGCCGAAGAGCAGGCGCGCGGCTCCCTCGGCCGCGCCCCGGAGGGCGATCTCGACGTCCACGGCTTCGGATTCCTTGGCATGGATCATGATTTCGTCGTGCAGGAAGAAGACCTGCCGCGAGCCGGGCGCGCCGGAGCGCAGCCGGGCCCGCAGGTCCGCCATCCAGCACTCGGCCCACTCGGCCGCCGTTCCCTGCACCACGAAGTTGCGGGTGAAGCGCCCCCAGGCCCGGGCGGCGGCCGCCGGGTCCCCGCCGCCGCGCGGCGCGCCCTCGTGAGCGGCTCCAGGCGCCCCGGTGAGGCCGCCCCCTGAGCCCGGCCCCGCGGCGTCGGGCGCTTCATCGCCCGCCCCCGGGCCCGTGGGCCCGTCCGGTCCAGACGCCGCGCCGCGCCCGCCGAAGGGCGCCGGCTTCGGCGAGGTGCGGCCCAGCCAGGTGTGGACGGTGCCGCCGCGCTCGCCCGTGCGGGCCGCCTCCTCGAGGAAGGCCGTGGCGCGCGGGTAGGCCGCGGCCAGCCGGGGCGCCATGGCGGCCGAGGGGCCAGTAGTGCCGCCGTACATCGCCCCGAGCATGGCGACCTTGGCCATGTCCCGGTCGCCGTTGAAGGCCTTGTCCGCGATGGATTGGTAGAGGTCCTTGCCGCGGGCCGCCTCCGCGAGCGCGTGGTCGGCGCTGAGAGCGGCGAGCACGCGCGGCTCCAGCTGGCTCGCGTCGGCGACGACGAGGACGTGGCCGGGGTCCGCGCGGACGGCCGAACGGACGTCGTGGGGGATCTGCATGGCGCCGCCGCCCTGGCTGGCCCAACGGCCGGTGACCACGCCGGCCACGACGTACTCGGGGTGGAAGCGGTTGTCGCGGATCCAGGCGTCCAGCCAGGCCCAGCCGTTGGCCGTGAGGAGGCGCTGCAGCTTCTTGTAGCGCAGGAGTGGCTCGATGGCGGGGTGCGCGAGCTCCTCGAGGTCCCAGCGGCGCGTGCTGCGCGCATCCAGGCCGGCCCCGCGCAGGGCGCGCAGGAGCTCCGGCTGCGAGTCGGGATTGAGCCGCGGGGCGTCCAGCAGGTCCTGGAGCACCTCGACCAGGTCGGCGAGTTTGGCGGGGCGCGTGCCGTGGGGCACGCGGTGGCCCAGGCGCTCCTCGAGGAGGCGCTCGTGTTCGGTGCGGTCCCACGGCACGCCGTCGCGGCGCATCTCCTCGGCGATGAGCGAGCCGGCCGCGTCGAGGGAGGCGAGGAGGTGCAGCCGGCGGCCGCCGGGTCCGGCGGAGGCGAGCGCGGCGAGCTGCGCCGCGTACTCGGCCGCCAGCTCCTGCGGGCTCGCGGGGGCCGGGGCGAGGGCGGAGAAGAGGGCGTCCTGCTCGGTCTGCGTGGGCTCCGCCGGCAGCTCGGGGAGGCGGCGGGGCGGGAGCCCGGGAGTGGGGAGGTACCCGAGCGCCCCGGCGAGTAGCTGCGCGGCCAGGCCGAGATCGTGGCAGCGCCGCACCTCCACGCCCGCCGCGAGCAGGGCGGGATAGGACAGGCGGGTGTCCTCCCAGACCCAGCGTGCGGCGGGGTCCGCCGCCTCGATCCCGGCCACGACGGCGGGAAGCTCGGCGACGCTCGCCTCGGTGCCGCGCCCGGTGGGCCGGCCGGCGGTGTCCAAGGGCACGACGACGGCGCGGGGCTGGGCGAGAGCCTCGCCAGCCAGCGGGGCCAGGAGGTAGGCCGTCATGGGGACATTCTTCCCGAAGGGGCCGACGCTCCGGTTCCGCATGGGTTGGGGTCGGCTTCCCTCACAGCCGGCGGCGGTCCACGGCGGGCCCCTACGGGGTGCGCGCCGCGCGGGGTCCGCGCGCAGGCTGGAGGCATGTGGACGCTAGAGAAGGAACCCAGGCGGAAGGAGCCACGGCGGCGCAGGGGAGCCTCCCGCGGCGTCGCGGTGCTCGCGGGCGGGCCTCGGGAAGCGGCCGTCGCGAGGGAGGCTACCGCGGCGCGGGAGGCGGTCGGGGACCGGGCGCGGGTGCACGCGTGGACCGCGGGCCGGCCGGAGGACACGTCGTGGCGGGAGGTCGAGGCGGTGGTGTTCCGGCGGGCCGGCCGGGAGGGACCGGGCGGGCCGGCCGACGGCGTGGAAGGCCCGAACGGCGGCACACGGGCTCGCCTAGGGGGCGGTATCGACGGCGTGGAGGGTGCGGACGGCGGCGCACGGGGCCGCCCCGGCGGCGTCGGCGTCGGCGAGGGAGTTCGGCGACGGGACGAGACGGGAAGCGCACCGGAGCCAGGGCGCAGCGCGTGGCTGGCGGGGGCACGGGCGGACGCGCGCGCCCCTGGGCCACGGGCGCCGGTGGCCCGGCCTCCCGCCGAGCGGCTGGCCCCGGAGACTACGCAGCGCGCGGGCGGCGCCCGGGGGACCGGCCCGGACGCGGCCCGCGCCGGGCACGCGGGGAAGCCGGGAGTGGGACCCCTCGCGCCGGGGGCGGGGAGCATCGACGTCGTGGGGGTGCGCGAACCGCTCCTGACCCACGTGCAGTCGGCGCTCTGGGCCGCCGGGCTGGCGGCCGAGGTTTTCCCCGGGGCGGATGCCTACCTCGACGCGCGGGACGCCGCGCCGAGCGATCGACGATCGGGACGGGCGCAGGCCGCCGGCCCCGAGTCGGGCGCCAACCGTGTGCTGTGGAGCGTGGAGGAGCCCGCTCCGCCGCGCGGCGCCGTGCTGGTGGGGGCCGACGGCGAGGAGGCGTGGGCGCTGGGCGCCCGCCATCCCGGCCTTCCGCTCGTCACATTGCCGTCGGGTGCCACGTGGCTGGGAGCCCGGTGGGGCACCCGCTCGTGCGGCGGCGTCGTGCTGGCCGTGGGCGGCCTCGGGGGATCGGGAGGAAGCCAGCGCGCGGCGCTGGCCCTGGCCCGCGCCGCCGAGGCACACGGGGACAGCGTGGTGCTCGTGGACGCGGACCCGAGCTCGGCCGCGCGCTGGGACACCGAGCCGGGGACGCCCGGCTGGGAGGCGGCGCGGCGCTGGGCCGTGGACGGCTCGGTGGCCGGGCTGCCGCGGCTGCTGGCCACGGACGGCGGCATCGCGCGGCTCGGCTGGGGCGGGGACGAGGACCCGGCACGGCTGGGACCGCGCGACGTCGAGGCGGTGTGCGGCGCACTGGCCCAGAGCTTCGAGCTCGTGATTCTGAGCGTCGGGGCCCTCGCCTGGCCGCTGCACCGGAGCCCGGGCGGAGCGGCGCATGTGTTGGCGTGCGCCAGCGGCGTGGGCGGCTGGCCCCGGCACCGCAGCGCCGGCGCGAGCGTGAGCGTCGCCGTGCTGAGGGGGCGCGGCCGGAGTCCTGACGGACCGGAGCTGGCTCGGCTCACGGGCTCGGCCTGGGCCGGGAGCGCCCCCGATCCGGCCGGGTCCGAACCCGGACGGGCCCTCTCGCGGCTGGCGCACCGGCTGTGGCTGCCGCGGCTCCTGGCCGGGCTGCCGCCGGGTGTCGCATGAGCGGCTATCTCGATGGGCGCGGCGACCCCACCCCCGAGCTGCTCGAGGCGGTGCGCGAGCGGCTCGGCGTGGGCAGCGGCGCCGTCACCCCGGCCCGGGTGCTCGAGGCCGTGGCCGCGCTGACCCCCGTGCGCGGTGCGGCGCAATTGCGCTCGGTGGGGGCGTGGGTGAGCGAGCGGCTGATCGGCCTGGGGCCCTTGCAGGCGCTCGCCGAGGCACCGGGCGTGAGCGATGTCCTCGTCTTGGCGGACGGTGCCGTGTGGGTGGAGGACGCGGCCGGCCTGCACCTGGCGCCCCTGCGGATGGACGACGACGAGGAACGCAGGCGCCTGGCCACGCGGCTCATGGCGCTGGGCGGCAGGCGCATCGATGACGCGAGACCCTTCGCTGATGTGGTGCTCGGCCCCTGGCGTGTGCACGCCGTGCTGCCGCCCGTCTCGAGGGAAGGAACGGTGCTCTCGATCCGCGTCCTCGGCCGCAGGGAGTCCACGCTGGCCGAACTGTTTCCCGGGCGCGACGATCCCTGGCGCGGCTGGTTGCGCCACGCTGTCGACGCACGCATGAATCTGCTGATTTCCGGCGGCACGGGAGCGGGCAAGACCACCTTGCTTTCCGCGCTCCTGGCCGCCAGTCCGCAGCACGAGCGCATCGTGGTGGTCGAGGACGCCGGTGAGCTGGCCCCCGCCCACCCGCACGTGGTGGCGCTGCAGACCCGCGCGAGCAACGCCGAGGGGCGCGGCGAGGTGGGCCTGGCGGAGCTGATCAGGCAGGCGCTGCGAATGCGGCCGGATCGCCTGGTGGTGGGCGAATGCCGCGGTGAGGAGATCCGCGAATTGCTCATGGCGCTGAACACCGGGCATCACGGTGCGGCGGGGACGGTGCACGCGAACGCCGCCGAGGACGTTCCGGCCCGGTTGATCGCCCTCGGGGCGCTGGCGGGCTGGGACGAACGCTCCACGGCTTTGCTGGTGTCGGCCGCGCTGGACGCGGTGGTGCATCTCGGGCGCGACGCGGACGGGCGGCGGCGCCCCGTGTCCATGGTGCGGCTCGTGAGCGCCGGCGGGCGGCTCGAAAGCGAGGCGATCGTGGACACCGATCCGGGCGGCGCACCTCGGCCGGGCCCGGCGTTCGCCTGGTTCGCCGCCCACAGGCGAGGTGCTGCCGCATGAGCGCGTGGCTTGCCGCGGCGGCGGCCGCGGGCCTCGCCGCCGTGCTCCTGTCCCCGGGCAGGCCCAGTGCCCGGCCCCGTCCGCGTCTCCGTCCCCGGCCGGGTCCGGGGCCGGGCTCGCGGGGACGCACGGTGGAGGCGGCAGCGGAGGGGTCGATGGAGCTCAGGATGCGCCAGTGCGACGTGGCGAGGGAACGGCTCACGCGGCTTGCCGCGCTGCTGCGGGCGGGGGCGACCCCGGCGCAGGCCTTCGCGACCCTCGCGGAGCGGGACGGGGCCGGCGCCGGAACCGAAGCGGCGGGCGGAACCGGCCGGCACGGCACGGTGAGCGCGGATCGGGCGTTCGCCGGTGCGAACCGCGCGCCACGCGCAGGGGGCGGGCGGCGCGCGCTGGGCGGGCGCCGGGCGGTGGCGACCCGCCTCGACGAGGACCTGGGGTCGGCTTGGAGGGCCGTCTGCCGCTCGGTGAGCCTCGCGCTCGCCGCCGGGGCGGAGCTCCCGCGCGCCGATCCCTCGCGGGCGCCGGGGCGGCCGCACGGGGTCGGTTCCAGCTGGCGGCAGCTGCGGTGGGTGTGCTCGATGGCCAGCGCGACGGGAGCGCCGCTCGCCTCCTTGCTCGAACGGCTGGCGGGGGACGCCGCCGCGACGGCCGACGCGTTGCGGGCACGCCAAGCGGGGGCGGCGGCCGCCGCCACGACCCGCAAGGTGCTCGCGTGGCTGCCCGTGGGAGGGCTGGTGTTGGCGCAGGCGCTCGGTGCACGCCCCCTCGACGTCCTCGCCACCACGGTCCCGGGCCGGGTCACGGCCTTGCTCGGTGTGGGCTTCTGGGTGGCGGCCCTCGTGTGGTCAAGGCGGGGCGTGGCCTCCCCAGCACCGGCCTCCCGGGGCCGCCGTGGCAGTGTCGCCGTTGGCGGGGGTGCACGGTGATCGCCGTGCCGAACGGGATCGGCGTCGCGGCCGGGCTGGCCGGTCTGGCCCCGCCCTTGGCCACGCCGCTGACTACGGGGGTGGCGGCGGAGCCAGCCGCGGGGCCTGCCACGGGACTGGCCGCGGGGCTGACTACGGGGCTGGCGGCGCAGCCGGTAGCCGGCCTCCTGTGCGCTGCGGCGCTCGCCGCCTGCGTGTGGTTGCTCTCGGCACGGGGCCGTCGGTCGGCCGGGGGTGTACGGCGGCCGGGGCGCGCCCGCCGCGACCCGGGCCGGGGCAACGACGCCCCTGCGGGGGCGCCCCGGCAGGGGACCGCCGTGCCCGCCGTGCCGGCAGTGCCGGCCGAGCACGTGCCGCTCGTGTGCGACACCCTGGCCGCCTTGCTGGAGAGCGGCATGAGCCTGGAACAGGCGCTGGTCGCCGCCGGATCGGCGGAGGGGCCAGCGCCCGGTCTCGCGGCGGTCGGCGCGCGCCTCACGTGGGGATCCGGGTGGGAGCAGGCCTGGGCATCGTGCCCCGGATCCTCCCTGCTTGCCGCCCCGCTGTGGCTCTCGTTTCGCACCGGCGCCCCTGCGTCGGCGCTCCTCAGCGATGCCGCGACGGAGGCGAGGCGCAGGGTCGCGAGGGAACTCGAGACCCAGGCGGCGGCCATGACGGTGCGCCTCGTGCTGCCGCTGGGGCTGTGCGCGCTCCCCGCCTTCGTCTGCCTCGGGATCGTCCCCGTGGCGCTGGCGCTCTTGCCGTGGCTGTGAGGCTGGCTCCCCTCACATCGGGTGTGAGGCGCCCTCCTGTCCACCGTGAGGCGCTGGGGCCCAGCGCGCGGCAGCCCGGCCCGGCAGGCTTGAATTCGGGCCGAATGCGGCGCGGGGACCCGGCCCCACCGGGCGTATCCGAAGGAGCGGCATGAAGAAGCAATCAACACGAGGGCATCCCCTTGCCCCGGGAGACGGCGCGGGGCCGCAACGGTTCAGGGGCGAGGACGGGATCGCCACCGCCGAGTTCTCCATCGTCACGCTGGCCGCCGTCGGCTTCGCCGGGCTGCTCGTGGCGATCCTGGGCAGCGGCGAGGTGCGGGGAATGCTCATGAACCTCATCCGCCAGGCGATCGGCGGCTGAGGTGGGCGGGGATCGCCGGGAGGGCCCCGGAGGCCGCGAGCGCGGAAGCGTCACGGCCGAGTTCGCTGTGGTGCTCCCGGTGGTCCTGCTCGCGCTCTTGAGCATCGTGGCGGTGGGCGTGCTCGGTGCGGCCACCGTGAGGGTGCAGCAGGCGGCCGGTGCGGTGGCTCGCGAGGCGGCCAGAGGCGGGCCGGCGGAAAGCGCCGCACGCTTTGCCGGCCAGGAAGCCACGGTCTCGGTTGCCCGGGAGGGCGAGTGGGCCGAGGTCACGGTGCACACCACCGTGCCGTTGTGGGGGCTCCTCGGTCCCTCCATGACGGTCACCGGCACGGCGGCGGCCCGCGTGGAAGCGGGCCTCGAATGAGCCCCGGACGGGCAGGTCCGGTGGGGTCGGTGCCCGGCCATCGCCCATCCGTGGGCCTCTCGCTCACCGGACGCCCGGCGAGCGGGACGCGGTGGGGCGAGCAGGGATCGGCCACGGCGTTGGCCTTGGGGCTGCTGGCCGCCGCGGGTGCAGGGATCGTGGCGGTGCTGCTGTGGACGTCGGCCGGCCTCGAACAGAGCCGCGCGGCCGGTGCGGCGGAGCTGGCCGCGCTGGCAGCCTCCGACGCCGCCCGGGGCCTGGGCACGGTAGGCGAGCCGTGCGCGGCCGCGGCCCAGGTCGCGGCCCGCAACGGGGCGCGACTGCTGAGCTGCCGCACCACCTCGGCCCTCAGCGCGGCTCAGGG
Source organism: Arthrobacter sp. (assembly GCA_031277795.1). Taxonomy (GTDB): domain Bacteria; phylum Actinomycetota; class Actinomycetes; order Actinomycetales; family Micrococcaceae; genus Galactobacter. Next base: position 559,144 of record JAITLQ010000015.1, read on the forward strand.
TGCCTCCGCCATCGTCAGCGTCGCCTCGGAACGCGCGCCGGGGTGGGGCGTGTTCCCGTTGCCTCCGGCCCGGGCGGAGGCCGTCGCCGGCGCCCCGCCGTGAGGGGCGCGGCTCAGCGTCGCCCGCGCTCGGCGGGGACGAGGCGGAGGATCTCGCCGAGGAGCTTCACGGCGCCGTGCTTGTCGAGCGGGTTGTTCCGGTTGCCGCACTTGGGGGACTGGACGCAGGACGGGCAGCCGCTGGAGCACTCGCACGCGAGGATCGCCTGGCGCGTCGCCCGCAGCCAGTGCGGGGCCATGGCGTGGGCCCGCTCGGCGAAGCCGGCGCCGCCCGGATGGCCGTCGTACACAAAGATCGTGGGCGTCCCGGTGTCGGCGTGCAGGGCGGTGGACACGCCGCCGATGTCCCAGCGGTCGCTCGAGGCCACGAGCGGCAGCATCCCGATCGCGGCGTGCTCGGCGGCGTGCAGCGCCCCCGGCGCGGTCTCGGCGTCCACCCCTGCTGCGTGCAGGCGCGGCTCGGGGATCGTGAACCACACGGCCTTCGTGAAGAGCACGCGCGGCTCGAGCTCGAGGGGTTCCTCGCCCAGCAATTCGTTGCTCACGAGCGCCTTGCGCTGGAAGGAGACCACCTGCGTCGTCACCTGCACGTCGCCGAAGTGCACGCCGATCTCGCCCCACGTCTCGCTGTGCTCGGTCTCGATGACCTCCACCGTCGTGATGTCGCGCGCCTGGGTGTAGTACTCGGGCTGGGCACGCGAGACCACCACCACGTGGTTCGCCTCGTCGAGTTCCTCCACCAGATACGTGCGCCCCTGGTGGATGTAGATCGCGCCGGTGTGCGCCTGGTAGTGCGTCTGCGGCGAGTCCATGGTGCCAAGCACGGTCCCATCCTCCGCATTGACGATCGTGACCGGGCCGCCGCCGGCGGAACGCAGCTCCACCATCTCGTGCGCGCTCTGCGGATGGGTCCAGAACCAGCCGGCGGGGCGGCGGCGCAGGTAACCGCGCTCCACGAGGTCGGCCACGATGCCGGGCGCCCGCGGCCCGAACACGTCCTCGACCTCGTCCGGGCGCAGCGGCAGCTCGGAGGCCGCCGCGCAGAGGTGCGGGCCCAGCACATAAGGGTTGTCCGGGTCGAAGACCGTCGCCTCGACGCCGGCGCCGAACACGGCCTCCGGATGGTGCACGAGGTAGGTGTCGAGCGGATCGTCCGCCGCGATGAAGGCGGCCAGCGCGTCTTGACCGCCGCGACCGGCGCGCCCGATCTGCTGATAGAACGAGGCCCTCGTCCCCGGCCAACCGGCCACGAGCACGGCGTCGAGCCCCGCCACGTCGATGCCCAGCTCGAGGGCGGAGGTCGAGGCCACGCCCAAGAGCTGGCCGCTGCGCAGCCCGGCCTCGAGCTCGCGGCGTTCCTCCGGCAGGTAGCCGGAACGATAGGCCGCCACACGATGGGGCAGGCTCGCATCGATCTCGCCCACGAGCCGCGCGGCCGTGGTGGAGATAGCCTCGGCACCGCGCCGCGAGCGAATGAAGGCCAGCGTGCGCACGTGGGCACACACGAGGTTTGCCAGCATGTCGGAGGTCTCCGCGATGGCGGTGCGCCGCAAGAACGCGCCGTTCTCGCCGCGCTGATCCGTCAGCGGCGGCTCCCACAGCGCCACCGTGCGCTCGCCGCGCGCCGAGGCGTCGTCGTCGAACGCCGCGGCGGGGGAGCCGATGAGCCGCGAGAAGCTGGTGGCCGGATCCGCACTGGTCGCCGAGGCGCCCACCATGATGGGCGCCGCGCCGTAGGAACGGGCCACGCGCCGCAGCCGCCGCAGCAGCACCGCCACGTGCGAGCCGAAGACCCCACGGTAGCCGTGGGCCTCGTCCACCACCACGTGGGTCAAGCGCCGCAGGAACCCGGCCCATTGCACGTGGTTGGGCAGGATGCCGAAGTGCAGCATGTCCGGATTGGTGAAGACCACGTTGGCGTGCTCGCGCACCCAACGGCGTTCCTCGCGCGGGGTATCGCCGTCGTACGCGGCGGCGCGCACCCCCTCGATGCGCAGCGTCTGGACCGAGGACAGCTGGTCGGCCGCGAGCGCCTTGGTGGGGGAGAGGTAGAGCACGGTGCTCTCGCCGCGCCCCGCCGTCCGCGTGCCATCGGGCGTCAGGCCGCCGCGTACCACGGCGTCGAGCGAGGGCATCCAGTACGCCATGGACTTCCCCGAGGCGGTGCCGGTGGCCACGATCGTGTGGGCGCCGGCGTGGATGGACTGCGCCGCCTGCACCTGGTGGATAAAGGGCTCGGCGATCCCGCGGGCGGCGAACGCCTCGCGCACGGACGGGCTGAGCCACGCAGGCCACGCGGCGTAGCGCGCCTCGGCGGCCGGCAAGGTGTGCACGTGCTGCAGCTGTTCCGGGTCCTCTCCCCGACCCAGCAGCGGGATGAGCGTCCGGAAGTCCTTCATGGGGTCCTATCCTTCCACGCGCTCTTCTGCCGCCCGACGCCGGGCGGTCGCCACCCCAACCACGGGCTCAGACGTGCGCGGGGCGCCGGGAAACCCGGCGCCCCGCGAGCGCGACGCAAGCACGCGCCGAAAGTGCATCAATGAGTCAGGCGGTGTGCCCCACGCGCTCGTGTCCGTCCTCGGTGTTGGGTGCCTCGAGCACAGCCATGGTGCCGAGCAGCGTCCACCCGAGGTACTTGTAGAGCTCGTAGCCGTCGGTGCTGGCCACGAGCAGGCCCTCGTCCGCGTCGGACTCGGTGGCGATGGAGGCCAGGTAGCGGGTCACGAGCGAGCCGTAGCCGCGGCGGCGGAACTCCGGCGCGGTGACGATGCGGTCGAAGACCGCGTAGTCGTTGATGGAGGCGACATGGCCGGAGGCGAGCACCGCCTCGTCCTCGGTCCGGTGCAGCGAGACCCACGCGTGGTTGCCGTCGCGCTTCTCTTCCCAGCGCAGGCCCTCCTCCAGGCGGGGAGGCTCAACGTCTTGGACCGTCATATCGGTGACCATGAGGGCCTCGCGCTGCGAGACGAGCTCCAGGCCGGCCTCGCGCGAGTTCGCCACGAGCGCGTCGATGTCCTTGGTGAACGCCGTGACGCGGCGGCCGGGGTGCTCGTGCAGGGCGGTGGCGAGCGCGCCGAGCTGTTCGGCGGTGGGATTGTGGATCACATACTCCCAGTGCTCCGCGTCCTGGCCCGTGCGTCGATAGGCGTGGATGGGCCCGTCGTGTCGGGTTTCGTAGCCGCGGGCCTCGGCCCAACCGCGGACCCAGGTGCCGATCAGTTCATCACTCGCATTAGCAACCATGGGCCGAGCCTACCGACGTTTGGCTTGAGCGTGACACTCGTGAAGCCACGGTTCTGCATCGATCCTCGGCTCCGGCGTCCTTTCCTAGACTGTGGGGGTGAGCCACGAAAATTCCAGCCAAACGCCAGCTTTCTCGCGTGTGCAAGACGCCCCCCGTAGCGATCTGCAGGGGCGCTTGGACGGGTTGGCGGGTGACTTGAGGAGCGCCGGATTCAGCCATGCGCGGATCGAGGAGGCCCTCGGGGAACGGGCCATGGCGGCGTTGGGGCGCGAGTACCCGGTCGCCGCGCGGCGCGCGCTGGCCGCCCGCGAGCTGGAGCGCCCTGACGACGCGCTGGCCGCGCTCGTGCGCCTGTTCCTCCTGGCGGAGGACCTGCCGGCCGAGCGCCTCGACGCCGCCCTGCCGCGGCTCGGCGCGGAGGGCGCGCTGGAGCTCGGCCTGATCGAAGCGGCACCGGCCGGCGAGGGGCTCCTGCGCGCAAGCATCGACCTGCGCCCGCACGCCTCGGACGCGGACGCCGAGCTGTGGGTCGCCTCCGATCTCGGCGCCCACCAGCGCCCCGGGGTGTTGCGTCACGACCACGTGCTGGGCATCGGCCAAGCCTCCCTCACGCTCGCGGCAGCGACCATTCGGCGGCCGGCGGCCCGCGCGCTCGACGTGGGCGTCGGCTGCGGCATCCAGACCTTTCATCTGCTGGCGCACTGCGAGCACGTCACGGCCACCGACCTCTCCGAGCGGGCCCTCGCCTTCACGCGGTTCAACCTGCTGCTCAACGCCGAGGCGCTGGGGCTTGACCCGCTGGACCTGGGGGCGCGCGTGCGCCTGCTGCGGGGCTCGCTCCTGGAACCGGTGGCCGGGCAGGAGTTTGACCTCGTCGTCTCCAATCCCCCCTTCGTGATCACCCCGCGCCGCGCGGGGGAGGACGAGGGCGAGCGCTTCACCTACCGCGACGGCGGGATGGCCGGGGACACGCTCGTGGCCTCGTTGTGGCGGGACTTCGCCACGGTGCTCGCGCCGGGCGGCACCGTGCAGATGCTCGCCAATTGGGAGATCCCGGAAGCGGCGCTGCTCGACGACGCGGCGGCCAGCGATCCGGTCACCGGGGCCGAGGTGCCCGGCTGGGCCGGGCGCCCCGCCGCCTGGACGCCGGAGGGCGTCGAGGCGTGGGTGATCCAGCGCGACGTCGAGACGCCGGAGGGGTACGCGGAAACCTGGCTTCGTGACGCCTCGGAGACGCGCGATCGCGCCGCCTCCGAGCTGCGCTACGCCCAGTACCTCGACGACTTCGCCTCGCGCGGCGTGGGCGGGGTGGGCCTGGGCCTCGTGTGGCTGCGGCGCACGGCGAGCGGCGCGCCGGCGGGGGTCGGACGCCGCTTCGAGACGATCGAGCATCCCGTGGCGCAGCCGCTCGGCCCCACGCTGGGGGAGAGCGTGTGGCGACTGGATGCGGTGGCGAGCGCCCAGACCGAGCTGGTGCACGCCGTCGTGCCGGACGATGTGACGGTGGAGACCCACTCCCGGCCGGGGGACGAACACCCCCAGGCCATCCTGCTGCGGCAGGGGGCCGGGCTGCGGCGCGTCCGGCTGCTCTCCACCGCCGAGGCCGGGCTCGTCTCGGCGTGCGATGGGGAGCTGCCGCTCGGGTCCATCGCCCGCGCCGTGTGCGCCCTGCTGGAGGCCAGCGCACCGGGGAGCGGACCGAGCGCCGAGGAGCTGCTTGCGTCAGCACGTGACTTACTTGCGCAAGGATTCCTGCGCTTCCTGGCGCCCGGCGAGTAGAGTCCCAGGGCATGACCACCCTGGATCCCGGCGCGCGTGGAGCGCAGCCCCGCGTTCGGCCGGAGCGACCCTCCGCGCCGCGGCGCGTGGTGATCTCCGATCCGCAGGCCGTGCGCGCCCTCGCGCACCAAGCCCGGATGGAGGCGCTCGATGAACTGTTCTCCTCCGGCCGCTCCCGCACCGCCACCGAGCTCGCTTCCCGCTCGAATCTGACCCCGAGCGCCATGAGCTATCACCTGCGCGCGCTCGAGCGGTTCGGGCTCGTTGAACGTGCCGCCTCCGCCGGAGACGCCCGCGAGCGCCGGTGGAAGGCCACGGGCGAGCAGCTCGTGATCTCGCCGCTGCGGGATTCCCAGGCCGGCATCATGGCGTACACCGACATGGAGCTGAGCCAGTACCGCGAGCGGCTCGCTACCGAGATCGACTTCCGCAGCCAGGTGCGAGACACCGACGATTCCGTCCGCGCCCATCCCTACAAGGCGCAGGGCTCGATGGTGCTGGACAGCGAGGCGGAGGAGGAGTTCCTCGAGCGGGTCTTCGACCTGGTGCGCGAGTTCGAGCTGCGTTCGGCCGAGGTGGAGGACGGCCACGCCGATGCGCGGCGCGTGCACTACCTGCTCTCGGCCTTCCCCGATCGCGGGCACAAGCCGGGCAACCCCGCGGTGCCAGAGCAGCCCGAGCCGACCGCCGAGGCCTGAGCCGAGCAAGAATCGCCGACCCTCACGGTGTGAGCGCCCCGGCGAGGGCACCGGCGCCCGCTCGGGAACGGCACCACCTGCCCCCGGCGGGCGTTAGGGTTAGCACTGTCTGCGGCGCCTACCCACAGCCGCCGCGCGCCAGACATGAAGGAGTGCTGTGCCCGCCAAGGCCAAGGAACCCACCGGTAAGAAGCTCGTGATCGTGGAGTCTCCTGCCAAGAGCAAGTCCATCGCCAAGTACCTCGGCGAGGGCTTTGTGGTGGACGCCTCCGTGGGGCACATCCGCGATCTTCCGCAGCCCTCCGAGCTCCCCGCCGAGCTCAAGAAGTCCCCCGTCGGCAAGTTCGCGGTGGACGTGGATCACGGCTTCGAGCCCTACTACGTGGTCTACCCGGACAAGAAGAAGCGCGTGGCTGACCTGAAGCGCGAGCTGAAGGACGCCGACGAGCTCTACCTCGCAACCGATGCGGACCGCGAGGGCGAGGCCATCTCGTGGCACCTGCTCGAGGTTCTGAAGCCCAAGGTGCCCGTGCACCGCATGACCTTCACCGAGATCACTAAGGAGGGCGTGCAGCGCGGCCTGAACAATCTGCGCGAGCTCGACATGGACCTCGTGGATGCGCAGGAAACGCGCCGCATCCTCGACCGCCTCTACGGCTACGAGATCTCCCCGGTGCTGTGGCGCAAGGTGGGCCGAGGCCTCTCCGCCGGCCGCGTGCAGTCGGTGGCCACGCGCCTCGTGGTGGAGCGCGAACGCGAGCGCATGGCGTTCCGCTCGGCCTCGTACTGGGACCTGGCCGGCGAGTTCGTGGCGGGCTCCGGCGAGTCCTTCCGTGCCCGCCTCTCCACCGTTGACGGTTCCCGCGTGGCCAGCGGCCGCGACTTCGACGACCGCGGTGCCCTGCGCCCCGCCGCCGCCAAGGCCGGCGCCGTGCACCTGGACGAGGCCACCGCGACCTCGCTCGTCGCCTCCCTCGAGGGGGCGGCCTTCAAGGTCAGCTCGGTCGAGTCCAAGCCGTACACGCGCCGCCCCGCCGCGCCCTTCACGACCTCCACGTTGCAGCAGGAGGCCAGCCGCAAGCTGCGGTGGAGCTCCCGCATCGCGATGCAGGTGGCCCAGCGCCTCTACGAAAACGGCTACATCACCTATATGCGTACCGACTCGGTGCACCTCTCCGACGAGGCCGTCACGGCGGCCCGCCGGCAGATCACCGAGCTGTACGGCTCCGAGTACGTGCCGGGCAACCCGCGCGTGTACAAGGGCCGCAACGATTCGGCGCAGGAGGCCCACGAGGCCATCCGCCCGGCCGGCGACTCCTTCCGCACGCCGGCCCAGGTGCGCTCGCAGCTCGGCGCTGACGAGTACCGCCTCTACGAGCTGATCTGGAAGCGCACCGTCGCCTCGCAGATGGCGGACGCCAAGGGATCCACCGCCACCGTGCGCCTGGCCGGCCAGGCCGCCGACGGCCGCGTGGCCGAGTTCGTGGCCTCCGGCACCGTGATCACCTTCCGCGGCTTCCTGGCCGCCTACGAGGAGAGCACGGATTCGGCGGAGACGGAGAAGGCGGACGACGAGGAGCGTCGCCTGCCGCAGCTGGCGGAGGGGGCGCCCCTGACGGGCCGCGACATCGAGGCCTCCGGCCACGAGACGACCCCGCCCGCGCGCTACACCGAGGCCTCCATCGTGGCCGAGATGGAGAAGCGCGAGATCGGTCGCCCGTCCACGTACGCCCCCACGATCTCCACGATCATGGACCGCGGCTACGTCACCAAGCGCGGCGGCGCGCTCGTCCCCTCCTGGATCGCGTTCTCCGTGATCCGCCTCCTGGAGGAGCACTTCGGCCAGTACGTCGACTACGACTTCACGGCCCGGCTCGAGGACGACCTCGACGAGATCGCGGCCGGCCGCCGCTCGCGCCAGGCCTGGCTGCAGAACTTCTACTTCGGCGAGGGGGACGCCGAGGGCCTGAAGGCCACGGTGGACGACCTCGGCGAGATCGACGCCCGCGCCATCAACTCGATTCCCGTGGCGGATGACATCACGCTGCGGGTGGGCAAGTTTGGCCCCTACCTCGAGGAGGCGCTGCCCGACGGCGCGCCGGAGGGTACGGAGCCTAAGCGCGCCAATGTGCCGGAGGACCTGGCGCCGGATGAACTGACGGCCGCCAAGGCGCGCGAGCTCATGGATGCCGCCGTTCCGGGCGACCGCGAACTGGGCCAGGACCCGGGCAACGGCCGCACGATCGTGGCCAAGGACGGCCGCTTCGGCCCGTACGTCACCGAGCTCATCCCCGAGCTCACGGAGGAACAGCTCCAGGCCTACCTGGACTCCCTGCCCACCGAGTACTACAAGAACGGCAACCCGAAGCCGAAGAAGAAGCCGGCCAAGGAGAAGCCCCGCACGGCCAGCCTGCTCAAGGGCATGGATCCGCACACGGTCACGCTGGAGGAGGCGCTGCGCCTGCTCTCGCTGCCGCGCGTGGTGGGCACCGACGCCGACGGCACCGAGATCACGGCGGCCAACGGCCGCTTCGGCCCGTACCTGAAGAAGGGTGGCGACTACCGCTCCCTGTCCTCGGAGGAGGAGCTCTTCACCGTCACCGAGGAACAGGCCCGCGCCATCTACGCCCAGCCCAAGCAGCGCGGGCGAGGCAACGCCAAGCCGCCGCTGGCCGAATTCGGTGAGGACCCGACGTCGGGCAAGCCGATCGTGGCCAAGGAGGGCCGCTTCGGTGAGTACATCACCGATGGCACCACCAACGTGACCATTCCCCGCGGCACCTCGCTGGAGGAACTCACCACCGAGAAGGCCATCGAGATGCTCGCGGAGAAGCGCGCGAAGGCCCCGGCGAAGAAGCCGGCCGCCCGCGCCACGGCTGCGAAGAAGGCGCCGGCCAAGAAGCCGGCCGCCAAGAAGAAGTAGGCGCGCGCGTGCGCCCGGAATCGACCGCCCAGGGGGATGCGGCATGAGGCTTGGGGTCCTCGACATCGGCTCAAACACGGTGCATCTCTTGCTCGTGGAGGCCTATCCGGGCGCGCGCCCCGTGGCGTTTGCCTCGCACAAGCGCCCGCTCTCCCTCGTGCGCTTCCTGGACGAGAACGGCGCGGTGAACCCGCGCGGCCGGCGCGAGTTGCTTTCCTTCGTGAGCGAGGCCGTGGCCTTCGCCGGCCGGCACAAGGTCCAGGACCTCCTGGCCTTCTGCACCTCGGCCCTGCGCGGTGCCAGCAACGGCCCCGCGATCATCCACGAGGTCGAGGCCAGCACCGGCGTGACGCTCGAGGAGCTCACGGGCGAGCAGGAGGCGGCGATGACCTACTTCGCCGCGCGCCGCTGGTTCGGCTGGGACACCAGGGACCTCACGGTCCTGGACATCGGCGGCGGCTCCTTCGAGATGGCCACGGGCCGGGACGAGTTCCCGGTGGCCGCCGTCTCGGTGCCCCTCGGCGCGGCGCGCCTGACCAAGGACCGCCTGCCGGGGGACCCGCCCCGGCCCAGCTCCGTGGCGGCCCTGCGCGAGTACGTCGAGGAGACGCTCGAGGCGCCGGTCAAGGCGCTCAAGGCCCAGCCCCAGCCGGATCTTGTCGCCGCGACGTCGAAGACCTTCCGCTCCCTGGCCCGCGTGGCCGGGGCCGCGCCAAGCGGGCAGGGACCGTACGTGGAGCGCCTCCTGCGCCGAGGGGACCTGCAGCTGTGGTCGCGCCGCCTGGAGGCCCTGAGCTTCGATGAGCGCGCGGCTTTGCCCGGCGTCTCTGCCATCCGTGCACCGCAGCTGCTGGCCGGCGCGATCGTGGCGGAATCGGCCATGGAGGCCCTGGACGTGGACGAGCTGCGCATCTGCCCGTGGGCCGTGCGCGAGGGGCTCATCCTGCACCGCTTCGATCGGCTCATGCGCGATCACGACGTCGTCGGCGACGCCTACGTGGGGGTTGGCTCGGTCGAGCTGCTCTCCCGCGAGGTCAACCGGGTCCCCACGGTGCAGCCGTGAACCCGCGCCTCGACCCGCCGCCGGCGCCGCCGGAGCCCATCAAGGTGGCCCTCTCCACCTCCTCCGTGTACCCGCTGGGCCCCGATCACGCCTTCTCCGTGGCCAAGGACCTGGGCTACGACGGCGTGGAGGTCATGGTCACCGGCAACTCGCTCTCGCGCGACGGCGACCAGCTGCACGCCCTCGTGCAGCGCTTCGGCATCCCCGTCACGGCGATCCACGCCCCCACGCTGCTCCTGACCCAGCAGGTCTGGGGCGGCGCCTGGAGCAAGATCCAGCGCTCGGCCCTCTTGGCGCACGAGCTGGGCTGCGACGTCGTGGTGGTCCACCCGCCGTTTCGGTGGCAGGGCAGGTACGCCTCGGGGTTCGAGGAGGGCGTGCGCCGGGCGAACGAGAGCTACGGCGTGAAGATCGCCGTCGAGAACATGTACCGCTGGCGCACCTCCGGGCACGGCCGCGAGATGTACCTGCCCCACTGGGACCCCGTGCCCATGGACTACGAGTACGTCACGTGGGACTTCTCCCACGCCGCGATCGGCCGGGTGAACTCCCTCGAGGCCGTGCAGGCCCTGGGCGATCGCCTCACGCACGTTCACCTGACCGACGGCAACGACTCCGGCACCGACGAGCACCTGCCGCCGGGGCGGGGCACGCAACCCGTGGCGGAGACCCTGCAGTTCCTCGCCGCCTCCGGCTTCACGGGCGGGGTCGCGGCCGAGGTCTCCACGCGCCGCTACCGCAAGGTGCCGGGGGAGCTCGAGCGCGTGCTGGGGGAGACCCTCGAGTTCGCGCGCACGCACCTGCGGCGCCCCGAGGCCCCCGGCCAGCCCTGAGGCGCGGGCCTCGCCGATGCAACCGGCGGGGCTGTGAGGTGCGTGGTGCGCTGTGAGGCGTGAACATCCCGCCTCACAGCGCAACCGCCGCCTCACAGACGGAGGTCGGCGCCCGACGTCGGGCCGTCGCCTCCCAGCCCCCCCCGTCGCCTGACGCCGCACGTCACGCGGATCCAGCCGCGTGGCCGGTGATGCCCGCCGCCTGATGCCGAGCGTCACCCGGCCCCGCCGCGTGGCGGCGCGGGTGCGCCGGTGGAAGACTGGCAAGCATGACTGACACGATCGCCTTCCTCGGCACAGGCAACATGAACGGCGCCATCCTCCGCGGGCTCCTCGCGGCCGGCCACCCGGCAGACGCCCTGCGCGCCACCACGCGCTCGGAGGCCTCCGCGGCCGCCCTCAGCGAGGAGACCGGCGTGGCGGCCCGCGCCGCCGGGGAGGACCCGCAGGGGAACCTCTGGGCCGTCGAGGACGCCGATGTCGTGGTGCTCGGCGTCAAGCCGGTGGGCATCGCGGAGCTCGCGCGCCTCATCGCCCCGCGGCTGCGCCCCGAGACCGTGGTGCTCTCGGTGGCCGCCGCCATCACGCTTGCCACCCTGGAGGCCGCGCTCCCGGCCGGCCAGCCCGTGGTGCGCACCATGCCGAACACGCCGCTGCAGGTGGGGGCGGGGGCCGTGGGGCTCTCGCGCGGCACGCATGCCGATGACGCCGCCGTGGCCCGCGCCACCGCCGTGTTCGGAGCCTCCGGCCAGGTCTTCGAGGTGCCCGAGTCACAGATCGACGCCGTCTCCGCCGTCTCGGGGTCCGGACCGGCGTACGCCTTCTACCTCGCCGAGGCCATGGCCGACGGCGGCGTCGCTCTGGGCCTCGACCGCGAGCTCGCGGTCAAGCTGGCCGCCGCCACGGTCGCCGGCGCCGGCCGCATGCTCGAGGCAGACGGCGTGGACCCGGCCGCCCTGCGCCGCGCCGTGACGAGCCCCAACGGCACCACCGAGCGCGCCATCGCCGTCTTCGATGCCCGCGGCGTCCGCGAGGCCATCGCCGAGGGCGAGCGGGCGGCCACGGATCGCGCCACGCAGCTGAGCATCGAGCTCGCCTGACCCCTGCGCGCGGCGGGCGTCCGGCACCCAGGCCGGGCGCCCGCCGTCGTGCAGGGGGACGGCGGCGTTGAGGCGCGAAAAGCGCTTTGAGGCGGGACAAGTCCGCCTCAAAGCGCAGAACGCGCCTCAAAGCGGGGCGCAGGGATGCCCGACGGCGCGGCTACGGGCGGGCGGCGAAGCGCTCGAGCAGCTCGGTGTGCCCCGCCACGATGAGGACGTCGCGGTGCGTGACCATCGTTCCGGGCTGGGCGTAGGTGAAGTCCTCGCCGGGCGACTTCACGCCCACCACGGTGACGCCGTACTTCTCGCGGATGTGCGCCTCGGCCAGGGTGAAGCCCTGGGTCTCCTTGGGCGGGTACATCTTCACGATCGCAAAGCCGTCGTCGAACTCGATGAAGTCGAGCATGCGCCCGCCCACGAGGTGGGCCGTGCGCACGCCGGCGTCCGCCTCGGGGTAGATGACGTGGTTGGCGCCGATGCGGGAGAGGATCTTGCCGTGCGCCGGGGTGATGGCCTTGGCCCAGATGTGCTCGATCCCGAGGTCGACGAGGTTCACCGTGATGAGCACGCTCGACTCGATGGACGTGCCGACGCCCACGACGGCCGCGGAGAAGTCCTGGGCGCCGAGCTGCCGCAGCGCGTCGAGGTTCGTCGCATCCGATTCCACGACGTGCGTGAGGGTGTCTCCCCACTTCTGCACCAGCTCGGGGCTGCGCTCGATGGCGAGCACCTCGCGGCCCTGCTTCACGAGCTGCTCGGCCACGGAGGAGCCGAAGCGGCCCAGCCCGATCACCAGCACGGGGGCGTTGTGGTCCTGACGTGGCTCAGCCAATGATGGGCCTCTCTTCCGGGAATTGGTACAGCTGGCGGCGGTGGCGCATGGCCAGGGCCGTGGCGAAGGTGATGGTGCCGACGCGGCCCATGAACATGAGCCCGATGAGCACGTACTTGCCGGCCGGCGGGAGCTCGCCGGAGAGCCCGGTCGAGAGACCCACGGTGGCGAAGGCGGAGATGGACTCGAAGACCGCGTGGTCGAGCGAGGCCACGGGGTAGATGGCCAGCAGGGCGATGGTGCCGACCATGACGAGGCTCGCGCCCATGGCCAGCACCGAGATGGCGACGCGCATCGTCGATTCGGGGATGCGGCGGCCGAAGGCCTGGACCTGCGGGGTGCCGCGCGCCTCGGCGAGGATGGCCAGGAACATCACGGCGATGGTCGTGACCTTGATGCCGCCGGCCGTGGAGGCGGAGCCGCCGCCGGCAAACATGAGGGCGTCGGTGAAGACCATCGTGGCCGGATGGAGCTCATCCATCTCCACGAGATTGAAGCCGCCGGAGCGCGTCATGACCGAGGCGAAGAGGGAGTGCAGGAGCTTGTCTCCCACGCTCATCTGCCCGATGGTCGCGTTGTTGTTCCACTCGGAGAGGCCCCACGCCAGCGTTCCGCCCACCACGAGCAGCCCGGAGGTCACGATGGTGAGCTTCGCGTGCAGGTTCCACTTGCGCGTGTGGAAGCGGTACTTGAGCAACACCATGATGACGGGGAAGCCGAGGGAGCCGATGAACATCCCGATCATGAGCGGGAAGAGGAGGAGGGCGTCGGTCTCGTAGGGGACGAGGCCGTCCGAGTGCGGCGTGAAGCCGGCGTTGTTGTACGCCGAGATGGAGTAGAAGATGCCGTGCCAGAGGCCGAGCCACAGGCCCTCGCCGTAGGTCCAGAAGCGGACCGTGAGCCACAGCGCGAGGATGCCCTGGATGATGACCGAGGTGGTGATGACGATCCGCAGCAGCGAGCCGACCTCGCCGAGCTTGCCGGAGGCGGTGGTGTTCATCGACTGCTGGGCCAGCAGCTTGCCGCGCACGCCGAGGCGCTTCGTCACGGCGAGGGACAGCACCGAGGCCAGCGTCAGGATGCCCAAGCCGCCCACAAAGACGGCGACGATCATGACGAGCTGGCCAAAGAAGGACCAGTGCGTGGCTGTGGAGACGACGGTCAGGCCCGTCACGCAGACGGCCGAGACGGCGGTGAACATCGCATCGTGCAGCGAGGTCCACTCGCCGGTGGCGCTGGAGATCGGCGTGGCGAGCAGCAGCGTGAAGAAGGCGATGCCGATCACGAAGACGCCGAGGGCCAGTCGGGAGGGGGAGCTCGCGGCGACTTGGTCAACGTACTCGCGCACCCGGGCGCCTGCCCGGGTGAGGGGATTGCCCCGCTCCGGGTCCCCCGCAGGCGCGATGGAAGTCATGCGTGGATGCTCCTGAAGCCTTTCCTCCCGCCCGCTCCCGTTCCACGTGGCACCGGCGGCGGCCGCCTCGTGCGGCCAGCGCCCATTCAACCACCCTGGGCGGCCTGGGTTAGCCTGGCCACGTGATCAGCAGCACACCTCCGGCCGGCGTGACCTTGGTGTACGACGACGCGATGGCGTCGTATCGCTTCAGCGACCGGCATCCCATGAACCCGGAACGCCTCGGCCTGACGGCCCGCCTGATCCGTGACCTCGACGTGCTTGAACGCACGCCGAGCCGGGTCCTGGCCCCGTATGTGGCGGAGGACGACCAGTTGCGCACGGTGCATTCGGCGGCCTACGTCGAGGCGGTCAAGCGCGCCTCTGGCCCGGAGGGCGAGTCGAGCCCCGAGCTCGGCCTCGGGACCGAGGACGATCCGATCTTCCCCGAGCTGCACGAGGCGAGCGCCCGCCTCTTCGGCGGCTCGATCGTGGCCGCCGAGGCGATCCTCGAGGACAAGGGTGTCCCGGCCGTGAACTTCGGCGGCGGCATGCACCACGCCGCGCGCGCCAAGGCCGGTGGTTTCTGCATCTACAACGACGCGGCCGGCGCCATCGCGCGGCTCCTGGAGCAGGGGGCCCAGCGCGTGCTCTACCTGGACCTCGACGCCCACCACGGCGACGGGACCCAGGCCATCTTCTGGGACGAGCCGCGCGTCATGACCGTCTCGCTGCACGAGTCGGGGCGCTCGCTCTTCCCCGGCACCGGCTTCGCCAACGAGACGGGCGGGGAGGGCGCGCCGCACTCCGCCGTCAATGTGGCGCTGCCCGCCGGGACGCGGGACAACGGCTGGTTGCGGGCGTTCCACTCGGTGGTGGTCCCCGTGGCGAGGGCCTTCGAGCCGGACGTCATCGTCTCCCAGCACGGCTGCGACGGCCACGAGCGAGACGAGCTGACGAACCTGCGCCTCACGGTGGACGGGCAGCGCCAGAACGCCCTCGATGTGGCGGAGCTGGCCCGCGAGCTGTGCGAGGGCAGGTGGGTCGCCACGGGCGGCGGCGGGTATGACATCGTTCACACCGTCCCGCGCGTCTGGACACACCTGGTGGCCGCCGCGGCCGGGCGTCCGCTGGCGCTGCGCACCCCCGTTCCTGCGGCGTTCAGGGACTACGTGAAGGAGCGCTACGGCATGGACGCCCCGGCCCTCATGGGCGACGAGACGGAGCTCTGGTGGCGTTCGTGGGAGGTGGGCTACGACCCGGGGGACCCCGTCGACCGGGCCATCATGGCCACGCGCAAGGAGGTCTTCCCCGCGCTCGGTCTCGATCCCTGGTTCGACTGAGGGCGGGGAGGGGCACACAGACACCACAACGCTGCGGCGGATACCATGCCGTGCGTGCCCTCCGATCTGTATCACGTCATCGCCGACCCCACCCGCCGCCAGCTGCTGACGCACTTGGCCGAGGGCGAGTACGCCGTCGGCGATCTTGTCGACGCCCTCGGCGTCTCCCAGCCCACCGTGTCCAAGCACCTGCGCGTCTTGCGCGAGGCCTCACTGGTGAGCATCCGTGCCCAGGGGCAGCGGCGCTTCTACTCCCTGCAGCCGGAGGGCCTGCGGGAGGTGCTCGACTGGCTCGGCACCTTGGTGCCGGCGCCCGCCCAGCCGCACCCCGTCGTCGGGCAGGAGGGGGAAGGGCCCGACGACGCGGCGGCGCGCGGAGCGCTGGCGGCCCGCCGCCAGCACGGCGTGGGCCGCAGCCTGGAGCAGGTCACGGAGCGCGCGCAAGAGATCATCGATCGCTTCGCGAAGCAGCGCTTCGGGCGCCGACGCTGAACGTCGCACGGGACACACCGGGCACCATTGTTCACACGATTCACATCCGACCCGTAGACTTCCAGGCGTCACTGGTGCGCCCTGCGCGCACCCGTGCCGTGGGCGCGTCGCGATGATGCTCCCGTGATCACCGTGTTTTCCTTCACAGGAAGTAGAGGTTCGCACCATGCCGGAACCCCGCCACTTCGCCGACGCCCGGTTCATGACCGTGGCCGAGGTTGCCGAGGTCATGCGCGTGTCCAAGATGACCGTGTATCGCCTGGTGCATTCGGGCGAGCTGCCCGCCGTGCAGTTCGGCCGCTCCTATCGCGTTCCCGAGACCGCCGTCGAGGCGTTCCTCGGATCGGCTCGCCTGGAGATGCGGGGCACCGGCACCGTCTGATCGGGCTTGGGCCCGATGCAAGTCCTACCTGCCGGGGCAGGTACGATGGTTGATGAACGTGGCCGAAATGCGCGCTTTGCGATGGGCAGCGCTCGGTACGAAACAGCAAGTTGAACGTCTACACAAGGAGAACCCATGGGTTCCGTCATCAAGAAGCGCCGCAAGCGTATGGCCAAGAAGAAGCACCGCAAGCTGCTTCGTAAGACGCGCCACCAGCGCCGCAACAAGAAGTGAGCGCTCGCGAGGGCCGGGATCCGTGTGACGGATCCCGGCCCTCGCTGTCTGTGCGATCGTGTCGGGCCTCGCCGGGGACCGCGCGGCGGGAGAACTAGACTGTCAGCCGTGACTCTTCCCCCCTCCTCAGCGACCAAGCCTCCCGTGGTGCAGCTCCTGACCAAGCCCGGATGCCACCTGTGTGCAGACGCACGCGCCGTGCTCGCGGAGGTCACCGGCCGGCTCGGCCACAGCTGGGAGGACGTGGACGTGAGCGGCGATCCGGAGCTCGCGGCGCGCTATGCGGAAGAGATCCCGGTGCTGCTGATCGACGGCGTACAGCGGGACTTCTGGCGCATCGACGCTGCCCGCCTCGAGCGCCTGCTCTCGGCATGAGCAAGCACCTTCCGGAGGCCACCCTGCGCCGCCTCTCCCTGTACCTGCGCAGCCTGAGCGAGTGGCAGCAGGACGGTGTGCAGACCGTCTCCTCCGCGCAGCTGGCCGAGGCGGCGGGGACCACGCCGGCCACCCTGCGCAAGGACCTCAACTTGCTTGGCTCCCACGGGCGCCGCGGCGTGGGCTACAGGATCGAGACCCTGCGCCCCGTCCTGGAGACCGCGCTCGGCCTGACCCAGCCCTGGCGCGTGGCGATCGTTGGCGCCGGCCACCTGGGCCGGGCCCTCTCCGGCTACGCCGGGTTCACGACCCGCGGCTTTGAGGTGGTCGCCGTGCTCGATGCCGCCGCGGACGTGGTCGGCACTCAGGCGGGTGAGCTGCGGGTGGAGGACGCCGCTCGCCTCGAGGAGATTGTGCGCGAGCGTGGGGTCACGCTGGCCGTCCTGACGGTGCCCGGCCCGGCCGCGCAGGCGCTCGTTGACCGTGTTGCGGCGGCCGGGGTGGCGTCGATCCTCAGCTTTGCCCCCGTGGCCGTGAGCGCGCCGGAGGGCGTGCACGTGAACCGCGTTGACCTCTCCACGGAGCTGCAATTGTTGGCCCACCAGGCGGGGCCGGGCTGGGGCGAGCGCCGGGGTTAACCGGGCTGTGCCGGCGCGGGCGCGCCGGTGAAGCGACGGAGAAACGACGGCGGCCGGCCGGGGAACCTTTCCCCGGCCGGCCGCCGTCTTTGCCTCGGGCGAGGCGCGCCGTGTGAGGGCTAGAAGCGCTGGCCGGAGCGGCGGGCCGCCGAGACGGCGGCGAACCACTGGCTCGAGGGGCGGCGCCACCACAGCACGATGATCACCACGGCCAGCGCGGCGAAGACCAGGCCGATGGGCCCGCCGGTGAGGTTGCCGAGCACCGCCAGCGCCCCGCACACAGTGCCGACGATGCGCCAGGCGTTCAGGCCGCGGTGGGTGAGCCAGGCGACCAGACCCGCGAGGGCCGAGAGAATGAGGAGGAAGATCACCGCGGTGATCTTCGAGGAATTGATCATGTCCTCGGTGAAGATCGCAGCGTACTCGTCCTGCATCTCGGCCGGCAGGGCGGCCAGGGCGGCGTCGCGCAGGGTCGCGGCGTCGAGCGCCATGATCTGGACGGTGCTGATGATCAGGTAGAGCGCGGCGCCGATGGCGAGCAGCAGGCTGGCCCAGCGGGCCGTGGACGGGCGGGGTGGCACCTGGCCGGCGGGGACGCCGAAGCCGGGCTGCTGGTAGTTCGCGTAGACGCCGGAGGGCTGCACGGGAATGCCCTGCGCGTACGGATCCGCCGGCGCCGGGGGCAGCGTGAAGCCGCCCTGGCCCGGCTGCCCGTATTGGGGCGCCTGCTGGCCGTACTGCGGTGCTTGCTGACCGTAGCCGCCGGGCTGGCCGGGCTGATCGTAGCCGCCGGCCTGGCCGGGCTGCGGGTTCTGCGCGGCGTCGCGCGGGGAAGCATCCCAACCGGGGCGCTCGTTGCCGCGCTCGGGGGACGGCGAGGGGGCCGGGGCGCCGGGGGCGGCGTCCTGGCCGTAGCCGGGCAGGCGCACCCCGTAGCGCGGTGCGTCCTCCGCGCCCGATCCCTGCGGGTTGAGGGGATCCTGGCCCGGCGTGGGTTCGGTGGGGGGCGTGCTCATGGGGGTGTCTCCTTGCGTGGGCGGGCGGGGCGGAATCAGTGAACGGGAGGAACCTGGAGGCCGGTGGCCGCGGCGTAGCGACGCACGCGGCTCCAGCCCTCGAACCAGCGGTTCACCTCGCGGGTCCACCACATGACGATGGCGGTGATGGCCGCGGCGGCGAGCAGCCCGGCCAGCAGCATCTGCACCACGGCGTAGCCATCGGTGCCGCCGTAGAGGCGGGTGCCGAAGAACATCGAGCGGCCCGTGAGCGAGAAGAGCGCCGTCACGATGGTGACGGAGGCGCAGATGGTGCCGACGATGCGCCAGGCGTTGATGCCGTTGTGGCTCTGAATCGCGACGGTCACGATGAGGCCGACCTGGATGACTGTGCCGATCAGTTCACCCGTGGCCGCGGTGGAGAGGTAGGGGCCATTGCGTCCGCTGTCCGCGGTGAAGATGACGCTGAGGATCCCCTGGACGGCCACGATCGCCGCCGCGGCAAACTGCACCAGGCGCACGTGCGCCATGGTGCTGGGGCGCGGGCCCGGGAGGGGGGGAACCGGCCCGTAGGGCGAACCGGAGGGGGAGCCGTAGGGTCCTGGCTGGGGGTACATGCTGCCTCCTGCTTGGTGGTCACAAGGGAGTCGGTGCTCCCCACAGGGAGCTCCATCGTAGAGCCCGGGCGCTGCCTCTCGCTGGCGCCCGCGCCGCCCGGCACGAATCGAGGCGATGGGGTTGCGGGGCCAGGGGACGCGCAAGGGCGCCCACCGCGGTGGCGGTGGGCGCCCTTGTCAGCGCTGCGGCGCGGGATCAGCCCTGGACGAACTCGGCCTCGAGCTCGAGCTTGATCTTGTCGGCGACGAGGACGCCGCCGGTCTCCAGTGCGGCGTTCCAGGTCAGGCCCCACTCCTTGCGGGAGATGGTGGTCTCGGCGGAGAAGCCGGCGCGGTGGGCGCCGAAGGGATCGGTGGCGACGCCGTTGTACTCGACCTCAAGCTCCACCTCGCGGGTGACGTCCTTGATGGTCAGCTCGCCCTTCATGACCCAGTCCTCGCCCGAGCCGGTGGCGCTCAGGGAGACGAACTTGATGACGGGGAACTCGTCGGCCTGGAAGAAGTCGCCGGAGCGCAGGTGGTCGTCGCGGCCCTCGTTGCGGGTGTCGATCGAGGCGGTCTTGATCTCGACGTTCAGCGAGGACTCCTCGACGGTCGCGCCCACCTGCAGCACGCCCTCGACCTCGCCGAAGCGGCCGCGGACCTTGGAGATGCCGGCGTGGCGAACGGAGAAGCCAACCAGGGTGTGGGCCGGGTCAACGGTCCAGGTGCCGGGGGTGAGGTTCGTGGGAAGGGCGGTCATGAGGGTTTCCTCTCGGAGAAGTCAATCGGCCTGAGCCGCTGGTTGATGTGTCAACTATAAACATGAAGTTTCAAGCTTGTCTAGTGCCTTGACGCGAAAAGCCTGCCGAAACTTCCTTGCGCTGGGGTGACCTCCACGTGAATTGGTCGCAAGCTCACAGCTTGCACCAGGGGTCCCGGTTCGGTCGAGGCCCAGCTCTTTGAGAGAATGTGGGCATGTCTGTCGCGACCGTCCACCTCGTCCGCCACGGTGAGGTTCACAATCCCGGGGGTGTGCTCTATGGCCGGCTCCCGCACTTTGGCCTCTCGGAGAAGGGACACGCGATGGCACGCATGGTGGCCGACCACTTTACGCAGCGCGCCGAGCAGGGCCACCGGGTGGTGCGCCTGGTTGCCTCCCCGCTCCAGCGTGCGCAAGAGACGGCGGCACCCCTCTCCGAGGCGCTCGGCCTCGAGGTGATCGAGGAGCCCCGCGTCATCGAGGCCTTCTCCCGCTTGGAGGGGCTGGACAAGATCGCCGTGCGGCTGCGCAACCCCAAGCGCTGGCCCCTGCTGCGCAACCCCCTGCGCCCCAGCTGGGGCGAGTCGTACGCGGATCAGGTCACCCGCGTGGCGGGGGCCGTCAAGGAGCACCGCGAGGCCGCCGTGGCCGAGGCCGGGGACGGTGCCGAGGTGGTCATCGTGAGCCATCAGCTGCCCATCTGGGTCACGCGCGTGGCCTCGGAGGGGCGGTCCTTGGGCCTGAACGCCTTCCGCCGCGAGTGCACGCTCGCGTCCGTGACGTCCCTGACCTTCACCGACGGTGAGCTCACCGAGCTGAACTACACCGAACCCGCCGCCAGCCTCCTTCCTGGCACCATCAACATTCCCGGAGCCTGAGCGTGAATCCGTCATCGAAGAACACCACGAGCCGCCGCGCCCTGCTGGGCCTGGCGGTGGCCGGGCTCGGCGCGGTCGGTCTTGCCGCATGCTCCACCGAAAGCACCGACCTCGGCAAGCAGGCCAAGGACGGCTCGGGCAAGGGGTACATCGCCGGCGACGGCACCGTGCGCGAGTACGTCGGGGACGAGCGCTCCGCGCCGGTGCAGTTCACGGCGACGACCTTCAGCGGCGACACCATCGAGGCATCCAAGCTGGAGAACAAGGCCACCGTGTTGAACTTTTGGTACGCCGCCTGCGCCCCGTGCCGCACCGAGGCCCCCACCTTGAAGAAGCTCTCCGAGGAGTTCAAGAGCCAGGGCGTGGAGTTCATCGGCGTCAACATCCGCGACGAAAAGGCGGCGGCCGAGGCCTTCGACAACACCTTTGGCCTGAGCTACCCGTCCATTCGCGATCTGGACGGCGGCGTGCTCCAGGCGCTGACGCAGTTCGTCCCCCCGCAGGCGGTCCCCACCACGCTTGTCCTGGATTCCGAGCGCCGCATCACGGCCCGCGTGCTCGGGGTGGCAGAGGAGGGCACCCTGCGCGCCCTCATCAAGACCGCCCTCACCGGCACGAAGTGAGCCCCCTCGTTCTGGCCGCGGGGCCGGGAGGCGTCCTCCCCGCGCTGGCGCCCGCCGCCAACGGGGCGGCGGAGGCGGTCCTGTCCGGTCCCTTGCTGCTGGCGATCCCCATCGCCGCCCTGGCCGGCCTGATCTCCTTCCTCTCCCCGTGCGTGCTTCCGCTCGTGCCCGGCTACCTCGGCTACGTGTCCGGTCTCGCCGGCGCCGACCTGGCCGAGCGTCGCCGCGGCCGCATGGTCGCCGGCATCGGCCTGTTCGTGCTCGGTTTCTCCGCCGTGTTCGTGCTCTTCGGCTTCGTATTCCAGAGCCTGGGCGCGCACATCTCCCGCAACAACTACCCGTGGGTGCAGCAGCTCCTCGGCGTGGTCATCATCGTCATGGGCATCGTGTTCATGGGCGGCTTCTCCTTCTTCCAGCGCGAGCGCAAGATCCACAAGCGCCCGCCCGCCGGCTTGTGGGGAGCCCCCGTCCTGGGCGTGACCTTCGGCCTCGGCTGGGCGCCGTGCATGGGCCCAACGCTCGCTGCGGTGCTCTCGCTCGGCTACAGCGCGGGTGCCGACGGCGCCCGCGGCGCGCTGCTCGCCCTCGTGTACTGCCTCGGCCTCGGTGTGCCCTTCGTCCTCGTGGCGCTCGCCTTCGGCAAGGCAAGCAAGGCGCTGGGCTTCCTGCGCCGTCACCAGCTCGCGATCATGCGCACGGGTGGCATCATTCTCATCGTCCTTGGCCTGCTCATGGCCACGGGCCTGTGGGGGACGTGGATGTCTTCCCTGCAGAACTGGTTCCAGAATTCGGTGGTGTTCCCCCTCTGATGGCTGATTCGTTGAAGGACCCCGAGCTCCCCGGCGCCGGGGACGCGACCGAGGGCGACGCGCCCGCCGGTGGTTCCGCCGCGCCGTCGGGCACCAAGAAGGCGGCCAAGCGGGCCGCCAAGGCGGCGAAGGCCGCCAAGAACGACGTCGCCGTGCCCGCCTTGGGCTTCTGGGGAATGATCCGCTGGGCCTGGACCCAGCTGACCACCATGAAGACGGCGCTCTTCCTGCTGCTGCTCCTGGCGGTCGCCGCCGTGCCCGGCTCGCTCTTCCCGCAGCGCTCGCAGAGCCCGGAGAAGGTGGTCCAGTACATCAAGGACAACCCCTTCTGGGGCAATGTCCTCGACAAGGCGCAGTTCTTCGACGTCTTCACCTCCGCTTGGTTCTCGGCGATCTACCTGCTGCTGTTCATCTCCCTGGTCGGTTGCGTCATGCCCCGCACCAAGCAGCACTGGCAGGCCAGCCGTCGTCCCCCCGCCCGCACTCCCGCGCGCTTCAACCGCCTGCCCGAGTCCGGAGCGCTCGAGCTGCCGGTCGATGCCCCGTCGGACGAGGAGGTCATCAAGCGCCTCGAGAAGGTGCTGAAGTCCCGCCGCTACCGCGTGCAGGCCCGCGAGGCGCACGGGCGGGTGGGCGCGTCCGTGGGCGCGGAACGCGGCTACAGCCGTGAGTGGGGCAATCTGCTCTTCCACTACTCGCTAGTTGGCGTGCTGGTGTCGGTGGCCGTGGGTGGCATGTTCGGCTACTCCGGCCAGCGCATCCTCATCGAGGGCGAGGGCTTCACGAACACCCTCGTGGCCTACGACCAGTTCAGCCCGGGCAATCGCTTCAATGCCGAGACCCTGGCGCCGTTCTCCGTGCAGCTGAACAAGTTCAGCATCGAGTTCAACCGCCAGGAGCGCACGGACGGCAAGTACGGAACGCCCGTGGACTACACGGCGGACGTCACGGTGAAGGACTCGCCGGACGCCGGGGCCCGCACGGAGACCATCAAGGTCAACCATCCGCTGCGCGTGGACGGCGCGGACGTCTACCTCGTGGGCAACGGCTACGCGCCCGTCATCACGGTCAAGGACTCCGAGGGCAAGGTGGCCTTCCAGGGTCCCGTGGTCGCCGTGCCGCAGAACGGCACGTACATGTCGCTCATGGTCCTGAAGGTGCCGGACACCTCCACGGGTGAGCAGCTCGCCTTCCAGGGCTTCCTGCTCCCCACCACGCTGTACAACGCTGACGGCTCGGCGTACTCCGCCGACCCGGACTCGAACAACCCCACGCTGCAGCTGAACTCGTTCTACGGCGACCTTGGCCTGGACGACGGCACGCCGCAGAACGTGTACGTGCTCGACACCTCCAAGCTCAAGGAGCTCAACAACCGCAAGCTGGACGTGGGCGGCATCGTGCTCGGCAACACCGAGAAGTCGCACACCTACGAGCTGCCGGACGGCAAGGGAAGCATCTCCTTTGACGGGCTCAAGCGCTACGTTGGCATCGAGATTCACCGCGATCCGGGCAAGGCCTGGGTCGGCACCTTTGCCGTGCTCGCGGTGCTCGGCCTGGCCATCTCGCTGTTCGTCCCGCGCCGCCGCGTGTGGTTCAAGCTTGCCGACAATGCGTCGGGAACCGAAAGGGGCGGGCGTACAATCGAGTACGGCTTGCTCGCGCGAGGCGAAGACCCGCGCCTCGCGGCGGAGGCCAAGGCCCTGAGGGACATCCTGAAGAAGGAATTCCCGGGGCTCACCCAGGTCGAGGTCACCTCGACCATCACCACCACGCAGCGCACGCTGCGCGATTGAAGCTGAGGAAACATGGGAATTCTCCCCGCGATCGGCGCCAAAGAGGTCAACCTCGAGCTGGGCTCCCTGTCCGAGCTGCTCATGCTGTTGGCCGCCATGGTCTACGCCGTTGCCCTGATTCTCTGGGCCCTGGACCTCGTGCGCTCCTCGCGCACGGTGCGTGAGCTCGAGGCCTCGCTCAAGGCCGAGGAATCCAAGCAGCTCGTCGGCGTCGGCTCGGGCGCCGTGCGCACGCGCCACGAGAATGCCGAGGTGGACGGCCAGCTGGTGGACGACACCATGGCCTACGACCGCAGCGCCCCGCGCCGCGGCGGCGCCCGCGTGGCGATCGCCGTCATGATCCTTGCCGTGGCCGTGCACCTGGTTGCCGTGATCACGCGCTCCATCGCCGCCGGCCGCGTGCCGTGGGGCAACATGTATGAGTTCATGACGACCGGCGCGTTCATCGTGGCCGCCGTGTTCCTCGTCGCGCTGATCTTCAAGGACATCCGCTTCATGGGCGTCTTTGTCGCGGGCCTCGTGGTGGTCATGATGTGCGCCGCCACCATGGGCTTTGCCACACCGGTGCAGCCGCTGCAGCCGGCCCTGCAGTCGCCGTGGCTGATCATCCACGTCTCCCTCGCCGTCATCGCCTCGGCGCTCTTCACGCTGACCTTTGCCATGGCCGTGCTGCAGCTCATCCAGAGCCGCCGCCAGAAGGTCCTGGCCGCGGGCGGCGAGGACAAGCTGCCGTGGATGCGCCTGGTTCCCTCCGCCACCTCGCTGGAGAACGCCGCCTACCGCATCAACGCCCTCGCCTTTGTGCTCTGGACCATCACGGTCATCCTCGGCGCGGTCTGGGCCGAGGCCGCGTGGGGCCGCTACTGGGGCTGGGACGTGAAGGAAGTCTGGTCCTTCATCATCTGGGTTCTGTACGCCGGCTACCTGCACGCTCGCGCCACGCGCGGCTGGACGGGCAACCGCTCGGCCTGGCTGAGCATCGTTGGCTACGCCTGCGTGATCTTCAACTTCACCGCCGTGAACATCATCTTCCCCGGCTACCATTCCTACGCCGGCGTCTCCTGAACCCTCAGGAGCCAGCAGCGCGGCCCCGCCCCTCGTCACGAGGGGCGGGGCCGTTCGCGTACAGGCGGAGGCGAGGCCCAACGACGGGTCCTCCCGTTGGGTGCCCCCGCTCGCTTGGGTCCCGATCCGGCGCATGAAGCGCATGAAAGGGGCCCGGTGGCTTCCCTGGGGAGGCCACCGGGCCCCTTTCAGGCGTGAAGCGGTGGGCGACTACTGCTGGGACGCGCCGCCCGGCGTCGTGCCGTTGTCGGTCGAATCGCTGGGGGAGGGGCCGTCGCCCTCCTTGCTCGGCTTCGGCTCGGACTGCGCCTGCCTCTTGAGGCGCTCCTCGCGGGCCTTGAGCTCGGACTCCTTAGCGTTGAGCTGCTCCTCGCGCGCCTTCTGGCGTCGCTGGGTCTCGAGGCGGCGCAGGAACTCGGGATCGTCGTCCGGGCCCAGCCCGCGTTGGACGGGCCGGGCGGGGCCGGAGGGACCCCGGCGGGGAGCGCCGAGCCAGAACCACAGGCCGGCGCCGACCAGGGGCAGCACGATGATCGCGAGGATCCAGACGCCCTTGGGGAGGGCGCGCACCGTGCGGGCCGGGGCCATGATCGCGTGGAAAAGGGCATAGAGGATGATCGCCGCACCGACGACCACACCCACCAGGAGCCATCTCATGCCACCAGTCTAGGGAGTGCGCCTGTGTGCCAGCCCACCGGCGTTCGTTCGGCGCGTCCGCGCGCGCCTAGACTGGAGCGGTGAAGGTCTTCCTCTACTTTGTTCTGCGCACCGTGGTCTTCGTGGCGGTCGCCTGCCTCGTGTA
This sequence comes from Arthrobacter sp., assembly GCA_031277795.1. Lineage (GTDB taxonomy): Bacteria > Actinomycetota > Actinomycetes > Actinomycetales > Micrococcaceae > Galactobacter. Next base: position 584,857 of record JAITLQ010000015.1, read on the forward strand.
CTTCCTCTTCGGCTGGAGCAGCTGGGGCATGATCGGCGCGATCCTCGCCGCCGTGGTGGGCGCCGTGGTCGCGTTCGCCGTCGGCTATCTCCTGCTGGACCGCCAGCGCCGCGCCGCCGCCGCCGAGTTCGGCGACGCCGTGCAGGCCCGCAAGGCGGCCAAGGAGCACAAGGCGACGCAGGCCGAGCTGGACGCCAACGTCGAGGATTCCTTCCAAGACAAGCTGCGTGCCGACGCCGGCTTGTCCGCCGATGCCCGCACGCGCAACCTCGCCGACGACGAGGCCTGAGCGCCACCGTCCGTCAGCCCCCAACGGTTTCCTGGACGGGGAACGCTTTGCTAGCCGTTCCGGGTACAGCAAAGCGATCGTGAGGCAGAGCAAGAAGCGCCCGATGCCGTGTGGCGGCGTCGGGCGCTTCTGCTTGCGTTAGGGGGTGGCCGCCCGGGCGAGTGGCCGGGCTCAGGCCAGGCGGCCCAGGACCTCGGCCGCCGCGAAGAGCACGGCAAAGGCGATGGCCAGCATGCCCGTGGTCTTCAGGACCGGGATGAGCTCCTGGGGGCTCCGCGCGCGCAGGACCGTGCGGGAGGGCGCGAGGCCCGCCACGGAGACGAGCACGGGCAGCAGCATCCAGACGTTGGAGAACGCGAGGGTGGCGGGCAACAGGCCGGCCACGACCACCATGACCCCGTAGGAGAGGCGGGCGGGCTTCTCGCCCAGGCGCACCGCGAGGGTGTTCTTGCCGACCTCGCGGTCGGTGGGGATGTCGCGGATGTTGTTGGCCATGAGCAGGGCCATGGCCAGGAGGCCCACCGAGACGGCCCCGAGCCACGCCGAGGCGGTGAAGGCGTTGATCTGGGTGACCGTGGTGCCGAGCGTGGCGACCAGGCCAAAGAAGAGGAACACGAAGACCTCGCCCAGCCCCAGGTAGCCGTAGGGGTGCTTGCCTCCCGTGTAGCCCCACGCCGCGAAGACGGCGCAGACGCCCACGATCAACAGCGGCCAGGAGCCGGAGAGCAACACCAGCACAAGGCCGGCCAGCGCGGCGACTCCGAAGCACAGGAAGGACGCGGCCTTGACGTGCGAGGGCTTGGCCAGGCGCGAACCCGTCAGGCGCAGGGGGCCCACGCGCTCATCGTCGGTGCCCCGGATGCCGTCGGAATAGTCGTTGGCGTAGTTCACACCGATCTGCAGCAGCAGCGAGACGACAAGCGCCAGGACCGCGCGGCCCCAGTGCAGTTGGCCGGAGGCACCGTACGCGGCGGCGGCGCCGACAACGACGGGGGCGATGGCCATGGGGAGCGTGCGCAGGCGCGCGCCGGCGATCCACTGGGCTGGGGTGGCCACGGGTGCGGATCCTTCCTAGACAAGGGGAGCTGACCCCTCATTCTCGCGCCGATGATCGCGCGAGGGAAATCGCGTGGGCCGCGTCTCAGGGGGTGGTGTCAGGCCTCGCGGGCCAGGGCCTCGAGTGCGGCGACGCTAGTGCGGCGGTCCGGCTTGCCGTTGCCGAGCCGCGGCAGGGCGGCGGGGCGCCACACGAGGCGCGGGACGGCCGGGGCACCCAGGGCGGCCCGGACGGCGGAGGCGACCGTCGCGTCGTCGGGCACTGTGGTGCCCGGCGCCTCCTCCAGGACCAGGCCAACGCGCTGACCCCACTCGGCGTCGGGGACGCCGATCACGAGCACGCCGCGCACGCCGTGCAGGGTCTCGATGACGCGCTGCACGGCCTGTGCCGAGACCTTCACGCCGCCCGTGTTGATGACGTCGTCCACCCGGCCGCTCACGGAGAGGACGCCGTTCGAGACTTCGCCGAGGTCGTCGGTGAGGTAGAAGCGGGTGCCGCGCTCTTCGGAGAAGTGCTCGGCCGTGCGCTCGTCGTCGCCCAGGTACGGGCCGGCGACCATGGCGCCTCCCAGGCGCAGGCGCCCGTCCACGGACTCGGCCGTGACGCCGGGGAGCGGGACCCCGTCGTAGACGCAGCCGCCGCAGGTTTCGGCGGAGCCGTAGGTGAGCACAACGGCGATCCCGGCCTCGCGCGCTCGGGCGCGGGTGGCGTCGGGGGTGCGTCCGCCGCCCACGAGCACGGCTGCGTAGGAGCGCAGGGCCTCGGTGGCGTCGTCGTCTTCGAGGAGGCGCGTGAGCTGCGTGGGGACGAGCGATGTGTAGAGCGGGAGCGGCGCTTCCTCGAGGAGGTCCGCGTCCAGGGCTGCGTGCTCCTTGAGCACGCGCGTGGCGGCGGTGAAGGCCTGAGGGGTGAAACGCTCGCGGAGGTCCAGGGTGGCGACTCGCGTATCGCCGAGCAGGGCGCGGGAGAGCACCGCGAGGCCGGCGACGTAGTGCAGGGGCAGGGCGAGGAGCCAGTGGCCGTCGCCGCCCAGGTGTTTGCGGGTCGCGGCGGCGGAGGCCGCGAGCGACGCCGCGGGAAGGGCGGTGCGCTTGGGCATGCCCGTGGAGCCCGAGGTGCGGATGACCGCGGCCGTGCCAGTCGGGACGTTCTGCGGGAAGGTCTGGATAAACTCGCCCGCCGCGGGGCCCTCGAGGACCTCCACGGCCGGGCCCGTACCGCGCTGTGCCGCGCCCAGGGCACCGAGCAGGCCGGCGACGTGAGCACCAAAGGTGCGCGCGCCGTCGCTGGGCAGCGTGATGACGCTCCTCATGCCCAGGCCGCCCGGCTAGAAGTAGTGCGGGAAGGAGGACCAGTCGGCGTCGCGCTTTTGGAGGAACGCGTCGCGGCCCTCCACCGCCTCGTCCGTCATGTAGGCCAGGCGCGTCGCCTCGCCGGCAAAGACCTGCTGGCCGGCCAGGCCGTCGTCGGCCAGGTTGAAGGCGAACTTGAGCATGCGCATGGCCTGCGGGGACTGCTTGGCGATGTCGGCCGCGTACTCGAGGGCGACGTCCTCGAGGCGCTCGTGATCAACCGCCGCGTTGACGGCGCCCATGCGGACCATGTCTTCGGCCGAGTACTCGCGGGCGAGGAAGAAGATCTCGCGGGCAAACTTCTGGCCCACCTGGCGGGCCAGGAGCGCGGAGCCGTAGCCGGCATCGAAGGAGCCCACCGTGGCGTCGGTTTGCTTGAACTTGCCGTGCTGCTTGGAGGCGATGGTCAGGTCGGAGACGACGTGCAGGGAGTGTCCGCCGCCCGCGGCCCAGCCGTTGACCACGGCGATGACGACCTTGGGCATGGTGCGCATGAGGCGCTGCACCTCGAGGATGTGCAGGCGGCCGGCGCGGGCCGGGTCGATGGTCTCCGAGGTCTCGCCCTCGGCGTAGCGGTAGCCGTCGCGGCCGCGGATGCGCTGGTCGCCGCCGGAGCAGAAGGCGTAGCCGCCGTCCTTGGGGGAGGGGCCGTTGCCCGTCAGGAGCACGCAGCCCACGTCCGGGGTCATGCGGGCGTGATCCAGCGCGCGGTAGAGCTCGTCCACCGTGCCGGGGCGGAAGGCGTTGCGCACCTCGGGGCGGTCGAAGGCGATGCGGACCGCGGGGAGGTCGCGGACGATCTCGCCCGCCTCGTCGCGCTCCACCTGCCGGTGGTAGGTGATGTCCTCAAAGTCGAAGCCCTGCACCACGCGCCAGCGGGTGGGGTCGAAGGTGTCCGAGACGCGGGGAGGAAGGGAGGTGCTCACCCATGCAACTGTAGTGCGTGGCCCCCTCGGCGGTCGGTGTGGCTACCGGTCGGGGTGACTTTCACACGGAGACGCAGTTAGGCGATGCGCTTGACTAACAGTGTGAGGTTGGTAGCGTGAGGGCTTGTGAGAGCCGTTGCGGGGGTGGCCCGGGCGGTGTTGATTCCAAGCTTTTTGGGGGTTTTCATGTCGCGTGTTTTGTCGACTGAGCAGGCCAAGTCTGCGATTCAGCAGGTGCAGAGCTTGATCAATGGTGGTTTGACGGATCAGATTTCTGCGTTGGATGGTCAGGGCA
>JAITLQ010000002.1 GCA_031277795.1 Arthrobacter sp.
GGGAGGTTGTGGGAGAGTAGGACGCCGCCGGACACAACCACAAAAGAGAAGGCCCCGCAGCCCCCACCCCCGAACAAGGGTGGAGAGGCGCGGGGCCTTCCCCGTTAACAACCACAAACACACCCCGGCACCCCGCCCGCTAGCCGCCGGCACCACCCCAAGCAGCACCCCTCCACCCCAGGGGATCGGAGTGCCCCCGGCACCCTCCCGAGCCCAAAACCGTACACAACCCACTCTGATCCACGTGGCTTGAGCCGGAGAACGAGGGGTGGCACGCCGCGGGGCGGAGACGGGGCGAAGCCCACATTCCGGGGCCACGATGCATCGTTCTCAAGACGGTAGAATGGTAGTTCGCGCCCTCGGACCGTTTTCCTGCGAGACTCGGGGCCAGCACCGTGCGGTGCAGCGCGAAGAAGAACTTCAGAGAGGTCATCGTGGCAAACCACCAAGAGGGCAAGGGCCCGCGCCGTTCGGATCGTCCGTCGTACGGATCCGGTGATCGTCGTAGCTCCGGCCAGGGCAGCCGCTCGGGTGGTTTCAGCGGGGGCCGTCGTGACGATCGCAACGACCGTGGTGGGGATCGCCGTCAGGGCGGTTACCAGGGGGGCGATCGTCGTGAGGGTGGTTTCCGTCGTGACGATCGCGACGGTCGCGGTTTCAATGGTGACCGCCGTGACGATCGTGGGGGCGATCGCCGTCAGGGCGGTTACCAGGGCGGTTACCAGGGCGGTGACCGCAGCGAGGGCGGATTCCGTCGCGACGACCGCGACAATCGTGGCTTCAACGGTGACCGCCGTGAATTCCGTAGTGGGGATCGCCGTGAGGGCGGTTTCCAGGGTGGTGATCGTCGCCGTGACGACCGGGGCTTCGGTGGCGATCGGCGCCAGGGTGGGGATCGCCGTCAGGGTGGTTACCAGGGTGGGGATCGTCGTGAGGGCGGTTTCCGTCGTGACGATCGCGACCAGCGCGGCGGCGAGCGTCGCGAGTTCCGCGGCGGCGACCGCAATGACCGCCGCGAGGGCGGCTTCGGCGGCGACCGTCGCCGTGACGATCGCGGTGGTGACCGCCGTGAGGGCGGTTTCCAGGGCGGGGACCGTCGCCGCGATGATCGCAACGATCGTGGTGGGGATCGCCGTCAGGGTGGTTACCAGGGCGGCGACCGCCGCCAGGGTGGGGATCGTCGTGAGGGCGGTTTCCGTCGTGACGATCGCGACCAGCGCGGCGGCGAGCGTCGCGGGTTCCGCGGCGGCGACCGCAATGACCGCCGCGAGGGCGGCTTCGGCGGCGACCGTCGCCGTGACGACCGCGGCCCGCGCCAGGACCGTGGCGGCCGTCCGGACCACCGCGGCGGCAAGGGGCGCGGCCCCGTCCGCGACATCAACGAGCGCACGGGCGGCGACGTCCGTGCTGCTAACCGCGAGGGCCGCGAGAAGTCCCCTGACATCGATCGCGATGTGACGGGCGAGGAGCTGGACAAGACCGTCCAGCGCGAGCTGCAGTACCTCGACGAGCGCAACCGCCCCTGGGTGGCCAAGCACCTCGTCATGGCTGCCCGCTACATCGACGTCGACCCCGCGCTGGCGCTGTCCCACGCGCAGGCCGCGAGCCGTCGCGGCGGCCGCGTTGGCCTGGTGCGCGAGGCCGTTGGCTTGACGGCCTACGCCGCCGGCGACTTCCACGAGGCGCTGCGCGAGCTGCGCACCTTCCGCCGCATCTCCGGCGTTGACGACCACCTGGCCGTCATGGCCGACTGCGAGCGTGCCCTCGGCCGCCCGGAGAAGGCCATGGAGACCGTCACTTCCCCGGAGGCCGAGGCGCTCACCGGCGCCGCCGCCGTCGAGGTTGCCATCGTTAAGGCTGGTCTTTTCCTGGATGCAGAGGACGCCGACGCGGCCGTCAAGGCGCTGGAGATCAAGGGCCTGGATCGCAACCGCGCCTTCTCCTTCTCCCCGCGCCTGTTCGAGGCCTACGCCGACGCCCTCGAGGCGGCCGGCCGCGATGAGGAGTCCGCCGATTGGCGCTCCCGCATCGCCGTGGCCGAGCGCGCCCTGGGCCTGGACCTGGGCGAGGAGCCCGAGATCGTCGACCTCGGTGCCTCCGATGAGGACGATGCCGAGGGCGTCGACCTGCAGGGCCAGGGCGAGGCCGATCTCCCCGCCGCCTCCGTGGCCGCCGGTTTCGGTGCCGCCGAGGAGCAGGGCCTGCAGGCGGACGAGGACGGCGTGCGCACGCTGGCCCCGGCCGGCGAGGACGAGGACGGCGATCTGCTGCCGGAGGGCTTCGAGGATCCGCTGAACGACACCTACGGCGAGGACGAGGCCTCCGAGGCGGACGAGGACGCGCTCACGGGCGGCGACCACGGCGATGAGGACTCGACCGACGAGGGCTTCTCCCCGGACGTCCTCGACGCCGGCGACGAGCGCAAGTGATCATGACGGCGATCCCCATCGATGCACCCCTGTCCGGCCACGACGCCCTGTTGTGCGATCTGGACGGCGTGATCTACGCCGGCCCTGACGCCATCCCCGGGGCGGTCGAGGCCATCGCGGCCGTGCAGGCGGCGGGGATCGCCGTCGGTTTTGTTACCAACAACGCCTCCCGCCCCGTGGAGGCGGTCGCCGAGCACCTGCGTTCTCTCGGCATCAACACCGATGCCGAGCACGTGTTTGGCTCGGCGCGGGCCGGCGCCCGCTTGGCCGCCGCCGACGCGCTGTCCCGGGGCATCGCCCGCCCCACGGCCATGGTCGTCGGCGCTGACACGCTGCGCCACGAGGTGGCGGCGGCCGGCTTCGACCTCGTCGCCGTCGGCGCCCAGGCGCATCCGGACTACGTGATCCAGGGCTTCGACCCCGGTCTCGGCTGGTCCGATCTGGCCGCGGCCGCCTTCGCGATCCAGCGCGGGGCGCGCTGGGTCGCCTCCAATACCGATGCCACGATCCCGCGTGCGGAGGGCGTCGCCCCCGGCAACGGCTCCCTCGTGGACGCGGTCCGCCGCGCCGTCGACGTGGAGCCCCTGGTCGCCGGCAAGCCGGAGCCGGCGCTCATGCTGCTCGCGGCCGAGGCGCTCGGCGCCACGCGCCCCATGATGGTGGGTGACCGCCTCGACACCGACGTGGCCGGCGGCAACGCCGCCGGCTTCACCTCGGCGCTGGTCCTGACCGGGGTGCACACGGCCGACGACGCCGCCGACGCCCCGGATGCCCAGCGTCCGGACGTGATCGTGGCCGGGCTGGGGGACCTGTTGCTCCCGTCCGAGCACGGGACGGTCGCCGCGGCGAAGGCGGCCCGGGCATGAGCGAGCACGGCGGAGCGCCGCTGCCTGGTCCGCGGCCGCAGGCCACGCCGAACGAGCCCGCCTCGCTCGACGCGAGCGCGCTCCTGCGCCCCCTCGAGGACCTGGACGAGCTGGCATCTGCGGACCACCCCGAGCGCTTCACCCAGGTGCTCGAGGCGCTCACCGCGGCCCTGGACGAGGGCGCGCGGTGATCCTCGAATCCTCCGACAGGGTGGACGTCGCCCTCGTGAAGGCCGGCCTGTTCACCTCGCGCACGCGCGCGGCCAAGGCGGTGGCGGCCGGGCGCGTGAGCCTTGACGGCGCCCAGGTCACGCGCGCCGCGCAGCTGGCACACGTCGGCCAGGACCTCGCCGTGAGCGAGGACCCGGCCGACCAGTGGGTCGGCCGCGCCGCCCACAAGCTGCTCGGTGCCCTCGAGACCTTCCCCGACGTCGACCCAACGGGCGCGCTGTGCCTCGACGCCGGCGCCTCGACCGGTGGGTTCACCCAGGTGCTCCTGGAGCGCGGCGCCGGGCACGTGCACGCCGTCGATGTGGGACACGACCAGATGCATCCTCTCGTCGCCAACGATCCCCGGGTGAGCAATCACGAGGGCGTCAACGTCCGCGCGCTCACGGAGGACTTTGTCCCCGGCGGGGTCGACCTCGTCGTGGGGGACCTCTCCTTCATCTCCCTCACCATGGTCGTGGCGCCGCTGGCCAGCGTGCTCAAGCCGGGCGGCGAGGCGCTGCTCATGGTCAAGCCGCAGTTCGAGGTGGGCCGCGAGAAGCTGGCCCGCACCGGCGTCGTCTCCTCGCCGCTGCAGCGCAGGGAATCCGTCGAAGCGGTGCTGAACGCGGCCGTCGCCGCCGGCCTGCGCCCCCTGGGCATCGGCCGCTCGAGCTTGGCCGGTCAGGACGGCAACGCCGAATTCTTCGTGCGCCTGCTGAAGCCTCGGGCCGCTTCGGCCGCTTCGGCCGCAACGGACACGGTGCCCGCCGCGGAAAACGCGGCAACCGCGGTCGCCCCGGCGTCGGGGGAGAGCGACGCATCGTCGGGGTTCACCGTCATGCTGGACGCGGTTGACTATCGTTGAACCCGTCCGGCCCGGCGCGCGCTCGCGCTCCGCGGCCAGCTCAGGCATGGAAGGCGGACGCATGAGACGAATCCTCGTCTTGACCCACACCGGGCGCGATGAGGCGGTGAACGCCGCACTCGAGGCGGGTCGCTACCTGCGCCGGGCCGGCCTGGCCCCCGTGATGCGGGCCGACGAGGCGGCGCAGATCCGCGCCGGAGCCTCGGGCGACCAGCTGGACGTGGAGATCCTGGGCCAGGACGTGGAGCTCCCCGACATCGAGCTCGGCATGGTCCTGGGCGGCGACGGCACCATCCTGCGCAGCGCCGAGCTCGTGCGGGCGGCGGGCGTCCCGCTCCTGGGCGTCAACCTCGGCCACGTTGGCTTCCTGGCCGAGAGCGACCGCAAGGATCTCTCCGCCACCGTGGACGCCATCGTCAAGCGCAGCTACACCGTCGAGGAACGCCTCACGATGGACGTCCAGGTCTGGCACAACGGTCGCCGCATGGCGCGCACGTGGGCCCTCAACGAGGCCGCGGTGGAGAAGGCCGACCGCGAACGCATGGTCGAGGTGGTCGTCGAGGTCGACGCCCGCCCCATCTCCACCTTCGGCTGCGACGGCGTCGTTATGGCCACCCCCACTGGGTCCACCGCGTACGCCTTTTCGGCCGGCGGCCCCGTGGTCTGGCCCGAGGTGGAGGCGCTCGTCATGGCGCCCATCTCCGCCCACGCGCTCTTTGCGCGCCCCCTCGTGGTCGCGCCGACCTCCACCATGGCGGTCGAACTCATCACACGCACCGACGCCCGCGGCGTCCTCTGGTGCGATGGCCGCCGCATGGTTGACCTCCCGCCCGGCTCGCGCGTCGAGGCGACCCGCAGCGAGCATCCGGTGCGCCTGGCCCGCCTCACCACCACACCCTTCAGCGAGCGTCTCGTGCGCAAGTTCCAGCTGCCCATCATGGGCTGGCGCGGCCCGGTGGAGACCGTCACGCCGCTGACCACAGAGATCCCCGTGGTCGGCAACGTGACCCCGGTGGAGCCGCCGCGCAACAACGAACCCTTTCTTCCGCAGCCCGGGGAGCGTGGCTAGATGATCGAGTCCCTTCGCATCCGATCCCTCGGCGTCATCGACGAGGCAGAGCTGCCCCTCGGCGGCATCCAGGACGCAGAACTCCCGCTCGGCCCCGGCTACACGGTGGTCACGGGCGAGACCGGCGCAGGCAAGACCATGGTCGTCACGGCGCTCGGCCTGCTCACCGGCCGGCGGGCCGACGCCGGCATGGTTAGGCGCGGCGCGGAACGCGCCGTCGTGGAGGCCACGGTGCTCGACGACGCCGCTTCGCCGGCCTTCGTGGAGGCCGTCGAGTCGGGCGCGGAGCTGGACGAGGACGGCGAGCAGTCGGTCCTCTACCTCTCCAGGACCGTGTCCTCCGAGGGGCGCGGGCGCGCCCACGCCGGCGGGCGCTCCGTCCCCGTCTCCACGCTGGGGCGGATCGGCGAGAAGCTCGTGGCCGTGCACGGCCAATCGGATCAGCTGCGCCTGCGCGGCGCGGCCGAGCAGCGCGCTGCCCTCGATGCCTTCGGCGGCCCCGATCTCGCCGCGGCGCTGGGGGACTACCAGGACGTCTTCTCGCGCCTGCGCGCCGCCTCGGCGGAACTGCAGGACATCCAGGAGCGTGGGCGCGAGCGCGCGCTCGAGGCCGAGACGCTGCAATCGGCGCTCGAGGAGATCGACCGCGTCGAGCCCCAGCCGGGCGAGGACGAGGAGCTCGCCACGCGGGCCCAGCGCCTGGCCCACGTTGAGGAGCTGCGCGAGGGGGCCACCCTCGCCCACGCCGCGCTCGCGGGGGACGAGGTGGGGGAGTCCAGCGACGCCGTCACGCTCGTCGATGCCGCCAAGCGTGCCCTCGAGGCGGTCGACGCCGACGACCCGGCGCTGGCCGAGCAGACGGCGCGCCTGCGCGAGGTCGGCTACATCCTCGCCGACGTGGCGGTGGAGCTGGCCGGCTACGCCGAGTCGCTCGATGCGGACGGCCCGTCCGAGCTGGCAGCGGTGGAGGAACGTCGCGCCGATCTGGCCGGCCTGCAGCGCCGCTTTGCCCCCACGATCGACGAGGTGCTCGCCTGGGCGCAGACCGCGCGCGAGCGCCTCGCCGGCCTCCAGGATGATCCGGCGCGCCTCGAGTCCCTGACGGAGCAGGTGCGCCAGCTCGGGGCGGCGCTCCTGGAACGGGCCAAGGCCCTGCACTCGCTGCGCGCCGCCGCCGCCTCCTCGCTGGCAGGGCGCGTGGACGAGGAACTGCACGCCCTCGCGATGCCGCAGGCCCGCCTGCACATCGAGGTGGCCCCGAGCGAACCCGCCGCTCACGGCGCGGACGACGTCACCTTCCTCCTGGCCCCGCATCCCGGCGCTGACCCGCGGCCCCTGGGCAAGGGTGCCTCGGGCGGTGAGCTCTCGCGCGTCATGCTGGCGCTCGAGGTGGTCCTGGCCGAGGTCGATCCCGTGCCGACCTTCGTCTTCGACGAGGTCGACTCGGGCGTGGGCGGCGAGGCGGCGGTGGAAATCGGGCGGCGCTTGGCCCGCCTGGCCAGGCACGTTCAGGTTGTGGTGGTGACGCACCTCCCGCAGGTCGCCGCGTTCGCCGACCGCCACCTCAATGTGACCAAGACGGCGCATGGCGAGGGGCAGGGCGGATTCACCACCTCGGACGTGGTGACGCTCGACGCGGAGGGACGGATCACCGAACTGGCCCGCATGCTCGCGGGCCAGGCCGATTCGGAGGCCGCCAGGGCCCACGCCAAGGAACTCCTGGAGGATGGGGCGCGCGAGGCGCGCCTCCGCGCCTGAACCGGCCCCACCAAAGCAAGCCAAGCGGCGTCGGGCGGTGGAAACGTCCGGCCGCCCCAAGGAGGGGTTCCTCACCCCGCCCAGCTCTTCTCAAACCCGTTCTCGATGCTAGGATGAAGTCCCGTGGTGCAACGATCTTTTACAGGCCAGCGGTCCAACGAGACCACCAAGCACATCTTCGTCACCGGCGGTGTGGCGTCCTCCCTGGGCAAGGGACTGACAGCCTCCTCTCTCGGTAACCTTCTTCGCTCGCGCGGCCTGTCCGTGACGATGCAGAAGCTGGATCCCTACCTCAACGTGGATCCGGGAACGATGAACCCCTTCCAGCACGGCGAGGTCTTCGTGACCGACGACGGCGCTGAGACGGACCTCGACATCGGGCACTACGAGCGCTTCCTCGACGAGAACCTCGCGGGCAACGCCAACGTGACCACGGGCCAGGTCTACTCCACGGTCATCGAGAAGGAACGCCGCGGCGACTACCTCGGCGACACCGTGCAGGTCATCCCGCACATCACGGACGAGATCAAGCGCCGCATGCGCCTGCCCGCGACCGAGCCGGGCGCCGGCAAGTCGGCCCCCGACGTCATCATCACCGAGATCGGTGGCACGGTCGGCGACATCGAGTCCCAGCCCTTCCTCGAGTCCGCCCGCCAGGTCCGCCAGGACATCGGCCGCGGCAATGTGTTCTTTGTGCACGTCTCCCTGGTGCCCTACATCGGCCCCAGCCACGAGCTGAAGACCAAGCCCACGCAGCACTCCGTTGCCGCGCTGCGCTCCATCGGCATCCAGCCCGACGCCCTCGTCATCCGCTCCGATCGCGAGATCCCGGTGGAGATGCGCAACAAGATCGGGCGCACGTGCGACGTGGATCCCGAGGCCGTCATCAACTGCGCGGACGCCCCGAGCATCTACGACATCCCGGTGACCATCCACGCCCAGGGCCTGGACGCGTACATCGTGCAGCACCTCGGCCTGAAGTTCCAGGACGTCGACTGGACCAAGTGGAACAAGCTGCTCCAGGCCGTGCACCAGCCCAAGCACGAGGTGGAGGTGGGCCTGGTCGGCAAGTACATCGACCTGCCCGACGCCTACCTGTCGGTGACCGAGGCCCTGCGCGCCGGCGGCTTCGCCAACGAGACCCGCGTCAAGATCCGCTGGGTGCGCTCGGACGAGTGCGCCACGGAGGAAGGCGCCAAGCAGGCCCTGGCCGGCGTGTCGGCGATCTGCGTCCCCGGCGGCTTCGGCATCCGCGGCCTCGAGGGCAAGCTGGGCGCCCTGCGCCACGCCCGCACCTCCGGCCTGCCGACCCTCGGCCTGTGCCTCGGCCTGCAGTCCATGGTCATCGAGTACGCCCGCAACGTCGCCGGCCTCGAGGGCGCCTCCTCCACGGAGTTCGACCCCGAGTCGGCCGTGCCGGTCATCTCCACGATGGCCGAGCAGGAGAACATCGTTGACGGCAAGGGCGACCTGGGCGGCACCATGCGCCTCGGCCTGTACCCGGCCAAGCTCAAGGAGGGCTCCGTGGTCGCCGAGACCTACGGCGCCACCGAGGCCTCCGAGCGTCACCGCCACCGCTACGAGGTGAACAACTCCTACCGCGACACGCTCGAGGAGGCCGGCCTGGTCATCTCCGGCACGTCGCCGGACGGCAAGCTCGTGGAGTACGTGGAGCTGCCCCGCGAGGTGCACCCCTACTACGTCTCGACGCAGGCTCACCCCGAGCTCAGCTCGCGCCCCACGCGTCCGAACGCCCTCTTCGCCGGCCTCATCGAGGCGGCCCTGGGCTACCAGGCCAAGTGATGCACGACGTCGCGGGGCACGGTCCCGCATCCGGCTCGCCTTCCGAGGCGACGGCGGGGCAGATCGCCGATCTGCCCGTGGAGGCGGGCGCCCTGTCCCGCGACGTCGTCTTCTCCGGGCACATCTGGGACATCGTCCGCGAGGGCTTCACGCTCCCCGCTCACGAGGGCGTCATCTCTCGCGACTTCATGGAGCACCCGGGCGCCGTGGGCGTCGTGGCGCTTGACGCCCAGGGGCGCGTGCTCCTGCAGCGTCAGCGCCGCCAGCCCGTGCGCCGCGAGCTCTGGGAGGTCCCGGCCGGCCTGCTCGATGTCGAGGGGGAGGCCGGGCTCACCGGCGCCCAACGCGAGCTGTATGAGGAGGCCGACCTCACGGCGGCCACCTGGAACGTGCTCGTTGACCTCTTCAACTCTCCCGGTTCCTCGTCCGAGGCCATCCGCGTGTACCTCGCGCGGGACCTCGAGGTGGTGCCGGAGGAACTGCGTCACCACCGCACCGAGGAAGAGGCCGGCATGCCGGCCGTGTGGCTGAGCCTCGACGAGGCGCTCGACGCCGTGCTCTCCGGTCGCGTGGGCAACCCCACCACCGTGGCCGGCGTCCTCGCGCTGGCCGCCAACGTCTCCACCGGCTACTCGCGCCTGCGTCCCGCCGATGCGCCGTGGGACGCGCGGCCCGCGGCCGGCGGTCCGGGCGAGACCTTCGTGGTCCCCGGCGCAAAGGATCCGCTTGGCTGAGCCGAGCAACGCCCAGTCGGCCCCCGATGATGCGCTCGCGCGCGCCGTCGGGGGCTATCTGCGTCACCTGGGGATCGAGCGCGGCCTCGCCGCCAACACCCTCGCCGCGTACGGCCGCGACCTGGGCCGCTACGAGCGCTACCTGCGCTCGATCGGCGTGAGCGACCCGGCGGAGGTGAGCACGCGCGACGTCACGGGCTTCGCCGCCGCTCTTGGCGACGGGGCCGACGGCGGCTCGGCCCTGGCCGCCCGTTCGGCGGCCCGCGTGGTCGTTGCCGTCCGCGGCGCCCACCGCTTCTGGGCGCTCGAGGGGATCACGCCCGAGGACGTGAGCTCCGAGGTGCATCCGCCCGCGGCCGGGCAGCGCCTGCCCAAGGCCCTGCCGCTCACCCAGGTCGAGGCGCTGCTCGAGGCCGCCGGGGGAGAGGGGACCGAGGACGACACCCCGGCCGCCCTGCGCGACCGCGCCCTGCTGGAGTTCCTTTACGCCACGGGCGCCCGCGTCTCCGAGGCCGTGGGGCTCGACGTCGACGATCTGCACCTCGAACCGAGCGCCGACGGCGGCCCGGCGGTCGTGCGGCTCTTCGGCAAGGGATCCAAGGAACGCGTGGTGCCGCTGGGCTCCTACGCGGTCCGCGCGCTGTCCGCCTACCTCGTGCGGGCCAGGCCCGTGCTCGTCTCGAAGGGGCGGGGCACCGCTGCGCTCTTCCTGAACCAGCGGGGATCGCGGCTCTCGCGCCAGTCCGCCTGGACCCGCATGCGTTGCGCGGCGGACAAGGCCGGCATCACCGCCGACGTGGGCCCGCACACGCTGCGCCACTCCTTCGCCACGCACCTCATCGAGGGTGGCGCCGACGTCCGCGTGGTGCAGGAGCTGCTGGGCCACGCCTCCGTGACGACCACGCAGGTGTACACGATGATCACGGTGGACACCCTGCGCGAGGTGTTCATGACCTCGCACCCCCGGGCGCGCTAGCCCCGAGCGGGAACCGCCCCTTCCCCCATGCGGCCCGGCACGGCACGATGGGGCCATGAGCGAGAACAACCTCCTGACGCCTGACCTGGCCCGCGCCGCCCGCGCCTTGACCCAGGTCTCCACCAAGACGATCGCCTCCACGGCCGGGCTGCCCAAGGACACGGTGAAGTCCTTCGAGCGCGGTGTCGGCTTCCTCTCCGACGAGGAGAACGCCGCCCTGCGCCGGTCCCTCGAACACTACGGGGCGGTGTTCCTGCCGGAGGAGGGAGCCCTCGGTCACGGCGTGCGGCAGAAGTTCAGCTCCAAGAAGGTGGCCAAGCTCGAGTCCTGGGAGAACGAGGGCGGCCCGGCGGCGGAGGACGACGTGTGAGCCGACCCAGACACGCGAGAGGCCCCGTGCGCCGCTGCCAGCAGCGCACGGGGCCTCTCGCGTGGTGCCCGACCACCCGCCGTCGGGCCTTCCTGGGGTTTGCCCAGCCTGATGGCGCTTTGCCCCGGGGAATACCCGGGGCAAAGCGCCATGAGCGTGGGCAAAGCCGAAGGACGCGGCCGGCGGCGGGTGTGGGGTGGTCGTTGTGGGGCCGCGGGTGGGGGCGGCCGCGGTGCGGCTAGGCCAAACTGGCCACCCCGAACAGGATCGCGGCGATGGCAAAGCCCATGACGGAGATGATGGTTTCAAGGACCGTCCAGGTCTTCAGCGTGGTCTTGACGTCCATTTCGAAGAACTTGGAGACGAGCCAGAAGCCCGAGTCGTTCACGTGCGAGGCGATGACGGAGCCGGCGGCCACGGCGAGGGCCAGGGCGGCGAGCTGCCACGCGTTGTAGCCCTCGGCGGCCACGCCAGCGGAGATGAGGCCGGCCGCGGTGGTCAGCGCCACGGTGGCCGAGCCCTGCGCCACGCGCAGGATCGCGGCGATGAGGAAGCCGGCCAGGAGCAGCGGCATGTGCATCGAGTCGAGCGAGGACTTGAGCGCCTCGCCGATGCCGGAGGAGCGCAGGACGCCGCCGAACATGCCGCCGGCGCCCGTGATGAGGATGACCGAGCAGACCGGGCCGAGGGCCGATTCCAGCTGATTCTGCACGTCCTGGCGGGTCAGGCCGCGGCGGACGCCGAGCGTGACACACGAGACGAGCAGGGTGATGAGCAGGGCGACGGGCGTCTGGCCGAGGGCGATGAGGACCTGGTACCAGGAGGCGGCGGCGGTGGTCTCCGAGACCACGCCGGTGGAGGCGAGGGTCGTCAGGCCGGTGTTGAGGAAGATCAACACGAGGGGGAGCAGGAGCGAGAGCAGCACCGTTCCGAAGGCCGGCGGGTTGGCCAGCTGCTTGGCGTTGGCCTCGCCCAGGAGGGTCGGGATGGGCAACTTCCACGTGCGTCCCGCGTACTTGCCGAACAGCGCGCCGGCCACGTACCAGGAGGGGATGGCCACGACGAGGCCGAGCAGGAGCACGAGGCCCACGTTGGCGCCGAGGAACGACGCGGCGGACACCGGGCCCGGGTGCGGCGGCACGAACACGTGCATCGCGGAGAAGGCGGCGACGGAGGGCAGGCCGAAGGCCAGCAGCGAGCCGCCCAGGCGGCGGGCCACGGCGAAGACCACGGGAAGCATGACCACGAGTCCCGCGTCGAAGAAGATGGGGAAGCCGAAGATCAGGGAGGCGACGCCGAGCGCGAGCGGGGCACGCTTCTCACCGAAGACCTTGATGAACTTGTCGGCGAGTACCTGGGCGCCGCCGGAGGTCTCGACGAGCCGTCCGAGCATGGCGCCGAGGCCCACGAGCAACGCGACGGTACCCAGGGTGGAGCCGAAGCCGTTGGTCAGGACCGTGACCACGCTGCCCGCCGGGATGAGCGTGGCGAACGCGGTGATCAGGCTGACCACGATCAGCGAGACCAGCGCGTGGATCTTCAGGTACATGATCATGAACAGCAGCAGCGCAACGGCGCCCGCCGCGATCAGGAGCAGGGCCCAGGCCGGGAGTGTTTGCTCCCACCCATCGATGGCGTTCATGCTCGTTCCTCCTCGTTGAGGTGCGATTCGTTCGGCCGGGCGCGGTGGCGCCCGCCGGTGCCCGACGACGCGGGGTTGCGTCCGGGAAGTGTGTGGGGGTCGGTGCCGAGCAGCTCGGTGAGGGTCGCCATGGCGGCCGCCTCGAGGTCGGCGACGGATCCGGTGTTGGCCAGATGTGTGCCGTCCTCGTCCGCCTGCAGCGGCTCGAGGGTGGCGATCTGGCTCGGCAGGAGCGAGGCGGGCATGAAGTGCCCCTCGCGCTCGTTCATGCGGCGCTCGATGACGGCCGGGTCCGCGTCCACCTCGAGGAACACCACGCGGCCCGTGGCGGTCTCCAGGAGCTCGCGGTAGCTGCGCTTCAAGGCGGAGCACGTGACGATGGAGCCGGTGCCAGCGTCGGCGTGCTCGCTCATCCAGCCGGCGATGGAGCGCAGCCACGGCCAGCGGTCCTCGTCGCTGAGCGGCGTGCCGGCGCTCATCTTGGCGATGTTGTTGGCCGGGTGGAACTCGTCCGCCTCGGCGAACGGCCAGCCGAGCTCGGCGGAGAGGCCCTCGGCGAGGGTCGACTTGCCGGAGCCGGAGATGCCCATAACCACAACGTGGACGGGGGAATCGGGGGCCACATTGCCTCCTCTAGTGGTGCGGGTGTCCGTCAGGAACGCCACTAAGTAGTATTTAGATCCCTAGTAAAGTAGCACTAAGAACGTGATCGGCGCCATGCCGGGTTCCTGTGAGCCCCGGCGGCCGCCGTCGCTCCTCCCGTCGCCGTGCGGCGCGGGCAAGGAACGCGGAGGCGGCCGGGCGCCGGAGCGGCGATCATCGACGTGGATGAAGGGGTGCTTCGTGGAGGCCAGCAGGGCGGCGACGGTGTTGCAGGACGGTGTGCTCGAGGAGCTGGGGCGCGAGATCGTGGGGGGCACGGTGGGGGCGGGGCACCGCTACCGCCTCGACGTGCTGCAGGAACGCTTCGACATCTCGCGGACCGTGGCGCGCGACGTCATGCGCGTCCTCGATTCGCTCGGGCTCGTCACTCCGCGCCGCAGCGTGGGCGTGGTGGTCAACCCGGCCTCGGCGTGGAACGTCTACGCCCCGCACGTCATCCGCTGGCGGCTCGAGGGGCCGGGTGCGGCCAAGCAGTTCGATGAGCTGACCCAGCTGCGCATCGCCGTCGAACCCCTCGCGGCGCGTTCGGCGGCCGAACACGCCGGCGCCGAGGCGCGCTCGCGGATCGTGGCGCTCGCCGCACGGCTGCGGACCCTGGGCGAGGCGGGCGAGCTCGAACGCTTCCTCGAGGCCGACGTGGAGTTCCACGAGCTGGTGCTCAAGGAGTCGGGGAACTCGATGTTTGCCGCGCTGACCGGCGCGGTGGGCGAGGTGCTGGCCGGGCGCACGCACGCCGGGCTCATGCCGTTCCACCCCGTGCCGGAGGCGTTGGACGCCCACGAGGCGCTCGCCGCGGCGATTGCCGCGGGGGAGGGCGCCCGCGCCGAGCGGGCCGCCCGCGCCATCGCCGCCGAGGTGCACGAGGCGTTGGGGCTCGACGAGGACTAAGGGGGAGGCGAGCGAGTCACCGTCAGCCGCGGAGGCCTTCTGCAGGAGGCGCGTCGGACCCTACGCTGGGGCACGGGCCGCCGTCGGGCCGTGCCTCGACGTGCTGGTGGAGGGCGGAATCGATGAGGGCAGCGCGCTGGATCGTGTGCGTGGTGGCCGCGTGCGCGGCGGTGGCGGCGGTCGTCGGCGCGCTGGCGTTGCCGCCACGCATGGCGGACCCGGGCGCCGCGGATGTGCGGGCTCCCCTCACCATCCAGGGCCGCGTCCTCGATGCCGCCGGGGCGCAGGAGATCACGGAGCGCTTCACCCAGGCCCTGCACGAGTTGCTCGGTGGGCGCACCCCGCCGGCCGCGCTGGGGGCCGGGGTGATCGCGGCCGCGCGTGCGAAGGCGGGCCTCTACGCGAACGGGGCGGGCGGGCTCGAGAACGTGTCGCTCACCCTGGAACCGGAGGGCTGGCGGGAGTCGAACGGCGCAGCGTACGTCACGGTGGACGGTGGCCTCGCGTGGACCACCCCTTCGGAGGGGGAGGACATCGAGAGCTCCACGGCGATGCCGATGCTGCTCAAGCTCACCTCCGACGGCGGGCGGTGGGATGTGGAATCGGCCCAGGGCATGCCGGACGGCGGGGTCTACGACCTCGGCGCTGTGGTGCTGGCGCCGTGGGCCACCGGTGCCCTCGTTGCCTGGACGGCCGCCGTCCTGGGGCTGGGGGCGCTGCTGTTCCTGTGCTTCCCTCGGCTGGCCAGCCGGTGGAGGGCGGCCCTCGTGGTGCCCGCCGTGCTGGCCACCGTCCCGTGGCTGCTCTTGGCCGACGGCGCCCCCGATTCGGCCTCGGGCGGGCAGGGAAACTCGGCGCTCGCGACCATCCTCGTGGAGCGCCCGCTCGTCCCGCCCGCCGGCTGGGCGCTGCCCGACGACGGCTCCTTCCAGGCCTACGCGGATGCCGTGCACACCTTCTTCTGGCTCCTCGCGGTGTTGCTGGCGGCCGTGGCCCTCGCCGCCGTGCCGCCGCGGCGCGGCGCCGACGCGCCCGTCCGCGGGATCGCGCAGGAACCGGGCGGGCAAGCCGCGGCCATCGCGGTCGCGGTCGCCGTCGGCCAGACGGCGGAAGGCGGCCGGCGCGCACAACGAGCAGCTCCGTAGCTCGTTGTGCACACCGACCGCCTCCCGGGTCGGTTGGCCTGGGGTTAGCCCAGGTGACGCTCGTCCACGCCGTTGTACTCGGACAACGGGCGGATGAGCGCGTTGGACGCACGCTGCTCCATGATGTGCGCGGTCCAGCCCGTGATGCGCGCGGCGATGAAGATCGGCGTGAACATCTCGGTGTCGAAGCCCATGAGGTGGTACGTGGGGCCGGCCGGGTAGTCGAGGTTGGGTTTGATGGCCTTCGCCTCGTCCATGGCCTGCTCCAGCCCGTCGTACAGGCCGAGCATCTCCGGGCGGTCGTAGTACCCGATCATGCGATCGAGCGCCGCCTTCATGGTGGGCACGCGGGAGTCGCCGTGCTTGTAGACGCGGTGGCCAAAGCCCATGACCTTCTTCTTCTGGGCCAGGGCGTCCTCCATCCACGCCTTCGCCCGGGCGGCGGCGTCCTCGCGGGACTCCTCCTTGCGGATGCCGATCTCGTTGAAGGTGTGCATGACGGCCTCGTTGGCTCCGCCGTGCAGCGGGCCCTTCAGGGCGCCGATCGCCGCCGTCACGGCCGAGTGCAGATCGGAGAGCGTGGAGGTCACCACGCGCGCCGTGAAGGTCGAGGCGTTGAAGGAGTGCTCGGCGTAGAGCACCATCGAGACGCGGAAGGCGTCGACGACCTCGGGGGCCGCCTCCTCGCCGAACGTCATCCAGAGGAAGTTCTGCGCGTAGTCAAGGTCCTCGCGCGGCTCAACGACGTCCAGCCCGCGGCGGCGTCGCTGGTCGTAGGCGACCACGGCGGGGAAGGCGGCGAAGAGCCGCTTGGCCTTGGCCAGCTCGGCGGCCGGCGAGGAATCCTCGGCCTGCTCGTCGTTGGCGCCCAGCACCGAGACGGCGGTGCGTCCCACGTCCATGGGGTGGCAATCCAGGGGCAGCAGGTCGATGGCCGCCTTGACCCGCGGGTCGAGGGCGCGCTCGGCCCGCTCCGACTCGGTGAAGGCCGCGAGCTCCTGGGCGGTGGGCAGCTCGCCGCTCCACAGCAGCAGCGCCACCTCCTCGAAGCTCTTCTTGGCCGCGAGCTCCTGCACCGGATAGCCGCGGTACAGCAGGGAATTGCTCTCCGGGTTGACCTTGGAGACGGCGGTGTAGTCGACGACGACGCCGGCCAGGCCCTTCTTGATCTCGGTCATGATTCCTCCCTCAGGACAGGTTCGCGTTGTTGGTGTCGATGTCGGTGGTCGGCACCCTGAAGTTGAAGATGCCGTTGTCGAAGCGGTTGTAGCCCTCGTAGTCGACGAGCTCGTACAGGCGGGTCCGCGTCAGCATCTCGGGCACGGCGGCCTCCTGGGTGCCGTTGGCCTTGATCGTCGCCAAGGTGCGCTCGATCGCGCCCATGGCGCTGCGCAGGCTCGTGACGGGGTAGATGATCATGGCCACGCCGGCGTTCGCCAGCTGCTCGCGCGTGAACAGCTCGGACTTCCCGAACTCGGTCATGTTGGCCAGGATCGGGACGTCGATCGCCTCCGCAACCTGCTCGAACTCGCCCAGGTCCTTCAGCGCCTCCGGGAAGATCGCGTCGGCACCGGCGTCGACGAGCGCCTTGATGCGATCGATCGTGGCCCCGAGCGTGTCGACGCCGCGCAGATCCGTGCGGGCCATGAGCAGGAAGTTCGGGTCCCGGCGGGCGTCGGCCGCAGCGGCGATGCGCTTGATCGCCGTGTCCAGATCCACCATGTTCTTGCCGTCCAGATGACCGCAGCGCTTGGGGTTGAACTGGTCCTCGATGTGGGTACCGGCCAGGCCGGCGTCCTCGAACTCCTGCACCGTGCGGGCCACGTTCATGGGCTCGCCGAAGCCGGTGTCGGCGTCGATGAGGCACGGCAGGTCCGTCACCCTGGCGATCTGAGCGCCACGCTGCGCCACCTCGGTGAGCGTGGTCAGCCCGACGTCGGGCAGGCCGAGCTCGTTGGCGAGCACGCCGCCGGAGATGTACGCGCCGTCGAAGCCCTGCTCCTGGATGAGCTTGGCGGAGAGCGGCGTGAAGGTGCCGGGGAATTGCAGGGCGGCGCCCGGCGTCAGGGCCGCCCTGAAGGCCTCGCGCTTCTGCGCGGGCGTCGTGTGGGAGTACAGCATCAGAACAGACCCTTCGGGGAGGCCTCGAGCTCCACTGCGGCCTTGATGTTGAGCTGGTCCAGCTCGCCCGCGCCCAGGTTCATGACGTTCTCGGCGGCGGCGATGAAGCGATCGATCTCGGCGGCGGAGACCTTGGAGGAGGCCAAAAGCCGGAACTTGTTGATGTACTCGGCGCGGCCGAAGGGCCGGGCGCCGAGCGGGTGGGCGTCGGCCACGGCGATCTCGTCAACGATGGTGGAGCCGTCGGCGAGCTCGATCTCCACGCGGCCGCCGAAGGCCTTCTCGTTCAGGTCGAGCGAGTGGTAGCGGCGCGTCCACTCGGCGTCCTCCACCGTGGTGATCTTGTGCCACAGCGCCACGGTGTCCTCGCGGCCGGCGCGCTCGGGGGAGTAGGAGACCACGTGATCCCACGCGCCGTCCTGCAGCGCCACGGCAAAGATGTAGGGGATCGAGTGATCCAGCGTCTCGCGCGAGGCGGTCGGATCGTACTTCTGCGGGTCGTTGGCGCCGGAGCCGATCACGTAGTGGGTGTGGTGGCTCGTGTGCAGCACGATCGCCTTGACGTTGGCCGGATCGGTGAGCTCGGGGTGCTCGGCGTTGAGCTTGCGCGCCAGGTCGATCCAGGCCTGCGCCTGATACTCGGCCGAGTGCTCCTTGGTGTAGGTATCCAGGATGGCGCGCTTCGACTCGCCGGCCGCGGGCAGCGGGACCGTGTAGTTGGCGTCCTTGCCATCCAGCATCCAGGCGATGACGCCGTCCTCGCCCTCGTAGATCGGCACGGGGGAGGTCTGGCCGCGCAGCGCGCGGTCCACGGCCTCGACGGCCATCTTGCCGGCAAAGGCCGGGGCGTGCGCCTTCCACGTGGAGATCTCGCCCTTGCGGGACTGGCGCGTGGCGGTGGTGGTGTGCAGCCCCTGGCCCACGGCCTGGAAGATCGTCTCGACGTCGGCGTGCAGGAGCGTGCCGATGCCGGCGGCGGCGGAGGGGCCGAGGTGGGCGACGTGGTCGATCTTGTGGGCGTGCAGCGAGATGCCCTTGACCAGGTTCACCTGGATCTCGTAGCCGGTCGCGATGCCGCGCACCAGATCGGCGCCCGTGGATCCGGCGTGCTGGGCCACGGCCAGGATTGGCGGGATGTTATCGCCCGGGTGGGAGTACTCGGCGGCGAGGACGGTGTCGTGGTAGTCGAGCTCGCGCACGGCCACGCCGTTGGCCCAGGCGGCCCACTCGACGGCCACGGGCTCGTCGGTGCCGAAGAGCTTGGCGCCGCGGCCGCCCGTGGTGACGGGGTGCGCCTGCGCCTGGCCGCGGGCCGAGACGATGGGGCCGCGGTTGAGGGAGGCGATGGCCACCGACGCGTTGTCGATGATGCGGTTGATGACCATGTCGATGACGTCCTGGTCCAACTCGACCGGATCGGCGGCGACGGCGGCGATCTTGTACGCCAGCTGCTCCTCGCGGGGGAGGTTTTCCTCGCTGCGGTAGACGCGCACGGTGTGGTTGATCATGGTGTTCCTCTCATCGCGCGGCGGTGGCCGCGAAGGTGTGCTGGTCGGTGGGCTCGGAGGCGGCCGAGCCGCCGGAGGCGTGGGACTTGATGTTGGCGAGGGAGTGATGCAGGTGCATCACGGTGGCTGCCGCGGCGAGTTCGGCATCGCCCAGGGCCACGGCGCGGGCGATGCTCGCGTGCTCCCCGGCGGAGGCGACGAGCCGCTCGGGATGATCGCGGGACACGCGGCGCACGCGCGCCAGGTGCAGGCGCAGGCCCCTCAGGGCCTGGGCCAGGTAGGGATTGGCCGCAGCCTGGTCGAGCTGGCGGTCAAGCTCGCCGGCCAGATCGTAGAAGCGCACGGCGGCGGGTGAACCGTCCGCGGCCGCCTCGTCGAAGGCGTCGGCGAGGCGGGAGAAGCCGGCGACGGCGCGCCGCGGGGACGCGGCGGCGAGCCGGGCCGTCGCGACCTCCAGGACCTGCCTGGCGTCGAAGAGGCGGTCCACGGCGTCGGGGGACACGGGGGAGACCACGAGGCGGCCGGAGCTCTGGATCGCCAGGCCGTCGGCGACCAAGCGGGCGATGGCCTCCCTGACCGGGGTGCGCGAGAGTCCAAGGCGCTCGCCGAGCTCAACCTCGGGGAGCGGGGCACCGGGGGAGAGCCGCCACTCGACGATGTCCCCGCGCAGCGCCTCGTAAGCGCGATCACTGGCCTTCATGCCGTCAGTGTATACACAGATTCGCCGCGCACGGCAGATCTCGCAAATTTTCCCGGAAGTCTCCCCAAGTTCATCGAATCCGTGTATACATATCGGCAAGCGTGTGTGAGGCACACCACTCGGTCGGGAGCGGCCGGGCGGGAGGCGAAACACCCGCGGGCAGGGACGCCCGGCGCCCCGCCGCAACGGTAGAAGGGGCGCGCCCCGCGTCCGCAGCGAGAGGGACACCATGAGCAGCTACGCAAGCAGCTACCGCCGGTCCGAGGAGGACCCGAACGGCTTTTGGCTGGAGGCGGCCAGCGCCCTCGCCTGGGACACCGCCCCCACTCGGGGCGTGGACGCCAGCCGCACACCCCTGTATTCGTGGTTCGGGGACGGCACGCTCAACCTGAGCGTCAGCGCCCTCGATCGTCACGTGGCGGCGGGGCGCGGCGGCCAGGCGGCCCTGATCTACGACTCCGCCGTGCTGGGGATCCGGCGTAGCTACAGCTACAGCGAGCTGCTCGATCTGGTGGCCAGGACGGCCGGCTCCCTCGCGCAGCTCGGCGTGGGCGTCGGCGATCGCGTCCTGCTGTACATGCCCATGATCCCCGAGGCCGTCATCGGCATGCTGGCCTGCGCGCGCCTCGGCGCCATCCATTCCGTGGTCTTTGGCGGTTTTGCCCCGCGCGAGCTGGCCAGCCGCATCGACGACGCCGAGCCCGCCGCGATCCTCACGGCCACGGGCGGCGTGGAACCCAGCCGCCGCGTGGAGTACCTGCCGTCGCTCGCCGAGGCCCTGCGCCTCGCGCGGCACACCGTGCCGCACGTCCTCGTCACCCCGCGCGAGGGCTTTGCCACGGGCCTGGGCGACGTGGCGGACGCGGTGCCAGGCACCGCTTGGCACGACGCCGCCGCCCTGGCGGCCGAGGCGCCGGCCGCGCCGCCCGCCGTCGTGCCCTCCACCCACCCCCTGTACATCCTCTACACCTCCGGCACCACGGGCGCCCCCAAGGGCGTCGTGCGCGACACGGGCGGCTACGGCACGGCCCTGGCCTGGTCCATGCGCAACATCTACGGCGTGGGCCCCGGCCAGACCATGTTCACGGCCTCCGACGTCGGCTGGGTGGTCGGCCACTCCTACATCGTCTACGCGCCGCTGCTCGTGGGCGCCACCACGGTGCTCTACGAGGGCAAGCCGGTGGGCACGTCGGACGCCGGGGCCTTCTGGCGCGTCGCGGCCGAGCACGGCGCCCGCGCGCTCTTCACCGCGCCCACGGCGCTGCGTGCCATCCGCAAGGCGGACCCGCAGGCCGAGCTGATCAAGGGCTACGACCTGAGCGAGCTCAAGGCGATCTTTGCCGCCGGCGAGCGCCTCGACCCGGACACCGCGGCGTGGACGGCGGAGGTCACGGGCAAGCCCGTCATCGACAACTGGTGGCAGACCGAGACGGGCTGGCCCATCGCGGCCAATCCCTTCGGGCTCGACCCGCAGCCGATCAAGCTCGGTTCGCCCACGCTTCCGGTGCCCGGTTACCGCGTGCGCATCCTCGACGCCTTCGGGCAGATCGTTGAGGAGCCGGGGGCGGAAGGGAACATCGCCCTCGAGCTCCCGCTGCCCCCCGGCGCGCTCACGACGCTGTGGGGCAACGACGAGCGCTTCGTCTCCTCCTACCTGACGGCCTTCCCCGGCTACTACGCCTCGGGGGATTCCGGGTACCTGGACGAGGACGGCTACGTGTTTGTCATGGGCCGCACCGACGACGTCATCAACGTCTCCGGTCACCGGCTCTCCACCGGGGCCATGGAGCAGGTGCTCGCCTCGCACCCCGCCGTGGCGGAGTGCGCCGTGATCGGCGTCAACGACCCGCTCAAGGGTCAGCGGCCCAGCGGCTACGTGGTGCTCAAGTCCGGCGTTGAGCTCAGCGAGGAGGAGCTCGCGCCGCAGCTCATCGCCCTGGTGCGCCAGGGCATCGGGCCCGTGGCCGACTTCAAAGACGTGCGGGTGGTGGGCGCGCTGCCCAAGACGCGCTCGGGCAAGATCCTGCGCAAGACCATGCGGCAGATCGCCGACGGTGAGGAGTACCAGGTGCCCGGCACCATCGAGGACGCCTCGGTGCTCGACACCCTGATCGGCGTGCTGCGCCCCACCCAGTAGGCCGGCTTACTCGGGCGCGGCGGCGTCGGCCCGGCCGGAGGTACCGGCGACGGGCGAGTACTCCACCTCGGGGCGGCCGGGCGTCCCGTGCCGGGCGGCACGGTTCGCCTGGCCCGTGGCCACGAGGTGTTCAAGGTAGCGCCTGGCCGTCACGCGGGAGAGCCCGACGACGACGCCCAGCTCGCTTGCGCTGCTGGCGCCGGCTTGGGCGGCAAGCGCCTCCCTGACGAGGCCGAGCGTGGGCAGCGTGAGCCCCTTGGGCAGCGCGAGCTCGGCCGGGGCCGGGGCGGAGAAGATCGCGTCGATCGCCTCCTGGCCGGAGACCCGCCCGCTGCTGCCCAGCTTGGCGTGCAGCTCGCGGTAGCCGGTGATGGCCGAGGCGAACTCCTCGAAGCTGAAGGGCTTCAGGAGGTAGCGCGTGATTCCCAGGGCCACGGCGCCGCGCACCACCTCGCGCTCGGCGGCGGCCGTGAGGGCGATGGCCCCGCCGCGCCATCCCGTGGCGCGCAGGCGGCGCAGCACCTCGAGCCCGTGGCCGTCTGGCAGGTTCATGTCAACGAGCACGAGGTCGAACCCCAGGTCGTGGGCGGCCCCGCGGGCGCCGGCGGCGTGCGCGCGGGAGGCGAGGAAGCGTCCGGCCTCCTCGGCGCTGCCGAGGCTCTGCACCGCGCGCGTGCCCGGAATGCGCAGCAGGTACTCCTCGTACACGGAGGCCGTGCGCGCCTCGTCCTCGAGGATGAGGACCCGCAGCTCGCTCATGACGCCTCCCGTGTGGTATTCGCTTCCGGACGTTCCCGCGTGGTGGTTTCCTCCGGGAGGGGGAGCTCCACGGTGAACACGGTCCCGGAGTCGGTGGCCAGCTCCACGCGCCCGCCCAGCCTGGCGACGGCCGCAGCGACGATGGCCAGGCCCTGCCCGCGGCCCAGCGCCCGGGTGGGCTTGGTGGAGTACCCGGCCTCGAACATGTGCTCCCGCACGGCGGCGCTGGGCGCGGTGCCGCCGTTGGCGACCGAGGCGAGCAGCCAGGGCTGATCTGCCGCCTCGTCCTCGAGCTGGGCCTGCAGGCTCACCCAGCGCCCCTCCGGGGCGGCGTCGGCCGCCGCGTCGATCGCGTTGTCCAGGAGGTTGCCAAAGATGCCCACCAGATCGGGGGCGGGCAGCCCCGTGCGCCGGGGGAGCGAGAGGTCCAGGGTCAGCTCCACGCCGCGTTCGGCCGCTTGGGCGATCTTGCCGTGGGCCAGCGCGGCGAGCACCGCGTCGCCGTCGGCCCCGTCCACCCCGCCGTGGCCGCGCGAGCTGGCGAGCGACTCGATCAACAGGGCCCTGGCCTCCTCCGGCCGGTCCACCTCGAGGAGGCTCAGGAGCGTGTGGAGGCGGTTGGCGTGATCGTGGTTCTGCGCGCGCAACGCGTCGCTGAACGAGCGGGTGGAGGCCAACTCGCCGGCGAGCGCCTGGACGGCCGAATGGTCGTGAACGGTGAGCACCGTGCCGGCCGCCATGCCGGCGCCGAGCGCCGCGACCTCGCCCCGCTCGCCCCCGCGGCCCACGCCCCGGCGCTGCAGCGGGCGCTGCGACACGATCACCATGCGGGTCCCCACGCGGTGCGGCTCGTCCTCCACCCGCCGGCCGGAGGCGATGAGCTCGCGGACGCTCGCCGGCACGCCGAGCTCCTCCGGCTCCTGCGCCGCCCGGGTGCCGGCCCCGGAGCCGCGCAGCCCGAGCAGCGCGTCGGCCGCGCGGTTGTGGAACACGATGCGCCCGCCGGTGTCGGCCAGCAGGATGCCCTCGTCCACCGAGAGCAGGGCGGCGTCGGCCACGGCGAAGTGGCGCGAGAGCGCCTCGGGGCCGAGCCCCGCCGTCACCTTGCGCAGGTAGCGGGAACCCCACCAGCTGCCCGCGCCGAGCACGAGGGCGAAGGCGAGGGAGGTGATGAGGACGTTGGGGAGGTCGGAGGCCGCCATGACCTCTAGGGCCCTGACCTGCTTGCCGACCGTCAGGGCTCCCACGATGGCGCGCTCGCCGTCCGGACCCGTGCCGTAGACGGGCACCACGGAGCGGGCCGATTCCCCGGCCGTGGCGGTGCTGCTCACCTCCGTGACCGTCTCCCCGCGCCACACGGGCTCGAGCGTGCCGCTGTACGGCGTGCCGACGTAGCCGGGCCGGTGGTAGCTCAGCCGCAGCCCGTCGCGGGAGATGAAGGTGGCGAAGTCCATGTCCGAGTCGGCCATGATGCGATCGCTGAGGGGCTGCAGGCCTGCGGTGGGATCGGCGGAGGCGTAGGCGTCGGCCACGCGCGGATCGTCCGCTCCGAGCCGGGCCAGCTGGGTCGTGGCGGCGGTCGTGCGTTCGAAGATGACCGAGCGGGTCTGCAGGTACGTCGAGACGCCGGCGGCGAGGGTGAGCGCGGCGAGCGCCACCCACTGCACCACCAGGACCCGCCTCGCCAGGCTCCAACCGCGCACTCAACCCTCCTAGTTGCACCCACGGCGAGCGGGCGCCGTCGTGCCTTGTGCCCCGAGCGGGGCCGGGCCCCGCGACCCCCAGTATCCCGCGCGCGGGCCTGGGCGTGCGCGCCGCGCATGGCCGCGATGCAAAAACTCTATGAACGCAAGTCGGAGCGGCCGGGCCTGTGGTCGGACCATCGAGTGTGCAGTGACGCCGACCACAGGGGGTGGCCAGCGCCGGCTGCGCTTCCCGCACCCGTTACCCGCGAAAGGTCGGCCCATGGCCCTCTCCGAAGCAACACCCCTCGAGGCATCGCAGCCGCCGGCCGGCGCCACGCCGCGCAAGGACCGCACCCACTGGCTCTACATCGCCGTCATCGCGGCCGTGCTCCTGGGCATCGTGGCCGGCCTGGTCATGGGTCAGGACGCCGCCACGGCCTTCCAGCCGCTCGGCGACCTCTTCATCGCGCTGATCAAGATGATCATCGCCCCCGTCATCTTCTGCACCATCGTCACCGGCGTCGGCTCCATCGCCAAGGCGGCCACCGTGGGCAAGGTGGGCGGCCTGGCCCTCATCTACTTCGTGATCATGTCGACGTTCGCCCTGGTCATCGGCCTCGTGGTCGGCAACCTGATCCACCCGGGTGATCACCTGAAGCTGAGCCCTTACGACCCCAGCAAGGCGACGGGCCACGGTGCCTGGGACCTGCTCTTCGACATCATCCCCGGCTCCCTGCCGGTGCTGCCGACGCTCTTCGTCGCGCTGCTCGTCGGCTTTGCCCTGCAAAGCGTCGGCGAGCGCGGCAAGCCCGTCCTTGACGCCGTCGGCCGCATCCAGACGGTCGTGCTGAAGATCATGACCTGGATCATGTGGGTCGCGCCGATCGGCGCGTTCGGCGCCATCGCCGCCGTGGTGGGCAAGACCGGTTGGGGCGCCATCGGCTCCATGCTCACGCTCATGGGTGCGTTCTACCTGACGTGCATCATCTTCATCGCGTTCATCCTCGGCACCGTGCTGCGCACCGTGACCGGCCTGAACATCTTCAAGCTCATGCGCTACCTGGGTCGCGAGTACCTGCTGATCTTCTCCACCTCCTCCTCCGAGTCGGCCCTGCCGCGGCTCATGGCCAAGATGGAGCACGCCGGCGTCTCCAAGCCCGTCGTGGGCGTGGTGGTCCCCACCGGTTACTCCTTCAACCTGGACGGCACGGCCATCTACCTGACCATGTCGGCGCTGTTTGTCGCCAACGCCATGGGCGAGCCCATGAGCATCGGCGAGCAGATCTCCCTGCTCGTGGTCATGATCATCGCCGCCAAGGGTGCCGCCGGCGTCTCCGGCGCCGGCCTCTCGACCCTCGCGGCCGGCCTGGCCGCCCACAAGCCCGAGATGGTGGGCGGCATGGGTGTCGTCGTGGGCATCGACAAGTTCATGTCGGAGGCCCGCGCCCTGACCAATTTCACGGGCAACGCCGTGGCCACGCTGCTCGTGGGCAAGTGGACCGGCCAACTGGATGCGCAGCAGGCCAAGGACACCCTCGACAAGCGTTCGCCGTTCGACGAGGCCACCGTCGCCGACCACTGAGTCGAGCGCTGAACCGACCGCCGTACCGATCGCCGAGCCGGACACCGTACCGACCACCGAGCCGGGCGCGAGGGCCGCGAGCCTTGAGGTTCGAGTTCTACTCGAACCTCAAGGCTCGCCGCCGTTTGGCCTCCGCGCCACCGCCCGCCTGGCGCGCTAACCTCGAAGCGTCCGCCGCTCGCGCGCGTGGCGGAAGCGTACCCATCAAGAAGGAGCCCTTGTGAGCGACCCCAACGCCTTCGGCCGAGTCCCCGCCCCCGGGGGGATGCGGGAGATCAACGCGCTGGGCCGACCCCTGAGCACCCTCCCCGAGCCGCCCGCCCTCACCGAGCACGGGCCGGCCCGCATCATCGCGATGGTGAACCAGAAGGGTGGCGTCGGCAAGACGACCTCGACGATCAACCTGGCGGCGGCGCTGGCCGAGCTGGGCCGCACCGTCCTCGTGGTCGATTTCGATCCGCAGGGCGCCGCCTCCGCCGGCCTGGGCGTGAGCCCGCACGAGCTGGATCTCACCGTCTACAACGTGCTCATGGATCGCCACGCCGACATCGAGGAGGCCATCCTGCCCACCTCGGCGCCGAACGTTGACCTGCTCCCGGCCAACATCGATCTCTCCGCCGCCGAGGTCCAGCTCGTCAACGAGGTGGCCCGCGAGCAGGTCCTGGCCTCGCAGCTGCGCAAGGTCTCCGACCGCTACGACGTCGTCCTCATCGACTGCCAACCCTCGCTCGGCCTGCTCACGGTCAACGCGCTGGCCGCGGCGCACGGCGTCATCATCCCGCTGACCGCCGAGTTCTTTGCCCTGCGCGCCGTGGCCCTGCTCACCGAGACCATCGACAAGGTGCAGGAGCGCATCAACCCCGCCCTGCAGATCGACGGCGTGGTCGCCACCATGTACGACCAGCGCACCCTGCACGCCCGCGAGGTGCTCGGCCGCCTCGACGAGGCCTTCGGCGACAAGCTCTTCGAGACCGTCATCCGCCGCACCGTGAAGTTCCCCGACGCCACCGTCGCGGCGGAACCGATCACCTCCTTTGCGCCGCAGCACGCCGGCGCGGCGGCCTACCGCCGCCTGGCCCAGGAGCTGATCGCGCGCGGGGGAGCCCCGTAGGCCACGCCATGAGCGTCAGCGCACCGGAGGCCGCCGCCGCCCTTCCCCGTGGGGAGGGCGGCGGCGCCGTGCCCGGGGGAGCGCTGGGGGCCGAGGCGAGCGACACCGCGGCGCTCGGCACCTTCGAGGTGGTCCTGGAGAACTTCTCCGGCCCCTTCGAGGTGCTGCTCTCCCTCATCAACCGGCGCAGCCTCGACATCACCGAGGTGGCGCTCGCGACCGTCACCGACGAGTTCATCGCCCACCTGCGCGCCCTGTCGGCCGAACACGGCACGCGCGCCTTGGACGAGATGACCGAGTTCCTCGTGGTGGCCTCCACGCTCCTGGACCTCAAGGCCGCCCGGCTGCTGCCGCGCGGCGAGGTGGAGGACGAGGAGGACCTCGCCCGGCTCGAGGCCAGGGACCTGCTCTTCGCCCGGCTGCTGCAGTACCGCGCCTTCAAGCAGGCCGCCGCGCTCCTGGCTGACCTGCTGCGGGTGGGTTCGGCCGCCGTGCCGCGCCGGGTCGCCGCCGACGACCCGGACATCCGTGCCCACCTTCCCGAGCTCGAGTTCACCACGACGCCCGGGCAGCTCGCGCGGCTCGCGGCCCGGGCGCTGGCGCCCAAGGAGGCCGAGCCGGAGCACGTGGCGATCGACCACATCCACGCCCAGCCGGTCTCGGTGCGCGAGCAGGCGGACATCGTCGCGGCGCGCCTGCGCGAGGCGGGAGCCCTCGACTTCGAAGAGCTCACGGCGGACGCCGAGGCGAGCCTCGTGGTGATCGCCCGCTTCCTCGCTCTGCTGGAGCTCTACCGCGACCGCGCCATCGACGTCGAGCAGCTCGCTCCGCTCTCGCGGCTGCTCGTGCGGTGGGCGGAGGATGGCGTGTGGCCCGCCTCCGGCGGGTTTGAGGAGTACGACGGCGACGCGCAGGCGCGGGCCGCCGCCGGCTTTGCCGGCGGCTCGGCGTGGACCGCGTCGCCGGCCTCGCCCGCCCCGGGGGAGCACGCGGCGTCGGGCGCTGCCGTGCCGGGTGCCGAGGGTCACGGCGATCCCGCGGCGGGTGTGGACGCGGAGTCCGAACAGGAGAGCGCATGAGCGCGGAGGCGACGGGCGCCGGCGAGGCGCTGGAGGCCCTCGAGGCCGTGCTCATGGTGATCGAGGCGCCGGCGCAGCTCGAGGAGCTGGCCGCGGCGATCGAGGAGACGCCGGTGCGCACGCACGAGCTGCTGCAGCAGCTGCGGGAGGACTACGACGGCCTGCGCGGTTCCAGACGCCGCGGTTTCCAACTGCGCAATGTGGGCGGTGGGTGGCGCATCGCCTCCCGCGCCGAGCATGCGGAGCCCGTCTCGCGGCTGGTGCTGGAGGGTCAAACGGCCAGGCTGTCGCAGGCGGCGCTGGAGACCCTGGCGGTCATCGCCTACCGCCAACCCGTCTCCCGCGCCAAGGTCGGAGCCATCCGCGGGGTCAACGTGGACGGCGTGGTGCGCACGCTCGTGGCGCGCGGCCTGATCGCCGAGACGGGCACCGATAAAGAGACGGGCGCCTCACTCTTTGGGACCACCCCCGCTTTTCTGGAAAGATTGGGGGTGGACAGCCTCGAGGAACTGCCTCCGCTGTCGCCCCTGCTGCCAGGCATTGAGGACCTGGAAGAGTTCTCGTGATGTGTCGAAAGAGCGCGGGGCATGCGTAGAGACGTTTTCCTCATGGAACGAAGGATTTGAACCACATGACTCGACAGAACGACGGCGGATCCCGCGGCCAGCGCGGTGGAGCCCCTCGCGGTCATTCGACCGGGCGCTCCGGCCAGGGCTCTGGCAAGGGCGGCTACCAGGGCGGCTCCGGCCGTTCCGGCGGGCGCGACGCCCGCGGCGGCTCGGCCTCCGGCAACGGCAAGGGCGGCTACCAGGGCCAGGGCGGCTCCGGCCGCACCGGCGGCAAGCCCTCCTCCGCCAAGGGCGGGGCCGGCCGCGACAAGCGGCCGGAGGAGGACTGGCGCGTCCAGGGCGGCAAGGGCACCTACGGGCGCTCCCTCAAGGAGAACGCCAGCCGCGGCGCCGCCGCCAAGAAGGCGGCGGCCATCGCCGCCAAGCAGGGCCCCAAGGCCTTCGCCGACGAGCGCTTCGGCCTGGATCTCGGCCCGGTCAAGCGCCGCCGCCGCGGTCCCTCCAAGCGCGTCACCGCCACGCCGCGCGTGCACAACGAGGACGGCGAGCGCCTGCAGAAGGTCATGGCCCACGCCGGCGTCGCGAGCCGCCGCGTGTGCGAGGAAATGATCGAGACGGGCCGCGTCGAGGTCAACGGCGAGATCGTCCGCGAGCTGGGCGTGCGCGTCAAGCCGGATGTCGACACCGTGCACGTGGACGGCGTGCGCCTGCAGCTCAACGAGGACATGACCTACTTCGTGTTCAACAAGCCGGCCGGCGTGGTCTCCTCCATGAAGGACCCCGACGGCCGCCGCGACATCTCCGACTTCCTCCGCGAGGGCCAGTCGGAGCGCCTCTTCCACGTGGGTCGCCTCGACTACGAGACCGAGGGCCTGCTCCTGCTCACCAACGATGGCGAGCTGGCGCACCGCCTCACGCACCCCTCCTTCGAGGTCCCCAAGACCTACCTCGTGCAGGTGCGCGGGCCGCTGCCGCAGGGCGTCGGCCACCAGCTGCGCGACGGCGTTGACCTCGAGGACGGCCGCGCCCGCGTCGACTCCTTCCGCCTGATCGACTCGACCCCGGGTCACGTGCTCGTCGAGGTGGTGCTGCACTCCGGCAAGAACCGCATCGTGCGCCGCATGTTCGACGCCGTCGGCTTCCCGGTCCAACGCCTCGTCCGCGTGCAGATCGGCCCCATCCGCCTGGGCGATCAGCGCCAGGGCAGCCTGCGTCGCCTGGGCAAGCAGGAGGTTGGGCACCTGCTCGCCGAGGTGGGTCTGTGAGCTCCGGCTCGGCCGAACAGCTGACCTACCTCTCCGGCCCCGTCCTGGTTATCGGGACGGGGCTCCTCGGGGCCTCGGCGGCCCTCGGCCTGCGGGCCTTGGGGCTGGACGTGGGCCTGCGGGACGCCTCGCCCACCGCGCAGCGCGTTGCCGTCGACCTGGGTGCCGGCGTGCCGGTGCCGCCCGGCGCCGCTTTTGCGCCGGAGCTCGTGATCGTCGCGACGCCGCCGGACGTCGCGGCCGCCGTGGTGTCCGACGCGCTGTTGGAGTTCCCCGCCGCCACCGTCATCGACATCGCCTCGGTGAAGGCCTCGATCTTGCGTGCCGTGCAGGCCGACGCGCGCCTCGGCGACGCGGAGCTGGCCCGCTACGTGGGCGCCCACCCCATGGCAGGGCGCGAACGTTCGGGCCCCGCGGCGGCCCGCGGCGAGCTCTTCTACTCCGCGCCGTGGATCGTGGTGCCGCACGAGGCAAGCTCCGCCGCCGCCGTGCGCGTGGCCAAGGCGGCCGGCGCCGATCTGGGCGCCTCCGTGACCCAGATGGACGCCGAGGAGCACGACCGCTCCGTGGCGCTCATCTCGCACTTCCCGCAGGTGGCCTCCTCGCTCCTCGCCTCGCGCCTCCTGGACGCCCCGGGCACGGCGCTGGCCCTGGCCGGCAACGGGCTGCGGGACACGACGCGCATCGCCGCGAGCGATCCGGGGCTGTGGATCCAGATCCTGACGCACAACGCGCCGGCGATCGTGCCGATCCTGCACGGCCTGCGCGAGGATCTCGATCGGCTCATCGCCACGCTGGAGACCCCCGAGGCGCCCGGCGCTGTTCTCGATTTGGCCCAGCTCATGAGCGAGGGCAATCAGGGCCAGGCCCGGATCCCCGGCAAGCACGGCGCCCCGCCGCAGTCCTTCGCCACGGTGGGCGTCATCGTCGACGACAAGCCGGGGCAGATCGCGCGCCTGCTCGGCGACATCGGCGAGGCGGGCATCAACATCGAGGACCTGCGGATGGAACACTCCGCCGGCTACCAGGTCGGCCTCGTGGAGATCCAGGTGATCCCCGGCCGCCGCGACGAACTCGAGGGCGCGCTGAGCGCCCTGAACTGGAAAGTGGTGCAGTAAATGACGCAGCAGGACAACGCAGGCCAGCTCGTGGTCGCGATCGACGGCCCCGCCGGTTCCGGCAAGTCGTCCGTGTCGAAGGAGGTGGCCCGCCGCCTCGGCGCCGCCTACCTCGACACCGGTGCCATGTACCGCGCCGTGACCTTCGCGGCGCTGGAGTCCGGCCTCGATCTCGAGGACCAGGACGCCATCGCCGCCGCCGTGCGCGCGGCGGACATCGAGCTCACCACGAGCCCTGACGCCCAGCGCGTCCTCGTGGGCGGGCGGGACGTCACGGCGCAGATCCGCGAGCCCCGCGTCTCCGGTGCCGTGTCCGCCGTGGCCACCAACCTCGCCGTGCGCGAGAACCTCGTGGCGCGCCAGCGCGCCGCCATCGAGGCGGCCGGCCGTATCGTGGCCGAGGGTCGCGACACCACCACGGTGGTCGCCCCGGACGCCGACGCCCGCATCCTGCTCACCGCCCGCGAGGAGGTGCGCCTGGCCCGCCGCGGCCTCGAGCTGAACAACACGCAGAGCGCCGAGCAGCTGGCCAAGCAGGTCTCGGAGCGGGACAAGAAGGACTCGACGGTCGTGAACTTCACCCAGGCCGCGCCCGGGGTGGTCCTCGTGGATTCCTCCGACCTGAACTTCGAGCAGACGGTGCAGGCCGTCCTCGACACCATCGCCGAGCAGTCGGGCGCCGCGCTCGCCTGAGGCGGGCCGCGATAGACTGTCCCCTTGCGCCCGCTGACCTAGTGGCCGCAGCAACACCCTAAAACTCCCCGGAGGAGACCATGACCCCGCTCGAGACCGAGGGCGATGACTTCCGCGACTACGGCGAGGACGACGTCGTCGAGCGCCTTGCCGCCATGTCCGACGAGGAGGCCGACGCCCGCGCCGCGAGCCTGCGCGCCGGACTCGAGAACTACGAGCTCGAGGCCGAGGACGCGGCGCTCCTGAGCGGCGAGGCGTGGGAGGAATGGGAGGCCGAAGAAGCCATCATCCCGCCCGTCGTCGCCATCGTCGGCCGCCCGAACGTGGGCAAGTCCACGCTCGTGAACCGCATCATCGGCCGCCGCGAGGCCGTCGTGGAGGACCTGCCCGGCGTCACCCGCGACCGCGTCTCCTACGAGGCAGAGTGGTCTGGCACCGACTTCACGCTCGTCGACACCGGTGGTTGGGAGGTCGACGCCAAGGGTATCGACAAGATGGTCGCGGACCAGGCCGAGCGCGCCGTCGACGTGGCGGACGCCGTCATCCTCGTCGTCGATGCCACGGTGGGCGCCACGGCGACCGACGAGGCCGTCGTGAAGATGCTGCGCCGCAAGAAGAAGCCGGTCATCCTGGTGGCCAACAAGGTGGACGGCCCGGCCCTCGAGGCGGACGCCGCCATGCTGTGGTCGCTCGGCTTCGGCCAGCCCTGGCCCGTCTCCTCCCTGCACGGCCGCGGCACGGGCGACATGCTCGACGCCGTCCTCGAGGTGCTCCCCGAGGAGTCCGCATACGGCGATCCGCTGCCGGAGGGTGGCCCGCGCCGCGTGGCCCTGCTCGGCCGCCCGAACGTGGGCAAGTCCTCCCTGCTGAACAAGCTGGCCGGCGAGGAGCGCGTGGTCGTCAACGAGCTCGCGGGCACCACGCGCGATCCGGTGGATGAGCTCGTGGAGCTCGGCGGGCGCACGTGGCGCTTCGTCGACACCGCCGGCCTGCGCCGCCGCCAGCACATGGCCCAGGGTGCCGACTACTACGCGTCCCTGCGCACGGCCACGGCCCTGGACAAGGCCGAGGTGGCCGTGGTCCTCCTGGCCGTGGACGAGGTGCTCTCCGAGCAGGATCAGCGCATCCTGCAGCAGGTCATCGACGCCGGCCGCTCGCTCGTGCTGGCCTACAACAAGTGGGACCTGCTGGACGAGGACCGCCGCCGCTACCTCGAGCGCGAGATCGAACAGGACCTCAAGCACGTCGAGTGGGCGCCGAGCGTGAACATCTCGGCCAAGACTGGCTGGCACAAGGACAAGCTGACCAAGGCGCTGGACATTGCGCTTGACTCCTGGGATCGCCGCATCTCCACCGGCAAGCTCAACGCCTTCCTTGGCGAGCTGGTGGCCGCCCACCCGCACCCGTTGCGCGGCGGCAAGCAGCCCCGCATCCTCTTCGGCACGCAGGTCTCCTCGCGCCCGCCCAAGTTCGTGCTCTTCACGACCGGCTTCCTGGATCCCGGCTACCGCCGCTTCATCCAGCGCCGCCTGCGCGAGACGTTCGACTTCCGCGGCACGCCGATCGACATTCAGATGCGCGTGCGCGAGAAGCGCGGACGCAAGCGCTGAGTCGCTCACGCCCGGTGCACCACCGCCCCGTTCCCCGTGCAGGGGAGCGGGGCGGTGGTGTTTTCGGTGCCCGACGGCGCGTGGCCGGGTTGCGCGGGCCGCTCAGAGGGTGGCGGGGCGGAAGGGGCCCGTCGGCCAGGTGGCGGGTAGCGCCGACCGCGCCCCGGGGTCGGCCACGCAGGCCTCGAGGAGGCAGCTTGCCGCGGCGGCCTCGGAGCGGTTGAGCGGTCCCTTCCGATCCAGCGGCGCGTCGATGGCCCACACGCCCTGCGCCGTGCGGATCCAGATGAGGGCCAGCCCGCGCTGGGGCACGTCCAGCCATGGATCCTTACTCGTGTAAGGCGGCTGGACGGGTGAGGACCAGTCGACGGCGGCGAGCCGGTCGGCGCCGTCGCCGGTCAGGTCGGCCGGTAGCTCCCAGTCGAAGCGCCAATCGAGTCTTGCCACGGCGCGGCGCCCCCGGGTTTGCCTCAGTTCCTCCGTCGAGCTGCGGTGCAGGCCGAGGGCCAGGACCTCGTCCCATCCGATCTCGACCGCGCGGGCGGCCCGCTCGCGTTCGTGGAAGGCGCGCTCGGCGCGTTCGGTGTAGCTGGGCCGCAGCAGCTGGCCCGTGGCGTTGCGCCGGGTCAGGAGGTCGGGCCACAGGCAGTAGCCGATGAGGCGCACACCCCCGACGCACGCCTCGAAGCGTGGCCCGCGTTTCCTCCCGATCAGCATGCCGCCAGGCTATCCCGGGGCCGGCCGCCTCCCGCGCCGCATGCGGTTTGTGCGCCACCGGCGACTCTTTCTCGCCGGTTGCGCAGAAAGGGCATGCGGCGGCGGTGCGTCCTCCGTCCGGGGCCCGGCGGCGTCAGCGGTCGCGATCGGGGAGCGAGGCCCGCAGCGCGGGGTCCGCGATGAGCGCGGCATAACGCGCCTCGAGAGCGGCGGCATCGGCACGAGTGGTGCGCACGAAGAGCCGCTGTCGTACGAGCACGTCGACAGGCCCGTCTACGGTCACGACGCGCACGGCGATCTTGCCCCAGGGCGCCCCGAGGTCGAAGTTCAGCTCTTCCTTGGGCGCGGGTCCGGGCGGTGCCCAGCCGCCGAATCCACCCACGCCCCCGGCAGCTGCGCCGGCCGGAACCGGGACGAGCGCGGCGGCCTCCCGTTCCGCCTCGACCCGTGCCTTGGCCTCGGCCGCCTCCTCCTTGGCGGCGGCCCGGGCCTTCCGCGCCTCGCGCTTGGCGTGGATCCGGAGGTCGCGCGGCGTCGGGTTGCCCTCGGCCAGGCGCTTGGTGCGGTCGTCCTCACGCCACTGGGCGCCGGTGAGCGCGTTCCAGGTGCCCCGGACGACCTGCGCCACGATCACGGCCAGGTCCACGACGCCGCTCACTAGCGAGAAGCCCACCGCCGCGATGAGGAACACGATCCCGAGGGGGAGGGCTGCGAACGGCACCCACCAGTGCCAGCGCAGCGGGCGCACGTACACCGCCACGACGTTCTCCCACGGCGTGCGCCGCTCGCCGTCCAGCTCGCGCAGGATCTGGTGGGATCGCGCCGCTAGATCGCCGCGGGCGCTTCGCTCGCGCGGGGCCCTCCCGTGCCCCTCCGAGAAGATGTACCCCTGAGTCGCCGTGACGTGGGCGTCAAACGCCGAGCCTATTCGCATAGGCCCACCGTAGGTGAGGCGACACAGCGTAGCCACGCCGCCGCGCCCACCCCGGCCACGCGCCGTCGTGCATCTCACGCGCCACACGCGCTTCACCGACTCGGCGCGACCCCCCGCCCCGCGATACCCTAGGAATCATGTCCAAGGTCCTTTCCTCTCTGCCCATCGGCGAGCGTGTCGGCATCGCCTTCTCCGGCGGCCTCGACACCTCCGTCGCCGTCGCCTGGATGCGCGACAAGGGCGCCATCCCCTGCACGTACACCGCCAACATCGGCCAGCCCGATGAGCCGGATATCGACGCCGTCCCCGGCCGCGCCACGGAGTACGGCGCCGAGCTGGCCCGCCTCGTCGACGTTCAGGAGCTCCTGGTGCAGGAGGGCCTCGCCGCCCTGCAGACCGGTGCCTTCCACATCCGCTCCGGCGGAAAGACGTACTTCAACACCACGCCGATCGGCCGCGCCGTCACCGGCACCATGCTGGTGCGCGCCATGAAGGAAGACGGCGTGGAGATCTGGGGCGACGGCTCCACCTACAAGGGCAACGACATCGAGCGGTTCTACCGCTACGGCCTCATGGCCAACCCGAACCTGCGCATCTACAAGCCCTGGCTCGACTCCCAGTTCGTCACCGAGCTCGGTGGCCGCAAGGAGATGTCGGAGTGGCTCGTCGCCCACGGCTTCGGCTACCGCGACTCCACCGAGAAGGCCTACTCGACCGACGCCAACATCTGGGGCGCCACGCACGAGGCCAAGGACCTGGAGTTCCTGAACAACGGCGTGACCATCGTGGAGCCGATCATGGGCGTTGCCCCGTGGGACGAGTCCGTCGAGATCAAGACCGAGGACGTCACCATCACCTTCGAGGCCGGCCTGCCGGTCGCGATCAACGGTGTGGAGTTTGCCGACCAGGTCGCCCTCGTCCGCGAGGCGAACAAGATCGGTGGCCGCCACGGCCTGGGCATCTCGGATCAGATCGAGAACCGCATCATCGAGGCGAAGTCCCGCGGCATCTACGAGGCCCCGGGCATGGCGCTCCTGCACGCCGCCTACGAGCGCCTCGTGAACGCGATCCACAACGAGGACACC
The DNA here is from genome assembly GCA_031277795.1 of Arthrobacter sp. Classification (GTDB taxonomy): domain Bacteria; phylum Actinomycetota; class Actinomycetes; order Actinomycetales; family Micrococcaceae; genus Galactobacter. The sequence goes on from JAITLQ010000002.1 coordinate 36,092, forward strand.
ATCGCCACCTACCACAACGAGGGCCGCAAGCTCGGTCGCCTCATGTACGAGGGCCGCTGGCTCGACCCGCAGTCGCTCATGCAGCGCGAGGCCATCGTGCGCTGGGTCTCCTCGGCCGTGACCGGCTCCGTCACGCTGCGCCTGCGCCGCGGCGACGACTACTCGATCATGAACACCGAGGGCAAGAACCTCTCCTACCACCCCGAGAAGCTCTCCATGGAGCGCGTGGGCGACGCCGCGTTCGGCCCGGACGAGCGCATCGGTCAGCTGACCATGCGCAACCTGGACATCGCCGATTCCCGTTCGCGCCTGGAGCAGTACGCGACCCAGGGCATCGTGGGTGGCGACATCGCCGCCCTCATGGGCGAGCTGGACGAGGGTGGCGCCCAGGCCATCGTGGCCGGCGGCGAGAAGGTCTCCGACGCGGTGGACGAGGCGAGCAACATCGCCGCGTTCGATCTCGGCACCGACTGATGTCCCCGGCCGGCGGGCGCCGGCCAAGCACAGCACGACGTCGGGTGCTCACCTCAAGGTGAGCACCCGACGTCGTGCTTTGTGCTGACTTGGGTCCGGTCTAGTCGTGCTCGAAGGTGACGAGGACCGTGCGCGAGTCCGGCTCGAAGAAGACGAGCACCTCGTCGGCGCCGCGCGGGAGGTAGTGGGCGCCCACCACCGAGGCGACGAAGTGGAAGCGCTGGCCACCCGGCATGAGCGGGTGCACATCGTCTCCGCCGGTGCCGGAGAGGCCGAATTCCTCCCCGTGCTCGATCCCGCCCAGGTTGAAGAGCCGCGGGTGCTGCCAATTCGCTCCGTAGGGTTGGGGGTCGGCGACGTCGGCGAGCCAGTCCCGCGGAGTGGAGAGCAGCTGGGGGAGCTCGTAGTAGTCAAGGTCCCGCAGGTGAACCAGGGCGCCGTGCTCGCGGGCCAGGGCGCGGGTCTGGGTGAAGCCGGCGAGCTGGTCCTCGTAGTGCGCGGTGAGCGCCCGGCTGGGGTGCGCGTAGTGCTCAAAGAAGGACCAATCGCCCTTGAAGTCGAGGCGGCCATCCTCGCCGAGGTCGAAGCCGAGCCAATTGGTGCGCGCGAAGTAGCTGTGGACCCCCGTGGTGTGCTCGCCGACGTAGCCGTCCACGGGCTCGTAGGGTGCCACGATGGGTAGCCAGCCGTGCCACTGCGGGTTGATGGCGCTCAGGTCCAGGCTCACGAGCGGTGCCAGGACCCGCTCGGCGAAGCGCGGGTCGACAAAGCTCTCCTCGGCGGTGGGGAAGGGGCGCAGGGTGCCGTCCTCGACGGTGGGCCAACTCATGCCCCAGAGCGTAGCCGCAGCGGTGCTGATCCGAGACTGCGCGCACTCACAGCCCCGGCATATGCCCCGTCCGTACGCTCCGATGCATCACTCGTGGCCGCCGGGGGGAACGCGGTCGAACGCGCGTCCCCGGGGGCGCCAGAGACCGTCAGGATCAGGAGCCAGGCATGAACAATCACGAGCGACACCCCGCCCCGCCGAGCTACCGCGGCCGCGAGCTGCCCCGCCCGGAGGACGAGCTGCAGGACCAGGGCCTCGGCTTCGACGTCGTCACCCTGCTCGATCGGCGCAAACTCCTCGGCGCGGCGGGCCTTGGCCTGCTGGGGCTCGGCCTCGCCTCGTGCGCCGCGCCCGAGGCGGGCTCCGGCGCCTCCTCGAGCCAAGCGTCATCTGGCACCGCCTCCGCTAGTGGCACCACGGCTGACGCCGCCACGGCGAGCGGCTCCGCCGCGGGCATGGACGGCGCCGAGCTGACCGAGATCCCTGACGAGACGGCCGGCCCCTACCCGGGGGACGGCTCCAACGGTCCCGATGTCCTGGAGCAATCCGGGATCGTGCGCAGCGATCTGCGCTCGAGCTTCGGCGAATCGTCCGGCACGGCGGAGGGGGTGCCCATGACGCTGGAGCTGACCATCCTCGACCTCGCGGCGGGTGGCGGCGCGTTCAAGGACGTGGCCGTCTACGTCTGGCACTGCGATCGCGACGGTAACTACTCGATGTATTCGGAGGCCGTGGCCGATCAGAACTACCTTCGCGGCGTGCAGATCGTGAACGAGGACGGCGTGGTGCGCTACACGAGCATCTTCCCCGCCTGCTATTCCGGGCGGTGGCCGCACATCCATTTCGAGGTCTACCCCGACAGGGACTCGATCACCGACCACACCCAGGCGATCGCCACGAGCCAGGTCGCGCTGCCCCAGAGCGCGTGCGACGCCGTGTACGCCACCGCCGGCTACGAGCGCTCCGTGAGCAATCTGGCCCAGGTCTCCCTCGACAGCGACAACGTCTTCGGCGATGACGCTGGCGCCCACCAGCTCGGTGCCACGAGCGGCTCGGTCGCCGACGGCTACTCCGTCAGGCTCACGGTGCCCGTCGACACGCGCACCGAGCCGACCGGCGGGGCGGCCCCGGCCGGCGGTGGGCAGTGAGGCGCAGCCAACCCGCCGCCGTCGAACTAGTGCTTGAGGCCAGCGCCTCGAACTAGCGCCTGAGGCTAACGATTGAGGCGAGCGCGGGGATCGAGCCGCCCGCCGGCCGCGATGATGGCGAGCGCCACGAGCGCGATCACGAGCCCCGCGCCCAGCAGCACGGGGTAGGGGATCCAGACCGAGAGCATCGAGAGCGCCATGGGGATGAAGAAGCCGAGGTACCCGATCGAGTAGAAGACGCCCGTCAGGCCGGCCAGGTCCTCGGAACGGGCGATCGCCTGCACCTCGCGCAGGCCACCCAGGATGAGGAAGCCGTAGGAGACGCCGAGCACGGCGGCGGAGACGAGGCCGAGCGCCACCGAGGTGGTCACGGAGGTCAGCGCGGCCAGGCCCATGCCCGCGGCCGCCACGGCCATCGCCACGACGAGGCCGCGCGAGCTGCCCTCCTTCTGCACGCGCCCGGCGAACTGCTGGGTGATGAAGCCGCAGCCGAGCGCCACGAGCGTCATGAGGCCGGAGAAGCCGATCGGGGCGCCCTCGACCTTGCCCATGAGCAGGTTCGGCAGGATCGCGTAGGCCACGGCGTTCGTGCCGAAGATCCAGGCCGCCATGGGGACGACCACGAGGAGGAAGCGCCGTTCACCGGCGGCCGGGACTTTGAGGGCCTCGAGGATTCGTGTGGGGACCGCGTGCCCGTGGCCGGGGCCGGCCGTCTCGGGGGCGGGCAGCTGCCACAGGCCGCACAGCACGCACAACACGATGTTCACCACGTAGGGGGTGGCGGTGGGGGCGGGGCCCCACTGCGCCAGGCCGGCGGCCACGGCGGCGCCGAGCGCGAAGCCCACGGTGAGGGAGACCGATCCGCGGCGGGCCCCCGCCAGCGGGGTCGCCTCGGCGTCAAAGGGCTTCCCGGAGAGCTCCTTGATCCACGAACTGCCCACCGCCATGGCCAGGCCGAGCGCCAGCCCCGTCAGGAGGCGCCCAGCGGCGAGCAGGCCAACGGAGTGCGGGCCCACGGCCAGGAGGAGGGAACCCAGACCGGCGATGAACGGCGCGGGCAGCATGAGCGCCCGGCGGCCGAAGCGGTCGGAGGCGGGGCCGCCCAGGAGCAAGCCGGGGATGATGCCAAGCACGTACACGCCGAGGAGCATGTAGACGGTCGTGGGGTCCATGTGATCGAGCCGGCGGTACATGACCAGCAGCGGCGTGAACTGATTGCCGCCCCACGCGACGGCAAAGAGGCCGGCGGCCACGCGGAACCAGGGCCGGGACAGGAGGGAGGGGGAGGAGGACATGCTTTTCGATCGGCTTTCGGGGACAGCGGGGGAATCGGGGGCACGACGGCGCGTGCGCGCGCTGGGTGCCGGGGTGGGGCGGGTGCCGGGTGGCGCCCGCGTGATCAGGGCCCGAGGAGGCGGTGGTGCACCGTGGTCAGGTGCTCCCGCAGACGTTCCTCGAACCATCCGGGGTCGCGGCGGCGGACGGCCTCGATGAGGCCGGCGTGCTGCGCCAGGACGAGCTCGGAGGAGTCCTTGCGGCGCCAGAGCGAGCGGGTCGACATGCGGCGCTCGTGATCGGAGAGGGAATCCTGGAAGCCCAGGAGGAGGGCGTTTCCGCCGGCCTCGACGATGCACCGGTGGAAGGCCAGGTCGTGCTCGGCGAAGGCGGCAAGATCGTCGCTGCCGTGGGCCAGGCGCTGCTCCTCGAGGCGTTCCTGCATGGACAGGGCGAGCACCTCCGCCCCGGCGGCGGTGGCGCTGGCGGCGCTGACACCCGACGTCTCAACGAGGACGCGGGCCTCGAGGACATCGCGCGCCTCGCCCGGCTCCGGAGGCACCACGAGCGCGCCGCGCTTGGGGTAGAGGCGCAGCCAGCCCTCGACCTGCAGGCGCAGGAAGGCTTCGCGCACGGGGGTGCGGCTGATGCCGAGCCGCGTGGCGACGTCCCCCTCGGAGAGCATGCTCCCGGCGGGAACGTCCCCGTCGAGGATCGCCGCCTTGGTGGCCGCGTAAGCGTTCTCCGCCGCCGAGGCGACCGGCGCGCCGGCGGCGCCGGCGGCGCCGGATGCGTCGTCATGCTTCATGCGAACCCCACCTTCCGAACAACATAGATACAAGATGTGTCCATGCTACGCCCGGTGCGGTTGGGGGCCGCCGCGGAGGAGTGAACTGTGACGGGTCAGACGCGGCGGGCGGGGCTCAGGCCTCGCGGCGAGCGGCGGCGGAGGGGTGCACCTCGACCGGCGTGGGCGCCGCGGCGCCGCGCGCCGCGAAGGTGCGGGCCACGGCTGCGGCGACGTCGTCGGTGCGCTCGCGCGGCACGAGGGTCAGGGCCGAGCCGCCGAAGCCGCCACCCACGAGGCGCGCGCCGAGGGCTCCAGCGCCGAGGGCCGCCTCCACGATCGCGTCGAGTTCGGGGACGGAGACCTCGAAGTCGTCGCGCAGCGAGACGTGGGAGGCGGTGATGAGCGGGCCGAGCTCGCGCAACTCGCCTTGCCCGACGAGGGGCACGGTGGAGAGCACCCTGGCGTTCTCCGTGATGACGTGCCGCGCGCGGCGATACAACACGTCTCCGAGGCGCTCGCGGGCGGCCTCGAGCCCGGCCAGCGTGGCGTCGCGCAGGGAGCGGACGCCGAGCACCTCGGCGGCGGCCTCGCACTGGGCGCGGCGCTGCGCGTAGCCGCCGTCGGAGAGCCGGTGCTGCACGCCGGAGTCGACGACGAGCACGGCCAGGCCCGCGGCGGCCAGGCCGAGGTCGACCGGCGTGGTCTCCCCGTCGCGGCAATCGAGCAACAGCGCCGCGTCGGGGCGCGAGAGGAGCGAGGCCAGCTGATCGAGGATGCCGGTGGGGGCTCCCACCATCCGGTTCTCGGCGAGGCGGCCGGCGGCGGCCAGCTGGTGCCGGTTCAGTCGGAGCCCCGCGAGGTCGTTGATCGCCAGCGCCGTCGCCGACTCGAGGGCGGCGGAGGAGGAGAGCCCGGCCCCCGGCGGAACATCGGAGGCGATCGCGAGGCTCAGGCCGCCGCCCAACACCTCCTCGCCGCTGGCCTGGCGCAGCGCCCACAGCACGCCGAGCGGATAGGCCGACCAGTCGGTGACGGTGCCGGGAGCGAGGCCCGCCGACGCGGTGTCGACGAGGCCGGGCCGTTCGGCGGAGACGACCACGAGCCGCCCGTCCGAGCGCGGGTCGGCCGCCACCGCCGTGCGCTGCGGGATGGCGAAGGGCAGGGCAAAGCCGTCGTTGTAGTCGGTGTGCTCGCCGATGAGGTTGAGCCGCCCGGGGGCGGACCAAAGGCCCTCCGGCGCCCCCGCGAAGGTCGTCTCGAAGAGCGCGGCGGCGCGGCTGCCCGCGCTCACGCGCCCGCCCCGTCAGCTGAGGCCCGCCGCGGCGACGTGCCGGAGGGCACGGGCTCCACCCATGCGGCGTCGGCCCTCGCCAAGGCCTCCCTCAGCGCCCGGGCCGCCGCCTCCGGGACCACGTCGCCCACCCAGGCCCCCATGGCCGCCTCCGAGCCGGCGGTGAACTTCAGCCGGTTGGCCGCGCGGCGCGGCGACGTGAGGCGCAGCTGCAGGCGGATCTCCCCGCGGCCCGCGCGCACGGGGGCCTGGTGCCAGGCGCCGATGTACGGCAACGGCTCGTCGAAGAGCGCGTCGAGCGCGCGGATCAGCCGCGGCACCATGACGGCCAGCTCGTCTCGTTCCGGCGGCGTGGTGGCGGCGAGGTCGGGCACCGCGCGGTGCGCCGTCACGTGGACCTCGTAGGGCCAATGCGTCGCGTGGGGGACGTACGCGGTGAAGTGTTCACCCGCGATGAGCACGCGCTCGCCGCGCCGTTCCTCGCGCAGCACGGTCTCGAAGAGGCCGGGACCGTGGGCCTGGATCTGCCGCAGCAGCGCCGCGGTGTGCGGCGTGATGTACGGATAGGCGTAGATCTGACCGTGCGGGTGGTGAAGCGTCACGCCGATCTGCTCCCCCCGGTTCTCGAAGGGGAAGACCTGCTCAACGCCGGGAAGGGCGGAGAGCTCCGCCGTGCGGTGGGCCAGGGCCTCGATGACCGTGCGGACCCGGGCGGACCCGAGGGTGCCGAGCGATCCCGTGCGCTCGGGGGCAAAACACACCACCTCGCAGCGGCCCACGGCCGGCGCCTCCCGCCCCCAGCCGGGCAGCTCCCCGGTGCCTGGGGTCGGCGGCGCTGGCTGCTCCGGGTCGGCCAGGCCGGGTCCGAAGGCCGGCGAGCGGTTCTCGAACACCGCCACGTCGTAGTCATCGGGGATCTCGGAGGGATTCCCCGGCGCCTGCGGGGCCAGCGGGTCGAGTTCGGCGGGGGGCAGGAACGCCCGCCCCTGCCGCGCGGCGGCCACCGTGATCCAGTCGCCCGTGAGCGCGTCCCTGCGCATCGTGTTGGTCGCCGGGCGGGGTTCGAGCTCGCGCTCGTCGCGGCGCCTGGTCGCCGGTCGGGCCGACCCGGCGTCGTCGAAGTAGATCAGCTCGCGGCCATCGGCGAGGCGATCGCGGATCAGCCGGACGCCGGAGGCGCTTAGCTGGGGTTCCTGGGACACGGTGGCTCCTGGGGAAGGGATGGAACGGTGGACATGCCGGAGCGGCTAGTCGAAGACCTCGATGAACTGCTCGCTCTCCCCGAGGTCGGCGGCGGCGAGCCAGCGGGGCAGCCCGCCGAGGCGGCGCATCTCCAACAGGGTCACCGTATTGTCCCCGGCGTGCAGCAAGGGGGAGGGCACGTAGAGGCTGCGCTGCGGCCCGACCTCGTCGTAGCGTCCGAGCAGCGTGTTGTTGATCCACACATAGCCGCGCCCCCAGCCCGGCAACGCGAGGTGGCCGTCGAGTGCCTCGTCGAGGCTCACGCGGGCCGTGGCAAGCAAGCCGCCGAGCGCCGTCGTGCCCTCGATGGGCGCCCGCCGCGTGAGCTCCGCGAGGCCGGCCGGCTCGGCATGGGCGAGGTCAATGGCACACGCGCGCCACCCCGTGATGCGCCGGCGATCGATGCGCGCGGGCCCCAGGAGGCCCTTGGGCTCGCCCAGCAGCTGCCCGTAGTTGATGTGGCCGTAGGCCTCCACCACCACCTCGAGGCGGTGGCGCTCGCCGTCGCCGTGCAGATCGATGCCCGTGAGCGCTGACTCCGCGTCGAGCGCGGCCAGCGGCTCCCCATCGAGCAGGACCGTCGCGCGGTCCCGCAGGCCCTCCAGCACGAGCGTGCTCGGCCCCAGCGGGAGCACCGGTTGGGCCGAGTACACGACGAGGCCGGAGCTCAGCCCGAGCGCCTCGAAGCTGGGCGGCGCCGGGTGGACCCGCTGCCCGGAGCCCTGGCGCGGGGAGGGGAGGCGCAGGGGAGCGCTCGTCTCCCACGCGAAGCCCAGCGCCGGCGAGAGCAGCCGCGGATCGGCCGGGGCCGGGGGCGGCGTGGAGCCCAGGCGCCGCGTGATGACCTCGCGCAGGTCGTGCCACTTGGGCGTCAGGGTGCCGTCCTCCGCGATGGGGGCGTCCGAGTCGTAGCTCGTGATGGTGGGCTGGAGCGCGCCGTCGTGATTGGCGCCGGCCCACAGCCCAAAGTTGGTGCCGCCGTGGGCCATGTAGAGGCTGACCGAGCCGTTGGCCTCCAGCATGGCATCCACATCGGCGGCCACCGACTCCGGCGTGCGCACGTGGTGCTTCTCGCCCCAGTGATCAAACCAGCCGTTCCAGTACTCGGCGCACAGGAGAGGGGTCCCCGGACGGCGGGCCTCCAGCAACGCGAAGGAGGCCTGCGGGCGCGAGCCGAAGGTGGCGGTGGCCAGGGTTCCGTCCAGCGCCCCGCCGTCTTGCATGAGGTGCGTTGGACCGTCCGCCGTGTAGAGCAGCTCGGTGGCGCCATGGCGAAGCAGCGCCTCACGGTTCCACTGCATGAACTCTTGGTCGTCGGCGTAGGAGCCGTATTCGTTCTCGATCTGCCAGGCGAGCACCGGCCCACCCTGGGAGGCCTGCAGGCCCGCGAGCCGGGGCATGAGCACCGAGAACCATTCCTCGACGGCCGAGGTGTAGCCCGGATCGGAGGTGCGCAGCTCGAGGCCGGCGCGCCCGGTGAGCCACGACGGGAGGCCGCCGTTGTCCCATTCGGCACAGATGTAGGGGCCGGGGCGCAGGATGACGTCGAGCCCGCGCTCGCCGGCCAGCTCGACGAAACGCGGGAGGTCGCGCCAGCCGGTGAAGTCCGGGCGGCCCTGGCGCTCCTCGTGGAAGTTCCAGGCGATGTAGGTGTCGAGGGTGTTGGCGCCCATCGCCGCGAGGCGATCGAGACGGTCCCCCCACTGATCCGGGTGCACGCGGAAGTAGTGGATGGAGCCGGAGACGATCCGGTGCGGCTCCCCGTCGCGGAGCAGCCCGCCCGGTGCAAGGCTCAGGCGGCTCACTTGATGGCCCCGGCGGTGAGGCCGGCGCGCCAGAAGCGCTGCAGGGAGAGGAAGGCCACGACGAGCGGGATGACCGAGAGGAAGGCGCCGACGATGATGAGGCCGGCCGGGGCCTGCTGGCCGTTGGACCCGGCCCAGCCCACGAGGCCCACCGTGACGGGCTGCATCGAGGTGTCGTTGAGGACCATGAGCGGCAGGAGGTAGTTGTTCCAGACCTCGACGAACTGGAACAGGAAGATCGTCACGAGGGCGGGGGCCATCATGGGCACGCCGAGGCGGAAGAAGATCTTCCCCTCGCTCGCGCCGTCGATGCGGGCAGCCTCGATCACCTCGTCCGGCACCGACTGCGCGGCAAAGACGCGCGCGAGGTACACGCCGAAGGGCGAGACGACGCTGGGCAGGATGACGGCCAGCGGGTTGTTGAGCAGGCCCACCGCGTTGAACATGAGGAAGAGCGGGAGCGTGAACATCACCTTGGGGATGAGCACGGCGGCCAGGATGACGCCGAAGGCCAGCCCGCGGCCGCGGAAGCGGTACTTGGCCAGGGCGTAGCCGGCCATGGCCGAGAGCAGCGTGCCGATGACGGCGGAGATCCCGGCGTAGGCGATGGAGTTGGCCATCCAACGCAGGAAGATGCCGTCGTTGATCTCCAGCAGCGCCTTGACGTTGCCGAAGAAGTCGAAGCCGTTGAACCACAGGCCCGGCTCCTCGAACTGGCGTCCGTTGGGCTTGATCGAGGCCATGACCATCCACCACAGGGGCAGCAGGAAGTACACGGCCGAGAGCGTCAGGATCGCGATGACGCCCCACCGGGACACGCCCGAGGGCCGGTTGGGGTCAAGGCGGCGGCGCGCCGAGGCCCGGGAGCGCGGCGAGGCGGCGGGCACGGGCGTCGGGGTGGGCTCGGTGAGGGTGCTGCTCACTTGTCGCCTCGATTCGTGATCTTGAAGAAGGTGATGCTCAGGACGCCGACGAGCACGGCGATGACGACCGCCTGGGCGGCGGCGTACGGGTAGTTCTGCGCGGCGGCCTGCGCCTGGGCGCTCATGAGCGGCGTGAAGGACTTGGTGATGCTGCCGCCGGAGAGCGGCTGCAGGACGGCCGGCTCGTTGTAGAGCTGGGCCGAGCCGATGATGGAGAAGATCGTCGTGAGGATGAGCGCGGGGCGGACCATGGGGATCTTGATGCTCCACGCGATGCGCCAGGAGGAGGCGCCGTCGAGGCGGGCGGCCTCGATCACCTCGGTCGGCACGGTCTGCAGGGACGAGTAGATGATGAGCATGTTGTAGCCGGTCCAGCCCCACGTGACGATGTTGGCCACCGACCAGAGCACCCAGGAGTCGCTGAAGAACGGCAGGGTGAACCCGAAGGCCTCCTGCAGGGCGTTGTTCACGGGGCTCGTGACGGGGGAGTAGAGGAAGGACCACATGACCGCCGAGATCACGCCAGGCACGGCGTAGGGCAGGAAGGCCGCGAGGCGGTAGAAGCCCTTGAGCTTGGCGGAACGCGAATCGATGAGCAGCGCGAGGAAGAGCGCGAGCCCGAGCATGATCGGCACCTGCACCACGCCGAAGAGCACCACGCGCCCCAGCGAGGCGATGAAGTCGGCGTCACCCAGGAGCCGCCCGTAGTTGAATCCGGGGTCGAAGCTCAGGGTCGGGGCGCTCAGGCCCAGGCCGGAGCGCTGCAGCTTGAAGAGGCTCTGCACCACGGCAAAGCCGAGCGGCACCAGGTACATCAGCAGGAACAGGAGGGCGAAGGGGAGCAGGAAGAGCCAGGCCGAGCGGGCTGCCCGACGGCGTGCTCCCCCCGAGGTGCGAAGCGTTGGCGTGGTCATGGGTGTCCTTGGGTGCGGTGGTGCCGTGCCGTACAAAGGCCGTGGAAGAAGGGGGGCGGGAGGGGGCGGCGCATGCCGCCCCTCCCGCGCCGGGTCACTCGGTGACGCTGAGGCCCTGGGCTTTGAGGTCGGAGACGGTCTTCTCCTGGGTGGCCTTGGTGGCCTCCTCGAAGGTCTGATTTCCGGACCAGGCCTTGCCGAGCTGATCGTCGAGGGTCTTCACGGTCTCGGGCATGTTCGGGCCCCAGGTCCAGCCGGTGACGACCTCGGAGGAGGCCTCCTTGAACACGTCGAAGATGTTCTGACCGCCGAAGTAGGGGTCTCCCTTGGAGAGGGCCGGCAGGTCAAGCAGGGCCGTGGCGGCCGGGTACAGGGCCGCCGAATCGACGAGGCCGGCGAAGGCCTCCTTGTCGGTGCTCATCCAGTGGGCAAAGGTCCAGGCGGCCTCCGGATCCGAGCAGCCCTTGAGCACGGCGGTGGCGGAGCCACCGACATTGCCGACGGCGGTGTCGCCGGCGTTCCACTGCGGCATGGGGGCCACGGCCCAGTCGCCGGAGCCGCCCTTGGCGTCGCCCTTCAGGATGCCGGCGATCCACACGGCGCCCACGTGCGTGGCGATCGTGCCATCGGAGAGGCCGGTGTACCAGGACTGGTCCCACATGGGGGCCTTGGAGATGACGCCGTCCTTGACGAGGCCGTCCCAGTAGGCGGAGACCTTGTTGGTCGCGTCGGAGGAGATGGAGACCTTCCAGGAGTCGCCCTCCACGCCGAACCACGGGGCAGAGGCCTGCCAGTTGAAGCCGGCGAAGTCGTAGTTGAGGTAGCTCGAGGTCAGCGAGACCTTGCCGGAGGACTTCTCCTTGAGGGTTTTGCCGGCCTGCTCGTACTCGGCCCAGGTCTTCGGCACGGAGATGCCGTACTGCTCGAAGACCTTCTTGTTGTAGAACAGCGCCATGGGGCCCTGGTCCACCGGCGCGCCGTAGACGGCGTCGCCGATCTTGACGGAGTTCCAAGCGCCGGGGGCGAACTCGGACTCGGAGGACTGGGCGTAGGCGGACACGTCCTCGAGCGCGCCCTGGGCCGCGAACGAGGTCAGGGTCTCGTAGCCGACCTGCGCCAGGCAGGTGCCCTGGTTCGCCTTGACCGAATTGAGCATCTTCTCGTAGCCGCCCTTGGCCCCGGGGGAGATCTCCTCGTAGTTGACCTTGATGGCGCTCTGCGAGGAGTTGAACGCCTCCACGGCCTTGTCATAGCCGGGCGCCCAGCCCCAGAACGTGATCTCCTTGACGGCCGCCGCGTCGCCGGAGCCGGCCGAGCCGCTCGTGGAGGTGCCGCCGGACGAGGAAGTGTTAGCGCTGCCAGCGCTCCCGCCGCACGCGGCAAGGGTGAGGGACAGAATCGCTGCACCGGCCGCGAGTGCGGCGGTGGATTTCTTGCGCTGCATGATGACTCCTTTGGCGACTGTTCGGGGATTCCTCGCCTATCAGCACGCCTGATCTCAGCGCGGCCCCGAGTGATGGTGACCATGCTCACACAAGATGTTAGCGATAACAAGCAGTGGATTCGAGCGGGATGAATCTGCCAGACTTGACGGGTCGCATAAGCGGCCGTGCCGAAGGAGGACGTCGATGCCAAGGGTGAGCGAGGCTGCTAAGGCCCCCAACATGACCCAGGTGGCCGAGCGGGCTGGGGTCTCGGCCCAGACGGTGTCGCGCGTGCTGCGCGGGCACGCCAACGTGCAGCCGGCCACGCGCAAGAAGGTCGAGGCGGCGGTGCAGGCCCTGGGCTACCGCGTCAACGGGGCGGCGCGGGCGCTGGCCTCAGGGCGCACGCAGACCCTGGGGCTCATCGAGATTCCCTCGGTCAATTACTCCAGTGCGGCGATCGGCCACGGCGTCGAGATTGCCGCGCGCGAGGCCGGCTACTCCGTCACCATCTCCGCCACCACCTCCTCCCACCCCCAGGATGTCGCAGCGGCCTTCGCTCGGCTCGAGGAGCAGGGGGTGGACGGGGTGATCCTCGCGATCCCCACCCGTTCCTCCACGAGCGACCTGGGGGCCTTCGCCGAGCGCATCCCCACGGTCTCCCTGGATGGATCGCTCGAGCGGGGAGTGCAGGTGGTCGCCGTGGACCAGCACAAAATCGGCCGCCTGGCGACCGAGCACCTCTTGGATCTGGGCCATCCGAGCGTGTGGCACGTGTCCGGCCAGCGCGGGTGGGTCGACGCCGACGCCCGCGAGGCCGGCTGGCTCGAGGTGCTGGCCGAGCACGGCATCGAGGCCCCGCCCGTGCTGCGCGGGGACTGGTCCCCGCGCTCGGGGGAGCGGGCCGGCGAGCTCCTGGCTCGCATGCCCGAGGTGAGTGCCGTGTTCGTGGCCAGCGATGAGATGGCCTTCGGGGTGATGTCCGCGCTCACGGCGCGTGGGCGCCGCATCCCCGAGGACGTTTCCGTGGTCGGCGTCGACGACATCGCGCTCGCCGCCTACGCGACGCCGCCGCTCACCACGGTGGCGCAGTCGTACGAGGCGCTCGGCGCGCGGGCGGTGCGCCACCTGCTGGCCCGCCTCGATGGGGTGGAGGACGAATCGGTCGGCGAATCCATCGTTCCGGAGCTCTTGGTGAGGGCCAGCACCCACCCATGGTCATGAGCATTGCTTTTCATGGGGTAAGCTATTGGAGGACGTTCAAGGGAAACCAAAGACGTTCGCCGGGCTATGGCGCAGGTTGGTAGCGCGCTTGACTGGGGGTCAAGAGGTCGTGGGTTCAAATCCCGCTAGCCCGACCACCAAGGGTCGAATCCTTCTTTAAGGATTCGGCCCTTTTTGGCGTCCGGAGGCGCGGCGGACCGTGGTCAGCGTTCCCCGGTTTTCGGCCCATGCCTATTCATCTAATTGGTTGACTTATAGGGTGTGTCCATGGACGCACGCCAGATCCCCGCGCATCGCGACCTGGCCCTGGACCTCGCCAGGGTGTTCTGTGTTGTGGTGGTCGTCTTTGTTCACCTCGCCCTTGTGGGTGTGGGTCGCAACGCGGACGGCTCCCCCTCCTTCGCCGCCCCCACCGAGGGCACGGCCTGGATCAACCCAGCCACCTGGGTGGCGGAGATCATGCCGCTGTTCTTCGTCATCGGTGGCTTCGCCGCCCGCGTCGGCTGGGCCTCCACCGTGGCCAAGGGCGGCGGTGCGGCCGACTTCATCCGCGCCCGCCTGCGCCGCCTCGCGCGCCCGGCGCTGCCGCTGTACACCTTCCTGGCCCTGGGCCTGGGAGCCGCCACCCTCCTCGGCGTGGATCCCTCACTGCTCGCCGCGGTCGCGGTGCCCGTCGGCTCGGTCCTGTGGTTCCTGGGGGCGTTCATGCTGGTCCAGGCCCTGGCTCCCTGGATGATCCGCCTGCATGAGCGCGCCCCGTGGATCACGCTGTGGGGGCTGCTGGCCGCCGCCCTGCTCACCGATGTGATCCGCCTCGTGGTGGGGATCTGGTGGCTAGGGCTGGGCCGGGTGCGGCCCGAGGGTTTCGGCGTGGGGGACGAGCTCTTTGGCCTGCCGAACATCGCCTTTGTCTGGCTCTTCTGCCAGCAGCTGGGCTTCGCCATGAAGGACGGCTGGTTCGCCGCCCGTTCGCGCGGGCAGCTCGTGGGGCTGGCGGTGCTCGGCTACGCAGGGGTGGGAGCCATGGTCTACTTCGGCGACTATTCCGCGAGCATGCTGAGCAATCAGTGGCCGCCGACCCTGCCGCTCGCGGCGCTCGGGCTCGCGCAGGCCGCCCTGCTGACGCTCCTGCACGGACCGCTGGCCCGGCTCATGGAGCGCCGCTGGGCGCAGGGCGCGGTCTTCCTGGTGGGTTCGCGCCTCATGTCGATCTATCTGTGGCACGTCCCGGTCATCGTGGCCCTGACCGGCGTGCAGCTCCTGTTGCCGCTGCCCATGCCTGCCCCGGGGAGCGGCGCGTGGTGGGCCACCCGCCCGCTCATGCTGGTGCTTGTCCTGGCCGTCGTCTGGCTCATCTCCTTGGCCACGGCGCGCCTCGAGCTCTCCGACGTCAAGGGCCCCGCGAGGTTCCCCTCGCGCTGGAGCCTGCCGTGCGCCGTCGTGCTCTTTGTCCTGCCGAGCGTCGCGATCGCCCTGTACGGCCTGGACGTGTCGCTGGGGCTCGCCGCCGTGCTGTGCACGGCGGCGAGCCTCCTGCTCAGCGCGACGCGGGCGAGCATTCCGGTGCGGCGGCCTCCGGCTCGGCTTTGGGCTGGGTAGGGGCGCTCACGACGGGGAGCACCTCGGTGCGGGTGCTCAGGCGACGGGTGCGCAGATGGCGGTGCACACGCCAGGCGGCAAAGACCGCCAGGAGCGAGAAGCCGAGGTGTAGCCCGAGGAAGGCCCCGGGCAGTCCGGCACCCAGCAGGACGCCGGCGACGAGCGGGCCCGCCGCCGAGAACGCCGTCTGCAACGCGGCGACGGTGCCGAGGGTCTGGCCCTCCATGCCGCGGGGCGCGAGCGAAGCGGTCAGGGGGTTGAGCACCGGCGCGTAGATCGTCTCGCCCACGGCAAAGACGCCAAAGCTCATGACAAACAGTGCGGGGGCGATGCCCGGTGCCAGCTCGGCGGAGGCCAGCACGAGCCACGCCGCCACCCAGATCGCGCCGACGCCCATGAGTAGCACCGGGGCCGGGCGCTTGGCGGTCAGCTTGAGCATGATCACCTGCAGGGCAACGATGACGATGCAGTTCACGGCGGCCGCGAGGCCGATCGTCGAGGCCTCGGCCCGCAGGATCGTGAGGGCGTAGGCGGGCAGGCCCGATTCAAACTGGGCGTAGAAGCCGAGGGCCAGGGCGATCGTCACCACGGCCACCCAGCGCATCGCCGGATCGGCGAAGATGAGGCGCAGCGCGCCGCCGCGGCGGGGTTCGGCGGGTTCACTGCCCGACGCCGCGGCCTCGCCTCCCGCTCCCACCCCGCCGTGGTCTCCCCTCGCCGCCGCGGCGATGAGCGCGGAGGACACGGCGAAGCCGCCGGCCGCCGTGAGGAAGCCGAGGTTCAGGCCGTCCGGGCGGCCGAGGTCGACGAGGAGGCCGGCCACGAAGGAGCCGATGGCCATGCCGAGGGCCTCGCCCGTGAACTTGTAGGCAAAGACCTTGCGGCGTGCCTCCCCGCTTGACCAGCGCAGGGCGAGGACCTGTTTGGCTGGGGCCGCGGCGGAGAGGCCGAGTCCGAAGCCGAGCATGCCGAGCAGGAAGACCCAGGGGCTGTCGACGAAGACGAGCGAACCCACGGAGGCTGCGGCAAACAGCTGGGGGATGACCACCACGAGCACGGGGTGGAAGCGGTCGGCCAGGCGTCCGGCCAGCGGGGCGGCGACCAACGCGCCGATGGAGAAGACCGAGGAGGCGGCCGCGGCGATCAGCGGCCCCCACCCCCGTGTCTCGGCGGCATAGGCGTACTGATAGGGCAGCACGGCGCCCCATCCGAGGGAGCCGATGGCCGAGGCGAGGATGAGCAGACGGGCGCGCACTGGCCACCTTTCGTGGGTTGGGGGGAGCAGGCGTCCCGCGCGGAGTTTCGTGATCGAATATTTCGACGTCGAAAGTCTAGCGCGCCATACCCCGTGCGAGAATCCCCGTATGAGCCAGCGAACACTCTCCCCGAGCGAGCTGCACCGGCAGGCGGTGGCCGCCTACGTCGCCGCGGGCGCTGACGAGCCCGTGCAGCGGGTCATCACGGCGTTGCAAGGGGTGAACCGGAGCCTGGAGCGCTGGTACACGCTGCAGCTGCGGGAACTCGAGCTCAGCCAGGGTGAGTGGGGCATCATCGCCGAAACCGCGCGGGCGGGGGAGCCCTTGACGCCGGGGCATCTGGCCCAGCTGGGCCACGTGGCACCCTCCTCCATGACGCACCGGCTCGACAAGCTGGAGGAGCGCGGGCTGATCCGGCGCGCGGTGGACGAAAACAACCGCACGCGCGTGCTGGTGGAGCTGACGCAGGCCGGGCGCGAGCTCTTCGGGCGGGCCATCCGCGAATCAGACGTCGTGGAGGCTCAGGTGCTGCAGGACCTCGGGGACGAGGAGCGCCTGGAGCTGGCGCGCATGCTCGAGGTGGTCATTCGACGGCTCGACCA
This sequence comes from Arthrobacter sp., assembly GCA_031277795.1. Classification (GTDB taxonomy): domain Bacteria; phylum Actinomycetota; class Actinomycetes; order Actinomycetales; family Micrococcaceae; genus Galactobacter. Next base: position 52,888 of record JAITLQ010000002.1, read on the forward strand.
AGAGAGCTGAGGCCGCGGCAGGCGGCCCATACCAAGAGTCCCTGGCCCAGGCCATAGCTGAGCATGACCGCCGGAGAGGTCCAGTGCGGCATGTCGGGCAGGAACAGGCGCAGCGCCAGGATCGAATCCGAGAGCAGGAACGCGATCCCGCCCCACCAGGCGGGGGTCGGTCCGCGACGCGACGCCGCGCACGTGCAGGCGAGCACCACCCCGTAGGCCGCCACCGCCACGGCCAGCGCCCCGGCGTGCGGCGCGATGAGCACCACCATGCCGAGCCACCACACCGGCAGCCAGACCACGGCCCACCCGGGCCGACGGACGGCGAGCCGGCGCCAGAACAGCACGATGTAGGCGAGGTGGGCGAGGCCGAAGAAGCCGAGCATGGCCGGCAAGGTGGGCAGGAACGGCGTGAAGGTTGCCGCCCCGTCGCCCAGCCAGGAGAGTCCCACCGCCGCGAGGAGGAGGGCCAAGGCCCCGCGCCCCGGTACCGCGTGCCCGGCGCGCCGCGAGAGCACGCTCAGCGCCGCCGCAAGACCCAGGAGCGGCATGAGCGTGAGCTTGCTGGGGGCGGCGAGCCCCTCGGCGTCCACCGCCAGCGCCGCCACGTGCACCGCCACGTTGAGCGCGTAGAGCGCCCACACCAGCGCGGCGGCGGCACCCAACGCGCGGGAGGACGGTGCGGCGGCAGCCCGCGGCTGGGCGGTGACGACTGCGGTGTGGCGGGGTGACGGCATGGAAGTATCTTGACGGCTCGGCACCGGGGTGACCAGTCCCGTCCGGGGTACGCCGGGCGGCCCCGGTGTTCGTGCCGGCGTTCGTGCCTGGGGAGGAATTCGGCGCCGCTATCGTCAGCCGAGGCGAGGTCGTAGGCTGATCGAACCCTTCAGCCCGGCCGGGCGATCGCTGGGTGACAGGGCAGCAGACGGAGAACACCATGCTTGATGAGCCGGCACTCGACCGGGCGCTCGGCGCCGTCTGGGCCTCGGCGGTCGGTGACGCGCTCGGTGCGCCCTACGAGTTCCAGCCGTCCCTGCCGGACACCGAACCGGTTCTGCTCAAGGCCGGGGGAGTGTGGGAGCTCGGCGAGTGGACCGACGACACCTCCATGGCGGTGCCCGTGTTGCAGGAGCTCGCGGCGGGAAATGGGCTCGATGATCCGGCGGCCCTCGGGCGGATCGTGGCCGCGTGGCAGGACTGGAGCCTCGGGGCCAAGGACGTGGGCATCCAGACGCGCGCCGTGCTCGCCCTCGTTCGCACACCCACTGAGGCAGTGGCCCGCGCCAGCGCCTACCGCGTCCACCTCGAGAACGGGAACCGCAGCGCCGGCAACGGCTCGCTCATGCGCACCGGCCCCGTCGCGCTCGGCTACCTGGGGCTCGGTCTCGAGGAGACCTTGGCGAAGGTGGCGGCGCGCGTCAGCGAACTTTCGCACTTCGAACGGGACGCCACCCACGCGTGCGTCATCTGGTCCCTGGCCATCCGCCACGCGGTGCTCACGGGCCGGCTCGACGTGCGCGGAAAGCTGCACGTCCTCGGCCACGAGGAGGCCGAGCGCTGGGGTGGCCTGCTCGATGAGGCGGAGGGCAAACAACCGCGAGACTTCCCGAACAATGGGTGGGTCGTCCACGCGCTGCAGGCCGCCTATTCGGCGATCCGGCACGGCGACGGACTCCTCGACACCCTCGAACGCGCCGTGAGGTGCGGCCACGACACCGACACGGTCGCCGCGATCGCCGGCTCGTTGGCCGGCGCCGTCTACGGGGCCTCCGCCCTCCCCGCCGAGTACGTCGCGGCCCTGCACGGCTGGCCCGGCTTGAACGCCGGAGGGTTGCAAGACCTTGTCCTGGCCACCGTGAACGGTGACCACGTGCGCGGCCAGGGCGGCTAATATCGTGATGCGCCGGTGACCTCCGGCGGGACAGTGACGGGAGAACCCATGCCAGTGCGGTGCAACTTCTGCGGTGCGGAGCTCAAGCCTCATTCTCGCTTTTGCCTGAATTGCGGCCAGCTCGTGGATCCCTCCGTCCTCGCCTCGGCCCAGCCGCCGGCGCCCGCGGCCTCGCCCGCCGCCGCGGCGGCCGGCACCCTCGCCGCCGAGCCGGAGAACGGAACGGAGTACCCGGCGCCGCTGCACGGCTACAGCGTGCTCCTCACCTTCGCCGACGGCAGTGCCGTCATCGTGGACGACGACGCCGTGCTCGGCCGCAAGCCGCAGGAGGCGGCGGACGCCGAGGGGCTCATCGGCGTTCCCCTCGTCGATCCCCTGAAGTCCTCCTCGCGGGTGCACCTGCGGCTCTTCCTCACGCCGCAGGGCGTGAACGTCGTGGATGCCGGATCCGGCAATGGCACCAGCATCGAGCACGCGGGCGCACGCTACGACGCCCGCGCCCACGAGCCGTTCTGGATCGAGCCGGGGGATCGGCTGTGGCTCGGCGAGGTGCCCATCGACGTGTCGTTGGCCTGAGGCCCTCGGCTTCACGGTTCGGCGCCTTGGGGGCGCAGCTGTCATGATGGAACGGCGAGCCGCGAGGGGGATGATCCCCCACAGAAACACAAGGGGGAGCGGTGCTGACGCGAATCGAGGCGTCATTTAGTGACGCGGTCACGGTCGAGGTGGAGCCGGCAACCGGCGCAGAATCGACGCTGTCGACGCGCGCCGGGCACGTCAGCGTGCGCCTCGCGCCTGGCGCGGCGCTCGCCGTGACTCTTCCGGACGGCACCTCGGCGCTCGCGCCGGTGGACGGCAGCCCGCACCGCTTCGAGGCGGCCATCGGCCTAACGATTCTGGGCCCAGAAGCGATCCAGGCGGCCGCTCATTCCGCTGCGGCGCCGACGGCGCTGCCGGCCGAGGACGCCGACAGTACCCTCCTCTTCTCCGACGTGCGCGCCGCCCTCGGCGGAAGCACGGACGACACCCTCGTGGGGCTTGACGTGCTCTCCGCGGCGCTCGACCGCGGGCCCGCGCCGCCGTCCGCGGTGCGGGGCGGCAGCGACGGAGACGCGGCGCACGACGACGCCACGGTCACCGCGAGCAGGCAGCGCGGCCGCAGGGCGGCCGCGGCCGGGGAGACCCCCGCCGCGTTGCGCCTCGAGCCCCCCACGCTGTCGCACCCCATGCTCGGCGCGGTGCCGCCCACGCACGGCACCCCGGGAACACGGGCGAGCGATCCGGCCGCTGGCCTTGCCACCGGCTCATCGCCCGCCCCCAGCTCGGCGGATGAGGCGGAGGACGCCGACGCCACCACCGTGGCTCCGCGCTCCCTCCTCGGGGCCGCCGCGATGCCCGGGGCCCTTGCCGCGCCGGCCCCGGGGGAGGGGCACTCCGGCCCCCTGGCGATCGCCCCCGGCTTCACCCCGTCGGCACCCGCCACCGGCGGGGCTTCCCCCGCGGCCCGCGGCGCCGCGCCGACGGACTCCCCCCAGGAGGATCCGGATCTCACCACGGTGCGGGCGAGGCTGTCTCCGGCCGCTCCGGCCGCTCCGGCCCAACCGGCAGCCCCAGCCCAGGCGCAGGCAGCCCCGGCCGAGGATCCTGACGTCACCACCCTGGCGCCGCGCGCGTCGCTCCTCGCCGGCGCAGCGACGTCGTCGGCACCGGCCGGGCACCCGCCCTTGCCGAGCGAGCGACCCGGCTCCGCGCCGTCGGGCACCGAGGACCCAGACCTCACCACCCTGGCGACGCGCCGGGGCCGTACGGCCCAGGGGGTGCCCGCCCACCGCGTGGCGGCGCCACCGGCACCCGCCCCGACCCTTGCCGCGCACGGGACGGCCCTGCTGGTGCAGGACGCCCACGGCACGCGCGAGGTACCGCTCGCCGGCACGGTGGTCGTCGGCCGTACCCCCAGCCCCGCCCAGGTGCGCGAACGCGACGCGCGCGGCCTGACCGTGGTTCCCACCGGTCCCGGCGTCTCGCACTCCCACGCCGCCATCCGCCGCCAAGGCGCCGTCGTGCTCGTGCGCGACCTGTGGTCCACCAACGGCACCCGTGTGCGCAGCGCCGGAGTGCCGCCCTTCCGCCTACGCGACGGCGAGGAGGTGCCGGTCTCCGACGGCACCGTCGTGGAGCTCGGCGACGGTGTGGTCATCACGATTGTGGAGCGGGGGGAGGGCTGATGGTGCGTCGCTTGCCCGGTACCCCGCCGGTTCTGCCCGGCTACACCCACGTTCGAGCCTTGGGCACCGGCGGCTTCGCCGACGTGTTCCTCTACGAGCAGGCCATGCCGCGGCGCACCATCGCGGTCAAGGTGCTCCTGACCAACACCGTGCAGGGCGACCTGCGCACGGCCTTCCTGCAAGAGACCAACACGCTCGCGCACCTGGCCACGCACCCGCATGTCCTCACGATGTACGAGGCGGGCATCGCCTCCGACGGCCGCCCGTATCTCGTCACCGAGTTCTGCCCGCGCGGCTACGGGGAGCGTTTCCGGCGCGAGACGATCTCGGCGAGCGAGGTCATCGCCACCGGATTGGCCGTCGGTGCCGCGCTGGAAACGGCGCACCGCGCCGGCGTGCTTCACCGCGACATCAAGCCGGCCAACGTGCTCATCACCTCCTTCGACCGCCCGGTCCTGGCCGACTTCGGCATCGCCGCGACCCTCGAGCACCTGGAGGCGGAGGACGCGGCGCAGGTGGGCCTCTCCGTGCCCTGGGCCGCCCCGGAGCTCCTCGACGGGCAGAGCACTGGCACCGTTGGCTCGGAGATCTACTCCTTCGGCGCCACGCTTCATGCCTTGCTCAGCGGCCGCTCGCCGTACGAGAGGGAGGAGGGGCCGAACGACCGCAGGGCCCTCGCCACGCGCATCCTCGGCCGCGGCGGTCCGGCACCCATCCAGCGCCCGGACGCCCCGCCGGAGCTGCTCAAGGTCATCGCAGACTGCCTGCACAAGAACCCGGCCAAGCGCCCGCAGTCGATGCTCGAGGTGCTGCACCGCCTGCAGCTCGCCGAGAGCCAGCTGGGGATGCGCCCCAGCGCGCTGCAGCTGGCCCAGGATGCCCCGCTTCCCGTTCCCTCGGCGCACGACGACGCGGCGGTGGGTCACGCAGGCACCGTCACCGGCCGCCTGTCGCGGCTGAGCGAGGGCAACGCCCCCTCCGACAGCACGGGGCGGCGGCGCCGCCGCACCGCGGCGGGCGCCGTGGCGCAGTTCGACGACGCGACGCAGCTGCGTTCCGGCGGCTTCTCGCCGCAGCGCAGGCAGGCCAAGCGCTGGCAGTGGGTCACGGCGGCCGCGGCCGCCGTGGTGGTGGCCGCCGCGGCCGTCGCGCTGTGGTGGAAGCCGTGGGACGCCGCGCCCGGCATCGTCTCGTCGATCGATGCGAGCGCCGAGCCCGGGGCCGTGGTGTTCTCGTGGGCCGCGCCCGCTGGAACGGTCGACGCCTACGAGGTGCGCGTCGAGGGTCGTCCCTCCGTGCAACAGCCGCAGACGAGCTTCCGGGTGGAGACGACCAAGGGCGGCGCGCGCGTGTGCGTGAGCGTCGCCGTCGTGCGCGACGGCACGGTGGGCGATCCGAGCAGCCCCCGGTGCGCGCGCAGCGGGGAGGCTGGCTGAGATGGGGTTCTGGCGGAAGGGGGACCGCAAGCGCGGGGGCCGGGGGCCCCTCGTGGCCACCGCCTCGGGCGCCGCGGCGATTGCCCTCGTGGCGGGCATCGCCGTGGTGGCCCACGGCTACGAACGCTCCGAGCAGGATCTCTCGGACGCGTCGGTGTGGGTGGCCTCGGGGGAGAAGACCCTCTTGGGCCACGCGAATACGGCGATCTCGAAGCTGAGCACCGCCATCAAACTGGATGGCGACGGCCTGACGGTGGCGCAGGACCCCACGCATGTCGTGCTGCACGTCGCGGAGAAGAACACGCTCTCGATCATCGATCCGGCCCAGGCCGAACCGGTGGGGTCCGTCAACCTTCCGGCCGGCAAGCCGCAGGTGGCCTCCGCCGGGAGTTGGATGGCCATCCTCGATCCGAACGACGGCGACGTGTGGGTGCGTTCCCTCTCCGAGGTGCAGGCCTTCGAACCCACTGACGACCCGCAGGGACAGGCGGGGGCCGAGGCCGTCGTGGCCGTGGATCAAGACGGGCGCTGGGCCGGGTACAGCCAGAAGGCCTCGCGCGTCAGCGTGGGGTACCAGGGGTCAACCAAGTCCTACGACGTCGCCTTTTCCCGGCCGGCCTCCAAGGCCCAGGTGACGCTCATCGGCGGGGAACCCGCCGTCTTCAACCCCGCCTCGAACGAGGTCTGGTTCAAGCAGCGCGTGCATTCGCTGGGCGCCGTCGTGACCGACCCGGACTCGGTGCGGCTCGAGGCACCCACGACGCTCAAGGGCGACGTGGCGCTGGCCCACAACGGCGGCCTGGCGGTGGCCAGGGCAGACGAGGACCGCGTGGACCTCCCCGTGTCAGGGGTGGAGGGCAGGACCGCCGCACCCCAGCGTGTGGGCGGCTGCCTCTACGGGGCGTGGAGCTCCAAGCGGGCCGTGCAGTGGTGCGATGGGCGGGACCCCGAGACCTTTGCCTTGCGCGGCTCGGTGGGGATCACGTCCCTCGTGCTGCGCACCAACGACGACACGGTGGTCGCGAACGACCCGGCGAGCGGGGCCACCTGGGCGCTGCAGAACGGCGGCGCGCTCATCAACAACTGGGACGATTTTGGCGATCAGGCCAAGGTGGTCGAGCGACAACGCGATGACCTTGACGTGCCGCCGGAGCCAGAGGCGCAGCAGAAGCCGCCGGTGGCCAAGGACGACTCCTTCGGCGCGAGGGCGGGCCGCGCGAACCTCCTGCCCGTGCTGCTGAACGACTCGGATCCCAACGGCGACCCGCTCATCATCACCGACGTCTCCGGCGTCGACGAAGTGCGCGGAGACGTGAAGATCGTCGACAACGGGCAAAAGCTGCAGCTCACCCCGCGCGACGGCGCCACCGGATCCTTCGCGCTGCGCTACACGATCTCCGACGGCAGAGGCGGCACGGCCTCCGCGAGCGTCACGGTGAACCTCGTGGCCCCGGACGTGAACAACGCGCCCCGCCAGGCCAGGCCGAGCAAGACCTCGCTGGCCGTGGACGGGACGTCCTCGATCAACGTCCTCGAGGACTGGGTGGATCCGGAATCGGATCCCCTCTACCTGGCCAGCGCCACGCTCGATGCACCGAGCTCGGCCGCGTCCACGCCCGAGGGCCGCGTCGACGTCACCCAGGGCGGTGGCGATCCGGGCGTCGAGCAGGCGAGGATCAGCGTCTCGGACGGCACGGACGCGGGCAGCGGGACCCTCAGCGTCACGGTGTATGCCAAGGGCAAGGCTCCGGTCATCGCCGAGAACTACACGCTCAGCGGCTACGTCGGCAACGAGCTGGTGACGCTGCCGCTCGAGGCGGCGCGCGGCGGCACGGGCGACCTCACCCTGGCGCAGGTAGCGCCGGATGAGGGCTCGGAAGACGCGTTGAAGGTCTCCGCGAGCTACGCGGACGGGAAGGTGCGCATCGTTCCCTCCGCCGCAGGCACCCATCGCGTGAGTTACACCGTGCGCGATGGGCAGGGCAACGAGACCGCCGTCGGCATCATCCGGGTGGAGACCGAGCAGGCCCCGGAGGGTGTCTCCGCCCCCGTCGTCTCCCCGACGACTGCCTTCGTTTACCTCAACAACACCACGGACGTGGACGTGCTCGCGAACGCGTACGACCCGACGGGGAAGGTGCTCAGCATCGCCTCGGTGTCGCAGTCGAGCGAGGCGGGGATCACGGTCGAGGTCGTGGAGCGCGAACACCTGCGGGTGTTGCTCACCCGCGATGTGCAGACGCCGCAAAAGCTCAAGGTGGTGGTCTCCAACGGCACGGAGCGGACCACGGGTGACCTCATCGTGGTGCGCGTGCCGGAACCGACCAAGGAGCAACCGCCCGTGGCGCGGGACGACGCCGTGAAGGCCAGGGCCGGCGACGTCGCGGACATCGCGGTGCTGGCCAACGACTCGCAGGCCGACGGCAAGCCGATCACCCTCGCGCGGGACCTCGTTGAGCAGCCCAAGGCCGGGCTGCTCGTGGCCTCCGGCGACCGGCTGCGTTACCTCGCGCCGGAGACGCCGGGCACCTACACGGCCCGGTACCAGATCACCTCGGCCGGTGGGCTGACGGCCACGGGCAACGTGAGGATCGACGTGGTCGGTCGGGACGAGGCGGGCAATCGCGAACCGAGCGCCCCGACCGTGACCGCCCGCACCACCGCAGGCCAGACCGTCAAGGTGCGGATCCCGCTGGCCGGAGCCGACCCGGACGGGGACTCGGTGAGCCTCAGCGGCGTGCTGCAGCAGCCGAGCAAGGGTTCCGTCGTCTTCGTCGACGATGTCATGGAGTACACGGCCAACCCGGCGTCGGTGGGCACCGATGCCTTCACCTACCAGGTGGTGGATGCCCTCGGGGCGGCGAGCACCGGAAGCATCCGGGTGGGCATCGACGCGGCGGCGACCGCCTCGGCCCCTCCCGTGGCGCAGGACGATCTCATCACCACGCGGCCCAACACCCAGCTCTCGGTCGATGTGACGGCCAACGACACGAACAACGCGAGCGGCGATCTCACCGTCTCCGTCGATCGCGTCATCGGCGGTGACAAGGCGAGCGTCGAGGACCGCAGGATCACGCTGCGCACCCCGAACGCGGCGGGCACCGTGGCGGTGCTCTACACGATCGCCGATCGCACCGGCGCGAGCTCGCAAGCCTGGCTCTACGTCGACGTTCGGCGCGATGCGCCGCTGGCGGCCCCGACCACGCAGGATCGTCGGCTCTCGCTGACCGACATCGAGGGACGGGACACCGTGCCGGTCGACGTGCTGTCCGCGACCTCCTTCACCGAGGGGGCGGCCTCCTCGCTCTCGGTATCGGTGCCGGAGGGTTACGGTGAGGCTCGGGTGCTGGCCGATTCAACGGTCGAGGTCACGGTCGGCGACAACCAGGCCGTCATCCCCTTCACCGTTTCGCGCCCTGACGCGCCCGAGATCGGTTCCACGAGCTTCATCACGGTGCCGGGGCGCCAGCACGCCAAGCCGGAGCTGCGCAGGGACGCGCCGAGCCTCAGCGTCGAGTCCGGCGAGGAGCTCGTCATCAAGGTGCCCGACCACGTCATTGCGGCCGACAACCGCCCCGTCACGGTGGCCAACCCGAAGAGCGTGACGGCCTCCAACGGCGGGGCCTCCGTCAGGGGCGACGACCAGCTCGTCTTCCGGTCCGACCCCGAATTCTGGGGTCAGGCCACGGTCTCCTTCAGCGCGACCGACGGCCGGGAGTCGGCCCAGCTGACGCTCAAGATCAAGGTGAACTCGAAGCAGGACCAGCCGCCGACGCTCAAGGACGCGACGATCGCACTGGAATCGGGTGCCAGCCACACGACGGATCTGCGCGCGCTGACCGAGGTGGCCGGCGGCGAACAGCAGGCCAGCGGCCTGCGCTACTCGGCCACGGGCGGCGACCCCTCGCTCCTGACCTTCTCCGTTCAGGGGGACAAGCTCCAGCTCCAGGCGGTCGAGGGCGACACGGTGGGGCGCAGCGCCGTCATCAAGCTCACGGTCGTCGACGCCAAGGGCCTCAGCGCCGAATCGACGGCGACCGTCACCATCTCGCGCTCGCAGAAGGCGCTCCCGCGCGCGGCCGACGACGCGGCCACGGTCAAGCGGGGCGACTCCGTGACGGTTGACGTGCTGGCCAACGACGTCAGCCCCTACCCGGATCGCGCCTTGAGCGTGGTCAACGTGCGTGCGGAGTCGGTGGTCTCCGGGGTCACGGTCTCGACCTCCGACGACCAGCGCAAGGTCACCGTCCGCGCGGACGCCACAGCCCAGACGGGCGTGAGCACCATCGTGTACACGATCCAGGACTCCACGGGCGACCCCCACCGCCAGGCCGTGGGCCAGCTGCGGGTGAGCGTCCAAGACGTGCCGGACGCCCCCACGCAGGCGCCCACGATCGTCGAGCAACGACCGCAGGATCGCGCCGTCGTCATCAGCGTGCCAGGCGTCAACGCCAACGGTTCGCCCGTCACGGGATACGAGTTCCGGACCAACGGGGATGCGGGTCCGGCCGGCAGCTGCGACAAGCCCCAGGCCTGCGTCGTCACGGGCCTGGAGTACGGCAAGCCCTACAGCTTCCAGATGCGCGCGAGCAACGCGCTGGGGGCGGGCGAATGGTCGGCTCGCAGCGCCAGCGTCACGATGGACAAGCGTCCGAACACGCCGCGCGCGCTGAAGGCCCAGCCCTCCGAGAACGACCGGGACGGGCACACGCTGCTCGTGAACTGGCAGGCACCGGAAGCGGCGGATTGGGGCTCGGCCATCAGCAAGTACCAGCTCAAGGTCAGCGGTGCCGGGCTGAATTCGGTGTTCAGCTACGACGCCGGGACCACGAGCGCCACGATCAAGGACGGGTCCATCAAGCCCGGCCAGCGCTACGTCCTCTCCCTCCTTGCCACCAACCTGGCCGGGAACTCCGAGGCCACCACGGCCGACGTGACGGCGGTCGGCGCGCCCTCCGTGTCTAACGCCAAGGCCGGCGTCTCCGGCGGCGGCACCAAGATCGAGGCCACGTGGGAGGTGAACGACGGCGGGGCGACGGCCCGCTCTCGGGTGGTTCCGGTCAGCCGGGCCGGCCAGTGCAAGACGGATCTCTCCGGCTACGACATCGCCGGCACGAGCTGGTCGAGCGACCTCTCGCGCAACGACGAGCGCTCCTTTGTGGTGCAGGTGAGCAACGGCCTCTTCTGTGCCCAAACCTCCACCAAGGAGATCGACGCGTCGGTGGACCGGCCCAGCGTCGACACCGACACCGAGCCGCTCGTGGGAAGCGACGGCAAGTATGGCACCCAGCCCAAGTACCGCATCAGCGGCGGCTCGGGCCAGTACACCTTCGTGAAGATCACCGACTCCGGGGCCAAGCCCTCCGCCGAGGACGGCGGCTGGGAGCGGGCGAGCAACGACGGCGCGTGGCGCAGCTACGGCGAGCAGGACAAGCCCCAGTGGGTGTGGGCCGTGAGCTGCCGCTCGGACGAGCGCAAGTTCTGCTCCTCCGTGAGCGGGGCCGCCTCGCAGACCAAGGAGAGCATCGACCTCGGCTTCACCGTGACCGGCGGGAACCAATGCCCGGCGTACGGCGAGAAGTGGACCCTCTCGGCATCCACACGGGCGACGGGTTCACAGGCACCCAAGATGCAGGTGCGTATTTCTGGAGCCAAGATCGGTGGCAACACGGACTGGACGAACTACACGCCAGGGGAGCCGATCACGCGTGAATTCGGCCTGCTCAGCGACAAGATCACGGTGCAATTCCGTTCAAGCGGCGAGCTGGGGAACGAGACGAGGTACTACCCAGGCAAGAATGATCCCTTGGAGTTCAGCTGCTCCGAGCCGGACAAGCCGCAGCCGAGCACCACGGATCCGACGGGAACCACCCCGACCCCGACGGATCCCGCCGCGACGGATCCCTCCTCGACCGACGGCCCGTAGTCTGGCCGCAGCGGCACCTTCACCAACCCAGCACTCGCACCTGAGACGAACGGAATCACCCAGCCATGACGAGCACCCCGCAGCCCCGAGGCCCCGTGCTGACCCCGGAGCAGTCAACCTGGTTCTCCCAGCTGTTCAATCGACTCGCGGAGAACATCGAACAGGTGGTGCTCGGCAAGGACCACGTGGTGCGGCTCGCCCTCGCCACGCTCATCACGGGTGGGCACCTCCTGCTGGAGGACTACCCGGGCACGGGCAAGACCTCGCTGGCGCGGGCCATCGCGCAGTCGGTGGACGGCAAGGCGGGGCGCATCCAGTTCACGCCGGATCTGCTCCCCGGCGACGTGACGGGCATGAGCGTGTACGACCAGTCCAAGGGCGTCTTCTCCTTCCACCCCGGCCCGGTCTTCTCGACGATCCTGCTCGCCGATGAGATCAACCGCGCCTCGCCCAAGACGCAGTCGGCGCTGCTCGAGGTGATGGAGGAGGGGCGCGTGACGGTGGACGGCGTGACCCACCGCGTGCCGGATCCCTTCATGGTCATCGCGACCCAGAACCCCGTGGAGCAGGCGGGCACCTACCGGCTCCCGGAGGCGCAGCTGGACCGCTTCCTGATGAAGACCACGCTCGGTTACCCTGACCCGTCCTCGACCAAGCAGATCCTGCGCAACGCGCACATCCGCAGCCACCACGTGGAGCTCGACCCCGTGGTCGACACCCGCACGCTGCAGGAGATGGCGGCCCTCGCCCGCATGCCCTACGTCGACGACGCGCTGCTCGACTACGCGACCCGCCTCGTGGAGGCCACGCGTCAGGCGCCGGAGGTCCGCCTCGGCGTCTCCGTCCGCGGCGCGCTCGCGCTCGTGCGCGCCGCCACCACGTGGTCGGTGGTGCAAGGGCGCAACTACGTCATCCCCGATGACCTCAAGACGTTGGCGGATCCGGTGCTCGCGCACCGCCTCGTCCTCGATCCGGAGGCGGAGTTCGACGGCGTGTCCGCCGCGTCGGTGATCGGCCGCATCCTGCTCGACGTCGCCCCGCCCACCGAACGGACCGCGGCCTGATGACCCAGCCGCCCGCCGTCGACCGCTCCACCCACTCGCGTTCGCGCGGGCGGGTGGAGGGCGCCGACACCACGACCCACCGCACGCAGTTCACGACGTCGGTTCCGACGGGACGCCGGCGACCCCGCTGGGTCCGGCGCACCGCGCGATTCCTGCATCGTGCGCGGCGGCGAGCGGCACGCGTAGCGCGGGCCATTTCGGCCACGACCACGGCGGCCGGCTGGGCCGTCCTGCTCGGCGGCCTCGCCGCGCTCGCGCTCGGCGCCCTCTTCGGCTGGGCCGAGCTGATCACGGTGGGGTGCGTGGCGCTCGTGACCGTTGCCCTCTCGCTCCTCTTCCTGATCGGCCGCCCGCGCTACGACGTGCAGCTCAAGGTCGAGACGACCCGCACGCGCGTGGGTGAGCCGGTGCGGGCGAGCGTGCACCTGCAGGACCGCTCCCGCGTGCGCCTCTGGGCCACCCGCGTCGAGATCGTGGTGGGCCAGCGCGTCGTCGAGCTTCCCCCGCCCAACCGGCGGGGCGAGGGCCGCGACGTCGCCGTCCCGGCCGAACACCGCGGCGTCGTGCGGGTCGGACCCGTGCGCACGGTGCGGGGGGACCCCATCGGGCTCTTCCGCCGCCGCGCGGAGTGGTCGCAGGTGCACGAGGTTTACGTGCACCCGCAGACGGTGGGCCTGCCGCCCACGTCAACGGGTTTCGTCCGCGACCTCGAGGGCAACCCGACCAATGACCTCACCTCCTCCGACATCTCCTTCCACGCCCTGCGCGAGTACCGCGCGGGCGATGACCCGCGCCACGTGTACTGGAAGGCCGTGGCCCGCACGGGCGACCTCATGGTGCGCCAGTTCGAGGAGACGCGCCGCAGCCACCTCGTGGTGGCCTTCGGTCGCGACGACTCCTCGTGGAGCAGTGACGAGGAGTTCGAGATGGGGATCTCCGCCGCCGCCTCGCTGGGGCTGCGCGCGATCCGCGACGGCCGCGACATCACGGTGGTCACCTCGCCCCCCGCGCGCGAGCCGGGCGACGAGCCGGCCAGGGAACCCACGAGCGTGCCGACCGTGTCTCCCCAGCGCCTGCTCGATGGCCTCAGCGAGATCGAGTGGGACTCCGGCGACATCGGCGTCGGTGAGCTGGCCTCCTTGGCCTCGGCGACCGTGCCTGGCATCTCCATCGTCTTTCTCGTGGTCGGGAGCAAGCCGGGGGTGAGGGAGCTGCGCAGCTGGTCGCAGCGCTTCCCGCTCGGCGTGCAGACCATGGCGATCGTCTGCAACCCCGGCCAGACGCCTGGCATGCAGGACGTGTCGGGGCTCGAGGTCGTGCGCATCGGCTACCTCGAGGACCTGCGCCTGGCGCTCATGAAGGGCGGCGCGCTGTGAGCCGGGCGGAACGGCGGCGCGGATCCGCCCGGGCCGGCGGCACACCAATCCGCGACCTGCTCTTCGGGACGGCACTGCTCGCCGCCGCCGTGGCCCCCTCGTGGCGGCTCTACGAGAGCCCTTTCCTGGCCGTCACCGTGGCCGGCGCGTGGCTGAGCGGACTGCTCGTGTCGTTCCTGACCGGGCTGCGGCGCTGGCCCTGGTATCTGCAAACCGTCGTGGCGGTGGCGGCGGCGCTCGTCGTCGCGGTGCCGCTGGCCGTCCCGAGCGGTGCCGTGGCCGGCGTGCTGCCGAGCCTGGGCGGGCTCGGGACCTTCGTCACCGGCCTGGTCAGCTCGTGGGTGGACGTCCTCTCGGTCGACCCGCCGCTCGGCACGTACGACGCCGTGCTCGTGCCGGTCTTTGTGCTCGTGTACGTGGGCGGATTCCTCGCATGGCGCGGCGCCCGCCGCGGCAGCCGCTGGCTCGTGTTGCTCGGGCCGGCCGCGCTGCTGCTCTACGGCATTTGCTTCGGGGCGCGCGCCGGATTCAGGCCGCTCGAGGTCGGCGCGGCGCTGGTCGTGATCGGCCTCGGCTGGGTCCTGGCGTTGCGGCCACCCGTCCTCGGCGTCGACGCGGAGCACACCCGGCGCCTGCGCGCAGGGGCGGCGCGACGCGTGGTGGCCGGGGTCGCGTTTGCCCTGCTGTGCGCCGTGCTCGGCGCGGCCGCCGCGCGGCTGGTGCTCCCGGAACGCCGGGAGGTGCTGCGCGCCGCGTTCGCGCCGGAGTACCAGATCCAGCGTCAGGTCTCCCCGCTGCAGGGTTTCCGGCACTTCGTCACGGGCGAGGAGGCCGAGCGCACCGTGGCCGAAGTGGACGGCCTGCCGACGGGCGCGATGTTGCGCGTCGCCGTGATGGACGAGTACAACGGCGTGGATCTGCAGACGGGCAACGCCGGGTCCTCCGGGACGTTCACCCGCCTTCCCTCCAGCGTCGCCCGCAGCGAGCCGGCCAGTTGGGACGTCCGGGTGCGCCTTGACACCCCCGTGGGCGAGTGGCTGCCGGTGGCGGGCCAGCTCAGCGCCGTGAGCGTGCCCCACCAGCTGCGCGATCGCTTGTACTTCAACCGCACCGCGGATGCGGCGGTACTCAGGGACGGAGCGCCGGCGGGGCTCGAATACGAGTTCTCCTCCGTCGCCGCCGCCGCGCCGCTGCGTTCCGGGCTGGCGGATCTCACGCCAGGATCCGCCTACCAGCCCGACCTGGTACAGCTGCCGGAGGCGCTGGTGGACGAGGCGAGGGCGGCGTGGGCCAAGGCGGGAACCCCGGGGGCGCAGCTGCAGATCGCGCTCGACTACCTGCTGGCCGGCGGCGTCTCGCACGGCCAAGCGGACGAGGTCTTCTCTCGCTCCGGGCACTCCGCCGAGCGGCTCAACCTCCTAGCCCAGGAGGACCCCATGGTCGGCGACGCGGAGCAGTACTCCGCTGCGTTCGCGCTGCTCGCGCGGGAGATCGGTTTCCCCTCGCGCGTGGTCATGGGCTTCGTCGACACGAACGCCGACGGCCGCATGAGCGGCTCCGAGCTCACGGCATGGGTGGAGATCCAAGACGCCAAGCGCGGCTGGCTCGCGGTGGACCCCAACCCTGAACCGCGCGAGATCACCGAGCAGAAGAAGTCGACGGAGGATGCGATCGCGCGTCCGCGCACCGTGCTGCCGCCGGACACCCCGCGGCAGGAAGACACGATCACCCCGCGCATGGACGAGTCTCCGCAACAGCCCCAACCGGAGCCCGAGGCCTGGTTGCTCATCCTGAAGGCCGTGTGGTGGTGGACCTGGCGCGTCGGGCTGAGCCTGCTCATCCTGTCGTCCCCGCTGTGGGTGCTCGCGCTCATCGAGGCGCTGCGCCGGGCGGCCAGGCGCCGCAGGGATCGCAAGCGGCTCACCGTGTCCGGGGCGTGGGAGGAGGTCCGCGACGAGGTGATCGACGCCGGGATCCCGGTCCATCGGGCGCTGACCCGCCGCGAGGTGGCCGAGGCCGCCGGTGCCGCCCAGGTGCAGCTGCTCGCGCGGCGCACCGACGAGCTCTCCTTCGCTCCCCACGGGGCGCAGCGGGGCGAGGTGGACGAGGTGTGGGCCGGCGTCAAGCGCGCGCGGCGGGAGCTGCGTGGAGGGAAGCCGCGCTGGCAGCGTTGGCGCCAGCGCTACTCCTGGCGCTCGGTCGTCACGTGGCTGCGCTGGATGTTCCGGCCGGGCGGCCGGGACTGAGCCCGCCACCCGGGTCGGCGCCACCGGGGCGCCGTTCGCTGTGAGGTGGGGTCGGGTCCGGACTCGCCCCCGCACCGTGCCTCCCGCGCCCCGGCTTGGCATACTCTGGTTCAGAATCCTTCCCGACCGGGCGGCCAGCGCCCAAGCAATCGATCGAGGCACCGTGAGCGAGAGCATCCACATCGACAACGCCGGCAGCTGCATTGCCACCGCCCAGGCGATTTCAGCACCCGGCCGCATCCGCTGGATGATGCGCACCCCGTCCGCCGTGTCCTCCGACTCCGGCTGGCGTTTCTACGCCGACGAGGACGACGAGGACAACGTGGCTCACACGACCCAGATGCGCGTCGTCGACTTCAATCAGGTGGTTGACCTCGAGCCCATCGTGGCGAGCGTGTACGAGCAGCCGGTCGGGAGCGACTTCGAGATCGTGACGGGTGAGGACGGCCAGCGCCGGATCATCGACACGACCACCGGCTTGCCGGTGGGGGAGAGCGCTGCAGCGGCGGGCGCCGAGGCGCCCTCCGCCCCCGCCGCGCCTGTTGCCCCGTCCGGCTCCGGCGTGGCCGCCGAGGCTGTGGAAGCCGCCGCGCCGGCGTCGGCCCCTCAGCAGGCGACCCCCGCCGCCCCCGGCGGCCCCCAGAATCCTGCCACCCAGAACCCCGCCGTCCCGACCGCCGCCCAGGCGGCAGACGACGCCGCCGTGGCCGCCTCGGCGGCCTGGCTGCGCCCGGCTGTCCAGGCGGTCATGGCGCAGCCGGCGCCGGCCCAGCGCGGCGCCATGCTCAGCGAGTTCTTCGGGGCCACGGTGCTCGTGCCCGCACGGGCCGGAGCGCCGCTCGGCTTCGCCCACCAGTCCGGCCTGGTCATTCCGGCCCACACCTCGCGCGCCGGCCTCGTGGCCTGGCAGGCCAGGCTGGGGCAGGGCGAGGGGGAGACGCTCGCGCTTACGGGCGACGAGCTGCTGCGCCAGGCCTTCGAGGTGCAGGGCGCCTCGGCCGTGGTGCTTGACCCCATCGAGGCCGGCATGGAGATCAGGGCCAACGACCCGCAGCTCGGGACCCTCTCGCGCAACGGCAAGCTCAAGGCGCTCGTGCGCTCGGGCGACCGCGCTGCGGTGCTCGACTACCTCGTCTCGGACGGCGCCTACGGCGTCTACCTCTACCGCGCGCAGGCGGGGGCCCCGGCCTTCCCGCTGCTCGTGACCAGGCAGGGCGGCGGCGAACGGGAGTTTGCGCTGTTCTCCTCGGCGCTCGAGGTCTTCCGCTATCAGGCGGACGGTTCGGCCGCCCAGGTGGGTCTCGACTGGGTCCGGGCGAATCTCACGGAGGACATGTACCTCTGCGTCGACCCCGGCGCCGCCGGAGGTTTCATGGAGTTCTCGCCCGCCGAGCTGGCCGCGCGCGGGTTCCGCACCGCCTGAGGGGCCCCGCCGTGCAGGTTCACGCGACGGTGACGTGCGCGTTCACGCCCGCCGCGCGCGAGGCGACGGTGCGCCTGCTGTGGCGCGCCGAACCGGTTGACTCGATCGACTCCGGGTGGCGCGTCGGCGTGCCGGGGGAGCAGCTCGCTCCCCAGCCCGCCGGCACCTCGTGGTGTGCGTGGCCCGAGGCGCTCCAACGCGAGCCGGTACTGGCCCTCGTCGGTGGGGCGGCCGTGGGCGCACGCTTTGCCGTGCACCGCGAGGCCGGTCGCGCCCTGGAGGTCAGGGACGGGCGCAGCGGCGCGCTGGTCCCCTGGCCGGAGCGGGCGGCGTCCGCCGCCGGGGCACCCCTCGGTATCGGGCCGGGCGAGCTGGAGCACGAGACCCTCGCGGAACGAGTCCTGCCCGCCCTGCTCGCTGCCCAGCGCCGGCCAGGCGAGGCGGTGCTCGCCGCCCTGTGGGGGTGCAGCCTGTGGGTGCCGACGGTGCGGGCTACTGGCGCGCCCGTGATCAGTGATGGGGTCGCGGTGGCGTTCGCCAGCACGGGTGCCGCCGATGCGTGGCAAGCGGGGCGCGGGGTGGGTGAACCGGCGGCACCGCTCGACATGCTGCCCTTCGCCCGGCTCGTGGCCCTGGCCTCCCCTCTGGCCGCGCGGCTCACCGTGGATCCCGGGGCCGCCTCGCAGCTGGGGCTTGATCTCGCGGCGCTCGTGCCGGGTGCCGCGAGCGTGGACAGCGAGGCCCTCATGGTGCTCCGGGCGAAGGACGCCGATCGCCTCGAACGCATGCTCATCACGCCCGGTCGCGTGTGGATCGGCCTGCGGGACGCGGCCGACCCCTCGGGCCCGCCGCTGCGCGTGCGCGATCACCGCACCGGCGCCTCGGTGCTCCCGGTGTTCGCCTCGGAGGCCGATGCGCTCTCCTACGACGATCTCGCCGAGCCGACCCACTTCCGGCTCGACCGGCTGGCGGCGGCGTGGGAGCCGGAGACCGGGGTCCTGCTTGGCCTGGGGTCGACGGAGGAGCCGGTGGAGGTCGGATGGGGGCGCCTGCGGGCCGCCGGCTTTGTTGCCGCCCCGGGGGCGCGGGCCTGGGCCGCCCCCGCCCCGACCGCCAGCGAGCCCGTGCCGGAACCGGCGCGGGTGGGCCCCGTGCCGTGGCCCGGCGTGCCCGACGCCTACTCGGAGGCGTTCGCGCCGGCCGAGCGGGAGATCATCGAGGCCGTGCTCGAGCTGCCGCGCATCCCCGTGGACGCGGCGTGGGTGTTGGTCTCCCCCCGCGCGGATGGGGTGGTCGTGGCGGTGGCCTACGCCGTGGACGGCGTGGCGCATTCGGCGGCGCACGTGGCCGGGGGCGGCACCGGCGGAGCCCGGGTCGCCCTGCTGCGCTGGCGGGTGATGGAGGCGGTGGCCGGCCTGGCGCGCTCCCTGCGCTCGCAGGGCCGGCCGTTGCCGAGTCAGCTGCGCTTTCAGGCGCTGCCGGGCGGAGCCGGCGGGGCGGTGATGCACGACGACGCAGGGGGGCCCGAGGGGATCGCCCTCGCGGAGTGGGTCGCCCGGCAGGGGCTCGAACGGGACCGCTGCCTCGACGAGCAGGCGGTGCTCACGGCGGACGCTGGCCACGTGTCCCTTGAGCGGGCGGTCGAGGCGGGCGACGAGCGCGCGGCGGCGCGCGCCGTGGCCGCAGGGGCGGCGCTGTGGGTGGCCGAGGACCGGGGCGGGTCGCCGCTGCGGCTCCGCGACGCGCAGGGGCGCGTGGCGCTTGCCGTCTTCACCTCGCAGGAGTCGCTGGCCGTGTTCGCTCCGGCGGCCAGCGTCCGGCGCGCGTGGACGGCCGAGCTCGCCTCCGGACTGGGGGAGAGTCGGTGGCTCGTCGTGGACGCGGGAGGGCCGGCCCTGGTGCTGGATCGAGAACTGATCACGTGGCCGGCGAATGCCCACATGAACGCGCACGTCCACGCGCACGGGGGCTGAGGCCTCGAGCGGTGCGCCCGGGGCGCGGGAGCCTAGGCGGTGGCCAGCAATGAACCGCGCCGGCGCTCCCACCCCAGCGACAGCATGAGCAGGGCGTATCCCACGGCGGCGAGCCCGAGGCCAACCCAGGCCGGCGCGAGGTAACCCAGCCCGGCGGCGATGACGGCGCCGCCCAGGGCCGCTCCGAGCGAGTTGCCCACGTTGAACGCGGCGTGATTGCTCGCGGCACCCAGGAGCGCCGCGTCGCCCGACGCGGCGATGAGTCGCGACTGGATGGCGGGGGTGAGGGCCGCCTGCGTCAGGCCGATCAGACCCGCCGCCACGAACACGCCGACGCCGGTCCCCGCCAACAGCGGGAAGAGGGCGAGCGAGAGCATGTAGACAATAAAGCCGCCGACCATGGCCGGGCGTGGGGCCCGGTCCGAGAGCCGCCCGCCCACCGCGTTGCCGATCGTCATGCCGATACCGACCACCGCGAGGAGCCACGGCAACTGGGGCGAGCTGAGCCCGGACACCCGCGTGGCCGTCTCGGCGAGATAGCTGTAGATCGCGAAGAAGCCGCCGAAGCCGACGCAGGCCACCGCGATCATGAGCCAGAGCTGGCCGCCGCGGAAGGCCCTCAGCTCCTGGGCGGGGTTGCGCGCCGGATCGCCCGGATACCGCGGGAGCACCACAAGGCCGGCGAGCAAGGTGACAGCAAAGATCACCGCAACCAGCACGTAGGCGCTTCGCCAGCCCCAGGCCTGCCCCACCATCGTCACCACGGGCACGCCGATGATGTTGGCGATCGTGAGGCCGGAGAGCGCCAGCGCGATGCCCTGTCCCTGTTTGCCGGGACCCATGATGCGCGCGGCGAGCAGGGAAGCGACGCCAAAGTAGGCGCCGTGGGGCAGGCCGGCAACAAAGCGGGCGGCGAGGGTGCTCGTGAAGCCAGGCATCAGCGCCGAGGCCAGGTTGCCGACCACGAAGAACACCAAGAGCCACAGGGCAAGCTTGGTGTGCGAGGCGCGGGCCGTGAGCGTGGCAAGGATGGGCGCGCCGACCACAACACCGAGCGCGTACGCGGAGATCAGCTGGCCTGCGCGGGCGATGGACACCTCGGGATGGGTGTCAAAGCCGGGCACGAGGTCCTGGGCGATGTTTGGCAACAGGCCCATCGACGCGAACTCGGTGCAGCCGATGCCGAAGCCGCCGAGGGCCAGGACGAAGAGGGCGATCAACGCGCGGCGGCGCGAGAGGGGAACGGGCACGGCTTCCTTGGGAACGAGGGGGCGGAGGGCAAGGGTTCATGTTAGTCCCGCGGCCGTGGTGAAGACGGGAAGCGTGGCGGATCTCGCACCGCCGGGTCAGCGTCCCATGCGTCACACTGGCCACATCCGACACGAAAGATCAAAGGTGTTGCGGCCCGTCACATGGGATAGGGTGAAGGACGCCGATGCGTCCAGGTGACGCCGGAGAGTTGGCCGCCGTGACGGTGGCACGAGGAGCCAGGAGGAGCCCGCCATGAGCGAGGGACAGAACGCACACGGAAGGCACGCGGGGGAGAGCCCGGCGGAGGCCACCAGCGTGTCGCTTCCCCCGATCACTGACGAGATCATCGCGGAGTACCAGCTCACCCCCGAGGAGCGCGCGGCGGTGGCGGCGCTCCCCGTCGGCTCGGCCCTGCTCATCTCGCGGGACGGTGCAGACAAGGGTGCACGCTTCCTCCTGGACGCCGAGGTCACCACCGTGGGGCGCCACCCCGAGGCGGACATCTTCCTCGACGACGTGACGGTCTCTCGCCGCCACGCCGAGTTCCGCCGCGGCCCCGAGGGCATCCGCCTCGTTGACCGCGGAAGCCTCAACGGCACCTACGTGAACAACGACCGCGTTGACGAGGTGCTCCTGCGTCCCGGATTCCAGGTGCGCTTTGGCAAGTTCGTCCTCACCTTCTACGCGCGCCAGGCCGCGCCGGCCCAGGGCTGAACCTCCCGTGATCTCTCACGCCACACAGGCTCCGTCGCAGGCGGCCCTGGCGCCGCGGCGCGGGGTCATGAACATCGGCCAGGTGCTCTCGCGCATCGATGCCGACTTCACCGGTATCACGGCCTCCAAGATCCGCTTCCTAGAGGAGAAGGGCCTCATCGTGCCCGCGCGCACGGCGGCCGGCTATCGCAAGTACACCGAGGCCGACGTGGAGCGCCTGCGCTTCATCCTTGCCCTGCAGCGGGATCAGTACCTGCCGCTGAAGGTCATCAAGGACTATCTCGACGCCGTCGACCGCGGCGAGGAGCCCCCGCAGCTGCCCGGCGGGGCCTCGCTGGCGCCTCGCAGCGTCGATGCCGAGCAGGCCAGCGAGCTGGCCGGGCACCTGCGCCCCGTGACGCGCGCCGAGCTCGAGGGTGTCACCGGCGCCAGCGCGGCCTTCATCGACCGGCTCATCGAGTACGGCCTCGCCGTTCCAGACGAGGAAGGTCACTTCGACGAGCACGCGACCCAGGCCGTCAAGGCCTCGCTCGTGTTGGCCGAGTCCGGCATCGAGCCGCGGCACCTGCGCCCCTTCCGCACGGCGGCGGACCGCGAGCTCGGCATCATCGAGTCCTCGATCTCCCCGTTGCGGGGCCGCAAGGACGCCTCGGCCGCCGCCCGCGCGGCCGACGCCGCGTCAGGCATCGCCGATGCCGTCCTGGCGCTGCACGGCGCCCTGGTGCGCGGCGGTCTGGCCCACCTGGACCGATGAACGGGCTGTTCCCCGACGGGTATCGCGAGGTTGCCGTGCTCGGCGTGCGCGTCGAGCTGCCGTCCAACCAGCCGCTCGTGCTGCTGGAGGAGATCGACTCGAACCGCCGCCTGCCGGTGTGGATCGGTGCCCCGGAGGCCTCCGTGATCGCGGGCTATCTCGAGGGTCTGCAGACGCCCCGGCCGCTGACCCACGACCTCCTGCTGGCCACGATCGCCGCCCTCGGCTCGCGCGTCGAACGCGTGCGCATCGTCTCCGTCAAGGACACCGTCTTCCACGCGCGGCTCGACCTCGCCGGCGGTCAGGCGATCGATGCGAGGGCCTCGGACGCCATCGCCATGGCGTTGGCCTCCGACGCCCCGGTGTTTGTTGCGGCGCAGGTCCTGGAGGAGGCGGGCTTCCTCCCCGCCCCGGAGGAGGCCCCGGAGGGCGCGGAGGAGCAGGTGGAGGAATTCCGCCAATTCCTTGACGATATTGACCCCTCCGACTTCGGGTGACACAGTGTCGATGCGTGGTCCAATCACGATTTGATCACGACGTCGAGACACGCCCTCAACCAAAGGTTGAAGGTCTTTGACCCGCCGCCCTCGCGGGCTTACCGTCGTATCAGATGGTTTCCCTAGGGCATCGACTCACGGACCCCGCACTCGCACCCGCGGACCGGAGGCTTGCGCCCCTCATTCCCCCAGCCGAGGGAAACCCTGAAGCAAGGAGTTGCGAGTGAGCAGCGAGATCGACGCCGAGGGCCAGGGTCCCGTGTCAGCGACCCGCCAGGGCATGCTGTTCGATGAGGACCTTCCCTATCTCGACGAGAACGTCGGCTACCGCGGTCCCACCGCCTGCAAGGCCGCCGGCATCACCTATCGTCAGCTCGACTACTGGGCCCGCACGGGCCTCGTGCAGCCCACCGTCCGCGGCGCGCAGGGTTCCGGGTCGCAGCGCCTGTACAGCTTCCGCGACATTTTGGTCCTCAAGGTCGTGAAGCGCCTGCTCGATACCGGCGTCTCGCTGCAGCAGATTCGTACCGCCGTGGGCACCCTCCGCGAGCGCGGCGTCGAGGACCTGGCGCAGATCACCCTCATGAGCGACGGTGCCTCGGTGTACGAGTGCACATCGGCCGACGAGGTCATCGACCTCGTGCAAGGCGGCCAGGGCGTGTTTGGCATCGCCGTGGGGCGCGTCTGGCGCGAGGTGGAGGCCTCGATCTCCGAGCTTCCCGTGGAGCGTGCCCGCGACGAAGACGAGCCGGCCAGCTTCCCCGACGACGAGCTGGCCAAGCGGCGGGCCGCGCGCTCGGCCAGCTAGTCGCGAGCCCAACGACGGCGGTCGCCCTCCCTTCGCAGGGAGGGCGACCGCCGTCGTTGTGGTGAAGTCGTGGCCGCACGCCCGACGGCGCCGCGGGGGCCGCGGGGGCGGGGCTAGTTGGTCTCGAGGGAGGAACGCACGCTGCCGAGCAATTCATCGAACAGCGTGGCGGTGCTCTGGATGCCCTCGCCGGGCCAGTGGTGCACGGCGTGGGCGGCGCCCTGGATCTGCTGCCAGGCTTGCACCTCGGGCACCACGGGACTCAGCAGCCGCTCGCCGAACATGCCGCGCAGCTCGCTGAGGCGGAAGGCGTGCTCGGGGGAGGCCTCGCGGTAGCGATTCGCCACGACGCCCACCGTGCGCAGGTGGGTGGAGAACTCCTTGCGGAAGAGCTCGAGGGCCCGCAGGGAGCGTTCGGTTCCCGCCACCGAGAAGAGGCTCGGCTCGGCGACGAGGACCACGCCGTCGGAGGCGAACCACGCCATGCGGGTGAGGCCGGAGAGCGACGGCGGGCAATCGATCAAGACCAGGTCGTAGGCGGAGCTTGACTCGAGGACCTTGGCCAAGCGGCGCAGATCGCGCGGGCGCAGATCGGGCCGATCGTAGAAGCCGGTGAGGGCGGAACCCTGGGCCACGTCGAGGCGCGCCTGTCGCTGCGGGTGGCGGCGATGCTGGCGCAGGGTCCACGCCGAGCGCGACACGATCTCGTCCAGGCCGCCCTTGCGGGGGCGGCGCAGCAGCTCGCCGATCGGCACCGTGGCTCCCGGCTCCACGCCGAGGCCGGTCGTGGCGTCGGCGTGGGGATCGAGATCGATGACCAGGGTGGAAATGCCTTGGTTCAGAGCGGCCGATGCCAACCCGAGAGTCACGGACGTCTTGCCGACGCCGCCCTTGAGGGAGGAGATGCTCACGACCTGCACGGGCTTCGCTCACGTCCTTGGTGGGTCTCGATCGGGGGCGCCGGGTGCCGGCGCCGCATTCATCATAACCAAGCGGCGTCACGGTTCCCCGCAGGCGCGCGCGGGGCGGGTGACGCCGTGCGCGAGCCAGGCGGTGGGAGCGGCGGCCCTGACGCGCCACCAAGGGGCTCAAGGTCCGACCACACCGTCACGATGTTCTTGCTCGCCCGTGAAGCGCGCTAGCGTGGGCCGGGTCACACGAGTGTGAGTCATGTGCCGGAGCAGTGCTCCCGGCGCACGGCCACCGTCGGGGGCGGGTCACCGCCTGTGCTCCACCGGCGACACCCGTATCGGCCGGACGCCCCGACGACGTAAGCGCCCAGCCGCCCATGAAACCAGAAGGGACGACACGAGTGTTTTCCAAGGTGTTGGTGGCCAATCGCGGCGAGATCGCGATCAGAGCCTTCCGTGCAGGATTCGAGCTGGGGGCCAAGACGGTTGCCGTCTACCCCTGGGAGGATCGCGGCTCGATTCACCGCCAGAAGGCGGACGAGGCCTACAGGATCGGCGAGGAGGGGCACCCCGTTCGCTCGTACCTGGATATCCAGGAGATCATCCGCGTGGCCAAGGAGGCTGGCGCGGACGCCATCTACCCCGGCTACGGCTTCCTCTCGGAGAATCCCGACCTGGCCCGCGCGGCCCGGGAGAACGGGATCACCTTCGTTGGCCCGCCGCCCGAGGTGCTCGAGCTCGCAGGCAACAAGGTAGCGGCGCTCAAGGCGGCCCGCGATGCAGGCATCCCCACGCTCGCCTCGTGCGAGCCGAGCGCCGACATCGACTGGCTCGTGGGCGAGGCGGATCGCATCGGCTTCCCCATCTTCGTCAAGGCGGTCGCCGGCGGCGGCGGGCGCGGCATGCGCCGCGTCGACACCCGCGAGGCGCTCCCCGAGGCCCTCGGCGCCGCCATGCGCGAGGCCGAGTCGGCCTTCGGAGACCCGACCGTCTTCCTCGAGCAGGCCGTGCTGCGCCCTCGCCACATCGAGGTCCAGATCCTGGCCGATGGCCAGGGCAATGTGGTTCACCTCTTCGAGCGCGATTGCTCGCTGCAGCGGCGCCACCAGAAGGTCATCGAGATGGCGCCGGCCTGGCACCTGGACGAGTCGATCCGCCAGGCGCTGTACTCCGATGCGGTGAAGTTTGCCAAGAGCCTCGGCTACCAGAACGCCGGCACCGTCGAGTTCCTGGTCGACACGGTGGGCGAGCGCGCAGGGCAGCACGTCTTCATCGAAATGAATCCGCGCATCCAGGTGGAGCACACGGTCACCGAGGAGATCACCGACGTCGACCTCGTCCAGGCCCAGATGCGCATCGCCTCGGGCGAGAGCCTCGAGGACCTCGGCATCCGCCAGGACGAGCTGCGCATCCGCGGCGCCGCCCTGCAGTGCCGCATCACCACCGAGGACCCGGCCAACGGCTTCCGCCCCGACGTGGGAACCATCACGGCCTACCGTTCGGCCGGCGGCTCCGGCGTGCGCCTGGACGGCGGCACCATCTACACGGGCGCCGAGGTCTCGCCTCACTTCGACTCGATGCTCGTGAAGCTCACATGCCGCGGCGCCGACTTCGACGCCGCCATCCGCCGCGCGCGCCGCGCCCTGGCCGAATTCCGCATCCGCGGCGTGTCCACCAACATCCCGTTCCTGCAGAACGTGCTCGCCAACGAGCAGTTCCTCGCGGGGGACGTGGCGACGGACTTCATCGACAAGCACCCGGAGCTCGTGCAGGGTGCCCCGAGCCAGGACCGCGGCACCAAGGCGCTCTCCTACCTGGCCGACGTCGCCGTCAACCACCCGCACGGCCCGCGCGTGGAGGGCATCGACCCCCGCGCCAAGCTGCCGCACTTCCCGGGCGACAAGCAGGACGAGCCGGATCGTTCGCCCTTCGACGGCCCGGCCTCGGCCGCGCTCGCCCCGGCCGACGGCTGGCGCAAGGTGCTCCTGGAGCAGGGTCCGGAGGGCTTCGCGCAGGCTCTGCGCGCGGCCACCGAGGTGGGCGTCACCGACACCACCTTCCGCGACGCGCACCAGTCGCTGCTCGCGACACGCGTCCGCACGCGTGACCTGCTCGCGGCGGCCCCCGCCGTGGCGCACACGCTGCCCGGCCTCTTCTCCATGGAGGTGTGGGGCGGCGCCACCTACGACGTCGCGCTGCGCTTCCTGGGCGAGGACCCGTGGCGCCGCCTCGAGCTGCTGCGCCAGGCGATCCCGAACATCCCGCTGCAGATGCTGCTGCGCGGGCGCAACACGGTGGGCTACACGCCGTACCCCGAACAGGTCACCGAGGCCTTTGTGAAGGAGGCGGCGCGCAGCGGCATCGACATCTTCCGCATCTTCGACGCGCTCAACGACGTGGAGCAGATGGCCCCGGCCATCCGCGCCGTGCGCGAGACCGGCACGGCCGTGGCCGAGGTGGCCCTCTGCTACACGGCCGACCTGCTGGACCCGAACGAGACGCTCTACACGCTCGAGTACTACCTCGAACTGGCCCAGAAGATCGTCGACGCCGGCGCCCACATCCTGGCGATCAAGGACATGGCCGGCCTGCTGCGCCCAGCGGCGGCGGCCAAGCTCGTCACGGCGCTGCGCGAGCGCTTCGATCTGCCCGTGCACCTGCACACGCACGACACCGCGGGCGGGCAGCTGGCCACGATCATGGCGGCCGTCAACGCCGGCGTCGACGCCGTCGACGTCGCCACGGCCGCGATGGCCGGCACCACCTCCCAGCCCTCCATGTCGGCCCTCGTGGCGGCCCTGGCCCACACAGAGCGCGACACCGGGCTGAGCCTGGATGCCGCGGCGGATCTCGAGCCGTACTGGGAGGCCATCCGCGCCGTCTACCAGCCCTTCGAATCGGGCCTGCCCGCCCCCACGGGCCGCGTCTACCGCCACGAGATCCCGGGCGGCCAGCTCTCCAACCTGCGCCAGCAGGCGATCGCGCTGGGGCTGGGCGAGCGCTTCGAGGCCATCGAGGACATGTACGCCGCTGCGAACCGCATCCTGGGCCGCCTGGTCAAGGTGACCCCGAGCTCCAAGGTCGTGGGCGACCTGGCCCTGGCCCTCGTGGGCGCCGGCGTGGATCCCGTGGCCTTCGAGGAGAACCCGCAGGCCTACGACATCCCCGACTCGGTGATCGGCTTCCTGGCCGGCGAGCTGGGAGACCCGCCAGGGGGCTGGCCGGAGCCGTTCCGCTCCAAGGCCCTCGAGGGGCGCACCATCAAGGTGCGCGTCGAGGAGCTGAGCGCGGAGGACTCCGCCGCCCTCGAGCAGGATCCGCAGACCGTGCGCTCCACGCTCAACCGCCTGCTCTTCCCCGGCCCGACGCGTGACTTCGAGGCCGGCCGCGAGCGCTTCGGCGACGTCTCGGTGCTGCACACGCGCGACTACCTCTACGGACCGGCGCTGGGCACCGAGACGGTCATCTCGCTCGGCAAGGGCGTGCGGCTCCTGGCCACGATCCAGGCCGTCTCCGAGCCGGACGAGAAGGGCATGCGCACCGTTATGTGCACGCTCAACGGCCAGGGCCGCACCATCCAGGTGCGCGACCGCTCGGTCGAGTCCACCGTCAAGAGCGCCGAGAAGGCCGACCCGGCCGTGCCGGGACACGTGCCTGCACCGTTTGCCGGCGCCGTCACCGTCACGGTGGCCGTGGGCGACACGGTCGAGCCGGGCGGCACCGTCGCCACGATCGAGGCCATGAAGATGGAGGCCGCGATCACCTCGCCCACGGGCGGCGTGGTCAAGCGCCTGGCCCTGGCCGGCACCGCCCAGGTGCAGGGCGGTGACCTCATCATCGAGCTGGGCTAGCCCGCTCCCGAGAAGTGCGCGACGCCGGGTGGTTCCGTTTCGACGGGGCCGCCCGGCGTCGTCGTGCACGGGGCGAAGACACCGGCCCTCCGGGCCGGTTTCGGCCCAGCGCGCCAAGGCGCGCCGGGCCGCGCGGCGTGGTTGGATGGGCACATGCACTACGACCTGATCATCATCGGTTCTGGTTCCGGCAACACCTTGGTCACGCCCTTCTGGGACGGGAAGCAGGTGGCCATCGTGGAGGGCGGCGTCTTCGGCGGGACGTGCCTGAATCGTGGGTGCATCCCCACCAAGATGTTCGTCTATCCGGCCTCGCTCGCCGCCGCGCCGGCCGAGGCGGCCCGGCTCGGCGTCTCCCTGCGGCTCGAGGGGGTCGACTGGCCGGGGATCCGCGACCGCATCTTCTCCCGCATCGACCCGATCTCCGCCGGCGGGCGCCGCTACCGCGCCGAGGAACTGGAGAACGTGACGCTCTACGAACAGGACGCGCGCTTCGTGTCCTCGCACGAGCTCATCCTCGACTCCGGCGAGCGGATCAGCGCCGACCGGATCGTCATCGCCGCCGGCTCCCGCGCGCAGCTCCCCGACGTCCCTGGCATCGACCTTCCCGGCGTGCACACCTCGGACACGATCATGCGCATCGATCGCCTGCCGCGGCGGCTCGTGGTGGTGGGCGGCGGCGTCGTCGCCGCCGAGTTTGCCGCGCTCTTCTCCGGCCTCGGCTCCGAGGTCATCCAGGTCATCCGCGGGCGCCACCTGCTGCGCCACTTCGACCCCACGGTCTCCGAGCGCTTCACCGAGGCCGCCTCCCAGCGCTGGGAGCTGCACCGCGAGTGGGACCTCGCGAGCATCGGTGTCGGCTCGGATGCCGATGTCGAGGTGCGCTTCTCGCGGCGGGACGAGACGCTCGCCCTCGGGGTCGACGCCGTGCTCGTGGCCACGGGCCGCGTGCCCAACTCCGACCGGGTGGACGCAGGGGCCGGCGGCTTCGACGTGCATCCGGACGGGCGCGTGGCGGTGGACGCCTACCAGCGCGTGCTCTCCGGCGGCCAGCCCGTCGAGGGCGTCTTTGCCCTGGGCGATGTCTCCAACGCCTACCAGCTCAAGCACGTGGCCAACCGCGAGGCGCGCGTGGTCTCCCACAACCTGGAGCATCCGGCGCGGCTGCGCGCCACCGATCACCGCGCCGTGCCGGAGGCGGTCTTCGCCCGGCCGCAGGTGGCGGCCGTTGGACTGCGCGAGGAGGAGGCGCGGGCCGTGGCAGGGGACGACCTCGCCGTGGCGGTGCAGGACTACGGCAGCACGGCCTATGGCTGGGCCATGGAGGACACCGAGGGCTTCGTCAAGGTGCTCGCCCGGCGTTCGACGGGGGAGATCCTGGGCGCCCACATCATGGGCCACGAGGCTTCGATCCTGATCCAGCCCATCGTGCAGGCCATGATCGCGGGGACCGACGCCTACACGCTCGCGCGCGGCCCGTACTGGCCGCACCCGGCGCTGACGGAGGTCATCGAGAACGCGCTCCTGTCCCTCGGCGTGGACCACCCGGACGACGCGCCGCTGTAGGCGCGGGCCCCTCCCGAACGCAACGCGAGAGCGCCGGCACCCGTCACGGGTGCCGGCGCTCTCGGCTTCGGTGCGAGCGAAGCGATCAGTCGGCGTAGAGGGCGTCGACCTCGGAGGCGAAGTCCTTCATGACCAC
Source organism: Arthrobacter sp. (assembly GCA_031277795.1). Taxonomy (GTDB): domain Bacteria; phylum Actinomycetota; class Actinomycetes; order Actinomycetales; family Micrococcaceae; genus Galactobacter. The sequence continues at coordinate 82,933 of JAITLQ010000002.1, forward strand.
CGCGCGCTTGATCTTCAGCGACGGCGTGAGGTGGCCGGACTCCTCGGTGAAGTCGGTGGGGACGATGCGGAACTTCTTGATGGCCTCTGCGTGCGAGACGGAGGTATTGGCCTTGTCCACCTGGGCCTGGAGCTCGGCGAGGAGTTCCGGATCGGCGAGCAGGTCCTGGGGTGAGAGGCCGGCCGGCTTGTGGTGGCGGGCGAGCCAGCCCGGCAGCGCCTCCTCGTCGATCGTGATGAGGGCGCCGATGAACTTCCGCGCCTCGCCGACCACCACACACTGGGACACGATGGCCGAGGCCCTGATCTGGTCCTCGAGCTGCGCGGGGGCCACATTCTTGCCACCGGCAGTCACGATGATTTCCTTCTTGCGGCCGGTGATCCTGAGGAAGCCGTCCTCGTCCAGCGCGCCCAGGTCACCGGTGCGGAACCAGCCGTCCTCGGTGAACGCTTCGGCGTCGAGGTCGGGGCGGCCGAGGTAGCCCTTGAAGACGCACACGCCCTTGACGAGGACCTCGCCGTCCTCGGCGATGCGCACGCTGTCGCCCGGCAGCGGGCGGCCCACGGTGCCGATCTTGATGCGTTCCGGGGTGTTGACGCCCACGGGCGCCGTGGTCTCGGTGAGCCCGTAGCCCTCGAGCACCGTCACGCCGATGCCGTTGAAGAAGTGGCCGAGGCGTTCGCCGAGCGGGCCGCCGCCGGAGACGGCGTGGCCGACCCGCCCGCCCATGGCCTCGCGCAGCTTGCCGTAGACCAGCTTGTCGAAGAGCTGGTGCTTGAGCTTGAGCCCGAGCGGCACCTTGCCCGTCTCCAGGCTCGCGTGGGAGTAGCGCTCGGCCACGTCGGCCGCGGCGGCGAAGATCTTGCCCTTGCCGCCGTCCTCGGCCTTGAGCTTGGCACCGTTGTAGACCTTCTCGAACACGCGCGGCACCACGAGCAGGAAGGTGGGGCGGAAGGAGGCCAGGTCGGGGAGCAGGTTCTTCAGGTCGGGGGAGTGCCCCACCGTGGCCCCGGCCGCCACGGCGAGGATGGCGATGTAGCGGCCGAACACGTGGGCCAGCGGCAGGAACATGAGCGTGGACGAGCCGGGGTGCACGATGTCGCCGAGGCTCGAGAGCGCGTTGTCGGAGAGGTCGACGAAGTTGGCGTGCGTGAGCTCGCAGCCCTTGGGGCGCCCCGTGGTGCCGGAGGTGTAGATGACGGTCGCGACGTCGTCCTTGCGGCGCGTCGCGGTGCGCTCGGCGAGGGCCTGGTCGCTGACGCCGACGCCGGCCGCGCGCAGCTCGTCCAGCCCGCCGCCCTCGATCTGCAGGACGTCGGCGAGGACCTCGAGCTCCTCGTCGCGGGCGGCCCGCCTGACGACGTTCTCGTGGCCGCCGTTCTCCACGAGGGCGAGGTGGGTGCCCGAGTCGTGGAGGATCCAGGCGACCTGGCTGGGCGAGGAGGTCTCGTAGATCGGCACCGAGACGGCGCCGGCGTAGGCGATGGCGAAGTCGAGCAGCGTCCACTCGTACCGCGTGCGGGACATGATGGCCACCCGGTCGCCCGAGCCGATGCCGCGGGCCATGAGGCCCTTGGCGATGGCCCGAGCATCGGAGGCGAAGTCGGCGGCGGTGACGGGCGTCCAGGCGTTGTCGGCCCCGCGCACCTTAAACAGCTCGCGCTGGGAGTGCACGCCCAGGTGGCGCTCCAGCAGCGACGGGATGGTGACCGTTGCGTCGTTGATGACCTTCGGGGGGACGACAATCTCTCGCACCGGGGCTCCTTGGTTGCTCGCGGGGTGTTGCCTTCGCTGACGCCCGGGGGTGCCGTGCGTCACATGTCTACGCCAGAGTAACACTCGGTGTCACCCGTGTGGGACTCAGTTCCAGGGTGATGCGAGGGGCGCCTGGCCGCGCCTCAGAGCCGGGCCCCGTCGTCCGTGTCGTCGGCCCGGTCCGTGGGCAGCCGCCAGAAGAGATACGCCCACGCCGCCAGGGCGCCGATCAAGAGGACGGGCCAGAGCAGCGGGGGGATGGCGCCAGGGAAAAAGATCGTCAGGGCGATCATGAGCAGGGGCAGCCCGATCGCCGCGGCCCAGGCCACGACCCGGTCCGGGCGACCGGCCAGGATCGGCTCGGGCTCCGGCGGGAGGAAGTCCCCCTCGTGGGGGTCCTCCGCCGCGGCCCAGTCCCGCGGCCCGGCGCCCGGCGGCGCGGCGCTGCCCCCGCGATCGCGCGGGCCGAGCAGGGCAGGGTCGATGGCAAAGTCGAAGCCGGCGACGGCGCGCGGGCCAGCCGAGGGCGAGGCGGGCCCCGCCGGGGGCGCGGCGCGGGGAGTTCCCGGTTCGGCGTCGGTCGGCCCGCCGGTCCGCCCCGTCTCGCCGCGCTCGGGCGAACCGTCCGCCTGGCCCGGCCCCGCGGCGTCGGGCGCCTCGGGGCTCCCGCCGTCCATCGACTCGAGCCGGCGGACCAGGTCCTCCCAGGCGGCGGCGTCGTCGGCGCGGCTCACGCCAGGGTCCCCGCGGCCGGCACGCCGGTCGCCTCGGCGACGGCGCGGACCGAGACCTCGTTGATGAGTTCGGCGTCCCAGTCGAGGGTGGCGACGTGGAAGCTGCGCACCAGTTCAACGCGGCGCAGGCGGGTGCGGGTGAGCGGCGTGAGGCCGGCCAGGAGCGAGCGCACCGAGGCCGGGGGAATGACGTGGTCCTGCACCGAATGGAAGAGCGTGATGGGCGCGACCACGCCGGGCAGCTGGCGGCGCACCGCCTTCTGCAACCGGCGCAGCTGCGTCGCGGCGGCGGTCGGGGTGACGTCGTACGAGTTTTCCCTGCGCCCCGGCCGCGCGATGTCCTCGCCGATGGCCGGGGTCGACCTGAGGAAGGGCGCCAGGACGCCGGAGAGGAAGGAGAACCAGGGCATGCCGTCCACGGCCGGGTTGACGAGCAGGAGCGCCGCAGGGCGCCGGACGGCCCCGAGGTGCAGGGCCAGCGCCCCGCCCATGGAGATGCCGGCCACGACGACGTGCTCGTGGGTGCGGGCCAGTCGGTCGTACTCGCGCTCGAGCGCGCCGGTCCAGGCGGTGTATGGCACGCCGATCATGTCTTCCCAGCGGGTTGCGTGCCCGTCAAGCAGGGGAACGGAGACGTCGTAGCCGGCCGCCTCGAAGGCCCCCGCCCACAGGAAGACGGAGCCGGGCGTCGAGGTGAAGCCGTGGATCACGAGGACGGCCACGGGGGAGCGGCCCTCGTGCACGTACGCGGCAAAGGTGTCGGCCGTGGAGATGTCCTGGGACATGCTGGCTCCTTGCTGGCTGCGGGATGACTCTTAAGCTAGAGCCTAGCCGCGAGCCACGCTCGTCGGCGTGTCGCGGCCGCCTCGGCGCGGCATCGCACCGCGCTGCGCCGACAAGGAGCGATTTAGACCCGTGTTCTATTGGTTCGCCAAGACCTTCATCGTGGGACCGCTGGCCCGCCTCCTCTTCCGCCCGTGGGTGCGCGGCATGCACCACGTTCCGGCGGAGGGCGCGGCGATCATCGCCTCGAACCACCTCTCGGTCGCCGACTCGATCTTCCTGCCGGTCATGGTGTCCCGCCCCATCTCCTTCCTGGCCAAGAAGGAGTACTTCTCCGGCCGCGGCCTCAAGGGGGCCATCGTCCGGCGCTTCTTCCTCCTGGCGAACCAGCTGCCCATGGACCGCGCCGGCGGTGCGGCCTCGCTCAAGTCGCTCGAGGCGGGCGAGGTGGCGCTGCGCGAGGGGCGCCTGCTCGGCATCTACCCCGAGGGGACCCGCAGCCCGGACGGGCGCATGTATCGCGGCAAGGTGGGTGTGGCCAGGCTCGCGATCGAGACCGGCCTGCCGATCATCCCCGTCGCCATGATCGGCACCGACAAGGTCCAGCCGATCGGCAAGCTGGTCCCGCACCTGCGCAGGGTCGGCATCATCGTGGGGGAGCCCATCGCCGTGCAGCGCGGCGACATCCATAACCGGGCCGCCCTGCGCGAGCTCGCCGACCGGGTGATGCGCGATATCCAGCGCCTCTCCGGCCAGGAGTACGTGGATCGCTACGCGGCGGACGTGAAGGCGGAGATCGCGGAGCGGGCCCCGCGCGGCTGAGGCCCGCCCCGCCCCTACATGACGCCGCGGCGTCCCCACGTGACGAGGGCAACCATGCGGGGCTCCTGGCTGAGCACTAGGCTGAACGGGTGAGTCTTCCTGTGCATACCCCGCTCGCCGGCACGCAGTCCGGGCCCGCCACCGACCCCGCGCTCGATGCGTGGCGTCAGCTGAATCCGAAGCAGCAACCCAGCTGGGCCGGAACCCCGGAGCATGCCCGCGTTCTGTCCGAGCTTGGCACCCTGCCCCCGCTGGTCTTTGCCGGCGAGGTGGACGTGCTCAAGTCCCGCCTGGCCGCAGCCGCCCGCGGCGAGGCCTTCCTGCTGCAGGGCGGTGACTGCGCCGAGACGTTCGCGGCGGCGACCGCCGATCGGATCCAGGCGCGCGTCAAGACGATCCTGCAGATGGCCGTGGTGCTCACCTATGGCGCCCAGATGCCTGTCATCAAGATGGGTCGCATGGCCGGCCAGTTCGCCAAGCCGCGCTCCTCGGATGTGGAGACACGCGGCGAGGTCACGCTGCCCGCCTTCCGCGGCGACATCGTCAACGGCTACGACTTCACGCCGGAGTCCCGCGCGCACAACCCGCAGCGCATGATCACGGCCTACAACACCTCGGCGTCCACGCTGAACCTCATCCGCGCCTTCACGCAGGGCGGCTTCGCCGATCTGCGCAGCGTGCACTCGTGGAACCAGGGCTTCATGGCCAACCCGGCCTACCACGAGTACGAGCAGCTGGCCGGCGAGATCGACCGCGCCGTGCACTTCATGGAGGCCTGCGGCGCGGACTTCGAGGCGCTCAAGCGCGCCGAGTTCTACGCGGCCCACGAGGCGCTGCTGCTCGACTACGAGCGCGCGCTGACCCGCACCGACTCCCGCACCGGCCTGCCCTACGACACTTCGGGCCACTTCCTGTGGATCGGTGAGCGCACGCGCGAGCTGGACGGCGCCCACGTCGACTTCCTCTCCAAGGTGAAGAACCCGATCGGCGTCAAGCTCGGCCCCACCACCACGGGTCAGGACGCGCTGGACCTCATCAACAAGCTGGATCCGGAGCGCGAGCCGGGCCGCCTGACCTTCATCACCCGCATGGGTGCAGGCAAGATCCGCGAGGCCCTGCCGCCCATCGTCCAGGCCGTCCGCGACGCCGGCGCCCAGGTCGTGTGGGTCACCGATCCCATGCACGGCAACACCATCACCTCCAAGAACGGCTACAAGACGCGCCGCTTCGAGGATGTGCTGGACGAGGTGCGCGGCTTCTTCGAGGTGCACCGCTCCCTGGGCACCATCCCGGGCGGCCTGCACGTCGAGATGACCGGCGACGACGTGGCGGAGTGCCTCGGTGGCTCCGATCCCGTGGTGGAGGAGCAGTTCGATGCGCTCTACGAGACCGTGGTCGACCCGCGCCTGAACCACGCGCAGTCGCTCGAGCTGGCCTTCCTCGTGGCCGAGGGCCTGGCCCGCCGCTGACCGGCGGTGGCGCGGTATCGCCTCGACCCCGCGCCGGCTCACCGATTCCGGACAAGCTCCCCGCCGTTGGCGGGGAGCTTGTCCGTTTTTGGGGACGAGATGCACGACGGCGGGTGGTCCAGCCGCGCTTTCGGCGCACGGCGCGCGGCGTGAAAGAATCGGGGACATGCTGACCCGTGGTGACTTCCCGATCCTTGATCTCGATACCGATACGAACGACCTGATCGGGGGCTGGGACCGCGAGGCCCACGCGCCTGACACCCTGCCCACCCGCCTGGTCATGGCCTTCCTGGGCCCCACCGTCGATCAGTTCGCCGCCGAGCGCGGCTGGGAGACCGCCGTCACGCTCGAGTCGATCACGCGCGACTTCCCGTACTTCGTCACGGAGCATCGCGGCGAGAAGGTGGCCATCGTCCTGGCGCCGCTCGGCGCCCCGGCCGCCGTCCAGAACCTCGAGTTCGGCCTCAACCTCGGCGTCAAGCACGTCGTGGCCGTGGGCTCCTGCGGCGCCCTGCACTCCCACGAGGAGAACGCCATGCTCGTGCCCACGCGTGCGCTGCGCGACGAGGGCACGAGCTACCACTACGCCCCGGCGGGCGACTGGATCGAGCTGGAGCCGAGCAGCGTCCAGGCCGTCAAGGACGCGCTCGTGGCCGCGAACCGCGACTTCGCCGAGGTCGCCACCTGGACCACCGACGGCTTCTACCGCGAGACGCCCGCCGTCATCGAGGCCCGCAAGGAGGCCGGCTGCGATGTGGTGGACATGGAGTGCTCCGCCCTCGCCGCCGCCTGCGCCTTCCGCGGCGCCGCCTTCGCGCAGCTGCTCTACACGGCCGACTCGCTCGCCGACCTCGACGCCCACGACCCGCGCGGCTGGGGCATCGCCTCCCGCGCCACGGCGCTGGATCTCGCCCTGGACGCCGTGGTGCGCCTGGGCAAGTAGCCCGTCCGGCCCCCGCGCCTCAGCGGGAGAAACGCCAGGGCCCGACGGCGGGTGATCACCCGCCGTCGGGCCCTGGCGTTGCGCCGCGGGGCGCCGCGGCCTAGTAGACCGTGATGGTGACGGTGGAGCCCTTCGTGGCCATGGTGCCCGAGCGGGGGTCCTGGCCCACCACGCGATCGAAGACGGTGCCGAAGACGCCGCCCGACTTCACGTCGACGCTGAACCCGGCGTCCTCGAGGAGGGCGCGGGCGTCGTCCGTGCTCTTGTTGATGACGCTGGGGACCTCGAAGAGCTCGGGGCCCTTGGAGACCTGGTACTCGATCGTTGAGCCCTTGGAGACCTTCTCGCCGGCCGCCAGGGCCTGCTTGGCGACCCGACCCTCAGCCACGTCGTCCGAGAAGACATCGTCGCCGCGCTGGGGCTTGAGCGATTGCGCCGCGAGCAGCTGCTCGGCGTCCTCGGGGCTCTTGCCCGTCAGGGACGGCACCTCGACCGGCGCCTGGCCGCGCGAGATCACGAGGTCGACCTTGGTGTCGGAGCGCAACTGTTCGCCGACCTTCTTGGCCTGGCTCACCACGAGGCCCTTGTCGATCGACTCGTCGTAGGCCTGCGTGACCTTCCCGAGCGCTAGGTGTTGCTCCTCGAGCGCCTGCTTGGCCGCCGCTTGGCTCTGGCCCACCACGTTGGGGACGGCGTAGAGCTGCGGGCCCTTGGAGATGAGCAGCGTGACGGAGCTGAGCCGCATGATCTGGCTGCCGCCCGGCGGATCGGTGGAGACGACCTTGCCCTGCTCCACCTCCTCGTCGAACGCCGTGGCGACGTTGATCGTGGAGATGCCCTGCTCATCGAGCGAGGCGCGGGCCGCTGACTCGGTGGCCCCGCGCAGCTCGGGAATGAGCACGCGGGCGCCGGGGCCGGCCCCGAAGAACCAGGCGGCGGTGCCCACGAGGGCGGCCACGATGAGGAGGAGGGCCGCCCAGATCCAGGCCTTCTTGCCGGTGCCCGGGCGCTTGAGCGACTCGGTGGGTTCCTGCGCCGCCTTGGCCCTGGCCTTCGCCTCGGCCTTGGCCCGGCGCTTGGAGGGGCGCTCCGGGTAGGCGACCTCCGCCTGGACCTCCGGTTCCAGCGCGGGGGCGAGCCGGGGGACGACCTGCTGGGCCGAGGGCTGCGGGGTCGCCGGCTCGCCCGCGGGCGGCCAGGCGGTCGGTTCGAGCGGGCGCGTGGCGCCCTGGGGTGCGAGCACGCTCGTGGCCTCGGCGGGGGCCTGCCCGCCCGGGGCGCCTGCCGTTCCGGCGGTTCCGCCGCCCGACGACGCGGGGCCCAGGACGGCGGTCGGGTCGGGCTGGGCCGGCAGCACCTGGGTGGGGTCCTGCACCGGGGCGGGCGTTGCCGCACCCGCTGCCGTGACGCCGGCGGCGGCCGCCGCGCCTGCGGCGCCGAGCGAGCCGTGCGGCAGGGCCTGGGTGGCGGCCTCGCCGGCGTCGGAGCCGGGGCTCGCGGCACCCCAGGCGTCGGCGGACAGCGCCTGCGTTGAGGCCTCCGACGCGTCCGAGCCCGGGCCGGCCCCATCGGGGCTGAGCCACTCGGGTGCCGCGGCGTCGTCCTCGTCGTCCGGGAGGGAAGCGTGGCCGGAGCCGCCGTCGGCGGGGAACCCCGCTCCGGCCGCTGCCGGGGACGCGCCGGCGGCAGCTCCCGGCTGGGAGCCGGCGGAGGCGGCGTCGGGCGCCGGGTAGGGGCCCGCTTGGCCCGCGTCGTCGCGCCCGCCTGGGCGCTCACCGGTGCGGTGCATGAGCGCGAGCGTGGAGGTCAGCAGCGTGGCGAGGGGTGCGGGGGCCTCGCCGAGGTCGAGCTGTTCCTCGCTGAGCTGGGAGCGCGCGTGGCGCAGCTCCTGCAGGAGCGCCTCGGCGTCGTGCGGGCGATCCTCCGGGTCCTTCTCGGTGCACCACGCGATGAGCTCGTCCAGCTCGGTGGAGAGGCCGGGCACGGAGGCGGAGGCGGGCGGGATCTCCTCGTTGACGTGCGCGAGGGCGACGGCCCACGCGGTGTCTCCCGTGTAAGGCTGCTTGCCCGTCAGCAGCTCGTGCAGCAGCACGCCGACGGCGTACAGGTCGGCGCGCGTGTCGGCCGGCTTGCCCATGACGAGCTCGGGGGAGACGTAGGCGACCGTGCCGATGAGGGCGCCGGTCGAGGTGTGCTTCGTGGCGGCGCGCGCCAGGCCGAAGTCGGCGACCTTGATGCGGCCGTCGGGGGAGATGAGGACGTTCTCCGGCTTGACGTCGCGGTGCACGAGGCCGGCGCGGTGGGCGGCGGAGAGGCCGCCGAGCACGGCGTCGATGACCTGCAGGGCGGCGCGCGGGGAGAAGCGCCCCTGGGCGCTCATGATGTCGCGCAGCGTGGCGCCCGGGACATACTCCATGACGAGGTAGGCGGTGTCCGCGTCCACGCCCTGGTCGTAGACGGAGACCACGTGGGGGTGGGAGAACTTGGCGGCCGTGATGGCCTCCGCCTCGAAGCGCTCAACGAAGGCCGGGTCCTCGGCCAGGTGCGGGTAGAGCACCTTGACGGCCACCTGCCTGCGCAGCTTCTGGTCGGTGGCCAGGTAGACGGTGGACATGCCTCCGCGGGCCAGGCGCCGCTCGATGAGGTAGCGGCGATCCAGCAGGGTGCCGATGAGGGCGTCTTTCGAAGCGGAATCTGTCACAGGAGCGATCCTAGGTCAGCGGGTGCGCGGTGGGCCCGGCAACACCCCGGGCCTCGGCGCCGGGACACCGGGGCGCCGGGGCGGAAGAGTGCGGGGCGAGGGGCCGGCCGCGGCGGGCGGGAACGGCATCGGGGCCGCACCGTGGGTGACGGTGCGGCCCCGATGACGAGGTGCCGGCGCGTGGCGCCCTCCGGGGGAGTCGGCGCGGCGCGTGGGCGATGAAGGCGTGGATCAGGAGGCGCGGCGGGCGCGAGCGGCGCGGCGCTTCATGGCGCGGCGCTCGTCCTCGCTCATGCCGCCCCAGACGCCGGCGTCCTGGCCGGACTCGATGGCCCACTGCAGGCACTTGTCAACGACCTCGCAGCTGCGGCACACACCCTTCGCCTCCTCGATCTGCAGGAGGGCAGGACCGGTATTACCCACGGGGAAGAACAGGTCCGGGTCCTTGTCCAAACAGGCGGCCTTGTCGCGCCAACTCATGCTCGTGGTTCTCCTTGGTTTAGCGGGGGGGCACACCCGCACCACCGGGGGGTGGCGGAGAGGGCGTGGCCAGATGGGTAAACACACCCTTGGTCATTCCTTTCAATGTTTTCATGCGTGACGTGGTGTGACAAGGGCGGGGTTCCTCGGAACCGGCTCCGAACCGTGTGGGGTTTCTCACCGTTCATCTTGCGCTTACCCCCTTGTCTTTCTTCCCGTGTAGTCACAGGGGGTCCGCCCGTTCGGAGCCGCTGTGGGTGCTGTCGGCGGGACGGTATGCGGGGGGCAGGGGCCGGCCGCGGTGTCCGTAGACTGGTGGCGTGAGCCCTACCTCGAAGCCCCGCAAGCCCCGCCGCTCCGACGCCCCCGTGAAGGGCGGTGCCGCCGGCCGCGGCGCCGCGGGAGCGGGCCGGCGGCCAGGGTCCGAGGCGGCGGCCGACGCCGCTCCCGCCCGGGTGGAGCGGCCGTGGACGGTCATGATCACCTCGCTCATCATGGCGCTCGAGGCGGTCATCGTCCTGTGGGGCGCCCTGAACTTCGTGTTCACGCTTAGGGCCCCCGGCCCGCTCAACGTGGGCGGACGCCTCTTCCTCGTGGTGCTCATGGTCGGCGCCGCCGCCTTCGCCGCCTCGGTGGCGGCCAAGCACCTCGCCGGGCGGGCGTGGACCCGCGCCGCCGTGGTGGTGTGGCAGCTCTTCCAGGTCATCCTCTCCGGGCAGTTCCTGGGCGGAGGCGCGCCCGTGCTTGGCGTGGTGCTGCTCGTGCCGGCCGCCGTGGCCCTCGTGCTCGTGTTCGCGCCGGCCACGCGCCGCTTCCTCGAGGCGGACGACCAGCCCCGTCGCTGACGGCGCGCCCTCCCGGGCGCTCTGTCTTCCGGGCGCCACCGAGCCGCGGGTTCCGGCCGCTGGTGCGTTCGCCCCTCCGGCCTCGACCGCGTCGCTGGGCGCGACTTTCCCGGCGTTCGCGCGTTCGGGCACCATCCCGGTTTCGGTTCCGGCCTCCTCGCCGGGCACCACCCCGGCCTCGGACCGCCGCTCACCCCTCGTCCTCGCCGCCCGGCGCGGCCAGCAGCTGCACCCGGACGGGATGCACGGCTCCGGCCGGCGTGAGCCAGGCGCGTCCCGGCGGGGCCGTGGGGTCCGGCGGGACGCGGTGGGTCCAGCCCTCGGCCTCCGCCGCGGTGCGCGGACCCAGCAGCACGACGTCGTGCAGGGGGTCGAGGTCCATCAGCCAGGGCAGGAGCATGGCGGTCCGGGGCGAGGCGAGCGCCGTCGCCAGCACCCGCCCGCCCGAGCGAAGGCGTTCGGTGAGCCGGTAGCTCTCCTCCCGAGTCCAGGTGTCCGCATCGTCGACGACGGCCCACGTCTCCGGCGGGGGTTCGTTCCCGCCGGCCACCCACTGCGCCGTCCGCTCGCCCCAGGCGTAGGCCAGGAGGGCGGCGGCGCTGCTTCGCCCGCTGCCGGGACCGCCCAGGATGATCGCCGCCTTGCCGCGTGGCCGCCAGCTCACGGCGGCGCGCGAAACGCTCGCCACCCCCACGGCGGACCGGCCCACCCCCGGCGTCGTGGCGTCGGCGGCCGGGCCTTCCGCGCCGAGCGTTCCCGTGCCGCCGGGCGCCACAACGCCCGGCCGCAGATCCCGGCGGTGAACGAGACGCGGAGGCGGCACCCACAGCGAGGAGGGGAGCTGGGCGCGGGGTGCGTCCTCCCGCCCGGCGCGGGGAACCCGGAGCGTGTTCCCGTCCGGCGCCGCGACCGCGCTGCGCTTGCGGCGGAGGGGCAGCCGCGCCGGCGGAGCCACGAGCATCTGCACGATCGTGCCGCGGTCAGGGTGCCCGGCCCCGAGGAGGACGCCACGCCCGGTGAGGGGTGAGCAGGGGGCCATCCTCGGCCAGAGGGCGAGCGACTCGTCGCCCGCGCCGTGGGGCAGGTAGATCCGGGAGGTGCAGGGCGAGAGCCAGCGCGAGCCGGCCAGTTCGCGCGTCCCGGCGATGATGGGCACGACGCCGGGGTGCCGCGTCAGGGCTTGCAGGCGCGCCTCGCGCTGGAGCGCCGCGGCTGCCGTGCCGTCGGCGAGCCAAGCGGAGAGCCCGAGCACCCACAGCAGCAGGGTGTGATCGGTGCTGGCCGTCTCCATCGCGGCGGCCAGCACCTCGTCGCTCCAGTCCGGGTCCTCCGCCTCCGCCCAGGCCAGCACCGTTCCCCTCGCCGAGGAGAGGGGCACGCCGGCGCTGGAGAGTCCGTTGAGGACAACGCTGCGGTGGGCCAGGAGGGGGTCACGCAGCACCTGCGCGAGCGCCGCGGGCGCCACGGTTCCCAGCTCCAGCGGCGTCCCGGCGAGCAGCGCCAGCCCGGCGCGTGGGTCCGGCTCCCAGCGCAAGGGGACGCAGACCCCCTCGGCGTCCTGCCGCAGCCCCAGGAGCACCCCGCGTTCCGGGGTGGACACCGCGATCCGCAGCGGGGCCGGCGGCAAGGCTGCGGGCACGAGCGGAGCCTCCGGCCGCGCGCCCCGGCGCGCCGCCACCGACAGGCGTTCGGCGAGGCCCGGGGTCGGGCGCGCCGGCGCGGGCAAGGGAAGGGCGTCGCAGAGCCGCGGGCCGATCAATCGATCCGGGGTGGGGTCGGGGACGGAGCCGGCTGGCGCGAAGCGTGCGCGCTGCGGCTCGGTGCCCGCGATCCGCACCCAGGCGCTGCCCGGGGCCGTCGGGTCGAGCTTGGCGGCGGCCGACACGCCGATGACGTCCATCGATTCGGTCTCCGAGGCGAGCCTGAGGGCGATCACGAGCGAGACGTTGGCCCGGATCTCCGGGGAAATCACGCCCTGGGGGCGTTGGGTCGAGAGGACGAGGTGCACTCCCAGCGAGCGGCCGACCGTGGCCAGCCGGATCAGCCGCTCGAGCACCTCGGGGACGTCCTCGGCGAGGACCCGAAACTCATCAACCGCCACGATGAGGTGGGCCGGGGCGTCTTCGAGGTGCTCCGCGGCGGCCAGATCGGCCAGTCCCGCCGCGGCGAGCCACCGCTCGCGCCGCTTGACCTCGACGGCCAAGGCGGCGAGCACCCGTTCGCTCTCGGCGGCGTCGAGGTCGGTGACGAGGCACTCCGTGTGGGGCAGGCGCGCGAACGGCGCGAACGTGGATCCGCCCTTGAAGTCGAACAGCACGAGCCGGAGCCGCCGCGGCGGATAGGCCAGGACCAGCTCCAGCAGCCAGGTGCGCAGGAACTCGGACTTGCCTGCGCCGGTGGTGCCGGCGACCAAGGCGTGCGGCCCGTGGGCCACGAGGTCAAGACTCAAGGTTCCCCGATCGGTGTCCCCGACGGTTGCCGCGAGGGTGCCGGGGGGTGGTTCGCGCTCCGGCCGCCCGCCGTGCCCCTGGTCGGCGGTGCGCAACGCCCGTGCGCGCCGGCGTGCCGCCTCATCCAGGCCCTGCAGGCTGCACCCCTCGGGCAGGAAGGCGCGGCGCTTGCTCCCGTGCGTCACCCGGTCGTGGTGGGGGTCGATGAGCCACTCGGCGTCGGTTGAACCGTCCGGCACCCGCAGGAGCTCCACCGTGCCTTCGGCCTCCGGCGTGCCGGGCGAGGTCCACGTGAGGCGCGCGAGGACCCCGGGGCTCAGTTGGGCGAGGCCGACGCCCGGAAGCGTGAGCAACCCGGCCGGCCACGCGGCATCCGGGGCAACCTCGAGGACGTCGGAGGGGCGCAGGGAGAAGATGAGCCAGGCGAGGACGGCCCGTGCCAGCGGATCGCTGTGCGGGTGGCCGGCCACGATGCCGATGCGCTCGCCGTTCGCGGGCCAGATCAGGAGGGGAAGCGAGCGAACCCTCCATCGCTTGCCTCGGCGACCCGGTTCGGGTGCCGGCATCGTGACGCGCGGATTGCACAGCGGGCCGAGCCGCGCGGGAAACGCGCGCGCCGCGCGATCGGAGGGCGGCGTCGGGGCCTCGGGGCGTCCGGACCCGGCGCCCCAGGCGGCGAGAAAGCTGCCGGGTGAGGGATAACCCAGGCACGCGGCGCCGGCCCCGCGGCGCGCCCGCGCCCGGGAGGCGCGTTGGAGGCGGCGCCTGGCGGCGAGGTCCGCGATGGCCACGGGGCCGGCGGTGATCAACCCGAGGGTGCCGAACAGCAACATGAACCACGAGTCCGTCAACCAGAACAGGAGCGCGCCGATCCCCAGCGGGGCGAGGGCTGCGATGAGGGCGAGCCACGGCGCCCGCGGCAGGACGGGGCCGGGGCCCGGCCGCTCCGGGTCGCCGGGTGGCGGGCTCGCGGCGCCGGGCCTGGCGGGCAGGAGTCGCACCTCGTCCTCACCGAGTCCGATGCGCGAGCGCTCGTCCACCGGGTGGCCGCCCGTGATGCGGCGGCCGTCCACCGTGACCGGCCCGTCGAGCGGGGAGACGACGACCCCGGCGGGGCCGACGCTGAACGTCGCGTGCCGGCGCGCCGCCCCGGGTGCCCGGAGCACTACGCGGCTGCCTTCACGCCCCACGGTGCTCGTGCCGCGGGGCAGATGAGCGCTCTGCCCGGCGTCCGGCCCCGTTTCGACCACGAGGCACACCCCCTCGGTGAGTTGGGGTGAAGCGGGAGGGTGGGGATCCCCGTGGTCCTGTGCGGGTGCGGGCACCCAGGTGCCGACGGGGTCGGCCCGCCCGGGGCGGGGAGTCAGACCCACGGCGAGGCACCAGCGCCGGGCGACATCGACGCGCGAGCCGGTCAGGAGCAGCCTCGGGTCCTCGTCTCCCCACACCAGCACGTCGCGCCCTCCCGGAAACCCCTGACGCCCAGCCCTCGGCGTCGGGGCGCTCGAGCCGAGCGCCCCGTTCGAGTCCAGCAGGGGCGACGGGCCGGGGAAAGTGTGCCCCCGCGCAGCAGGGGAGAAGTTGTCCACGTGAGGGAAGGGGCATCTTGAAACCTGACCGCGTTACGGATTAGGGTCCGTTCACTCGGCTCCTCGCCCGTGCGGCGAGGAAGGGGAAGGGGGAGCGATGCCGACCGCCGCAGAACTGTTGGAGAGGCAGGTTCGTGCCCAGCTCATGGGCAGGGCCCCGGGTGGCACGGACGACGAGGCCGTTCTGCTGGAGACCATCGGCAGGGCCGTCGAGGAGTACGACCTGCGCTCGCTGCGCGAGGATCTGCCCCTCCTCGGGGATCCGGCCCGGGCGCGGCAGAGGATTCTCGATGCGCTCACCGGCTTCGGGGTGTTGCAGCCGTTGCTCGATGACCCGGAGATCGAGGAGATTTGGCTCAACGGGCCTCACCAGATCTTCGTCGCGCGCGGCGGCGTGAGCGAACTGACGTCGCTGAGCATGTCCCAGGAGGAGCTGCAATCCATCGTCGAGCGCATGCTGGCGCCGAGCAACCGGCGGGTGGATCTCTCCAGCCCGTTCGTCGACGCCTCGCTTCCGGATGGTTCCCGATTGCACGTGATCATCCCCGAGCTGAGCCGCGGCGTGTGGAACGTCAACATCCGGAAGTTCGTGGCCAAGGCCAGGCGGTTGGAGCAGCTGGTGTCGCGGGGATCGCTCAGCGCACAGGCGGCCAGGTATCTCACGGCCGCCGTGGCGGCCGGACTGAACATCGTGGTGTCCGGGGCGACCCAGGCCGGCAAGACGACGTTGCTCAATTGCCTGGCGGCGGCGATCGGGCCCAGGGAACGCGTCGTCACGATAGAAGAAGTGTTCGAAGTGAACGTGCCACTGAGGGATGTCGCCTCGCTGCAGTGCCGACCGGCGAATCTGGACGGGGCGGGCGAGGTGGTGATGCGCCAACTCGTCAAGGAGGCGCTGCGCATGCGCCCGGATCGCATCATCGTCGGCGAGGTCAGGGAGGCGGAGTGCTTCGACCTGCTCTTGGCGCTGAACGCCGGCCTGCCTGGGCTCGCCACGCTCCACGCCAACGGCGTGCGGGAGGCGGTCACCAAGCTGTGCACGCTGCCGCTGTTGGCCGGCGCCAACATCAGCCCTGCCTTTGTTGTCCCCACCGTGGCGGCCACCGTCGACCTCGTGGTCCATGTCGCCAAGGCCCCCGACGGCCGGCGCCACGTCACCGACATCGCCTTGCTCGGCGCCGCCAGCCCCGAGGGCGTGATCGAGCTGTCCAAGGTGTTCAGCGACACGGGGCAGGGACTGCTGCTGAGGTCCGAGGCCTGCGCTGATCATCCCAAGTTCCAACGCGCCGGGGCGAACGTCTCGGCCCTGCTCGGGAGTGTTGCATGAGCCTCTTGCTCGGGCTCTGCCTCGGCATCGGCCTCCTGCTGGTGCTGCAGGCCTACACCGTGCCGCCCCGGGCCCGTTCGACGGCGCCCGGCCGGCTCCGCGAGCGCCTCGACCGCGCGGGGCTCGAGGCCTACTCGCTCCCGGCGGTGGCGTGCCTTGCCGCGGCACTGTGCGCCGGATCGGCGTTGTTCACCGCCCTCATCACCCATGCGCTTCCCGTGGCGCTCGCCGTGGGACTGGGAACGCTGCTGCTTCCCTGGTGGTGGCTCGGTGCGCGGCACCAGGCCCGCCTCCGCCGGCGCCGCGGAGAGTGGCCAGACGTCGTCGATCACCTCCGCTCGGCCGTGCGCGCGGGCCTTCCCCTGAGCGAGGCCATGGCCCAGCTCGCCACGGTGGGCCCGACCGAGCTGCGCCCGGCCTTCGCCGCCTACTCCGCCGACCTGCGCATCGCACGCGGCAGTGATCAGGCCCTCGAATCCCTCCGCCTGCGCCTCGCGGATCCCGTCGCGGACCGCATCATCGCGGCCGTGCGGCTCACCCGCGAGGTGGGCGGCGCGGATGTGGGGGAGATGCTCTCCACCCTCTCCGGATTCCTCCGCGCCGAGCTGCGCACGCGCGGGGAGCTCGAGGCGCGACAGTCGTGGACCGTCAACGCCGCACGGCTCGCCGTCGCCGCCCCCTGGATCATCCTGGTCATCATCTGCCTCGAGCCAAGGATCGCCTCGGCGTACACCCGCCCCAGCGGCATCGCGGTGTTGCTGACCGGCGGGCTCGTGGCCGCACTCTCCTACCGCTGGATGCTGCGCGTCGCCAGGCTGGGCGAGGAAGCCCCGGCGGAGCGAGGCCGACGCGAAGCGGTGGATGCCCCATGAGCCCCTCCGCCGTCGCCGCCCTGCTCGGGCTCACCCTCGCCCTGGGACTCGGGCTCTTGCTCGACTACGTCTTCCGCGGACGTCGCATCGCGCTCGCCGACCGTGTCGCCCCGCACTTCGGCGAGGCGCCCCGCGGCGGGCCGATGCGCTGGCGCGGCGTGGGCTGGCTCGGCACTCACCGCCCCGGGGATGCCGCGCTCGCGCGGGCCCTGAGCGAGGCGGGTCTGCCCGCCGACCCCGTCCGCTTCCGGCAGGGAGATCTCGTGGCCGCGTGCCTCGCGGCGCTCGTCGTCGTGGCGCTCCTGACCCTGATGGCATTGCGCACCGCCGTTCAACCGCTCGCCGGGCTGCTGCTGATGTCCGCAGCCGTCGCCTGCACCCTCTGGGCACGCCGGGAGTGGCTGCGTCGGGCGGGGGCCGCCCGCAAGGCCCGCATGGAGGAACAATTCCCCGCCCTCGCCGAGCTGCTGGCGCTGGCCGTCGCGGCGGGGGACAGCATCGGCCCCGCCCTGGGAAGGTGCAGCACCGCCCTGCGCGGCGAGCTCGCGGACGAAGTGAGGAGAGCCGTCGCCGAGGTGAAGCGCGGCTCCGTGCTCCCCACCGTGCTGCGCGACCTCGCGGCGCGCCTCAAGCTCGACGCGCTCACCCGCTGCGTCGACGCCATCGCGGTCGCGAGCGAACGCGGCACCCCGCTCGCCGCCGTCCTGCGTGACCAGGCGGCCGACGCCCGCGAGGCGGGCAGGCGCGCGCTCATCGAATCGGCGGGGCGCAAGGAGGTCGCCATGCTCGTCCCCGTGGTCTTTGGCGTGCTTCCGCTCTCTGTCCTCTTCGCCGTCTACCCCGGGCTCGAACTCCTCACCCTCGGTCTCTGAACGGGTCCTCAAGCACTGTCCATCCATCCGCCCCCACGAAAGGAACACGTCATGCCAGCACCACATTCCCCGGGCACCGCACCCGCCCCGCACCTCAACCACCCACACGGTGACCTCGCCCCCAGGAACCGGCTGTCCGGCCTGCTCACGGGGGCCACGGCGCGGCTCCTGAACGCCCGGACGGCGCTCCTGGCTGGCTACACCCGTCGCCGCGCGCAGCTACCGAGGGAGGCGGGCGACGTGCCGGGGTGGGTCATGGTCACCCTCATGTCGGCGCTCCTCGTGGCAGGCATCTTCGCCGTCGCAGGACCGCAGCTGAACAAGCTGTTCGTCGACGCCATCTCGAAGGTGAGCGGCATGTGAATCCACGCGAGCACGCCCTCCGGGGGGAGAGGGGAGGCGCCGTACCCGAGTTCGTCTTCGTCACCGCCTTGCTCCTCGTCCTCGCGCTCTGCCTCGTGCAACTGACCTGTTTCCTCTACGCCAGGAACATGGCCATGGACGCGGCGAGCAACGGGGCAAGGGTGGCGGCGTTCTCCGACGCGACGCCGGCCGACGGCGTCGCGCGCGCCACGGCGCTCGCCGAGGGGGCGCTCGGCAAGGCGTCCGTCCGGTCGGTGCGCGTGAGCGAGGCGCCCGGTGCCGCGGGTGAGGTGGTGAACGTGAGCGTTGAGGTGATGGTGCCCGTGCTCGGCCTGATGGCCGGGCCCACCTCCGTGACGGCGACGGCCAGCGCAACGAGGTTCGGATGACGACGGCGCGCGGCGGCGGCCGCGGAGGGCTCGCCCTGCGTGCGCACGGCCTGCGCCGGCACGGCCGCAGCGGGCTGGTCGCGAGTGGGCACGGCCACGGTGGGTTCGCCGCGAGTGGGCACGGCCGCCGGCGAGCCGCGGGGGAGCGCGGCAGCGCCATCGTCGAGTTCATCGGCGTGGGGGTGTTGCTCGGCGTGCCGCTGTTCTACCTGGTGATCGCCCTGGCCGGCGTGCACGCGGCGGCGTTGGGGGCGGCAAGCATGGCCCAGCACCTGGCGGCGATCCAGGTCAGGAGCCCCGACGCCGGGAGCGCGGCCGAACGCCTGGAACTGGCGCGCGTCGAGATGGCACGGGCGGGCGGGCTGGACCCGGCCCGCGTCCACGCCGCTGTGAGCTGTGATCGCCCGTGCCCGGGACCCTCCGCGCGCGTCACCGTGACGGTGACCGTCTCCGTGGCGCTACCGCTCCTTCCCGCCGTGGCCGTGGCCCGGGTGGAGTCACGCGCCACGGCGATCACCCCAAGGTTCGGCTGACGTGGCGGCGGGTCGGCGCGGCGCGGGCGAGGAGGGGCGCGCGGGCATCCTGGGGCTCGGCCTCATCGTGGTGCTGCTCAGCCTCATCCTTGTTGTCTCCGCCATCACGCAGGTGGCCATCGCCCAGCGCAAGCTCCTCGGCCTGGCCGATGGCGCCGCTGCGGCCGGGCTCGAGGCGTTCGCCGCGAGCCCGGCGGGCGACGGCGCGGCCGGCCTGCGCCTCGACCCGCCGCGGGCCCGTGCAGCGGTGGCGGACTACCTGGCCTCCGCCGCGCCGGAGAGCGGCCTGGAGTCCGTCACCGTGACCGAGGTCAGGGTCGAGGCGGACGGGGTGACCTTGAGCGTCGGCCTGCGGGCGGGCGCCGGGCTCTTCAAGGTCGGGGCGATCGTGCCAGCCACGGTCGCGGTGGCCGGCGACGGGCGGGCACGCCTCGGCCTCGCCCCCTAGGGTGTTCCCACCCGTTCGGGGCCCGTGCACTCCCCGCAGGGCCACCCGCCGTCCTGCCCCCTCGTGGTCCCGTGTGCGCCCGAGCGGGCCACCCGCTGTCGAGCGCCCGCTCGCGGCCCGTGTGCTCGCGGCCCGTGCGCTCCCGGCCGGGCCGCCCGCCATCCTCCCGCTCGCGGCCGAGTGCGGGCCCGACTGGCTCACCAGCCGTCGTGCACCAGCCGAGCAAGCCGCGCAAGCGGCTAGACTGGCCCCACTATGGCTTCCACTGATTTTCCCGCGGAGATCCGCGCGCTGCGCTCAACCCTGGCCGACATCGAGGCGGTCTCCGACGTCGAGGCGATCAAGGCCGACATCGAGCGGCTCTCCGAGGAGGCCGGCGCGCCGAACCTGTGGGACAACCCGGAGGAGGCGCAGAAGGTGACCTCGGCCCTGTCCCACAAGCAGTCCGAGCTCGAGCGCATCGTCAAGCTGGGCGAGCGCATCGACGACCTCGAGGTGCTCGTGGAACTGGCCGGCGAGGAGGGCGACGAGGACTCGCTCGCCGAGGCCGAGTCCGAGCTGGGCTCCATCACCAAGACGCTCTCCGAGCTCGAGGTCGTCACGCTCCTGAACGGCGAGTACGACTCCCGCGAGGCCGTCGTGACGATCCGCTCCGGCGCCGGCGGCGTCGACGCCGCCGACTTCGCGGAGATGCTCCTGCGCATGTACCTGCGCTACGCGGAGCGCCGCGGCTGGAAGACCAAGGTGGGAGACACCTCCTACGCCGAAGAGGCCGGCCTGAAGTCCGCGACCTTCGAGATCAACGAGCCCTTCGCGTTTGGCACCATGTCCGTCGAGGCCGGCACGCACCGCCTCGTGCGCATCAGCCCCTTCGACAACCAGGGCCGCCGCCAGACCTCCTTCGCCGCGGTCGAGGTGATCCCGCTCATCGAGACCACGGATCATATCGACATTCCGGAGAACGAGCTGCGCGTCGACGTGTTCCGCTCTTCGGGCCCCGGCGGCCAGTCCGTCAACACGACCGACTCGGCCGTGCGCCTGACCCACATCCCCACGGGCATTGTGGTCTCGATGCAGAACGAGAAGTCACAGATCCAGAACCGCGCGGCCGCCATGCGCGTCATGCAGTCCCGCCTGCTGCTCCTGAAGAAGGAGCAGGAGGACGCCAAGAAGAAGGAATTGGCCGGCGACGTCAAGGCGTCCTGGGGCGATCAGATGCGCTCCTACGTGCTGCACCCGTACCAGATGGTCAAGGACCTGCGCACCAACCACGAGGTCGGCAACGCCGCCTCCGTGCTCGACGGCGACATCGAGGGCTTCGTGGACGCCGGCATTCGCTGGCGCGCCGCCGCCCGCCACGAGGGCTGATCCCCGCCCGCCGCCGGGGCCTCCCGCCGCTCCAGCCGGGGCGAGCCTGGGAGGCTCCTGGCAGCTCGGTGGCAGGGGCCTCACGGTCCTCCCCCCGGCGGGTTTCCGGGACTACGCTGGTGGCGTTCCTTTGCGCGGCAAACCTGTCACGGCCGCGTTCCTCGACGCAGGAGAGTCGATGCGATCCCGTTGCCTGAGCGCGGCCGCCCTGACCGTTCTGGCCTTCGGCGCGTGCGCCCTGAGCGGCTGCGGCGCCCTCGAGAAGGCCGATGCCGCGGCGCAGCTTGGCTCCGTGGCCCCCACGGCCGGCCCCGTCGCCTCGTCGACGCAGGCCTCCACGGCCCCCAGCACCGGTTCTCAGGCCTCCGCCGGGGCGTCCACCGCCTCCGCGGCCCCCTCCTCGAGCGCGGCGGCCGAGCCGGGCGGACGGGACGCCCCGGCCGCCTCCGCCGCTGCCGCCTCCGCACCGTCCGAGACCCCGGAAGCCGCCTCGAGCGCGCCGGCAACGAGCGCCGCCCCCGCCTCCTCACCGGAGGCCGAGGAGGGCGCGGAGCCCGCCGCCGGCTCAGGCGCCAAGGCCAAGTCCACCGTCCAGGCCTCCCCCCGCTACGTGTACCGCGGGGCCGCGCAGCGCGTCCTCGAGTGCGACGACGCCGGCGCGGGCGTGATCGCCGAGAGCCAGGAGGCCATCCAGATCGGCGAGGACTGCACCGACGTGGTGCTCGAGGGTGAGGGTGTGGTGCTCTACGCCGGCGACCTGCACTCCCTGACCATCACGGGGGATAACGCCGTCGCGTACGTGGGCGAACTGCAGCGCCTGAAGATCTCCGGGGACTCCGCCGCCGTCCTCTACAGCGGCGAGGACGCACCGAAGGTCAAGGATTCCGGCGCAGGCAGCATCATCACGGCCGGCTGAGCGCCGCCGCCCCCGCGAGCTCCGGCTCCACGATGGCGCCGTCAACGAGCGTCACGAGGCGGTCGAAGCGGTGCGCGTGCTGCAGGTCGTGCGTGACGAGCAGCGTGCTGGTGCCGTTGGCCGCCGTCAGTTCGGCGATGAGCTCGATCACGGCCGATCCGGCCTGCGAGTCGAGCGCGCTCGTCGGCTCGTCCACGAGCAGGACCGACGGGGCGGAGACGAGCGCCCTGGCGATGTTCACGCGCTGGCGCTGGCCCCCGGAGAGCTGATGCGGCATGAGCTTGGCCTGGGCCCCCAGCCCCACGGCCTCCAAGAGCTCGACGGCGCGCGCCTTGGCCGCGCGCCGGGCGCGCCGGCCGCCGCCCAGCGTGGGCACGGCGAGCAATTGATCGAGCGCGTTCAGGCTGGGCACCAGATTGGCCTGCTGGAAGACGATGCCGAGCCGCTCGCGGCGCACGCGGGCGGCCGCGTCGCGGCTCAGCCCGGTGATCTCCTCGCCGTCGACGTAAACATGGCCCGAGTCGGGCGTCGCGAGCGTGGCGGCGACCGCGAGCAACGAGGACTTGCCGGAGCCCGAGGGCCCCGTGATGCCCACGAGCTCCCCGTTGCGGGCCGTGAGGCTCACCTTGTCGAGCGCGGTGAGGCGGCGGTTGCCGTCCGGGTAGCTGAGGACGAGGTTCTCGAGGGTGATCATCGTGCACTTCCTAGCGCGGTCTGGGGGTCTGCATGGGTGACTGAACGCAGGGCAACGGCGGCGCCGCCGAGGCCCAGGATCGCCATGACGGCCCCGGGGAACAGGGTGGTGAGCGGGGAGAGGACGAAGGGCAGTCCGGAGGGCAGGGCGGAGCCCGCGGCAACGACGAGGCCAAGCCCCACGGCGATGCCGATGAGCAGGACGATCCCGGCCTGGGCGAGCGCGTCCCTCACGAGCGCACCGGTCGGTGCGCCCAGCGCCTTGAGCACGGCGAGGTCGCCCTTGCGTTGCAGCGTCCACACGGTGAAGAACGCGCCGACCACGAGCGCCGAGATGCCGAGCAACAGGGCGATCATGAGGCCGAGCGAGCCGATCTCCGAGCGGAAGGAGCCCACGGCGCTCAGCGCCT
This sequence comes from Arthrobacter sp., assembly GCA_031277795.1. Classification (GTDB taxonomy): domain Bacteria; phylum Actinomycetota; class Actinomycetes; order Actinomycetales; family Micrococcaceae; genus Galactobacter. The sequence goes on from JAITLQ010000002.1 coordinate 105,695, forward strand.
GCAGCCCCGAGAGCGAGACGGTGCCGCTCTCGCGTTGCGCCGCCTCCGCCGCGTCGTCCGGCACGGCCCCCGTGATGGCCAGGACCGTGGCGACGGTGCCGGCGTCCGCCCCGGTGCGGGCGGCCGCCGCGCGCCACGTGTCGGGCGCCACCGAGACGAGCGGGACGTGCGAGTAGTGCCCGGTGCCCTCCACCGCGGAGACCCGTAGCTCCGACCCGGCCACCGTGATGGTGTCCCCGGCGGCCGCCCCCAGTGCGGAGGCGGCATCGTGGCTCAGCACCGCCTCGCCGGTGGCCGGTGCCGCAAGCCCCTCGGCCCCCGGCCCCGTCCCGGCGCCCGGGGCCCCGGCGACGAGGGCGATCCCCGCCCGCAGCTCCCCGTGGCTGGCCGAGAGCTGGCTCAGGCCGATGGGGCTGACCTCGGCGTCTGGCGCGGCCCGCCGCCAGGCGTCGACCTGCTCCTGCGTGAGGGCCGAGGTCGCGAAGCTCTCGGAGGCGCCGGCCTGCGGGGCCGAGACCACCAAGCGGTCGGCCTTCCAGGAGAGGACGGCGTCGACGTTCTGGCCGGCCAACCCGGCGGTGAGGCCGGTCAGGAAGCCAACGAGCACCGTGATGAGCGCGACCACCGAGGCGATGAGCGCAAAGCGACCCTTGGCAAAGACCAGGTCGCGTCGAGCGAGAAACATGACGTCCTTTCCATGACGAGCGGGTGGCGGCGAGCCGCGGTCGGATCGCCGCGCCGTGCCACCTCCTCCAGGCTCCCGCCGCGCGCCGCAGCGCGCGTCACCCGGGGGATGGGGCGGCCGGAGACCTTCGGTGGACGCGTCGCTCCGCCTTTTGATGGATGCCCCGCGGCGCCGCCGCGCGTAGCGTGGGGGTCTCATGGATGGACATCGCCTCGCCTCGGTCTTCACCGGGCTGCGCCTCGGGCTGCACGCCGTCGTGGCGCTCATCGTGCTGATCGTGCTCTGGCGCTCGCTTCCGCCCGTGGACGAGCGCGCCGCGTGGGGGGTCGCAGCCGTCATCGCCTGGAGCCTCGCCTACGCGGCGGGGGTGCTCGACGGCGCGCGCCGGACCCGTGCGCGGCTCGCCACCGCCGGTGCGGCGGCGGGTGCCGCGGACCCCACCAGCCCTGCCGGCCCCACCAGCCCCACCGGAGCCGGGCGGCGCCCGGCCGCCGTGTGGCTCGGCATCGGCGCCCTGAGCGTCTTGTGGTTCATCGCCGCGTGGTGCCTGCCCGAGGCCGCGTATCTCGTCTTCCCGCTCTTTTTCCTGCAGCTGCACTTGCTCGGCGCCAGGTGGGGGACGGCGCTCGTGTTGCTCAGCGCGCTCGGCGCCGTGATCACCCTCGGCCTCCAGCAAGGCTTCTCGGTGCCCGGCGCCGTGGGCCCCTTGCTCGGCGCGGCCGTGGCGCTGCTCGTGGGGCTCGGCTTCAGGGCCTTCACCCGGCAGGCTCAGGCGCGCGAGTCCCTCCTCGCCGAACTCGTGGCGACGCGGGACGAGCTCGTGCGCAGCGAACGCCGCGCGGGCGAGGAGGCCGAGCGGGCCCGGCTGGCCAGGGACATCCACGACACCGTCTCGCAGTCACTCTCCTCGATTCAGATGCTGCTGCACGCGGCCGAGCGCGCGCCGGAGGGCGAGCAGACCACCGAGCTGCTGCGGCTGGCCCGCGACAGCGCCGCCTCCGCGCAGGCCGAGACGCGGGCGATCGTGCGCGCGCTCGCCCCCGCGCCCCTGCAGGAGGAGGGCCTCGCCGCGGCGTTGCGCCGACTCGCCGGCACCGAGTGGGCCGGCGGCCCGGGCGTGCTCATCGAGGTCCACGGCGACGAGCGGCTCGACATGTCCCGGCGCACGGCGCTGCTGCGGCTGGCCCAAGGGGCCGTCGGGAACGCACTGCGGCACGCTCGGGCCGGCCGCGTCGAGGTGCTCCTGACGGTCGACGACGCCGCGGCGCGGCTCCGCGTGAGCGACGACGGCGTGGGCTTCGCACCCGAGCTGGCCCCGGGCGCGGGGCACGGCGCCGGCCACTTCGGGCTCGCCTCGATGCGCGAGCGCGTGGCGCAGCTCGGGGGGAGCCTGGAGGTCGACTCGGCACCGGGAAACGGCACGCGCGTCGTGGTCGTGCTGCCGCTGGCACCCACGAGGGAGGGCTGAGGCGTGACGAGGATTCTCATCGTGGACGATCACCCCATCGTGCGGGTCGGCCTGCGTGCGCTCCTGCAGACCGAGCCGGATCTCGAGGTGGTCGCCGAGGCCGCCTCGGAGGACGAGGCGGTGCGGGCCTGCGCCGAGCACTCGCCAGACGTGGTGCTCATGGACCTGCGGCTCGGCGAGGGCTCCGGCGTGGGAGCCATCGCGAGGATCCGTGCGGGGGCCGACGCCCCTCCCATCCTCGTGCTGACCAACCACGACGCGGACGCCGACATTTTGGCAGCGGTCGAGGCGGGGGCGGCGGGGTACCTGCTCAAGGACGCTCCACCCTCCGAGCTGCTCCCGGCCGTGCGCGCCGCGGCCGCCGGGGAGTCGGCGCTGGCCCCGGCCGTCGCCGCCCGCCTCCTCGAACGGCTGCGCACGCCGCTTCCCACGCTGAGCCTGCGCGAGCTCGAGGTGCTCAAGCTCGTGGGGGAGGGGTGCTCGAACACCCAGATCGCGCGGCGGCTGCACGTCACGGAGGCCACCGTGAAGTCGCACCTCGTGCACGTCTTCACCAAGCTGGGCGTGAACTCGCGCACGGCCGCGGTCGCCGAGGCGCGCCGCGGCGGGATGCTGTCCTAGCGCCGTCCGCGCGCGGCGGTGCGGGGGAGCGGCGCCCCGCGGCGCCGGTTGCCCCTCGGCCGTGCCCGTTGCGGGGCCCGGTGTCGCCGCGCCACGGCCGAGGCCGAGCGGCTCAGAGGTAGACGAGGACCTTGTCGCCCTCGATCGTGGCGGCGAAGCGCGTGAGCGGGCGCGGCGCCGGGCCGCCGGCCACGGAGCCGTCGGCCACGTTGAAGTACGAGTCGTGGCACGGGCAGTGGAACTTCGCGTCCTCGCCGGGCACCACGGTGCAGCCGGCGTGCGTGCAGATGGCGCTGTAGGCGAGCACCGTGCTCTCGTCCTGGCGGTAGACGATCACGTCCGCCTTGTTGATCTTGACCGAGGCCTGGGCGCCGACCTTGAGCTCCGAGGCGGCCATCACCTCGTGTCCCTCGCCCGTGGCGGACGGCGCCGCCTCCGGCTCGGCCGGCGCCGCGCAGGCGGCAAGGGTGAGCGCTGCGGCGCCCATGAGCCCGCCGCCGAGCACGGCGCGGCGGCTGCGGCAGCAGGCGGAGGCCGGCTGCTCTGGATGGGCTGCGGTGGGGGACGCGGAGGGCTCGTGGCTCATGCGCTCTATTCTCTCATCCGCGGGCTGTGCGCCGGCTGTGCCGGCGGTTCCGGCCGGGCGGTCCGCGGCGCCCGTCCCACCGACGGCGACGGCGCCCGCCTCACGGACGGGGACGCCCACCCGACCCCCAACAACGGCAACGGCGCCCGCCCCACCGGGGCGAGCGCCGTCGTGCCGTAGCGCGGATCAACCGTGGCGTGGATCAGCCGTGGAAGCGCGAGCCGTTCACGCGCTCGGAGGCGCCCACCTGGTCAAGGTAGGGCGTCAGGCCACCGATGAACATGGGCCAACCGGCACCCAGGATCATGCAGAGGTCGATGTCCTCCGCGGCGGCCACGACGCCCTCGTCGAGCATGGCCTTGACCTCGAGGGCCAGCGCGTCCTGCGTCCGCACGAGGAGTTCCTCGCGGCTCAGCGGGGCGTCGCCGAACTCGAGCAGGGCGAGCGTCGAGGCCGGAACCTCGGGCGCGCCGTCCTCGCCCTTGGCCCAGATCGAGGTGACCTTGGCGTCGATGAGGCGCTGCACATTGGCGGAAAGCGGGAAGCGCTCGGGGAACGCCGTGTGCAGGGTCTCGGAGACGTGCTGCGCCACGGGCAGGCCCACCATCGCCAGGAGTGTGAAGGGGGACATGGGCAGGCCCATGGGCTCGAGCGCCGTGTCGGCGACCTCGGCCGGCGTGCCGTTGTCGAAGGCCTCCTGGACCTCGTTCATGAGGCGCAGCAGCAGGCGATTGACCACAAACGCCGGGGCGTCCTTCACGAGCACGGCGGTCTTGCGCAGGTTCTTGGCCACGACAAAGGCCGTCGCGAGCACCTCCTGCGAGGTGGCCGGCTGCGCCACGATCTCCACGAGCGGCATGTAGGCCACGGGGTTGAAGAAGTGGAAGCCGACGAGGCGCTCGGGGTGTTTGAGGCCGGCCGCCATCTCGGTCACGGAGAGGGAGGAGGTGTTCGTGGCCAGAAGGCACTCGGGGGAGACGATCGCCTCGAGCTCGGCGAACACGGCCTTCTTGACGCCGATCTCCTCGAAGACCGCCTCGATGACCCAATCGGCGTCGGCGTAGACGGACTTGTCGACGCTGCCGGAGATGAGCGACTTGGTGCGGTTGGCGGCGTCCTGGCTGATCTTGCCGCGCGAGAGCTGCTTGTCGATGTCGGCGTGGGCGTGGGCCACGCCGCGGTCGACGCGCTCCTGGTCCATGTCCGTCATGACGACGGGCACCTTGAGCTTCTGGGCAAAGACGAGGGCGAGCTGCGCGGCCATGAGGCCGGCGCCGACCACGCCCACCTTGCTCACGGGGCGCGCGAGCTTCTTGTCCGGCGCGCCGGCGGGGCGCTTGCCGCGCTTCTGCACGAGGTCGAGGAACGCGTAGACCGTGTTGTGGAAGGCCGGGGTGGCCATGAGCTCGGTCAGCGCGGCCACCTCGAGGGCGGCCGACTCCGGCTGGGTCAGCGTGGGGCCGGCCTCGAAGAGGTCGAGCACCTTGCCGGGCGCCGGCGCGGCGCCGGAGGTCTTGGCCTTCACGAGGGCGCGGCCCTTGGCCACGGCCGCGGCCCAGCGCTCGGCCACCTGGGCATCGGAGGGGTCGACGGCGCGGGGCCGGGTGACCTCGGTGGCCCCCGTGAGCACGCGGTCGGCCCAGAGCAGGGACTGCTCGAGGAAGTCGGCCGGCTCGAAGGTGGCGTCGGCGCCGCCCGCGGCCCCGAAGACGGTGCCGTTGACCGAGCGGTTGTTGTTCAGCGGGTTCTCGATCATCACCATGAGCGCGGCCTCGGGGCCCACGAGGCGCGGCAGGCGGTAGACGCCTCCCCAGCCGGGGACGAGGCCGATGAAGGCCTCGGGCAGGCCGAGGCCCTGGGCGCCCGTGGAAACCGTGCGGTAGTCGCAGGCCAGCGGCAGCTCGAGGCCGCCGCCGAGGGCGGTGCCGTTGATGAAGGCGAAGCTCGGCACGCCGAGCGCCGGCAGCAGATCGTAGACGGCGTGGCCCAGCTCGGCCATGTCCCGGCCCTGGGCCGGCTCGCGCAGGGAGGACACGGCGGAGAGGTCGGCGCCGGCGGCAAAGACGTAGCCGGAGCCGGTCACGGCGACGGCGGCGATCTCGCCGGCCGCCGCGCGTTCGCGCAGCGCCTCGAGCGTGCGGCCGAGCTCGATCATGGTGGCCGGGCCGAGGGTGGCGGGGCGCGTGTGGTCGTGGCCGTTGTCGAGCGTGATCAGGGCCAAGGTCTTGCCGGAGGGCAGTTGCACGTCCTGGACGAGCGAGTGGGTGACGACCTCGTCGGGGAGGATGGCGGTGAGGGCCTCGAAGCGATCGAAGGCGGTGTTCTGGCTCATGCTCAGGCGTCCTGTCCGTACTCGGCGTGGTGGGGGTTCTCCCAGATGACGGTGCCGCCCATGCCCAGGCCGATGCACATGGTGGTCAGGCCGTAGCGCACCTCGGGGTGCTGCTCGAACTGCCGGGAGAGCTGCGTCATGAGGCGGATGCCGGAGGACGCGAGGGGGTGGCCAAAGGCGATGGCGCCGCCGTACCGGTTGACGCGGGGGTCGTCGTCGGCGAGGCCGAAGTGTTCGAGGAAGGCGATGACCTGGACGGCGAAGGCCTCGTTGACCTCGAAGAGGCCGATGTCCTCGATGGAGAGGCCGGCCTGGGTCAGGGCCTTCTCGGTGGAGGGCACCGGACCGTAGCCCATGACCTGCGGCTCCACGCCGGCGAAGGCGAAGGAGACGAGGCGCATGCCGACGGGCAGGCCCAGGCGCTCGGCTGCCTCGCCCGAGGCGAGCAGCGCGGCGGTGGCGCCGTCGTTGAGGCCAGAGGCGTTGCCGGCCGTGACGCGGCCGTGGGCGCGGAAGGGCGTGCGCAGGCCGGCCAGGTCCTCCACGGTGGTGCCGGGGCGCAGGCCCTCGTCGCGCGTGCGCAGGTTCCAGCCCTCGCCGGCGCGGCGCGAGGCGACCGGGACGAGGTTCGGCTGGATGTCGCCGCGCTCGTAGGCGGCGGCCGCCTTGGCCTGGGAGGCCGCGGCGTAGGCGTCGGTGCGCTGCTTGGTCAGGCTGGGGAAGCGGTCGTGCAGGTTCTCGGCCGTGTTGCCCATGTTCAGGGCGGCAGGATCCACGAGGCGTTCGCTGACGAAGCGCGGGTTCGGATCGGCGTCCAGGCCCATGGGGTGATGGCCCATGTGCTCCACGCCGCCGGCCACCGCGACGTCGACCGAGCCGAAGGCGATGGCGCCGGCGAGGCTGGTCACGGCGGTCATGGCGCCGGCGCACAGGCGATCGATGGCGTAGCCGGGAACGGTGACGGGGATCCCCGCCAGCAGGGACACGGTGCGGCCCAGGGTCAGCCCCTGATCGCCGGATTGCGTGGTGGCGGCGATGGCCACCTCGTCGATGGCTGCCGGGTCGAGCTCGGGGTGGCGGCGCAGCAGCTCGCGCACGGCCTTGACCGCCAGGTCGTCGGCGCGCACTGACGCGTACATGCCCTTCTCCCCGGCTCGGCCGAAGGGGGTGCGCACGCCGTCGACAAAGACGACGTCTCGCACTGCGCGGTGGTGGCTGGTGGCAGGTGACACGGAGGACTCCCTCGTCTGCTGTTCGGGTGGGCCCGCTGCCGCGGGCTCTGGCCGGTTGCGGGGCTCGAGCGCCCCGCTGCTCATCCTAGGCAAAGGTGATGCACCTCATACGCTACTGGTCAGTAACAAAGGGTGCAAGTGGGCACTGCACGACGACGCCCCCTCGCCGTTGACACGGCAAGGGGGCGTGGGTGCCTGGGCGGCGGGCGGGTGCCGGCCGCCGGGGCGGGCGTCAGCCCAGCGGATCCGGATCCAGGAACGCGACGGTGAGCACGGCGGCCGTGCGGTCGATCTGCCACGCGCGGGCGCCGAGCTCGGCCAGGCGCGAGCGCACGCCGTCGAGGTCGATAACGGCCGGGGGCTGCCAGCAGATGGCCTTGAGGACCGCGGGGGTGAGCAGGTTCTCCGAGGGCATGCCCAGCTTGTCCGCCTCGCGGGCCAAGCGGGTGCGCGCGGTCTGGAAGCGGGCCGCCGCCTCAGGATGCCGATCGGCCCATGAACGCGGCGGCGGAGGGGTGTTGCTCTTGATGTGCAGCGGGGGGAGCTCCGTGCTCGTCCTCGCGCGCTGCAGCGCCGCGAGCCACCGCGGTGCCTCCTTGGCCGCGAGGCGCCCCACGAAGCCGCTCGTGGCGATCAGCTGCGGGACGGTGCGCGGCATGGCCTTGGCCGCGGCGATGATGGCGGCATCCGGAAGCAAGCGCCCCGGCGCGCGGTCGCGGGACTGGGCCACGTGCTCGCGCTCCTGCCACAGCTCGCGCACGGCGGCCAGCTGCGCTGGCTTGCGCAGCTGGTGCAGGCCGTGCGTGCGGCGCCAGGGGTCCTGGCGGGGCGAGGGATCCGGGGCCACGCGCTCCGCCTCGAACTCCTGCCGCGCGATCTCGTCCTTGTCCTGGCCGTGGAGCAGGGCGGCGAGCTCGTGCCGCAGCTGAATCAACACCTCCACGTCGAGGGCGGCGTAGTTGAGCCACGGCTCGGGCAGGGGACGGGTGGACCAGTCGGCCGCCGAGTGTTCCTTGGCGAGCTTGAGGCCGAGCATGGTCTCGACCACCGGGCCGAGGCCAACGCGCGGCAGTCCGGCTAGGCGGGCCGCCAGCTCGGTGTCGAAGAGTGCATCGGGGGACATGCCCACCTCGTGGAGGCAGGGCAGGTCCTGGTGCGCGGCGTGCAGGATCCACTCGACGCCGCGCAGGGCGTCGTTGATGGGGGCGAGGTCCTCGAACGCCTCCGGATCGATGAGGAGCGTTCCGGCACCCTCGCGGCGCAGCTGCACGAGGAACGCGCGCTGGCCGTAGCGGAAGCCGGAGGCGCGCTCGGCGTCCACGGCAACGGGGCCGGTGCCCGCCGCCAGTGCGGCGGCGGCGCGCTCGAGCGCCTTCCGGCTGTCGATGACGAAGGGGATGCCCTCGGCTGGCGCGCTCAACGGAACGAGAAGGTCCGGATCGCGCTCGGGGATCTGTCCGGCGGCAAGCACCGAGATGTCGGCTGGAGTGGCGGTCATGATGGGCGCCATTCTAGTGCCTCGCCGCGCGGGCGGGCGCTGGGTGCCCTCCGCCGGCCGGGCGCGGTGGGATCACGTGAGGCGCAGGAACGGCAGCGGGGTCACGCCGTCGGGCAGCGGCGGCAGCCCGGCAAACGAGGCAACCATGTCCACCCAGGCCTCGAGGTGGCTCGTGAGTTCGGCCGTGAGCGGGGTCCAGGAGGCCCGCAGCTCGATGTCGATGTTCTCCGCCGAGCCGCGCAGGGTGCCGAAGTTCTCGCTCAGCACGCGGGTGGCGGTGCCACCGGCCTCCGTGTACGGCGCGCTGTGCTCGCGCAGGGCGTCGACGAGCCAAGTCCAGGCCACCGAGCCAAGCAGCTGATCGTTGCCCATCTCGGGTTCGAGCGTGGCGCGGATGTAGGTCACGATGCGGAAGGTGCCGCCCCAGACGGGATTGGGCTCCGGCTCGTGCAGGAGGATGAAGCGGCCGGTGGCCAGCTCACTCACGGGGGCCCCGGGCTTGATCGCCCCGCGCACCTCCGCCGCGACGGCCACGGCGTGACTGGCGAGGCCGTACGGGGCCTCGATGCTCGTGAGCGAGACCTCCGGGCGCACCCGGGAGCGCTCAAGGGCGGCGAGGGCGCTCCTGAAGGTCTCCGGCGTGTGCTTGCCGACGCGTGGGGTGCTCACGGGATCAAGCCTAGAACCGGCGCCGCGTCCGGCCGGTTCACCACGCCGTGCCGCTCAGGCGAGCGAGGCAGCGGCCTCCAGCAACGCGCTCACGTGCTCGTCTTGGGTGTCGAAGGAACACATGAGCCGCGCGGGGGAGGCGGCGGTCCCCGCGCCGTGGAAGGAGAAGCGCGAGCGCAACGGCTCCAGCAGCGCAGCAGGGGCCTGCACGAACACGGCGTTCGACTGCACGGGATGGGCGAGTTTGACGCCGGGCAGCTCGGTGAGGCCGGCCGCCAGCCGGGCAGCGAGCGCGTTGGCGCGGGCGGCGTTCTCGCGCCACAGCCCGCCCTCGAACATCGCCAGCAGCTGCGCCGAGACGAAGCGCTGCTTCGACACGAGTTGGGTCGTGCTCTTGCGCAGGTGGGGGAGGGCCGCTGCGGCGAGCGGATGCAGCGCGATGACGGCCTCGGCCAGCATCGCGCCGTTCTTGGTGGCCCCCAGGCTGAGGACGTCGACGCCGGCGTCGCTCACGAGTTCGCGCAGCCCGGCACCCGTGTGGGCGGCGGCGTGCGAGAGCCGCGAGCCATCGACGTGGACCAGCATGCCGTGCTCGTGGGCCGCCGCGCTGAGCGCGGCCAGCTCAGTGGGGGTGTAGGCCGTGCCGGCCTCCGTGACGTTGGAGAGCGAGAGGGTGGTCGGCTGCGCGTGGTGCTGGGAGCCGAGCGCCCGGGCGGCGGCGTGGACGGCGTCCGGCACGAGCTTGCCGTGCTCGTGCTCGAGGGTGATGAGCTTGAGGCCGGCCGAACGCTCCGGCGCAGCTGCCTCGTCGGTGTTGATGTGGGCGCTGGCTGCGCACACCACGGCGCCGTGCCGGGGCGTCGCCGCCTGCAGCGCAAGCACATTGGCGCCCGTGCCGTTCAAGACGGGCAGCGCGACGGCGTCCTCGCCGAAGACGGAGCGGGCCCACGCGCCGAAAGCCAGCGTGTACTCGTCGGCGCCGTAGGCGTCGGTGTGCCCGCCGTTGGCCGCGAGCAGGGCGGCCATCACCTCGGGGTGGACCCCCGAGGAGTTGTCGGAGGCGAAAACGTGGCGGGCGGCGTCGTGCAAGGTGTTCACGCGACTCAGCCTAGGCCCCCGCGCACACCGCCGGGGCCGCGCACGGGCCGCGCCCGGGCGCGGCCCGGCCGGGGCTCAGGCCCTGGCGCGCTTCGTGAGGGAGATCGAGTTGATGCAGTAGCGCTGATCGGTGGGGGTGTCGTAGCCCTCGCCCTCGAACACGTGGCCCAGGTGCGAATCGCATGCGGCGCAGCGCACCTCGACCCGGCGCATCCCGGCCGACTCGTCCACGAGGTAGCGCACATGCTCGCCGGCGAGCGGGGCAAAGAAGGAGGGCCAGCCGCAGTGCGAATCGAACTTCTCGGCCGAGCTGAACAGCTCGGCACCGCACGCCTTGCACGCGTAGACGCCCTCGCTGTGGTCGTCCCAGAACTCCCCGGTGAAGGCGCGCTCGGTGCCCTGCTGGCGCAGGACCTGGAACTCGGCGGGGCTGAGTCGCTCCCGCCAGGCGGCGTCGCCGGTGCCGCTCGGATCGTCGACGGTGGAGGAGAGGCGCGGATCGATGGAGGTCATGGTCTCGACAACGCAACGATCCGGCGGGGCATTCCCGTGGCGCCCAGGCGCCGGTGACATGATGAGGTCATGACGCAGCGCAACGACAGCCCCGTCCCCCCGGCGACCAAGCGCAAGGGGCCCGGCCCCGTGGCCTGGACCTTCCTCGGCCTGGGCGCAGGAGCGGCCGTCGGTTCGGCCGTCGCCGGCGTGATCGGCGGCCTGGCCACGCTCTTCGCCCGCGAGGTCGTCACCCCCGGCAAGGCGCCGGTGGAGGACATCGATATCCTGGCTCTCATCAGCACCCCGCGCGGCCAGGAGGTGGTCCTGCCCGTCACGCAGGAGACCACGAAGCCGGGCACCTATTCGCTCTGGTTCGACGGCGACCGCGGCCACGCGCGCCTCGGAGAGGTCACCGAGCGTTCGGACGCTGAAGGGACCCTGCAGCGGGAGGTCATCACGATCGATCGCGGCGATCTGGCCGCCGCCACGCGCGGGCGGCTTGGCGGCAACGTCTACCTGAGCCCCACGGACCTCGGCCTCGAGTTCAGCGAGGTGCAGGTGCCCGTCTCGGCGGGCCTGGCCCCCGCCTGGCTGGTCCCCGGCACCACGCGCGCCGACACGTGGGCCATCATGATCCACGGCAGGGGCTCCAACCGGCGCGAGGCCCTGCGCTCGCTGCCCGTGGCTCACGACGCCGGCATGACCTCGCTCGTGGTGAGCTACCGCAACGACGGCGATGCCCCCGAGGTGAACAACGGCCGCTACGGCCTGGGCGCCACGGAATGGCGCGACGTCGACTCGGCGATCGGCTACGCCATTTCGCAGGGCGCCCGCGACGTGGTGCTCTTCGGCTGGTCCATGGGTGGCGCGATCGCCCTGCAGGTGGCGGATCGCTCCCAGCACCGCACGCGTGTGCAGGCGCTCGTCCTGGACGGCCCGGCCGTCAACTGGTTCGACATCCTCGAGCACCAGGCCAAGATCAACAAGATCCCCTACGTCTCGGGCCGCCTCGGCACCTGGCTGCTGACCCACCCGTGGGGCAAGAAGATCACGGGCCTCACGGCCCCGCTTGACCTGGCCTCGCTCGATTGGGTGAGCCGCGCCGAACAGCTGCGCGTGCCCACGCTCATCCTGCACTCGAAGGACGATGACTTCGTTCCCTTCGCCTCCTCCGCCGAGCTGGCGGCGAAGAATCCGGCCAAGGTCGACCTCGTTGCCTTCACCCAGGCCGGCCACGTGCGGGAGTGGAACGTGGATCCCAAGGCCTGGGACGACGCCGTCTCCGAGTGGCTCGAGTCGATGTTTGCTGCCCCCATCCCGGGGCTCGCGCCGTTGCCGCGCTAGGCGCGGCCGGCTCCCAAGCTAGAAAATGGCCCTTTCGTCGCCTGCTCGCCTGAGCGGGCGACGAAAGTGCCATTCGTTGTGGCGGCGGGTCCGGGTCCCTGGCTCAATCGAGCAGGCTGGCCCAATCCGGCATGGTGAGCCGGTGCGGATCGCGCAGGCGGTAGTGGTCCCCGAACCACGCCAGTTCGGTGGCGCACATGAGGCGCGTGTCGATGAGCGCGTGGCCGGCGGGGATCTCCTCCCCGCCATCCTCCGGCGAGGCGAAGTCGACGCGCACGAGCGAGCCGGGCTGGCCCACGACGCCGGTCGGCCGCGCGGTGCCAGGCGCGTCGCCCCAGATGGGCAGCGAGAGCGGCACCCCGAGGGCCAACGGCGTGAAGTTCACGGGGAAGTCGACGTCGGGCTGTTCCTCCTGCAGGCCCCGCGCGTCGCCGCGGCGCAGCGTGCGCGTGAGCGGGGCGTACTGGACCCAGAAGCCGTCGCCGAGCGAGGTGCAGCGGGCGGTGTGCCCGTCGAGCCACAGCTCGAGCCGATACTCTTGCGCCTCGCCCTCGGCTCCCGTGTGCTCCACCGTGGCGGTGAGGGGGTGCCGGGTGCGCTCGCGCCGCAGGCCCTGGAGCAGGGACAGGAGGGCGGCGCCCGAGAGCCCGTCCGGGTTCACGGCGCCGCCAGCGGGGCCACCGTGGCCCCCGTGAGCGAGACGAGGTCCGCGCCGGAGAGCTCAACATCGAGCCCGCGCCGCCCGCCAGAGACGAAGACGCTCGGCAGGAGCAGCGCGCTCTCGTCGACGGCCGTGGGCAGGGCCTTGCGCTGCCCCAGCGGCGAGATGCCGCCGGGAACATAGCCGGTCCGCTGGGCGGCGAGCTGGCGATCGGCCAGCGTCACCCTCTTCACGCCGAGCGCCGCGGCGGCCGCCTTGAGGTCGAGCTTCCCCGCCACGGGCACCACCGCCACGCCCAGGTCGCGGCCGTTGCCGAGGTCCAGGACGAGCGTCTTGAAGACGCGCTCCGGGGCAACGCCCAGCTCGCGGGCCGCCTCGCCGCCGAAGTCGCTTTCGCCGTCGGCGTGCTCGTAGGCGTGGACGGTGTGCTCGACGCCGGCCGCGGCCAGCGCGAGCAGGGCCGGCGTACCGGCGTCCTTGCCCTTTTTCGAGGCCTTACCCAGGGCTCAGCCCTCCACGGCGGCGCCGACGCGGCGCTTGATGCGCCCGAGCATGGCGGTCATGCCGCGCAGGCGCAGGGGGGAGACGGCGCGGGTGAGGCCGAGCGTGGACGGGAAGTCGTCTGGCACGGCCAGAACCTCGGCGGCCGGGAGCGCGTCGAGCCCCTCCTTGAGCACGCCGGCGAAGCCGCGGGTCGTGGGCGCCTGCGGCGGGGCCGTGATGAAGACGCTGACGGTGCGCGCCGCGTCGTCGGCGACCTCCACCGTGAGGAACACGGGGGACTGGCACTCGGTGACCTGCTCCAGCTCCACGCCGTCGAAGCGCGCGGGGAGCGGGGGCAGGTTGTCGGAGAACTCGAGGAGCAGCTCGAGGCGCTCCGGCTCCGGGAGGGCGTTGAAGTCCTCGGCGATCTCGGCGAGGGCGGCGGGCAGGCTCATCGGGCGGCCCCGGCGCTCGCGGGGGCGGAACCGGGCTCGGCGCCGAGGGCGATCGGCACGCGCACGGCGTTGCCCCACTCGGTCCACGAGCCGTCGTAGTTGCGCACCTTGTCGATGCCGAGCAGGAAGTGCAGGGCAAACCAGCTGTGGGCGCTGCGCTCACCGATGCGGCAGTACGTGACCACGTCGTCCGTGAGGTTCAGGCCGGCGCGGCCGAGGTAGAGCTCCTCGAGCTCGGCGCGGGAGCGGAAGGTCCCGTCCTCGGCCACGGCCTGGCCCCACGGCACGGAGGCGGCGGTGGGGATGTGGCCGCCGCGCAGGGCGCCCTCCTCCGGGTAGTCGGGCATGTGGGTGCGCTCGCCCGAGTACTCCTGCGAGGAGCGCACGTCGATGAGCGGGCCGTGGCCCAGGTGCGCGAGGACCTCGGGCAGGAAGGCGCGCAGCGTGGCGTCGTCGCGCTCAACCACGGGGTACTCGGTGGCGGCGCGCTGGGTGGCCTCGCGCGTGAGCTCGCGGCCCTCGGCGATCCACTTGTCGCGGCCGCCGTCCATGAGGCGCACGTCCTCGTGGCCGAAGAGGGAGAGGACCCAGAGGGCGTAAGCGGCCCACCAGTTGTTGCGATCGCCGTAGATGACCAGCGTGTCCTCGCGCGAGACGCCCTTGGCGCTCAGGAGCGCCGAGAGGGCCGGCCCGTCCACGTAATCGCGCGTGACCTGGTCGTTGAGCTCGGTGTGCCAATCCAGCTTCACGGCGCCGGGCACGTGGCCGGTCGCGTAGAGGAGGACGTCCTCATCCGACTCGAGGATCACCACGCCGGGGGTGTCCAGGTGTTCCTGCACCCAGGCCGTCGAAACGAGGCGCTCTGGGTGGGTGAAGGCGGGATCGATGCCGGCATCGTGTGACTGGCTCATGAACTTCTTCCTAGACCGGGAGGGAACGGGCGCGCGGTGACGAACCGCGCCGGCCTCCCAGCGTACGCGGAGTGGGTCGGGTGGGCCGTGGCGAACAAGACACACGAGGAAAGCTCGCGTGCGCCGACCGCGTAAAATCGTGGCTCAGTACGTCCTGCACCCTCGCACACCCGCACCAGCGCGGAAGGAAACCACCGCACGTGGCCTCGAGCATCCACCTCACCGACATCACCCCCCAGGTCTCCCCGGACGACCTGCTGGCGGGGATGCATCCCTCCTACCGCTTCGGTGAGGTGTCCTTCGACACGTACATCCCGGACCCGAGCCAGCCCAGCCAGGCCGCCGCGGTGGAGCGCATGAGCCGCTTCGCCGCCTCGGTGGGCCAGAGCGGTGGCGGCGGCTTCCTCGGCAAGCTCTTTGGCAAGTCGAAGCCGAAGGAGCCGGCCGGTCTGTACCTCGACGGCGGCTTCGGTGTGGGCAAGACCCACCTGCTGGCCTCCCTGTGGCACGCGGCCCAGGGCAAGCGCGCCTTCGGCACCTTTGTCGAGTACACCAACCTCGTGGGTGCCCTGTCCTTCCGCAAGGCGGTGGACGTGCTCAAGGGCTACGACCTAGTCTGCATCGACGAGTTCGAGCTCGACGATCCGGGGGACACCGTCCTCATGTCGCGCCTCATGCGCGAGCTGGCCGACGCCGGCGTGAAGATCGCCGCGACGTCGAACACGCTGCCCGGCGCGCTGGGGGAGGGGCGCTTTGCGGCCCAGGACTTCAAGCGCGAGATCCAGGTGCTGGCCGACCAGTTCGAGATCATGCGCATCGACGGCGAGGACTATCGCCACCGCGGGCTGCCGGACGCCCCGCTTCCGCTTGATGACGCGCAGGTCGAGCCGCTGGCGCGGGAGCGCTACCCCGAGGCGAGCATCGCCACCGACGACTTCCCGGCCCTGCTCGAGCACCTCTCGCGCGTGCACCCCTCGCGCTACCGGCAGCTGATCAAGGACGTCGATGTCCTGGCCCTGCACGAGGTTCAGACCATCACCAACCAGGCGACGGCGCTGCGCTTCGTGGTGCTCGCCGACCGCCTCTACGACAAGGACGTGCCGATCCTGGCCTCCGGCGTCCCCTTCGACCGCCTCTTCACGGAGGAGATGATGGCCGGCGGCTACCAGAAGAAGTACTTCCGCGCCGTCTCCCGCCTCACCTCGCTCGTGCGCGAGGGGCAGGGCGTCGCCGAGCGCTGAGCGCTCGCCCGGGACCCCACCACGCACGGCACGACGGCGGCCGGTCACCTGTGCTTGGGTTCTAGCGATCCCCGCAACACCTTCGAATCGAAGGGGTTGCGGGGATCGTGCTTTCACCAGAGTTGAAGCGAGCGTTCTGTGAGGCCGACGACCGCCTCGGCGAGAACATCTCGGCGTGCGAGGCTGTCACTCACGGGCAAATCTGCATGACAAGTTTGTTGTTCATTCCATTATTCGTCAATATTTCTAACAAGTTGATGAAGTACTAGCCTTCGACGCGAAAGGCCCGTAGTTTCGGGTGCGGAAATACCACTTCGATCAAGGAGAAATCCTATGAAGACCTCGTTCGCGCACAAGCTCGCCGCCGGTAGCCTGTCCCTGGGACTGTTGGCCGCGGTCGGCGCGCCCGTGGCCAACGCGCAGCCCGTGAACGCAGCCCCGGCCCCCGCCGTGGTCGCGCCGGCCGCCGTCAAGGCAGCCAGCAACACCCTTATCGCCATCAAGCAGATGTCCACCGGCAAGGCGGCGGCATACAACTGTGGGCCCACTGCCGTGGTCATTGCCCTCAAGGGTGTCGGCAAGACGCCGTCCGGCTACAAGACGAGCGCCATCCAGGCGGTCAAGAATGTTCGGACCAGCATCGGGCACTCGCGGCCGACGGATCTCATCTCCGATCTCAAGCCGCAGATCACGAAGTACGGGGTGAAGGCCACCAAGGTCACGTACGCGCAGGGCCTCGCAGCGGCCGCCAAGGGCAAGACGGTGATCCTTCACACCAATCTGTACGGCGGGCACTACATCGTTGCCAAGGGCAAGGACGCCAGCGGTCGGATCTTCATCTCTGACCCGGCTAACGGCAGCAAGTCGGCCAAGACCGTGGCCTACCTGACCTCCATCAAGCGCAGTCTTAACCGCGCGCTCGTGCTCGGCTGAGTCCGCCCGGACACAGGAACAGGGCCGGTGCCGTCTCACGACGGGACCGGCCCTGCTTCCTTGCGACGTGGTGTCAGGGCGCCGCGCTCAGCGCGCGGCACCCGGGCAGTGCACGAGGGGGTACTTCAGGCCTGCGGCGCCTGATCATCGTCACCGGCGGCCTTGTCCACGAGGCCCGAAGCGGCCTCCTGCACGGAGTCGACCTTGTCGGCAAACTTGCCGCCGGTCTTGTCGTCGATGAAGTCGCCGACCTTCTCGATGCCGCCCTTGATGGCCTCTTCGTTCTTGGCCACCAGATCCTGGGCCTGGTCAACGAGGCCCTCGGCCTTGCCCTTGATGTCGTCGAGGAAAGACAAGTAGGCACCCCCTTTCGTTTTTCGGACCCCGGCGGGGCCCTCTGCACACGATGGTA
Organism: Arthrobacter sp.; assembly: GCA_031277795.1. Taxonomy (GTDB): domain Bacteria; phylum Actinomycetota; class Actinomycetes; order Actinomycetales; family Micrococcaceae; genus Galactobacter. The sequence goes on from JAITLQ010000002.1 coordinate 122,819, forward strand.
GGCCACAGCCCTGGCGACCACCAGAGAGAGATGCTCCGGGCGTCACGCCGCGTCTCCTGGCCGCCGGGGCACGCCCGCTTGCGCGGTCGGCGTCGGCACAACAAAACACCCCCCGTTGCAAGCAACGAGGGGTGAATCGGCCGGAAGGCATCCGGGATGCGAGCGGACAACGGGATTCGAACCCGCGACCTCCACCTTGGCAAGGTGGCGCTCTAGCCAGCTGAGCTATGTCCGCATGTCGTGGTCTCGGCTTCAAGCCGATTCCGTGCGCGATACTGGGATCGAACCAGTGACCTCTTCCGTGTCAGGGAAGCGCGCTACCGCTGCGCTAATCGCGCCTGCTGCCTGTTGACTTCCGTGAAGAAGAAACAAGATTCAGACGAGCGGACAACGGGATTCGAACCCGCGACCTCCACCTTGGCAAGGTGGCGCTCTAGCCAGCTGAGCTATGTCCGCGTAAAACCCGGTCGATGACCAAGCTTCGTGCGCGATACTGGGATCGAACCAGTGACCTCTTCCGTGTCAGGGAAGCGCGCTACCGCTGCGCTAATCGCGCCCATATGGGCTGCATTCCACTTGTGGAGGTGGGGACGGGATTCGAACCCGCGTATACGGCTTTGCAGGCCGCTGCCTCGCCTCTCGGCCACCCCACCATGTCCGTGCGAACACGGTGCCCGGCAAGCCGGAACCAAGTGAATTGCGAGCGGACAACGGGATTCGAACCCGCGACCTCCACCTTGGCAAGGTGGCGCTCTAGCCAGCTGAGCTATGTCCGCATGTGGTGCTTCGTTCTTGGCCCGTCCCGAGGTCTTCGAGAGGATCAAGCGCGTCGTTCCAACGAGTGAAGACTCTAACGCATCCGGGAGGCTTCCTCCAAATCGGGTCTTCCTTGCGCGGCCCAAAGCCGCATTGTTCCGCGTGCTGAATGGCTAATGTGCGAGGGTGGCGGGCGAGGCGTCGGCCCGGCGTGTGAGGATGACGGCATGACCCAGCCCCAGCTTGCCCACGCCACCGACTTCGGGCGCATGTACTCGCGCCAGGTCGGCGGCCTTCCGGAGGTCCCCTCCATCACCACGGTCATCGGGCAGGCACCGCCGGACCTGGCGGGATGGGCCGGGCACATGGCGGCCACCGCCGTGGTGCAGGACGCGCGCCTGGGGCAGGCCGTGGGTTCCCAGGCCCAGCTGCGCTCCATCGCCAGGGACGCCTCCGGCGCGGCGGAGCGCTTCCGCGACGAGGCGGCGGCCCGCGGGGATCGCGTGCACGCGTACGCGGAGCAGGTGGCGCTGCGCCAGCTGGGTCACGTGCACGACGTCGCCGGCCACCGCGAGGTGCTCAAGGAACACGGCGAGGGGGCCTTCGCCGATCGCTTCGACGAGTGGTGGGAGCTGTACGAGGTCAAGCCGCTCTCCCCGGAGATCACCATCTGGAACCACACCGTTGGCTACGCGGGAACCCTTGACCTGGTCGCCTCGATCGGCGGGAGGGTCTGCCTCATCGACTACAAGACGAAGGGCACCACGCGCGACGGGCGCGTGAAGCCGCTGGATCCCAAGGTGGTCATGCAGCTCGCGGCGGGCGCCCAGGCGGAGGAATCCCTGGTGAACGGGGCGCAGGGAACCTGGGAGGCCTGGCCTCACGCCAAGGACGTTGTCCTGCTCGGCGTGGCGCTCGGGGAGACCGAGGTGCTCACCCAGCGCGCCCAAGACGCCGTGCTTCCCGCCTCATGGAAGCGCTTCTGGGCGCTGCGGCAGGTGTGGGAGGCCGGGCACCAGCTGGCCGGCATGGGTCCGGCCCTGCGACCCGTGCCGCCGCCGACCGGCGCGTGAGCGGCGGCGGAGCCGTCCCGGGCTGGCACTAAACTCAAGGGAGCGGTGCCCGGCCTCGCGGCGCCGCAGCTGAACCTTTGAAGGAGAACCCCCGTGACGATCCTGGCCGTGCGCCTGGTGGGCGACCCCGTGTTGCGCACCCCGGCCGAGCCCGTGACGCGCTTCGACGACACGCTCGCCAAGCTCGCAGCAGACATGCACGAGACGATGGAGGAGGTCGCCGGGGTCGGCCTGGCCGGCCCCCAGGTCGGCGTGAGCCTGCGGATCTTCACCTTCCACGTGGGGGATCAGCGCGGCACGGTCTGCAACCCCGTCGTCGAGGTGCTCGGCGGGGAGGAAGTCGATCACGGCTCGGAGGGCTGCCTTTCGGTGCCCGGCCTCGGCTTCCCCCTGGATCGTCCTGCGCGCGTGCGCGTGAGCGGCCAGGGCATCGACGGCGAGCGGCTCGAGCTCGAGGCCGAGGGGCTGTTGGCCCGCTGCTTCCAGCACGAGACCGACCACCTGGGCGGCACGCTCTACATCGACAAGCTCTCGGGCGAGGAGCGCAAGCGGGCGTGGCGCGCCATCCGCGAGGGCGGCTTCGAGGACAACGCCCAGTCGGTGCTGCGTGAGCGCTCCGGCGCCGTGGGCAGCGCCTTCGGCGGTGCCACCTTCGGCGGATCGGCGTTCGGCGCCGCCGCCCAGGGAGGCGCCAAGTGAGCCGCCTCATTTACGCCGGGACGCCGGAGACCGCCGTGGCGCCGCTGCGCCGGCTCATCGCCGACGGTCACGAGATCGCGGCCGTCCTCACGCGCCCCGACGCGCCGCTCGGGCGCAAGCGCGTCATGACCCCGTCGCCCGTTGCCCAGGAGGCGCAGGCACACGGGCTGCCGCTCATCAAGGCCACGCGCATCGACGACGAGACCCACGCGGCGATCGCGGCGCTCGACGCCGACCTCGCTGTGGTGGTGGCCTACGGCGGACTCATCCCGCGCCGCACGCTCGACGCCGTGCGCCAGGGCTGGGTCAACCTGCACTTCTCGCTGCTCCCGCTCCTGCGTGGGGCCGCCCCGGTGCAGCACGCGCTCATCCAGTGCCACGACATCACGGGCGCCAGCGTCTTCCTCCTGGAGGAGGGGCTGGACACGGGCCCGGTGCTCGGGATGATGACGGAGGCCGTGCGACCGGAGGACACCACCGGCTCCCTGCTCGAGCGGCTCTCCGACGCCGGCTCCGAGCTGCTCTCGCAGGCCGTCGTCGGTTACCTGGCCGGCCGGGTCACCCCCGTGGCGCAGAGCGGCGAGGCCACCTTCGCGCCCAAGCTCACGCGCGAGGATGGGCACATCGACTTCACCCAGGCGGCCAAGGCCGTGCACGGCCGGATCGCCGGCGTGACGCCCGAGCCCGGCGCCTTCACCCAGCTCGACGGCGCCGTGCTCAAGTTGGGTGCCGTGACGCAGGTTCCGCAGGTGCGGGATCTGGCTCCCGGTGAGCTGCGCGTGGAGCCGGGCAAGCGCCCGCGCGTCCTCGTGGGCACCGGCTCGCACGCCGTGGCCCTCGGCCAGGTGCAGCCGGCGGGCAAGAAGATGATGGCCGCCGCCGATTGGGCGCGCGGCCTCCACGACAACACGAAGGTGAGGCTCGGATGAGCGGCGCAGGCGAGAACAACGGGCGCGGCTCCGGCCAGGGCAACGGTGGCGGGCGCGGGGGACACGGCGGCGGCACGCGCCGCGGATCGCGCGGCTCGGGTTCCTCCGACCGGCGCGACGCCGCCGGCCGCCAGCGCCACCGCGGCCAGGGCGACGGCCCGCGCCAGTACGGCACCCTCAACCCCTCCGAGCGCGCCCGCACCGCCGATCCCTCGCGGGCCGCCGCCTACGAGGTGCTGCGGGCGGTGCAGGCCGATGACGCTTACGCCAACCTGGCCCTCCCCGCGGCGATTCGCCGCCACCGCCTGGACAAGCGCGACGCCGGCTTTGCCACCGAGCTGACCTACGGCGCCCTGCGCGGACTCGGCCGCCTCGACGCCGTCATCGCGATGTGCACCGACCGCAAGCTCACCCAGATCGATCCCCAGGTGCTCGACGCCCTGCGGCTCGGCGCGTACCAGCTGCTCGACATGCGGGTTCCGGCCCACGCCGCCCTCTCGGCCACCGTGGCGCTGACCCGCGACAAGGTCGGCGCCGGCGCCGGTGGCTTCGTCAACGCCGTGCTGCGCCGCGTGAGCGAGCGCGAGACCGAGGAGTGGGACGCCGCCATCGCTCAGGCGGCCAAGGACGAGACGGGGCGCCTGGCCATCCTCACCTCCCATCCGGAGTGGATCGTCCGCGCCCTGCGCGGGGCGTTGACGGCCCACGGGCGCGACGCGGCCGAGCTGCCGGAGCTGCTCGAGGCGGACAACGCCGCCCCCGTGGTCAACCTCGTGGCGCTGCCGGGGCTGGGCGACACCGAAGCGCTCGAGGAGGCCGGCGCGGTCCCCTCCGAGCTGGTGCCCGGAGCGCTGCTCGCCGAGGCCGGCGGCGACCCGGCCCGCCTGCCCGGCGTCGAATCCGGCGCCGCTCGCGTGCAGGACGCCGGCTCGCAGCTGGTGGCCCGCGCGCTGGCCGGCGCCCGGCTGCCCTCCGGCGACCGCGACGTCGCGTGGCTCGACATGTGCGCAGGCCCCGGCGGCAAGGCGGCGCTTTTGGGCGCCCTCGCCGCCGAACGCGGCGCCCACCTCGAGGCCAACGAGGTGGCGCAGCACCGCGCCAAGCTCGTGGTCGAGGGCCTGCGGGCCGTCGACGCCGATGCCTGGCACGTCGAGGTCGGGGACGGCCGCCGCTACGGCCAGGAGGCCCCCCGCTTCTTCGACCGCATCATGCTGGACGCGCCCTGCTCCGGACTCGGCGCGCTGCGCCGCCGCCCCGAGGCGCGCTGGCGCAAGCAGCCGAGCGACATCCCCGCCCTGAGCGCGCTCCAGGAGGAGCTGCTGCTCGCCGGCCTCGACGCCCTGCGGCCCGGCGGCGTCCTGGCCTACGTGACCTGTTCCCCGCACCCCGCCGAGACCCTCGCCGTCGTGGAGGCGGTCCTGCACCGCCGCAAGGACGTGCGCCTGCTGGACACCGGCGCGGCGGTGGACGCGGCAGCCGTGCCGCAGAGCGTGGGCGCCACCCGCGCGGCGGACGCCACGATCGGTTCCGAGACGGGATCGAGCGTCCAGCTCTTCCCGCACGCGCAGGGGACCGACGCCATGTTCATGGCGCTCCTGACGCGCGAGTGAGTTCGCCAGGGCGCGGAGCCCTCCGCGCCCACCCCCTGCCCCACGCCGCTTGTTGAAGGAGAACGCATGAGCCAGGCCTGCAGCATTCACCCGAGCATCCTCTCGGCCGACTTCATGAACCTCGAGTCCGAGCTTCGCGCCATCTCCACGGCCGACGCCGTGCACGTTGACGTCATGGACAACCACTTTGTCCCGAACCTCACGCTCGGCCTGCCGCTCGTCGTGGGCATCCAGCGCGTCTCGCCGATCCCGCTCGACGTGCACCTGATGATCGCCGACCCGGATCGCTGGGCGCCGGCCTACGCCGAGGCCGGCGCCGCCTCGGTGACCTTCCACGCCGAGGCGGCGGTCGCGCCGATCAAGCTCGCGCGCACGCTGCGCGGGCTCGGCTCGCGTTCGTCCATGGCGCTGCGCCCCGCCACGGCGCTCGAGCCGTACATCGACATGCTCCCCGAGCTGGACATGCTCCTGCTCATGACGGTGGAGCCGGGCTTTGGCGGGCAGGCGTTCCTCGACGTCGTGGTGCCCAAGATCCGCCGGGCCAGGGCCGCCATCGACGGCTCGGGCGCGGCCATCGCGCTCCAGGTGGACGGCGGGGTGACGGCGGAGACCATCAAGATCGCCGCCGAGGCGGGCGCCGACACCTTCGTCGCCGGTTCCTCCGTCTACGGGGCGAGCGACGTCGCCGCCGCGATCGCGTCCCTGCGTTCGGCGGCGCTGGGGGCCTGAGCGGCACCGGGGGATCGTTTGGTCACATCCGGTCACACTCGCGTCGCACAGATTTCGCCTTGGCCCCCAACGGTGCTTTGATGTGTGAACACACATCAACGTGCTCCGGGGTCGGTGAAATTCCGAACCGGCGGTGATAGTCCGCGACCCGCTCGCTCCGCTCGCCTGCTTCGGCAGGGGAAATGCGAACGGTTGAACCGGTGGAATTCCGGTACCGACAGTCAAAGTCTGGATGGGAGAAGCACGGATGGGGCCTATCGGGCCGCATCAGTCGTTGATGGTGCCCGTTTGCGGCACCCTCGCGTCCTGACGCGCACGATGTCCTTCACGTTCCCCCGGAGCCGCCGTACGGTTTCGAGAGGAGAACAACATGGATTTCCTGCGGTGGCTCACTGACGCCTTCAACTCTTACTTCACCCTGCCGGGTGGCCAGACCTTGCTGGTCCGCGAGGTCATCGGCAATGTCTTCGGCCTGGCCAGCGCCCTGGGCGGCATGCGCCGCAAGGTCTGGGCCTGGCCCGTGGGCATCATCGGCAACCTGCTCCTGCTCACGGTCTTCCTGAGCACCCTGCTTGACCCGAACAGCAGCGCCCCGAGCCTGCTCGGCCAGGCGGGCCGGCAGATCATGTTCATCGCCGTGTCCGTCTACGGCTGGATTCAGTGGAAGCGGGCCAAGAACGACGACGGCACGGCCGTCACCCCGCGCTGGGCCTCCTGGCCCACGCGCATCGGCCTCGTCGCCGCGATGCTCATCGGCACGATCGCCATCACGCCGCTGTTCAAGGCCCTCGGCTCCTACGATCCGGTGTGGGCCGACGCCTGGACCTTTGTCGGCTCCCTTCTTGCCACGTGGGGCATGGCCAAGGGCTGGACCGAATTCTGGCTCATCTGGGTCGCCGTCGACGTGGTCGGCGTGCCGCTGCTCTTCAGCGCCGGCTACTACGCCACCGGCCTCATGTACCTCTTCTACGGCTGCTTCACGATCATCGGCTTCATCGTGTGGGCCAGGGCCAACAAGAACGCCAAGCCCTCGGTGGAGACCAGGCACCTGGATCCCACGCTGGGCCCCGGCAACGCGGGCTAGGCCGTGCTGGCGCAGAACGCCTCCGCGTGGGCGGCGGCGATCGGGGCGGCCGAACGGGAGGCCCTCAAGGGCCACCGTGGAGCGAATCCCCTCGTGGGCGCCGTGATCCTCGCCCCGGGCGGGGAGGTGGTGGCCTCGGGCTTTCACCGGGGCGCCGGCCACCCGCACGCCGAGGTCGAGGCGATCTCGGCGCTCGGCCCCACCTGGCGCGAACGCGCGGGCGAGCTCACCCTCGTCGTCACGCTCGAGCCGTGCCGGCTCACGGGGCGAACCGGGCCCTGCGTCCGGGCCGTGCTCGAGGCGGGGCTCGGTGCCGTGGTGTACGCCGCAGCCGACCCCACGCCCAACGGCGGGGGAGGGGCCGAGCTGGCCCGGGCCGGTGTCAGCGTTCGCGGGGGTGTCGATCCGGCGTCCGCCGGGCGGCTCAACCCCCGCTGGTCGCGGGCCAAGGCCGCCGGGCGGCCCTTCGTCACGGCGCACCTGGCGCAAAGCCTCGACGCCAAGGTGGCGGATGCCGCGGGTCGGGGTCGGTGGATCAGCGGTCCAGAGGCGAGGGAGCATTCCCACGCCGTCCGTGCCCGCGTTGGCACCATCGTGGTGGGCACGGGGACCGTCCTGGCCGACGATCCGGCCCTCACCGTCCGCCTGGGTGAGGAACCCGAGCGCGCGGTGCCGGTCGTCATCGCCGGCGCGAGCGAGCTGCCGGCGACGCTTGGCCTGGCGCGGCGCGCCGCGGCCGGCGCCGATGTGGTGCGGGTCAGGGATCACGATCCGCACGTCGTGCTGGCCGCCTGCGGCAGCAATCACGTGTTGCTGGAGGGCGGGCCCACCCTGCTTGCCGCCTTCATCGAGGCGGATCTGGTGGACGAGCTCTTCCTCTACCAGGCACCCCTCTTCCTGGGGCCCGGCGTGGACTCGACGGCGGCCCTGAGCCCCCGGCCCGTCGGCGCGCCGTGGCGTTGGGCCCACGATCCGGCCGGCGACGAGCCGGACAGGCTCGGCCGGGACCTCCTGCTCCACCTCTCCCCGGCGGCGTAGCCCCTCCATCGATCCGGCCCCCGAGCCACCCTCCTCGCCCCGCTCCGCCTCCCGGCGGCGCCCGGGCACCCGTCCCTTCCCGTTCTTCAGCGACACGTTTTCGACGTGGCGCCCTCCCCGCACACCCTCGTGCGGCTCACGAGAGGATCCTTCATGTTTACCGGCATCATCGAGGCACGCGGCACGGTCGCTTCCCTCGCGCACCCCCTTCCGTCCCTCGCCCGCCTCACTCTCACGGGTCCGGCGTGGCTCGGCACCGCCCCGCTCGGCTCGTCCATCGCGGTCGACGGCGTGTGCCTCACCGTCGTCGAGCGGGTCCCCGCCGGCGGGGTGGAGCGCACCACCCTTGCCGCGGCCACCTTCGAGGTCATGCTCGAGACGCTCGAGCACACGAGCCTCGGCGGGCTGCGGGCCGGCGACGACGTCAACCTCGAGCGCGCCCTGGCCGCCAGCGCCCGCCTCGACGGGCATGTGGTCCAGGGGCACGTGGATGGCGTGGGCGAGGTGCTCGCCCGCACCGAGGAACCGGGCAACACGCGGCTACGCGTCTCGCTTCCCGACTCCCTGGCCGGGCTCGTGGCGCGCAAGGGATCGGTGGCGCTCTCCGGGGTGTCCCTCACGGTGGCCGCCGTCTCCGACGCCGCGGCGCACGCCGCCTGGTTCGAGGTGGCCCTCATCCCCGCCACGCTGCGGGCCACCTCGCTGGGAGGGGTGGCCCCCGGCGGGCGCCTCAATCTCGAGGTGGATGTCCTGGCCCGTTACGCCGCCCGCCTCGCCGACGTCGCGCGCGCGGCCGCCCCCGGCAGCCCGGCCACGGAAGGGGTCTCGGCATGAGCGCGCTTGGCACTGCCCAGGTTCGCGGTGGGCGGCAGGAGCGGCTGCGCTGCGCGCTCGAGCAGCTGCGCAGCGGCCGCCCGGTCGTGGTGAGCGACGACGCCGAACGCGAGGACGAGGCGGATCTCATCCTCGCGGCGTCGAACGCCACGGCCGAGTGGGTTGGCTTCCTCGTGCGCCACACCTCGGGCGTGCTGTGCGCGCCGATGCCGGCCGAACGGGCCGGCGCGCTCGGCCTGCCACCCATGGTGAAGGACAACGAGGACCCCAAGGGCACGGCCTACGCCGTCTCGTGCGATGCGGTGGGCGTGGGAACGGGCATCGGCGCCGCCGAGCGCGCGCTCACGTTGCGCACGCTCGCCGATCCGCAGGCGGGGCCGGAGCGGCTCACCCGGCCGGGCCACGTCTTCCCGCTCGCGGCCCACCCCGACGGACTGCGCGGCCGCCGCGGCCACACGGAGGCCTCCGTCGAGCTGACGCGGCTGGCTGGGCTGGGCGAGGTCGGCGTGATCGGCGAGCTCGTGGGGGAGGACGGCGAGGTCCTGCGCGGCGCAGAGGTGCTGGCCTTTGCCGCCGCCCACCAGCTGGTGCACCTCGACCTTGACGACATCGCCGGGGCCGGGCTCGGCGCATGGGCCAAGCTTCCGAGCACCCACGGAACGCTGCGCTGCGCGGCATGGGGCGGAGACCCGGCCCCCGTGCTGTGGATCGAGGCGGCGACGCAGCCGGGCACCGCGCCGAGCCACCAGGCACCCCTCGTGCGTCTGCACTCGGAGTGCCTCACCTCGGAGGCGCTCGGCTCGCTGCGCTGCGATTGCCGAGAACAACTCGACGAGGCGCTGTCCCTCGCCGCCGCCGGCGAGGCCGCGGTGCTCTACCTGCGCGGCCATGAGGGGCGCGGCATCGGCCTGGCCGACAAGGTCAGCGCCTACGCGCTGCAAGACGCTGGCGCAGACACGGTGGAGGCGAACCTCGCCCTGGGCCACGCACCGGACGAGCGGGACTTTGCCCACGCCGCGTCCGCGCTGTTGGCCCGCGGCTGGGGCACGGTGCGGCTGCTGAGCAACAACCCCGCCAAGGCGGACGCCCTGCGGCGGCACGGCATCGAGGTGGTGGGGATGGTCCCCACCTTGCGCGTGAACCGACCGGAGGCCAACGCCTACCTGGAAACAAAGGAGAAGAAGATGGGACATCTCACGCAGGCGGCACGGGCATGAGCGGGGCAGGATCGCCCACGGCAGGCGCCCGTCACCCGCGGTCCGCCCAGCGGCGCGGGGCGCGGGAGGGCTTCACCCTGCGCATCGTGGCCACCCGCTGGAACGCCGACATCGTGGAACTGCTCGTGGACGGCGCCCTGCGCGCCGCGAGCGAGGAGGGGCTCGCCGCCCCGGGCGTGCATTACGTCGACGGTGCCCTTGAACTGCCGCTGGCCGCGGCCCGGCTCGCCGCCGACTCCGACGCCGTGGTGGCGCTCGGCGCCGTCATCGAGGGCGAGACGCCGCACTTCGAGCACGTCTCCCGCGCCGCCGTGGACGGGCTCACGCGGGTGAGTCTCGAGAGCGATACGGCGATCGGCAACGGCGTGCTCACGTGCCATACCCACGCGCAGGCCCTCGCCCGCTCCGGCGCCCCCGGCGCCAGCGAGGACAAGGGGTACGAGGCGGCGCGCGCCGCCATCGACCTGGCCGGTCTGCGGCCGTGAACCGGGGGCGGCGCCCCGACGGGCGCCGCCCCCGGCCCAAGGCGCCCGGGCGGCGCGAAGGCGTAAGCCATTTCACACGCGTCACGCGTTCGGGCCAGCGGGGGACGGCGCGGTAGATTGGACGGCGTGAAAACCTTCGAATCGCTTTTTGCGGAGCTCTCCGCCAAGGCGCAGGAACGCCCCGAGGGATCGGGAACCGTGGCCGAGCTGGACGCCGGCGTGCACTTCATCGGGAAGAAGATCGTCGAGGAGGCCGCCGAAGTGTGGATGGCCTCCGAGTACGAGACCCTGGATGAGGCCGCCGAGGAAATGTCGCAGCTCCTCTACCACCTGCAGGTGATGATGCTCGCCAAGGGCATCTCGCTCGAGGACGTCTACAAGCACCTGTAGCCGCCGCGGCGCCCACGCGCCCGGCGGCCGCCCCGCCCCACTTTTCGATGCGCCACGAGCGGCCAAGGCCGCGGCGCACCCCCAGCGCCTCAAGGCGGGCGCACCCCAGGAAGGCTTGAATTCATGCTCCGCATCGCCGTGCCCAACAAGGGCTCCCTCTCCGAAGCCGTCACCTCCATGCTCACGGAGGCCGGCTACCGCCAGCGCCGCGATTCCCGCGAACTGGCCATCACCGATCCCGAGAACGAGATCGAGTTCTTCTACCTGCGTCCGCGCGACATCGCGGTGTACGTCGGCAGGGGGGTCCTCGACCTCGGCATCACGGGCCGCGACCTCTTCCTCGACGCCGACGTCAACGGCGACGCCGAGGAGCTCATGCCGCTCGGCATCGGCAAGTCCACCTTCCGCTTCGCCGGCCCGCAGGGCGTCTTCACCGACACCGAGCAGCTGCGCGGCAAACGCATCGCCACGAGCTACCGCGTGCTGGTCGATCACTTCCTGAAGGACCAGGGCATCGAGGCGAGCACCGTGCGCCTGGACGGCGCCATCGAGACCTCGATCCGCCTCGGTGTGGCCGACGCGATCGCCGACGTGGTGGAGACCGGTTCCACGATGCGCGCTGCGGGCCTCGAGCCCTTCGGCGCGCCGCTCATGCAGTCGGAGGCCGTGCTGATCGGCCGCACCGGGCACCACCCGGCCGGCCTCGACGTGCTCCAGCGCCGCCTCACCGGCGTGCTCGTGGCCCGCCGCTACGTGCTCCTGGACTACGACATCCGCAAGGACCTCGTGGAGCAGGCCTCGGCGCTGACCCCCGGCCTCGAGTCGCCCACGGTGTCCCCGCTGAAGGATTCGGAGTGGGTCGCCGTGCGCTCGATGGTGCGCAAGGAGACGACGAACCAGGTCATGGACGCGCTCTACGACCTGGGCGCCCGCGCCATTCTCGTCACGGCGATCAACGCCTGCCGCATCTGAGCCCGGCCCCAGCCCGCCAGTCAAGCCACCGTGAAGTAGGAGCACCATGTCCGTCGCCATCCGCGTGATTCCTTGCCTCGACGTCGACAACGGGCGCGTGGTCAAGGGAGTGAACTTCGAGGGCCTGCGCGACGCGGGCGATCCGGTCGAGCTGGCCAAGCGGTACGGCCTCGCCGGGGCGGACGAGCTCACCTTCCTCGACGTGACCGCCTCGTCCGGCAACCGAGAGACGGTGTTCGACGTGGTGGCACGCGCCGCCGACGAGGTCTTCATCCCGCTCACGGTGGGCGGGGGAGTGCGCGCGGTGGAGGACGTGGACAGGCTCCTGCGCGCCGGCGCCGACAAGGCCTCCATCAACACGGCTGCCGTGGTGCGCCCCGACGTCATCAACGAGATTACGCAGCGCTTCGGATCGCAGGTCCTGACGCTCTCGCTCGACGCGAAGCGCTCGGACAAGGAGGGCTTGCCCTCCGGTTTCGAGGTGACCGTCAAGGGCGGGCGCGAGGGCACCGGCCTCGACGCCGTCGCCTGGGCGGCCGAGGCCGCGCGCCGCGGCGTGGGGGAGATCCTCCTGAACTCCATCGACGCCGACGGCACCAAGGACGGCTTCGACCTGGAGATGATCAGGGCCGTGCGCCGCGAGGTGAGCGTTCCGCTCATCGCCTCGGGCGGGGCCGGTAAGCCCGAGCACTTCGCCCCGGCGGTCGACGCGGGAGCGGACGCCGTGCTCGCGGCCTCGGTGTTCCACTTCGGCCCGGACGACATGATCGCCACGGTGAAGGCCGCCATGCGCGCGGCGGGACACGTGGTGCGCTGAGTCGACACGCTCCCCCCCGCTGCACGACGACGCGTGGCGAGGCTCCCGCCGGGAGCCTCGCCACGCGTCGTCGTGCAGCTAAAGATGAGCCGCCGTTGAGGCGGTGAACCGCGCCTCAGACCGAGGGGGTGAAGGCGCGCAGGGCCGCCACCGCTTCCGGGGCGCCCTCGAAGGTCACCAGCGCGTGCTCGCCGCGGCCGTGCAGGTACATGACCAGCTCGCCGATCCCACCCGTGATCGCCACGGAATCGGCGCCGCGGCGCGCACGCGAGCGCACGCCGTCTGGGCGGACCAAGATCACGCCGACGGGCGCCTGGCGCAGCAGCAGGCCGGCGCGCTTGAGCAGCTGCTCCCACAGCGCGGCGGCGTAGGCTCCCTCGAGCGCGCGGGGCGCCCACTGCTCCCTGGCCCTGCGCACGTCCTCCGTGTGAACGAAGTACTCGAGCAGGTTGGCGGCGGCGTCGACCTTGGCCGAGCGCAGCGGGCTGAGCCGGCCGGGGCCCGCGCGGAAGGTTGAGACGAGGGCGGCGAAGTCGGCCGGGCTGCTTGCCCCGTCCGCCATCGAGGCGAGCCGGCGTTCCATGCCGGCCCGCAGCGGCCCGCCCATGATCCCGGCGGCCCACACCGAGTGCTCGCGCAGCACGAGATGCGCGCCGAGATGCCGCGCCTCCCAGCCCTCGCAGAGGGTCGGTGCGGTGGGGCCGGCGGCGAGCAGCGCATCGGCCAGGGCGTCCCTGGAAGAAAGTGCAAAGTCCATCCCCGCGAACGTAACACGCCGCGGCCCCTCGCGTTCAGGTCGACACCGCGTCGGAACCGGGCTGTGACCCGACGTACCATGGAGGCACGATGTCGCAGCCCGTCACAGACCCCCGTCCCGCCTCCTCCAACCTCGATGCATCGATCGCCGAGGTGCTCTCCACGAACGAGCACGGCCTCGTGGCCGCGATCGTTCAGCAGCACGACACCGGCGAGGTGCTCATGCTCGGGTGGATGGACGAGGAGGCGGTGCATCGCACGCTCAGCAGCGGTCGCGTGACGTTCTGGTCGCGCTCGCGCCGGGAGTACTGGCGCAAGGGTGACACCTCGGGGCACGTGCAGTACGTGCGCTCCGTGGCCGTCGACTGCGACGGCGATGCCCTCCTGGTGCGCGTGGATCAGGTGGGGGCCGCGTGCCACACCGGCACCCGCACCTGCTTCGACGGCCGCGATCTCGGCGCCGTGGTCGGCAGCGAGCTCCTGCACCCCACCCAGTCCTAAGCGGTGCAGGCGGCCCGAGCGGGCCGCCGTGTTCCCTCCGGGGGACGCGCATCCGCCACCAGCGCGAGAAAGGAGGCGCCGTGCCTCGCTACGGCGTCATCGACCCCTCACCCGAGCGATTCGCTCAGGCCACGCGGGGCGCCCGCGTGGTCCCCGTGACCATGACCGTCCTGGCCGATTCCCTGACGCCCGTTGGCGTCTACGAGCGCCTCGCGGCGGGCCGCCCCGGCACCTTCCTGCTGGAGAGCGCGGCCGAGGGCGTGTGGTCCAGGTACTCGTTCATCGGCGCCGGCTCGGCGGCGACCCTGACGACGCGCGACGGGCTGGCCGCCTGGCTCGGCACGCCCCCGGCCGGCGTGCCGACCGAGGGCAACCCGGTCGAGGTGCTGCGCGACACCATCGCCTACCTCGCCGCGCCGCGCTCCTCCTCCATCGCGCCCTTCACCTCCGGCCTGGCCGGTTTTGTCGGCTGGGAGGCGGTGCGCCATTGGGAGCGCCTGCCGCATCCGCCCGTCGACGATCTGCACCTGCCAGAGCTCGCCATGAATCTCGTGACCGAGATGGCCATCCACGACAACGTCGAGGGAACGCTCACGCTCGTCGCCAACGCGTACAACCGCGATGGCAGGGACACGGGCGTCGAGGCCGCCTACGAGGAGGCCGTCGAACGCCTGCACCGCATGGTGCGCGAGCTGGGCCAACCCGCCGCGAGCGCCGAGGCGCCGCTCGTGTTCTCGGGGCTGGACGTGAGCCGCGAGGAGCTCTTCTCCCGGGCCACGCACACGTGGGCTGAGGACTCCTATCGCGAGGCCATCGCGCGCACCAAGGAGGCCATCGTGGACGGCGAGGTGTTCCAGGCCGTGGTGGCCAGGCGCTTCGACCTGGCCACGGACGCAGCCCCGCTGGACGTCTACCGCGTGCTGCGCGCCACGAACCCCAGCCCGTACATGTACCTCTACACCTTCGAGCACCCGGAATCCGGCGTGTACTCGGTGATCGGCTCCTCGCCGGAGGCGCTCGTGACGGTGAAGGACCGCCAGGTGCTCACCCATCCCATCGCCGGGTCCCGCCCGCGCGGCGCGAGCTACGAGGACGACCAGCTCCTGGAGAAGGACCTCTTGGGGGACGAGAAGGAGCGCAGCGAGCACCTCATGCTGGTCGACCTCTCCCGCAACGACCTCTCCCGCGTCTGCGAGCCGGGCACGGTCGAGGTCACGCAGTTCATGGAGGTGGAGCGCTTCAGCCACATCATGCACCTCGTCTCCAACGTGGTCGGCACCTTGGAGGAGGGGGTCAGCGCCTACGACGTGCTGGCGGCGACCTTCCCGGCCGGCACGCTCTCCGGCGCCCCCAAGCCGCGCGCGTTGGCGCTGCTGGATCAGCTCGAGCCCGTGCGGCGTAGCGTCTACGGCGGCGTGGTCGGCTACTTCGACCTGGCCGGCGACATGGACATGGCCATCGCCATCCGCACGGCGGTGCTGCGCGACGGCGTCGCCTCGGTCCAGGCCGGCGGCGGCATCGTCGCCGACTCGGACCCGGACGCCGAGTCCCTCGAATCAATGAACAAGTCCTTCGCGCCGCTGCGTGCCGTGTACGCGGCCGGGAGCGTGCGCAGGGCGCAAGCGCAGGAGACGCAGCGGTGAGCGAGCAGCCGGAACCTCGGGCCAAGCGGGGCGGGCTCTTCTCCCGCCGCAATGTGGTGCTGCTGAGCCTCGCTGGCGGGCTCGTCTCGCTGCTGGGCGTGACGCGGACCTGGATCACGGTTCCGCCGCCCAGCTCAGGCGTGCAGCTCGGGGCCGTCTCCGTGTCGGGGACGGAGGCCGCCAGCGCAGTCATGGCCCTGACGGTCGTGGGGCTTGCGTGCGCCGTGGCCGCGACGATCTCGGGGCCCATCGCCCGCTACATCGTGGCCGTGGTGCAGGCGCTCGTGGGCGCCGCCATCGTCGGCTTCGTCATCCCCGTCGTGGCGGATCCCGCCACCGCGGCGTCGTCCAAGGTCGGCAAGGCGTTTGGCGTGGCCACCGTCGACACGAGCTACGCCGTCTCGGCCTGGCCGTGGGTCTCGGTGGCGGGCGGCGTCCTGGTGCTGCTCGGCGCCGTCTCCCTGGCCCTCGGCTCGCGCGGTTGGCGCAACGGCCACCGCTACGAGCGCACCTCGAGCGGCCGCGCCGTCGTCACCGAGACCACCATGGACGACATCGATCGCTGGGACGCCTTCACCGAGGGGACGGACCCGACCGACGGCGAGGATGGCATCCGCGGGGCGCGCTTCCACTGACCCGCCCGGCCCCGCGCGCGCCCCGGGCCGCGTGTCGCCAATGGGCGTTTCTACGCCGTGTAGTGGCACAATGACAAACGGTGGTTTCTGACCGCCCACACGCATCACCGTCAAACAGCGGTCCTTCACGGGGCCGCAACCCCGAAGGAGACCACCCCATGGTGACCACCGAGCAGCAGACCACCGCCGATCCGGTCCTCGCAGAGGAGCTTGGCCACGGCAACACGGTCGCGGCCTGGGCCATGTTCGGCGTCATGTTCGTCGGCTTCCTCATCTCCTGCATCGCCTTCACCATCCCGAACTGGATCCTGTTCTGGGCAGGCGGCGTGGTCATCCTGGCCGGCCTCGTGGTGGGTGCCGTGCTGCGCGCGGCCGGCTACGGCGTGGGCGGCAAGCACACCAAGGGTCACTGACGTTCACCGTGAGCGTCCTCGACGACATCATCGCCGGGGTCCGCGAGGACCTCGAGACGCGCCGGGCCGTGCTCCCGCTCGAGCAGGTGCGCGCCGCCGCCCTGGCGGCCGCACCGGCCCGGGACGCCCTCGCCGCGCTGACGCCCTCGGCGCAGCGCCCGTTCGGCGTCATCTCCGAGGTCAAACGGCGTTCCCCGTCCAAGGGTGCGCTCGCTGACATCCCGGAGCCGGCCCGGCTGGCCGCCGCGTACGCCGCCGGCGGGGCCGCCGCGATCTCCGTCCTCACGGAGCAGCGCCGCTTCGGCGGCTCGCTCGCCGACCTGGACGCCGTCCGCGCGGCCGTCGACGTGCCCGTCCTGCGCAAGGACTTCACGGTCGACGAGTACCAGATCTTCGAGGCCCGCGCCCACGGCGCAGACCTCGTGCTGCTCATCGTCGCCGCGCTGGATGATGAGACCCTCAAGGCCTTCCTCGAACTCACCGTGTCGCTCGGCATGACGGCGCTCGTGGAGACCCACACCGAGGCGGAGATCGAGCGCGCCGTCGCGGTCGGGGCCCGCCTCATCGGCATCAACGTGCGCAACCTGAAGACGCTCGACGTCGACAACGCCATCTTTGCCCGTTTGGCCGGACTGATCCCGGCCGGCGCCATCGCCGTCGCCGAGTCGGGCGTGTCCGGCGTCGACGACGTCATCGACTACGCGCGCTCCGGCGCCGACGCCGTGCTCGTGGGGGAGGCCCTCGTGAAGGGCGACGATCCCCGGGACGCCGTCTCCGCCTTCACCGCGGCCGGTGCGGGTGTGCGCGCCGCAACGCAGAACCCCTGAGCCTCTGACCCGTTCGCGCCGGCCGGCACCGCCGCCCGGCGCGACGGGCGTATCTGAAGGAGCATCATGACCACGCAGTCCCCGTTGCCAGACGGCGCGGCCGATCGGTTCTTGGCGGGCGAGGGCCTGCGCCATGCCCCCGGACCCTACTTTGGGGAGTATGGGGGCCGCTGGATGCCCGAGTCGCTCATCGCCGCCCTCGACCAGCTCGAGGACACCTTCGAGAAGGCCAAGGCCGACCCGGAGTTCGAGGCCGAGTTCACGGATCTGCTCCTGAACTACGCCAACCGTCCCTCGCTGCTCACCGAGGCCAAGCGCTTCGCCGAGCACGCCGGCGGCGTGCGCGTGTTCCTCAAGCGCGAGGACCTCAACCACACCGGTTCGCACAAGATCAACAACGTCCTCGGCCAGGCGCTCCTGGCCAAGCGCATGGGCAAGACCCGCCTCATCGCCGAGACCGGCGCGGGCCAGCACGGCGTGGCCTCCGCCACCGCGGCGGCGCTCTTCGGCATGGAGTGCGTGGTCTACATGGGCGAGGAGGACACGCGCCGCCAGGCCCTGAACGTCGCCCGCATGGAGCTGCTCGGCGCCACGGTTGTCCCCGTGACGGCCGGCTCCCGCACGCTCAAGGACGCCATCAACGAGGCGCTGCGCGACTGGGTGACCAACGTGGAGCACACCCACTACCTGCTCGGCACGGCAGCGGGCGCCCACCCGTTCCCGGCCATGGTGCGCTACTTCCACGAGGTCATCGGCGACGAGGCCCGCGAGCAGATGCTGGCCCAGGCCGGCCGCCTGCCCGACGCCGTCTGCGCGTGCGTCGGAGGTGGTTCCAACGCCATCGGCATCTTCCACGGCTTCCTCGATGATCGGGACGTGGCCCTCTACGGCCTCGAGGCCGGCGGCGACGGCGTCGAGACCGGTCGCCACGCGGCCACCATCACGCTCGGCCTGCCCGGCGTGCTCCACGGCGCCCGCACCTACCTCATGCAGGACGAGGACGGTCAGACGATCGAGTCCCACTCGATCTCCGCCGGCCTTGACTACCCGGGGGTCGGGCCGGAGCACTCCTACCTCAACGACATCGGGCGCGCCACGTACGAGCCCATCACCGACACCGAGGCCATGGACGCCCTGCGGCTGCTCAGCCGCACCGAGGGCATCATCCCGGCCATCGAGTCCTCCCACGCCCTGGCCGGCGCGCTCAAGGTGGGCCAGCGGCTCGCCGAACGGGCCCGCGCCGAGGGCGTCGACCCGTCGGAGAAGATCGTCCTCGTGAGCCTCTCCGGCCGCGGAGACAAGGACATGGGAACCGCAGGGGCCTGGTTCGGCCTCATCGACGAAGACACCGCGCGGAAGGGTGAATGAGCATGAACGCGAGCACTGAGATCGTCTCCAAGTCGGCGGCGGCCATCGAGCGCGCCCGCGCCCTGGGCCGCCCCGCCCTCATCACGTACCTGCCCGCCGGCTTCCCCGACGTGCAGGCCACCATCGACGCGGCGGTGGCCATGGCCGAGAACGGCGCGGACGTCATCGAGGTCGGCATCCCCTATTCGGATCCCGTCATGGACGGGCCGGTGATCCAGGCCGCCACGACCGAGGCGCTGGCCAAGGGCTTCCGGGTGGCGAGCATCTTCGAGATCGTCGCTGGCATCACCTCCCGCTGCGACGCCGCCGTCATGGTCATGACCTACTGGAACCCCGTCATGCGCATGGGCGTACGCGAGTTCTCGCGCCGCTTGGCCGAGGCGGGCGGCGCCGGCCTCATCACCCCAGACCTCATCCCCGATGAGGCGGCGGAGTGGTTCGCGGCGAGCGACGAGTTCGGCCTCGACCGCGTCTTCCTGACCGCCCCCTCCAGCACGCCCGAGCGCGTGCAGATGACCGTCGAGGCCTGCCGCGGCTTCGTCTACTGCGTCTCCGTCATGGGCGTCACGGGCGCCCGCTCCGAGGTCTCTGCCGCCACCCGCGGCGTCGTGGACGCCGCCCACGAGGCCGGGGCCCCCCGCGCCTGCGTCGGCCTGGGCGTCTCCCGCCGCGAGCACGTCGAGGAGATCGGCGCCTACGCCGACGGTGTCATCGTCGGCACCGCGCTCGTCGCGGCCCTGGGGGAGGGCGGCGTCCCCGCCGTCGCCGCCCTGACCGCTCACCTGAGTGGGAAGGACAAGGCATGATCGCCTCCGCGCTTTTGCCGGCGGCGATCCCGTCGCCGCCCGAGTCCCTCGCCAAGTTCTCGATCGGCCCGCTGACGATCCACGCCTACGCGCTGTGCATCCTCCTCGGCATCATCGCCGCCATCTGGCTCACGCTGCGCCGCTGGAAGGCCCGCGGCGGGCAGAGCGACGTCATCTGGGACGTGGCGATCTGGGCCATCCCGTTCGGGATCATCGGCGGGCGCCTGTACCACGTCATCAGCTCACCCGATGCGTACTTCGGGCCCGGCTTCGACGGCACGGGCGACCCCATCAAGATCCTCTACATCTGGAACGGCGGCTTGGGCATCTGGGGCGCCATCGCCCTGGGCGCGCTCGGCGCGTGGATCGGCACGCGCCGCGCCGGCGTGCGCCTCTCGGCCTTTGCCGACGCCGCCGCCCCCGGCGTGCTGCTGGCCCAGGCCATCGGGCGCTGGGGCAATTGGTTCAACCAGGAGCTCTTCGGCTCGGCCACGACCCTCCCGTGGGGCCTGAGGATCGACCCGAACAGTCCGAACTTCCCGGCCGGCTACCCGGCCGACACGCTCTTCCAGCCCACGTTCCTCTACGAGTCCCTCTGGAGCCTGGCCGGCGTGGCGGTGCTCCTGCTCGTGGATCGCCGCTTCAAGCTGCGCTTCGGCGCGCTCGTGTGGCTCTACGTCGTGATCTACACCGCGGGGCGCACCTGGATCGAGGCCATGCGCATCGACGAGGCGCAGATGATCACGATCAGCGGCATCACGGCCCGCCTGAACGTGTGGACCTCGCTCATCGTGTTCGTCCTGGCGCTGCTGATCTTCATCTTCTGCCTCCTGCGCTCGCGCCGCATGCGGGACGAGGACTTCATGCACCTGCCCGGACGCGCGCCGGCCGGCGAGGCGTCCGAGGGCGACGCCGAGGACTCGGGACGCCAGGCCAAGGACGACGAGGAGCCTGTGGCCGTTGCGGCCGAGGCCTCGTCGGCCGAGGCCGGGTCCACCGAAACCGTGTCCACCGGGGCCTCCGAGCGGCCGGCCCCGGCGGCCGAGCCGGCTCCGGCCGCGCCGGCGGGCGGGGCCTCCGAGGAGGAGAGCCCGTATCCCACGGCCGACGACGTCGCGCCGGAGGAGGCGGACAAGCCCTCCGAGGAGCGCAAGCAAGATTGACGCGAACCCGCGCTTGGCGTGGGTTCTGCAGGGCGGTCACCCCCACGGGGTGGCCGCTCTTTTGCCCTCCCTCGGGAGAAGAAACTTGACCGCAACATGGGGCGCTCGCGAGGCAACTATCGCGTGACTGCCGCGAAACACCGTGGACACATACCGCTCGTAGCGTGTGAGGTGCGCCTCCGGACCGGGGGTGCCCGCGGGGCTGGCGCCCCGCCGCGATGGGGACTCGCCACAGCCGGGCAGCATCGCACTCTCTAGCCGCGAGCCACGCACGCGAGCGGCCGGCCCACAACGACGTGGACCACCATCCCGCGCCACGCGGCGCGGGAATGGACGAGCCGGCCCCGGGGGTTCACCCGCGGCCCTTCGAGGAGTCGGCCCACGGTACCAGCGCGAACCCACGTTCAGCGCGGTGGTGCCGAGCTCCTCGATGTGAAGGATTCGCCATGACGCAGCGCCCGCACGCGCACCGCCGACCGCAATCGGCCCCCAATCCCTTCGAGGCCTTCGCCTCGCTTCCGCAGGCGAGCGGCCTCTACGATCCGGCCAACGAGAAGGACGCCTGCGGCCTCGCCGTCCTGGCCCGCCTCCACGGCGAGCCCCAGCACGAGCTGGTGGAGCAGGCGCTGCACGCCCTGCGCCGGCTCGAACACCGCGGCGCCGTGGGCGCCGACGAGGGCACGGGCGACGGCGCCGGCCTTCTGGTCCAGGTGCCGGACGCGTTCTTCCGCGAGGTCGTCGACTTCGAGCTGCCGGCGCCCGGCTCCTACGCCGTGGGTACCGCCTTCCTCCCCGCCAACGAGGCGGACGAGGCCATGGCCAGGGCCGGGCTCGAGGTCCTGGCGGCCGACGAGGAGCTCACGGTCCTCGGCTGGCGCGAGCTGCCCATCAACACCGACGGCATCGGCGAGGCCGCCCTGGCCTGCATGCCGCGCTTCGCGCAGCTCTTCGTCACGCCCTGCGAGGCCGACGCCACCGACCTGGACGCCCGGGTCTGGCGCGTGCGCAAGCGGGCGCAGGCCAAGTTAGGCGTGTACTTCCCGAGCTTCTCCTCGCAGACGATCGTCTACAAGGGCATGCTCTCCACGGCGCAGCTGCAGCCGTTCTACCCCGATCTCTCCGACGAGCGCTTCGCCTCGCGGATCGGCGTGGTGCACTCGCGCTTCTCCACCAACACCTTCCCCTCCTGGCCGCTGGCCCAGCCCTTCCGCACGATCGCCCATAACGGCGAGATCAACACGGTCAAGGGCAACCGCAATTGGATGCGCGCCCGCCAGTCCCAGCTCGCGTCGCCGCTGCTGGGCGAGGTGCCGGAGGAGCTCTTCCCCATCTGCACCCCCGGTGCCTCCGACTCCGCCTCCTTCGACGAGGTGGCCGAGCTGCTGATGCTCTCCGGGCGCCCGCTGCCGCAGGCGATCATGATGATGATCCCGGAGGCCTGGGAGAACGATCTCTCGATGGACGCGGACAAGCGCGCGTTCTACGAGTACCACTCCATGCTCATGGAGCCGTGGGACGGCCCGGCCGCCGTGGCCTTCACCGACGGCACGCTCGTCGGCGCCGTGCTCGATCGCAACGGCCTGCGCCCCTCGCGGTACTGGGTCAGCGAGGACGGCCTCGTCGTCCTCGCCTCCGAGGTGGGCGTCGTCGATCTGGATCAGCACACCATTATCAGGAAGGGCCGCGTCTCGCCCGGCAAGATGTTCCTCATCGACACCGCGGCGGGTCGGATCGTGGAGGACGCCCAGATCAAGGCCGAGGTCGCCGCCGCCAACCCGTGGCGCGAGTGGGTCAAGAACAATCTGCGTTCCCTCGCCGATCTGCCCGAGCGCGAACACGTCGTCTCCGGCGCCGGCTCCATCGAGGTGCGCCAGCAGACCTTCGGCTACACGCACGAGGAGCTGCGCATCCTGCTGGGGCCCATGGCTCAGAACGGCGCGGAGCCGCTCGGCGCCATGGGCACCGATACGCCGATCGCCGTGCTGTCCCAGCGCCCCCGACTGCTCTTCGACTACTTCGTGCAGTCCTTTGCCCAGGTCACCAACCCGCCCCTCGACGCCCTGCGCGAGGAGCTCGTCACGAGCCTGCGCACCACGATTGGCCCCGACGGCAACCTGCTCGCCCTCGGCTTCGAGCCGACCACCCAGATCGCCCTCGACTTCCCCGTCATGAGCAACGATCAGTTGGCCAGGGTCGCCAACTCGCGCGACGCCGCCGGCGCAAAGGAGACCCTGCGAGTGCGCGGCCTCTACCGCCCGGAGGGCGGGGCCGAGGAGCTGGCGGCGCGCCTGACGGAGATCTGTGAGAAGGTCTCCGCCGCCGTGAACCGCGGCGTGAAGTTCATCGTGCTCTCCGATCGCGACTCGAACGCCCAGTGGGCCCCGATTCCGTCGCTGTTGCTGACCTCGGCCGTGCACCACCACCTGCTGCGCGCCGCCAACCGCGTGCGCACCTCCCTCCTCGTGGAGGCCGGCGATGTGCGCGAGGTCCACCACGTGGCCACGCTCATCGGCTTCGGGGCCACGGCCGTGAACCCCTACCTCGCGCTGGAGACGGTGGAGCACCTCGCCCGCACGGGCGTGCTGCCCGGCCTCGCACCGGAGCAAGCGGCCAAGAACCTCATCAAGGGCCTCGGCAAGGGCGTCCTGAAGATCATGTCCAAGATGGGCATCTCCACGGTGTCCTCCTACTGCGGCGCGCAGACCTTCGAGGCCCTCGGCCTGGCCCGTCCCGTGGTGGACGCGTACTTCGCGGGCACCGCGACCCAGATGGGCGGCGTCGGGCTCGACGTCATCGCCGAGGAGACGCGGCAGCGCCACGCCACCGCCTACCCGAGCGACGGCAACTCGGACCCGCACCGCAGCCTCGAGACGGGCGGCGAGTACCAGTGGCGCCGCGAGGGCCCGCCGCACCTCTTCGACCCCGAGACCGTCTTCAAGCTCCAGCACGCCACGCGCGAGCGCCGCTACGACATCTTCCGCGAGTACACCTCGCGCGTCGATGCCCAGGCGGAGGAGCTGAAGACCCTGCGCGGCCTCTTCCGCTTCAAGGCGGAGGAGCGCGAACCCATCAGCATCGACGAGGTCGAGCCGATCTCCGAGATCGTCAAGCGCTTCTCCACCGGCGCGATGAGCTACGGCTCCATCTCGCAGGAGGCCCACGAGTCCCTCGCGATCGCCATGAATCGCCTGGGCGGCAAGTCCAACACGGGCGAGGGAGGCGAGGACGTCGATCGTCTCCTCGACCCGGAGCGCCGCAGCGCCGTGAAGCAGATCGCCTCCGGGCGCTTCGGCGTCACGAGCCTGTACCTGAGCAACGCCGACGACATCCAGATCAAGATGGCGCAGGGGGCCAAGCCGGGCGAGGGCGGCCAGCTCATGGCCCAGAAGATGTACCCCTGGGTCGCCAAGACCCGCCACTCCACGCCGGGCGTCGGGCTGATCTCCCCTCCGCCGCATCACGACATCTACTCGATCGAGGACCTCGCCCAGCTCATCTTCGACGCCAAGCGCGCCAACCCGAGCGCCCGCGTCCACGTGAAGCTGGTCTCCGAGGTGGGGATCGGCACCGTGGCGGCCGGCGTGACCAAGGCCAAGGCCGACGTCGTGCTGATCTCCGGCCACGACGGCGGCACGGGCGCCAGCCCGCTCAACTCCCTCAAGCACGCGGGCGCCCCGTGGGAGCTGGGCCTCGCGGAGGCCCAGCAGACCCTGCTGCTTAACGGCCTGCGCGATCGAGTGGTGGTGCAGGCGGACGGCCAGCTCAAGACCGGCCGCGACGTCGTCATCGCCGCGCTGCTCGGCGCGGAGGAGTTCGGCTTCGCCACGGCCCCGCTCGTGGTCCAGGGCTGCATCCTCATGCGCGTCTGCCACCTCGACACCTGCCCCGTCGGCGTCGCGACCCAGAACCCCGAGCTGCGCCAACGCTTCACCGGCAAGCCGGAGTTCGTCATCACCTTCTTCGAGTACCTCGCCCAAGAGGTGCGCGAGCTGCTGGCTCAGCTGGGCTTCAGGAGCATCCAGGAGGCAGTGGGCCACGCCGAGTTGCTGGAGACGGACCGCGCCATCCACCACTGGAAGAGCGACGGCCTCGACCTTTCCGGGCTGTTTGGCGAGTACGAGCGTCCGCGCGGCGGGACGCTGTACAACTCCACGCAGCAGCAGCACGATCTCGACGAGCACTTCGATCACCGCTTGATCGAGCTCAGCGCCGACGCGCTGCAGCGCCGCGAGCCGGTGCGGATCGCCCTCGACGTGGTTAACACCGACCGCAGCGTCGGCACCATGCTTGGCCACGTGGTGACGAAGACCTTCGGCATCGACACGCTGGCCCCAGACACGATCGACGTGACGCTCTCCGGCGCGGCCGGCCAGTCGCTCGGGGCGTTCATGCCGGAGGGCATCACGCTGCGCCTCTTCGGCGAATCGAACGACTACGCAGGCAAGGGCCTCTCCGGCGGCCGCATCATCGTGCGCCCCGGACGCGAGGCCGCCTTCCTCGCCGAGGACAACGTCGTGGCAGGCAACGTGGTGGGCTACGGCGCCACCTCGGGCGAGCTGTTCCTGCGCGGGCAGGTGGGCGAACGCTTCCTGGTGCGCAACTCGGGAGCCACCGCCGTCGTTGAGGGCATCGGCGATCACGGCCTCGAGTACATGACCGGCGGCCTGGCCCTCATCCTGGGCGACGTGGGGCGCAACCTCGCGGCCGGCATGTCCGGCGGCGTCGCCTACGTGCTCGACCTCGATCGCGCCCGCCTCAACGCTGAGGCGGCGAGCAACGATCTGCTCATCACGGCGCTGAGCCCAGAGGACGCCGAGACCGTGCGCGAGCTGTTGCTCCGCCACGGCGAGGAAACCGGTTCCGACGTCGCCGCCCGCCTGCTCCTGGACTTCCAGGATACGGCGGCCCGCATCACCAAAATCATGCCGCGCCACTACGCCGCCGTGCTCCGCACGCGCGAGCTGGCGGTCGCGGACGGACTTGACCCGGACGGCGAGGCCGCCTGGGAGCGCATCCTGGAGGCGACCCGTGGCTGATCCGCGCGGATTCCTGAACACCCGTGAACGCCAGACCCAGGCCCGCCGGCCCGTTCCGGTGCGCCTCCTTGACTTCAAGGACGTCTACGAAAAGCCCGATCCGCGCGTCGTGAAGGCGCAGGCCGGGCGCTGCATGGACTGCGGCGTGCCGTTCTGCCACTCCGGATGCCCGCTCGGCAACCTCATCCCCGAGTTCAACGATCTCGTGTGGCGCGGGCGCATGGAGGAGGCCGTGGATCGCCTGCAGGCGACGAACAACTTCCCCGAGCTCACGGGGCGCCTGTGCCCGGCCCCGTGCGAGTCGGCGTGTGTGCTCGGCATCAACCAGCCGGCCGTGACGATCAAGCAGGTCGAGGTCTCCATCGCGGAGGCGGCGCTGGCCGGCGAGGGCGTGGAGCCGCAGCCGCCGCTGCGCCTGACCGAGCACACGATCGCCGTGGTCGGCTCCGGCCCGGCCGGCTTGGCCGCCGCCCAGCAGCTCACGCGCGCCGGGCACACGGTGGCCGTGTTCGAGAGGGACGACAAGATCGGCGGGCTGCTGCGCTACGGCATCCCCGACTACAAGCTGGAGAAGGAGATCCTCGACGCGCGCATCGCCCAGATGGAGGCCGAGGGAACCCGCTTCCGCACGGGTGTGAGTATCGGCACGGACATCAGCTGGGACGAGCTGCGTCGCCGCTACGACGCCGTCATCGTGGCCACCGGCGCCCCCGTGGGCCGCGAGCTGCCGATCCCCGGCCGCGGGCTCGGCGGCGTGCACCAGGCCATGGAGTATCTCGTGCAGTCCAACCGCGCGGTGGACGGCCAGGACGTGCCGGATCGGATCGACGCCAAGGGCAAGCACGTGGTCATCCTGGGCGGCGGCGACACCGGCGCCGACTGCATCGGCACGGCGCATCGCCAGGGCGCCGCCTCCGTGACGACGCTCGCGATCGGCAAGCAGCCGCCGAGCGAGCGCCCGAACTCGCAGCCGTGGCCGCTGCACCCCGCCCTGTTCGAGGTCGCCTCGGCGCACGAGGAGGGTGGCGAGCGCACGTACCTCGCCTCCACCGTGGAGTTCGTGGGGGAGGGTGGTCGCCTCACGGGCCTCAAGGTGGCCGAGACGGAGTACACGCCGGAGGGCCGCCTGCCCAAGGCCGGCACCGAGCGCATCATCCAGGCTGACCTGGTCCTGCTCGCGCTCGGCTTCACGGGCGCGCAGACGGACGAAGCGGGGGAGCAGCTGGCCCTCGACGCACCGCAGCGCGGGCTCTTCGCCCGCGACGCGCAGTTCACGGCGGCGCCCGGTGTCTTCGTGGCCGGCGACGCCGGCCGGGGCGCCTCGCTCATCGTCTGGGCCATCGCCGAGGGGCGCTCGGCGGCGGCTGCCGCGCAGCGCTTCCTGGGTGGTGCGTCACTCCCGGACCCGGTGAAGGCCACGGATCGCGGTTTCTCGCTCTCGTAGGTAGTAAGGTGGGTGATGGTCGACACAAGGTAGGAACGTCGGCCATCACCCGAACGGAGCGCCGAGGACGTCGCCCCTTTTTAAGCATGCCATCGAGTACGAAAGAGGCAGCCACCGGTGAGACGAGCCAAAATCGTCGTCACGTTCGGACCCGCCATCGCCACCCTGGACAAGGCCAGGGAGGCGATTGAGGCTGGCATGAACGTGGCCCGACTCAACATGAGTCACGGCGACCACGCGACGCACGCAAACATTCTGGCCAATTTGCGCCAGGCCTCCAGCGATCTGGCCCAGCCGATCGGCGTCTTCGCCGATCTGCAGGGCCCCAAGATCCGCCTGGAGACCTTCGCCAACGGCCCCCACGTCCTCGCGGAGGGTGATCGCTTCACGATCACCACGCGCGACGTCCCCGGCGATGCCACCGAGTGCGGCACCACCTTCAAGGGACTGCCCGGCGATGTCGCCGCGGGGGACACCCTGCTCATCAACGACGGCAAGGTGCGCCTGCGCGCCCTCTCCGTCACGGACACCGACGTCGTCACCGAGGTCGTCGTGGGCGGAGAGGTCTCGGACCACAAGGGCATCAACCTGCCCGGCGTGGCCGTGAACGTCCCCGCCCTGAGCGAGAAGGACGAGGACGATCTGCGCTGGGCGCTGCGCGCCGGCGTCGACATGGTCGCGCTGTCCTTCGTGCGCCGCGCGGATGACATCGACCGCGTCCACGAGATCATGGACGAGGAGGGGCGCCGCGTCCCCGTCATCGCCAAGATCGAGAAGCCCCAGGCCGTCGAGGCACTCGAGGAAATCATCGACGCCTTCGACGCGATCATGGTCGCCCGCGGTGACCTCGGCGTCGAGCTCCCGCTGGAGGACGTGCCGATCGTGCAGAAGCGCGCGGTCGAGCTGGCCCGCCGCTGGGCCAAGCCCGTCATCGTGGCCACGCAGGTGCTCGAGTCGATGATCGAGGCCCCGACGCCCACGCGCGCCGAGACCTCCGACTGCGCCAATGCCGTGCTCGACGGCGCGGACGCCGTCATGCTCTCCGGCGAGACGAGCGTCGGTAAGTACGCCATCGGCGCCATCAAGACGATGGCCCGCATCATCTCCTCCACGGAGGAGCACGGCCTGACGCGCATCCCGGCGCTGACGGCCCGCCCCCGCACCCGCGGCGGCGCCGTCACCCGTGCCGCCGTCGAGGTGGCCCAGGAGGTCGGTGCCAAATACATCGTCGGCTTCACGCAGACCGGTGACTCCGCCCGCCGCCTCTCGCGCATGCGCCCGTCGACGCCCATGTTCGGCTTCACGTCGAACAAGCAGACGGTCAACTACATGTGCCTGTTCTGGGGCATCACGCCCAAGCTCGTGGAGTTCGTGGATCACACCGACAAGATGAGCCAGCAGGTCGAGGAGCTGCTCCTGGCCGACGGCCTCGTGCAGAACGACGACCTCGTGCTCGTCGTCTCCGGCTCGCCGCCAGGCAAGGCCGGCTCAACCAACTCGCTGCGCGTGCACCGCATCGGGGACATCCTCGAGGGTGGCCCGGCCGGTGAGCGCAACGAGGCCCGTCACGAGGAGATCCGCCCCTGGCGGACGCGTGAGCAGGCGGCCGAGGACATCGTCCGTCGCATGAACGAGGGCTGAGCCAGCCCCGTCAGGCGCCCGACGCCCCCTCGTCCCACCCGGGGCGAGGGGGCGTCGTCGTGCCGGGGGAGCGGCGCGAGCCGCCGCCCCGACGCGTGGGTGGGCACCCGCCGTCGGGCACGGGGAGGCACAGATGCACGACGGCGGCCCCACCCGTGGGTGGGGCCGCCGTCGTTCAGACGAGGGGAGACTACTTGGGCTGGATCTGATCCAGCACGGCGTCCGCGACCTCGCGCATCGAGAGCCGGCGATCCATCGAGGTCTTCTGAATCCAGCGGAAGGCATCGGGTTCGGTGAGGCCGAGCGAGGACATGAGGCGGGCCTTGGCGCGGTCAACGAGCTTGCGGGTCTCGAACTGTTCCTGCAGGTCGCTGATCTCGTTCGCCAGCGCCGCGATCTGTTCGCCGCGCGAGATGGCGATCTCGATCGCGGGGATGAGGTCGTTCTGCGTGAAGGGCTTGACCACATAGGCCATGGCGCCGGCCTCCTGCGCCCGCTCCACGAGCTCGCGCTGGCTGAAGGCCGTGAGCAGGACCACGGGGGCGATGCGGTCGGCGCTGAGCGCGGCGGCGGCGGTGATGCCGTCCATGATCGGCATCTTGACGTCCATGAGCACCAGATCCGGGCGGTGCTCCTTGGCCAGCGCCACCGCCTGTTCGCCGTTGGCCGCCTGGGCCACCACCTCGTAGCCCTCCTGCTCCAGCATCTCGACGATGTCGAGGCGGATGAGCGTCTCGTCTTCTGCGACGATGACGCGGCGGGCGGGCTGGGTGCTCATGGTGACTCCTTGGAGGGGGCGCGTGCAGGGGGAGGGGAGGCGCTCCGTTGCGCGTCAACCGTGAATAGACTAGTAGAGTGGGTGCACGCGAGCACGTTTGGCGCGCGCATCCCGCAAGGGGCGCGCGAATCGGCGGCCCGCCGGCCCGAGTGGCGGAATTGGTAGACGCACCGCACTCAAAATGCGGCGACGAAAGTCGTGCGGGTTCGAGTCCCGCCTCGGGCACCTGTGCAACGGACCCCCGTGGCGCCCCACCTGACAGGGTGGGCCGCCATGGGGGTCCGTTTTTGCGCCCGTGAGAGAGCTGCGCCACGTCGTGACGCACGGGTGAGAGGCCCTAAGATAGTTGAGGCCCTGCCTGAACGCAGGGTGAACGCCCGGTGACCCGCGCCCTCCCCGCTTCGGTGATCGGCAGTACCCCTCCCTCTCACACCGATACGAGGAAACGCATGGACCCGCTCTTGCTCGTGGTCATCGTCATTGTGCTCGCGCTGTTCTTCGACTTCACCAACGGCTTCCACGACACGGCCAACGCCATGGCGACGCCGGTCGCCACGGGGGCCATCAAGCCCAAAACCGCGGTCGCGCTGGCCGCCGCGCTGAACCTCGTGGGCGCGTTCCTGTCCACCGAGGTGGCCAAGACGGTCTCCAAGGGCATCATCAACGAGGGCGAGGGGCCGGGGTCGGTCGCGATCACCCCGTCGATCATCCTGGCCGGCCTCATGGGCGCCGTGATCTGGAACCTCATCACGTGGCTCAAGGGCCTGCCCTCGAGCTCCTCCCACGCGCTGTTCGGCGGCCTCATCGGCGCGGCGATCGTCGGCGCCGGCTTCGGCGCCGTCAACTACGGCACGCTCGTCGACAAGGTGCTGCTGCCGGCCCTGGCCGCCCCGCTCATCGCCGGCTTCGCCGCCTTCCTGGCCACGAAGCTGGCCTACTGGATCACCAAGCGCCCCTCCGGCACGGCCTCGCCGCGCCGCGGCGGCTTCCGCGTCGGCCAGATCTTCTCCTCCTCCCTCGTGGCGCTGGCCCACGGCACCAACGATGCGCAGAAGACGATGGGCATCATCACGCTCGTGTTGATCTCCGCGGGACATCAGTCCGCCGGGTCCGGTCCGGAGCTCTGGGTCGTCGCCGCGTGTGCCGTGGCGATCGCGCTCGGCACCTACACGGGCGGCTGGCGCATCATGCGCACCATGGGTAAGGGCCTCACCGACGTCAAGCCCGCCCAGGGTTTCGCGGCGGAGGTCTCCACCGCCTCGGCGATCCTCGCCTCCTCCCACCTCGGCTTCGCGCTCTCCACGACGCAGGTGGCCTCCGGCTCCGTGATCGGTTCCGGCCTGGGTCGCAAGGGCGCGGGCGTGCGCTGGCGCACCGCCGGCCGCATCGCGACCGGCTGGCTCTTCACGCTGCCCGCCGCCGCCATCGTCGGCGCCGTGGCCGCCGCCCTCACGCACCTCGGCCTCGTGGGCATGATCATCCTCGTGGTGGTGGGCCTGGCCTCCATCCTCGGCATCTTCATCTACTCGCAGAAGGACGCGGTCGGCCACCACAACGCCATGAGCGACGTCGACAACTCGGGCGCCGCCGTGCACATCCCCACCAAGAAGGAGCGCCGTTCCGTGGCCCGCAAGGCCCGCAACGCCGCCCAGCGCGCCGAGATGGAGGCCAAGCGCGCCCGCCGTGCGGCCGACGAGGCGGCCAAGCACGCCAAGGAGCTCGCGGCCGCCGAGCTGCGCGAGACGCGCCGCAAGCTGGACGAGGAAGCCGCCGCCCGTCGTCGGGCAGCGAAGGCGGACGAGGCGGCACCCGACGCCGAAGCCACCGACGACCTTGACGCCGCCGACGCCCCCACCAGTGCCGCCCCCGCCGTCGAGCAGAAGGAGAACTGATCATGGTCGAGTGGATCGCCTTTGTGCAGGTGGCCGTGGTCACCGTCCTCGCCGCGCTCGTCATCGTGGGCCTCTACGGCCTGGGCGTGCGCCTGCAGGCTGTGGCCGAGGATGAGGACCGCAACCGCACGCTGCACCGCGTGGGTTCCTGGGCCTGCTTCGTCGTCTCGGGCATCGTGGTGCTCTTCGGCATCGTGCTGATCGTCCCGCACCTGAGCGAGCTCGTGGGACTCTGAGCCGAACGTGAGCCGACGCGCGGCGCCGCGCCCCGCACGAAGGCCCGCACCACGCACAAGGCCCCGCCTCCCCTCAAGGGAGGCGGGGCCTTGTGGCGTGTGCCGGGCCGGCCGCTTGCGCGGGCCCGGCCCGTCGGGGTCAAGCGCCGGGCTCAGCCCCGCGGCTCGAGGAGTTGGTTGGTGATGCGGGCCGTGGCGATGCGGCGGCCCTGCTCGTCGCTCACGGCGATCTGATGGCTCGTGCTCGTGCGGCCGAGATGCAGGGGCGTGCACACGGCGGTGACGAGGCCGGCGCGGGCGCCGCGATGGTGCGTGATGTTCAGGTCGACGCCCACCGGGTTGCGCCGACCGCGCGCGTGCAGCGCTGCGGCGAAGGAGCCGAGGGTTTCAGCGAGCGCGGCGGTCGCGCCGCCGTGGAGCAGTCCCACCACCTGCGTGTTTCCCGTCACGGGCATGGTGGCCTCGACCCGGTCCACCTCCATCCGCGTGAAGACGATGCCCAGCTTGGGCACGAGGTCCCCGACGCCGTGCGAGGCGAGCATGGGCCACAAGGCGTGGGGGACACCGGCAGCGCTCAGTTGCTCGGCGAAGGGGGCGGGGGCCTCGCCCGCTGGCGGGGCGCTCGGCGCTGGGTGCTTGTCGGTCATGGGCACTAGGCTTGCATCTGTGACTGACGCCGCCAAGTCCGCTTCCGTGGACGCCCCCCGCCCCCGCATCCTGGTCCTCGACGGGCACTCGATGGCCTTCAGGGCCTTCTACGCCCTGAACTACGAGAACTTCTACACGGACAAGGGTGAGTTCACCAACGCCGTCTACGGCTTCACCTCCATGCTCCTGAAGATGATCGAACAGCGCGAGCCGACCCACGTGGCGGTCGCGTTCGACCTCTCCGGGCCCACCTTCCGTTCGGAGGAGTACGAGGAGTACAAGGGCGGCCGCGACGCCACCCCCGAGCCGTTCAAGGGGCAGATCGAGATGATCGAGGCCCTCATGCATGCCCTGAACATCCCCACGATCTCGATGGAGGGTTTCGAGGCGGACGACATCATCGCCTCGGTCTCCAGCCAGGGGCAGGCGGCCGGCTACGACGTCATCGTCGTTTCCGGCGACCGCGACGCCTTCCAGCTCATCGACGAGCACGTCACGGTGCTCTATCCCAAGAAGGGTGTCTCGGACATCCCGCCCATGGACGCCGACGCGGTCATGGAGAAGTACGGCGTGTGGCCGGCCAACTACCCCGACCTCGCGGCGCTCGTGGGGGAGAAGGCCGACAACCTGCCCGGCGTCCCCGGCGTGGGCCCCAAGACCGCCGCCAAGTGGATCAACCTCTACGGCACGGCGGAGCAGGTGCTCGAACACGCCGATGAGATCAGGGGCAAGGCGGGGGAGAACCTGCGGGCCCACGCGGACGATGTGCGGCGCAACCGCAAGCTCAACGCCCTGGTGCGCACGCTCGAGCTGCCCGTCCCGTTCGAGGAGATGGAGCTGGGCACGCCCGATGCCCAGGAGCTCGACGCGCTGTTCACACGCTTCGAGTTCAAGACGCTGCGCAAGCGCGTGGCCGACGTCTTCGCGGTGAGCGCCGAGCCGGCCGAGCAGGTCGAGGTGCCGGAGGCCCAGCTGCTGGCCGACGCCGGGGCGTTGGCGGCGTGGATCGGCGCCGGGGCCGGTGCGGTGCACGCCCTCGCCGCGCAGATCGAGATGCCGGACGGCGCCCTGCCCGGCTCCCCGGGCGACGTCGCCTCCCTCGCCCTGGCCCGCGAGGGCGCCACGGCGTGGATCGATCCCACCGAGCTGGACGCCGAGGCGACGCAAGCCCTGGCCGACTACCTCGCCGACTCCGGGGCGCCGAAGGTGCTGCACGACGCGAAGGTGGCGCTCAAGGCCTTCAGGGCTCGCGGGCTCGAGCTGGACGGCGTCGTGGACGACACGATGATCTCGGCCTACATCGACCAGCCGGATCGCCGCAGCCACGAGCTGAGCGATCTGGTGCAGATCTACCTCCAGGAGAGCCTCGAGGAGGAGACCGCCCCCTCGGTCCAGGGCGAGCTGGCGCTCGACCTGGATCACTCCGCCACGGCCCAGGCCGCCGCGCGCCGGGCCGACGCCGTGCGCCGCCTGCACGCGGTGCTCGCGCCCGTGCTGGAGAAGAACGGCCAGACGCCGCTCCTGCGCGACCTCGAGCTGCCGCTCTCCCGCGTGCTCGTCGAGATGGAGGCCGCCGGCATCGCGGTGGACGTCGAGCGCCTGGAGGCGCTCATCGCCGACTTCGGTGCGCAGATGGAGCGGGCCAAGGAGGAGGCCTACGCCGCGATCGGGCACGAGGTGAACCTCGGCTCGCCCAAGCAGCTGCAGGTGGTCCTCTTCGAAGAGCTCGATCTGCCCAAGACCAAGAAGATCAAGACGGGCTACACGACCGACGCGGCGAGCCTGCAGGAGCTGCTCGAGAAGACCGGTCACCCCTTCCTCGCCGCGCTCATGGCCCACCGCGACGCGTCAAAGCTCAAGCAGACGGTCGAGGGCCTGCGCAAGGCGGTGGCCGAGGACGGTCGCATCCACACGACCTACGCGCAGACCATCGCGGCGACGGGCCGCCTCTCCTCGCTCAACCCCAATCTGCAGAACATCCCGGTGCGCTCGGAGGAAGGGCGTCGCATCCGCGAGGTCTTCACCGTCGGGGCGGGCTACGAGATCCTGCTGACGGCCGACTACTCGCAGATCGAGATGCGCATCCTGGTGCACCTGGCCCAGGACGAGGCGCTCATCCAGGCCTTCAAGGACGGCGAGGACCTGCATCGCTTCGTCGGCTCCCACGTCTTCGGGGTGGAGCCGGAGGACGTCACGCCGGCCATGCGGTCCAAGGTCAAGGCCATGAGCTACGGCCTCGCCTACGGCCTGAGCTCCTTCGGCCTCTCCAAGCAGCTGAACATCGGGGTGGACGAGGCCCGCACGCTCATGAGCGACTACTACAAGCGCTTCGGCGCGGTGCGGGAGTACCTCAGCGGCGTCGTCACGCAGGCCCACAAGGACGGCTTCACCGAGACGCTGCTCGGCCGTCGCCGCAACCTGCCCGATCTCAAGTCCGATGTGCGTCAGGCCAAGGACGCGGCGGAGCGCGCCGCCCTCAACGCGCCCATCCAGGGCACGGCCGCCGACATCATCAAGGTGGCCATGCTCAAGGTGCGGGCGCGCCTCGAGGCGGCCGGCCTGCGTTCGCGGCTCCTGCTGCAGGTGCACGATGAATTGGTGCTCGAGGTCGCCCCCGGCGAGCTCGAGGCCGTCACGGCGCTGGTCGAGGAAGAGATGGGTTCCGCCATGGAGCTCTCCGTCCCGCTCGATGTGCACGTGGGCGTCGGCGCCACCTGGCACGACGCCGCCCACTAGGCGCCGTCCCTCCCCGTCCACCCCCATCCCACGTTTGTCAGGAGTCACGCACATGAGCGCGTTGCGCTACGAGTCGTTCACCGTCCAGGGCGCCGCAGGCACTTTCGATGAGCGGGCGGCCGAGTTTGTTCGCGCCATCGACTACGGCTTCCTCGACGAGCCGCGAGGTGCCGAGCTGGAGATCGCCCAGCTGGACCGTTTCCGCGCGGAGAACACGCTGCTCACGGCGGTGTACGACGACGCACAGCCGGCCGGCTCGCTCGCGGCCGGCCGGCCCGTCGCCACCTTCGGCGACTACGTCGGCTCCGTCGGGGTGGCCCAGGGGGCCACGCTCCCGGCGCAGATGGTGACGGAGGTGACGGTGCGGGGCACGCACCGCCGCCGCGGGATCCTCTCCGCCATGATGCACGGGGCCCTGGAGCGGGCCAAACGCGAGGGCCTCCCGCTCTCGCTGCTCACGGCCTCGGAGGGCGGCATCTACGGCCGCTACGGCTTCGGTTGCGCCGCCTACTCGACCGAGGTCACGATCCGGGTGCGCGACGGCCTCGGGCTGCGCCAGGAAGCGGCCGAGGCGCTGCGGGCCGCGGGCCTGACGGTGATCGTCCCCACCTGGGAGGCCTTCGCCCGCTGCTACGAGGACGCCTTTGCCGCTTTCCAGGAGACGACGCCCGGCCAGACGGGCCACACGCACGCCTACCGCCGCCGCGCGGCCGGGGAGACGAACGCGTGGGCCATCAAGGGGCACGACGAGCGGCTGCGCCCGCTGCTCGTGCTCGGGCCGGACGGGGCCGCGCGCGGCTTCGCCCTCTCCAAGTTCGGCGGATTCAAAGAGCAGCCGACGCGGCTGAAGATCGTCGACCTCGGCGCCGCCGACCGGCTCGCCGAGCTGGCCCTGTGGGAGGCGCTCGCGGCCACCGACCTCGTCGAGGAGCTCGTGTGGCGCGAGGCGCCGGACGACTTCGCCCTGGGCTGGGCCCTGGTCAACCAGCGCGATGTCTCGCGCGGGCGCCGCGCCGATCACCTCTGGGTCCGCGTGCTCGACGTCGTCGACGCCTTCAACGCGCGCGGCCTGGGCGCGGACGGCGCCGTGGTGCTCGAGGTGCAGGATCGCCTCGGCCTCATTGCGGGGGAGTACACGCTCGGCCGCGACGCGGGCGAGACCGTGTGCGCCCCCGGCGCAGCAGGCGCGGGCGCCGAGGCACCGCGCCTGAGCCTCGACGCCGAGGCGCTCGGTTCGCTCTATCTCGGCACCGTGAGCGTGAGCGAGCTGGTCAGCTACGGCCGCGCCCGCGTCGAGGCCTCCGCGCCGGCGGCGCTCGACGCCCTCTTCGCACCGAGCCGCGCGCCGCGCAATAGCTACACCTTCTAGGCGCTGGAGCGGAGGGCGAGGGCCGGGCTGTGAGATCCCTCACGGCCCGCTCCGGCTTTGACCCGGGGCCCCGCCCGACCGTAGACTAGGACGGTCCGCGCCTTCGCGTGCGCGAACGCAGTACCACCCCTAACCACTCGGTGTGGCGGCCCATCTGCCGCAGACCGACCGATTTCCTATCCGTATCGGAGCCCCTTCTACATGACGATCACGAACCCGGACAAGACCGGAATCCCGCAGGTTGCCGTCAACGACATCGGCAGCGCAGAGGACTTCCTCGCCGCCGTCGACGCCACGATCAAGTACTTCAACGACGGTGACCTCGTTGAGGGTCAGGTCGTCAAGGTTGATCACGACGAGGTCCTGCTGGACATCGGGTACAAGACCGAGGGTGTCATCCCGT
Organism: Arthrobacter sp.; assembly: GCA_031277795.1. Classification (GTDB taxonomy): domain Bacteria; phylum Actinomycetota; class Actinomycetes; order Actinomycetales; family Micrococcaceae; genus Galactobacter. The sequence continues at coordinate 159,747 of JAITLQ010000002.1, forward strand.
CTCGCGAGCTCTCCATCAAGCACGATGTGGATCCGTCCGACGTCGTCGGGGTTGGCGACACCGTCGAGGCCCTCGTTCTCACCAAGGAGGACAAGGAAGGCCGCCTGATCCTGTCCAAGAAGCGCGCTCAGTACGAGCGTGCCTGGGGCGACATCGAGAAGGTCAAGGAAGAGGACGGCGTCGTCACCGGCACCGTCATCGAGGTCGTCAAGGGTGGCCTCATCCTCGACATCGGCCTGCGCGGCTTCCTGCCCGCCTCCCTCGTCGAGATGCGTCGCGTCCGCGACCTGGCCCCCTACATCGGTCAGCAGCTCGAGGCCAAGATCATCGAATTGGACAAGAACCGCAACAACGTGGTCCTGTCCCGCCGTGCCTGGCTCGAGGAGACCCAGTCGGCCGTTCGCACCGACTTCCTCAACAAGCTCGAGAAGGGCCAGGTCCGCGAGGGCGTCGTGTCCTCCATCGTCAACTTCGGTGCCTTCGTGGACCTGGGTGGCGTCGACGGCCTGGTGCACGTCTCCGAGCTGTCCTGGAAGCACATCGATCACCCGTCCGAGGTCGTCGAGGTTGGCCAGAAGGTCACCGTCGAGGTGCTCGAGGTCGACATGGACCGCGAGCGCGTCTCCCTGTCCCTGAAGGCCACCCAGGAAGATCCGTGGCAGGCCTTCGCCCGCACCCACGCCCTGGGCCAGGTTGTCCCGGGCAAGGTCACCAAGCTCGTTCCCTTCGGCGCGTTCGTGCGTGTCGAGGACGGCATCGAGGGCCTCGTGCACATCTCCGAGCTGGCCGAGCGTCACATCGACCTCGCCGAGCAGGTTGTGTCCGTGGGCGAGGAGATCTTCGTCAAGGTCATCGACATCGATCTCGAGCGTCGCCGCATCTCGCTGTCCCTCAAGCAGGCCAACGAGGGCGTCGATCCCGAGGGCACCGAGTTCGACCCGGCGCTGTACGGCATGGCCGCCGAGTACGACGAGCAGGGCAACTACAAGTACCCCGAGGGCTTCGATCCGGAGACCAACGAGTGGCTTGAGGGCTACGAGGCGCAGCGCGCCGCGTGGGAGGCTCAGTACGCCGAGGCTCAGGCCCGCTGGGAGGCCCACAAGAAGCAGGTTGCCGCCGCCGCCGAGCAGGATGCCGCCGCCGGCACCGCCGCCCCGGCTCCGGCCTCGTACTCCTCCGAGGCCCCCGTGGCCGAGGAGGCCGAGCACGGCACCCTGGCTTCCGACGAGGCCCTCGCCGCTCTGCGCGAGAAGCTGACCGGCAACTGACCCGGCGCCGGTCGCCAGACCGGCACGGTTCACACCGCCACACGGGGCGGGTCCCTCCTCACGGAGGGGCCCGCCCCGTTGCTTTCCCCGCGCCGTCCGGCCGGGGCAAGACTCACCCCAGCCCGCGCCGACAGGGTGCCGGAAACACAACAGGATCAGGTGGAAGCAACGATGCAGGAATGGGTGCGCGTCACGCGCGAGGACGGGGAGACCGTTGGCTGGCTGGAGCCGCTCGATGCCGGCTACGAGCTCCTGCGGCCGCGGGACGTCTTGGGGCATCCGGCGGGGCCGGACGCGGCCTGGGTCGAGGCGGAGGAGAGCGTGCAGGAGTGCGGGCTGAGCCACCTCGCTCGGGAATGGACCCTGGACGGCGAGCCGACGCGCCTGGCCCTGCTCGAGGTCTCGCCCCGGGGGATCGTCGTGGCGCCGGCGCTGCAGACGAAGGCGCTGGTGCCCGCCGAGCGCACCGTGGTGTCCTGGCCGGACACGGCCGGGCGCCTGCGCTTGGCCTAGGGCTGGCTCTCGCCGCGCGTCAGCCGCGGCGCGTCGAGGCGGTCACGGTGAAGGTGCGGTCGCGGGCGAGCTGTTCGGTGGGGCCGACGAGGCGCTCGAGCCGCGGGCGGTAGCGCAGGTGCGAGTTCCACACGCACAGGAGCGTGCCGCCCGGGCGCAGCATCCGCGCGGCCTCGCGCATGAGCTTCGTGGCGATGCCCGTGTGCACCGTGCCGCCCTGATGGAAGGGCGGGTTCAGGAGCACGACGTCGGCCGCCCCCTCCGCGAGGTGGTCGCCACCGTCCGCCCTCACCACGCGGGCGCGCCTCGCCACGCCGCTCGCCTCGAGCGAGGCGGCAGCCGCGGCGACGGCGTCGCGGGAGTCGTCGGTCGCCTCGATGCGGGCGCCCGGCCACGTGAGGGCGGCCCAGGCCGCGATCGTGCCGTTGCCGCAACCGAGGTCGACCACGGTGGCCGGGTCGTTTCCCGCCGCCGTGCCGCGCGCCGCCAGCGTGTCCAGGAGCAGGCGGGTGCCCGGATCCAGGGCCGCACCGCCGAAGGACTCGGCCTCGCCGCGCAGCTCGAGGCGTTGGCCGCCCACCGTGACGCTCGCGCTACCGCCCGGCGGCACCGCGAGCGAGCGTTCTGCGTCCCGGTGCACGAGCAGCAGCCGGGACTTGCGCTCGGCCAGCTGCGGCTCCACGTCGCCGAAGCCCTCGGCCAGGGGAGCGTTCATGCCCACGCTGAGGTGCTTCACACGGCCGCCCGCGAGGAGCAAGGCGCCGGAGGGGACGGCGGCGAGTTCGGCCACGGTCCGCCGCACGGCGCCGACCTGGCGGGGGAGCTGCCACAGGAGCAGCCGGGCCCCGGCCGCGCCGTCGCCGACCCGCTCGAGACGCCCGTAGCTTCCGGCAAGCCCCAGCTCGTCGGCGTTGCGATCCAGCGCCCGCTCGTGGGCGAGCCGGTCCTGGTGCACCAGCATGCCGCGCAGCCCGGCGGCCGCGAGGGCAAGCGTGATGGCGCCGTGCCGCTCGCCGACGATGAGGATCTGCTCGCCGCGCAGCCCGTGGGCGCGCGCGTGCTCGAGGCCCCGCTGGACCAGCAGCACGTCCGTCGCATCGTGGGCCTGCAGGGTGGGGTCCTCGACGTCGGGGCGGCGCCGGAGGCGCTCGAGGTCGAGGGGGAAGGGCTCGCTCATGCCGCCCACGCAGCCTCTCCTGTCCTGAAGTTCACGCCACCCTGCAGGGCGGCCTCGATCTGCGCCTTGGCCGCCGCCAGGGCGGCCTCGGTGTCCGCCACCCCGAGGAACACCTCGACGCTCGCTGGCGTGTACTCGGTGCGCAGGACGGCGGGCCCGAGGTGGCGCAAGACGTTTTCACCGCGCCCGGCCTCGGCCATGGGGAGGACGACGATGAGTTCGCGGACGCGCTCGTAGGGGCGCAGCCTCGCGGCGGCGACGGCCTGCGACACCGAGTCGGAATAGGCGCGCACGAGTCCTCCGGCGCCCAGCAGGATGCCGCCGAACCAGCGGGTGGTCACGGCGACGACGTCGCTGAGGTCCCGGCGGCCCTCCACGGTCTCGCGCTGCAACAGCGCCTGCATCATGGGCACGCCGGCGGTGCCGGAGGGCTCCCCGTCGTCGCTTGAGCGCTGGACCTCGCGATCGGCGCCGAGCACGAAGGCGCTGCAGTGGTGCCTGGCGTCGTGGTGCGCCCGGCGCTGCTCCTCGATGATCGCGCGGGCGGCCTCCTCCGTGGCGACCGGCACGAGGCGGGTCAGGAAGACCGAGCGCTGGATCTCGAGGCGGTGTTCCACCTCGGCCTGCAGGGACGTGAAATGCAGCGCGCGCACCTCTGGCTGGGGGGCTGCGGGGGTGTGCGTCACCCTCACAGCTTAGTTGGCTCCACAGCGCGCGTCCGTCGGCCGACGGGCTGGCGCGGCGTGGCGCAGGCTGAAGGACATGCAGACCCAGCAGGGCCACGGCCCACCACCGACTCCTTCCCTCGCTCCGGCCCCCGTGGGGTGGCTCTGGATCGTCACAGGGGTGTTCGGCTGGGGGCTTTTCCTCGTGGGCGGCGCCATGGTGTTCGTCTCCGGCATGGCGTGCGCCGATGCCGGGCCGGCGTGCACCGACGTCATGGGGTGGGGCATCGTGCTCCTCCCGGTGTCGGGGCCGGTAGGCGGCGTGCTCGGCGGGCTGGGGTGGCTTCTGTGGTGGCTCTGCCGCGACCGGCCCTGGGGGAGGGGCTGGCACGTGGCGCTGGCCTGCTCGGTCATGGGCGGCATGCTCGCCGTGGCCCTCGCCTCGAGGGTCATGGCCGGTCGCGCCGGCCCGCTCTTCGGCTGAGCGGGTGCGACGCCGGTGTCCGACGAACGTCGCGAGCCCCTCGCGGAGCGGCCGGCGGAGCGGCCGGCGGCGCGGGCGGGGCCGTTGAAGCTGCGCGCCGGGGTGCGCTGGCGCGAGCCGGGGTGCGGCACAATGTGCCCATGAGCATCGAACGCCCCCGCATCGGCCTCACGGGAGGCATCGCCTCCGGCAAGTCCACCGTCGCCTCCCTGCTGCAGGCGCGAGGCGCGCTCATCATCGACGCCGATCAGATCGTGCGTGAGCTGCAGGAACCGGGCGGCGAGGGCCTGCGCGGCATCGTTGCCGCCTTCGGCGAGTCGGTGCTCGACCGGGACGGGCGGCTCGACCGGGCCGCGCTGGGCGCCCTCGTCTTCGGAAGCGACGAGGCGAGGGAGCGGCTCAACGCGGTCATCCACCCGCTCGTGCGGGCCGAGGCGGCGGCGCGCCTCGCGGCGGCTCCGGCCGGGCAGCTGGTGATCGAGGACATCCCGCTGCTCGTCGAGACCGGCCAGGCCCCGGCCTTCGACGAGGTGATCGTGGTGCAGGCCCCCCAGGAAACGCGCGTGCGGCGCATGGAACGCGACCGCGGGATGAGCAGGGAGCAGGCGCTCGGGCGCATCGGGGCCCAGGCGAGCGACGAGCAGCGCGCCGCCGCGGCGACCCGGCTCATCGTCAACGACGCGGGCCTGCCCGAGCTCGAGGCGCAGGTGACGGAGCTCTGGGAGCTGTTGCTGGCCGCCGGCGCGCGCTGAGCCCGCCCGCCGAGCCCACGCGGCGTCGTGCCCTGGGCTGAAAGCCATGCGAGGCGTCGGGGGTGCGCCGTAGGCTGGGTGTCATGTCCTTGGCTCAGAAAATCGAACGCGTGGTGGCGCCCTTCGAGGTCGTCTCCGAGTATCAGCCGGCGGGGGACCAGCCCACGGCGATCGCCGAACTGACGGCACGCATCAACGCAGGGGAAAAGGACGTGGTGCTCATGGGCGCCACGGGCACCGGCAAGTCGGCCACGGCCACGTGGCTCGTCGAGGCCGTGCAGCGCCCCACCCTCGTGCTCGTGCAGAACAAGACGCTCGCGGCGCAGCTCGCCAATGAGTTCCGCGAGCTGTTGCCGAACAACGCGGTGGAGTACTTCGTCTCCTACTACGACTACTACCAGCCGGAGGCCTACGTGCCTCAGACGGACACCTTCATCGAGAAGGACTCCTCGGTCAACGAGGAGGTGGAGCGCCTGCGCCACTCCGCCACGAACGCCCTCCTGACGCGCCGCGACGTCATCGTCGTCGCCACCGTCTCGTGCATCTACGGCCTCGGCACGCCGGAGGAATACATCGAGCAGATGGTCACCCTCAAGGTGGGTGAGGAGCTGGACCGGGACAAGCTGCTGCGGCGCTTCGTTGACATGCAGTACGCGCGCAACGACATCGACTTCCACCGCGGCACCTTCCGCGTGCGCGGCGACACGGTGGAGATCATCCCCATGTACGAGGAGCTCGCCGTCCGCGTCGAATTCTTCGGCGACGAGATCGAGGCGATCCAGACGCTCAACCCGCTCACGGGCGAGGTGGTGCGCGAGGAGACGGAGATGTACATCTTCCCCGCCTCGCACTACGTCGCGGGCCACGAGCGCATGCAGAAGGCCATCGGCTCCATCGAGGCCGAGCTGGCCGAGCGCCTCGCGGAGCTGGAGGGCCAGCACAAGCTCGTGGAGGCCCAGCGCCTGCGCATGCGCACCACGTACGACCTCGAGATGATGGCCCAGATGGGCTTCACGAACGGCATCGAGAACTACTCGCGGCACATCGACGATCGCGGACCGGGCAGCGCGCCCCACTGCCTGCTCGATTACTTCCCCGACGACTTCCTGCTCATCATCGACGAGTCCCACGTGACCGTCCCGCAGATCGGTGCCATGTACGAGGGCGACATGTCCCGCAAGCGCACGCTCGTGGAGCACGGCTTCCGCCTCCCCTCGGCCATGGACAACCGGCCCCTGAAGTGGGACGAGTTCCTGGAGCGCATCGGCCAGACCGTCTACATGTCGGCCACGCCGGGCAACTATGAGCTGAGCCAGGCGGACGGCGTGGTGGAGCAGATCATCCGTCCCACGGGCCTCGTGGACCCCCAAGTCATCGTCAAGCCGACCAAGGGCCAGATCGACGACCTCCTGGGCGAGATCAACGAGCGCGTGGCCAAGAGCGAACGCGTCCTCGTCACCACGCTGACCAAGCGCATGGCGGAGGACCTCACCGACTACCTCGCCGAGAACGGCATCAAGGTCCAGTACCTGCACTCCGATGTTGACACCCTGCGTCGCGTGGAGCTGCTCTCCGAGCTGCGCCAGGGCGTCTTCGACGTGCTGGTGGGCATCAACCTGCTGCGCGAGGGCCTCGACCTGCCGGAGGTCTCGCTCGTGGCCATCCTCGATGCGGACAAGGAGGGCTTCCTGCGCTCCACCACCTCGCTCATCCAGACGATCGGCCGCGCGGCCCGTAACGTCTCCGGCGAGGTGCACATGTACGCGGATCGGATCACCGATTCCATGAAGCGCGCGCTGGAGGAGACCGACCGCCGCCGCGAGATTCAGGAGGCGTACAACCGCGAGCACGGGATCGAGCCCCAACCGCTGCGCAAGAAGATCGCCGACATCACCGACCAGTTGGCCCGCGAGGACGCCGACACCGCCGAGCTGCTCGGTCGCTTCGACTACGGCAAGGGCAAGCGCGGCATCACGGGTGCCACGGCCACGGCCAAGGCGCAGGACGCCCTGCTCAAGGACGGCCTGGTGACGGCCCCGAGCGAGGATCTCGTGGGGCTCATCGCCCAGCTCACCGAGCAGATGCACCAGGCGGCGGGGGACCTGCAGTTCGAGCTCGCCGCCCGCCTGCGGGACGAGGTAGCCGACCTCAAGAAGGAGCTGCGGGCCATGAAGGCGGCCGAATAGGGGGCGGGCGCCCGCGGCCGGGCGGAGCGTTCACGCGCGCGAAACACGGCGTGGGGTAGGCTGGTGGGCAGCGTAGGGGAGTATCCGATCGCGCTGCAGATCGTCAACACGCCCAGAGCATTCCTTCTCGAGGGAAGCCTGGGCCGGTCGCAGTGGTCGCCCCCCGGTTGAGGCATCACCGGGGCGTGGCGGAGAGACTTGCGGGAATGGTTCATACCCCTCCCGCAAGGACAGGGGTCTCACGACGCTTTAGAAAGGCGGACAGTGATTCACTCCGCTTCAGTTCTCATGGCGGCCGGTGAAGCGGCCGGCCACGCCTCGCAGACCACCCCCATCCCCCTGTGGTTCGAGATCGGGTCCTTCGTGGTCCTGATCGCGGTGCTGCTCTTCGACCTGCTGTACGTGTTCAAGCGCCCGCACATCCCCTCCATGAAGGAGGCGGGCCTGTGGGTGGCCTTCTACGTCGTCCTCGCCTTGATCTTCTTCGGGCTCATGTGGGCGTTCGTCGGAAGCACCGACGCGATGCAGTTCCTCACGGGCTGGGTCACCGAGTACTCGCTCTCGGTCGACAACCTCTTCGTGTTCATCATCATCATGGCGAACTTCGCCGTGCCGAGGAAGTATCAGCAAGAGGTGCTGATGGTGGGCATCATCATCGCGCTGATCCTGCGCGGCGTGTTCATCCTCGTGGGCGCCGCCATCATCGAGAATTTCGCCTGGGTCTTCTACCTCTTCGGCGCGTTCCTGCTCTTCACCGCCTACCGGCAGATCCGCGAGGCGAGCTCGGGCGAGCACGAGGGGGACGACGAGCCCGGCCTCGTCAAGAAGCTCACCTCGCGCCTGAACGTGGCCCCGCACTTCGATGGCAACAAGCTGCGCACCGTGGTCAACGGCAAGCGCATGTGGACGCCCATGATCGCGGTGTTCATCGCGCTCGGCATGACCGACCTCATGTTCGCGATCGACTCCATCCCCGCCATCTTCGGCATCACGCAGAGCCCGTTCATCGTGTTCACGGCCAACATCTTTGCGCTCATGGGCCTGCGCCAGCTCTACTTCCTGCTGGGCGGCCTGATGGATCGCCTCGTCTACCTCAAGCACGGCATTGCGGTCATCCTCGGCTTCATCGGCGTGAAGCTCGTGCTGCACGCGCTGGAGAAGAACGACCTGCCGTTCCTCAACGGCGGCCAGCCGCTGCCGGTGCCGCACATCGACACCAACGTGTCGCTCGCCGTGATCGTCGGCACGCTGCTCGTGGCCATCCTCGCCTCCCTGCTCTCCCCGGCCGGCCGGGCGGCGGCCGCCGCGGACAAGGCGAAGCGGGTCGAGGCAGCGACGAGCCAGGAGGCGCAGTTGCGCGAAGAGCCGGACGCCCCGGCCGCCGCGACGGGCAGCGGTGACCCGGAGCCGAGCGCCCGCGCCGGGCGCTAGGGCGTTTCGGCCCGCGCTGGGCGCTCCCCGGCGGCGCGCCGGGGACCACAACGGGCCCGCCTCCCTCACGGGAGGCGGGCCCGTCGACGCGCGTGCACGGCAGCGGGCGGGGAGGAGAGGATACCGGTGCGGTGCACGACGGCGGCGCCTCACCGGGGCGAGGAAGCGGCGTCGGTAGGGTGGTCGGGTGAGCAACGAGACCTCAGCCGTGGCCCCGGCCGGCGCCCAGCGGGCGGGCGTGCACCGGCGCCACCTCGTGGTGCTGTCCGCCGCGCAGATCCTGTCCGGACTCGGCAACGGTGCCGGCCTGGCGCTCGGCGCCCTGCTGGCCGCCGAGCTCGGGGGGAGCGAGTCGCTCGGGGGTACCGTCTCGGTGGCCATCTCGCTCGGCGGCATGCTCGCCGCCCTGCCGCTCGCGCGCGCCGCCGTGGCGGCGGGTCGACGCCCTGCGCTGAGCGTCGGCTACCTCATCGCCTTCTTCGGCGCCGTCGGCATGATCTGCGCCGCGGCACTCGGCAGCTACCCGCTGCTGCTGCTCTCCGGCGCGGCGATGGGCGTGGGCAGCGCCACGAATCTGCAGGCGCGCTTTGCCGCAACGGACGGCGCGGCACCCGGCCGGCGCGCGCGGGACCTCTCGCTCGTGGTGTGGGCGCTCACGATCGGCGCCGTCCTCGGCCCGAGCCTCGCCGGCCCCGGCGCGAGCCTCGCCGATCGCCTCTCCCTGCCGACCAACTCGGGTGCCTTCCTGTTTTCGGCCGCTGGGCTGGCGCTCGCGTGCCTCATGATCTTTGCCGGCCTGCGGCCCGATCCGCTCAAGGGCACGGCGGCGGCCGCCGTCGCGCGCAAGCCCTCCCTGGGGCAGGGCCTCGCCGCGCTGCGCGGCGCCGCGGGGGCCGGCATCGGCGTGCTCGCGGTCTCCGCCGGGCACGCGTGCATGGTGGCCGTCATGTCGATGACCACGATCCACCTGCAGCACGTCCACCACGGCACCGGCGAGGCAAGCCCCGATGTGCTCGCGCTCATCGGCCTGACCCTCTCCGGCCACATCGGCGGCATGTACGCCCTCAGCCCGCTCGTGGGCTGGTGCGTCGACCGGTGGGGCCACCGCGCCTCGCTGTTGGCGGCCCAGGGCCTCTTCGCTGCCTCGGCCGTGCTGTGCATCGCGGCGCCGCTGAACCACCCGCTCGTGTCGGTGGCGCTCTTTGTCCTCGGCCTGGCCTGGTCGTTCTCCTCGATCACGGGCTCGGCCGTCGTGGCCGAGCGGGTGCCGGAGGAAAATCGGGTGGCGGCGCAGGGCCTGACCGACTCCGCCATGAGCGCCGGCGGGGTGCTGGCCGGGCTCGGCTCTGGGGCGCTGCTGCAGTTCCTTGGCTACCAGGGGCTGAACGCCGCCAGCCTGGCCGTCGCAGTGCTCATGACGGTGCTCATCCTGGTGCGCATGCCCCGCCGTTGAGGCGGCCCGGGACGCACCAGGGGGTGGGAACGCCGCGCGTTCCCACCCCCTTCACTCTGATGCCTCCCGGTCAGCGCCCCGAGGTGGCCGCCTAGGCATCGGTGAGCTCAAGCAGCGCACCGATCACCGCGCTCGGATCGTCGGCGATCCCGTCGTGGTGCAGGGTCTCGCTCTCCCACACCCGCAGGCCGCGTACGGCGCCGGCGGTGGCCAGGGAGAGCTCCCGGTCGACGTAGACGTCGTGCGTGTACACGGCGGCCGCCACGGGCACCGCGTTGCGCGCGAGCGCCTGCGGGTCGTACAGGGCGGGCCAGCCCTCGTGCTCGGCCAGTAACCAGGCGAGCGGCGCCAGCTGGCGCAGCGGGACCGACTCCTCGTAGTCGGACGGCAGCGCCATCTCGCCCAGAAGCCGCGGGCACGGCGCGCTCGGCAGGAAGTCCGGGTACTCGGCGGCGCGCACGCGGGAGGCGGCCCAGGCCGTGGGGGCGCCGCTGGAGTAGATACTCTCCTGGAGTAGCCAGTACAGGGGGTGACCGGCGTGGTCGAGCTGGGCCTGCAGGACGCCGAGGAAAGCGGCGCTCAACCGCGCGCACTCCGGAGCCTCGACGACGGCCTGTTCCAGGGCGAAGTGCAGCCCCTGCACGCGGCCGTTGCCGCCCAGGAACATGCCGAGGCGCTGCACCGTGGTCTCGGTGACCTCGCTCCCGTCGGCCAAACGCTCGGGTGAGCCGGCCGCCCTGGCCGCACGAACGACGTCGTACACGCGCTGCAGGCGCTCCCGATCCTCGGGGTGCCACGAGAAGAACTCCTCCTCGCGCTCGCGCATGCGCGCGTACGTGGCGCGGTAGACGGGCGCGGCGTCGCCGCGGATCTCGCCGAGCCCACCCGTGATGAGGCAGCGATCGAGCGAGGCCGGCGCCAGCGAGAGGTAGCTGAGCGTGATGAAGCCGCCGTAGGACTGGCCGAGGGTGCTCCAGGAGGCGATCCCGAGCCCCTGGCGCACGGCCTCGGCGTCGGCCACGATGTCCGGCGCCCTGAAGCACGAGAGGTACTCGGCCTGGGCCTCCGGGCCGCCCCTGCCCAGCAGCGCCGCCGCATCGATCGGGGAGGAACCGCCCGTCCCACGCTGATCGAGCAGGAGGACCTGGAAGCGGGGCAGCAGCTCGGCCAGCCAGCCGGAGGCGCCGCCCGTGGGCCGCAGGGCGGGGAAACCGGGGCCGCCCTGAAGGAAGAGGAGCCAGGGGCGCTGGGCGCTGCCTTCCTCGTCGGCGCGGACGGCCCGCGCGAAGAGCTCGAGGCTCTCGGGGGAAGCGTCCCCGTGGCGCAGGGGGACGGAGAAACGCAGGGAGGACGCGACGGCGCCCCGCCACGTTGACTCCGGTGAACGGGACAGCAGCGTGGCGGGGCGCGCGATCATGGCGTCAGTTGGCGGCCGTCAGCGCGAGGGAGCCCTTGCCGCCCTTGAGCGTGATCGTGCCGTCGGCCGAGGTCGCGGTGACCTTGCCCTCGAGGATGGAGTGCACCTGGGTGGCCACGGCCTCGCCGGCCGGATCGCCGCACTTGTCGGTGCTCCAGGTCTCGCCGGCGGTGGACGTCACGGTGGCGCCCTTGCCGTCGAGGGAATACACCGAGCCGTCGCACAGGCCGATGGTCGTGAGGGTGGCCGAGCCGTCCGCGGCGTCGCCAAACATGGAGACGGCGGTGAAAACGCCCGGATCAACCGTGGCGCCGCCGACGGTGATGGACTCCACGGTGTACTTGGTTGCGGTGCTCGCGGAGAAGAAGCTCGCGGCGTCGGCGGAGGCGGTGGCCGAGGCCGTCGCGGAGGCGGCGGGCTCCGAGGCCTGCGGGGTGTACGGCGTGGCCAGGGACGAGCCGGCCGGCGTGGGGGAGTTGATCTCCGTGACGTGCGTGGGGGAGCAGGCACTCAGGGCCACCGCGGCGACGGCGAGGGGTGCGGCCACCATGGCCGCGCGGCGGAGGGGGGTCATGCGAGAGAAAGACGACATGCGCCCAGTCTATCCACCCGCCCCCCGGCCGAGCGGCCAGGATCAGCCGTCGAGGCGCCCGATCCGTGTGACGCGCACCACCGCCTCGCCGGCCTCGTCCGAGGCGTCGAGATCGACCTCGGCGTCGAAGCCCCAGTCGTGATCGCCCTCGGGGTCGGCGAAGGCCTGGCGGCAGCGCCACACCCGCTGACCCGAGGCGCCCTTGGCCGGCGTGATCGTGATGAGCGAGGGGGAGCGGCCGCCCGGGCCGTCGTCCAGATCCTCGTGCTCGGCGAAGTAGTCATCCATCATGTCGGCCCAGGCGTCCGCGTCGAAGCCGGTCTCGCCGTCCAGGGCCCCGAGCGCGCGGTCGTCCTCCGCGCCGAAGAGCTTGACGCGGCGGAAGAGCTGGTTGCGCACCATCACCTTGAAGGCGCGCTCGTGGTCGGTCAGGCGCGAGGGCGCCTTGGCGATCTCCTCGGCCGTGTCCTCCGGGGCCTTGCCTGCGGCAAGCGCCTCCCACTCGTCGAGGAGCGAGGAGTCGGTCTGCTCGATGATTTCGCCGAGCCACACCACGATGTCCTGGAGGCTGTCGGTGCGGTCCTCCTGCGGGATGGTCTGCCGCAGGGCCTTGTAGGCGTCGGTGAGGTAGCGCAGCAGCACGCCCTCGGAGCGGGCCAGCTGGTAATACTGCACGTAGTCGCCGAAGTCCATGGCGCGCTCGAACATGTCGCGCACCACCGACTTGGGCTTGAGCTCCTGATCGGAGAGCCAGGCGGCGCCCTGGCGGTACTGCTCGAACGCGGCCTGCAGGGTCTCCTCGAGCGGGCGCGTCTCCGTGATGAGGTCCAGCCGCGCCATGCGCTCGTTGTACTCGATGCCGTCGGCCTTCATCGCGGCGACGGCCTCGCCCTTGGCCTTCTTGATCTGGGCGCCGATGACCTGGCGCGGGCTCTCCAGGGTCGCCTCGATGACCGAGAGCACGTCGAGGGCGTGCGAGGGGTCCTCCGGCGAGAACATCTCCAGGGCCGCGATGGCAAAGCCGGAGAGCGGCTGGTTGAGCGCGAAGTTCTCCTGCAGCGTCACGGTGAGGCGCAGGTGGTTGCCGTAGCGGTCGGGCTGGGCGGTGCGCTCGATGACGCCGGTGGCCAGGAGCTCCCGGACGATGCCGAGGGCGCGCAGGAGGTGCTCGCGCTGACGCACCGGCGGCTCGTGATTCTCGGTGAGCAGGGTGCGCGCCGCGCGGAAGGAATCGTCCTCGCGGGCCAGCAGGTTCAGGATCATCGAGTTGGTGACCTTGAAGGAGCTGTTCAGCGGCTCGGGATCCGCGTTCACGAGGCGCTCGAAGGTCTTCTCCGTCCACGAGACGAAGCCCTGCGGCGCCTGCTTCTTCTTGACCTGCCGCAGCTTCTTTTGGTCGTCCCCGAACTTGCCGCGGGCCTTGGCCATGGCCTTGGCGTTCTCGATGTCGTGTTCGGGGGCCTGCACCACCACGTCACCGGCGGTGTCGTAGCCGGCGCGGCCCGCGCGGCCGGCGATCTGGTGGAACTCGCGGGCGCCAAGGTGCCGCGTGCGGTCGCCGTCGAACTTCGACAGGGCGGTGATGAGCACGGTGCGGATGGGGACGTTGATGCCCACGCCCAGCGTGTCGGTGCCGCAGATGACCTTGAGCAGGCCCGACTGCGCCAGCTGCTCCACGAGGCGGCGGTACTTGGGGAGCATGCCGGCGTGGTGCACGCCGATGCCCTGGCGGACCAGCTTGTTCAGGACCTTGCCGAAGCCGGCGGAGAAGCGGAAGCCGCCGATCAGCTCGCCGATTCTGTCCTTCTCCTCCCGCGTGCACAGGTTCACCGACAGCAGCGATTGCGCGCGCTCGATCGCCTCGAGCTGGCTGAAGTGCACCACGTACACGGGAGCCCGGTGCGTCTGCACGAGCTCCTCGAGCGTCTCCTGCACGGGCTCGAGGCCGTAGTGGTGATAGAGCGGGATGGGGCGCTCGGCGCCGGAGACCGTCACGGTCGTGCGCCCCGTGCGCCGCGTCAGGTCCTCCTCGAAGAAGGCCGTGGGGCCCAGGGTCGCCGAGAGCAGGAGGAACTGCGCCTGCGGGAGCGTGATGAGCGGGACCTGCCAGGCCCAGCCGCGCTGGGGGTCCGCGTAGAAGTGGAACTCGTCCATGATGACGGCGCCCACGTCGGCGTCCTCGCCGTGGCGCAGGGCCAGGTTGGCCACGATCTCGGCCGTGCAGCAGATGATCGGGGCGTCGGGGTTGACGGCCGAGTCGCCCGTCACCATGCCCACGTTGGCGGCGCCGAAGATGGAGATGAGGTCGAAGAACTTCTCGCTCACGAGCGCCTTGATGGGTGCCGTGTAGTAGCTGCGCTGGCCGCGGGCCAGGGCCACGAAGTGGGCGGCGACGGCCACCATCGACTTCCCGGAGCCCGTGGGCGTCGCGAGGATGACGTTGTTCCCCTCCACGAGCTCCATGACGGCCTCGTCCTGGGCGGGGTAGAGGCTCAGCCCGCGATCGCTCACCCAGTCGGTGAACGCCTCGTAGGCCGCCTCTGGCAGCTGGGCGGAGGTGACGGTTGGCACGCGATCGGCAAGGTTCATGATGGGCACCAGCCTACTGGGAGCCCTCGGCGATGGGGGTTTCCTCCCCGGCGCGGGCTGGCCTAGCGTGGGCGGCATGCACTGGGATCCGGAACAGTACGTCCGCTTTGCCGACCACCGCGAGCGGCCCTTCCACGAGCTCGTCGCCCGTGTGGGGGCGCAGGATCCGGCCAGCGTCATCGACCTCGGGTGCGGTCCGGGCACGGCCACCGCCACGCTGGCCGCGCGCTGGCCGGGGGCCGAGGTGCTCGGCCTCGATGCCTCCCCGGAGATGATCGGGGACGCCCAGCGCCTCGCGACGCCGCGCCTGCGCTTTGCTGTGGCGGACGCCCGCGCCGTGGACGTGAGCGGGGCCGACCTCGTGGTCTCCAACGCCATGCTGCAGTGGTTGCCCGACCACCGGGAGCTGCTGGCGCGGTGGCGCGGGGAGCTCAAGCCGGGGGCCTGGCTGGCCTTCCAGGTGCCAGGCAACTTCGACGCCCCGAGCCACGCCCTCATGCGGGAGGTCGCGGCGAGGCCCCGGTGGGCCCCGGCGCTGGCCGGCGTGCTGCGCGGGGGAGACAGCGTCAACACGCCGCTGCGCTACGCCGAGGGCTTCCTCGCCGCCGGGTGGCGGGTCGACGCCTGGGAGACCACCTATGTGCAGTGGCTGCCCGGCGCCGACCCGGTGCTCGAGTGGGTGCGCGGGACGGGGCTGCGGCCCGTGCTCGACGTCCTGGACCCCGACGACGCCGCGGCGTTCGAGGCGGAGTACGGCGCGGAGCTGCGCCGGGCCTACCCCGCGTCCGTCGGCGCCGACGGGACAGCGCTCACGGCGCTGCCGTTCCGCCGCATCTTTGTTGTCGCGCGCCGTCCGCTCGCCTGAACATCGGGAACCGGAGGGTTCGGGGCCCGACGGCGGGTGAGCGGCGCGGGCGGGCCGGCCGGCTACCAGCCGCGTGCGCGCCAGGCCCCGAGCGAGGCTCGCTCGGCGCCCAGCGTGGTGCCCTCGCCGTGGCCGGGCAGGACGCGCGCCTCGTCGCCGAAGGCGCCGAAGATGCGCTCCTCGACGTCGCCGAGGAGCGAGGCGAAGCGGGCCGGGTCGTGGTCCGTGTTGCCGACGCCGCCCGGGAAGAGGCTGTCTCCCGTGAAGAGGAGCGTCGCGCCGGGGCGGCGCAGGACGAGGGCGATGGAGCCGGGGGTGTGCCCGCGCAGGCCGATCACCTCGAGGCGCAGGGGTCCGCAGGCGAGCGTGTCGCCGTGACCCACCGGCTCGCCGATGGTGACGCCGCGCTGAGACTCGATCGCGGCGACGTCGTCGGCCCCCGCTGCCAGCCGCGCCCCGCCAAAGGCGGGCAGGGCGCGCGTGTGATCCCAGTGAGCGTGGGTCGTGACGACGAGGAGCTCGCCCGCCTCGCACGTTCCGGCGGCCAGGAGTTCGCGCAGGGCGGGTGCGTCGTCGGCGGCGTCGATCAGGATCTGCGCGCCGCTCGCGCGGTCGTTGATGAGATAGCAGCGGTTGTCCATCTCGGAGACGGACAGGGAGTGCACGCTGAGGGCGTCATCGGAGAAGATCTCTACGGGGGATGGCATGCCCCCACGGTAGACGCTCAGATCCACGGAAGCAGGAGACACCAGGTGGCGATCCTCGAGAACTTCAGCCCCAACGACGCGGGCGAGCCGCCGTACCGCCAGGTGCGCCGCGCCATCGCGGCCGGCATCGCCTCCGGCGAGATCGCGGTGGGGGAGCGGCTGCCGAGCGTCCGGGCCCTCGCCGCCCAGCTCGGGCTCGCCGCCAACACGGCAGCCAAGGTCTACAAGGAGCTCGAGGAGGCCGGCCTCGTCGAGACCCGCGGACGCAACGGCACCGTGGTGACCGGGCGCGGGGCACACGTCCCGGCGAAGGTGCTCGGCGCCGTCGAGCGCCTGGCCCAGCTGGCCCACGAGGCCGGGATGGAGCCGGAGGCCGTGGCGGGGCTCGTGCGCGCGGCGCTGGCGGGGAGGTAGCCGGTGCGCGGCTTCGAGCTCGTCACCCATCTGCCCGTGCCGGTGCGGGCGGTGTTCGACGCCTCGCTCAGCATCGACGCGCACCTCGGGTCCATGCGCTTCTCGCGCGAGCGGGCGATCGCCGGCGTGACGAGCGGCACGATCGGCCTGGGCCAGAGCGTGACGTGGCGCGCGTGGCACGGAGGCGTGCCCTTCACCATGACCTCGATCATCAGCGAGCTCGAGGAGCCGCGCCGCTTCGTCGACGAGCAGGTGGCCGGGCCGTTCGGTGCGTTCAGGCACGAGCACCTCTTCGAGCCGGCCGGCGGCGGGACGCGGATGGTCGACCGCCTGCGCCTGGCCTCCCCCGTGGCCGGGTTCGTCGTGGAGCCGGTGCTCCTGGTGCCCTACGTGCGCCACCTCATCCGCGTGCGCAACCGCTTCCTCTTGCGTTCGCTCCTGGCTGGATGAGAGGCGCGTGACAGTTCCTGTCGGGGGATCCAACTAGACTCGCGCACGTGCCCAAGACGACTTCGCGACCCCCCGTGCCCGCACGCCCAGACCTCACGCGCCTCGTGGTGCAGGGGGCCAGGGAACACAACCTCAAGAACGTCAGCGTGGACCTCCCGCGCGACTCCATGATCGTGTTCACCGGCCTGTCCGGCTCGGGCAAATCCTCCCTCGCTTTCGACACGATCTTTGCCGAGGGGCAGCGCCGCTACGTCGAGTCGCTCTCGGCCTACGCCCGCCAGTTCCTTGGCCAGGTGGACAAGCCGGACGTTGACTTCATCGAGGGCCTCTCCCCGGCCGTCTCGATCGATCAGAAGTCCACGTCGAAGAACCCGCGCTCCACCGTGGGCACCATCACCGAGATCCACGACTACCTGCGCCTGCTCTTTGCCCGCATCGGTCGCCCGCACTGCCCCGTCTGCGGCGAGCCGATCACCAAGCAGACGCCGCAGCAGATCGTCGACCGCCTCATGGAGTCCCCCGAGCGCACGCGCCTGCAGGTGCTCGCGCCCGTGGTGCGGGCCCGCAAGGGCGAGTTTGTCGACCTCTTCAAGGAGCTCCAGGGCTCCGGCTACTCCCGCGCCCGCGTCGACGGCGAGACCATCCAGCTGGCCGACGCCCCCAAACTCGCCAAGCAGATCAAGCACACGATCGAGGTCGTCATCGACCGCATCTCGATCAAGGAGGGCGTGCAGCAGCGCCTTACCGATTCGGTGGAGACCGCGCTGGGGCTGGCGGACGGCCGCGTCCTCATCGAGTTCGTCGACCGCGACCCGGAGGATCCGGAGCGCGAGCGCACCTTCTCTGAGAAGCTCGCGTGCCCCAACGAGCACCCCCTGGCCCTCGACGAGATCGAGCCGCGCACCTTCTCCTTCAACAACCCCTTCGGCGCCTGCCCCACGTGCACCGGCATCGGCGTGCGCCTCGAGGTGGACGAGGAGCTGGTGGTGCCCGATCCCAGCGCCACGCTCGAGGGCGGGGCCGTCGCCCCGTGGTCCATCGGCAAGTCGGTGGCCGAGTACTGGACGCGCCTGCTGGCCGGCCTCGGCGAGGAGCTCGGCTTCGACATCCACACCCCGTGGCGGGACCTTACGGCGGCGCAGCGCAAGGCCATCCTGCACGGCAAGGACCACAAGGTGGTGGTCCAGTACCGCAACCGCTTCGGCCGCGAGCGCCGCTACTCGACCGGCTTCGAGGGCGTCGTCTCCTACATCGAGCGCAAGCACGTGGAGACGGAATCGGACAACGCGCGCGAGCGCTACGAGGAGTACATGCGCGAGGTGCCCTGCCCCGATTGCCAGGGTGCGCGCCTGAACCCCGCCGCGCTCTCGGTGACCGTGGGCGGGCGCTCGATCGCCGACGTCTCGGAGCTGCCGCTGCGCGAGTCGCTCGACTACGTCGACCACCTCGAGCTCTCCGCCCGCGAGGAGAAGATCGCCGCCGAGGTCCTCAAGGAGATCAGGGCGCGCCTGCGCTTCCTGCTCGACGTGGGCCTCGACTACCTCTCGCTGGCGCGCGCCTCGGCCACGCTCTCGGGCGGCGAGGCCCAGCGCATCCGCCTGGCCACGCAGATCGGCTCCGGCCTCGTCGGCGTGCTCTACGTGCTGGACGAGCCCTCCATCGGCCTGCACCAGCGCGACAACCGTCGCCTCATCGAGACGCTGACCCACCTGCGGGACCTCGGCAACACCCTCATCGTGGTGGAGCACGACGAGGACACGATCGCGGAGGCCGACTGGATCGTCGACGTGGGTCCGGGGGCAGGCGAGCACGGCGGCACCATCGTGCACTCGGGGTCGCTGGCCGAGCTGAAGAAGAACAAGGACTCGGTGACGGGCGCCTACCTCTCGGGCCGGCGCAAGATCGAGGTCCCGGCCAAGCGCCGCCCCGTGGACGGGGAGCGCATGCTCTCGATCGTCGGCGCCAGGGAGAACAACCTCAAGAACGTCTCGGTGGAGATCCCCCTCGGCACCCTCACCGCCGTGACGGGCGTGTCCGGCTCCGGCAAGTCGACGCTCATCAACGACATCCTCTACCGCGTGCTGGCCACCAAGCTCAACCGCGCCAAGCTCGTGGCCGGGCGCCACACGCGCGTCGAGGGCCTCGAGCACCTCGACAAGGTCATCCACGTCGACCAGAGCCCCATCGGGCGCACCCCGCGCTCCAACCCGGCCACCTACACCGGCGTCTTCGACCACGTTCGCAAGCTCTTCGCGCAGACGCAGGAGGCGAAGGTGCGCGGCTACCTGCCCGGCCGCTTCTCCTTCAACGTGAAGGGCGGGCGCTGCGAGGCCTGCTCCGGCGACGGCACGCTCAAGATCGAGATGAACTTCCTGCCGGACGTCTACGTGCCCTGCGAGGTGTGCCACGGCGCGCGCTACAACCGCGAGACGCTCGAGGTGAAGTACAAGGGTAAGAGCATCGCCGAGGTGCTGCAGATGCCCATCGACGAGGCGGCCGAGTTCTTCGCCGCCTTCCGGCCGATCGCCCGCCACCTCGAGACGCTCGTGGATGTGGGCCTCGGCTACGTGCGCCTCGGCCAGCCGGCCACGACGCTCTCCGGCGGCGAGGCGCAGCGCGTCAAGCTCGCGGCCGAGCTCCAGAAGCGCTCGAACGGTCGCTCCATTTACGTGCTTGACGAGCCCACCACCGGCCTGCATTTCGAGGACATCCGCAAGCTACTGCTCGTGCTGCAGGGGCTCGTCGACAAGGGCAATTCGGTCGTCGTCATCGAACACAACCTCGACGTCATCAAGAGCGCCGACTGGGTCATCGACCTCGGCCCGGAAGGTGGCTCGGGCGGCGGCACCATCGTGGCGCAGGGCACCCCCGAGGTCGTGGCCAAGGTGAAGGCGAGCCACACCGGCTCCTTCCTGAGCGAGCTGCTCGCCTAGCCGCGGCGGCGCGCCGCCCGCGACACGACTGCATGCCCCGTGGGGCATGGATAAGGGGCGGCGCGCATGCCGGTGGCAGAATGCCACCCGTGGTGATCCCCTCTACCCGTCAGTACCCCCGCGCCGTTCTGTTCGACCTGGACGGCACCCTTGTCGACCCGGCCGGTGGCATCACGCGCGGGATCGAACACGGCCTCGTGGCCAACGCCCTGCCCGTTCCGGACCAAGCGGTCCTCGACGAGCTCGTGGGCCCCCCGCTCGCGATCGGGCTCGAGGAGCTGGCCGGCGTCCCGGCGGAGTCCATCCCCGCCGTCGTGCGCGACTACCGCGCCTGGTATCGGGAGCGGGGCATCGCCCTCTCCCGGGTGTACCCGGGCGTGACCGAGGCCCTCGCCGCGCTCAAGGACGCCGGCGTGCGCCTCGCCGTCGTGACGTCGAAGCCCACGCCGCTCGCGCGAACGCTCCTGGCCCACCACGGCCTCGACTCGCTGTTTGAGGTCATCGTCGGCACGAGCGCCGACGAGACGGCGGCGCCGGCCCCCGGCGGCGCCAAGGACCACCTGCTGCGCGAGGCGGCCGACGCCCTCGGGGTTCAGCCGGCCGAGTGCACCATGGTGGGGGATCGCCGTTTCGACATCTTGGCCGCCAAGGCCACCGGAGCGCGCTCGCTCGGTGCAGGATGGGGTTTCGCCCCCGCGAACGAACTGGCGCAGGCCGGGGCGGACGCGGAGATCGCGGCACCGCACGAGCTGCGCGGCGCCCTGCTCCTGACGGAGGAAGCATGAGAATCGATCCGCTCAAGGCCGTCGCGGCCATCCTCATTAAGACGGTGTTCAGGCCGACGGTGACGGGGCTGGAGAACGTGCCGAAGGAGGGCGGCTTCGTCGTCGCCTCGAATCACCTCTCCTTCTTCGACTCCGTCATCATCCAGGCGCTCATGCCGCGCAAGGTGAGCTTCTTCGCCAAGGCCGAGTACTTCACGACGCCCGGAGTCAAGGGTCGACTCATGAAGGCGTTCTTCACGGGCGTGGGGTCCATCCCCGTGCAGCGCGGAGAGCAGGCGGCCTCCGTTGCGGCGCTCGATCAGCTCGTGGAGATCCTCGACAAGGGCGACGGCGTGGGCATCTATCCAGAGGGCACCCGCTCGAGGGACGGCCTGCTCTACCGCGGCCGCACCGGCGTGGGTTGGCTGGCCCTGACGACCGGCGTGCCGGTGGTCCCTGTGGGGCTCATCGGCACGGACAAGCTGCAGCCGGCCGGCTCCAATCGCATCCGCCTGCACCGCTTCACGATGCACATCGGCGCGCCGCTGCAGTTCGAGCACCCCGGCGCCAAGCACCCGCTGCCCATGCGCCGCAAGGTCACCGACGAGATCGTCGACGCCATCGCCGAGCTCTCGGGCCAGGAGCGCGCGGCCGGTTACAACCAGTCGCCGAGCGTGGAGTAGGCGGCCTCCAGCAACGCCCGACGGTGCGCCGCGGCACCCCAGGTGCCGCGCCGCACCGTCGGGCATCCCGGCTCCCCCGGCCGCGCCGAGGGTGTGGGTGCGCGGAGGGCTCGGACGCGGACGGTGCGCGCGGCGCGCCGCGGGCGGGCCGGTCCGATGCCGTCCCGTCGCCCCGGGGCGCTAGGGTTTGAGGCATGCCGGATCCAGCCTCCTACCGCCCCAAGACCGGGGAAATCCCCACCGATCCGGGCGTGTACCGCTTCAGGGATCCCCACGGTCGAGTCATCTACGTCGGCAAGGCGAAGAACCTGCGCCAGCG
Source organism: Arthrobacter sp. (assembly GCA_031277795.1). Taxonomy (GTDB): domain Bacteria; phylum Actinomycetota; class Actinomycetes; order Actinomycetales; family Micrococcaceae; genus Galactobacter. The sequence continues at coordinate 181,409 of JAITLQ010000002.1, forward strand.
GCTCACGTCCTACTTCCAGGACCCGCGCCACCTCACGCCCAAGACGCGCACGATGGTCACGACGGCCGGCAGCGTCGAGTGGACGGTGGTGGCGAGCGAGCAGGAGTCGCTGCAGCTCGAGTTCACGTGGATCAAGGAGTTCGCTCCGCGGTTCAACATCATGTTCCGCGACGACAAGACCTACCCCTACCTTGCCGTGACGATGGGGGAGCAGTACCCCCGCGCCCTCGTGATGCGCGGGGACAAGCGCAAGGGCACCAAGTACTTCGGCCCGTTCTACCCGGCCAAGGCGGTGCGAGAGACGCTGGACACCGTGCTGCGCGTCTTCCCCGTCCGCTCGTGCTCCTCCGGCGTGTTCAACCGCGCCCAGCGCAGCGGGCGGCCCTGCCTACTCGGTTACATCGCCAAGTGTTCGGCCCCCTGCGTGGGCCGCATCAGCCCCCAGGAACACCGCGAGCTGGCCCAGGAGCTGTGCGACTTCATGGGAGGGGACGGGCAGCGCTTCATCCGCGAGCTCGAGCGGCGCATGGCGGCCGCCGCCGCGGAGATGGACTACGAGGCGGCCGCGCGGCACCGCGACGACATCGCGGCGCTGCGGCGCGTGTTCGAGCGCAACGCCGTGGTGTTGGACGAGGGCGTCGATGCCGACATCTTTGGGGTGGAGGAGGACGACCTCGAGGCGGCGGTCCAGGTCTTCCACGTGCGCGGAGGGCGCATCCGCGGCCAGCGCGGCTGGGTCATGGAAAAGGTCGAGGACGTGTCCCTCGAACAACTCCTCGAGCAGCTGCTCCAGCAGGTCTACGGCGACATGGAGGACGCAGGCCGGCTACCCCGCGAGGTGCTCGTCCCCGAGCTACCGGAGGACGCCGACGCCCTCACCGCGTGGCTCACGCAGCGCCGCGGCGCCAAGGTCAAGCTCAAGGTGGCCCAGCGCGGCCCCAAGAAGGAGCTCGCCGCCACGGTCCAGGAGAACGCCAGGCAGGCCCTGGCCCTGCACAAGGCGCGGCGGGCCGGCGACGTCACGGTCCGCTCGGCCGGGCTGCAACAGATCCAGGACGCGCTGGGGCTGCCCGAGCCGCCGCTGCGCATGGAGGGCTACGACAACTCCCACGTCTCCGGCACCAACGTCGTGGGCTCCATGGTGGTCTTCGAAGACGGCCTGCCCAAGAAGAGCGACTACCGTCGCTTCAAGGTGACGGGGGACGCGGCGCGGGACGACACCTCGTCCATGTACGACGTCATCTCCCGGCGCTTTCAGTACTACCTCGAGGAGCTCGCGGGGGAGGACGAGCTGCGCTCCGGCGAGGTGAGCGCGGAGGCCGCCACGCCGGCGCGCTTCTCCTACCCGCCGAGCCTCGTGGTGGTGGACGGCGGCCCGCCGCAGGTCGCCGCCGCCCAGCAGGCCCTCGACGACCTCGGGATCACCGAGATCTCCGTGGTGGGCCTGGCCAAGCGCCTCGAGGAGGTCTGGGTGCCAGGGGACGAGTTCCCCGTGATCCTTCCCCGCGATTCGGAGGGGCTCTACCTGCTGCAGCGCCTGCGCGACGAGTCGCACCGCTTCGCGATCACCTTCCACCGCGAGCGCCGCGGCAAGTCGATGCTGGTCTCCGTGCTGGACGACGTGGCCGGGCTGGGGCCGGCCAAGAAGGCGGCGCTGCTCAAGCACTTCGGTTCGGTTAAGAAGATGAAGGCGGCCAGCCCGGAGGAGCTCACGCAGGTCAAGGGCGTGGGGCCCAGCCTGGCCCAGGCGGTGCACGCGGCCCTGCACGACGACGCGGCCTAGCCGGCGTGGGCCCCGCGGCCTCCGCACGCGGATAGGGTTGGGAGCATGAACGCTTCGCCAGAGGTCCAGAAGCCCCAACAGTCGGAGATCGTGGTGCTCACCGGCATGTCGGGTGCTGGCCGCACCACGGCCGCCCACGCCCTTGAAGACATGGGCTGGTACGTCGTCGACAACCTGCCGCCGCAGATGCTGCAGACGCTGACCGACCTCGTGGCGCGCACGCCGGAGGCCCTCCCCAAGCTGGCCGTGGGCGTCGACATCCGCTCCAGGAGCCTGTTCCCCGCCCTGCGCGAGGCCCTCGAGGCCATGCGCGCCGCCGGGCTGAACTATCGCGTCGTCTTCCTCGACGCGGACGACGACGTCTTGGTGCGCCGCTTCGAGCAGGGCCGCCGCCCGCATCCCCTGCAGGGCGACGGGCGCATCGTGGACGGCATCGCCGCCGAGCGCGTGGCCATGGCCGAGCTCAAGGACACCGCCGAGATCGAGCTGGACACCTCGCGATTCAACGTGCACGAACTGGCCGCCGCGGTGCACGAGGTCTTCTCCGACGAGGGGCCCATCACGCTGCGCCTGAATGTCATGAGCTTCGGCTTCAAGTACGGGCTGCCCGTGGACGCCAACTACGTGGCCGACGTGCGCTTTGTCCCCAATCCGCACTGGATCCCCGAGCTGCGCCCGCACACCGGCCAGGATGCGGAGGTGCGCGACTACGTGCTCGCGGCGGGCGGCACGCAGGAGTTCATCGAGCACTACGTGGCCGCACTCGCCCCCGTGTTTGAGGGCTACCGGCGCGAGCGCAAGCACTACGCCACGATCGCCGTGGGGTGCACGGGCGGCAAGCACCGCTCGGTGGCCATCGCCGAGGAGATCGCCCGCCGCCTGGCCGCGTTCCCCGAGGTGCGCGTTTCCGTGGTGCACCGCGACCTCGGGCGGGAGTGAGCATGGAGATCCCCACCGGCTTCCTGCCGATGTTTGCCCCCAAGCTCACTCCGCACACCCCGGCCGCGCAGTGGAAGGTGACGGCGCTCGGGGGAGGGCACGGGCTCTCGGCCTCGCTGCAGGCCCTGCGCCGGCTCGACACCGACCTCACCGCCGTCGTCACGGTCGCGGACGACGGCGGCTCCTCCGGCACACTGCGTGACGAATTCGGCGTGCTGCCCCCCGGCGATCTCCGCATGGCGCTCGCTGCGCTGTGCGACGACACTGAGTGGGGCAGGACGTGGGCCGATGTCATGCAGCATCGCTTCGCCTCGCGCCCGGATTCGGCCCGCACGCTCGATCGCCACGCGCTGGGCAATCTGCTCATCGTGGCGCTCTGGGAGATGCTCCAGGACCCCGTCGAGGGCCTGCGCTGGGCCGGCAGCCTGCTCGGGGCGCGCGGCCGGGTGCTCCCCGTGAGCACGACGCCGCTGACGATCCACGGCACCGTGCTCTCCCAGGACAACGACGGCGCGCTGAGCTCGCGCGCCGTGGCTGGCCAGGTGGAACTCGCCAGGGCCGCACAGCGCGGGCGGGTCACCGAGGTCGGGCTGGATCCGGCCACGGCGCCGGGCACGCCCGAGGCGATCGAGGCCATCAACGAGGCCGATTGGAACGTGCTCGGCCCCGGTTCGTGGTTCACCTCGGTGCTACCGCACCTGCTCCTGCCCGATGTGCGCAACGCGCTCGAGCAATCCCCGGCCCGGACGCTCGTGACCATGAATCTCACCACAGACACATCGGAGACGCTGGAGCTCGACGCGGCCGATCATCTCGACCTGATTCGGCGCTACGCCCCGCGATTGCGGGTCGATGCGGTGCTGGCCGATCCCACCTCGGTGGAGGACGTGGCGCGCTTCCGCGAGGCGGCCCACCGGCTCGGGGCGCGGGTCTTCTTCGATAGAGTGGGCCAGCGCGATGGGCAACCAGTCCACGATCCACTGCGGCTCGCGGCGGCCTATCGCGATGTGATTTCCTCCTTCTGAGTGCCCCTCTCCCCGGGGCGCCCAGGGGAGACCGACGCACCCGAAAGGATCTGTGCACCCATGGCGTTGACCGCTTCCGTCAAGGACGAACTAGCCAGGCTCGAAGTGAGGCAGACCTCGCAGCGCCGGGCGGAGGTCGCCACCTTGCTGCGGTTCGCCGGCGGCCTGCACATCATTTCCGGCCGCATCGTGATCGAGGCGGAGGTCGACTCGGCCGCGACGGCGCAGCGCGTGCGCCGCGCGCTGGCCGAGGTCTACGGCCACCGGGCCGAGGTGATCGTGGTCTCCGGCGGCGGCCTGCGCAAGGGCGAGCGCTACGTGGTGCGGGTGGTCCGCGAGGGCGAGGCGCTGGCCCGCCAGACGGGCCTGCTGGACGGGCGGGGGCGCCCCGTGCGTGGCCTGCCCTCCACCGTGGTCAACGGTTCGGTCCTCGACGCCCGCGCCGTGTGGCGCGGGGCGTTCCTGGCCCACGGTTCGCTGACCGAGCCCGGCCGCTCCTCCGCGCTGGAGATCACGTGCCCCGGCCCCGAGTCGGCGCTCGCGCTCGTCGGGGCGGCCCGCCGCCTCGGCCTGAGCGCCAAGGCACGCGAGGTCCGTGGCGTCGATCGCGTGGTCCTGCGCGACGGCGACGCCATCGCCGAGCTGCTGCGTCACATGGGGGCGAGCCAGACGCTGACCGTGTGGGAGGAGCGCCGCCAGCGCAAGGAGGTACGCGCGACGGCCAACCGGCTCGCCAACTTCGATGACGCCAACCTGCGCCGCAGCGCCCAGGCCGCCGTGGCGGCGGGGGCCCGCGTGGCCAGGGCGCTGCAGATCCTGGGGGAGGACGTCCCGGAGCACCTGCGCGACGCCGGCGCGCTGCGCCTGCAGCACAAGGACGCGAGCCTCGACGAGCTGGGCCGGCTCGCCGACCCGCAGCTGACGAAGGACGCGATCGCCGGGCGGATCCGCCGCCTGCTTGCCATGGCGGACAAGGCGGCGGCGGAACGCGGGGAACCCGGCACCGAGGCGGCCGTCCCGCTCGAGGCGCTCGAGGACTAGGGCGCCGGCGCCGCCCGCGCGCCGTCGTCCCCCGCCCCGGCGCCAGCCGCCGGGCCCGGGGAATAGACGCCGCGTTGCGCGCGGTTGTGCTGGCTGTCCCTCGGCGCGCTAGTGTCTAGGGAAGTGGGCCCACGCGGCCTGCGCACAGGAAGATCGGGCGGCAACAGCACGTGTGCCGCCCACGAACTGGAGGAATCATGTCGCTGTACACCCTCCCGGAGCTGCCGTACGACTACGCCGCTCTGGAGCCGAACATCTCCGCCCGCATCATGGAACTGCACCATGACAAGCACCACGCCACCTACGTGGCCGGGGCGAACAAGGCACTGGAGCAGCTCGCCGAGGCGCGCGAGAAGAACGACTTCGCCAACATCGCCAAGTTCTCCAAGGACCTGGCCTTCAACCTGGGTGGCCACACCAACCACTCGATCTTCTGGAACAACCTCTCCCCGGAGGGTGGCGACCGCCCCGAGGGCGAGCTCGCCGCCGCCATCGACGACGCCTTCGGCTCGTTCGAGGCCTTCCAGGCGCACTTCACCCAGGCCGCTCTCGGCATCCAGGGCTCCGGCTGGGCCCTGCTGGCGCTCGAGGGCCTCGGCGGCAATCTCGTGATTGAGCAGCTCTACGACCAGCAGGGCAACGTGCCGGTGGCGACGACCCCGCTGCTCATGCTGGACATGTGGGAGCACGCCTTCTACCTGGATTACGTCAACGTGAAGGCCGACTACGTCAAGGCCTTCTGGAACATCGTGAACTGGGCCGACGTCTCGGCCCGCTTCGAGGCCGCCCGCGCGGGCGCCAAGCAGCTCATCGTTCCGGGTCGCTGATCCGCCCGGCTCACGCCGGAAACCGCCTCGCGCCCGGCGCTGTGAGATGACTCTCACGGCCCGGGCGCGAAGCGTGTAGACTGAAAGGCATCAGCGCGAAATCGTGGGGAAACCACCCGCGGTCGCCGCGCTCTCTGGCCGCCCTCGCCGGCGGCCGTGACACGACGGTGTGTCCCCGGTCCATCATGGAAATCCGGGCCGCGTCGGTCTCTTTCTTCTCGGGAGCCCCCTATGCTCCCTCGTCGCGGCCTGCTCGTCTCAAGGAGCACAGCAGTGACCACTCGCATCGGCATCAACGGTTTTGGCCGCATCGGTCGCAACGTCCTTCGCGTCATCAAGGCTCAGGGCCGCGACGTCGAGATCGTCGCCATCAATGACCTGGCCGTCGTCGACGACATCGCGATGCTCATCAAGTACGACACGATCCTGGGCGCCTACCCGGGCACGGTCGAGGCCGACGGTCAGAACCTGATCGTGGATGGCAAGGCCATCACGGTCACGCAGCACCGCGACCCCGCCGAGATCGACTGGGCCGGCGCCGGCGCAGACATCGTGCTTGAATGCACCGGCCTCTTCACCAATGGTGAGAAGGCCAAGGCCCACCTCGCCGGCGGCGCCAAGAAGGTCATCATCTCCGCCCCGGGCAAGAACGTCGACGGCACCTTTGTGCTCGGCGTCAACGAGGGCACGTACGACCCGGAGACGATGAACGTCATCTCCAACGCCTCCTGCACCACCAACTGCCTCGCCCCGCTGGCCAAGGTCATCAACGACGAGTTCGGCGTGGTCGAGGGCCTCATGACCACGGTGCACGCCTACACGGGCGATCAGAACCTGCACGACAACGTCCACAAGGGCGACAAGCGTCGCGCCCGCGCCGCCGCGCAGAACACCATCCCGACCTCCACCGGTGCCGCCAAGGCCATCGGCGAGGTGCTCCCGGAGCTGGCCGGCAAGCTCAACGGCTCCGCGCTGCGCGTCCCGGTCATCACGGGCTCCATCACCGACCTCACGGTCACGGTGACCAAGCCGGTCACGGTCGAGGCCGTCAACGCCGCCTACGCCAAGGCCGCCGCCGAGGGCCAGCTCTCCGCGTACATCAAGTACAACGAGGACCCGATCGTTTCCTCCGACATCGTGGGCGACTCCCACTCGATGATCTTCGACGCCCCGCTGACCCAGGTCATCGGCCAGCAGGTCAAGGTCTTCGGCTGGTACGACAACGAGTGGGGTTACACCTCCCGCCTCGTCGACATCGCCGCCTTCGTCGGCGAGAAGCTCTGAGCGCAAGGCCAGTGAAACACGGCGCCCGCCACACCGAGACCTCGGTGTGGCGGGCGCCGTGCGCTGACCTAGAGTTGATGCCATGAGTGCTCAGACCCTTGATGATCTTCTTGCGGCCGGCGTGGCCGGCCGCACCGTGCTGGTCCGCTCTGACCTGAACGTGCCGCTGGATGGCGAAGGCACCGTGACGGACGATGGCCGCGTGCGCGCCTCGATCCCCGTCATCTCCAAGCTGGCCTCCGCCGGCGCCCACGTCGTCGTGATGGCCCACCTCGGGCGCCCCAAGGGCGCCCCGGAGGACCGCTTCTCCATCCGCCCCGCCGCGCTGAAGCTGCGCGAGCTCTCCGGCCTGCCGGTGCAGATCGCCAGCGACGTCGTGGGGGAGTCGGCGACCTCGCTGGCCGCCGCCCTGGCCGACGGCGACGTGCTCGTCGTCGAGAACGTGCGCTTCGAGCCGGGCGAGACGAGCAAGGACGACGCCGAGCGCGAGGCCCTCGCCGCGCGCTACGCCGCCCTCGCCGGCGAGAACGGTGCCTTCGTCGACGACGCCTTCGGCGCCGTCCACCGCAAGCACGCCTCCGTCTTCGACATCGCCTTCGCGCTCCCGGCCTACCAGGGCGACCTGGTGCGGGACGAGCTCGTGGTGCTGCGCCGCCTCACCGAGGACCCGGAGCGCCCCTTTGTGGTGGTGCTCGGCGGTTCAAAGGTCTCCGACAAGCTGGCCGTCATCGACCGCCTGCTCGACGTCGCAGACGAGCTGCTGATCGGCGGCGGCATGGCGTTCACCTTCCTGAAGGCGCTGGGCCACGATGTGGCGGCCAGCCTGCTCGAGGTTGACCAGCTCGACACCGTGCGCGCCTACCTGGCCCGCTCCGAGGCGGGCGCCGCCCGCATCGTCCTGCCGAGCGACGTCGTCGTGGCCTCCGCCTTTGCCGCCGACGCCGAGCACGAGGTCCGCCCGGCCGAGGACATCGCCGGCGGGGCCATCGGCTCCACCGGCCTCGGCCTCGACATCGGCCCGGCCTCCGCGCTGGCCTTCGCCGAGCGCATCGCCGACGCCAAGACCGTGTTCTGGAACGGCCCCATGGGCGTGTTCGAGATGGAGGCCTTCGCCGGTGGCACGCGCACCGTGGCCCAGGCCCTCGCCGACACCTCGGCGTTCACCGTGGTGGGCGGCGGCGATTCGGCGGCCGCCGTGCGCTCGCTCGGCTTTGCAGACTCCGACTTTGGCCACATCTCCACCGGCGGTGGCGCCTCCCTCGAGTACCTCGAGGGCAAGGCGCTGCCCGGCCTGACCGCACTCGAAGGGAAGTAGAACCATGGCGAAGATCGTCGATGGAAAGTTCCTCCGCCGCCCGCTGATCGCCGGCAACTGGAAGATGAACATGGATCACCGCCAGGGCATCACCCTGCTGCAGAAGACCGTGTGGACCCTCCAGGACGCCAAATTCGATTTCGATCGCACCGAGGTGGCCGTCTTCCCGCCGTTCACCGATCTGCGCGGCGTCCAGACGCTCGTGGCCGGCGACGACCTGCCGGTCGCCTACGGCGGGCAGGACCTGTCCCCGGCCGATGAGGGCGCCTACACGGGCGACATCTCCGGCGCGTTCCTCAAGGCGCTCGGCTGCGAGTTCGTGCTGGTGGGGCACTCCGAGCGACGCACGCTGCACGCCGAGGGCGACGACGTCGCGCTGGCCAAGGTGCAGGCCGCCCTGCGCCACGAGCTCGTGCCGGTGCTCTGCGTCGGCGAGAGCCTCGAGGTGCGCCAGGCCGGCACGCACGTGGAGCACACCCTGGCCCAGCTGGCCGCCGTGACGAGCCAGCTCGACGCCGCCACCGTTGCGTCCCTGGTCGTGGCCTACGAGCCGGTCTGGGCCATAGGCACGGGCGAGGTGGCCGGCCCGGCCGACGCCCAGGAGATGTGCGCGGCGCTGCGCGAGGCCGTTCGCGCCTCCCACGGCGACGCGGCGGCCGAGGGTCTGCGCTTGCTCTACGGCGGCTCCGTGAAGGCGGCCAACGTCGCCGCCATCATGGCCGAGGTCGACGTGGACGGCGTGTTGGTCGGTGGAGCGAGCCTCGACGCCGGGGAATTTGCTAATATTGCACGGTTCGAACAGCACCTCGTCACCGACGGGCAGCGCTGAGCGAATCCCTTAAACGAAAGAGAGTCCCCGCAGTGAACGTGCTGACGATCGTCCTTCAGGTTCTGGTGGCCATCACCAGCGTGCTCCTGGCTCTGACGGTCCTGCTCCACAAGGGCCGTGGTGGCGGCATCTCCGACATGTTCGGTGGTGGCATGACCTCCTCGCTCGGTTCCTCCGGCAGCGCCGAGCGGACCCTGACCATGATCACCGTGTGGATCTCGGTCATCTGGATCGCGTGCATCATCGGGCTGGCGCTCATCATGCGCCTCGACCCCGTCTCCTGATCGGCTCGGAGACACGAAGGGGCCGGAACCACCTCACAGGGTGGCTCCGGCCCCTTTCGTTTGCCCAGCCGCCTCTGGCGCGGCGCGGCGGCGCCACAGAAAAAGGCCCGACGTCGCCCGCTCGCGTGAGCGGGCGACGTCGGGCCCTGGTGCCGGCGAGCGTCAGCGGGGGCTGGGCGCCACCGGCGAGAGGTTGCAGGCGGGCAGGCCGCGGGTGAGCACCCGGCCGAAGACGACGTCGTCGTCGAGGCGACGCAGCTCCTCGGCGAGGCACGCGGGCAGCGTGCGCACGGGCAGCGCGACGTGCTGCACCGATTGCCCGGGCAGGTAGAGCTGGGCCACGTCGCCGTGCGGGCGCGAGATCTCCACGTCCCCGCCGCGGCGGGCGAGCCGCACGCCCTGCACGGGCGCCTCGCCCTCCGCCTCGGCCAGGCGCACGGGGATCGCTGGCAGTTGCAGCTGCAACCACGCCGCCAGCAGGACGGTGCTCGGCGAGGTCAGCTCGCCGTGCACGGTGATGTCCCGCAGGCCGCGCGTGCCGTACTGATCGAGGATCGAGGTCAGCTGCGTGCGCCACAGGGTCAGACGGGTCCACGACAGATCCGTGTCGCCGGGGCGCCACGAGGCCGCCAGACGGTTGAGCGCGTCGAGGGGGTCTACCTCGGCCGCGGCGTCGGTGATGCGGCGCTGCGAGATCAGGCCGAGCGGCGTCGAGGCCACCTCGGGCGGGACGCCGGAGGGCCACCACGACACGACCGGATCGTCGGGGAGCAGCAGGCCGGAGATGAGCGACTCGTCCGGCTCGTTGAGCTCGCCGGAGGTGCGCAGGATGATGACCTCCGAGGCGCCGGCGTCGCCGCCCACGCGGACCTCGCCGGAGAGCCCCGTCGGCTGGTCGGCGCCCGCGCGCACCACCACGATGACGCGGCAGGGGTGCTCGCGGGCGGCCTCCTGGGCCGCGGCCACGGCCGCCTCCTCGTGGCCGGGGAGCGTGGTCACCACGAGGGTGAGCACCCGCGCGTTGGAACCGACGTGTCCCTGCCTGCGCAGCATCACGAGGGTCTTGGCGACCTGCGAGGTCTTGGTGTCTGGGAGTTCGACGATCATGGGCGACGCCACGTCCTTCCGTCCTTGGCGAGCAAGAGATGCGCGGAGTCGGGGCCCCAGCTGCCGGGGGCGTAGGGTTCCGGCTGCTCCGTGAGGGAGGCCCAGTACTCCTCGAAGGGGTCGAGGATGCGCCAGGACTGCTCCACCTCGGCGTGGCGCGGGAAGAGCGGGGGCTCGCCGAGCAGCACGTCGAGGATGAGGCGCTCGTAGGCCTCGGGGGAGGACTCGGTGAACGAGGTGCCGTAGGAGAAGTCCATCGTCACGTCGCGGACCTCCATCTGGGTCCCGGGGACCTTGGAGGCGATGCGCAGGGTCGCGCCCTCGTCCGGCTGGACGCGGATGACCACGGCGTTCTGGCCGAAGTCGGCCCCCGAGTTGTCGTGGAAGAGCAGGTTCGGGGCCTTCTTGAAGACGACGGCGATCTCGGTCACGCGGCGGCCCAGGCGCTTGCCGGCCCGCAGGTAGAACGGCACGCCGTCCCAGCGCCGTGTGGCGATCTCGAGGCGGATGGCGGCGAAGGTCTCGGTCGTGGAGTGCGGGTCGAAGCCCTCCTCCTCGAGGTACCCGGTGACCCGCTCGCCGCCCTGCCAGCCGCCGGAGTACTGTCCGCGCGCGCTGGCCGAGGCGATGTGGGCAGGCACCTTGACGGCGCTGAGCACCTTTTCCTTCTCGGCCCGCAGGTCATCCGCCGTGAAGGCGACGGGCTCCTCCATGGCCGTGAGGGCCAGGAGTTGCAGCAGGTGGTTCTGGATGACGTCGCGGGCGGCGCCCACGCCGTCGTAGTAGCCGGCGCGGCCGCCGATGCCGATGTCCTCGGCCATCGTGATCTGCACGTGGTCGACGTGCTGGGCGTTCCACAGCGGCTCGAAGAGGCGGTTGGCAAAGCGCAGGGCCAGGAGGTTCTGGACCGTCTCCTTGCCGAGGTAGTGATCGATGCGGAACACGTCGTCGGGATGGAAGACCGTCTCCACGACGTCGTTGAGCTCGCGGGCGCTGGCGAGGTTGTGGCCGAAGGGCTTCTCGATGACCACGCGGCGCCACGGCTTCGCGCCGGTCTCCGGATCCTCCCAGGCCTGGTCGGCGAGGCCGTGCTCGCTGAGCTTGCCGCAGACGGCCTCGAAGGCCTTGGGCGGGATGGAGAGGTAGAAGGCGCGGTTGCCGCCCGTGCCGCGGGTGTCGTCGAGCTCCTGCAGCACCTCGCCGAGGCGCTCGAAGGCGTCGTCGTCGTCGAAGCCGCCGGTGACGAAGCGGAAGCCGCCGGCCAGCTGGTTCCACACGTCCTCGTCGAAGGGCGTGCGGGCGCGTTCCTCGACCCAGCCGCGAGCCTGCTCAACGAACTGCTCGTGGCTCCAGTCGCGGCGGCCGAAGCCGATGACGCCGAAGCTCGCGGGGAGCAGGCCGCGATGCGCGAGGTCGTAAACGGCGGGGAGCAGCTTCTTGCGGGCCAGGTCTCCCGTGACGCCGAAGAAGATCAGCGTGCCGGGACCCGAGATGCGCTTGAGGCGACGATCGTCCTTGTCGCGCAAGGGATTGGGGGAGGGGAGCATAGCGAGTGGGGCCTCCACATAGGGCGGGGGGGTTCTGGACAGGGGCCGCGCCCAGTCTATCGGTGGGCGGTGGCGGGCAGAGGGCGGGCCCGCCCCTGCCTCGGCGCTGAGGCGGGGGCGGGCCCGGGCGGACGGCGCTGGACGCCGGCCGGGGTGGGCGCCGGGTGAACGGCGCCCGGCTGGCGTCAGGCCAGGGCGGCGATCGCGGCGCGCAGCTGGGCGAGGCCGGCCGCGGTGTCGCCCAGGCGCAGGCGCAACACGGGAAGCCCGTGGGAGGCGAGCACCTGGGCGTCGCCGTCCGCCTGGGCTCGGATCAGCTCGCCGAAGCTGAACTCGCGGCCCGGGATCGCCAGGTCCTCGCCGTCCTCCGCGCTGAGCTGCAGGAACACGCCCTGCGCCGGACCGCCCTTGTGGAACTGTCCGGTGGAGTGCAGGAAGCGTGGGCCCCAGCCGAAGGTGACGGGGCGGGCCAGCTTGGCGGCCAGCTCGCCGCGCACGTCCTCGAGATCGGCCAGGCCGATGCGGTCGAGGTAGGCCTGGACCGCCACGTAGCCGTCGGTGCCGAGGGCACCGAAGAGCGCCGAGAGCCCGGAGGCCAGATCCTTCACCTCGGCCGCGAGCGACTCCGAGGCGCGCAGCGCCACGGCGCCGTCCACCGCGAGCGGCGCCTCGGGCGCCGGGGTGGCGTCGAGGAGGCCGCGGGCGGCGGCCTTGGCCGCCTCCACGTCCGGCTGATCGAAGGGGTTGATCCCCAGGAGGTAGCCGGCCACGGCGGTGGCGTGCTCCCACACGGCAAACTGCGTGCCGAGCGAGCCGCTGAGCAGGAGCTGGTCCTCGACGGCGGCGTCGCTGTCGGAGCCGGCCGCGGGGGCGTCCAGGTCCTCGACGAGGCGGATGAGGCGCACGTCGGGCAGGTTGCCCACGGCGTCTGCGTCACCCGGGTGCGCTGCCACGGGCAGCACGCCCTTGCCGAGCTTGCCGGTGGACTCGGCGATGAGCTGCTCGGCCCAATCGGCAAAGCCGACCAGCCCGGAGGCCTCGTCGACGATGACGATCTTGTTCTTGGCGGGGGCGGAACCGGCCAAGGCGACGCCGAGCGCGAGGCCCGGGTTCGCCTCGTCGTCCTCGGCGAGCTCCTCCTCGGCGGCCTCGGCGTCATCGAGCAGCTCGATGATGTCGGCGCCGGCCAGGCCGGAGGGCACGAGCCCGAAGGCCGTGAGCGCCGAGTAGCGTCCGCCAACGTTCGGATCGGCGTTGAACACGCGGTAGCCGGCCTCGCGGGCCGAGCCGTCCAGCGGGGAGCCCGGGTCGGTGACGACCACGATGCGCGCGGCCGGATCGATGCCGGCCTGGGTGAAGGCCTGCTCGAAGATGCGGCGCTGGGAGTCGGTCTCCAGCGTGGAACCCGACTTGGAGGACACCACGAGCACCGTGGCCTCGATGCGATCCTCGACGGCGCGGCGCACCATCGTGGGATCGGTGGAATCGAGGACCGTCAGCTCCACGCCGGCGGTGCGGGTGATCACCTCGGGGGCCAGCGAGGAGCCGCCCATGCCGGCGAGGACCACGCGGTCAACGCCCTGGGCGCGCAGCTCGTCGCGCAGGGCCAGGATGGGCTCGACCAGCGGGCGCGAGGCCGCGGCCGGGTGAACCCACCCGAGCCGGATGGAGGCCTCGGGCTGGGCGTCTGGACCCCACAGGGTGTCGTCCTGCGCCGCCAGGCGCGAGGCGAAGCGGGCCTCGACCAGGCCGGGCAGCCGCTCGTCGAGCACCGTGGCGGCGTCCCCGCCCACGGCGATGCCGAAGCTCGTCATCTCAGGCCTCCTTGCGGGCCGCGTCGAGCGAGGCCTGCAGGTTCTCCAGGAGCTCGGCCCACGCGACGTCGAACTTCTCGACGCCCTCGGTCTCGAGCTTGGAGACCACCTCGTCGTAGTCGATCCCGAGCGCCGCGAGGGCGTCCAGCACGGCGTCCGAGGCGTCGTAGGAGCCGGACACCGTGTCGGTGCCGTCGCCGCCGTGGTCAGCCACGGCGTCGAGCGTCTTCTCCGGCATGGTGTTCACCGTGCCGGGGGCCACGAGGCCGTCCACGTAGAGCGTGTCGGAGTACGCGGGGTTCTTGACGCCGGTGGAGGCCCACAGGGGGCGCTGCGGGCGCGCGCCGGCGTCCGCCAGCGCCGCCCAGCGCTCGGAGTCGATGGACTCCTCGAAGACCTGGTAGGCCAGGCGGGCGTTAGCCAGGCCGGCCTGGCCGCGCAGGGCCAGGGCATCCTCGGTGCCGATGGCCTCGAGGCGGCCGTCGATCTCGGCGTCGACGCGGGAGACGAAGAAGGAAGCGACCGAGTGGATCTTCGAGAGGTCGAGGCCGGCGGCCCTGGCCTTCTCGAGGCCAACCAGGAAGGCGTTGACGACGGCGCGGTAGCGCTCGAGGTCGAAGATCAGCGTGACGTTGACGCTGATGCCGGCGCCCAGCACCTCGGAGATGGCCGGGAGACCCTCGGGGGTCGCGGGGATCTTGATGAGGACGTTGTCCTTGCCCACCTTGGCAAAGAGCTCCTTGGCCTGCGCCACCGTGGCGGCGGTGTCGTGGGCCAGTCGCGGATCGACCTCGATGGAGACGCGGCCGTCCACGCCGTCCGTGGCGGCGGCCACGCCGGCAAAGACGTCGCACGCGTCGGCGACGTCGCGCGTCGTGATCTCGACGACGGCCGTGTCGACGTCGGCGCCGGCGGCGGCCAGCTCGGCCACCTGAGCGGCGTAGGACTCGCCCTGGGACAGGGCGGCGGCGAAGATCGACGGGTTCGTCGTGACGCCGCTGACGTTCTTGTCGCCGATCAGCGCGGCGAGCGAACCGGAAGTGAGGCGCTCGCGGGAGAGGTCATCAAGCCAGAGGGAGACCCCTGCGGCGGCCAGTGCACTGGTGTGTGTGCTCATGCTCGTAATCCTTTGATGTGAAGACAGCGTGGGGTTCAGGCGGTCGCGGCGATCGAGGCGCGCGCGGCGTCGATCACGGCGGCGGTCGTGATGCCGAACTCGGTGTAAAGGGTCTTTTCGTCGGCGGAGGCGCCGAAGTGATCCAGGGTCACGAGGCGGCCGGCGTCGCCGACAAACTCGTGCCAGCCCTGGCTCGAGGCGGCCTCGACGGCCACCCGGGCGCGCACGGCGGCCGGCAGGACCAGCTCGCGGTACTCCGCGCCCTGGGCGCGGAACCACTCGATCGACGGCATCGAGACCACGCGGGTCGGGACGCCCTCGGCCTCGAGGGCCGCCTGCGCCTCGACGGCGAGCTGCACCTCGGAACCGGTGCCGATGAGGATGACCTCGGGGGCGCCGTTCGAGGCGTCCTTCAGGATGTAGCCGCCGCGGGAGACGAGCTCGGCGGAGGCGAAGCCGTCCTCACCGCGCGGGAACGTCGGGACGTTCTGGCGGGTCAGGACGATGCCGGTGGGGTGGTCCTGGATCTCCAGCATGCGGCGCCACGCCTGGGCCGTCTCGTTGGCGTCCGCCGGGCGGATGACGTCGAGGTTCGGGATGGCGCGCAGCGAGGCGAGCTGCTCGATCGGCTGGTGCGTGGGGCCGTCCTCGCCCAGGCCGATGGAGTCGTGCGTCCACACGTAGATGGACGGGATCCCCATGAGCGCGGAGAGGCGGATGGCCGGGCGCTGGTAGTCGCTGAAGATGAGGAACGTGCCGGAGTACGCGCGCGTCGTCGAGCTCGTGACGATGCCGTTGACGATGGCGGCCGCGGCGTGCTCGCGGATGCCGAAGTGCAGCACGCGACCGGCGGGATCGGCGTTCCAGGACTTCGTGGTCCACTCGACCGGGTTGAAGGACTTGGCGCCCTCGATGGTCGTGTTGTTGGAGCCGGCGAGGTCGGCAGAACCGCCCCACAGCTCGGGCAGCACCGGGGCAACGGCGTTGATGACCTTTCCGGAGGCCACACGCGTGGACACGGCCTTACCCGGCTCGAAGACCGGGAGGGAATCGAGCCAGCCGTCGGGGAACTCGCCGCGGGTGATGCGCTCGTACTCGGCGACCAGCTCGGGGGAGGTGCGCTCGCGCCACGCGGCCATGGAGGCGTCCCACTCGGCGTGGGCGGCGGCGCCGCGCTCGGCGACCGAACGGGCGTGGGCCAGCACGTCGGCGTCGACGGCGAAGTGCGCCTCGGGGTCGAAACCGAGCACGCTCTTCAGGCCGGCCAGTTCCTCGGCGCCCAGCTTGGAGCCGTGGATGCCGCCCGTGTTCTGCTTGCCGGGCGAGGGCCAGCCGATGATGGTGCGCAGCGAGATGATGGAGGGCTTGGAGGTCTCCGCCTCCGCGGCCTTGATGGCGGCGTCGAGCGCGTCGAGGTCCTCGACGTACTCGCCGGTCTTGGTCCAGTCCACCTTCTGCGTGTGCCAGCCGTAGGCCTCGTAGCGGGCCAGGACGTCCTCGGTGAACGCCACATCGGTGTCGTCCTCGATGGAGATCTTGTTGTCGTCGTAGATGACCACGAGGTTGCCGAGCTGCTGGTGACCGGCGAGCGAGCTGGCCTCGGCGGTCACGCCCTCCTGCAGATCGCCATCGGAGGCGATGACGTAGACGCGGTGATCGAACGGCGAGGTGCCGGCCGGCGCCTCGGCGTCGAACAGGCCGCGCAGCCGGCGCTGGGCGTAGGCGAAGCCGACGGACGTGGCCAGGCCCTGGCCGAGCGGGCCGGTGGTCATCTCGACGCCGGCGGTGTGGCCGTACTCCGGGTGGCCGGGGGTCAGTGCGCCCCACGTGCGCAGCGCCTCGAGGTCCTTCAGCTCCAGGCCGTAGCCGGAGAGGAAGAGCTGCAGGTACAGCGTGAGCGAGGTGTGGCCGGGGGAGAGGATGAAGCGGTCGCGCCCGAGCCAATCGGCGTCGGAGGGGTCGTGGCGCAGGTGGCGCTGGAAGAGCAGATAGGCGGCGGGGGCCAGCGAGATCGCGGTGCCTGGGTGGCCGTTGCCGACCTTTTCGACCGCGTCGGCGGCCAGGACACGCGCGGTGTCGACGGCGCGCTGGTCTGCTTCGCTCCACACGAGCGAGGTCTCAGTGTTAGACACCTTGGGTTCCTCCGAGAATCCGGGCTTCACCTGCCGCCTTGAGGGGGCAGGTCTGGATGATGCGGAGGGCAGGTCACGACGGCGCAGGGATGCGGTGTCGTGCTGCCCTGGACGCGTACCAAGAACCACCCTAGCGCCGATGACCCGTTCGCACAGATACATTGCGTCACCCCGTGGCGTCAGGGGAGTCACGCGGCAGGCACCGTGCCCGCGTGTTCTACACGCTGTAGACTGACTGGGATCACCTGTGCCGTTGAAGAGGTCCATGCGCATGTCCACCACTACCGCCCCAGCGGCGCCGCAGCTGACGGATCTGTCGATTCGCCAGCCCGGCGAGTCCCTGGGTGCGTTCATTTCTCGCAAGTCGAAGGCGTACGTGGCGCTCACCAAGCCGCGCGTCATCGAGCTGTTGCTTGTCACCACGCTCCCCACCATGCTGCTCGCACAGCGTGGCTGGCCTGACGTGGTGACCATGGTCGCCACCATGGCCGGTGGCGCGCTGGCCGCAGGTTCTGCCGGCGCCTTCAACTGTTACTTCGACCGCGACGTCGATCAGATCATGAAGCGCACCAAGAACCGCCCGCTCGTCACGGGTGAGATCACGCCGGGCAAGGCCCTCGCGTTTGCCTGGCTCGTGGGCGCCGTGTCGATCGGCATCCTGTGGGCAGGCGCCAATCTGCTCGCCGCCGTGCTCGGCGTCGTGGCGATCCTGCTCTACGTGGTCTTCTACACGCTCATCCTGAAGCGTCACACCACGCAGAACATCGTGTGGGGCGGCGTGGCCGGCTGCATGCCGGTCTTCATCGCGTGGGCGGCGGTGACCAACCGCATCGAGTGGCCGGCCGTGGTTCTCTTCCTCGTCATCTTCCTCTGGACGCCCTCGCACTATTGGCCGCTGTCCATGAAGTACGCGGACGACTACGAGGCCGCCGAGCTGCCCATGCTGGGCGCCGTGGCCGCCGGTCGCACCGTCTCGGCGCAGGTCGTGCTGTACGCGTGGGCCACCGTGGCCTGCTCGTTGCTGCTGATCCCCATGGGTGCCGTCGGCATCGTCTACACCGTGGTGTCCCTGGTCGTGGGCGGCTGGTTCATCGCCGAGACGCACCGCCTCTACGGCGAGGCGCAGACGGATCACAACCCCAAGTCGCTCAACCGCAAGGCCATGCGCGTCTTCCACTTCTCGAATCTGTACCTGACCTTCCTCTTCATCGCCGTGGCCATCGACCCCTTCGTGGGGCAGCCGCTGCTCTGAGGCGGCCCGAGCTTCGCTCGGTTGCGCTTCCACGGGCCCGCGTCGTTTCGACGCGGGCCCTTGGCGTTCCCGGGGACAGGGCCCGACGACGGGTGGTTCCGATCGGCCCGCCGTGGGCGGAGCGGCGGGTCGTCGCACGCACCTGCCGCGGGGGACGGGGGACGCGCGCAGCGCGAGCAAGGCCGAGCGTCCCCGCTCCGTCCGGCACGCTCCAACACCGCCCCAGCGCCGCCGCGCGCCCCGGCGGGGCGCCGCTGACGCATCGGGGTGTGCCCCGGTGGGTGACGCCCGTCCGGGCGTCCGCCGACGCGTCGTCGTGCTGGCGAGACCCCGCCGGTGACACCCGCGGCGACGCCCGCGCACCCCGCGTCTTCGCCACGCCTCTTCACCCCCCGCCGCCACCCACGCGCCGGCCCTGCAGTCCGGGGCGCGGGCTCGACGACGTTGCGGGGCGTACCCGGGCCGGCAGAGACAACGGTGCCCGCCTCGCTGTTGGAGCGAGGCGGGCACCGGTGACGGATGGCGGCGGGGCGCCTACTTGGCCCCGACGAGCGCGTTGCTGCGGTCCCACACATTGGTGGCGGCGACCATGAGCAGGGCCGAGCCGAGCATGTGGGCCAGCACGAGCGGCACCGGCAGGCCGGTGAAGTGCTGGGTGTAGCCGATGCCGGCCTGCAGCAGCAGCACGGCCACCATCCACCACAGGCCGTGACGCAGGTGCGCGGGGGCCTGGGTGCGGAGCGCCAGGAAGATCGCGACGGCGACGGCGGCGACGAGCAGGTACACGGGCACCACGTGGATGCGCGTGACCAGATCGGGGTTGAAGTCGTGGCGCGGGGCCTGCGGGTCGCCGGCGTGTGGGCCGGTTCCCGTCACGATGGTGCCGAGCACGACGGCGACGGCGGAGAGGGCCCAGATGACCCAGCCGAGCGTGCGCAGCGGCGGCGCCACGGGACCGCCCGTGATCCCGCCCGGCTGCGGGTTGGAGGCCAGCCCGGTGCGGTTCACGAGCAGGGCCGCCATGCACACGAGCGCGGCGGAGGCGAGGAAGTGCAGGGACACGATCCAGGGGTTGAGCTTGGTCCAGACGGTGATGCCGCCGATGACGGCCTGCACCGGGATGATCGCCAGCAGGCCGAGCGAGAGCAGGAAGATCCGGGGGTACTCCTTGCGCGCCTTCCACACCGAGACGATCGTGGCGATGGCGATGGCCACCAGCACGAACGTGAGCATGCGGTTGCCGAACTCGATGAGGCCGTGAATGCCGGACTCCGGCACGGGCGTCATGGTGCCTGGCATGCAATTGGGCCAGTTGTCGCAGCCCAGCCCGGAGGCGGTCAAGCGGACGGCGCCGCCCGTGACGATGATGCCGATCTGGGACACGAGCGAGGCAATGGCCAGGCGGTGCGAGCGGCGGGTGATACCGGTCGAACGCGCGGCGGCGGTGGTCGTTGCCATGGAGTGAACGTCCTTCATGAGTCTTACTCCCAGCGGAACCAGCGCACGGCCGCCGCGGTGCCGAGCACCGACCAGACGGCGAGCACCAGGAGGCTCGTGGGATCGATGCGGCCGTGGATCAGCGCGGCGCGCAGGCCCTCGCCCAGAGCGGAGGAGGGAAGGAGGGTGGCCGCCGTGCCGAGGAGGCCGGGCAGCTTGGAGAGGGGCAGGAGCAGCCCGCCGACGGCGGCCAGGAGCACCCACACGAGGTTGGTGACGGCCAGCGTCGCCTGCGGGCGCAGCGTCCCGGCGATGAGCAGGCCGAGCGAGGTGAAGGCGATCGAGCCGAGCAGGAGCATGAGCGCAGCGGCCGGCCAACCGGCGGCGACGGGCGTCCACCCCAGGAGGGCGGCGACGAGGCCGATGACGAGCACCTGCAGGCACACCACCACGAGGACGGCGAGCCCCTTGCCCGTGATGAGCCCGCCGCGCCCCAGCGGCGTTGTGGAGAGCGAGCGCAGCACCCCGTACTGGCGGTCGAAGCCGGTCTGGATGCCCTGGCCGGTGAAGGCGACCGAGACCACGCACAGGGCCAGGACCCCGGGCGCCGCGGCATTGATGCGGGACGAGGCGAAGCCCTCGAGCAGATCGAGCCACGTGAGGGCGATCATCGCCATGAGCGGCAGGGCGATCGAGACGATGAGCTGCTCGCCGTTGCTCAGGATGGAGCGTGTCTCGTACAACGCCTGGCGCAGGCAACGCAACGCCAGGGGAGCGGGGCGGGCGCCCGGCTCGCGCGTCAAGGGTGCCGTGGCGCTCATGCGCGACTTCCTTCCAAAAGATCGTGGGAGGCCTCGCTCGCGAGGGCGAGGAAGGCGTCCTCGAGCGAGCGGCGCTCCAGACGCAGGCTCACCGGCAGGGTGTCGGCCTCCGCCCAAGCGCTGGTGAGGCGGGCGAGGAGCTGCGGGGAGTCGACGGCGTCCAACACGTAGGCGCCGCCCTCGCGACGCGGGGCCAGGCCGGCCGGCCAGGACGGCGTGATCCCCTCGGCGAAGCTCACCGTGAGTGAGGGCGGGGAATCGTGGCCGATGAGCTCGGCGACGCTGCCGTGGGCCACGGTGCGGCCGCGGTCGATGACGTACACCGTGTCGGAGAGGCGCTCGGCGTCCTCCAAGAGGTGCGTGGTCAGGACGATGGCGCGCCCGCGTGCGCGCTCCTCCTCGATGAGCTCGAAGACCACCTGGCGCGACTGCGGGTCGAGGCCAGCGCTCGGCTCATCGAGAAAGAGCACCTCGGGTGAGCCGACGAGCGCCACCGCGAGGGCCACGCGCTGCTTCTGGCCGCCGGAGAGGCGACGAATGGGGGTGCGGGAGAACTCGTTGAGCCCCAGGCGCTCGGCCAGCTCGGTGACCGGCCGCGGCCGCGCATACAGCGAGGCGACGTGCCCCAGGTAGGCGAGCGGTTTCTGTGCCGGGGGCAGGCCGCCGTCCTGCAACATGACGCCCACGCGGGCGCGCAGCGTGGCGGGGGAGTGCCACGGATCCTCGTCCAGCAGGCGCACCGTCCCTCCGTCGGGGCGCAGCAGGCCCTGGGCGCAGGCGAGGGACGTGGACTTCCCCGCTCCATTGGTGCCAAGCAGGGTCGTGACGGCGCCGGCCTCCGCGCGGAAGCTGACGGAATGCAGCACGTGCTGGCGGCGCCCGCCCGCCGCGCGGAAGGACTTGGTCAGGGAGTCGACAAAGACCGCTGGGGGCGCGGCCGGGCGGCTCGGATCGGAGGCATGCACCGTTCAATCCTAACGTCTTCGACGCGCTGTAGTAGAACGCGGTCCGCCACCGGGGCGGACCGCCCGGTGCTCCGCCCGCCGGTCCACCCGGCCGCGTGAGCGGGCCCACGTGGCCCTGATCGGTGCCTCACGCCAAGGCATGCCTTACTAGAAGGCTGACCCCGATTAGGGGATGATGTGTTTGTGTATTCAGAGGCTTCAGCATCCCCGCGCGTGGACGAGTCCGCGGCCAGCGCCAAGGACGCAGACGCAAGTACCCGCGATCGCGTGTTGCGCACCGTGCTTGAGCACGGCCCCATCACCGCCGCGGAACTTGGCCGGCGCCTTGGCTTCACCCCCGCCGCCGTGCGTCGCCACCTCGATCGCCTCGAGGCCGACGCCCTGATCGGCGTCAAGGACGTTCCGCAGCAGCGGGCCAAGGCCGGCCGCCCGGCTCGCCACTACGTGGTCAACCCGGCGGCCCAGGTGCGCCTCGGCAACGAGAACGGCCGCCTGGCCGCCGACGCCGTCGCCATGCTCCGCGAGCTCGGCGGCGAGGACGCGGTGAAGGACTTCGCCAGGCGCCGCGCCGCCGAACAGGAGGAGCGCTACCGCGAGCGCGTCCAGGCCGCGCCGGCCGGGGCCGAGCGGGCCGAGGCCCTCGCCGCGGCGCTGGCCGACGACGACTACGTGGCCTTCACGCGCGTCGTCGACGTCTCCACCGGCACGCACGCCATGCGCAGCCTGCAGCTGTGCCAGGCGCACTGCCCCGTGGTCGATGTGGCCCGCGAGGTCCCGGAGATCTGCGAGGCGGAGGCGGAAATGTTTGCCCGCCTCCTCGACGTTGATGTCAGAAGGCTCGCGACGCTCGCCGCCGGCGGCCACGTGTGCACCACCCACATTCCCCTCGGGCGCGACGCGGAGAGCGTTGTGCCGGAGAAGCGAACCAGAATCACGATTTCCAAGAAGCAGGAGAGGACGCGATGACGGAGCAGATGGCGCCAAGCGCCGCGGATCCCGGCGTGATCGCCGAGATCCTCGAGAACAATCCCGAGCTCGAAGGCATCGGCAACTACCAGTACGGCTGGGCCGATGAGGATGCAGCAGGCGCGGCCGCCAAGCGCGGCATCGACGCCGACGTCGTGGCAGACATCTCTGCCAAGAAGAGCGAGCCCGAGTGGATGCTCGCCCGCCGCCAGAAGGCGCTCAAGTACTTCGATCGCAAGCCCATGCCGACCTGGGGTCCCGACCTCTCCGGCATCGACTTCGACAACATCAAGTACTTCGTGCGTTCCACGGAGAAGCTGGCCGAGTCGTGGGAGGAGCTCCCCGCGGAGATCCGCGACACCTACGAGAAGCTGGGCATCCCCGAGGCCGAGCGCAATCGTCTCGTCGCGGGCGTCGCCGCCCAGTACGAGTCCGAGGTCGTCTACCACCAGATCCGCGAGGACCTGGAGGCGCAGGGCGTCATCTTCCTCGACACCGACACGGCGCTCAAGGAACACCCGGAGATCTTCGAGGAGTACTTCGGTTCCGTCATCCCGGCCGGCGATAACAAGTTCGCCGCGCTGAACACGGCCGTGTGGTCGGGCGGTTCCTTCGTCTACGTCCCCAAGGGCGTTCACGTCGAGATCCCGCTGCAGGCCTACTTCCGCATCAACACGGAGAACATGGGCCAGTTCGAGCGCACGCTCATCATTGCGGACGAGGACTCCTACGTTCACTACATCGAGGGCTGCACGGCCCCGATCTACAAGTCGGACTCGCTGCACTCCGCCGTGGTGGAGATCATCGTGAAGAAGAACGCCCGCGTTCGCTACACGACCATCCAGAACTGGTCCACGAACGTGTACAACCTCGTGACCAAGCGCGCCGTCTGCGAAGAGGGCGCCACGATGGAGTGGGTCGATGGCAACATCGGCTCCAAGGTCACCATGAAGTACCCCGCCGTCTACCTCACGGGCGAGCACGCCCGCGGCGAGACGCTGTCGATCGCCTTTGCCGGCGCCGGCCAGCACCAGGACACGGGCTCCAAGATGGTGCACATCGCCCCGAACACCTCCTCCTCGATCGTCGCCAAGTCGATCGCCCGCAACGGCGGCCGCTCCGGCTACCGCGGCCTGGTCCAGGTGCGGGAGGGCGCCAAGGGCGTCAAGAACAACGTGGTCTGCGACGCCCTCCTGGTCGACCAGATCTCGCGTTCGGACACCTACCCCTACATCGACGTCCGCGAGGACGACGTGACGATGGGGCACGAGGCCACCGTCTCCAAGGTCTCCGAGGAGCAGCTCTTCTACCTCATGGCCCGCGGCCTCGCGGAGCAGGAGGCCATGGCGCTCATCGTGCGCGGCTTCGTCGAGCCGATCGCCCGCGAGCTGCCCATGGAGTACGCGCTCGAGCTGAACCGCCTCATTGAAATCCAGATGGAAGGGTCCGTGGGCTGATCATGGCCGATTCGATCATCACCGACCGCGCCAAGGGCGCGCCGCTCATCGCCGGCTTCACGGAGGAGGGCGAGGACCTCTCGCCGCTGAACCTGGCCGCGAGCAACCTCTCCCCGCTCGGCGGCGACGCCGCCAAGGAGCACTCGCACGGTGGGGGCTTCGGCGTGGCCGATTCCTCGCGCGCGGGCCGCCCGTCCTCGTTCGATCCGAACGACTTCCCGGCCCTGACCGGCCGCGAGGAGGACTGGCGCTTCACGCCGCTCAAGCGCCTCAAGGGCCTGCACAGCGAGGCGCTCAGCGCCGCCGCCGCCCCGGCCATCGAGGTCAAGGTCACCGAGGGCAACCTCGAGCTGGCCGTGGGCGTGGAGCAGGCCGCGAAGTCGGACGCCCGCGTCGGCTTCCTGGCCCCGGAGGACCGCGTGGCGGCCAACGCCTTTGCGGCCGTCGAGACGGCCACGGTCATCACCGTGCCGGCCGAGGCCGACGGCGACGTCATCGTTGCCTCGATCCACGGCGGCAACGACACCCCGTCGGCGCAGCACATCGTCATCATCGGCGAGCCCGGCGCCCGCGCCACCGTGGTCCTGGATCACAGCGGCCTCGCCGTGCTCTCGCAGAACGTCGAGATCGACCTCAAGGAGGGTGCCGACCTGAACGTTGTCACCCTGCAGCGCTGGGACGACGCCGCCGTGCACGCCTCCGATCAGCAGGCCCGCATCGGCCGCGACGCCCACCTGAAGCACACCGCCGTGTCCTTCGGTGGCGACGTGGTCCGCGTGACCCCGTCCGCCCGCCTGTCCGCGCAGGGTGGAGAAGCCGAGATGTTCGGCCTGTACTTCGCCGACGCCGGTCAGCACCTCGAGCACCGCCTCTTCGTCGACCACGCCGCCCCCAAGTGCACCTCCAACGTGCTCTACAAGGGCGCGCTGCAGGGCGAAGCCGCCCACGCCGTGTGGATCGGCGACGTGCTGATCCGCAAGGAGGCCACGGGCACCGATTCCTACGAGGCGAACAAGAACCTCGTGCTCACGGACGGCGCGCGCGCCGACTCCGTGCCGAACCTGGAGATCGAGACGGGCGCCATCGACGGCGCCGGTCACTCCTCCACGACGGGCCGTTTCGACGACGAGCACCTGTTCTACCTCATGGCCCGCGGCATCGATGAGAAGACCGCCCGCCGCCTCGTGGTGCGCGGCTTCCTCAACGAGATCATCCAGAAGATCGGGGTCGCCTCGATCGAAGAGCAGCTCAGCGAGGCCATCGAGGCCGAGCTGGCGCAGACCGAGAACTGACCCACCCCAAGACACTCTCGCCCGCCGCCGCTGAGCGCGGGCGACAAGGAGAAACACTGATGTCTACCCTGGAAATCAAGGACCTGAAGGTCGGTATCGAGACCGAGCAGGGCCACAAGGAGATCCTGAAGGGCGTCAATCTCACCATCAACACGGGTGAGACGCACGCCATCATGGGCCCCAACGGCTCCGGCAAGTCCACGCTGGCCTCCACGATCGCCGGCCACCCCCGCTACATCGTCACGGGCGGCGAGATCCTGCTCGACGGCGAGAACGTGCTCGAGATGAGCGTCGACGAGCGCGCCAAGGCCGGCCTGTTCCTCGCCATGCAGTACCCCGTGGAGATCCCGGGCGTCACCATGACGAACTTCCTGCGCACGGCCAAGACGGCCATCGACGGCGAGGCCCCGAGCCTTCGCACGTGGACCAAGGACGTCAAGGGCGCCATGGAGAAGCTGCGCATCGACCCCGACTTTGCCGCTCGCAACGTCAACGAGGGCTTCTCCGGCGGTGAGAAGAAGCGCGTCGAGATTCTGCAGCTCGAGCTCTTCAAGCCCAAGTTCGCCGTCCTGGACGAGACCGACTCCGGCCTCGATGTTGACGCGCTGAAGATCGTCTCCGAGGGTGTCAACCGCGCCCAGGAGGAGAACGACATGGGCACGCTGCTCATCACGCACTACACGCGCATCCTGCGCTACATCAAGCCCGACTTCGTGCACGTATTCGTCGACGGTCACGTGGCCGAGCAGGGTGGCCCCGAGCTCGCGGATCGCCTCGAGGAAGAGGGCTACGACCGCTACCTGGCCAAGGCCTGATCGCCATGACCGAGGGCAACGCGCAGACCTCCCTTGAGGATGTCACCGAGGCGCTGCACGATGTGATCGACCCCGAGCTGGGCGTGAACATCGTGGATCTCGGCCTGCTCTACGGCATGGCCTACAACGATGAGGGGACCCTTCTCATCGACATGACGCTGACGACCGCGGCCTGCCCGCTCACCGACGTCCTCGAGGACCAGGTCCAGAAGGCCCTGGATTCCATGGTGGATGACTGGCGCGTCAACTGGGTCTGGATGCCCCCGTGGGGTCCCGAGCGGATCACCGAGGACGGCCGCGATCAGATGAGGGCCCTGGGCTTCAACATCTGATCCGTCTCGGATCCACGCTGTACGACGGCGGCCCGTCACCTTTGGTTCAAAGGTGGCGGGCCGCCGTCGTGCTGTGGAGGGGATCAGGGGTGA
Organism: Arthrobacter sp.; assembly: GCA_031277795.1. Classification (GTDB taxonomy): domain Bacteria; phylum Actinomycetota; class Actinomycetes; order Actinomycetales; family Micrococcaceae; genus Galactobacter. Next base: position 207,883 of record JAITLQ010000002.1, read on the forward strand.
TTCAGATCCCGCGCGGAGAACGTGTCGCAGACCCCGGGATCCCCTGAACGGTAGCCGGCGGTGAACCAGGCCTGACGCTGGGCGGAGGAACCATGGGTCCAGCCCTCGGGGTTGATGTACCCGGTCGACTGCTGCTGGATGTGATCGTCGCCCACGGCCGCTGCGGCGGAGAGGGCGCTCTTGATGTCCGCGTCGGTGAGGGGATCGATGAAGCGGGCGCCGCTCGCGTCGGTCGTGGAGGAGGCGTGGTTGGCCCATACGCCGGCGAAACAATCGGCCTGCAGCTCCACCCTGACGGAGCCGCCCTGGGAGCCGGAGCCCACCTGTGAGTTCCGGATGGCGCCGGTCAGATTCTGGATGTGATGGCCGTATTCGTGGGCCACGACGTACTCCTGCGCCAGGGCACCCGTATCGGCGCCGTAGTTGCGCACGAGCTCGCCGAAGAAGGTGGGGTCGATGTAGATCGTGGAATCGCCCGGGCAATAGAACGGGCCCATGGCGCTGCTGGCCGAGCCGCAGGCGGTGGTGGTGCCGTTGGCGAAGATCTGGGCGCCGGGTGCCGTGAAGCCCGCGATGCGCAGCTGCGTTGCACCCTCGACCCAGTACGCATCGAGGCTGTTGAGGGTGCCGACGATGCGGCAATCGTCGCTCGCATTGGCCGAGGCCCCTGTGGTGCAGCGCTGGTTGATGTCGTTGCCGTCGGTGCTCTGCACCTGGGTGACCTGTTGGTCGCTGGGGGTATTGACCATGCCGGAGAGGGCCTGCGGTCCAAAGATGATCGCGAGGATGAGCGCGATGATGCCGCCGCCACCGCCGATGGCCATGCCCGCGCGCGACCCACCGCCCCCGCTGCGCACGTCCTGGACGCGGGAGGGGTCCAGCTTGGATCCGTCGTTGAAGCTCATGCGCGCCAGCGTACAGAAGGAAGGTCGGATTGGGGCCCTCCTTCGCGCGCCGTGGCGCCGTGGCTACGGGGCGGGTTCGTCTGGCCGCCTGGCCTCGAGCAGCCCGCGGGCGGCGATCGCATCGCCGGCGTCCCTGGCCCGGGCGACGGCGGTGACCCCGAGCGAGGTGGCGGTGCGCAGCGGCGCGCGCTTGACGCCTCGCGCCGCCGCCGCCTCGCGGGCCCGCCCCCAGCTGGCCGAGAGCTCCGGCAGGGTACGCAGAAACAGCGCGAGGACGAGCGTGGTGCGCGCCGGCGGGATGCGCAGCGCCGTGGCGAGCGCGGTCAGCCCGTCGAGCAACGCGGCGGTCCGCGTCGTCAGCAGCAGGAGGCGCGCCAGCTGCACGAGCGCAAACATGCAGCCGATGAGCCCCACTGCGGCGGGCGGCGAAACGAAGAACCACTGGTACGCGCCGAGGAGCGCGAGGATCCACCACCAAAAGCGCAGGGGGGCGGGCCAGGCCCGGAGCACCCGGCGCCCGGCCAGCGCGTAGAGCGCCACGGAGAGGGCGAGCAGGCCCAGGCCGACGGGCGCCGTGCGCCACACCGTGCCGAGGACACCCACGGCAAGCAGCAGCAGGTACTTCAGCCACAAGGGGGCGCGGTGGACGGGGGAGTCCCCGGCGATCCAGGTGAGCAGCGCGCCCGGGCCCGGGTTCACGACGTCGCCCCGGTGGGCCAGGGGGCGGCGCCCCTGGCGCTGGCGCGGTAGGCGGCGATGAGCGGCTCGGGGAGCCCATCGGCGACGACGCGGCCGCCGTGGATCCAGAGGGCGCGCTCGCACTCGGCCGCCAGCTCCAGGTCGTGCGTGGCCACGACGACGGCCGCCTCGGAGGCCAGGAGCGCCTCCGCCACCCGGTCGCGGTGCACGAGGTCGAGGGCGGCCGTCGGCTCGTCGGCCAGGAGGAGCTGGGGTGCCGCCGCGCGCAGGCCGGCCAGCGCCACGAGCTGCCGCTCGCCGCCCGAGAGCTCGTACACGCTGCGCTCGGCGAGGGATTCGATGCCGAGCGCCGCGAGCTCGGCGGCCGCCTGCGCCGCGCGCTCGCGCCGGGCGAGCTTGCGCGGGCGCAGCGAGAGTTCCACGTCCTCCTGCACCACGGGCATGATCAGCTGCGCCGCCGTGTCGGCAAAGAGCAAGCCGACGCTTCCGCGCAGGCGCTTCGCGTCGCTGGCCCAGTCCAGGCCGTTGACCAGGACGGTGCCGGAGCTGGGCGCGATCAACCCCGCCAGGAGCCGCAGGAGCGTCGTCTTGCCTTGGCCGTTGGCCCCGATGAGCGCCACCCGCGACTCGGAGAGGCGAAGAGACGTGGGGGAGAGCAGGGTGCGCGCGGCGGCGCCGCCGACCGCCGGTGCGGTGACGGCGGCGCGCCGCAGCTCGATGCCGGTGGAGGCGGTCACAGGCCGGCGGGGTTGCGGGCCGCCAGGGCGGGGAAGGCCTTCAGGATGCCGACGGCGAGGGCGGCGGCCAGCGCCGACTTCACGAGGTCGCCCGGCCAGTAGGCGAGGTCGGCGACCAAGGCGGCCTGGAAGGACAGCTTGCCGTTGATCATCATGCCGAGAATGCCGGCGGGGTGGGTCACGAGGAAGGAACCGGCCAGGGCGGCGCCGAAGAGCCAGAGGCCGCGGGCGCGGGCGGTGCGGCGCAGTGCGAGCGTCGCGAGGCCGCCCGTCACGAGGGCGGCCACGGGGAAGGCGAGGAGGTAACCGGCGCTCGGCGCGGCCAGGGCTCCGAGGCCGCCCGAGAAGCGCGCGAAGATCGGCAGGCCGGCCAGGCCGAGGACCACGTAGAGCAGCACGGCCAGGAAGCCGCGCTTGGCGCCGAGGACCAGCGCGGTGAGCGCCACGCCCAGGGTCTGCAGCGTGATGGGGACGCCGAGCGGGCCGACGGGGATCGCCGGGGCCATCGTCAGCACGGCGATGAGCGCCGCAAAGACGGTGATGAGGGCGATGGAGCGGGGGAGGGTCGCCCCCGTGACGGCGCGGGTTGAAACGGTCATGGTCCCGAAGCCTACTTGAACGCCGTTCAATGGAGCAACGCGAGGGGCAAAAACCCCGTAGACTAAAGAGGTTGTCCGCGCCCCGGACGGCCAAGTTTTCTCGCCCCAAGGGAGCCCCAAGCCGTGATCTCCGTCCAAGACCTCGAACTGCGCGCCGGCGCGCGCCTGCTCATGGATGAGGTGAACTTCCGCATCGATGCCGGCGACAAGGTCGGCCTCGTGGGTCGCAACGGCGCGGGCAAGACGACGATGACGAAGGTCTTGGCCGGCCAGACCCTGCCGGCCGGCGGCACCGTGACGCGCACGGGCAGCCTCGGCTACCTCCCGCAGGACACGCACCTGCCGGACATGGAGCAGCTGGCGCGCGCCCGCATCCTCTCGGCCCGCGGCCTGGACGTGGTCAGCGCCAAGCTGCGCAAGTGCCAGGAGGACATGGCCAGCGAGGACCCGGCCGTGAGCGCCAAGGCCATGCGTCAGTACGATCGGCTCGAGGCCGAGTTCATCGCCGGCGGCGGCTACGCCGCCGAGTCGGAGGCGGCGGCGATCTGTAACAACCTCGCCCTGCCCGAGCGCATCCTGAACCAGCCCATCGGCACGCTCTCCGGCGGTCAGCGCCGCCGCGTGGAGCTCGCGCGCATCCTGTACTCCAACGCAGACACGCTGCTGCTCGACGAGCCGACCAACCACCTCGACGCCGACTCCATCACGTGGCTCCGGGACTTCCTCATCGCCTACGAGGGCGGCTTCCTCATCATCTCGCACAACACCGAGCTGCTGGATGCCGTGGTGAATAAGGTGTACCACCTCGACGCCAACCGGGCGACGATCGATCAGTACAACCTCTCGTGGAAGAAGTACCTGACCCAGCGCGAGACGGACGAGCGGGCCCGTCGCCGCGAGCGCGCGAACGTCGAGAAGAAGGCCGGCGTGCTGCTGGCCCAGGCGGACAAGATGCGCGCCAAGGCCACCAAGGCCGTGGCGGCGCAGAACATGATCAAGCGCGCAGAGCGCATGATGCGCGGACTCGAGGACGAGCGCCAGAGCGATCGCGTGGCGGCCCTGCGCTTCCCGGATCCGGCCCCGTGCGGCAAGACCCCGCTCACGGCGGACGGCCTCTCCAAGTCCTACGGCTCGCTGGAGATCTTCACCGGTCTCGACCTGGCCATCGACCGCGGTTCGAAGGTGGTCATTCTGGGGCTGAACGGTGCAGGCAAGACCACGCTTCTGCGCATGCTGGCCGGCGTCGACCAGCCGGATTCTGGCCAGGTCATCCCGGGCCACGGGCTGAAGATCGGCTACTTTGCGCAAGAACACGACACGATCGACATCAAGCGCACCGTGCTGGAGAACATGCGTTCATCGGCCCCGACCCACCTGGGCGACGCCGATGTGCGCAACATCCTCGGTTCGTTCATGTTCTCGGGGGACGATGTCAACAAGCCCGCGGGTGTGCTCTCCGGCGGCGAGAAGACGCGCCTGGCCCTGGCCATGATCGTGGCGAGCCACGCCAACGTGCTCCTGCTTGATGAGCCGACCAACAACCTGGACCCCGCCTCGCGCGAGCAGATCCTCAACGCCCTCGCGAGTTTCGCGGGCGCCGTGGTGCTCGTCTCGCACGACGAGGGCGCGGTGGAATCGCTCAACCCCGAGCGCGTCCTGCTCCTGCCGGATGGCACCGAGGACCTCTGGAACGACGAGTACCTCGAGCTCGTGACGCTCGCCTGATGCCCCTCCCGCGCCGCGGCGCGGGAGTGCGGTCCCGGCACAGCGCGACGGCGGCCGGTCACCGAAAGGTGACCGGCCGCCGTCGTGCACGGTGGGGCCGCGCGTCAGCGCTGCTGCTGCGTCCCCGCCGCGAGCGAGTCGCTCGTGACATCGTTGCCGCGGCGTTCCTCCGCGTCGATGAGGGCGTCCTCCGCCTCCTCATCGTGCAGCGCGCCGTCGCGGCGCGGCTTGATGACCTTGGTGCGCTGGCGTCGGCGGGCGCTGTGCTGCAGCACGCCGCCGTTGGCGGCCGCCTCCGCCGCCGCCTCGCGATCCTCGCGGTTGATCCGCGCCTGCTGGCGTGCGGCGTAGCCGAAGCCAACAAAGAACAGCACGCCGAACGCCGCCCACTGCAGGGCGTAGGACCAGTGCATTCCCTCGTCCGCCTCCGGCTTGGGGCGCGGTGCCGGCCGGGTGGTGGGTGCCAGTTCCTCCGAGGCCAGGAGACCGTAGGCGGAACCGGCGATGTCGAGGCCGGTCCGCTGCGCGACCCCGGCCAGGTCGATCGACGCGATCTGTCCCTCAGGGGCGTCGCGCCCGATGTCGGGTTCGCCCGCCTTCAGCCGCGCCGTGATGGTGACCGTGCCGCTCGGGGGCGCCGGGACGTCCTCCGGCTCCTGCACGGGGCCGTCGCCGTTCTTCATCCAGCCGCGGTCGATGAGGACGATGGTGCCCTCCTGGGTGCGGAACGGGACGAGCACCTCCATGCCCAGGGCCGAGCTCAGCGTGCGCTGGCGCACGAACAGCGTGGCATCGCTCAGGTACTCACCGCGCAGGCGCACGGGAAGGAATTCCTTGTCGCTGGGGAGATCGGAGAAGAGCGCCACGGCGTCCTCGCCCTCCTGTGGCGTCGCGTCCCAATTGGCCGCGACCTGCTTGTTCTCGGCCGACACCTCGGCGCGACGGTCCCATTGCCACCAGGACAGTGCGGCGCAGACGATGGCAAAGACCATCACCATGAGCAGCCAGCCGACCCAGCGCGTGCTGGCGAGGAAGCGGTACATCAGCCCTCCCGGGGCCCGTCGTGAAAGGGGGTGACCTCGCGCAGGAAGCCCCGCGTCTCGAGGTAGTCGGAGAGCCACGCGCGGTGCTCATCGCACGCGAGCCACGTCTTGCGGCGCTCCGGGGCATGGATCTTGGGGTTGTTCCACAGCAACGCCCAGGCGGCGGGGGCCGTGCAGGCCTTCCGCGAGCACGGCGTACGACCGGCCGCGGTGCTGGCGGGTGCCGACGGGGCCGCCGCGGCGTGCTGGAGCGCGGAGAGCAGATCGAACTCAGGCACGCGGGGCGTCCCCTCGCTCGTCGTCGCCCGGCTCCTGGGCCACGTCCGGGCCGGGTTCAGGCTCGAAGCTACCCTCGATGACGTCGCCCTCGGCGGCGGGCGCCGCGGGCGTGTCCTGATCCTCGGCGGCGTCCTGACCCGGGGCCAAGGCATCGACGGGGGGAGCGTTGAGGAACGTGGCGGAGTCGTCGCCACCCGGGTCGGTGATGAGGTTCGCGTCGACGACGGCGATCCACGGCAGGATCGCGGAGACGGCGAGCAACGCGACGCCCACCCAGATGTTCCAGGTGGCGGCGATGATGGCGCCGGCCACGAACAGCACGGCGCGTAGCGCCATCTTGATGCCGTAGGAGCGCATGCGTTTGCGCGACTCGATCGACGCCGCCTCGCGCGCGTCCGTGATCGCATGGACGCGCTGGGATTCGGCTCGGGAGTCGTGATTGCTCATGGTTCCCTCATTCTCCCACCGCCGTCGGCCCGCGGCCAATCGAGGGCGGGCTGCCGCGGCCGGCCGGGATCCGGGCTACCGGCTGGTCACCTGGCGGCAGGACGCGGTGGCGCGCCCGTGGGCGGGCGAGCGCTGGATAGGATGATCAAAGAGGTGTGTCAGCACCGTTCACTAGCAAAGAGGTTTCATGAGCTCTCAGCCCGACCAGCAGCCCCGCACCGTCCTCGTGACGGGAGGCAACCGCGGCATCGGCCTGGCGATCGCCCGCGCCTTCGCGGCCCAGGGTGACAACGTCGCCATCACGTCTCGTTCGGGAGAGGGGCCGGAGGGCCTCTTCACCGTGAAGGCCGACGTGACCGACGCCGCGAGTGTCGACTCTGCCGTGTCCGAGGTCGAGGCCCACTTCGGTCCCGTCGAGGTGCTCGTCGCCAACGCGGGCATCACGAAGGACACGCTCATGCTGCGCATGAGCGAGGACGACTTCACCTCCGTGCTCGATACCAACCTCACGGGCTCCTTCCGCGTGGTCAAGCGCACGCTGAAGGGCATGATCAAGGCCCGCCGCGGGCGCGTGGTGTTCATCTCCTCCGTCGTGGGCCTGCTGGGCGGCGCCGGGCAGGTGAACTACTCGAGCTCCAAGGCGGCTCTCGTGGGCTTTGCCCGTTCGCTCACCCGTGAGCTGGGCTCGCGCGGCATCACCGCCAACGTCGTGGCCCCCGGCTTCATCGAGACGGAGATGACCGCCGTGCTGGAGGACGAGCTGAAGAAGAGCTACCAGGCCCAGATCCCCGCCGGCCGCTTCGCGCAGCCGGAGGAGGTCGCCAAGGTCGTCGCTTGGCTCGCCTCCGACGATGCCGCCTACATCTCCGGGGCCGTGATTCCCGTTGACGGCGGCCTCGGCATGGGCCACTGACCTCACACCTTTCGACTTCACCCATCCCCGCCGCTGCTTGCGGCGCAAGAGAGGAACATCATGGGATCCCTGACCGGGAAGACCGCCATCGTCACCGGCAGCTCGCGCGGCATCGGTGCGGACACCGCGCGGCTGCTCGCCGCCGAGGGCGCCAACATCGTCATCAACTACCGCTCCAAGGCGCCCCGTGCCAACAAGGTCGTCAAGGCCATCGAGGAGGCGGGCGGCCGCGCCGTGGCCGTGCAGGGCGACCTGACGGTGGAGGCGGACCGCGAGGCGCTGGTGGCCGCCGCCATCGAGGCCTTCGGCTCTCTCGACGTGCTCGTGCTCAACGCCTCCGGCGGCATGGAGACCGACCGCGGCGAGGACTACGCGCTCACGCTGAACCGTGACGCCCAGGTGGGCATGCTCGAGGCCGCCGCCCCGCAGCTGCCCCGCGGCGGCCGCGTGGTGTTCGTGACGAGCCATCAGGCCCACTTCATCGAGACCGTGCCCACGCTTGACGCGTACGAGCCGGTCGCCCGCTCCAAGCGCGCCGGCGAACTGGCGCTGCGCGAGCGGATCCCCGCCCTGACCCAGCTGGGCGTCACCTTCGTTGTCGTCTCCGGCGACATGATCGAGGGCACCATCACCGCCACGCTGCTCGATCGTGTGGAGCCCGGGGCCATCGAGGCCCGCCGCGCGGAGGCCGGCAAGCTCTACTCCGTCGCCGAGTTTGCCGCCGAGGTGGCCGCCATGGTCACGGCCGACGTCGAGACGGGGCACACCGAGCTCGTCGGCGGCGGCAAGGGCTTCGTGGCCTGAGCATCGCCGGGCCGTGGCCCGCAACCAAGAAGGCCCTCCCCGTGGTGGGCGGTTTCTATGGGTCCTCGCAACACCTGGTGGTTTAGGTGGCTTTGATTAGATCACGCATGCGTTCGGCTGGGGTTTCCCAGCCGAGCGTTTTGCGTGGGCGGCGGTTGAGTTTGTT
>JAITLQ010000011.1 GCA_031277795.1 Arthrobacter sp.
AACGGTGTCAACAAACTTGGCACACTATTGAGTTCTCAAACAACGAACACCCCACCAGCTACCCCCAACACCAACGCATCAGGATCACTACAATGAAGCTTCTTACTCACCAAGAAAACCTTTCCAGGCCCTCACCCCGTTCCCAGGGCGTCTCGGCGACAAGAGAAAACTTTACATGAGATTCACGAGAGCGCCAAATCGGGGGCACCCCCGGGCCGCGACGGGCCGCACGGCCGAACTTCCCCGTGTTTCCGGGCCTTCGGGGCGCTGCCTGACCGATTCGCTGGCCCGTTCTCCGCGGATCCTCAGCGTTTGGTGAGCCAGTTCATAGCCCTCCGCGAAGAAATGGATTTCTGTACTTCACGAATCTTCTTCACCTCGTACCCTCGCTCACCGGGCCCGCATGCAGTTCACTAGATCCATGAGTGGCTCTCCTCTTCACCGCGCCCCGCGCACCCCTGCTTCTCAGGACGGACTCCACGCGTCACCGCCCGGTGCGCTGCCTTCCGTTCATTGGGAGCGGTGGGCGACGTTGGCCCCGCGCGTGCCGGTGATCAGCGCCCCAATGGCCGGGGCCGCCGGCGGCGCCCTGGCCAGGGCCGTCTCCTCCGCCGGTGCCTTAGGACTCGTGGCCGTGGGGCACGGCGCCGGTGAGGCCTACATCGAGCGCGAGCTCGCCGTGTTCACCGAGCCAGGCTCCGGATCCCCCGCCACGGCACCCCCGGCCCCACCCTGGGGCGTGGGCCTCATGGCCTGGTCCCTCGAGCTGGAGGCCCAGCGCACCCTGCACCGCGTCCTGGAGCACCGACCGCCCGTGATCGCGTTGGCCGCCGGCGATCCCACCACAGGCGCGCGCCTCGCCGCGGCCACCGGAGCGCTCGTGGCCGTGCAAGTGGGTACCGAGGCCGAGGTGGACGCCGCCTCAGCGAACCCCGACATCGACCTCGTCGTTGTCCGCGGCTCCGAGGGCGGCGGGCACGGCCTCAACGCCGTGGCGACGCTTCCCCTCCTGCAGTACGCGGCGCAGCGTTGCCTCGCCAAGCCGGTCGCCGCGGCGGGCGGCATCGCCACGTCCGCGGGGCTGGCCGCCATCCTGGCCGCCGGCGCCCAAGCGGCCTGGATCGGCACGCGCTTCATCCCCTGCGCCGAGTCGCTCGCGGCGCCGGCCCTGCGGGACGCCGTGGCCCGCGCTGGCCTGGACGACACCGTCTACACGTCCTTCTTTGATCTGGTCCTGGGTCTGCCGTGGCCCGCCGAGTACGGTGGCCGCGCGCTGCGCAACGCGGCTGTTACCCCGTGGGAGGGGCGCGAGTCCGAGCTCGTCGAGGCCCTCAACGCGCAGACCCCCGAGGCCCAAGCCCTCCGCGCCGCCGTAACGGCGGCCCGGGGCGCCGGCGACGCCACCGCCGCCCCGGTGTACGCGGGTCAGTCGGCCGGTCTGGTCCCCTCCACCGCCCCCGGCACGCCGGCCGCCGAGGTCATCGCCGAGCTCGACGGCTTCAGGTGCCTCCTCCGAGCGGCCTCGGCTCGTTGGTTCTAGGCCGGTTCTCGGCCGCACACGCCAAGCGCCGTCGACCGGGCGCGCTGGTTCCCGCCGCCCTTGCACCCCCGCAAGACGCGGGCCGGGAGAGCGGTTTTCGTGGCCCCCTTGGTCACGCTGCCCTCTTAATCACGCGGCCCGCCCGATCTTCCTGCCCGGCGACGTCGCCGACCGGGCCCGGCGCGCGTGCTGCGGCAGCGACGGCAGCGACGTCCCACCCACCACCCACGCGGGGCGACACAACTAGTCATCCAGCGCTGCTAACACGGCGGCCGCCCGCTGGGCGTCGATGTCTCCCCTGCGCACCGCCCGCGCTGTCGCCGCCCGGACCAACGCCGCGTAGCTCGCCGCTTCGTCGCCACCAGCGCCCCCGCTCCCCTCGGCGGCCCAGCGGCCCCACGCGCGCACGGCGGACCTCACGCGCCCCGGCTCGGCGGCCACCGCGGAGGCCTTCGCCGCCCGCGGCCCCGCCATGAGCGCGTTCTCCACGCCCGAACGCAGCAGCGTACCCATGAACCGCGAGGGATCCTCCACCCCCACGGAGGCCAGCGCCTCCCAGGCGATCGCTTCCACGGCCCCCACCGTCTCCCCCACCAGCTGGAGGGCCGCGGCATAGAGCCCGCGGTCCTCCTCCTCGATCACGACCGGCTCGCCGCCCATCTCCACCACGAGCGCTTGAGCCACGGGGAGCATGATCGGATCGGCGCTGACGCCCCAGCTCACGCCCGTCAGCCGCCCCTGATCCAGGCTCGTTCCGGTGAAGGCCATCGCCGGGTGCAGCGCCAGCGGAATCACCCCGGCCTCGCGCGCCGGCGTCAGCACGTCCACGCCAAAGCGAGCGCTTGTGTGCAGCACCAGCTGCCCCGCCCTCCACTGCCCCGCCTCGGCGAGACCGGAAACCAAGGGCCCCAACGCGTCGTCGGGCACCGCCAGGAGCACCGCCTCGCAGCGCCGCAGCACCTCGGGGATATCGAGCAGCGGCACCCCGGGCAGCATCGCCTCGGCGCGCTCACGCGAGTCCTCCGACACGGCGTGGATCCCCACCACCGCGTGCTCCGCGCCCCGCAGGGCCGCGCCAAGCACGGGCCCCACCGCTCCGGCTCCGATGATCCCGAATCCAAGTCGCCCTGGCTTGCTCATCCCTCTCCCGCCGTCCCTTCTCCGCCGCGCGTGTGCCCGGCGCCACGCGCGTTCTCGCCTCCGCGCGGGTTCTCGCCGCCGCCCGCCTCGGCGAGCCAATGATTCCGATCCAAGCTGGCCGCGGCCTGCGCCGCCCTGCGGACCTGGCCGTCCAACAACGCCCCGGCCGTCCCCGCGCCCACGTTGGGCACCACGGTGCTCACGGGCCCACGCGTGGTAGCCAGCCGCACGCTGGCCACACCGAGCGAACGCGCCAGCCAGCCCTGCGTGGCCCGCATGCCCTGCGTGCGCTCGTGCGGCACCAGGACGAGCGAGCGCCCCAGCCGCCCCGTGCGCAGCATCAGCACGGTCCGCGTCAGCGCGAAGCCCTGCCGGCGCCACGCCCAGGGCGAGAGCACCCGGGCAGCCGGCGGCGAACACTCGAAGTCCTCGCGCGAGGAACCATCAAGGCCCTCGCGCAGCAGCGCCGCCGGGTCCTCCGTGCCTGGATCCGGGATGAGCAGCGCCAGCACGGCGGCCGCCTCGGCGAGCGTTCCCACGGGAAGCATCGTGGAGCGTCCGGAGCCTTCGCCCGACTCCGCCTTGCCGTAGCCCGCGATGTTCGCGTGGACGCTCACCCACCCGAAGGGACGCCACAGCCACGGGCGCCGCAACTGCACCGCCTGCACGCGCCCGGGCGGCACCGTGCGGTGTGTGCTGTTCGTGAGCCCTTGCCGGAGGCGCAGGCCGTCCGCCGAGATGCCGGCCCTGAAGCCGAAGTCGCTGTTGAAGGAGCCCCACAGCCCGGCCACGCCAGCCAACGCCAGGGGGATCAGGCCCAGCACACCGGCGCCCCAGCCCGCCAGGCTCAGCCCCACGCCGATCGCCGCGAGCGGCGGCAGCAGCCATGGGCCCACCTTGAGCAGCAACGAGGCGATGAGCCGCCCCGTGGGCACCTGCACCACCACCCGCTCGTCCTCGGTGCCACCGCTCAGACGGCCGGCCGGGTCATGCCCGGCGAAATCCTCGGCGGCCCGCCTGGCCCACTCGGCGGCGGCGCCCTGCGGCGCCCGGTTCGCCGGGGACCCCGCGCCCGTGCCGGGCACAGGACCGCTGGGCAAGACGACGTCGGGCAGGGCGCCGGGCACGGCGGCGTCGGGCATCGGGTTCACGTCGTGTCCCCTGCCCGACGGCGCGTGCTCGCCTCCCGGCCCCGCCACAGGCGGGGCCGGGGCCGGGTCGGCGTTCGCCGCCCGCCCGCGGGCGCCCGCGGCCAGCGCCAGGATGTCGATGCGCAAGGCCTCGGCGTCGGCGGCCTTGAGGAACTCGAGCTTCAAGGCCGACTCGCCGCCGTCCGCCACCTCGAAACGCAGCTCGGAGAGGCCAAGCAGGCGGGGAAGCAAGGGGCGGGCGATGTCCACGGCCTGGACACGATCCAACCGCGCCTCGCGTTCCTGCTTCATGATGACGCCGCGGCGCAGCTGCACGTGGCGATCGGTGACGCGGTAGCTCATGAAGCGCCACTGCACCCAGAAGATCCCCACCACCAGCGCCAAGACACCGACGGCGACGCCGGCGATGAGCGGCACGGCCGAGCGCACGTCCGTCAGGCCGTCCGGGCCGAACAGGCCCTCGAGCCACTGCCGGCCGGCGGCAAAGAACACCACGACGATCGCGAGCCAGCCGCGCACGTACGGCGTGGCCGGGTGCACGCGCCGCCATGGGGCCTCGGCTCCCTGCGCCTCTTCGCGAGGCGGCTGAGGCGGCCGCGGCGGCGCTGGTTGCCGCGGCTGCGGTGGCTCCTGGGCTGCCGCGCTCACAGCCCGGCCAGCCTCTCCTCACCGCGGCGCGCGAGCTCGTCCTTGAGCCGATCGCCGTCGGTCCGCAGCAGCCCGTCGATCTGCGGGTGGGCGTCCGGAGAGGCCGTGTGCACCTGGAGCACACACAGGCCAAAGCCGCGCAGGAGCGGGCCGGCCTTCACGTCCACGTACTGGATGCGGCCGTAGGGAATGACCTCGCTGCTGTGGAAGAGGACGCCGCGCGCCACGCACACGTCGTCCGCCCGCAAGGCGTAACGCATGTTCCTGACCCGGAAGGGAATGATGATGGCCTCGATGATCCCCCAGAGGACCACGGCGGCGCCGAGCACCCAGCTGATCCACGCAGGGAAACCGGGCCACACGCCCGCGCCCTTCAGGACCAGCGGGAGGGCGAGGACGGCCAGGAACACGGCCACGGTGATGGCGTTGGAGATCTCCTGGACCGCCACCAGCTTGGGAGACACCCGCCGGAAGTCTCCCGGCGGGTCAATGAGCTCCTTCGACACCCTCTGCCCCCTCGCCTCCCCCTTGGCCGGAGGAGTCCTCCGGCGGGATCTTGCACCATGCCTGCACCACAAAGCCCACGATCACCAGCACCACGCCGCCGATCACCTGGATCAGCGCGGCCCAGCTTGCCCCGGAGCCGAAGCCGCCGCCGGCCACGAGGTCGACGAGCACGCCAGCGTGCCAGCCACCCAGGGCGGCGCCGGCGTAGGCGGCCGCTTGCGCCAGCAGCAACACCCTGAACGCCACGAGCGGGGAGAGGGCGCGTTTGGCCGTGCGATTGCGCGTGCGGTAGACCCGCACGCCGCCGATCACGACGCCGGCGGCGACCGCCAGGAGGGTCACGAGCGAGACCCAGTGCATCACCGGCACCGGCCAACCACGCGCGGCGGCGAGCATCGAGGTGATGTCTCCCAGCAGCCCCGCCACCACGGCGAGGATGGCGAGGAAGAGCAGGCGCAGCTGGCTCATGCCTGCTCCGCCCCCGGCTCCCCGGCGGCCGCAGCGGCACCGGCACCGGCCGGTGCCTCGCCCGCCGCGGCCTCGCCCACCGCGGCCGGCTGGTACGCGCGCACGCTCGGGGCATCCGCGGCAAGCTCCGCCAGCTCAAACACGCTCTTGCCGCCCACAAACGCCCCCGGATCCATCCAGGACCACGGCACCAGGACAAAGCCCCGCTCGGCCGCGCGCGGGTGCGGGAGCGTGAGCTCCTTGTCCTCGCTGCGCAGCGAGCCGAAGGTGATGATGTCGATGTCCAGGGTCCGGGGACCCCAGCGCACGATCCGCTCGCGGTGGTGCGTCTGCTCCACCTCGTGCGCCAGCGCCAGCAGCCGCAGGGGCGCCAGGGTGGTGTGCACCTCGATGATCTGGTTGAGGTAGTCCGGCTGATCGGCCGGGCCGCCCACGGGCGCCGTCACGACGCGCGGGGACTCGGCCACGACGTCCACGCCGTCCGCCGCGCCCAGCTGGGCGATCGCGGCGCCCAGGGTGTCGGCCGAGGCGCCCAGGTTCGAGCCCAGGGCCAGCACAGCGATGACGGGACGGGACGGAGCCGCCTCCAGCTCCTCGCGGGTGGCCGCCGCGCTCATGCCCGCTCCCGGTAGATGGTGATGACCACGTCGTCGAAGGGCACCGGGATGGGCGCCTGCGGCTTGTGCACGCTCACGCTCACGGCCGCCGGGGAGAACTCGGAGAGCACGCGCTCGGCGATGACGCCGGCCAGCTTCTCGATGAGGTCGTACGGGCCGGCCTCGATTTCCTGCACCACGGCCTGCGCCAGCGCGCCGTAGTCGATCGTGTCCCGCAGGTCATCGCTCGCCGCCGCCAGATGCGTTGAGGTGTGCAGCGTCAGGTCCACCCTAAACGTCTGCCCGTCGCGCTTCTCGTGCTCGAAGACGCCGTGGTAGCCCGTGGCCGTGATCCCGGTGACCGTGATCGTGTCGTGCAAGGGGGTGGCGCTCACGCCTTGCCTCCCTTGGCCCACGCCGAGGCAACGCGGACCGCGTCACGCGACGCGGCGACGTCGTGCACCCGCACGGCCCACGCGCCTTCCCTGGCCCCGAGCGCCGTGGTGGCCGCCGTGGCGGCGTCGCGATCGAGCGGCTCGCTGGGCAGGCCCTGGTCCTGCAGCAGCGAACCCAGGAAGCGCTTGCGCGAGGTGCCCACGAGCAGGCGGTGGCCCAGCGAGGCGAAGTGCTCGGTGGCGCCGAGCAGCTCCCAGTTCTGGGCCGCGTTCTTGGCAAAACCCACGCCGGGATCCAGGATGATCTGCTCCGGCTTCACGCCGGCGGCGACGAAGCGATCGCGCAGTTCGATTAGCTCCGCCGTCACGTCCGCCACGGTGTCCGCGTAGTCGGTGAGGGAGTCCATGCTCTGCTGATCGCCGCGACGGTGCATGAGCACGTAGGGGACGCCGGTTTCGGCGATGAGAGCCGGCATCCCGGCTTCGTGCGTGAGCCCGGAGACGTCGTTGATGAGGTGGGCGCCGGCCTTGATGCAGGCGCGCGCCGTTTCCACGTGCGTGGTGTCGACCGAGACCACGGCGCCGGTCGCCACCAGCGCCGTGACCACGGGGAGCACGCGTGCGAGCTCCTCCTTCTGCGGCACGAAGTCGGCGCCGGGACGCGTGGACTCACCGCCCACATCGATGATGTCGGCGCCGGCCTTGACCAACGCCAGGCCGTGGTTGATGGCGTCATCCACGTTCAGGTAGCGGCCGCCGTCTGAGAAGGAATCCGCCGTGACGTTGAGGATGCCCATGACCAGGGTGCGGTCCTGCGGCAGCTCGTTCCACGCCGCACGCAGCGGACGCGTGCGGATGACGGGGATGGGGAAAGTGTTGGGACCGGTGCCGGGGGTGGCGGCGAGGCTCATGGCTTCCTTTCGGTTTCTCGGGATCTGAGGAAGGCTGCTGTGACGGAAGAGGGGCGGGCTATCGGCCCAGGATGAGGCTCATGGCCTCCGCGCGCGTGGCCGGTTCGCGCAGCTGGCCGCGCACGGCCGAGGTGGTGGTCGTGGAACCCGGCTTTCGCACGCCGCGCATCGACATGCACAGGTGCTCGGCCTCCACCACCACAATGGAGCCGCGCGGGCCCAGGTTCTCCTCCAGCGCCTCGGCGATCTGCGTGGTGAGGCGCTCCTGCACCTGCGGGCGGCGCGCGTAGAGGTCAACGAGACGGGCCAGCTTGGACAGGCCCGTGACCTTGCCGGAATCGCCCGGGATGTAGCCGACATGGGCGCGGCCGTGGAAGGGCACCAGGTGGTGCTCGCACGTGGAGTAGAACGGGATGTCCTTCACGAGCACCAGTTCCTGGTGGTCGATGTCGAACGTGGTGGAGAGCAGCTCCGCCGGGTCCTGATGTAGGCCGGCGAACACCTCGGCGTAGGCCTTGGCCACGCGCGCGGGCGTCTCCAGGAGGCCGTCGCGGTCCGGATCCTCGCCCACCGCCAGCAGGATCTCCCGCACGGCCGCGGCGATGCGCGGCTGATCGATGTTGGGGTCGATCAGCGTGCTCGAGGGGATGGTCTCGAAATCATCGTGGGAGGTGCTCACGCTGTCGATCCTACGGCGTGGGTCCGCCGGGTGGTCCGGGTTGCGCCGTGAGACGAACGCCAGACACCCGGCCCGGCCACGCCCCGTCGTGCCTCCGCGACCTCCGCGCTTTGAGGCAAGGAATGCGCTTTGAGGCGCAATGTGTGCGCCTCACAGCGCGGAACCAGCCTCAAAGCTCGACGCCGCGTGGCTGGCCCGGCCCGCGCCGGATCCGGAGCGCGCGGCGCGCCCCGTCCCGCGCGCGCCGCGCCCCGCACCGCCCCGGGCACGGCACGACGCCGCCCGCCCCGGTGGGGCGGACGGCGTCGCGTTCAGTGATGATCAGTCGCGCTCGGCCGGGCCGGCGGGCGGCAGCTGTGTGCCCGGCTCGCCCTGCGCGGGATCGACGATCACCTGGGTGGGCGCCTCGGGGGTGGGCTCGGCAACGGCCTCGGGCGAATGGCCCGGGGCCGCGGCGCCGGCGCCCGCCTCGGTCGCGGCATGCACGCCCTGCGGGTCCTTGGCCACATCGCGCGCGGCGCGCACGGGAGGCAGGTCCTGCCCGGGGCGCTCCTCGTTAAAGAGCCACGTGCGGCGCTCGGGGATCTTCACGATGTCCTTGAAGATGACCTCGAGCTCCTTCTGGCTCAGGGTCTCCTTCTCCAGGAGTTCGGAGGCCAGGTGGTCAAGGATCTCGCGGTTGGCCGTGAGCGCCAGGTAGGCCTCGTGGTGCGCGGTGTCCATGAGCTGACGCACCTCGGAGTCGACCGTCACGGCGACGCCCTCGGAGTAGTCGCGCCCGGAACCCATGCCGCCACCCATGAACGGCTCAGTGTTTTCGCTGCCGAGCTTCACGACGCCCACGCGGGAGGACATGCCGTAGTCGGTGATCATCTTGCGGGCCGTGGACGTGGCCTTCTCGATGTCGTTGGAGGCACCGGTGGAGGGGTCGTGGAACACGATCTCCTCGGCCACGCGGCCGCCCATGGCGTAGGCGAGCTGATCGAGCAGCTCCTCGCGCGTCACGGAGTACTT
Source organism: Arthrobacter sp. (assembly GCA_031277795.1). Lineage (GTDB taxonomy): Bacteria > Actinomycetota > Actinomycetes > Actinomycetales > Micrococcaceae > Galactobacter. Next base: position 9,050 of record JAITLQ010000011.1, read on the forward strand.
GTCCTCGCTCGGCACCACCATGGTGTACCCCAGGGCGCGGCCGCGCGGCAGGATCGTCACCTTGGTGACGGGCGCCGAGTGGCGGGACGCGGCGGCCACCAGGGCGTGACCGCCCTCGTGGTAGGCCGTGACCTGACGCTCGTGCTCCTTCATGAGGCGCGTGCGCTTCTGCGGACCCGCCATGACGCGGTCGATGGCCTCGTCCAGCGCGCGGTCGTCGATGAGCTGGGCGTTCGAACGGGCCGTGAGCAGGGCGGCCTCGTTGAGCACGTTGGCGAGCTCGGCACCCGTGTAGCCAGGGGTCTTCTTGGCGACGGCGTTCAGGTCAACCGAGGGCACGAGCGGCTTGCCCTGCGCGTGCACGCGCAGGATCTGCTCGCGGCCCTTCAGATCCGGTGCCTCCACCGGGATCTGGCGGTCGAAGCGGCCGGGACGCAGGAGCGCCGGGTCAAGCACATCGGGGCGGTTGGTCGCCGCGATGAGGATGACGCTGGAGTCTCCCTCGAAGCCGTCCATCTCCACGAGGAGCTGGTTCAGCGTCTGCTCGCGCTCGTCGTTGCCGCCACCCACGCCGGCGCCGCGCTGGCGACCCACGGCGTCGATCTCGTCGACAAACACGATGGCCGGAGCGTTGGTCTTGGCCTGCTCAAAGAGGTCGCGGACGCGGGAGGCGCCCACGCCCACAAACATCTCGACGAAGTCGGAGCCGGAGATGGAGAAGAAGGGCACGCCTGCCTCGCCGGCCACGGCCTTGGCGAGCAAGGTCTTGCCGGTGCCTGGCGGGCCGTAGAGCAGCACGCCGCGCGGGATCTTGGCGCCCACGGCCTGGAACTTGGCGGGCTCCGCGAGGAATTCGCGGATCTCCTGCAGCTCCTCGACGGCCTCGTCGGCGCCGGCGACGTCCTTGAACGTCACCTGCGGCATGTCCTTGTTCACCAGCTTGGCGCGGGACTTGCCGAACTGCATGACCTTGCCGGAACCGCCCTGCGCGCGGCTCATGAGGAACCAGAACAGGCCGATGATGATGAGGAACGGCAGCAGCAGGCTGAGCATGGACAGGAGCCAGTTGCTCGTCTGCGGCTGGTCGTTGAAGCCGTCGTTCGGATCGGCGGCGTCGATGGCCTTGGCCACCTCCTGCGCGCGCGCCGTCGAGTAGTAGAAGGTGACGGTCTTGCCGAGGTTGCGGTTCTCGTAGGAGACGTCGTCCTTGGTGGTCAGCGTGACGCGCTGGCCGTCGTCGTCCATCTGCGCCTTGGTGACCTGCCCGTTGGAGAGCAGATCGAGGCCCTGGCTCGTGGGGATGCGGTTGCTTGAACCGGTCAGCAGGAGCGAGAGGCCCAGCAGCACGCCGAGGCCACCCAGGATGGCCCAGAAGTACCAGGTCTGGTGCAGCTTCTTCTTCTGCGTTGTCTTCGCGTTCATGTGTGGGGCCGTGATCCGGCCGCGTCCCTCCTGCTCAGGCGGTCCCGCTCGCGCGGATCCCGCTCCTGGGGGAGCGTGCACACTCCCCCTCACCCCTTGATACACGATCGGCGAGCCACTTCGGTTCCCGGTTCGCGCCAGGCGTATCGGGCTCAGGCCTGGCGCTCAGCGCCGACACAGCCCGGCACGCGCCGTCACCCACCCTGGCGACCACCCGACGTCGGGCGGAAAACGCCAGCGGCCGCGGCCACCCCGGGAAGGGGCAGGCCGCGGCCGCGCCGGCCCGCCTGAGCGGGCCCCACGAAAGAATCAGGCGTACACGTGGGGCGCCAGGGTGCCCACAAAGTCCAGATTGCGGTACTTCTCGGCGAAGTCCAGGCCGTAGCCCACCACAAACTCGTTGGGGATGTCGCGGCCGACGTACTTGACGTCGATCTCCACCTTGGCGGCCTCGGGCTTGCGCAGCAGGGCGCAGATCTCCACGGAGGCCGGGCCGCGCGAGCGCAGGTTGGAGAGCAGCCAGGACAGGGTCAGGCCGGAATCGATGATGTCCTCAACGATGAGCACGTCCTTGCCCATGAGGTCGGTGTCCAGGTCCTTCAGGATGCGGACCACGCCGGAGGACTGGGTGCCGGAGCCGTAGGAGGAGACGGCCATCCAGTCCATGGTGACGTGGCTGTGCAGCTCGCGCACCAGGTCGGCCATGACCATGACGGCGCCCTTCAGCACGCCCACCACGAGCAGGTCGCGGCCCGCGTAGTCGCGGTCGATCTGCGCGGCCAGGTCCTTGACGATCTGCTGGATTTCTTCCTTGGTCAGCAGCACGTGCTCAAGGTCGCCGGTGACGTCGTTCGCATCCACGCGATTCTCTCCTGCTCTTGGGGTGGTGGGGCTCGCCTGGGGGTCGGGTGGCCCACCCCAAGTTTGCCACGTTCGGGCCCGGCGTGGGCCACGGGGGTTCGCGGCATGGCGCCCGGCGGCGCTCAGGCCAAGCCGCGAAAACGCACGACGGCGCGTCCGTCGCCCGTGCGCTCCCTCGTCACCGACACTCTCCCATCCAATTGGACGGGGCCGGCGCTGCCGGCCCCAGACACGAGGCGTTCGAGCGCGGCGGTGCGCTCCGAGTTGGGTGCGCGCCCTCCCACCGCCACGGCCGCCCGCCGCAGGGCGCGGGAACGCAGGGCCGCCGGGGCGTCCCTGAGCAGGAGCCGGTCGAGGTCCCACACGAGGGGCGCACGGCCGGCCACGCGATCCCCTGCCTCGCCGAGGACGGAGGGTTCAGTGGAACGCGCGGCGTCCTCCACGAGCTCCTCCGCCAGGCGATCGAGCAGCTCGGCGTCCTGCGCCGCGAGGCGGGCGGTGCGCACGAGGGCGTCGTCGATGCCCTCGCCCAGGACCTCGCGCAACACGGGCAGCAGCTCGTGGCGCACGCGATTGCGCAGGAACTCGTCGCTCTTGTTGGTGGGGTCAACCCAGTAGCGCAGGCCGTGGGCGGCGCACACGGCCTCCGTGTCGGCGCGGCGCAGCTCGAGGAAGGGGCGCAGGACCCTAGCGCGGCGGGCGGGGATCCCGGCCAGCGAGCGGGTTCCGGAGCCACGCGCCAGGCCGAGCAGGACCTGCTCGGCCTGATCGTCCGCCGTGTGCGCGGTCAGCAGGAAATCGGCGCCCACGCGCTCGCGGGCGGCCTCGAGCGCCGCGTACCTGGCCTCGCGCGCGGCCGCCTCGCCGTGGCCGTCCACCTCCACGGCGCTCACCACCACCGGATCGAGGCCGAGGTCTCTGCATTGCTCGGCCGCCCGGGCGGCCGCCGCCGCGCTGCCCGGTTGAAGACCGTGATCAACGATCACCGCCCCCACCGGGCCCAGCAGGGCCTCCTCGTCCTTGGCGCGGGCGAGGGTCGCGGCGAGGGCGAGGGAATCGGCCCCGCCGGAGCACGCGACAAGGTAGCTCAGGCCGGAGGGGAGGTGGTAGCCGACCGCCTCCCTGGCGAGCTCCACCGCGCGGTACTGTTCCGCCGGCCAGCGCTTCTTCGCCACGGTTCCCCCTTTCTCCTTTATGCCCGATTGGACATATTAGGACATCCGGGCTTCCTGCTTGGTCGAGCCCACGCGGGCCACCCAGAGCGTGGGCTCGTGTAGCTCGGTCTCGCTCGGGAGCATCTCGCGCCCCTGCCACACGACGTTGAACCCCTCCATGCCCAGCGCGTCCACGGCCGCGCGGACAAAGCGGGCGCCGTCCTGGTACTGCTTCTGCTTGGCGGCCATGCCGATCACCCGCATGATCAGCTTCTGCAGCGCCGAGCGCTCCGCGCCGCGACCCTCGAAACGCTGCCGGATCGTCTTGACGGTGGGAATGACGCTCGCGTCCACCGAATCCATGACCACGTTGGCGTGCCCCTCGAGCAGGGACATCACGGCTGTGACGCGCGAGAGCGCCTCCTTCTCGCGCGGGCCGGTGACCAGATCAAGCAGGCCCAGCCCCGCGCCGTCGTGCTCCGACTCGGCGCCCTGCGCCTCCGGTGCCCCCTCCGCGTCGCGCTTCACCGATCCGGTGAGCGAGGTCAGGCGCTCCCGCAGGGAGGTCGGCAGGGACATGAGCCCGTCGGTGAGCTCGGTGATCTGCTCGCCCAGATACTCGCGCAGCCACGGAGCTGCGGCAAATTGCACGCGGTGCGTCTGCTCGTGCAGCGCCACCCACAGCCGAAAGTCGGCCGGGTCAACGTTGAGGGCGCGCTCCACCTGCACGATGTTCGGGGCCACGAGCAGCAAGCGCCCACCCGGGGCCGTCGCGGAGACGCTGAAGGCGTCGTACTGCCCCAGGACGTGGCTCGCGAGGAAGGCGACGAGGCCGCCCATCTCGGCGCCCACGCCGTAGCCGCCGAGTTTGAGGCTCATCGGCAGGCCCTGCGGGAACTTGGCACCGAGGACCTGCTTGAGGCCGGGCTCCAGCATCTGCCTGAACCCGTTCACGGCGGCCGTGGCCCACCCGGCCCGGTCCACCACGAGCACCTCGGAGTCCCGCAGCTCGCGCGCGGCGGCGAGGCCCGTGATCCGGTGGACGTGCTCGACGCTCGCGTTGGCGGCCGCCCGGATCTCCTCCACGATGCGCGCCGCCTCCCCCCGTTCCAGGCGCGGGCCGGCGGAGGCGAGCGTGCGCGCCGTCGAGGCCGCGACGCCCCAGCGCACCAGGCCACCCGGCCCCTGCGGCGTGGCGGCGACGGCCGGCTCGGTCGGCTCGGCCGCGGGGGCGGGAGCCGCGGCGGCGGTGGGGGGCAGGGCGGGGGCGTTCATGCTCTCATCTCACCACGCCGCGCGCGCCGCGCCGCATGAAACGAGCTATGAGTCGCCGCCCCGACCCCCGCGGCGAGCGGGGCGCGACGCCGGCTCCCTCCCCGGGCGCCCTACTTCAGCAGCAGGGCGGCGATGGAATCGGCGACGCCGCGGGCCTCGCCCAGCGCGCCCTGCACATCGGAGGCCATCACCGAGAAGCTCAGGAACCGGCCGTCCGCCGTGGTGGCATAGCCCGAGAGCGAGATCACGGCGGCCAGGGTTCCCGTCTTGGCCCGGACCAGGCCGGTCGTGTCCGTGGTGTTCAGGCGCCCGGCCAGCGTGCCGGTGTCGCCGGAGACCGGGAGCAGCGTGGCCAGCTCGCGCAGCTGCGCCTGGCTGCTCGTGGCGGCATGCGTGAGCAGGCCGGCCAGGGTCGCCGGTGAGACCTTGTTCGTCGCGGCCAGGCCGGAGGCATCGGCCATGTCCAGGCCGCTGGTGTCGACGCCGAGCTCCTTGACGGCCGCGGTGACCTGCTCGCGCGCGTCCTGATAGCTCCCCGTGGCGCCGCGTTGCACGGCCACGAGCCGCCCGAAGGTCTCCGCCATGAAGTTGTCCGAGTGCTCCTCCATGTAGCCCAGCTGCTCCAGCAGCGTGGCCGACTCCACGGCCGCGAGCCGCGTCGCCTGCTCGTCCTTGCCCGCCTGACCGCTTGCCGTGAAGGCGACGTCCAGGCCGGTGTCCTTCGCCTGCGCGTTGAGGGTTTTCACGAAGGCGGCGAGGGCGGCGTTGGCCGGCTCGCGCACCACGGCCGAGCTGTGCGAGGCGGACACGCGCCCCGCGTTGAGGACCGGGGTCTGCACCTCGGTGATGTTGTTGGTGGTGATGAGATCGGCCGTCCAGGCTGGGTTGAGGGCGGGGCCGGGGAAGAGCGAGGCGTCCACGAGCACCTCATAGCTGCTCTCCAGGGTGCCCTGCCGGCCCAGCGCCTCGAGCGTGAGCTTGGCGAGGGTCTCGAGGCCGGCGTGGCCAGCCACCTCGCCCGGCTGCTCGGCGCCGGCGCCGAGCAGGGCATCGCCGCCGCCCACGAGACGGAGACGATGCTCCGAATCGAGCGTGGCGGTTGTGGTGAAGCGGTGCCCCGGTTCGAAGCTCGCCAGGGCGGCCGCGCCGGTCAGGAGCTTGAGGCTCGACGCAGGGGTGGCCGGCGTGGAGGCGTTGCGATCCACCAGGTTCTCGCCCGTGGCCACGTCCTGCACCACCACGTTGTAGGTGCCGTGGTGGCCCTTGATGGCCGCCTCGACGGCGCTCGTCAGGGCGGCGGCGTCCGGCAAGGGGGCGTCGGCCCCGAGCGGGGTGAAGGGCTCCGCGGCCGCGCTGGGCAACGCGGCGGGTGTCGCCGCCGGTTCCTGGGTCTGCGGCTGCCCCACCAGCATGTGCCAGCCCACCAGGGCCGCGAGGGCGAGCACCGCCACGAGCCACACCCCGCGGGACAGGAACCGTGCCACCCGTACACCTCTTCTTCCCTACGCGCGTTCTGTTGTGACCGGGAGCCGAACGTAGACTGGGCCCCAGCACTGCAAGGCTATCGGGCGCCGACTGGCGCCGCCGTGAGGCCTGCCGCACACCTCATCAAGAGAAGGAAGCCATGGAACACGACGTCACCATCGAGATCCCGGCCGGATCCCGCGTCAAGTACGAGATGGACCACGAGACGGGCCGCCTGCGCCTGGACCGCGTCCTCTTCACCCCCATGCAGTACCCCACTGCCTACGGCTTCTTCGAGAACACCCTGGGCCTGGACGGCGATCCGCTGGATGCCATGGTCTACATCCCGGGTGTTGACCTGGTCCCCGGCGTCATCGTCGAGGCCCGCCCCATCGGCGTGTTCAACATGACCGACGACGGCGGCCCGGACGCCAAGGTGCTGTGCGTCCCCGCCGACAAGCGCTTCGACCACATCCAGGAGATCGAGGACATCGACGACTGGACCAAGGCCGAGATCGAGCACTTCTTCACCCGTTACAAGGACCTGGAGCCCGGCAAGTGGGTCAAGGCCGAGGGCTGGGCCGATCGCGCCGCCGCCGAGAAGGAGCTCGCCGACTCCATCGAGCGTTTCAAGACCGAGGGTCACTGACCCCGGCCGGGTGGCCCGGATCCTTCCAGGATCCGGGCCACTTTTGCTTTGTCTGGGGCAGACTGTCCCCATGTTTGTCCTGACCCTCACCCAACGCGATGCGCCCACCCACGGCGATCGCGTCGACGAGCTGTTGAGGGCCCTCGCCCCGCACACCGGGGAGCACCCCTTCAGGCGTTCGTGGGGCGACGAGGCCGTGGGGGCGCTCAGCAACCCGGACGCCGCCGTGGCCTCGGCGCTCGTGGCGCTGCGGCAGGGCGGGCGCGGCGGGCGCCGGTGGAGCGTCGGCATCGGCGTCGGGCCCGTGAGCGCCGGCCCCGACGGGGCACTCACTGGACAGGGAGCGGCCCGCTCCCGCCGCGCCGTCGAGCGTTGCGGCCGTCAGGCCATGCCCTTGGCCGTGGAGGCCGGGCCGGCCGGCGTGGGCTTCGAGGGCGTCCCGGCGGCCCCGGATTCGGCCGCGGCGGCGGAGTCCGTGCTGCGCCTCTTGGGGGACCTCGTGACCAAGCGCAGCGAGGCGGAGTGGGCGGTCATCGACCTGCTCATCCCCGGCGTGCGCGGCCAGCAGCGCGAGGTCGCTTCGGCCCTCGGCATCAGCGTGCAGGCGGTCTCCCAAGCGCTGGCCCGCGCCGGCTGGGCGCGCGAGTGGGAGGCGAGGCCCGCCGCCTCGCTGCTCCTTGGCCTCGCCGCCTTTGCCGTGGACTAGACCCTAGGCCTGGATCCCGTAGGCCTCCTGCGCCTTGCGCGGCACCAGCACCACGGGGACCGAGGAGTGCTTCACGATCTTCCCGGCCTGCGAGCCCAACGACACGCGGGCCAGCGGCCCGAAGCTGCTCGAGCCCACCATGAGCACCTCGCCAGGCAACCAGTCGACGGCGCCGAGCGCCTCCTCCCAGCTGAAGCCGATCCCGGTCTCGAAGGATGGCGCGGCGTCCGGGGCCAGCTCGCGCACGCGACCCACCATGTCCTTGGCCCACTCGCCCATGATGTCGCGCTGCATGCGCGTGGAGACGCCGGCCACGGAGCCCGGCGGGTGCGTCACGCCGAAGGAGACCACGCGGAACGCGGCACCGGAATCCTGGGCTACCTGGCGCGCGCCCAGCAGCAGGTGGCCGGAGGTCGAGGAGCCGTCGTACGCCGCCGTGACGCGAGCGACCCTCTCCACCCCGCCCGCCGAGGCTTCGCGCGGCACCAACACCACGGGCAGGGGCGAGCTGTGCAGCAGGCTCATGGCCACGGAGCCGAGCTCGATCCTCCCGGGCCTGGCCCGGTCGGAGGAGCCGATGACGAGCCGCTCCGCCTCCACCTCGCGGCACACGTCGAGGAGCACCTGCCGCACCGATGCGCCCGAGCGCACCAGCACGCGCGCCACGGTTCCGCGCGGCATCGAGGCGTCCGCCATCGCGAGGGCCTGGGTCACGTCCTGTGCCCAGCCGCCGGCCGCCGCCTCGTCCTCGCCGAACTGCTCGGCGTTGACGGCCACGAGGTAGAGCGGCAGCCGATAGGAACGCGCCAGGAGCGCCCCCACCTGCGCCGACGGGCCGGGATCGTGACCGGGCGCCACCGCCACCACTATGCTCATGCTCCGCCTCGCTCTCGTGCTGGGCCGGGTGCCCACCGGCCGCCCTGTTCTCAAGCACAAGTACCAGAGCCTTGGCACCCCGGTCTAGAGCACGACGCCGCCCGCGCCGGGTCGGCGCGGGCGGCGAGTCGGGCGGATCCCCGGGCGGGTGCCCGGTGGTGCTCAGCCGAGGAGGGAGCGCAGCACCGGCACCAGGCCGTCCTCGTCCACGCCGAGGGTGACCTCGTCTGCGGCGAGCTTGACCTCGTCCGGGGCCTGGCCCATGGCCACGCCGCGGTGGGCCCAGCCCAGCATCTCGATGTCGTTGCGGCCATCGCCGACCGCCACGGTGGTGGCGCGATCGATGCCCAGCTGCGCGCGCAGCGCCTCGAGCCCGGAGGCCTTGGTGACCCCGCGGGCCGCGATGTCCAGCCAGGCCGTCCAGCCCACGGAGTACGTGACGCCGTGCAGGCCGATCGACTCCACGGCGCGGCCGAAGGCCTCGGCGGTATCGTCGGTGGAGAAGACCACGAGCCGCACCGCGTCGGCGATCATGAGCTCCTCGAAGGTCACGCCGCGGGCGTCGGCGCCGAAGCTCGCGTCCTGGAAGCGCTCGGTGGAGAGGAAGTCGCCGTTGACGGTCTCGACGGCGTACTTGGCCGCCGGGAGGACGTCCCGCAGGGCCGTGAGGGCGGGGGCCGGGTCGAAGCGGCGGCGGTCGATGACCTCGAAGCCGTCGGGGGAGTCCGGGGTGAGGCGCGCCGTCACGCCACCGTTCGCGCACACGATGTGGCCGGTGTCGATCCCCAGGGCGGCGGCGACGGGAAGCGCCGCGCCGAGCGAGCGGCCGGTCGAAATCACCACGTTGTGGCCGGCAGCCACGACGTCCCTCGCGGCCTCACGCACGGCGGGGGACATGCCCCCCATGTGATCGACGATGGTGCCGTCCACGTCCAGGCACACCATGTACTGCGTGTTGTTGATGGTCTTGTCCTTGTTCTCGTACCGGTCATCGTTGCCGGTCTGCATCATGATGCTCATGCCCCCAGTGCACCACAAGCTCCCCACGCCCACCATGATCCGCGTCTCCCGGCGCGTGAACGCTGGGGCAACAATCGGCGTCGGCCGCGCCCTCATCAACCGCGCCGGGCCGGGACTTCCGTACGGAAGTCCCGGCCCGGCGTCGTGCAGGAAAAGGGGCGATCAGGCGATCGGCTCGAAGCGCTCCTGGCCGCCCAGGTACGGGCGCAGCGCCTCGGGGATGATCACGGAGCCGTCGGCCTGCTGGTGCGTCTCGAGGATCGCGACGATCCAGCGCGTGGTGGCCAGCGTGCCGTTGAGCGTGGCGACCGGGCGCGTGCCGGAGGGCTTGCCTTCCGCGTCGAGGACGCGCTCACGGATGTTGAGGCGACGGGCCTGGAACGTGGTGCAGTTCGAGGTGGAGGTCAGCTCGCGGAACGCGTCCTGCGTGGGGACCCACGCCTCGCAGTCGAACTTGCGGGCCGCGGACATGCCGAGGTCGCCGGCGGCCGTGTCGATGACGCGGTAGGCCAGGCCAAGCGCCTGCAGCATCTGCTCCTCCCAGCCCAGCAGCTCCTGGTGGACGCGCGTGGCGTCCTCCTGCTTGGCGTAGACGAACATCTCCAGCTTGTTGAACTGGTGCACGCGGATGATGCCGCGGGTGTCCTTGCCGGCCGAGCCGGCCTCGCGGCGGTAGCAGGAGGAGTAGCCGGCGAACTTCTCGGGGCCCTTCTCCAGGTCGATGATCTCATCGGCGTGATAGCCGGCCAGGGCCACCTCGGAGGTGCCGACGAGGTAGAGATCGTCGCGCTCGAGGCGGTAGATCTCGGCGTCGTGGGCCACGTCGAAACCGGTGCCCTGCATGGTCTCGGGGCGCACCAGCGTGGGGGTGATGATCGGCGTGAAGCCGTTCTTCAGCGCCAGGTCCATGCCCATCTGGATGAGGGCCATCTCCAGGCGCGCGCCCACGCCCTTGAGGAAGTAGAAGCGGGAACCGGAGACCTTGGCGCCGCGCTCCATGTCGATCGCGCCCAGGAGCTCGCCGAGCTCCAGGTGGTCCTTGGGCGTAAAGCCCTCCGCCGCGAAATCGCGCGGGGTGCCCACGTGCTTGATGACAACGAAGTCGTCCTCGCCGCCGGCCGGGGCCTCGGCCTGGACCAGGTTCGGGAAGATGCGCACGAGCTCATCGCGCGTGGCCTTGGCCTCCGCCGCGGCGGCTTCGGTGGACTTCACCCGGGCGGCGAGTTCCTTCACCTGCGCCAGGAGGGCCTGCTTTTCCTCGCCCTTGGCGGCGGCGACCTGCTTGCCGAAGGCCTTCTGTTCGCTGCGCAGCTGCTCGAAGGAGGTCAGCGCCGCGCGGTAGGAGCGGTCCGCCTCCAGCACGGAGTCCACGAGAGACACCTCGGCTCCGCGGGCCTCCTGCGAGGCACGGTAGGCGTCTGGGTTCTCTGCAAGGTCCTTGAGGTCGATCACGCCCCAAGCCTAACGGGTGTCACTACGATGTAGCCGATCAGTGAGAGCAGACCCATAGCAGCGAGGGGACAGGGGAGCCGCATGCCGAGTTCGAGCGTGGTGGCCGTGGTGATCAACCCGGTCAAGACCGAGTCGGCGCGGGCGCGCGAGCTACTGCGCGCCGCCTGCGCCGAGGCCGGCCGCGCCGAACCCCTCTTCTTCGAGACCTCGCAGGAGGACGCCGGGCACGCCATGGCGCGCGAGGCCCTGGACCGGGGCGCCGGCATCGTCATCGCGTGCGGCGGGGACGGAACCGTGCGCGCCGTGGCCGAGGAGCTGATCGGCGCCGAGGGTGTGGAGCTCTCCATCCTGCCGCTCGGCACGGGCAACCTGCTGGCCCGCAACCTGGGCATCGACGTGGATGACCTCGAGGCGGCCGCCGCCGTGGCCGTGGGTCGGCAGACCGATCCCGTGGACGCCCTGCGCATCACGCTGCTGCGCCCCGATCGCAGCAGCGAGAACACCATCAGCGTGGTGGCCTCCGGGGTGGGCCTCGACGCCGAGGTCATGAACCAGACCAAGGAGGGGCTCAAGAAGGTGGTGGGCCCCGCGGCGTACGCGGCCACGGGGGTGACGAAGATGCTTGGCCTGCGCCGGCATCCGGTGCGCATCAGCGTCGACGACGGCGCGTGGGAGACCGAGCGCGCCAGGACCGTCCTGCTCGTCAACGCCGGGTACATCCAGGGCGGCTTGCAGTACGTGCCCGGCTCGCGGCACGACGACGGCGTGCAAGACGCCGTGGTGATGTCGCCCCGCAGCCTGGCCGGGTGGGGCGTCGTGGCCGCCAAGATGCTGCTGCGGTTGCAGCAGGACGTGCCCGTCATTAGCTACCGCTCCGGGGCCCGCCTGGCCGTGCGCACCTTCTACCCCGTGCAGGCGCAGGTGGACGGGGACCCGGTGGGTGAGGTCACCGAGCTGGAGAGCCAGATCCTGCCGCACGCCCTGCGCGTGCACGTGCCGCGCGAGGAGGACCGCCTCCAGCCCGGCGGCCCGCTGGCCAAGATCCTGCCGGCGTCGGTGCGCCCGCGGCGGCTGTGGCCGCGGGTCAAGGAGCGCGCGGCGTCGCTCCTCCCCTGGCGCTGATTCGGGCCGCGGTTGCGGACCCCGGTGCGGAGCCCGAGTACAAACAGATCCCCCCACCACCAGCAGAACCCTTCCCCCCACCACCACCTTCAGAAGGCCTTCCCCACCACCTGCGGAATCGGAGTGGGTTCGGTACGCTTTTTGGCTAGAAAACGTACCGAACCCACTCCGATTTCTGGGGGAGAGCGCCGTGCGGGGGGAGAGCGCGTCTTCCGGTGGGGGCGGGCCTTCCGGGGGAAGGGGCGCCCTCCCGGTGCACGACGGCGGGTGGCGACCACCCGGCGTCGGGCACCTTGGGCTGGGCGTGCGGCCTCAGCCCTCCGTGCGGCCCACGCGGCGCAGCCGCGCGATCCAATCGCTCGCCGCCGCATAGGCCTGCGCGCTCGCGTGCGCAGGAACCGGCGAGACGAGCGGCGTGGCCGAGGGGTAGGAACCCAGGAAGCGCACATCGGCCGACATGCGGTGGGCGCCGGCCAGCGCATCGGCCACGCGCGGCTCGGCGAGGTGCCCCTCCAGGTCAACGGAGAAGAAGTACTGACCCAAGCCGCCGCCCGTGGGGCGGGACTCGATGCGGGTCAGGTTCACGCCGCGGGTGGCGAACTGATCCAGCAGCTCGCGCAGGCCGCCCGGGTGATCATCGGTCAGCGTGACGACGGCCGTGGTCTTGTCCGAGCCGGTCGGCTCCGGGATGGCGCCGGGGCGCGTCACCAGGATGAAGCGCGTGATGGCGCCGGCGTTGTCCTCGACGCCCTCGGCCAGGAGGGTCAGGCCCGCCTGCGTGGCCACGAGCGGGGAGCACAGGGCGGCGTCGTACGGGCACTCCGGCTCCAGCAGACCCATGGCGCCGGCCGCCGTGGAGGAGGCGGGCAGGAAGCGCACGCCGGGGATGTGCTTCTCGGCCCAGCCGCGGCACTGCGCCCACGCGTGGCCGTGCGTGGAGATGACCTTGATGTCCTCGAGCCGCTCGACGCCGGGGCGCACCGCGAGCTGGAAGGTCACCGGGACGAGGACCTCGGCCACGATCTGCAGGGCGTCGCCGTGGGCCACGGCGTCGAGGGTCGCCGAAACGCCACCCTCCACCGAGTTCTCGATGGGCACCATCGCCGCGTCGACCTCGCCGGCGCGGACCGCGGCGAGCGCCGTGTCGACGCTGACGGCGGGGACGCGCACGGCGTCCGCCGCGCCGTCGACGGTGAGGAGGGCCTGCTCGCAGAAGGTTCCGCTGGGCCCCAGGTAGGAATAGCTCACTTGATCACCGGGGCCTGGCCGTTCTCGGAGACGATCTCCTTGCCGGCGTCGATCCACGCGCCGGAGCCGCCGGCCACGTTGATCGCGGTGAAGCCCTGCGCGTTGAGCCAGAGCACGGCCTGGGCGCTGCGGCCACCGGTGCGGCAGATGACGTAGACGTCCTCGTCCGCATCGAGCTCGGTGTACTGCATCGGCAGCTCGCCCAGCGGGATGTGGCGCGCGCCGGGGACGTGGCCGGCCTCGAACTCGTAGTCCTCGCGGACGTCCAGGACAAAGGCGCCCTCGGGAACCTCGTTGACGCTGACCTGCTCGACGTTGCTCATGGCGCTGCCCTTCTCCAAGACGTTCGTGCCGCGGGTCCGCCCCTCGGCGCATCCAGCCTAATCCGTTGCGACGGCCGGGGCGGTGCTCGTTGCGGACGGAGCGGCCAGGACCCCTCCCCACGCGGAACCCGCGCGGGTTTTCCTGGAAGCTCCGGCGCGGGTGGATCATGGACAGCATGAGCGCACCCCTGGCACCCACCCCCGGACCGGCCCGCAGCGTGGACGGCGGCCTGCCCCGCGCCGTCGAGCTGCGCGAGGCGCTCCTGGACGGCTCCCTCACCGCCGCGGCCCTCCTGCGCCGCTGCTTCGAGCGCATCGATGCGCTCAACGGCGAGCTCGGCTCCTTCGTGGCGTTCGACCGGGAGGGCGCCAAGCGCCAGGCGGAAGCGGCCGACGCCGCTTTGCTCGCCCACCGCGAGCACGGCACCCCCGTGCCCCCGCTGACCGGCCTCCCCACGGCCTTCAAGGACCTCGTCGACGTGGCCGGGCTGCCGACCACGTTCGGCACGGCCGCCTACCAGGCCGCCCCGGCCGCCGCCGACGCCCCGCTCGCGGCCCGCGTCCGCGCGGCCGGCGCCGTGCTGGTGGGCAAGACGGCCGTTCCGGAGTTTGGCCTCTCCTCGCACTCCGAGAACCTCATCCATCCGCCGGCCCGCAACCCGCTCGATCCCGCCACGTCCCCCGGCGGTTCCTCGGGCGGCGCCGCCGCGGCCGTGGCGGCCGGCATGCTCCCCCTCGCCCCTGGCAACGACGGCGGCGGCTCGGTCCGCATCCCCGCGGCGGCGTGCGGTCTGGTTGGCCTCAAGCCGGGGCTCGGCACCGTCCCCGAGGACGTCGCCGGCATGGACGGCACCCCCGTCTACGTTGACCGCTGGGGCGCGCAGCGCCTGGGCGTCTCCGGACCCATCGCCCGCGACGCCGAGGACGCCGCCCTCCTCTGGGACGGCATGCGCTTCGATGCCGAGCGCCCCGGTGCCACCGATGCCCTCGACGCCGTCCGCGAGGCCCTCGCGCAGGGCGACGCCTTCGCCGGCCTGCGCGTGGGCTTTACGACCCGCAGCGCGTTCGACAACAACCTGCACCCCGTCCTCTCCCCCGAGGCGCTGGCGGCGTTCCAGCGCGGCCGTTCCCTCATCGAGGGCCTCGGAGCCCGGACGGAGGAAGCGGAGTGGATCCTCCCCGAGGACATCGCCGCGACCTTCCGCAAGGTGTGGACGGCTGGCCTGGCCGAGGGAAGCATGAGCGAGGAGCAGCTGGGCCGCCTGGGCGCCCTGGCCCGCGACTTCCGCGAGGAGGCGCTGGCCCGCCCCGCTGAAGTGCAGCGCGCCGCCGGCGCCAGGATGCAGGAGATCGGCCAGATTCTGCGCGACGGCTGGGGACGGTACGACGTCGTCCTCACCCCGGCGCTCGCCCAGACCCCGCGCCCCATCGGTTGGTACACCTCGCGCGATCCGCAGGAGGACTACGACCTGCAATGCCTCTACACGCCCTTCACCTCCATGGTGAACGTGGCCGGCCTGCCCGCCGTGGTGGTCCCCGTCTTCTGGACCTCCGACGGCTTCTCCATGGGGGTCCAGCTCATCGGCCGCGCCGGCTCCGAGGTGCAACTGCTCCAGCTCGCCGCGCTCCTGCAGCGCGCCGCCGGCTGAGTACCTAGAGCACGACGACGGCCCGTCACCTTGGCGGGTGACGGGCCGTCGATCGTGGGGCTCAGGCGGGGACCGCGGCGCCCTCGTGGGCCGCGACGAGCGCGCCGATGACGGCGGCGGCGCCGGCCACCACGTCCTCGTCGTCGCGCGGGTGCAGCTCGGCGTAGCGCTTCACGGAGCCGGGCACCGCGAGGAAGACCTCATCCAGCACCGACGCCCCGGCGATGCCGAGCGCGCGGCGGGCCACCTCCTGGGCCCACACGCCGCCGTACTGGCCCAGCGCGGTGCCCACCACGGCGGAGGGAACGCCCTTGACGGCGCCGGCGCCAAACGGGCGCGAGATCCAGTCGATCGCGTTGGCCAGCACCGCCGGGACGGAGCCGTTGTACTCGGGCGTGACGAGCAGCAGGGTGTCGGCCGCGGCCACCGCCTCGCGCAGCTCACGCACCGACGCGGGGGCGCCGGCCGCCTCGAGGTCGTCGCTGTAGAAGGGCAGATCACCGAGGCCCTCGAACAGGGTCAGCTCGGCCCCCTCCGGGGCGTGCTGCACCAGCGCATCGGCCAGCGCGCGGTTGGTGGAGGCGGCGCGCAGCGAGCCAACCAAGACAAGAACGGACGTGGTCACTTCGGTACTCCTGAGAAAGATCCTGGGCCGCGGGGGCGGCCCCTCTCCCACGGTGCCACGCGCGCCAGGCGACCCGCACGCTCACGCGTCACACGTCGTCGTGCACCGCAACGTGGCGTCGCCGCCTGGGCTCCCACGCGCGACCCGACGGCGGGTGGCCGGCCCGGGCGGTCGGCGCGCGCCGAGCGCTCGGGGCCGCCGCGCCTAGAGGACGCGCTTCAGGAGCGCCGACTTGGCCGACCCGAAGGGCGGGTAAACCATCTTCAGGGTGTCCAGCCGGGTCCCCTTGCTGAGGGTGGGGCGCTGCTGGCTGAACGTGTCGAAGCCGGCCTTGCCGTGGTAGGCACCGATGCCGGAGGCACCCACGCCGCCGAAGGGCAGCTCGGGCACGGCGAGGTGGATATTGGTGGCGTTGACGCCCACGGCGCCGGCGCGCACGCCCTCCTCGAAGGCGCGCGTGACGCCGGATCGCTCGGTGAAGACGTAGGCGGCCAGCGGATCGGGGCGGTCCCCGATGAAGCGCAAGGCGTCGTCGAAGCTCGGCACCGAGAGGATCGGCAGGATGGGGCCGAAGATCTCCTCCTGCATGACGGGGGAATCGGCGTTGACCCCCGTGATGATGGTGGGTGCCACGTAGCGGTCGTCCTCGTCCACCTGGCCGCCGGTGAGGACCTTCCCCTCCTCCAGGAGCCCGGCGAGGCGCTGGACGTGGTTGACGTTGATGATGCGGCCAAAGTCCTTGGATTCCTGCGGATTGGCGCCGTAGAACTCCTTGATGACCTTGCCGAGGGCCTTGGCCAGGCGCGGCCCGGTCTCCCCCACGGCCAGGACGTAGTCGGGGGCCACGCAGGTCTGGCCGGCGTTCATGAACTTGCCGTAGGCCAGGCGCCGGGCGATGGCCTGGATGTCTCCGTCGTTGACGACCACGGGGCACTTGCCGCCCAGCTCGAGCGTCACCGGCGTGAGCTGACGCGCCGCCGCCTCGTAGACGATGCGCCCCACCCTCTCGCCGCCCGTGTAGAAGATGTGATCGAACTTCTCCTGCAGCAGCGCGGTGGTGGCCTCGGGGCCGCCCGTCACGACGCCCACGGCGCGGTGGTCGAGGAACTGCGGAATGATGCGCTCCAGCAGCGCCGAGGTGGCCGGAGCCAGCTCGCTCGGCTTGAGCACCACGGTGTTTCCGGCCGCGATCGCCTCCACGAGCGGGGCGAGCGTGAGGTTGATGGGGTAGTTCCACGGCGCGATGATGAGCACCATGCCCAGCGGCCTGGCCGTCACCGTGGTCGTCACCGGCGCCAGGACAAACGGGCTGGGGACGGAGCGCGTGCGCATCCAGTCCTCGAGGTGGCGCTTGGCGTGATCCAGACCCAGCTGCACGATCTGCAGCTCGGTGGCCTGGGACTCCACGGGGTTCTTGCCGAGGTCGGCGGCGAGCGCCTCGAAGATCTCCTCGCGGTGCACGCGCAGCATGCGGTCGAAGGCCTCGAGCTGGGCCAGTCGGAAGCGTTTGGAGTGGGCCACGCGGCTGCGCGCGCCCTCCCGCAGGTGGCGGGCGGTCTCCGCCGGGGTGCGCAGGGCGGCCGCGCCCGGGTCGACGCGGACGCGGTCGGTGGGGACGGCGGGGGATGCCTGGCTCGCGCTCATGCCGCGACACTATCCCCCTCCGCGCAAAGAATCCTCCAAGAAACGCTCCGCGCCCGGCCCCGCGCCTCAGTCCTGGTGCGCGCCGAGCTCCCGCAGGATGAGCGCGTGGCGCTCGAGGAAGGCCCGCTCGTCGAGGCGCTTGCGGCGCAGCCAACCCGTCACCTCGGCGTTGTGCTTGCTCGCGTTGCAGGAGGCGCAGGCCGGCACCACGTTCCCCAGCGTGTAGCGCCCGCCGCGGGAGACGGGCATGACGCAGTCCTTCTGCAGGGCCGCCCCGTCCCCCTGGCAATAGGCGCAGCCGCCCCAGGCCTCCAGGAGCGCGTTCCACTGCTCAGCCGAGAGATCGTTGTCCACCTTGGCCAGGCGGTTGCGGCGGCGCTTGGCGTAGCGCGCGCTCTGGGCGCTGGATCGCTTGGAGGGGTAGGCACGCGGCGGCATCGTGCCAATCTACGGCCAGGCACCCGGCCGGTCCCGGAGGGACACAGTGCCCGCCCCGGCGCGGGCGCGGCTAGGCTGAGAGCCACGGCCCTGCCTTGTTCGGCGGGGCTCACGCTTTCGCCCTCCAGGGAAGGACCCATGCCCAAGATCAGCGCCCCCTCCGTGGCGGAGCACCACGCGGCCCAGGTCCGCGCCCTCCTCGACGCCACGCGGGAGCTGCTGAGGGAAAGCGGCAAGGCGCCGAGCATGGCCGAGGTGGCCGGGCGCGCCGGCCTGGCCCGGTCCAGCGTCTACCAGTACTTCTCCTCGCGCCAGGCGCTCCTGGAGGGTCTCGTCAAGGACGTCTTCCCGCGGTGGGCCGCCCGCATCACCGCCGCCATGGCGGCCGCCCCCAACCCGGCCGACGCCGTGCTGGCCTACGCGAGCTCCAACCTCGACCTCGTGGCCGACGGCGAGCACGCCGTGGGTGCCGCCCTCGCCACCCTGGCCCCCGGCGAGGCGATCGGCGCCGAGGCGCACTCCATGCACCAGCAGATCAGCGAGCCGCTGGCCGAGGCGCTCTCCACCCTCGGCGTGCCGGATCCCGAGGGCGTCGCCGAGCTCATCAACGCCGTGGTGCATGCAGCCACCCGGCGGCTCGAGGCCGGGGCCAGCCGCGAGGAGGCGCAGGCAAGCGTCGCCGCCCTGCTCGGCCCCTTCGTGCGCGAGCACGGCGGAGCCTGAAGCCGGCGCCCAAGCGCCCGGCCTGACCACGCGCCCAGGCGCCGTCTCACACGCGCCCGAGCACCCGCCGTCGTGCGCTCGAGCACACGCCAGCCGCTAGGCTGGCCACACAACTAGCGGCACGGGGTGTCCGCCCCCAGATGGGGCGGACTGAGATCACACCCGTCGCACCTGATCTCGTTCACACGAGCGGAGGGATGTCGCATGGGTATGCACCCCTGCACCAGCATTGACCCCCAGTGGCCCACCCCCGGGCAGGCCCTCGCGCGGCTGCGCGGCGCGCCGCCCCTCGTCCAGTGCCTCACCAACACCGTGGTGCAGCAGTTCACGGCCAATGTGCTCCTGGCGCTCGGCGCCTCGCCGGCCATGGACGACACCGAGGGCGAGGCCGGGGTCTTCGCCTCGATCGCCACGGGCGTCCTGGTGAACCTCGGCACGCCGCACGCCGAGGAGGCCGCCGCGATGCGCGAGGCGATCGCCGCCGCGAACGCGGCCGGCACCCACTGGGTGCTCGATCCCGTGGCGATCGGCGCCCTCCCGGTGCGCACCTCCCTGGCCCACGAGTTCCGCGAGGCCCGCCCCACCGTGGTGCGCGGCAATGCCTCCGAGGTCGCGGCCCTGGCCGGGGCCGGGGCCGGCGGGCGCGGCACCGACACCACCGACAGCCCCGAGGCCGTCCTGGCCGACGCCGCGCGCCTGGCCAGGCAGACGGGCGGCGCCGTGGCCATCTCCGGCCCCGCCGACCTCATCACCGACGGCGCCTCCGTGTGGCGCGTGGCCGGCGGCTCCGAGTGGCTCACCCGCGTGACCGGGGGCGGCTGCGCCCTGGGTTCGGTGGTCGCCGCGCTGGCCGGGGCTTTGATGCCCGACGACGCGTGGCCGGCCGGGGTGCCCCACGGCACCCGGGCGGCCTGGGCCGCCACCGTGGCGCACGCGCTGTACTCCGTCGCGGCCGAGCGAGCGGCGGCCGCCTCCCGCGGGCCAGGAAGCTTCGCCGTGGCGTTCCTGGACGAGCTCTCGCTGCTTGACCCGGACGATCCGGCGCTGGCCCACGGCGAGCGCGTGAGCGTGGCCGCCGTTGAGGGGGTGGAGGCCGGTACTGGGGCGGACGCCGCCGAGGCCGTGGACGCCGCCGGCTCCCCCGCTCCGCGGGATCTCCCCGAGCACCCGCTGCCCCACCACGGGCGCGTCTTCTCCCCCACGAACAACGAACAGGAACTGCGATGAGCCGCCCCACCCCCGATCTGCGCGTCTACACCGTGGTCGACACCTCGGTGTGCCCGCTCGAGGACGCCCCGGCCGTGGCGCTGTCCGCCGCGCTGGGCGGCTCCGGCATCATCCAGCTGCGCGCCAAGCACTCCCCCACGCGCGACGTCCTTGCCGCCTTCATCGCCATGGGCGAGGCGCTGGTCGGGCGGGCCGTGCTGGTGGTCGACGACCGCGTTGACGTCTACCTCGCGGCGCGCGCCGTGACGCCCCACGTCCACGGCGTGCACGTGGGCCAGTCGGATCTCCCGGCCGCCGCGGTGCGTGCGCTCATCGGGCCAGACGCGATCCTGGGACTCTCCGCCTCCACCGTGGAGCAGGCGGCGGCCGCCGAGGCGCTCGGCGCCGGCGTGGTTGACCACCTCGGCGTGGGCGCCGTCCACGCGACCCCCACCAAGCCCGACGCCCCCGAGCCGCTCGGCTACGCGGGCGTGGGCGCCGTGGCCGCCTCCACCTCGCTGCCCTGCGTGGCGATCGGCGGGTTGTCGCTGCCCGACGCCGCGGGGGTGCGCTCCGCCGAGGCGGCCGGCATGGCGGTGGTCAGGGCCGTGGCTGGCGCCGACAACCCGCGCGCGGCGGCGGCCTCGCTCCTCGCGGCATGGGAGGACGCGGCGTGAGCGGCCACCTTCCCGTCCCCGGCCGGCTGGGCCTCCCCGTCCTCTCCATCGCCGGCTCAGACCCCTCGGGTGGGGCCGGCGTCCAGGCGGATCTGAAGGCCATCGGCGCGTGCGGCGGCTACGGCATGAGCGTCATCACGGCGCTCACGGCGCAGAACACCCGCGGCGTGCAGGGCGTGCACGTGCCGCCCGTCGACTTCCTGGTGCAGCAGCTGCGCTCGGTGCTCTCCGATGTGCCGCCGGCCGCCATCAAGATCGGCATGCTCGGCTCGGCCGAGGTGATCCTGGCCGTGGCCGGCGAGCTGGCCGCCCTCGAGGCCGCCGGCACCCGCCCGCCCGTCGTCCTCGACCCCGTCATGGTCGCCACGAGCGGCGACCGGCTGCTCACTCCAGAGGGAGAGGCCGCGATGTCGCGGCTCTTTGCCCACGTCGACATCGTGACCCCCAATGCGCCGGAGCTCGGCGCCCTCTTGGGCGACGACGCCGCCTCCTGCACCGCGGACCTCGTCACCCAGGCGCGGCGCCTGGCGCGCGAGCACCGCGTGTGGGTGCTCGCCAAGGGCGGGCACGTGCCGGCCGCCGCCCCCGGCGCCGACCCGGCCACCCTCCCTTCAGCCCTCCCCCGCGAGCCGAGGCCGGGAGGCGAGCGCACGGCGTCGGGCGTTGTCACCGACGTCCTCGTCTCGCCCGAGGGCGAGGTCACGAGTGTGAGCCACCCGTTCCTCGCCACGCGCAACACGCACGGAACGGGTTGCACCCTTTCCTCCGCGCTGGCGACCTTCGCCGCGCGCGGGCTCGACTGGGACGCCGCCACGCGCGCCGCGACCGACTACCTGGCCGTGGCGCTGGCCGGGGCCGACCGGCTCGCGATCGGCTCTGGCCACGGCCCCGTGAACCACCTCGGCGCCCTGTGGGCCGGCGAGGTGGCGCCCGGGCTGGGTGCCGCGTCCGCCGCGTGGCTGGCGCTCGCGCCGCGCGCGGAGGCGACCTACTCCACCTCCGTCGTGGCGCAGCTGGCCTCGGGGCGGCCCGACGCCGGGCTGATGCACCGTTACCTGGGCCAGGACCTGGCCTACCTCGTCGACTATGCCGACCGGCTCGACGCGGCGGCGCGGCTCGCCGGGGAGCGCGGCTTGGCCGGCGACGCGGCGTTCTGGGCCGCCTCCGCCACGGCCTGCCGCGAGGAGGAGCCCCAGCTGCACGTGCAGTTGGGGGCCGAGGTCCCGGCGCCCGACGCCGTGACGAGCGCCTACGCCGGCCACCTCGCCACGGCCGAGGCGGACGGCTACGAGGCCCTCGTCGCAGCGCTCCTGCCGTGCTTTGTGCTCTACGCCGAGGTGGGCGCGCGCCTGTCGCGCGGGCTGCCATCCGATGCGAACGCCGAGGCGCGCGCGTGGGTGACCAGCTACGCCGATCCCGGCTTCGCCGCCTCCGCGGCGGAGGCCATGGCGCGCGTCGACGCGATCGCCGCCGGCGCGGACCCGGCGACTGTGGCGCTCATGGAGGCGGCCATCGTCGAATCGCTCGAGCGGGAGATCGCCTTCTTCGACCGCTGATCGGCGGCGGCGCTCGCCGGCCCCTCCCGGCCGTTCCTCCGCCTCGGCATCGACGCCTCACCCTCGACGCCCCACCCTGGCCGTCTTCTCTCTCGGAATCGGAGTGGGTTTGGTACGTTTTTTGGCCCGAAAGCGTACCAAACCCACTCCGATTTCGAGGGTGAGGGACGCCCGGGGGTCGGGTTGGGGACGCCCGACGACGGACGGGTGGGCTGGGTGCCCGACCGAGGGCGGGGTGGGGGACTCCCGGCGGCGGGTGGTCCGGTTGCGTGCCCGACGGCGGGTCAACGGTTCCCGGGGCGGGCGGAGGTCACGTCTGGGTCGGGAGGGTAGCGCGGCCGTAGAATGGGGCGATCGCCCACGCGGAAGCCGCGCGTCGGGGGATCGCTCACTCCCCCATTCCTGTGGGTGCGCCCGCGCCCTCAGCGGCGAAAGGCACCCCCTTGAGCAACCCCTTGAACTTCGGCTGGAGCCTGCACGGCAACGGCCGCACCGTGGAGAAGGACGCCGTCGTGGCACCCGGCGAGCGCCTCGCGTGGCCGCAGACCATCGGCATCGGCGCGCAGCACGTCATGGCCATGATGGGCTCCACCATCCTGGTGCCCGCGCTGACCAAGTTCCCGGTCTCCACGACCCTGCTCTTCACGGGCATCGGCACGCTGCTGTTCCTGATCATCACGGCCAACCGGATCCCGTCCTACCTGGGTTCATCGTTTGCCTTCATCGCCCCGGTCACGGGCGCCATGTCCACGCATGGGATCGGCGGCGCGCTGGGCGGCATCATCATCGCCGGCGCCGCGCTGTTCGTCGTGGGCCTCATCGTCCAGAAGACCGGCACCGGCTGGATCCACGCGCTCATGCCGCCCGCCGTCATGGGCACCATCGTGGCGCTCATCGGGCTGAACCTGGCGACCACCACGTTCGAGGCAATGAAGTTCTTCCCGCTGACCACCTTCTCCACGATGCTCGCCGTGGTCATCTGCTCGGTGCTCTTCAAGGGGTTGCTCGGGCGCCTCTCCATCCTGCTTGGCCTCGTGGTGGGCTACGTGATTGCCCTGCTGCAGGGGCAGGTGAACTTCGAGGCTGTGGACAAGGCCGCCTGGATCGGCCTGCCGCAGCTCCACGCCCCCGAGTTCCATATCGACACCTTCCTGCTCTTCCTGCCCGTGATCTTCGTGCTCATCGCCGAGAACGTGGGCCATGTGAAGACCGTGGGCCTCATGACGGGGCAGAACCTGGACAAGATGAACGGCCGCGCGCTCATGGCCGACGGCGTCGCGACCATGGTGGCCGGTTCGGCTGGCGGCTCCGGCACCACCACCTACGCCGAGAACATCGGCGTCATGGCCTCCTCGCGCGTCTACTCCACCGCGGCCTACTGGGTCGCCGGCATCGTCGCCATCCTGCTGGCCTTCTTCCCCAAGATCGGCGCCGTCGTGGGCTCCATCCCGCAGGGTGTGCTGGGCGGCGCGGGCATCGTGCTCTACGGCATGATCGGCATCATGGGCGCCCGGATCTGGATCACCAACAAGGTGGATTTCTCCAACACCATCAACCTCATGAGCGCGGGCACCGGCCTCATCGCGGCGCTCGCGGTGAACTCGGCTACCAAGGACCTGCAGTGGGGCCCGTTCTCGGTCGGCGGCATCGCCCTCGGCACCATCGTGACGCTCGTCGTCTACCACCTCATGCGCGGCATCGCGAAGTGGCGGGACACGGAGCCGCAGGACGCCACGGAGCTCGACGTCGCGACGCCGGGCAAGCTCGTCTGAGCAGTCGCTCCGGACTAGTGACGTCCGGGTCGCGCGAGGGGACAAGCGGACCCCAGCGCGCGACCCGGCCGTTCCACAAGATGAGACGCATGATGTCCGCTTCGCGAGATGCCTCCGTCTCATTCGGCCGGGTTCTCGGCCCATCACCCATCAATCGCGAGTAGGATCGATGGCTGTGGCGCACTGGATGCAGCAGTGGGAATCTGCGTCCTGGAACAGCTCGGTCCAGGACTGGATTTCGCGCGTCCTCGACGCCTATGGCGTGAGCCAGGCCGGCCCGCTCGAACGCGTCACGCACGGCCTGGGTGCCGTGGTCATCTCCGTGCCCACCGAGGCCGGTCCCCTGTACTTCAAGGCGGCGGCCCCCACCCGCTCGCACGAGGCCGAACTCGTTTCGCGCATCGCCCCGCGCTCCAAGGGCCTCATCCCCCAGCCCCTCGCCGTCGAGCTCGACGAAGGCTGGATGCTCTCTCCCGGCCTCGGCGACACGCTCTCCGGACAACCGGTCCCCCGTGACCCGGGCGGCTGGCGACGCGTCTTTGCCGAGGCGGCCAGCCTGCAAACCGCGCTCTCTGCCGCCGCCGAGGAGCTGGCCGAGGGCGGCATGCCGGGCTTCCTTCCCGACTCCGCCGCCGAGTACCTCAACGGCGCGCTGCTCCTGCACGCCCAGCTGCCGCCGGAGCATCCGCTGCACATTTCGGGCGAGGACGCGGAAATGCTGGCCCAGGGCCTGGCCACGGTCGAGGACGCAACGCGCCGGCTCGCGGCCGTGCCCGTCCCCCTCACGCTGCAGCAGGGCACGCTGGATCCGGCACAGATCCTGGTGCCCGCCTCGGCCCGCGCCTCACACCTCTTCATCGGCTGGGCGGACGCTCGCTGGTCACACCCCTTCGGTCTCGTGGGTGAGGCGGTGCAGCGCCTGTGCGAAGTGCACGGCGTCGAGCCCAGCCAAGAGCCGGTGCGCTCCATGCTGCTGGCGTATCTCGAGCCCTTCACGGATGCCGCCCCCGTGAGCGAGCTCGTCGAACTGCTCGGCCCCGCCTCCCTCGTGGCCCAGGCCCAGCGCCACGAGGC
This sequence comes from Arthrobacter sp., assembly GCA_031277795.1. Taxonomy (GTDB): domain Bacteria; phylum Actinomycetota; class Actinomycetes; order Actinomycetales; family Micrococcaceae; genus Galactobacter. The sequence goes on from JAITLQ010000011.1 coordinate 33,986, forward strand.
CCTCGTGGAACTGCTCCTCCTGGCCGACCCCGAGGACCAGGCCGCGTACGCGCCGGAGGCCTTGCGCCGCTTGGCCGGAGCCCTGGCCACCCCCGGCCGCACCTCGCGCCGTTCGGCCCGCGCCGGGGCCCACGGGGGCACGCGGCAGAGCAATCGCGCCCAGCAGGGTTCCTCCGGCCCCGGCCGCCGCCGCGCTCGCTAACCCTGCACCCGACGCAGGTGGTCGGCCGCCGCCTGCTCCAGGTGCACCAAGTCAGAGGAAACGCTCGCGAAGTCGAAGCCTTGGTCCAGGCGCGCCGAGGCCTCGGCCCCCGATGCGGTGTGAATGCCTGCCGCAATGCCCGCTGCGGCCGCCGCCGCCAGCACTCGCTCAAGTGCGGCATCAAACACCTCGCGCACTTCGGGGTCGCCGGGGAAGCGCCCACCCACAGCAATGCACAGATCGGACGGCCCAACGTAGAGGGCATCAAGCCCGGGCGTCGCAGCGATGGCCTCCACATTCGCCAGGCCCTCCGGCGTCTCGATCATGGCCGCCACCACCGTCGCCTCGTTCACCTCGGCCGGGACGGGGCCGATCCGCAACTGCGAGCGCATGGGGCCGTAGGAGCGCCGCCCGAGCGGGGGGTACTTGGTGTTGGCCACGGCACGGGCTGCGTCCTCGGCCGAATCAACCAGCGGAACAATGATGCCGGCCGCCCCGGCATCCAGGGCGTGACCGATCCAGGTGATGTCGTTGGCCGCGGCGCGAACCAGGCCCATCGTGGGCACCGGGCCGAGGGCCGAGCCCGCGTCGACCGCCATAAGACCGTCGCGAATGTCCTGGTAACCCATCAGCCCGTGTTGCTGGTCGAAGCAGATGTAGTCGTAGCCCACGCGGGCCACGCGCTCCATCGCCACCGGCGTGCCCATGACCGCCCAGTACCCGACCAGCTTCTCCTTGCTCCGCAGGCGCGTCGCAAACGTCTTGGCGTTATCCATCTTCGATCCTTCGGTGTGGCGTCCCGTGCGCGAGTGCGCCGCAGGGAACGCGGACTTCTCTAGCGGTTGTAGGCGGGCATGGGCCCGAAGAGCGCAGCGCCGGCCTGATTGCTGGCTTCCACGATGTCCTCGTCCAGCGGGTCGGCCGCGGCCAAGGCAAGGTTCGCCTCGAACTGATGCGGCGTCGAACCACCCAGCAAGACCGAGCCCGTCAGCTCGCGCGAAAAGAGCCAGCGATAGGAGAGCTCGACCAGGCTGATCCCGGCCTGCTCGGCGATGCGGCCCAGCTCATCAATCGCCGCGAACAGCTCCGCATTCCAGTACCGCTCCCGGTACATGGCCGAGAGCTTCGACGAGCCGAAACGCCCCTCACCCGGTTGCGTGTCGAAGCGATGCTTACCCGTGAGCAAGCCTCCGCCGAGGGGGTTGTAGACCATCGTGTGGACGTCGTGTTGATGGGAAAACTCGGCAAACTCGCGTTCGATATTGCGGGCCACGAGGTTGTAGAGCTGCTGAGCAATCACGGGGCGCGGGGCGCCGGCCGCGTCGGCCGCCGCCGTGACGTCGGCAACCTGCCACGCGGCGAAGTTGGAAACGCCCAGCGCTCCGATCTTTCCCTCGTCCACGAGCTCCGCGACGGTCCCCAGCGTCTCCGCCAGCGAGACCGTCCGATCCGGCTGATGCAGGTAAAACAGATCGACGCTCTCCCGGCCCAGTCGCCTGAGCGACCCCTCAAGACTGCGCCGCAGCCCCGCGGCGGAGAGCGGCGAGGCGTCGCCTGCGTCCGGGTGCGGCATGCCCGCCTTGGTGGCGAGCATGACCTCATCCCGCCCGGCCAGCAAACGCGAGAGCATGCTCTCGGAAGCGCCGCCGGCATACCCGTTGGCCGTATCCACCAGCGTGACGCCCGCGTCGAGGCCGGCACCGAGCATGCGCCCGGCCGCCGTCTCGTCCGCCGTGTCTCCAAAGGTCATGGTGCCCAGGACAAAGGAGGAGACGGGGCGTGAAAGCCCCGGCACCTCAACCGACTTCATGTTCACGCTGCGTTTCCTTCCTCGGCGCGCTCCGGCGCGTCCGTCTCCTCCGCGCCGGCGACCGGCGTCGAGCTCCCAGGGCCGGCGGCCAGGCGCCCGAAGCGCCGCACGACGTCGCGCGGTTTCACACCCTGCATGGTGGTCGGGTCCAGGGCGGCGGCTCGCAAGAGCCGCGTGTACTCGGCCCTCGGGGTATCGAGGACGGCGCGGGTCTCCCCGGCCTCCTCCACGCGTCCCCGACGCATCACGACCACCTGATCCGCCACTTCGCGCACCACCCCGAGGTTATGGCTAATCATCACGTAGGAAACACTTGTTTCTTCCTGCAATTCACGCAGGAGCTTCAGAATTTCGGCCTGAACCGAAACGTCCAGCGCGCTCGTCGCCTCATCGAGCACGATGATCTCCGGCCGAGCCGCGAGGGCCCTCGCGATGCCGATGCGCTGGCGCTGACCGCCGGAGAATTCGGGGGCCTTCTTGCGCGCAGAGCCAGCGGGCAGCCCCACCTGGTCGAGGAACCGCTCGGCCTCAGCGAGACGCCTCGCCTTGCTCCAGTCTGCGTGCCGCAGCGCCACCGCCTCCGCCACCAGCGCCCCGGCGCTGAGCCGCGGATCCAGCGACCCGTACGGGTCCTGGAAAACCATCTGGATGCGTGAGCGGAAGGCGCGCATCTCGGCACCCTTGAGCCCGGCGATGTCCTGCCCATCGATGAGCACCTGGCCGTCGGTGGGGGCGATGAGCGCGACGAGGCACTTGGCCACGGTCGATTTGCCGCAGCCTGACTCGCCCACCAAGGCGAGCGTCTGCCCGGCCTCCACCTCGAAGTTCATGTCCGAGACGGCGCGAAAGCCGCCGCCCTGCCCCGGGTACGTGACGCCGAGGTCCTTGACCTGCAAGAGGCTGCTCATTGTGTCTCCTCCGTTCCGACCGCCACCAGCTCGCCGCCGACGCGCGGCACGGCGGCAAGCAGGGTGCGCGTGTACTCCTCCTGCGGATGATGAACGATCTGCTCCGCCGGGCCGGATTCAACAAAGCGCCCGCGACGCATCACGTGGATCGTGTCCGACATGAGGCGGGCCACGCCGAGGTCGTGGGTGATCATGAGGATGGCCACGCCGGTGTTCTCCTGCAACTCGAGCAGCAGGTCAAGCACCGAGGCCTGGACCGTGACGTCCAGCGCGCTGGTCGGCTCATCCGCCACGAGCACCTCCGGCTGCGCCGCCAGGGCAATGGCAATGAGGATGCGCTGCAGCATGCCGCCGGAGAACTGGTGCGGGTACTTCCTCACCTGCGTGGCCGGCTCCGGAATGCGCACGCTCTCGAGGAGCTCCACGGCGATGTCAGCCGCCTTGGCGCGGGACGTGCCCGGGCTGCCGCGGCGCACCGCCTGGCGCAGCTGGGCGCCCACCGTGTGCACGGGCGACAGGGCGCTCATGGGGTCCTGCGGGATGAGGCTCACGCGGCGTCCGCGCAGGGCGGCGATCCCACGCTGGTCCTCGACGGCGTCGACGCCCAGCAGGGAGGCGGTGCCCGAGTTAACCGCAAGCCCCTCGTCGAGTAGGCCAAGCAACGACATGGCCGTGGTCGACTTCCCCGACCCAGACTCGCCGATGATGGTCACGGTCTGCCCGTGCTCGAGGCGCAGATCGACCCGATCCACCGCGCGCAGCACACCGACCGCCGTCATCAGCTCGACCGAATAGTCCTTCAGCTCGATGAGGCTCATGAGTTCTTCCTTCCAGGCAGGACGGTCACGCTGCGGCCGAGTCGACGGAAGGCGGCGCCGACGCTTCCCTGCTGCAGCCCGTCTCCGATGAGGTTCACGCCGATCACGAGCGCGGCGATCGCGAGGCCAGGGAGGGTCACAATCCACCAGGCCGAACCGATGAAGTCCTGGCCGTCGGAGATGATGCGACCCCACGTGGCGAACGGGCGCTGCGGGCCGGCGCCGAGGAAGCTCAGCGCGCTCTCAAGGAGCACCGCCTGCGCCAGCAGCAGCAGGGCCAGCACCACGGCCTGGGAGATCACGTTGGGAATGACGTGCTTGATGAGGATGGCAAAGCGCCTCAGGCCCATGACGACGGCGGCGGCGACGTAGGGCTTCTCCCGCTCTACCAGCACCATGGATCGGGTCAGGCGGGCCGGCTCTGGCCAGTTGGCGATCGCAATGACAAACGCGATGACGGGGACGGAGGCACCAAAGAGCGCCACCACCAGCAGGAGCATCATCAGCAACGGAAGAGAGAGCTGCGCCTCGATCAGGCGGGAAATCACCGCGTCGACCTTGCCGCCGTAGTAGCCGGCCAGGCTGCCAAGCACCACGCCGATGATGCCGGAGACCACCACGGCCATGACGCCGATGAGGAGGGAGACCTGGCCTCCGTAGAGCACGCGGGCCAAGAGGTCGCGGCCCAGGTGATCGGTGCCGAAGAGGTGGCCCTCCGCCCCGGGAGGGGACAGGCGCAGGAAGACGTTCTGCGCGTCCGGGTCGGGGACGGGGAGCACGCGGGCCAAGAGAATCGGGACCACCACAATGAGGGTGAGCACCACGCCCACGACGAGCTTGACGCGCGTGGCGCGGGCCGCGCGGACCACGGCCGAGGAGTTCCAGCGGCGATCATCCACCGCGCTGACGGGAGCTGATGAGACGCTCATGCCGCAACCTTTCGTCCGAGGCGGACCCGCGGGTCCAGCAGGGGGTAGAGAAGGTCAACCGCAAGCTGCACCAACACTGCGAGCACAGCGGTGACCACCACGGTGGCCTGGATGAGCGGGTAGTCGCGCGTCTCCAGTGCACGAACCACAAGGGAGCCGATGCCGGGCCACCCGAACACCACCTCCACGACCACCACGCCGTTGAGCATCCCGGCAAAACGGGTGCCCAGCGCCGTGACGACGGGGACCAGCGAGTTGCGCAGGCCGTAGCCCCACACGAGGCCGGCCCCAGAGATGCCGCGGGAGCGCGCCACCGTGATGAACGGGGCGTCCATCGTCAGCACCATCTCGCGGCGCACAATCCGGGAGAGCACGGCGATCTGCAGGATGGCCACAGTGAGTGCAGGAAGCACCAGGCCTCCCCACGTCTCGAATCCTCCCGAGGGGAACCACGGCAGCGCCACGGCCAGGCCGGCGATGAGCATGATGCCGATCCAGAAATCGGGCATCGACTGGCCGGCCACCGTCAGCATCGAGACCCCGGCCTCGCGGCCGGTGTTCTTGTGCCGCGCCATCCACACGCCAAGCGGGATGGAGATGATGATCGCCAGGACGATCGAGGCGATGGCCAAGGTGATCGTGTACGGCATGCGGTTCAGGACCACGTCCAGGGCCGGCATGCGGAAGGAATAGGACTCCCCGATGTCGCCGGTGAAGAGGCCGCCGAGGAACGTGAAGTACTGCACGATCAGGGGCTGGTTCAGCCCCATCTGCTCTCGCACTGCATCCAGCTGCTCCGCCGTGGCCAACGGGCCGGCGTACGCGTAGGCGGGATCGCCCGGCGCCAAGCGGATCAACAGGAACACCACGGTCAGCGTGAGGAAGATGGTCAGCGCGGCTTGGGCCACGCGCATCGCGAGGTATCTGAACACGAGTGCCTCCTTTCAGGCCCGAGAGACCTTGGCCAGGTCGTAGGAGTTGATGGGAGTGAGGGCCATGCCCTTGATGAGGTTGCTCTGCGCCAGGACGGCGTTGGGGATGAACGCCCACAGCGAGGGGGTCAGGTCCCAGACCTTCTTCTGCGCCGTGGCCAGCAACTGATTGCGCGTATTCTCATCGCCCTCGGAACTGGCCCGGCGGATGAGGGAGGACACCTCGGGGACGATGAAGCCGTGGTACGAATCCCGCGTCTTCTCCATCTCAGCCGTGGTGGCGTACATGCCCTGCAGCGTGGTGAGGGCCAGGCCGGTCTGGTTGCCGTAGCCATTACCGAGCACATCCCAGTCGCCCGCCTCGCCGCGGCGCCACTTTGAGATGTCTCCGCCCGGCTCAAACTGCTGCAGCTTCACTGAGACGCCCACCTGCTTGAACATCTCCACGAGGGCCTCCATCGTGGCGGCGTCGGACGCGAACTCGCCGCTCTCCCAGATGAAGTTCAGTTCAAGCTTGTCAGCGCCCAGCTTGGCCAACTCATCGCGCGCCTTGCCTGGGTCGTAGACGTAGTTTCCCGTCTCGGCCCACCCGATGAGGGTCTGCGGCACCACGCCGGAGGCCGGCGTGACCGAGCCGGACATGATGCCCTGCGCAATCGCGTTGCCGTCCACCGCGTAGGTCAGCGCCTTGCGCACGGCCGGGTCGCTGAGCGGGTGGGTGGAGGGCTTGCGGAAGTTGAAGAAGAAGTGGTTGTAGCGGGTGCCAACCACCGATTCGACCTGCACGTCCCGCCAGCCCTGCAGCTGCGTTGCGGAGTCCGAGGTGATGGAGTCGATGACGTCAACGTCTCCCGTGCGCAGCGCGGTGACGCGGCTGCTTTCCTCCGGCGTGAAGCGCACGTACACCGTGCCGATGCTCGGCTTGGGCTCCGCCCAATAGTTCGGGTTGGCGTCGAGCGTGTAATTGCCCGTGCCTGGGTCAGCGTCCTTCACGACGTACGGGCCGGAGCCAACGCCACTGGAGAGCTCGGCCGCCTTATTGGCTGCGGCGGGGGTGATGAGGATGTTTGACATGAGCCACGGGAGCGCCACGATGGGTTCCTTTGAGGCCAGCACAAAGCGCCCTGAGCCCAGGTCCTTGACCGTCGGAAACTCGGGGAACTGCGGGGCAACAAAGGAGCCCTCGACCTTCTGGTACATCTCGAGGGCCACCTTGACGTCCTCGACCGTGACGGGGCTGCCGTCGGAGTAGACGGCCTTCGGGTTCAACTGCACCGTCCATTCGGTGTCTCCCGTTGCCTCGAAGAATTGGGCCAGCACCATCTTTGGCTGCAGGTCCTCGCCGATCGCCGTGAGGCCCTGGCGCACGGCGCGCTGCACCGTCACTGCTGCGTCAAACTGATTGAGCTTGTTGTCCAAGCTGACCAGCGAGCGATTCAGGGCCAGCGTCAGGGTGTTGGCCTTCTCGCGCTTGCCCGTGGGGCCAGCGCAGGCGCTCAGGGCGAGGGCAAGGCCAAGCAGGCCCGCTCCTCCCAGCACCGCACGCCGCGAGGGGCCGGCGCCGTTTGCTGCTGCGGTGATGCGACTCATCGAACCTCCCTGTTCAACCACCTTGGGTGGTAGCAGCCCTCCTGGGCCGCGTCTGTGTCTTGGATCACCATGCCAGAGACTGCGCGCAACGCGCAATATTGCGAGCACATTTCACGCAAAAAGGCGGACGCTCGGCTTGCAATGCGCCCCCACTTGCGCGCAAACTGCTCACAACACGCATTTTTGGTGTGCGTGAGAAGCAGGAGAGTCATGACGCGTTTGCTGGTCATCGCCGACGACCTCACGGGAGCGCTCGAATGCGCGGCCGTCGTGGGGTCCCACGCCACGGTGCTGCGCGCCGGGGCGCTGAGCGCCGGCATGGACGGCGCGCCGTTGCTGCGCGCAGTGCGCACGGCGCTGTCGGGAGAGCACCCCGTGGTGATCGACACCGACTCGCGCTCGCTGAGCCCGGACGCCGCAGCGGCGCGCGTGAGCGCCGTGCTGGAGGCCGCGAGCGTCTCCGCGTCGGACGGCGCCCCGCGCCTCGTCTTCAAGAAGGTCGACTCCCTGCTGCGCGGAAACACCACCGCCGAACTTGCCGCCTTCGGTGCGCCGCTCCTCCTCTGCCCGGCGCTTCCCGCTCAGGGCCGCAGCGTGGTGGGCGACGTTCCCCTCGAGAACGGCCGGCCTTACGCCACGACGGCGGCATGGGAGCGCGACGGCGCACACCTCGCCCCGGCGCTCGTGAGCGACGTCCTCGGCGAGGGCGCGGGCAGCCTCCGGCTCCCCGTCGCGGCGGCAGGCGGCGGCCCGACAAGCGGTGGGCCCGACGCGCCCACGAGCGGCTCAACACGGCAGGCCTCGGAACGGGACGACGATGCTGCCACGGCCTGGGCGGCGACGCCCGGCTCCCCCACTGCGCTCGCCCTCGGCGCTGCGCTTGCCTCCACGCCGCGCCTCGCGGTGGATGCAAGTGATTCCCAGGACCTGGCGGTCCTCGCCGCGGCGGCGCTGGCCCAACCGGAGCTCCCGCTCCTGGCCGGCTCCGCCGCGTTGCTGGAGGCGTTGCACGGTGCCTTGAACGGCACCCTCGAGCTCGAACGTGGTGCCGACGCCGGGGGGAGCGCCGAGGTGGGCGCGAGCTCCACCGCGGTGCGTGCATCCGGCCGGCGCCCCGCCCCTCCCGCCGGCATTGCCGTGCTTGTTGGTACCCCCGAACCGGCCACCGGAGCACAGATCGAGGCGCTCGTCTCCGCGATCCCCACGCAGGCGCTCCTGCTCGACCCGGCCCATCCGGAAGCTGGGCTCGAGGCGCTCGACCCGAGCGCCGCCGTCGTGCTGGTGCGCCTCGATCCCAGCCGCCCCGTGCCCAACGGGCGCGATGCGGCGAGGGCCTTTGCCGCCGCCGTCGCCCCCCACGTGCGGGAAAGGCACCTCGTGATGACCGGCGGCGAAACCGCCGGCGCCGTGCTTGACGCGCTCGGGATCGCGGAACTTCTTCACCCCACACCCCTCACCACCGCCCGCGGGGAGGCCGTCGCGGGGCTGGCGCTCAGCGCCACGCCGGACGGCCGACTCGTTGCCACCAAACCAGGCAGCTACGGAGACCCGGGAGCACTTCTCGGAGCCGTCAGCGCCCTGACATCCACGATCACCGGCCCCCGCTCCCCGGGCGCCGCGTGCCCCACGGAAGGACACACCATGCTCTTGCCCACCATCGGCGTCACCATGGGGGACGCCGCAGGCGTCGGCCCCGAGATTACCGTCGCGGCACTCCTCGACCCCACGATCAGCGCCGCCTGCCGCGCCGTGGTGATCGGCGACGCCCGCCGTCTCGAACTCGCCGCACAGGCCATCGGCGCGAACGCCACGATCCGCGCCGTCTCCACGCCGGAGGAAGCGAGCGACGAGGCAGGCGTCATCAACGTCATCGACCTCGGCCTGATCCCCGAGGATCTGCCCTTCGGGCAACTCTCCGCCGTGGCGGGCGACGCGGCCTACCAATACATCAGGGTCGCGGCCGAGCTCGCCTCCGAGGGGCGCATCCAGGCCATCTGCACCGCACCGCTGAACAAGGAAGCGCTGCACCTCGGCGGACACCCCTACCCAGGGCATACCGAGATGCTGGCGGCGCTCACGGGCACGCCGGAGGTGTCGATGATGCTCTCCACACCCAAGCTCAAGGTCATCCACGTGACGACCCACATCGGGCTCATCGACGCCGTGGCCAAGATCGAGCCCGGCTTGGTTGAACGCACCATCCGCCGCGGCCACGAGGCCCTGCGCGGCTCGGGCATCGAGCGGCCCAAGATCGGCGTCGCGGCCATCAACCCGCACGCGGGAGAGGGCGGGTTGTTCGGCTACGGGGAGGAGGCCGAGAAGATCGCCCCCGGCGTCCTCGCGGCCCAGGCGGAGGGCATCGACGCGGTCGGTCCCCTGCCGGCTGACACCCTCTTCTTCCTGGCCGGCCGCGGCGACTACGACCTGGTCGTGGCCATGTATCACGACCAGGGGCATGGACCGATCAAGGTGCTCGGGATCGAGGCCGGCGTCAACATCACCGTGGGCCTGCCCGTGCCCCGTACCTCCGTTGACCACGGCACCGCGTTCGACATCGCAGGCCGCGGCATCGTCGACACGCGTTCCATGGTCGAGGCCATGCGCCAAGCGATCGAGCTGGCGCCCGTACCGGCCGCGTAGGCTTCCGCGTATGCCTGCCTCACAGCCCTCCCGCCCCGCCGCCCGACCTGGTGCCCGCTCGGCCAAGCAGCGGCGCGAGGACATCCTGCAGCGGGCCACGGCGGAGGGGGCGCTCACCGTGGAGGTCCTCGCGGAGGACTACGGGGTCACCCCCTCCACCATCCGACGCGATCTGGCCGGGCTGCACGACCAGGGGCTGCTGGCCCGCACCTACGGCGGCGTCATCTCCAAGGGTGTGCCAGAGAGTTCGCTCCCGCAGCGAACGGGCGAGGCGCACGCCGCCAAGGTGGCCATCGCCGCCGCGGCCGTCGCCCTGTGTGGGGACGCGGACTCCGTGCTGCTTGATTCCGGTTCCACCGTCGCGGCCATGACACCGTTCCTGCTGCACCGGGGCGAGCTGAGCGTGGTCACCCCCAATCTGCAGGTCATCACCGACCTGGCCGGGGAAAACGGATCGGTGGAGGTGCTCGCCGTGGCCGGGCGACTGCGCCGGCTCAGCCAGAGTTTCGTGGGCCCGCTCGCCGAGGCGACCCTTGAACGCATGCATTGCGACATCGCGTTCCTCGGCGCCGACGCCATCACCCGCGGCGGTCAGCTCTGCGAGGTGGAGCTGGAGCAGACTCGGCTCAAGGAAATCATGACCAGGCAGGTCGACCGCGTCGTGGTCCTGGCCCACGGGGCCAAGTTGGGTCGACGCGTCGGCCAAGGAAGCCTGCAATTGCTGCCGGGGTGGACCGTGTTGACGGATGCAAGCGCCGAGCCAGACGTGATCGCCGAACTGCGGGCCACCGGCCTCGAGGTGCTCGTCGCCGGCTAGTCGGGCCGGGGCCGACGCCTCGAGATGCGGGGAGCGGCTCCCCGGGCATCGGCCGGCACGTCGCCACCGCCCACCGGTGCGTCGCCCGCCTGCTCGCCCGTGCTGGCACGGCCGCGGTTCGCGTCAGTCCCGCGCCTGCGGCCACTGCCCCCGCTCGCGCAGCACGCCGGCCAGCACCTCCGGGCGATCCGTCATGAGCCCGTCCACACCGAGCGCCACGAGTTCGCGCATCTGCCGGGCCTCGTCGATCACCCAGACGTGCGCCTGCACCCCCGCGGCGTGCAGCCGGCGCACCCAGGCGGCCCGCACCACGCGGACGCCGTACTGCCGCACCGGCACCTGCAGCGCCACGATCCCCTTGGCCTTGGCCCGGCGCAGCAGCGGCACGGCCAGGGGACCGAGCACCACCGACGCCGCCACGAGCCACGGGCCCGCGCTTCCGGCCAGTTCCGGCATGAGCGCCTGGGCCCGCCGCCGGTGCGACGAGGCGAAGGAGGCCACCAGGACCCGGTCTTGGGCCCCGGCCTCGGCGACGATGCGCACCAAGGCCTCGGCCGCGCCGTCGGACTTCAGGTCGACGTTCCAGTGCGCGCGAGGAAGCGCGCGCAAGAGGTCCTCGAAGCGCGCGGGCGGCTCGGCGGCCGGGCCGTGCACGCGCAGGGCGTCGAGCTCGCCCGAGCTCAGCTCAGCCACGGCGCCGGAACCATCGGTGACGCGATCCACCGTGGCGTCGTGGAACGCGTACAGCACGCCGTCGCTGCTGAGCCGCACGTCCGTCTCGAGGTAGGCGAAGCCTTCCGCGGCCGCCGCGGTAAAGGCCGCGAGGGTGTTCTCGTCCTGCGAGCCTCCCCCGCGGTGCGCAAAGCCGAGCACGGCGCCGGCCAGCGGCCCGCCCGGCTCGTTGAGCAGATAGCGGCTCACGCGCGGCCCGCCGCGTGCCCGGCCGCCAGGAGCGCTTCGAGCACCGCCGCCACGGAATCCTCCTCGACCGTGCCGATGACGTGGTCGGCCACCTCCATCACGCGCGGCTGCGAGCTGCCCACGGCGTAGCCGCGGCCCGCCCATGCGAGCATGCCGATGTCGTTGGGCATGTCGCCAAACGCCACCACGTCGGCCGGGTCGATGCCCAGCCGGGCCGCGTGCCGTGCCAGCGTCACGGCCTTGTCCACGCCGGGGGCCGCCATCTCGATGAGCGGGACGCCCGGCGCGGAATGGGTCAGGGAGACGAGCCCCTCGAGCGCCGGGGCCACGAGGCGCTCGAAGCCGGCGCACGTTCCGCCGGGGCGGCGGGCCAGCAGCTTGACCACGCCCTCGGCCGCCAAGGCCTCGGCGTCGAAGGGTTCCTCCGCGAGCCCCTCGCGGTCCGCGCGGGAGGGGGCGAAACCCGGCTCGAGGTGGAGCCCGGCCACCGTCTCGGCGGCAAAGAGCGCGTCGGGTGCCAGCTCAAGCACCCGCTCGCGCGCCGTCACGAGGTCTCCCACCGGGAGGACGCTTGCCTCCACCACCCGGCCCGCGTCGTCGTCATACACCACCGCCCCGTTGGAGCAGATGGCCGTGCCCAGGCTGCCCAGGGCCTCCCGGAGGCCGGAGAGCCAGCGCGTGGGGCGTCCCGTCACGAGCACCAGCAACACCCCCGCCTCCCGCGCGGCGCCCAAGGCGGCCGCGGTGCGGGGAGACACCGTGCCGTCGTGGCGGACGATCGTCCCATCGAGGTCGGTGGCGATGAGCCTCATGCCCCGAGCTCCGCGCGGGTCGGCGGGTTGGCGCCGGCCCGGGAGACGGTGATGGAGGAGGCCCTGGCGGCCAGCTCCATGATGCTCCTCAGCTCCTCCGCGCTGATCTCGCGCAGGGCCTCGCGGCGCCCCACCCCCACGTAGCCGCGCTCGTCCAGCCCCATGAGGACGGCCGCCATGGAGGAGTCGCCGGCACCGACGGTGTCCTCGACGTCCGCCTCGATCGCCGAGACGTGCACGTCGCCGTTGCGGGAGAAGCCGTGGGCGCCGCCGGCGCCCATCGTCAGGATGACCACGGAGGGGCCGGCCGCGAGCCAGGAGCGCGCGGTCTCGATCGGGTCGCGATCGGGGTAGAGCCAGGCCAGATCCGAGTCCGAGGCGCGGACGACGTCGGCCAGGGCGATGAAGGACTCCACGCGCGTGCGCGAGGCGGCGCGGTCGGGCGTGAGCCGCGGGCGCACGTTCGGGTCGTAGCTGATGGTCGCATGCGGGCGGGCCTCCTGGACGGCGCGGCGCACCGTGCTCGCCCCCGGCTCCAGCGCCGCCCCGAGCGAGCCGACGTGCAGCGCATCCGCGTCCGCCAGGGCGCGTTGCGCCAGCTCCCCCGTAAAGCCCTCGAGGCTCCACTGCACGGTGTCGAACTCGTAGTCGGCGCTGCCGGCGGGATCGAGGATGCCGTGGGCCGTGGCCGTGGGGTAGTCGTCGGCCGGGAGCAGCTCGGCCACACCGTTGTGCCGCAGGGTCTCATGGACGAGGCTTCCGTACTCATCGCGCCCGTAGCGCGTCACGAGGGTGACGGGGACGTCCAGGCGCGCCAGGCCCACCGCCACATTGAGCGGGCTGCCGCCCACGTGGGTGGTGGGGGCCTCGATGCCGCCCGAGATCACGTCGACCAGGGCCTCGCCCATGACCAGGAACATGTCCGATCCCTTCCGTGGCCGGCGCCGCGTGCGCCCGGCCTGCCTGCCTCATGCCCAGTCTAGGGCGGCCGCCTCAGCGGCCGGGGAAGACCGCCGCCCGCTTGGCCACAAAGGCCTCGCGCCCTTCGACCGAGTCCTCGGTGAGGAAGGCGGCGCGGAAGGAGTCCGACTCCACCTCGAGCGCCTCGGCCGTGTTGAGCCCCACCATGGCCTCCATGGCGGCCTTCGCGTTGGCCACGGCCGTGGGCGCCTTGGTGGCGATCTCCTCGATGGTGGCCACCGCGGCGTCGAGCAGTGCCGCCTTGTCATCGAACACCCGGTTCACGAGCCCGATGCGCAGCGCCTCGTCCGCCTTGACCTGGCGTCCGGTGAGGATGAGCTCGCGCGCCATGCCGGGCGAGACGCGGCGCGGCAGGCGCACGCCGCCGCCGAAGCCCGGCACGAGACCCAGGTTGACCTCTGGCTGGCCGAAGCGCGCGTTGGCGCTCGCGTAGATCCAATCGCACGCGAGCGCCAGCTCGCAGCCGCCGCCCAAGGCAAAGCCGTTGACCGCGGCGATGACGGGGACGGGGAGGGCCTCGAGCCCCTGCGTCACGCGGTGCATGGCGCGGCCGTACTCGGTGGCCGCCTGCGCGTTCATCGAATTCATCTCGACGATGTCGGCGCCGGCCACGAAGGACTTCTCCCCCGCCCCCGTGATGACCACGCCGCGCACGGGCCACTCTCCATCGCGGCCCAGGCCGGCGAGCAGGCGGGTGAGGGAGCCGAGATCCTCCACCACGGCCGCGGCGAGGGCGTTAAGCGCCTCCGGCCGGTTGATCGTGACGATGAGCGCCGCCCCGCGGATCTCGAGCTCAAGGGTGGCGTACGTGCCCAGCTGCATGCTTCCTCCGGTTCTGCGGCGCCGAGGGACAAGCCCTCCGGCGCGTGGCCTGCGTCACCCCCAGCATGCCAGAGGTGCACGACGGCGTGGGGCCGGGTCCCAGCGACGGGCGCCGGGGCGCCGGGCCGCGTGGGGCCCAACCGGGCCAGTCTCCGGCCTGGGACCGGGCGTCGACGGGCCAGGTTTGGTGGTGCCGGGCTTCACCGGGTGCCCGGCCGCCCGAGCGCCTCAGGCGCCGAGCGCGCCCGCGGTCCGGCGGGCGGCCAAGATGCGGTCGCCCTCCCCGGTGCCGGGCGCCTCGCCCACCGGGTCGAGGCCCGTGGCGAGCGCGTCGCGCACCTCGCCCACCACCTCGCGGGCCAGGCGTTCGGCCTCGGCGGCGTCGCCCCCGGCCACGGCGGAGGCCAGCCCCGTGTGCGCCTCGAGCGAGTCCAGGGTGGGGGCAAACGGCAGGACCCCGCCGCTCATGCGCCCCGCGAGGACTTCCCCGACGATCTCGTCAAGGGAGGCGAACATCGCGTTGCCGCTGGAGTTCAGGATGAGCGCGTGGAACTCGATGTCGGCGCGCAGAAACGCGTCGGCATCCCCCTCGCGTCCGTGCTGGTGCAGCTCCTGGGCCAGCTCCCGCAAGCGGATCCGGGCGTCCGCGTCGGCCCGGACGGCCGCGCACGCCGCGGCCATCGGTTCAACCGCGATGCGCAGCTCGGCGAGTTCGCGGTACTGCGTCGAGCGGTGCCTGCCCTCGAGGCGCCAGCGGATCACGCGCGGGTGATGCACGTTCCAGCGCCGCGGCGCCTGGACCGAGAGCCCCACCCTGCGCCGGGACTGCACGAGCCCGAGCGACTCGAGCGATCGCATCGCGTCCCGCGCCACCGTGCGCGAGATCTCGAAGCGATCTTGCAGCCCCTCGAGCGTGTAACGGTGCCCAGGCAGGACCTCACCATCCACGATCTCGCGACCCAACGCGTCCACGACTCCCTCTTGGAGCACGGCCGCTGGGGCAGTTGTCGATGCCATGGCTTGCCTCTTCCGGCGCCCGTCACGCACGGCGCGCCTGCTTCATCATGGCCTACAAAAGTGGATCGCGTCACATCCTTTGACCCTGGAGTCGAGAATGATCCGCGAACCAACGCAGGGGCAATGCGATATCTAGCGCGCCCCGCGCCCCTTGCCCCCGCCCTTGGTCCCGCGCCGGGGCCGCTTGACCTTCGAGCGCGCCGACTTGGCCGCCGCCTTCGCCGCCGCCTTGGCGCCCTTCGTTCCGTGGCCCTGCTTGGCCTTGGCCCAGCCCTGGCGCTTGCTCGACGCACCGCCCGTGGCCTGCTCGCTGTCCTCGCCCTGGGCCGCGGCCGCCGCCGGGCGTGCCGCCCCCGAGGCCTGAGCGGCGTGCGCGGCGTGCGCCGCCTTCGCCTCGGCCGACTGCGCCGCCGCGCGGTCCTTGCGCCGCTGCACCGCCTCGTCCTGCTCGCGCTCGCGCACGGAGGGCTGCCGGGAGCTGCCGGCCTTGCGCCCACGGACGACGCCGATGAATTCCTCGACCAAACGATCGTCCTGTGCCTCTTGCGCGAGTCTCTGCTCGTCGTCGGGCAGGGAGGGATCCACGCGCAACCAGGCCAGGCCCACCTTGGTGGCCGGCTCGCCGGACACCTCGCGCCACACCACGTCCTTGCGGGCATGCAGGCGGGCCAGGGGCTGCGGCAACGCCGCCACGGCGCCGGCACCCGAGGCCACGACCTCGAGCATCATCGCCACGCCACCGGCCTCGGCCGGGTAATCGGCCGGATCGAGGCGGGGCCAGGCGGCGGCGTCCTCGGCCGGGATCACCGCGAGTTCGTCGTAGTACTCCACCTCATGGTCCTTGGGCGCGCACAGGCCGGCGCGCTCGGTGTAGAGCTCGATGACGTGCAGGCCGGGGCCGGCCGGGGAGGCTCCCTCGGGGAAACGCAGCAGAACAACGCGCGCACGCCCGGCCGCAAGCTCCTCAAGGGGATCGATCCCCTCGGGCAGCGGCCGGGCGTGCAGCGTGTCTTCCTGGTGCGTGTCCGTGAAGCGGTTCAACCACTTGGCTGGCATGACGCCGGGGGCGTACGCCAGGTGCAATTCGGACACGAGCTACCGATCAGTCGACGGTGCGAACCACGTACACATCGCACGGGGCATTGTGGATGACACCCGTGGCGACGGAACCGAGCACGCGGCCGAGGCCGTGCGTGCCGACGTTGCCAACGAAGATGACCTGGGCGGCGTTGTCCTTGGCGGCACCGATGAGGGCATCGACGGGCTTGCCGAAGACGGCGCCGGACTCGATGGAGGCCTCCGGGCTGTCCTCGCGCAGGCGGGAGGCGATGCGCTCGGCCAGCTTGCCGGCCTGATCGGCGTCGTCGAGGATCCAGGTGTCCGAACCGATGGTGACGACCTCGGTGTTGTCCTTGGAGTGGGCCGAGAGGACCAGCAGCTTGTCGCCGGTCTTGGCGGCCAGTTCGGCGGCGCGGCTGGCGGCCTTGAAGGCGGTATCGGATCCGTCGACACCGACGATGTACGTGCTCATGGAAGTCCTTCCAATCATGTGAATCGCTGCGGCCTGCGGGGTACCGGCGCGCTCGTGATGCTCCTACTCCGTGTTGAGGATAGCGCGCCCGCCCCCGCTGGGCACGGGATCCGGCGAGCTTGTGGCGAGGCTCGCCCCGCCGGCACGCCTCACGCGCCCCTCAGGCGAGGGCGCGCAGGGCCTCGAAGTCCGAGGCGTCCGGCTGCTGCGTGCGCTCGGCCACGTCGGGGTGGCGCTCGAGCCACGAGCGGACGTAGGGGCAGACGGGGACGACCACCAGGCCGGCCTCGAGCGTTTCGCGCAGCGCGGCGGCCACGAGGCGCGAGGCGAGGCCCTGCCCGTTGTAGGCCTCCTCCACCACGGTGTGGTGGAAGATCCGGCGTCCGTCGTGCTGCACGTACGCGGCAAAGCCGATGACCTTCCCGCCCTCCTGCACCTCGAAACGGCTCTGCGCCGGATGGTCGACGATGCTGAATTCGGTCTCGCTCATGCTGTCCTCTTCTCGTGTGGCTCGGGTGGGCGCCGGCGGCGCCCGGATGGCGGTGGGCACCGGTGGTGCCCAGAGTGTCGGTGGCGACCACCCGCCGTCGGGCAACGGCGCGGGCCGTCCGGTGCCCGACGGCGCGTGGTCGCCCTAGCCGCGTGGGCGCAGGCGCGTGGTGGGCAGGACGGGGGCGGGCAACGGCGCGGGCTGGCCGGCCGGCCAGGGCCCGAAGAGCTCCGGCTGGCCTGCGTCTTGGGGGTCGGCCGGCTCGAAGCCAAGCTCGGCCTGATAGCGGCGGCGGAACTCCACGATCTCCTCGTGGGTGCGGCCGATGAAGTTCCACCACATGATGATCTGTTCGCCGAGCGGCACGCCGCCCAGCAGGATGACGCGAACGTCCTGCTCGCCCGCCTCGAGAACGAGCGTGTCGGCGCCGGGAGGGGCGTAGACGAGCTCTCGGTGCTGGGCTGCGGCACCGTTGACCGTGACGGGACCGTTCTCGGCGAGCGCGCCGAGTTCGAAGTCCCTGCGCACCGGGATCTCCAACCGCGTACCGGCTCGCAACAGGATCTCCGCGCCGAGCAGGTCCGGCGTGCGGGTCTTCACGGGCGAGACGGAACCGAGCGCCTCGCCGATGAAGACGCGGGCCTCCCAGCCGTCGCCGCCCACGGGGGTCGGCTCGTAGTGGATAAAGTCGTGTTCCCCGAAGCGCTCCGCGTCCGGCAGGGCGAACCACAGCTGCACACCGTGCAGGAGGGTGGTGGAGTCGGTGCCGAGCTCCTGATGCGTGATGCCGCTACCCGCCAGCATGAGGTTCAGTTGCCCGGGCAGCACCGCCGCCGCGTTGCCCGCTGAATCGAGGTGCCGAATCTCGCCGCTGAAGAGCCAGGACACGGTCGCCAGGCCGGTGTGCGGGTGGCGCGGCACCGACATACCGCCCGTGACGGCCACGTCGTCCGGGCCGTAGTGGTCAAGGAAGCACCAGGCGCCAATGAGCGAGCGCTGGCGCTGCGGGAGCGTGCGATAGACCGTCATGGCGCGGATGCCGCCGAGGGGAACGGCGCGGGGTTCCAGCACCTCCACCGCGGTGCAGGCCTCCCCGGCCCCCAGGGAGTCCCAGTCCGGATGCGCCTCAAGATTGCTCACGGAGGATCCTTCCGTCGGCGCCGCGCGGGCGCACTGGGTGCTCACTCAAGATCGAGATGCGGTTGAAGAGGTTGATGGTCGCCGCGACCCATTCGGCGGCGACGAAGGCCTCCTCGCCCAGTTCGGCGTGGGCGCCTTCGAGGTCCGCCTCGCTCTCCTCGCTCAGCGGGAGTCGCGTGGCCGCCTCGACGACGGCCAGCAGCGCGCGCTCGCGCTGCGAATAGAGGGAGGACTCGCGCCAGGCGGGCAGCAGATCGAGCTTCTGCTGGGGGACACCCGCGGTGCGGGCCTCGCGCGAGTGCAGGTCGAGGCAGAACGCGCAGCCGTTGAGCTGGCTGGCGCGGACCTTGATGAGCTCCACATCCTCGCCGACGAGGCCGCGTTGCTTGGCCTGTACGGCGACCACCGCCGAATACTCCTGCGCTGCCACCCACGCCTGGGGCATGGCCTTATCCAGATACGGACGCACGGCACTCCTGTCCTGAGAAAGGGGCGCGGGGAACGCCCCTCGTGTCCGGTCCAACCGCGTCCGGCGGGGTGTCATTCCCGCGGCCGGTCTCCCCGCGGAAAGCCTAACCGGTGGCACCGGTGGCGCACCGGGCGCCCGGCCCCGGGGCGTCGGGTGGGATCCCTGCCGTCCCGGGACGGGCCGCGCCCGCCCGGCGCTCCCCCGCGCCGTCGGGCGTGGACCCCTAGCCTTCCTGCAGCGCAGGAACCTCCTCGAAGAGCTCCTCGACATCGAGGTCCGGGTTCTCCTCCTGCGTGGCGACGAGCTCGATCGCCTCCTCCTCGGAGGAGACCGAGGGCAGGGAACCGGGCAGCGGCCGGCGCGCTGACTCCTTGAGGAAGATCACCGCCACCACGCCGCCCACCGAGGTCCCCATGACCCAGAAGGCCGGGGCCAGCGAGGAGCCCGTGAGCGTCACGAGCGCCTGCATGATGAACGGCGCAAAGCCGCCGAAGATCGCCACGGCGATGTTGTATGAGATGCCCATGCCGCCGTAGCGCGAGGAGGTCGGGAAGAGCGCCGGCAGCGAGGAGGCGAGGTTCGCCACGTAGAAGGTCACGGGGAAGGCGAGGACAAACAGCCCGGCCAGGGTGGACCAGATCTCGCCGTGCGCCATCAGCAGGAACGCCGGGACCGCCAGGACGATCGCCGAGATGGAGCCGATGTAGAGCACGCACTTGCGCCCCACCTTGTCGGAGAGCATGCCGGTGAGCGGGATGCACAGCGACATGATCACCAGCACCGGAAGCGTGAGCAGGTTGCCGTGAACCGGGTCGTAGTGCAGGGTCTCGGTCAGATACGTCGGCATGTAGCTCGTCAGGGCATAGCCCACGGTGTTCGCGGCGGAGACGAGCACGAAGGCCGTGAGGAGCTCGCGCCAGTAGGCGCGCACCAGCGCGAGCACACCCTTGGGAGCGTCCGCGGAGGCCTTGGCCTCCTCACCGGCCCGCGCGGCCGCCGCCTGCGCCTCCTTGAAGGCGGGGGTGTCCTCGATCCTGGAGCGGAACCAGAGGGCGATCACGCCCAGCGGCAGCGCCACGAGGAAGGGGATGCGCCAGGCGAAGCCCTCCATGACGTCCTCGCTCAGGGTGAGCTGCAGGATCGAGACGAAGGCCGCGCCGATCGCGAAGCCGAAGTACGAGCCCATGTCCAGGAGCGAGGCGTAGAAGCCGCGCCGCTTGTCGGGCGCGTACTCGGTCACGAAGGTCGTGGCGCCCGCGTACTCACCGCCCGTGGAGAAGCCCTGGATCAGCTTCAACAGCACCAGGGCGATGGGCGCGGCGACGCCCCAGACCGAGT
This sequence comes from Arthrobacter sp., assembly GCA_031277795.1. Lineage (GTDB taxonomy): Bacteria > Actinomycetota > Actinomycetes > Actinomycetales > Micrococcaceae > Galactobacter. The sequence continues at coordinate 54,153 of JAITLQ010000011.1, forward strand.
AGTCGGGCAGCACGCCGATGCCGAAGGTGGCCAGCGCCATCATGAGCAGCGTGAAGACGAGGATTTTCTGCCGGCCGAGCCGGTCGCCGAGCTGGCCGAGGACCACGCCGCCGAGCGGGCGCGCTACGAAGGTCACGGCAAAGACGCCCAGGCTGAAGAGCGTCTGGATCGCCGGATCCACGGAGCTGGGCATGAAGAGCTTGCCGATGATGACGGCGAGGTAGCCGTACACGCCGACGTCGTACCACTCCATGAGGTTGCCGACGACGGTGCCGCCGATGGCCTTCTTGAGCATCGAGGGGTCGACCACGTTGACCTGGTCGACGGTGAGGCGCTTGCGCCCAGGGCGCAGGCGCTGGAGGAAGCGAACCCTCGCCGCGGCGGCGGGGGAATGGGGTGTCTGATCGTCCATGGTGGGGCCGCGCGAGCGGCGCTCCCTTCCGGATGTACCGCAGCGCTCCCGGAGCGTCGTGCGGCCGCGATTCTCGCGTTCCGCCCGCATTTCCCCGCGTCCTGCGGCACCCTCCGCGGGACGTTCTCGCGGTCGGGCTGGGCGGCGGGCGCCGGGGGCATCCGGGTCGGATGCTCGCACTGCAGCGCCGTAGACAGGTGTCAATGCTAGTTGCTCTCCCGTAGCATGTCGAATCCACACGACGTGTGAAAACCTTTCGCGGCCCCACCCGACGTCGCGCCGCCCGGGTGAGCGGGCGGCGTCGGGCGTATGGGCGGCGTCGGACAGACGGGCGGCCCTCCGTGCCACGGGAACGCCGCAGGGGCGCCGCGCGATGCGCGGCGCCCCTGTGAAAGGAATGCACTGGCCGCCGTCGGCGGCCGGACGCGTGAAAGACTCAGGCGCGCTTGAGGCCCGCCTTGCGCCCGCAGGAACCCCAGGCGCCGGCACCCTGGCCCTTGAGCACCTTCTCGGCGATGGTGATCTGCTGAGCCTTGGTGGCGCGGTTGGCCGTGGAGCCATACTTGCCGCCGCCGTAGGCGCGCCACGTGCTGGCGCTGAACTGCAGGCCGCCGTAGTAGCCGTTGCCGGTGCTGATCTTCCAGTTGCCGCCGGACTCGCACTTGGCGACGCGGTTCCACATCCCCGCACGCGAGGCGGAGATCTTGGCTGCCGGACTGGCCTTGGTCTTCACGGTGAAGCGGTTGGTCAGGTGGACCTTCTTGACCTTCTTGGTCTTGGCGTCCACGTAGCGCACCTCGGTGCGAACGGTCCAGCGACCGGCGCCGACCTTGTAGGAATTGGCGTTCTTGACGGCCCAGCCGTACTTGTTTCCGGTCTTCTTGACGCCGATCTTCACGGAGACGATCTTCAGGCCCTTGGCGGTGGTGCGCCCGGCGGCCTTGATCGTGACCTTCTTGCCCTTGGCAACGGTCTTGTCCGTCACGACGGAAATCTTGGGGGTCTTCGAGGTGAAGGACTTGCTGACCACCTTCGGGGCGGCCGAGGCGGCGGGAGCCGTCGCGAGGCCTGCGACACCAACGGCGGCAAGGGCGGCTGTGGCCGCACTGGCCTTGATGAGCTTGCGCGAGTTCTGCATGTGGGGCGTTCTCCGTTTCAGGTCTGCTGCACCGTCGGAATGACCGGCGCGAGCACCCCCTGCTTCACCGCGTTCGCTGGGCTCTCTTCGGGAGATTCCGGCGGCGTCGGGGGACGAACTCCGAGAACGTTACCCCACCCGTGACCAATCCGTGATCTAAAAATCACGGCTTCAACACACCCGCGACACAGTTTTCCTTGGCATCACGGGGATGCAGGCTGTGATGTAAATCACAGAAAAGATGGGCGTGTCACGTCTAGATCTCGAGGGCAGAGGAGAGTAGTGCACGCGAAAGGGGGTGGCCTCGCCTGCGCGAAACCACCCCCTTACCCACCAGCTTCAGGCTCAGCTGAACTTGCAGGTCTTGGTGATGTTCTCCATCGCCTTGGTGAAGTCGTCGGACTGCACAGCCTTGAGGCCCTCCATGGCCCCCGTGGGGTCGCTCGAGGCCTTCGAGACGGCCTCGCCGAGCGACGTGAAGGCGTTGGCGAGCGTCTTCAGATCGGCGGACACGGATGCGCCACTGTTCTTGTCGGCGGCCTCCTGGATCTCCTTGGCCAGGCCGACGAAGGTTTCGCCCGCCTTCGTGGGATCGGTCGAGACCTCGGAGAGGCTCGACTGGTATCCGGTGATCGCGTCCTTCACGGAGGAGCAGGCATCTTCGTTGCTGCCGCCACCGGATGCGGATCCGCCGCCACAGGCGGTGAGCGTCGCGGCCAGGGCGAGGACGGCGGCGCCGCCGGCCAGCTTTGACAGGGTGTTCGTCTTCAAGGGAGATCCCCCACTTTCCTGAATATTCGAAGAGATGACAGTGTCACCCTACGTGACGCATGCATCGACGCCTACCGCTCCCCACCACCCCTTCCGAGCTGGAGGGCGCGCTGCACGGTGAAGAACAGATCCGTCTGATCGCTCAGACCCACCACATTGGCGGCCTGCGGGCCGTAGCCGGCGATGCGCACCTGGGATCCCGTGTGCATCTGCGAGCCGCCTTCGTCCGAAGTGCCGTAGGCGACGGTCATGGGTGCTCCCTCGTTGGTTGTCAGCGTGCGGGTCAGGCCAAGCGTTGTCTCACCCGGGTAGACGATCTGCGAGGAGTGGGCGTGATCGGCCGTCACGACCACGAGCGTGTTCTTATCCTTCTTGGCGAAGTCGAGGGCCACCTGGATGGCCTCGTCGATCTGCACCGTCTCGCCGATCTGGCCGCAGGGGTTCGCGGCATGATCCTCCTTATCGATGGAGGCGGACTCCACCTGCAGGAAGAACCCCTTCTCCGCGTTCTTCTTGTTCAGCAGCGAGATGGCCTTGGAGGTCATGTCCTCCAGGCGCGGCGTCTTGCTGGTCATGGCCGGATTCGCGGAGCAGCGCACCGCCTCCTCCTTGCCGCCCGTGCGCGTGGCCTTGGGCCCCTGCCAGTCCACCGGCATGTTCCCCTGGGCAAAGAGGCCGAGCACCGGCTTGTTCTGGTTGGCCTTGGTGACGCGCGTCAGCTGCGAGCGATCGGTGATCACCTGGTAGCCCTCGGCGTCGGCCTGCTCCAGAAGGGTCTTGCCCTTGTACTTTCCGGCCTTAGCCGTCTGCGCAAAGCTCTTGGCCCCGCCGCCCAGGGTGACATCCGCGCGGGTCTTGATGAGCTGCTCGGTAATGGAGCCGCGGCCGCCGTTCTCCAGCGCGTTCTCGGGGCACTTGGCCGTGGTCTCCTCCGGGCCATAGCAGGAGCGAAGCGAGACGTGCGAGACCTGCACCGCCGGCGTCGCATCCTGCAGCTCGGCGGTCGTGACGTTGCCGGTGCGCAGGCCTTTCTCCTTGGCCAGCTCCAGCAGCGTCTTCTGCGCCTTGCCCTTGATGTCAACGGAGATGGCGTTGTTGTAGGTCTTGGTGCCGGTGGCCCAGCCGGAGCCGGAGGCGGCCGAGTCGGTCACGTAGTCGGGCTTGCCCGTTTCCTTGTTCAGCGCGAAGGTCGTGTACTGGCCCGTGAGGGGCAGGGCGTCGAGGCCGGGGAAGCGCCCGGCCGCCCCGTACTGATAGTTGCGGGCCACGGTGATCTCGGAGTCGCCCATGCCGTCGCCGATGATGAGGATGACGTTCTTGGCCTTATTGCCATTCAGGGCCTTGCGCAGCTCCTGCGTGCGATCGCCGTGGTTGCGAGCGGCGCCGCCATGCTGGGTGATGTCGCTCGTGCTCGGCTGGACGTTCTTGGCGGCGGGCTGGGGTGCGGCGGCCGGGGTAACGGTCGCGGCGCTTGCGACGGCAGCGCCGCCCGCGAGGGTGGCGGCCACCGCGGCGACCGCCAGAGTACGAGAAAGGGTCTTCTTCACGGCTGCGTCCTTGACGTTCGAGTGAGCGGGCCGGGCCCGCGGATGACGCACTCAGCCTGAAGCAGCCCGGCAACGCCGCGGGAGCCCGAAAGCAAACACCGTGTGAATTCATGCGCCGGGAAGCAACCCTCCGCACCTCACCCTCGAGGTGTGCACTGTGTCGATGGAGCGACCAAACTTCAGCACTTTGCCCATTCGGATCGCGTTGTTCCTTGCTTAGCCTGGGCTTCACCTCGCCCGGCGGCCAGTGCCGCTTCACACCCCAGGAGGCCCCCATGGCCCAGCTTGCCCACGCTGATGATGCCGCCCTGAGCCGCGTCGCCCCCCGCGACCAAAAGCACTGGTTCGGCATCGCCGTCCAGCGCTTCGGTCAGGTCTCTGCCCTCTCTCAGTTCCTGCTCGGAGCCACGCTCGGCTTCGGCATGACCTTCTGGCAGGCGGCACTTGCGCTTCTGCTCGGCTCCGTCATCCTCGAAGTACTCATGTGCATCGTGGGCATCATCGGTCAGCGCGAGGGCCTCAACACTGCGTTGCTCGCCCGCTGGACCGGCTTCGGCGAGATCGGCGCCTCCCTCGTTGGCCTCGCCGTCGGCATCAGTCTCATCGGCTGGTTCGGCATCCAGTCGGCCATTTCTGCCCAGTCGCTCGACGCGATGATGCCGGGCGTCATGCCTGTGTGGCTGTGGAGCCTGCTCTTCGGCCTACTCGTCACGGCCATCGTGGCGTTCGGATTCAAGGGGATGCAGTGGCTCGCCAACGTCACCGTCCCCCTCTTCCTCCTCCTCGTCGGCTGGTCCGTGGTCTCCGAGCTGAGCAAGCATTCCTTCTCCGAGCTGGTTTCTTCCCCTGCTCCGGGCCCCAGCATGAGCATCTGGGCCGGCACGGGCATCGTGGCCGGCGGCCTCATCGTCGGAGCGATCATCACGGCCGACATGACCCGCTACAACCGCTCGGGCGCGGACGTCGTCAAGCAGACGGTCGTGGGCGTCAGCCTGGGAGAGTTCGGCATCGGCCTGGCCGGCGTCCTCCTGGCCCATGCCGCGGCGAGCGGCGACATCGTCGCGATCGTCACCTCGTCCGTCGGTTTCGTCGGCCTGATCATCGTCATCACCGGCACCTTGAAGATCAACGACTGGAACCTGTACTCCTCCTCCCTCGGGCTCGTGAACTTCATCGCCACGACCTTCCGCAAGCAGGTCAGCCGCGTGCCGTTCACGATCATCCTCGGCGTGGTGGGTTCGGTCCTCGCCGCCGCCGGCATCCTCGGAAAGTTCACTGACTTCCTCGTGGTGCTCAGCGTGGCCCTCCCGCCCATCGCGGGCATCATGGTCGCCGAGTACTTCGTCGTGAAGCATTGGCGCCCCGAGCTTGATGCCACCCGCGCCAGCGGCGAGCTGCCGACGACCGCACCCCGCGTCGTCCCCGCCACCCTGGTGATCTGGCTCGTCTCGGCCGTCGTGGGCTACTTCGTCACGTGGGGCATCCCCTCCCTGTGGTCGTTGCTGCTCTCGATGCTCCTGTACATCGCGGCGGGAAAGCTCGGCCTGATCCGCGGCGTCGGCGAAGCGGTCACCGAGGACCCAGCCACTGCCGCTCAGCGCACGGCCGCCTGACCCGGTTCTCCCTCCTCGTTTAGTTCAGCGAAAGTAGAAGCACATGCATATCGGCATCGACGTCGGCGGCACCAACACCGACGCGGTTCTCATGGACGGGCGCACCACGCTCGCGGGCGTGAAGAACTCCACCAGCTCCGACGTCACGAGCGGCATCGTCGCCGCCATCGAGGCACTGCGCGAGCGCCATAGCTTCGAGGGTTCCGACATCTCCGCGGTGATGATCGGAACCACCCACTTCATCAATGCCCTCGTCGAAGCACGCCGCCTCGCTCCGACGGCCGCCGTCCGGCTCGGCTTGCCTGCCACGGCTGCACTGCCTCCGCTGGTTGATTGGCCGGACACCCTCCTCGAGGCCATCCACGCCAAGAGCTATCTGGCCCACGGCGGCTACGAGTTCGACGGCCGCCCCATCTCCCCCCTCGATCCCGAGGAGCTGCGCGGGATCGCCACCGACATGGCCGCGAACGGCATCCGGTCCGTCGCCGTGTCTTCGGTGTTCAGCCCCGTCAACCACGACCTGGAGGTCCAGGCCGCCCAGATCCTGGCTGAGGTGCTCGGGGACTCCGTCGCCATTTCCCTCTCGCACGAGATCGGCCGGATCGGCATCCTCGAGCGAGAGAACGCCACCATCATCAACGCCGCCCTGCGCGAGTTGGCGGGCGAGATCGTGGACGGCCTCACGGCCGCGGTTCGCGCCCAGGGCATCACCGCTCCCATCTTCCTGAGCCAGAACGACGGAACGCTCATGGACGAGGACTACGTCCGTCAGTACCCCGTGGCGACGTTCGCCTCCGGCCCCACCAATTCGATGCGCGGCGCCGCCCAGACCTCCGGACTGGCCACGTGCGCCGTCATCGACGTGGGCGGCACCACCGCCGACATCGGCCTGCTGATCAACGGCTTCCCTCGCGAGACCGCCAACGAGGTCAAGGTGGCGGGGATCCGCACCAACTTCCGCATGCCGGATGTGCTTTCGCTCGGGATCGGCGGCGGTTCCATCGTGGATCCGGAGACCGCCGAAGTCGGCCCGGAGTCGGTGGGCTACCGTCTGAGCACCGAGGCTCTCGTGTTCGGCGGATCCACCCTCACGGCCACCGACATCGCGGTGGCCGCCGGGCGCGCGAACGTCGGCGACGCCAGCAAGGTGGCACACCTCGACCCCCAGTTGGTCCAGCGTGTCCTTGACCGCATCGCCGAGCGCGTCTCGGAGGCCGTCGATCGCATGCGGACCTCCCCCGAGCCGCTACCCGTAGTGGCCGTGGGTGGCGGGTCCATCCTGTTGCCGGACGAGCTGCGGCTCTTCGGCGCGGTTCATCGCCCCGAGAACTACGCGGTGGCCAACGCGATCGGCGCCTCGATCGCCCAGGTCGGCGGCGAAATCGACAAGGTATACGCGGTGGAGCCCGGGCGCCGAGAGGAAACCATCGCCGATGTCCGCGCCGAGGCCGTCAACAAGGCGATCGCCGCCGGCGCCGCGCCCGAGTCCGTCTCCATCGTTGACTTCGACGAGGTGCCGATCCCCTACCTTCCAGGCAACGCCACACGCATCCGCGTCAAGGCCGTGGGCGATCTCGATATGAACACGGGGGCGCGAGCATGAGCTGGACTTTGAACGCAGAGCGCGTCGAAGACATCGCCCGCGGTGCCGCGCTGCTCGGTACGGGAGGCGGCGGTGACCCCTATATTGGGGCGCTTCTCGCGCGCCAGGCCCTCGCCGAGCACGGCGGCATCACCGTGGTGAGCCTCGACGAGGTGCCGGACGACGCCGTCGTCCTCACCGTGGCCATGATGGGCGCGCCCACCGTCATGGTGGAAAAGCTGCCGAGCCTCAAGGAAGTCATGGCCCCCGTGCGGGCCGTTGGCGAGTACCTCGGCCGCCCCGTGACCCACGTGGCCTGCGCCGAGGTGGGGGGCGTGAATTCGACGATCCCCATCGCTGCCGCCGCTGCCCTGGGCCTCCCCCTCATCGATGCCGACGGCATGGGGCGCGCCTTCCCCGAATTGCAGATGGTGCTTCCGACCTTGTACGGAGTCACGGCATCTCCCCTGGCCCTCGCCGACGAAAAGGGAAACGTCTCCGTCCTGAACACCGTCGATAACACGTGGACGGAGCGAATCGCCCGCGTCGCCTGCGTGGAGATGGGTTGCTCCGTCATGATCTCCGGATTTCCGATGGACGGGGCCACGGCCAAGGCCGCCTTGGTCCCCGACTCGCTGAGCCACTGCAGCAACATCGGCTCGGCGATCCTCGCCGCCCGCGAGGAGAAGCGCGACCCGGTCGAGGCCATCGTGGAGCTCGTGCGCGGGCGCGAGCTCTTCGGCGGCAAGGTGGTGGACGTCCAGCGCGGGACCACGGCCGGTTTCGCCCGCGGCCGCGCCCGCATCGAGACCGGTAGCGGGACCGATGCGAAGGCGCTCGAGCTCAACTTCCAGAACGAGCATCTCGTGGCGAAGACGGAGACCGAAGTGCTGGTCACCGCCCCCGACCTCATCATGGTGGTGGATCACGACTCGGGTGAGCCGATCACCACGGAGGCGCTGCGCTACGGCCAGCGCGTGCGGGTGCTCGCCGCGCCCTCGGACCCCCGCTGGCATGAGCCGGCCGCGCTGGCCATGGTGGGTCCGCGCTACTTCGGGTACGAGATGCCCTCCCACCGCTGGGACGGCAGCACCGATGCCGAGCCGGCTGCGGTGGCGTCGTGAGCTGGCAGCTCCACGCGGAGGATCTTTCTGATCTGGCCCGCGGCGCCACCCTTCTCGGAACGGGCGGCGGCGGAGATCCCTATATCGGGCAGAAGCTGGTCGAGCGTGTGCTCGGCGAGCGCTCCATCACGGTGTGGGACCCGGAGGACGTCCCGGCGGATGCGCTCGTGATTCCGACGGCCCAGATGGGGGCACCCACCGTCATGGTGGAGAAGATTCCGGCCGGGACCGAACCGACGCTCGCACTGCGCACGCTCGAGGAACATCTCGGCCGCACCGCCCAGGCCACCATGCCCATCGAGTGCGGGGGCATTAACTCCATGATCCCGCTCATCGTCGCCGCGGAGACAGGCCTGCCCGTCGTCGACGCCGACGGGATGGGGCGTGCCTTCCCCGAGCTGTCGATGGAGACGTTTGCCGTCTACGGCGTTCACGGTTCCCCGCTTGCGTTGGCAGGGGAACGCGGCGAGCGCGTCATCATCGACACTGGGGACGACGACCAGCAGATGGAGTGGCTGGCGCGCGGGGTGACCATCCGGCTGGGTGGTGTTGGCCACATCGCCGAGTACGCCATGTCGGGTGATCAGGTTCGCGCAACGGCCGTGCCGCGCACGTTGTCCATGGCGCTGAACCTCGGGCGGGCCATTCGGGAGGCACGGGAGCGCCACGAGGACCCCTTCGAGGCGATCGCCACCGCCCTGGCCCCCACGCTCTACAGCCACGTTCGCGAGCTTTTCCGCGGCAAGGTCGCCGATGTTGAGCGGCGCACCACGGAGGGCTTTGCGCGCGGCAGGGCCATCATCGAGTCCCCGGGGGGCGAGCAACTGGAGATCGACTTTCAGAACGAGAACCTCATGGCGCGCCGCGATGGCGCCGTGGTGGCCATCGTTCCCGATCTCATCTGCGTCGTCGACGCCGAGACGGCCGAACCGATCACCACGGAGGGCCTTCGCTACGGCCAGCGGGTGCGCGTGCTTGGCATCTCGACACCGGAGCTCATGCGTACCCCCGAGGCGTTGGCGACGTTTGGACCTGCGGCCTTCGGGCTGAGCGAACCGTTTGTCCCCGTGGAGTCCTAAGCGGCGCCGCGCCGCCGCCTAGACTTGAACCATGACGAGGACCCTCGGAGCCGAGCACCTTCCGGTGCTGGCCCGGGGGTTCTCCTGGTTGGGCGCCGGCGGTGGCGGAAGCACCCTCACTCTTGAGCTGATGCTTCGCCAGCGCCAGCCGTGGCCTCTCACGGTGCATGACGCTCAGGAGTTGTCTCCGGCAACACCGGCCGTGGCGGTCGGCTACGCCGGGTCCACCTATCTCATGACCGAACGCCTGCCGGACACTGCGCTCTTCGCCCCGCTCCTGGCGGCGGCGGAGCGCTGGACCGGGCAAGCGGCCCGGGCCGTGTGTTCCATCGAGGGCGGCGGCATGAACGGTCTGACCCCCTTCCTACTGGCGCCGCACCTCCAGCTTGTCGACGCCGACTTCACGGGCAGGGCCCTCCCCCGCTTCGACCAGATGACCATGTTCGTTGACGAGGTTCCCGGCCTGCTCGCGTGCGTCTCCACGGGAGCCGGAGGGGTCTGTGTCATCGAGGCGAGCCGCGCCCAGGACGTCGAGGCGCTCGTGCGCTCGGCGGTGGTCTGCGCCGGCGGTGTCGGCCCCGTCCTCATTGCCGGTTTCACCGTTGGTCAACTGGCGGAGCACGCCATCACGGGCGGGCTGGAGCGCGCGCTTGCCGTGGGCCGCGTGGATCCGAGCGGGCCCCCGGCCGAGGTCGCAGCGGCCGTCGGAGGACGGTACGTGGGGGGCGGCCGCGTGGAGTCGGTGACGCCGGGCGTGAGCGACCCCTATGCGTCCTCCGCTCTCATGGTGGGTGACGACGGAACGGTCCTCCGGTTGATCTCCCACACCGAATTTCTTGCCGTCCAGCGTGACGGCGCGGTCATCGCGAGCGCGCCCGAGGTGATCGTCTGCCTCGACCCCAGCACCAACGAGATTCTTGAGGTCCAAGGCATCCATCCGGCCAGGCGGGTGGAGATCTTCGCCCTCCCGGCCCCCTCCTGGTGGTCCGCGCGCCCGCACCGTCTCGCTCACGTCACCCCGGCGGCCTACGGCGTGCAGGGACTGGACCAGGAAGGGGCAGCATGCAGCACACCTTGAGCCTGCAGGCTCTGGTGGCACACCCCCGCAACGGTGGCCTGCGGTGGATCGAGCCAGGCGACGGCACCGGGCCTTCCGCCCATCCCGTGGTTCCCCTCCGCGATGTGGTCCTCGTGACCTCGGTCGACGAGCTCCCTTCCTGCACGGGCGGTGAATCGACGCAGCCGGGCTCCCCCGGGTCGCTCGTGGTCTTCACCCAAACCCCACCACGCGAACCGTGGGAGGCCGACGCGCTGCTGCGCCGCGTGAAGTCACGCGGGCACGCCGCCCTGGCCTTCAAGGAGCCCGTCGCCCTGGGGGCCGGAACGTTGGCCGTGGCTCGCCGGCTCGGGTTGTTGATCCTGGGTGCAGGCGCCCCGCTCGAGCTCGCCCGCGCAGCGTGGGAACTGCAGGGCAACCAGGACGCCCTCACGCTGGGCTATGTGCGCAAGGTCGCCCAATCGATCGAGTACCACGCCGACCACGTCCAAGACCTCCTGCGCCACCTCGCCGCAAGCGTGGGCCACGGAGTGGCCCTTGTCGATCGCGAGGGCGTCTTGTTGGAGGCCGGGCAGCACCTCTCCCCGGATCTGCATGCCGCGCTGCGCTCGGACGCCTGGACGCGTGCGACTCACGCCGGCGGCGCCTCCGGGGCGTCGGTACGGGTGGAAAGCCCCAGCCGCGAGGGCCTGCGGCTCGTGTTCTTCGACCGCGGCCTCGCAGGCACCCAGCTCTCGGCTCTCTCGGTGGCCGCCGAGACGGCCATGCCCGCCGTAGCGGCGCGCCTGCTCATCGACGAAGTGGCCTCGGTGAACAACGCGTCGATCGACTCGGGACTCATCCGCGATTTCCTCGAGCAGCCGGGCGGACCGGACTCGGACGTGCGCCGCCGCATGCATGAGCGGGGCTGGCGCACCTCCGGCGTGCACCTGGGTTTCCGCATCCTCGGGCTCAGTCGCCTCACGCCGCTCGAACTCCTGCGTAGCGTTTCTCGTGAAACGCGGACCTGGGACGTAGACACCCATGCGAGCACCGCGGGCCTCGGTGTGATCGGCTGGCTGACCTTCTCCGAACCGCCCTCCAGCCAGGAGCTCGAACGCCACACCTCGGCGCTGCGCGAGCTACACCGGGAGCTGCGGCGCTCCTTCAACGTCTCTACTGGCGTGGGGACACCGGAGGCGGGTGCCGAGGGTCTCGCCTCGAGCCTCGACGCCGCCGGTGAGGCGGCGCGCGTGGCCGCCCAGCGTGAGCGCGGCGGCCACTTCCTGCGCATCGACGCACTCGGCCTGGAACAGCTGCTGCTCTCGCGCACGCGCAACGACACCTTCCTGCCCACCGCACGCTCGCTCCTGCAGCCCCTCATCGATGCTGGGGGCGAGCTGCTCCCCACGCTGGGGGCCTACCTCGACCACGAGTCCTCCACGGCCGCGACGGCCCAGGCGCTCGGCTACCACCGCAACACCGTGAGCACCAGGATCGAGCGCATCAAGGACCTGCTTGGCCTTGACCTTGCGGATCCGGACACCCGCCTTGCGGTGCACTTGGCGCTGAGGGCGCTCCAAGACTGAGCTAGAGCACGACGACGCCCTCCCGCACACCAGCGGGAAGGCGTCGCCACCGTTCGCGTCGCCCGAGGCGACGCATGCGCGCCGGAGCTCAGCCCACGCCGTCGAGCATGTCGGTCTCGGTGTTGCCGATCGCGGCAATGACGTGCGGGCGCCGGGCCCGCAGGAAGAGGTACCAGGCGACGGCGATCGCCATCGTCGCAAGGAAGAGGTACGGGATCACGTTGACGGGGAACACCGGCACCGGCCACACGTTCGCGTAGAAGACGTAGAGCATGCCGAGGACCGCCACGCTGGCGCAGATCCACACGAGCGTGTTCTTCATGCCCTCGCGCCGCGTGTAGACAACACAGGCGATGGCGACGAGCGCGTAGGCCACCATGTAGCCGTACGTTCCGTAGGTGTCCACGTAGACCGTGATGTCCATGGGCGCGGTGCCCATCAGGAGCAAGACGATGTCCAGGACGATCGCGAGCGGGCCGGCGATGAGCAGCACGCGGTGCGGCGTGAGGTGACGCTCGTGGGTGCGGCCGAAGCTCTCGTGGATCACGCCCTCCTGACCCATGACATAGAGGATGCGTCCCACCACATTGAGGGGAGCCACCACCACGGCAAAGAAGGAGGCGCCCACGCCGAAGGTCAGGACGGGCCCGAACCAGCCCGGCATGCCGATGAGCGTCGCAATGTCCTCCAACGGGGAGGCGGAGCTGGCGAGGTCATCGTGCAGGACGGCGATCTGCGTGTAGGCAGAGAAGACGTAGAGGACGCCCACGGCCACGGCGCTCCACATGATGGCGCGGGGGATCGCCGTGTGGGGGTTCTTGGCCTCGCGGCCCAGCGCGTCGGCGGAGGAGAAACCAACGAAGCCCAGGATGCCGAGCACCATGCCGGCAGCGACGCCCTGGAAGGGGGCGTCCTTGAGCGAGAACTGCGCCGGGTCCCAGGCCTGCGGGCCGGCCCACACGAGCGCCATGACCAGGAGGACGAGGATGATCGTCACGGAAACGAGCTCAAGCACGAGCGAGATGCGCGCGGAGAGGCGGATGCCGCGAATGGTGAACAGGGTGGCCAAGCCGCCCAGCACGATCGCGAGCAGGATGTCCGCACCCACGCCCTCGGCAGGGACGCCGAGCAGGCGCAGGAACTGGCCCATGTAGGACACGGAGCCGCCCAGCGAGCCGGCGGCGATGCCGAAGCAGCCGACCAGGAGCGCCCAGCCGGCGATGTAGGCGCCGGTGGGGCCGAGCCCCTTCGCGACATACGTATAGAGGGAGCCGGCGGAGGCGTGGCGCCGGGCGAAGACCACCACGCAGTAGCCGACGCACAGGATGACGAGGGTCGCCAGGATGAAGGCGGCGACGGTGCCGTTGCCCGCGCCAACGAAGATGCTGGCGGCGGTGAAGGCGATGACCGCGCTGGGGGCGATGTTGGCGATCGCCTGCGCGGCGAGTTCCGGGCCGGACATCACGCCGCGGCGCAGACCGGCGTCGACGGGGGCAGCCGACGCGTTGGCCCCGACAGGGGGCGAGGAGAGGGACATGGGGGAGCCTTTGGATCAGGGGCGGGAGCGGGGGGTGGCTCAGGGAATGAGCAGGGTGCGCAGGGCTGCGCCGGACTCGAGCTCGTCGAGGGCCTCGCGGGCCTCGGCCAGGGGACGGCGGCCCGAGATCAGCGGATCGAGCTTCAGCTGACCATCCATGTACTTGTCCACGAGCGCGGGGATGTCGATCGCGGGGCGGACGGAACCGTAGTTGGAGCCGAGGATGCGCTGATCGGCCTCCGCGAGCACGAGCGGCTCGAAGGAGGCCTTGGCACCCGTGGGCGGCAGGCCCACGATGACCGCGGCGCCGCCGAGGCCAAGCATCTTGATGGCCTGCTCCGTGGTGATGGTGCGACCGATCGCGTCGAAGGCGTAGTCGACACCGTCGGGAATGAGCGCGAGGAGCTGCTCCACGGCGTCGCCCTTGGACCCGTCGATGCGGTCGGTGGCGCCGAACTGCACGGCCATGGCCGTCTTCTCGGGGAGCACGTCGATCGCCACGATGCGATCGGCGCCGGCCAGCTTGGCGCCCTGAACCACGTTGAGCCCCACGCCGCCGCAGCCGATGACGGCCACGGTGGAGCCCGGCTCCACGGCGGCGGTGTTGAGCACGGCGCCAACGCCCGTGGCGACGGCGCAGCCGACGACGGCGATGACGTCAAGCGGCGCGTCGTCGCGCACCTTGATGGCACCGGAGGCGGGGACCACGACCTCCTCCGCGTAGGAGGAGACGCCGAGGTAGTGGTGCATCGTCTCGCCATCGCGGCTCAGGCGCGAGGTACCGTCGAAGAGGACGCCCTTGGGAGCCACGACGGTGGCGACCTTCTGGCAGCGGGCCTCATGGCCCTGGCGGCAATAGCGGCACTCCCCGCACGGCGGCACCCAGGAGAGCACCACGTGGTCACCGACCGCGAGCGAGGTAACGCCCTCGCCCAGTTCGGTGACCACGCCGGAGCCCTCGTGGCCCATCACCAGGGGAGCAGGAGCATCCCATTCGCCGCGCTTCACGTGCAGATCCGAGTGGCACACGCCGGCGGCCGCGATCTTGACGCGGACCTCTCCTGCGCGCGGCCCCTCGAGCTGCACCTCGGTGACCTCGACGGGGGTATCGGTGTCGGTGAAAACGGCGGCCTGCATGGGACTCCTTGTGATGAAAGCCGGTGGGGGAACGTCAGTGAGGCTAGTCACCCACCGTGAGCTGGCGCACTGATCAAAGTGTCGATGCTCACCTGAGCAATGCGACAATGTGTCCATGGCCCGCGATCTGCTCGCCCTCGCCGCGGCGCTCGGCGGCTCACTTCACCCCGGCCCAGCCGCAGGTTCCCCCGGCGACGCCACCCTCGTCGACGCCGCGCTGCGCTGGCGCGACTTCACCCTCATCGGGCACCCCACCTTCGCCACCATCGTGGTCGCCGACCGGCTGGACCTCGACGGGGCCACGCTCGACGGGAGCGACCCCCGACTTCCCCTCCTCCCCCGCGCCGTGCTGGCACTGCCGGACACCGATCTGGCGCGGGCCTGGCTACCGGAGGCCCCCGGGACCGTCCTCCTGGCCCCCGCCACGACGGGCGAGCTGCTGCACGCCAAGCTCACGGCGGTCTTGGCGCTGGACCAAGCGGCAGAAGACCGGGCCGTGACCCTGGGAACCAAGGTCCTCACCCAGGTGGCCAGGCGCGGCGGCGCGGCGGCCGTCGTCAACGAGCTGGCCGCCCGCGTGGACGGGTGGGCCGTGCTCCTCGACACCCACGGCCAGACCGTCGCCACCTCGGGCGCGGGATCCCTGCATGTGGCCGACGCCGCCGCCGTGGCCTTCAACCGGCCGGTGCGCGTGCGCCACCCCGGGCTCCAGGTGCATCCCGTGGGACTGGGAGAGGACCTCACCGCCTACCTCGTCTTCTCTTCCCGCTCGGGCCGCGAGAGCACCCACCGCGATCTCGCCGCCCAAGCCGCCGCCCTCCTGGACCTCGTGCTGCGGCGCCAGGACCACTCGGCCACGGAACGACTGGGGCGTGAGGTCATGATGAGCACCGTCCTCGCGGGCGGCTCCGAGGCCGCGACGCTCCTGCGGCGGTGGGGCGTGCGCGAGGAACGCCTCGCCGCGTTCGAGCTCAGCTCCCGCTCGCAAGCGGTTGACGTGGAGCGCCTCCTGCGGCGTTGGTTCGATGCGCTCGGCGTGCCCCACCTCTTCACGCTGGAGCAGGACGTCGCCAAGGGGCTCATCGCCGAGGAATGGCTTGGTGCACTCGAGGACAAGGCCGAGGAATTCGGCACCCCGCCGCGCCCGGCGCTGCGCCTCGGTGTGGGTTCCACCCGGCCGGTCGACGCGCTGGGCCCGAGCGCCATCGAGGCCCGCGAGGCGCACCAGTCGGCGGTGGACGCCGCCGTCACGGTGCGCCGCTACCACCGCATGCCCTCGGTGGAATATGTCATGGATCGACTGGCCGCCTCGGATGCGGCTCGCCTCGGATCGCTGCTAGACCCGCTCGCCCTACGCCCCGACGGCGAGCAGCTGCTGCGCACCCTGCGCGCGTATCTCGTGGCCAACGGCGCATGGTCGGGGGCCGCGAGGACGCTGGGAGTGCACCGGCAAACGCTCATGCACCGTGTGGCATCTATCGAGGAACTGACGGGCTGGGACCTCTCCGATGTGGACGCGCGTACCGGCGCGTGGCTCGCCCTGCGCGCGAGGGGCCTCGGCGCCGGCTGAGCCGCCGGGCACCCAATCCAGCCCCGCGCCGTCGCCCCTCCTCTCGAGGTTTGCCCACCCTTCTGGTGCTTTGCCCCGGGTATTACCCGGGGCAAAGCGCAATCACGGTGGGCAAAGCCGGCGGCTGCCCCTCGCGTACTGCACGGTCACCACAGCGATCGGACGTGGTGACCGTGCAGTATGCGAGGCAGGCACCAGGCGAGGTGCCCGACGCCGGGTGGGAACCACCCGGCGTCGGGCACCTCGCCGCGCAAACCTCCGACCTCCGACCTCCGCCCGAGCCTCAGGCCGCCGCGTGCGCCTTGGCGCGGCGCACGCCGAGCCAGTAGCCCAGGGCGAAGCCGATCACGTGGCCGCCCAGGATGAGGATCTGCAGCCACAGGGCCTCGCCCACGAGCAGCGGCAGGTTGATGACCACGAGCACCGCGAAGATCGCGAGGCCAAGCAACGCCAAGGCCGGGGCAACCAGGCCCTTGAAGCGACCGACCAGGCCCGGATGTGTACCGAAGTAGCGCAGCACGGCCACGGTCGTCAGGCCAAGCAGCACCACGAGGCCAACGGAGGAGAAGCCGGCCACCCAGGTGTAGTACTCGGCGATCGGGTCCAGCTGCGCCACGGCGGCCAGCGCGATGAGCGCCACCGAGACGGCCGAGGCCACGAGCGAGGCGCGGGCCGGGGAGCCGTGCTTGGGCTGCACCACGCCGAGCGAGGGGGAAAGGATCCCGTCCTGGCCGAGGCTGAAGAGGTAGCGGGCGCCCACGTGGTGCACGGCGAGGATGCAGGCCAGGAGGCTCGTGACGTAGAGGACCTGCTGCACGTGCACGCCGATGGGGCCCAGGTACGTGCCGGTGACGTCGGAGAGCAGCGTGGCGGAGTTTTCGGCGGCGACTTCGGCCACGGTGGACTCACCCACGGCCGTGACGAGCACCCAGCTGGAGACCGCGTAGAACACGGCCACCCCGCCGAGGGCCACGAACGTGGCGCGCGGGATGGTGCGGCGGGGGTCCTTGGTCTCGTCGCGGAACACGGCGGTTGCCTCAAAGCCGAGGAAGCTCAGGAGCGCGAAGAGGATGGCGACGCCCGGCGCGCCGGAGAAGATCTGCGAGGGCTGGAACGCAGCGGTGGAGGGTCCCTCGGGGCCGGAGCCGCTCGCGATCACGGCGACGTCGAGGATCACCACGATGGCCACCTCGGCGATGAGCAGGATCGCCAGGACCTTCCCGGACACCGCGATGTTGCGGTAACCGAGCGCCGCCACGCCGGCGGCCACGAGCAGAGCCCAGGCCCACCACGGGATGCTGGGGACGCCGTAGGAGGCGAGCAGCTCCTGGATGCCCGGACCGATGAGGCCGTACACGGCCGCCTCGAGCGTCAGGTAGGTCAGCAGCGCGGCGAAGCCGGTTCCCACGCCGGCTCCGGCCCCCAGGCCCTCGCGGACGTAGGAGGAGAACGCGCCGGCCTTGCGCACGTGCGGCGTCATGGCCGTGAAGCCCACGGCAAAGAGGGCGAGGACCACGGCGGCGATCACGAAGGTCGCGGGGAAGGCCGCGCCGTTGCCGATCGCGATGCCGAGCGGCACCGGCCCGCCGATCACGCCGAGCGGCGAGGCGGCGGCGACCACCATGAACACGATGGACCACAGGCCCAGCTTGCCGCGCAGGCCGCCGACCGGCGCACCCGGGGCGCCGGAAGCGCCGTCGTACTGAGGGCCCAACGGCGTGGGGCCGGCCTGGGCGGGCCGCTGGGCGGCCGTGGTCTGGGTGGGAGCGCTCGGCTGAGCCATGATTCTCCTCGGCGTGGGTGGGTGCGGGCCCTGTGCCCGGCCGGATCACGCTACGAAGGCATGGCCCCTCGCGCGCACTGCGTTGTGCACCGCGTCGTCACGTGACGCCTCCGCGACGGGCGTGACGGGCCGTCTGCGCCCTCCATGACGCGTGGTGACGCGGCTTCGTCGTTCATGTGTCGCCGCGTGACGCGCGCGGCGCCCGGGCGGGCGCACGGCGCCCGAGCGGACGGCCCAGCCCTACGCGCGCGGCGTCCACCCCAGCGCCGGGCCCACGCGCGTGGCCAGCTGCGTGAGCAGGTGCCGCCAATCGGCCGGCTCCAGCTCGATCGGCAGCTCGAAGAGCACCTCGTCGGCGAGCGCGAAGGACGGGTCGGCGCGGTAGGCCTCGACGATCTCGTCGAGCGAGCCGATGATGTCGCGCGCGATGATCGTCTTTTCCCCCACGATCCCCTCGGTGCGCGGGTTCCGCGCCTCGGCGTAGGCGCGGTAGCGCGCCTCCTGCTCCGGGGTAGTCCCCTCCACCGGCACGACGACGCGGGCGTGGGCCACGTTGCCGAGGCCGGCCGGGTGGGCGGCGGCAAAGGCGGCGCGATAGGCGCCGATCTGGGCGGCCTGGGCCGTCCCCACGGTGATGTTTCCCTCCTCCGCGGAGGAGATGTTGGAGAGCAACAGCCCCAGCCCCGCGCCGCCGGCCCACGTGGCCGAGCGCAGCGAACCGGCGCCGTAGTTGAGGCGGTCGGCGAGGCCCACGCCGAGCGGCTGCACGGTCTCGGTGTCCAGGTCGCCGCCGAGGCCCTTGTAAGGGGGCACCTCGCGCAGCTTCTTGCCGCGCAGGATGTCGCGCAGCTCCTCGATGCGGCCATAGCCGTAGTCCCCCGCCTCCCAGCCGGCGCCAAAGACGGCGGCGTTGAACGCGGCGTCGCCGCGCGGGGGGTGCACGCTCAGGCCGGGGCGCAGCCGCCCGCCCGAGAGCGCGTCGACCGTGGCGAGGTCCTCGGCCAGGCGGAAGGGGTTCTCGTATTCGAGCGGGATGACGGCGTTGCCCAGCTCGAGGCGTTCCGTCGCGACGGCGAGCGCGCCGAGGATGGCGCCGGGGGCTCCGGCGGCCTTCTGCAGGTGGCGCGTGCGCACCCAGCCGGAGTCGAAGCCGAGCTCCTCGGCGAAGCGGAAGAGGTCGAGGGCATCGCGCAGCCCGGCGCCCGGATCGGCCGGGTCGAACGGCACGATGTGCAGGAATCCAAGCTTGGCGAGGGGGCGGAGGGGCTGGGTCATGCGCCCAGGCTAGTTTTGGGGGCCGGGCGTCCCCAGGTGCACGACGCCGCGTGGCGGGGTGTTGCGTTCCGCGTCGCCCCGGCGGCGGGCGGCACCCGGCCCCGGTGGCCGATCCCGTCTCAGCCGGTCCCGCCCCGGCCCCTGCGGCCGCCCCCTGCCCCCCGGCGGCCTCCCTCGTGCGGAACCCTGAAGCCTCCCTCCCCTTCAGAATCGGAGTGGCTTCGGTACGTTTTTGGGCGCAAAACCGTACCGAAGCCACTCCGATCTTTGAGAAAACCCACGCCGATGTGGGGAGGGGGAACGGCGCCGGGGGTCGGGGCGGTCGCAGGGCGACGGAGTGCGCGTACCGTGGCGCCATGTTCACCCGTGCAGCCTTCCCACCGCGCCTCGCGTTCCTCATCGGCGGCAGCGAGGGGATCGGCCTGGCCACGGCCCGCGAGCTCGCGAGGACGGGATGCACCGTGGTGCTCTTCGGCCGCTCCGAGGCAAAGCTGCGGGCGGCCCTCGCGTCGCTACCGGCGACTGGCGGCAGTCGCAACGCGGCCCACACCGGGGCGGGCGACCCCGAGGACCTGACGCCAGGCGGCGGGCCCGAGGTGCCCCGTGCCGAGGCGCGCGACCGCGAGGACCTGACGCCCGGCGGCAGGCCAGACGCGCCCCGCGCCGAGGCGGCCAACCCCGAGGACGTGACGACCGGCGTCGGGCCTTCCACGGTGGCGAGCCACGCCGGGCGCCAGCCACGCGACGTCGGGCATTCCTCCCCGGCGCCTGCGCCGGCCCATGCCGCCCACGTCCTCGACGTCCGGGACCGCACCCTGACCGAGGAGGTTCTCGCCCGCGCGGTGGCGGAGCAAGGCACGCCGGATCTCGTGCTCGTGACCGCCGGCTACGCGCGGGCGGCGTGGCTCGGCGAGGACGCTCAGGGGCTCGCCGAGGACATGATCGCGGTGGACCTGCTGGGGTCCATCAACGCGGCCCGGGCGGTGGTGCCGGCGCTGCGGGCGGCCGGCGGCGGGCGGCTCGTGCTGACGAGTTCCCTGGCCGGCCTCGTGGCGGTGCCCGGCTACACCGCGTATTCGGCCGCGAAGTTCGGGGTCATCGGCTTCGCCGACGCGCTGCGCCGGGAGGTGCGCAGGGACGGGATCCGCGTGAGCGTCCTCTGCCCGCCCAACACGACCACGCCCGGCTTCGCGGCGGAAAACGTGGACAAGCCGGCCGAGGTTCTCGCCTCCGAGGAGAAGGTGCGCACGCTGCCGCCCGAGGACGTCGCCGCGGCCCTGCTGCGCGCGCTGCCCCGTTCGCCGCGGCTCATCGTTCCCGGGGCAGACTCCCGCCTGGCCGCGCTGGCCGTGCGGCTGTTCCCCTGGATCGGCGACGTGGCGCTGCGCCGGAAGTAGTCGCGCGTCGCCCCGCTCCGCTCTGCCTGGTCCGGTTCCGCCTGGTCCGGCCCCGCTCCGCCCCGCCCCGCCCCGCCCCCAGAATCGGAGTGGGTTCGGTACGTTTCCGGGCACAAAACCGTACCGATCCCACTCCGATCCTGAGGGGGAGCGTCAGTCCTGGGTCGGGGCGGAGGGCTCCCCTGCCGGGCGAGCGGCGGAACCCCCGATTCGCTTTGACCCGAGGGTGCCGGGCAGCTCCGCGCTGGGCTCACCGGCCACCACGGCGGAACCGGCGGTGTCCACGAGCGCTGCAGAGGCCTCGGCGACCCCGGCAGCCGCGGACGCACCGGCACCCTCACCGGCCTCGCTGCTCACGTCACTGCTCACCTCGCGCCCGGCCCGCAGCGGCACCTCCTTGACGAAGAGGAAGAGCAGCAGGCCCGCCAACACCATGGGGATGAGGAGCGTGAACACGGGCGTCAGCGCGTCGTTGTAGGAGCCAACCACCGCGTCGTGGATCGGCGCGGGCAGCTCGTTGACCGCCTGCGGCGTGAGCGAGTTCTCTGACACGGCGCCCCCGGCCCCGCCGCCCAGCGCACCCAGGCGCTCCGAGAGCAGCGTGGTCAGGTTGTCGGTGAACACGGCACCCACCACGGCGCCGCCCAGGGAGGCGCCGATCTCGCGAAAGAAGTTGTTGGACGCCGTCGCGGTGCCCACCATGTCGTCGGGGAAGGAGTTCTGCACCACGACCACGAGCACCTGCATGGCGCAGCCGATGCCAAAGCCCAGGACAAAGAGGTAGGACAGGAGCACCACGGTGGCCGTCTCTACGGTCAGGGTGGAGAGCAGATACAGCGCCACGGCCACGATCGCCAGGCCAACGATCGGCATCCACTTGTAGCGCCCCGTCTTGGACATGATGGCGCCCATGCCGATCGAAGTGAGCATGAGACCGGCCATCATGGGCAGCAGCATGTAGCCGGACACCGTCGCCGAGACGCCGGAGACCATCTGCAGGTACGTGGGCAGGTAGCCGATCGTGCCGAACATGGCCACGCCGATGAACAGGCCGGCCACGGTCGCGAGCACGAAGTTGCGGTTCTTGAACAGCGCCAGCGGCATGAGCGGATCGGCGGCCTTGGCCTCCGCCCACACGAACGCCGCAGCGGCCACCACGGCGATCGCGATGAGCCACAGGATCGTCGGCGAGCCCCACTCGTACTCGGAGCCGCCCCACGTGGAGACCAAGATGATCGAGGTGACGGCCACGGCCATCGTGATGATGCCGGCCACGTCCACGCGGACGCGGTTCTCGGGGCGGGGCAGCTTCAGCACGATCACGGAGACCGCGATCGCCAGGGCGCACAGCGGGATGTTGATCCAGAAGGCCCAGCGCCAATCCAGGCTCTGCGCGAACCAGCCGCCCAGGAGCGGACCCACCACGGCGGAGACGCCAAACACGGCGCCCATCGCGCCCATGTACTTGGAGCGCTCACGCACCGGTACCACGTCGGCGATGATCGACTGCGAGAGGATCATGAGCCCGCCGCCGCCCAGGCCCTGCACCGCGCGGCCGATGATGAGCCACGTCATGTCGCCCGCGGCGCCGCCGATGATCGAGCCCAGGAGCATGAAGGCGATGGCCGCCACGAAGAGCCACTTGCGGCCCATGACGTCGCCGAGCTTGCCGTAGATCGGCATGGTGATGGTGGAGGCCACGAGGTAGGCGGTGGTCACCCACAGCATGTGGTCAACGCCGCCGAGGTCGCCCACGATGGTGGGCAGCGCGGTGGAGAAGATTGTCTGATCGAGCGAGCCGATCAGCATGGCGATGAAGAGGCAGGTGAGGATCGGCGCGAGCCGCGCCCTTCCCGGGGTGGCGGGGGCCGCCGGAGGGGGCGCCGCGACAGAGGCTGTAGACATACCCTCAGTCTTGATTTTTTCGCTTCGGCTCGCGTCGCGCAGGCATGGCATCCTCGCCTACCGCGTTCGCGGTACGCGGGCCGCTTTCCCGTCCGCCGACCCGCCCCTCCCGGCCCGCCACCCAACCCGACCCTCCCCGTCGGCCCGCCGCCCGACGTCGTGCATCTCCAGCGAGCTTTGCCCACGGAGATGTCGCTTTGCCCCGGGTATTTCCCGGGGCAAAGCGCAACAAAGGTGGGCAAAGCTGCGCCGCA
Organism: Arthrobacter sp.; assembly: GCA_031277795.1. Classification (GTDB taxonomy): domain Bacteria; phylum Actinomycetota; class Actinomycetes; order Actinomycetales; family Micrococcaceae; genus Galactobacter. The sequence continues at coordinate 76,902 of JAITLQ010000011.1, forward strand.
CGACGGCGGGTGGCCGGGTTCGGAGCCGGACTCACGCACGACGGCGGGTGGCCGGGTTCGGAGCCGGGCTCACGCACGACGGCGGGTGGCCGCGTTCGGCGCCAGACTCCCCCACGGCTCGGCGTAAGGCAGGGCGGCGCGCGGCGGGGCACGGGGCTAGCCGCCCGGCGTGAGCAGCCCGGTCTCGTAGGCCAGGATGACGAGCTGGGCGCGGTCGTGGGCCCCCACCTTGGTCATGGTCCGGTTGACGTGGGTCTTGGCGGTGTGGGGCGAGATGACGAGGCGCTCGGCGATCTCGTCGTTGCTGAGCCCCTGCGCCACGAGCAGCAGCACCTCCAGCTCGCGCGCCGTGAGCTCGGAGAGCTCGGGCGGGGTCCCGCCGCGGGCCGCCGGGCGGACAAAGCGGGAGATGAGGGCGCGCGTGGCCTGCGGCGAGAGTAGTTCCTCCCCCGCGGCGACGGCCTCGATGATGCCCACGAGCCGCTCGGGTTCCACGCCCTTGCCAGCAAAGCCGGAGGCGCCGGCGCGCAGGGCGTCGAGCACGTAGGCGTCCTCCTCGAAGGTCGTGAGGATGAGCACCCGGGTGTCGGCGAGCGCGGGATCGGCACAGATCCGGCGCGTGGCCTCGATCCCGTCCACCCCCGGCATGCGGATGTCCATGAGCACCACATCGGGGCGCAGGCGGGAGGCGAGCTCCACGGCGCGGGCGCCGTCGCCGGCCTCCCCCACCACCGTGAGCGAGCCGCTTGATTCGATGAGTCCCACGAGTGCAGAACGGATGAGCGACTGGTCGTCGCACACGAGCACGCCGGTCATGCCTTGCCCTCCTCCTGTTGTCGCAGCGCCACGGGCAGGATGGCCGCGACCTCCCAGGTGCCTTCGCCGCGCGGCCCGGCCTCGAGGCTTCCCTTCACGGAGGCAACGCGCTCGCGCATCCCCACGAGCCCGCGCCCTTCCCCCGGCGGGGCGGCCGCGCCGGAGCCGCCCTGGCCCACGGGATTGCTCACGAGGAGACGCACCTCGCCCGGCGAGTAGTCCAGCCGCACCTCGGCCACGCCGCTGCCGTGCTTGTGGGCGTTGGTCAGCGCCTCCTGGATGACCCGGAAGGCCGTGACGTCGGTGGCGTAGGGCAGCTCTTGCTCCTCGCCACTCACGCTCAGCGTGGTGTTCAGGCCGCGCGTTCGCGCCTGCCGCAGGAGCTCCCCCAGCTGATCGAGGCGCGGCGCCGAGGTGGTCGCCGAGTCCGAATCGCGCAGCGTCGCGAGCAGGCCGCCGATCTCCGCGAGCGCGCTCTGCGCCGCCCCGCGGATGATGCCGAGCGAGGCCTTGGCCGCGCCCGGATCGCGTTCGCCGGTCGCCGAGGCCAGCCCCGCGTGGAGGTTGATGACGGCGATCTGGTGCGCCACGACGTCGTGCAGGTCCCGCGCGATGCTCAGGCGGTCCTCCGCCACGCGGCGCTGGGCCTCCGCCTCGCGCGTGGCCTCGGCGTGTTCGGCGCGGCTCATCGCCTCCGCCATGGCGCGGCGGTGGGACTTCACCGCGTCTCCGACGGCCCCGCCCACCACGATCGCCAAGACGTTGCCGGGAAACTCGTTGCCGGCCCAAAGCAGCACGGCGAGCATGATCACGGCGGCCGCGATGCTCAGGATCAGCGCGGGACGCCGGTCGTAGGCGATGGCGCACGAATAGTTGGCCACGCCGACGGCCACGGTCAGCGAGGGCGAGTAGCCGCCCAGCGGCACCGAGACGGCGGCGAGCGCGATGAGCGCCACGAACACGGCCAGGGGCAGCCGGCGTCGCAACAGCTGCAGCGCCACGGCCGCGAGGGCAAAGCCCAGTTGCACGCCCGTGGGCGCCACCAGGGTGAGCGGGGAGCCGGAGGGCGTGAGCAGCGCGAGGAGCACGAGCGCGCTCGAACCCACGAGGCCCACCACGGCGGCGCGGCGGTTCCACGGGCCGGTGGTCAACAGGCTGGGTTCCACGCTGCGCTCCCCTTTCCTGGGCGTTGGCGGGCGCCCGGACAGGGGCCCGTCGCCCATTTTCCCCGGTCGGGGCGCCGCGCGCATCGCCGCGGCGCGGCAGGCTCGCCTACCGCGGTGGCGGTAGGCGCCCGACGCCGCGGGGCGGGAGGCGCCCGACGCCGCGGTGGTGAAGTGCTCCCCTGACGTCGGAACTGGAAAACCAGTCCACCTTCAGGGGAGCACTTGACCGCTCACCGTGAGCGGCAGACGTCGGGCGGGTTCCGGGCATGCTTCCACCGCCGGGCTTTGCCCACCCTCCTTGCGCTTTGCCGGGGGAAATACCCGGGGCAAAGCGCGAAAAAGATGGGCAAAGCTCGGGGCGAGGGTGCCGGCGGGGTGAGGGGCGGCGCGCAGCGCCGGCACGGCGATGGCGGCGCGCAGCGCCATCGCGCCAAGCGGAGCCGGGACCGGCGCCTCAGCGCTCGATGATCCTCGCGAAGTGCTCGATGTCGGTGGGGCTCACGAAGGGCTCCTCCCCCGCCTCCGCCAAGTCGGCGTGGTGGCTCGCGCCGTCCCCCGCCAGCAGCGCGAGACGGGCTAGCACCGGGTTGCCGAGGGCGTCCTCGAGGACGTCGAGCCAGGCGGACCGGGCCTCACCAAGGGCCGCGCGCGCTTCCGTATGACCGGCCTGCGCCAGCCGCGAGGCCGCCACCACGGCGCGCTCCAGCGGCGCCTCGGTGTCGAGTGAGGAAGTGAGGTAGTAACGAACCGGCCCGCCCTCGGCCCGCCGCATGAGCCGCAGGTCCTCGCGCAGCAACACCCGCAGGCGCTCCACCAGCGCGGCGTCGAGCTCGGCGCGCGAACGGAAATAGTGGAGCACCCCCGCCTTGGACAGGCCGCAGGCCTTGGCCACGGCGTCGATCGTGGCCGACCGCACGCCGCCGTCCACGAGCAGGGACACATAGGTGTCGACGATGCCCTCTGCCTTGCTGTTCTCCACGTTGCTCCCGCTCCGACCCGGGCACGGCGGCCCGCTCAGCGCGACGATACAGCAGGCCCGCGCGTCGCGAGCACCGGGTTCCGGCGCGCGCTCATCGACGACGCGAACGCGACCAGCTACGACCTGAAGTTGAAGGCCGGGTCGGAGGCAGTTGAAGGCCGAGTCGGCGACAAGCGAACCCAGACCCAGCGCCCCGGCCCTCCCCTAAATCGGAGTGAGTTCGGTACGTTTTTTGGCCCGGAAACGTACCGAGCCCACTCCGATTCAGGGAACTCAGGGTGCGGGATGCCCGATGGCGGGTGACCGGCTCCGAGAGCCGGCCACCCGCCGTCGGGCCGTGGGTCTCGACGCTCAGAAGGTGATGACGACCTTGTCGGAGGCGCCGGGGGTCAGCGCGAGCTCGAGGCCACGCTCCACCTCGGAGAAGGGCACGAGGTCGCCGATGATGTGCTGGTACTTGTCCCAGTGCTCGATGATCGAGTCGGTGACCTCGAAGATCTCCGTGGGATAGCCCATGGCCATGCGGATGTCGACCTCGGTCGTGAGGATGTCCTGCAGGTCCAGCTGCACCGGCTTCTTGTGCACGGCCACGATGGTCAGGACACCGCGCGGGCGCATGGCGGCCAGGGCGGTGTCGATCACGGCGGGGACGCCGGCCGCGTCGAGGTAGACGTCCGTGGCCGGTCGCTCCGGGCCACCGTTGAAGCCCGGCACGCTGCCCTGGAGCTCCTTGAGGCGCTCGATCACGTCCTCCTCCGCGGAGTTGATCACGGCGTCGACCCCCACCTTGAGGGCCTTCTCCAGGCGGGCGGGGATGACGTCGACCACCACCACGTGGGCCACGCCCTTGGACTTGAAGCCGATCGCGGCACCGAGGCCCACGGGGCCCGCCCCAAACACGACGACCTTGCTCCCCTCCCCTGCGCCCGAGCGATTCACGCCGTGATAGGCGACGGCCATCGGCTCATTGAGCGCGGCCACCTCCCACGGGATCTCGGAGGGGATGACGCGAAAGTCGACGCCGGGCCGGGCGTCCATGAGCAGCACGAACTCGGTCAGGGCGCCCTGCGCGCCGCCGTTGCCGATGATGCCGTCCTTGCCGGCCATGGGGTTGATGACGACGTGATCGCCGACCTCCACACCGGCGACCTCGGCGCCCACCTCGACGACCTCGGCGGAGGGTTCGTGACCCAGCGGGGTGTGCCCCTCGCGCGGCGGGATGCCTCCGCGGTGGATGTAGAAGAGGTCCGAGCCGCAGATGCCACAGGCCTTGATCCGGACCAGCACGTCGTTGGGGCCGGCGGTGGGCTGCTCGACGTCGATGATCTCGGTGCTGCCCGCACCCGAAACGATGACGCTCTTCATGGGGATTCCTCCTGCTCGATGGGCTCCGGCGAGGGGGCGCCGGGCGTCTACTAACTCGATTTAGTAATGTAGCACCGAGCCGAACAGGGAGGATAGGACGATGCCCACTTCACGCCCCACCATGGCCGACGTCGCCCGCCTCGCGGGGGTCTCGCGCTCCACCGTGAGCTTTGTCCTCAACGACGTTCAGGGGCAGAGCATCCCCGAGGCCACGCGCACCAAGGTGACGGCGGCGGCGCACGAACTGGGGTATCGCCCCCACGCCCTGGCGCGCGCATTGCGCGAGGGGGCGGCCCGCATCGTGGTGCTCGACACCGGCAACATGCCGCACCTCGGCGTCCTCGAGGGCTTTGTCGAGGGTCTCTCCGCGGGCGTCGAGGAGGCGGACCACCACCTGCTCATCTCCCCGTTCGGCGCCGCGCGCTCCACCTCCCGCGCCGCCATCGAGGCCGTGCGCCCGGCCGGCGTCATCACCCTGCAGGAGCTGCACCTGGGCCCCTCCTCCCCCACGACCCTGGAGGTGGCGGCCGAGATGACCGGACACCTGCGCACGCCCTTGATGCACCTCGCCGCCGCCGGCCACACCGGCGTGGCCTTCGTCTACCCGGGCGAGTCGGAGACGGCATTCATGGACCGCATGCTCGAACACGCCCGCGAGGCGGCCGAGGGCGCCGGGCTGCGCGTGCTCACCACGCTCCCCCAGTCACGGATCCCGGCCGGTCCACCGGCGTCCGGCGCCACGGCGACGGGGCTGATCGAGCTGCTCAACGGTGCCACGGCGGTGCTGGGGCTGAGCGATACGTGCGCGCTCGCGGTGCTCGCGGCGGCGGCCGACGCCGGAATCGCGGTCCCCGAGCGGCTCTCCGTGATCGGCTTTGGGGGTTCCCCCGAGGCTGCACTGTGGCGACCCCGGCTCACGAGCTCCACGATCGACGCCGCGGCATTCGGGCGGCGCGCCGCCTCGCGCGTGCTCGGGCTGGACCCAGCGCCGCTCCCCGAGCGCCTCTCGTGGATCCTCCCCGGCGAAACCGTGGGGCGGCCTTCGCGCTAGCGCGGTGCGCCCCGGGCGCCCGGGGCGCCCACCCGACCCTCCGGCCCCGTGACTCCCGGACGGGCGATCTACCAGCCGCGCACCGTCGCGCCTTGAAGGGGAGCACCACACCCGCCCAGAGACCTGGGCAAACCGCCCGGGAAAAGCAAAAGACCCGGTCCAGAGGACCGGGTCTTTTCTTTGTGCGCGAGGGGGGACTTGAACCCCCACGTCCTTACGAACACTGGCACCTGAAGCCAGCGCGTCTACCAATTCCGCCACTCGCGCGAGAGTAGCTGCACCTCAGGCAACCCGTGGGAGTCACTTTCGGAGCGAGATTAAGCCTACAGGCCTCCGCGCGAGATTCCTAATCGGGCCTCTCCGCCGCCCCAGTGGCGCCCACGCCGGGGGCGAGCAGGGCGCAGGCGCGGTGCACCAGGGGCGCGCGGGTCGCCGACCGTTCCCTGTTCGACACCGGTTTCACAGCCCGCTATCACGGGGATCCCGCCTACCTCGCAGTCCGGTTGGGTAGCATCGAGGCCGGACACCGGTGTCCGTGATCACCCCGGCGTGCCCTCATGCGGCCCGCAGTCACCCACTCAAGGGTGGCGTGATCACGCAGCGGATCCGGTCGGCGCACGCGCGTCGACATTCCCCCAGTTTGAGGAAAGGAGGCCACGATGGGCATCGTCAAGGGACTCGAGCGCGGCCTCGAGAGATTGGTGGCCAAGGCCTTCCGCGGCGCGTCGAACGACGGTGTGAAGCCGGTCGAGATCGCCAATCGACTCCGCAACGTCATGGACGACGAGGCGTTTGCCATGTCGGAGGGCCGCACCGTCGCGCCCCACTCCTTCACCGTTCGCCTGGGCGACGAGGACTACGACAAGGCCCGCGACTGGGGACAGCCCCTCGCGCAGGAGCTCGCGGACGTAGCCCTCGAACACGCTCAGGCCCAGGACTACACGCTGCGCGACGCCGTCAGCGTGACCTTCCGCCACGACTCATCGCTTGGCCGAGGCCACCTCGAGGTGGATTCCTCGCTCGGAGGGCCGCAGGCGGCTCCGCCGCGCCCCTCTCGCCCGGCGCCGAGCCCGGCCACCGAGCCCGAGATCCCGCGCGGTGCCACGAGCCGCATCGCGCCGCCGCCGCCGCGCCCGCAAGCGCCCACGCCGGTCATCGAGGTGGAGGGCAGGCGCTACGGCATCAACGCCGAGGAAATCACGATCGGCCGCTCCTCCGAGGCCGACATCCAGGTGGACGACACCGGGGTCTCCCGCAAGCACACCGCCATCGTCCGCCGCGGGGAGCGGGTCTACGCCCGCGACCTCGGCTCCACCAACGGCACCTTTGTGAACGGCACCCGGATCACGGGCGACACCGAACTTCTCGACGGAACGGTGGTGGCGCTTGGCCACACCCGCATCACCTTCCGGCTCGAGGCCAACCCCCAAGGGGTGAAGTAGACACGTGGCACCACTTGTCCTGACTCTTCTGCGCTTCGGCTTCCTGGCCCTCGTGTGGGTCCTCGTCCTGGTCGTCATCTTCTCGTTGCGCCGCGATCTTGGCGTGGGCCAGCGCACGCGCGTGGCCAGCGCCGAGACCGAACGCCGTGGCCGCAAAGCCCCAGCACCGGCGCCGGCGGCGGCCGTGGCCGTGGAATCGGCCCCTCGCCCCGCGAGCGAGCTCGTGGTCCTCGCCGGCAGCCGCGCGGGGACGGTGATCCCCCTCGGCGCCAGCCCGCTGCTGCTCGGGCGCGCCCAGGAAGCGAACCTCGTCCTGGATGATGACTACTCCTCCGGCCGCCACGCGCGGCTGTTCCCGCAGGGAAGCCGCTGGTTCCTCGAGGACCTCGGCTCCACCAACGGCACCTTCATCGACGACGCCCCGCTCACCCGCGCCCAGCCGGTGGAGCCCGGCCAGCGCATCCGAATCGGCAAGACCGTGATGGAGTTGAGGCCATAGCATGGCGCTCTATCTGGACTTTGCGGCCGCCTCAGACGTGGGCCGCGTCCGCAAGAAGAACGACGATTCCGGCTACGCCGGGCGCTATCTTGCCGTCGTTGCCGACGGCATGGGCGGCCACGTGGGTGGCGATGTCGCTTCCGCTTCGACGGTCCTTGATCTGGTGCACCTCGATCACCCGGACGTGGCTCACCCCGCCACGACCCTGGCGGACGAGATCCAGAGCGCCAACATCATCCTCAACGAGCTCGTTGACGCCAACCCCAAGCTCTCCGGCATGGGCACCACGGTGACGGCCCTGCTCCTGACGGGCGACCGCTTCCGCTTTGCCCACATCGGCGATTCGCGGGCGTACCGCCTCAAGGACGGCGTCTGGGAGCAGATCTCGCGCGATCACACCTTCGTTGAGAAGCTCCTCGAGGAGGGGCGCATCACGCCAGAAGAGGCGAAGGTGCACCCGCACCGCAACGTCATCATGCGCGTGCTTGGCGATTCCGATGCCTCCCCCGAGCTGGATCTGCAGGAGTTCCCCGTGGAACCCGGCGAGGTCTGGATGCTCTGCAGCGACGGCATCAACGCCGTGGTGCCTGAGGAGGAGACCGAGCGCATCATGCGCGCCGCCGGTTCCGTCGAGGACGCGGCTAGGGCCCTGGTTGAGCGGACGCTGGAGCTTGGTAGCCCGGATAACGTCACCGCCGTGGTGGTGCAGGTGCTCGACGACGCCGCGACGCCGCCCTCGCTCCCCCTCGCCTCCGAGGACAACCGCGAGGACCCCTCGCCGGATACCGGCCAGCTGCGCGTCGCGGCGGACGGCGATCTCGCCGCCAATCAGGCGATCCTGCGTCACGAGATGGCCAACCGGCCGCATTCGCTCGTCGGCGCGGCCCTGCTGGCCACCGAGTCCGGCCAGATTCCCATCGTGACGCAGCGCTCCGGGGAGCGCCGCGCCGCCGCCCTGCTCAACCACAAGTCGGCGCAGGCCGAGGCGGAGGCGCTGGCCCCCGAAGCGGAACTGCTCAGCGATGAGCCGCGTCGCCGCCGGGGCTGGGTGCTTCCCGGCATCCTCGTGGTCTGCATCGGCCTGCTCGCCTCCGTCCTGTACTTCGGGTACACCTGGACGCAGACGCGCTACTTCGCCGGCCTCGATGACGGCAAGGTGGCGGTCTTCCAAGGCGTCTCGCAAGACATCGGCCCGATCAAGCTCTCGCACGTCGACACCACCACACAGGTGCCCGTCGATGTGCTTCCGCAGTTCTGGCAAGACAAGCTGCGCGCCGGCATCCCCGCCGACAACCGCCAGGAGGCCATGGATACCCTCCGCCTCGTGGTTCTCAAGGCCAAGGAGCAGTGCACCGTCGTGGCCCCCGGAGCAAGCGGCTCGGCCAGCGCCGAAGCCCCCGCCTTCTGCAGCGAGGAGGTGCCTCAGTGAACGCTCTCGCCACAGATGCCCCCAGTGGCATGAACAAACGCAAGCAGCGGCCGCAACCCACGCGACGCACGCTCGAGCTCTTCCTGCTCGTGCTCGCACTGGGCGTCACGGCCCTCGCCGACTACCTGGTCTCCTCCAGCGTCGGCGCCTCGAGCAACGACACCTCCTGGATCACCCATGTCGTGGTTCTGGGGGCACTCGGCCTCGGCGTCAACATCTCACTGCGCCTGTGGGCCAAATATGCCGATCCGTTCATTCTTCCGGTGGTCGTGGCGTTGAACGGCATCGGCCTGGCCATGATTCACCGCCTCGACCTGGCCTCGACCTCGGCCGCGGGCAGCAATGCCGCGACGAGTCAGCTTTTGTATACCGGTCTCGGCATGGTGTGTGCCGTGGTGGTCATGTGGATCATCCGCGATCACCGCGTGCTGCGCCGCTTCACCTATGTGTGGCTCGCCGCCTCCGTGGTGTTGCTCGTCCTTCCTCTGGTTCCCGGGCTCGGGGCAGGCACGATCAACGGCGCCAACATTTGGATCCGGATCGGCTCGTTCTCCTTGCAGCCCGGCGAGTTCGCCAAGATCACGCTGGCCCTCTTCTTCGCCTCCTACCTCGGCTCCAAGCGCGACCTCATCCTCCTGGCGGGCCGCAAGATCGGGCCGTTGCAGCTGCCACGGGCCCGCGACCTGGGTCCCATGCTCGTGGCCTGGGCCGTCGCCCTCGGCGTGCTCGTGTTCCAGCGCGATCTGGGCTCGGCCATCATGTTCTTCGGCCTCTTCATGGTGATGATCTACGTCGCCACGGGCCGCGTGTCCTGGATTGTCATCGGCCTCGTGCTGATGGCGGTCGGTGCCGCGGCCGCCATGATGTTCATGGGTCACGTCCAGCGCCGTGTCAACGTGTGGCTCAACGCCTTCGATCCCAGCGTCTACGAGGCCAAGGGTGGGAGCCTGCAGATCGTTCAAGGCCTCTTCGCCATGGCCAACGGCGGCATGGTGGGCACCGGCTTGGGCGGCGGCCAGCCCTACCGCATCCCCGTCGCCAAGTCGGACATGATCTACGCCTCGCTCGGCGAGGAGCTTGGCCTCATCGGCATGCTTGCCGTGGTCTGCCTCTTCCTCATCCTCATCAGCCGCGGCATCCGGGCCGCCCTGGGTGCGCGCGATAGCTTCGGCAAGCTCCTGGGCACGGGCCTCAGCTTCATCCTCGCGCTGCAGTTCTTTGTGGTGACCGCGGGGGTTCTGCGCGTCATGCCGCTCACCGGCCTCGCCACCCCCTTCCTCGCAGCGGGCGGTTCCGCCCTGCTGGCCAACTGGATCTTGGTGTCCCTCTTGCTTCTCATCTCCCACAACGCCAGGCGCCCGTCCACGGGCGGCGGCACGCTCTCCACCACCGAGCAGGGCATCATCGACCGCAAGGTCGAGGCCAAGCGCGCTCAGGAGGCCGGCGACGCCGGCCCCGGCGCGCCCGCTCGCCCGCTCACGGGGGGTGAGAACGCGTGAACCAGGCCATCAGGCGGACCTGGGTCGCCGTCGTCGTGCTCTTGGCGATCATCATGGGCGCCACCACGTACGTGCAGTTCTTTGCCGCCGATGCGATCAACAACAACGCGCTGAACGCCTCGCGCAAGCTCGATGCGGCCAATTCGTCACCGCGCGGCAGCATCTTGGTGGGCGGCGAGGCGATCGCCGAGTCGGTCAAGAATCCAGAGGGCAGCACGTACGCGTACAAGCGCGTCTACAACGACGCCAAGCTCTACTCGGGGCTGACCGGCTACTTCAGCCTGGACGCCGGCGTGACCCAGCTCGAATCCTCGCAGAACCAGACGCTCATGGGCAGCTCGGACGATCAGTTCTTCGACCGCATCGCCAATCTGTTCACCGGGCAGGACGATCAGGGCGCCAACATCGAGCTCACGATCGACGCGAAGATCCAGCAGGCCGCCTACGACGCGCTGCCGGATGACTTCAAGGGCACCGTGGTGGTGCTCAACCCCAAGACCGGCGAGATCCTCGCGATGGTGTCCAAGCCCAGCTTCGACACCAACCTCCTGGCGGTGCAGTCCACGGCCAAGGCGGCGGCGAATCGGGCCGAGCTCTCCAAGAACAAGAACGTCCGCCTCTACTGGAACCCGGCCGTGCAGGATCGAGTGTCGCCCGGCTCCACGTTCAAGCTGCTCGACCTCGTGGCCGGCTTCGAGACGGGCTACTTCACCCTCGATGGTGAATACGACAACTCGGAGAAGTGGACGCCGCCGGGGACCAGCAAGCCGCTCGGCAACTTCGACGGCGGCAACTGCGCGCAGCAGCCAAACAAGGCCTCGCTGCGCTTCATCGTGGCCCAGTCCTGCAACACCCCCTTCGGCCAGGCCATCCAGGAGATCGGCCAGAACAAGATGAAGGAGGTGACGGAGCGCTTCGGCTTCAACTCGAAGCCGGATTGGCTGGGTCTTTCTCCCAGCGCCGCCTCGGTGTGGCCCACCGAGACGATGTCACCTGGCAACCTTGCCTCCGCCGCCATCGGCCAGTACGACGTCCAGGCCACGGTGCTGCAGATGGCCATGGTGGCCGCCGGCATCGCCAACGACGGTGTGCTCATGAAGCCCCAGCTCATCAAGCAGGTGACGGGCTCGGACCTGCAGGTGCTGCAGGACTTCAAGGCGGAGAAGTACTCCACCGTGACCACGGCCGACATCGCCAACAACATCACCGAGCTGATGCGTGGGCCGGTGAAGTCGGGAACGGCGACGAGGGCGGCCATCCCCGGCCTCGACATCGCGGCCAAGACCGGAACCGCCCAGATCGGCACCGGCACAGGCAAGGTCAACGCATGGATTACCGGCTTTGCGCCGGCGGATGATCCCGAGGTCGCCATCGCGGTGAACGTCGAGAACATCACTTACAACCAGAGCCACGGGCTCACCAGCACGATTATGAAGAACGTACTCAAGGCGGTGTTCAACAAGTGAGACCCACCAGCGGCATCTCCCTCGGCGGCCGATACAGGCTGACCGACAGGATCGCCATCGGGGGCATGGGCGAGGTCTGGAAGGCCCTCGACGACGTCCTCGGGCGCGTTGTGGCCATCAAGATCCTCAAGGAGGAATACACGGGTGACCCCGGCTTCCTTGAGCGTTTCCGCGCCGAGGCGCGGCACACCGCCCTGCTGAACAACGACGGCATCGCCAACGTCTTCGACTACGGCGAGGCAGACGGTTCGGCCTACCTCGTGATGGAACTCGTGCCGGGGGAGCCCCTCTCCACGATCATCGAGCGCGAGCGTGTCCTCACGCCCGACTTCACGCTCTCGGTCATCGCGCAGACGGCGCGCGCTCTCTCCGCCGCGCACGCGCGCGGCCTGGTGCACCGCGACGTCAAGCCGGGCAACCTCCTCATCATGCCCAACGGCAAGGTGAAGATCACCGACTTCGGCATCGCCCGCCTCGCTGACCAGGTGCCGCTCACGGCGACCGGCCAGGTCATGGGCACCGCCCAGTACCTGGCGCCGGAGCAGGCAACGGGTCAGACAGCGACCGGGCAGTCGGATCTGTACTCCCTCGGCGTCATCGGCTACGAGTGCCTCGCCGGGCGCCGTCCCTTTACGGGCGAGTCCCAGATCGCCATCGCCCTGGCCCAGGTCAACGACCGCCCGCCGGCCCTGCCCGAGACCCTGCCTGCACCCCTGCGCGCCCTCATCCTCTCGATGCTGGCCAAGGATCCGGCCGAGCGCCCGAGCAACGCCTCGCAGCTGGCCATCGCTGCCGACGCCCTGCGCGCCGGCCGCACCGAGGCGGCGGTGGCCGCCGTCCCCGGCATGGCCGCCTTCCTCGGCGCCGGCGACGCGGCGACGCAGGCCATGACCCAGGCCTTCGAGGCCCCCACGCAGGCGACCCAGGCGATCTCCGCCACCTCCACCCCGGCCACAAGCGCCATGCCCACCGTCGCCTCGGAGCAGGTGGAGGAGGAGATCGGCGCGACCGCCTCGCCCTCCCAGCAGCAGACCTCGGGATGGACGCAGCTGAGCACGGTGGACGACGAGCCGCTCTCCGATGATCCGGACGCCGCCCCGGCGAACGGTTCCCGCAAGGGCCTGGTGTGGGGGATCGTCGCAGCCGTGGTGGTCGTGCTCGTGATTCTCGGCTTCGTCTTCGGCCCCAAGCTCTTCGGGGGAGAGGAGGCCGCCACCTCGGCACCCGTCACGAGCGAAAGCAGCACCTCGAGTCAGCCCACCACTGAATCGAGCGAGCCGACGCAGTCAGAGGAGCCCACGCAGTCGACGCCGTCTAGCCAGCCCACGCCCTCGAGCACCTCGGCCTACCTGGACAGGTCCCAGTTCATCGGGATGCAGGTGGATGAGGCGGCGGCCCAGCTGAACGACCTCGGCTATCGCAACATCAAGCAGGTCCAGCGCGTGGCCGATGCGGAGGAGTCCTCCGTCGTGGAGATCTCCCCGGCCAACGGCTACGTGCCCTTCACCGCGCAGATCACCTTGTACTTCGCGGTGCCGCCGGAGCAGACCGATCCGCCGGAAACGACGGAGTCGACGCCGGAGACCACGCCGGCCACCGACGACTCCACCCCCGAGCCCACGGACGTCGCCACCACGCCGGCCGCCACCACGCCAGCGTCGACACCGACGGCGACGCAGACCAAGAACTGAGCGGTCTCGGGACATCCTCGAGGCCCCCGCACCCACTACAGACATCCAGGAGGTGACCCGTGACCGAACAGTCCAGGGGCGCCCATTCGTCCCCCCCAGGCCCCACGGGCTCCGCCGCCACGCCCAAGCAGCGTGTGCTCAACGACCGCTACGAGCTCGGTGCCCTGATCGGCCGCGGCGGCATGGCGGATGTGTGGAAGGGCCGCGACCTGCTGCTCGGGCGCGATGTTGCCGTGAAGATCCTGCGTTCTGACCTGGCCAGGGACCCCGTCTTCCAGGCGAGGTTCCGGCGGGAGGCCAAGGCCGTGGCCGGGTTGAATGACCCGTCCATTGTGGCCGTCTACGACACGGGGGACACCGATGTTCAGGTGCCGGGGGAGCAGGCCTCCCTCCAGGTGCCCTTCATCGTCATGGAGTACGTCAGCGGCCACACGCTCAAGGAGCGCATCGCCGGCGGCCCCCTGCCCGTGCAGGACGCCGGCAACGCGACCCTCGGCGTGCTCGCGGCACTGACCTCGAGCCACGCGCAGTCGATCGTGCACCGCGACATCAAGCCGGCCAACGTCATGATCACCGACGCCGGGGCGGTGAAGGTCATGGACTTCGGCATCGCCCGCGCGCTGGCCGATTCCGCCGCGACCATGACGCAGACCCAGGCGGTGGTCGGCACGGCCCAGTACCTCTCACCCGAGCAGGCGCGCGGCGAATCGGTGGATGAGCGCTCCGATCTGTACTCGGCCGGTTGCCTGCTCTTCGAGCTCCTGACGGGCCGCCCGCCGTTCCTCGGCGACAGCCCCGTCTCGGTGGCCTACCAGCACGTGGGGGAACAGCCTCCCGTCGCCTCGACCCTGAATCCGCAGGTCACCCCCGCACTCGACGCGGTGATCGACACGGCCCTGGCCAAGGATCGCGAGCGGCGCTTCCAGAGCGCCTCCGAATTCTCCACCGCCCTGCGCCAGGCGCTCCGCGGCGAGATGCCGGCCCTCACGCAGGCCACCACGGTCATGACGGCGGACGGCGACGATGCCACGCGCATCGTCTCCGCCGTCCCCGCCGGGGCCGCCTATGCCGCGGGCTCGGCCGCCGACCCCACGCCGTCGACGGGCCGCCTCGACACGGTGCTTGGCAACACTGAGCAGGGGGAGCCCGGCTTCTTCGGCGATGCCTCCGATCCGGCCAAGGCCCGCGAGAACTCGCGGCGCAAGGGCATCATCTGGACGGTCTCGATCGTCCTGGCGCTGCTCATCGGGGTCGGCGGCTTCTTCGTGTGGAACTGGATGAAGGGCGAGGCGGAAAAGAACGCCCGCGTCGCAGTCCCCACCGTTGCCTCCAAGACCGTCGAGGAGGCCAAGGCCGACCTCACGGCCGCTGGCTTCAGCGATCTCTCCGAGGAGCAGGTCTACAGCGACGACGTCGACAAGGGCCTGGTCGTCGAGACCGATCCCGGCGCCGGCGTTCCCACGCTCAAGACCACGCGCATCGTCCTCAAGGTCTCCCAGGGCCCGGACACCGTCGTGATCCCCAAGAACCTCGCGGGCATGAGCGTCGAGGACGCCACGGCGGCGCTCAAGGCCCTGGGTCTGGAGGTCAACGCAGAGACCCAGGAGGTCGCGGGCAAGGGCGTGGAGCGCGGCAAGGTGGTCAACACCGACCCCGCCATGGGCAAGAGCGTCCAGGCCGGTGGCGCCGTCACCCTCCAGGTCTCCAAGGGCGAGGTCCAGATCCCCACGAACCTCAAGGGCATGAGCGAGGACGAGGCCCGCAAGGCCCTCACCGACCTCGGGTTCGCCGTGGCCCAAACCTCCCGCGAGGTGGACGGCGGCGACGAGTACGAAAGCGGTCAGGTGGTCTCCACCGACCCCGAGCCGGGCACCAAGCAGCCCTACGGGACGCAGGTGACGCTGCTGATCGCCAAGGCCAAGCTGGACATCCCGAGCACCCTCGTGGGCCAGACGGAGGCCTCGGTCCAGTCCATCCTCAAGGACAAGGGCTTCACCAAGGTCACCTCGGTGCCCAAGGATTCGTCGCAGCCGATCGGCACCGTCGTGGAGGTCTCTCCCGCCCCCGGCACGCAGGTCACGCCGGACACCGAGATCCGGATCTTCGTTTCCAACGCCTCGCTGACGCTCGTCCCCAACGTCACGGGCCAGCCCGCCGACGCCGCCACGCAGACGCTGCAAAACGCCGGGTTCACGGTGCGCGTCAACCCGGTGGAGGTCGAGGACGGCGCCGAGGGTACCGTCGCGAAGCAGTCGGTGGCCCCGGACACGGAGGCCAAGAAGGGCACCGAAATCGTGCTCGACGTCATCGACTAACCCTGCGCCAGAAGGCCGACGCCGGTGGTGCCCCGCAAGGGGCGCCACCGGCGTCGGCGTTGTGGGGCCAGGATCGCCCGGCCGGTGCCCGACGGTGGGTGGTGACCACCCGCCGTCGGGCGGGGTTTAGCGCGTGATGAGAGGGGAGAGGCCGGCCGCCTTGGCGGCCGCTCCGTTCAGTCCGAGCGACTCGAGCCAATTCCCGAGCATCTGGTAGCCGCCCTCGGTCAGGACCGACTCGGGGTGGAACTGCACCCCCCACAGCGGGGCCGTGCGGTGGCTCAGGCCCATGATGACGCCGCCCGCCGTCACGGCCGTGACCTCGAGCTGCTCGGGGACCGTGGCCGGTTCCACCGAGAGCGAGTGGTAACGCGTGGCGGTAAACGTCTCCGGGAGGCCTGCAAACAGCGCGTGGCCCTCGTGGCGGACCCGGGAGGTCTTGCCGTGCATGAGCTCCTCGGCGTGCGAAACTACGCCACCGAAGGCCTCCGCGAGCGCCTGATGCCCGAGGCACACGCCGAGCATGGGCTTGGCTTGCGCCTCGCACCAGCGGATCACGTCGAGGCAGACGCCGGCGCCGGCGGGGTTGCCAGGGCCGGGGGAGACGAGGACGCCGTCCGATGCCTCGGCGAGGCGCAACACCTCCTCGAGCGGGAGATCGTCGTTGCGAATGACGGTGGTCTCGGCCCCGAGCTCGCGCAGGTAGCCGACGAGGGTGAAGACGAAGCTGTCGTAGTTATCGATCACCAGGACGGAGGTGCTCATGGCGGTGGCTTTCTTCAGTCGGTGAGGGGGATCGGGGCGCTCGCGCCGACCGTGGAATCGGTCCACGGCGAGTACTGGCTTGCCCACGGGAAGACGTAATTCATGAGGACGAGCACCACGAGGGCCAGCAGCAACAGCGTCTGAATGATGCGGATCCACAGCGGGCCGGGCAGGTGCCGGAAGAGCCAGGCGTACATGGGTCAGTCCTTTCCTACGCCGGTGGTCCGCTTCACGAGGTCGCGGATCTCCGCGGGGAAGGCCTTGCCGGTCGGCGTGAAAGCGGTCTGTTCGAGGTGCACCACCATGCGCAGGTCCGTGGTGAACGGCGGGTGGCAGGTGGTCAGCGTGAGCAGCTTGTCGGTGGGCTTTGCCGCCGCGTCGCCCGGAACCGGGAAGAGCACGTCCCCGCGGTCCGGGGCCACGATCTGCGTGGAGCGATAGGTGTAGGTGTACAGGCCGTCCGCCGTCTGGATGTAGGCCTTGTCGCCCTCGGAGAGCTTGTCCATGTCCCAGAAGACCTGGCCGTGCGTCTGCCGGTGACCGGCGAGGCCGACGTTGCCAACCTCACCCGGCATCTGCGTGGTGGGGTAGTGCCCCACGCCCACGGTATCGAGGACGTCCATGCCCACGCCCTGCGCAATCGGCTTGGCGAAGGCGTCGCCGAAGGCGGGGACGTAGAGCACACCCCACACCTTGCCCTCGATGGGGTGTTTGGGGGCCTCGGGTTCCTTCGCGCCCTCCGTGGCGGGCTTGAAGTCCTGCGAGATCGCCTTCAACGCCGAGTTCTGGGTGTTGCTCGCCTCGAGGTTGGTCCACCACAACTGCCACACGACAAAGAGCAGGAGGACCACACCGAGGGTCAGCAGGATTTCCCCGACACCACCCACCAGTATCGAAATGACACCTCGTCGCGGCGCGGCTCGCCGCGGCTGATTGCGTGCCACGTGGCTCCTTCCCCTTTGTGGGAGCGTAGAACAGTTAGGATGTTGTCCCGACCCGCGCGTGCGCGATGGGTCGGTCCAGCCTATCGCCCGTCGGCCCCTGGACAGGGGTCGCAGGAGGAAACCGTGCCAGAGTCCACCTCGCCCCGAAAGTCCGAGTCGCTCGATAAGGACATCTCGAAGATCGGCAATCCCGAGAAGCGCGCAGCCGCGGAGGCCGCCCGCGAGGCCAAGCGGGATCGCCAGGCACGTGAATTCAAGCCGGTGCCGACCTGGTACAAGGTCATCATGTTCGGGCTGATGGTCCTGGGTCTGCTGTGGATCGTGACGTATTACATCGCCGCCATGGTGGGGGTCGCGCTCCCGATCCCCGGCATCAACAACTGGAACATCCTCATCGGCTTCGGCCTGGCCCTCGTCGGCTTCATCATGATGATGGGCTGGCGCGACTAGCGCCTTCGGTCCCTGGCCGCCCCGACGGGCGGCGCCGGCCCGGTTCGCCACTTCGGCGGGCCGGGCCGTTGCTGTGCCGCCGCTATACTTGCTTTATCGACATTCTGTCGGAAAAGTTTCGCAGCAACGATCCGGGGATCAGCATGAGCACTCCAGCCCAGAGCACCGACGCGCAGCGAAGCGCCGAGCCGGAGGGGCGTTTCTCGCCCCGGCGGCTCTACGGGGCGCTCGCCCTCGGCGAGATGATCACGTGGGCGCTGCTGCTCTTTGGCATGGCCCTGAAGTACACCGACATGACCCCGGCCGTGGTGCCGGTGGCAGGCATGCTCCACGGCATCGTCTTTGTCTCCTACTGCGTGGTGACGGTGTTCGTGTGGGTTGACGGGCGCTGGAGCGCCGGCCGGGGCCTCCTCGGCCTCCTCAGCGCCATCGTCCCCTTCTGCACGTACCCCTTCGAGCGCAACACGCTCAAGGCTGGCCTCCTCGGCACCGCCTGGCGCCTGGGCGCCGGGGGAGAGGAGCCCCGCGGCCCCCTCGAACGCCTGCAGTCGTGGTGCTTGCGTCACGCCGGGCTGGCCATCGTCCTCGGCGTCCTTCTCGTGGCGGCCATCGTCACCGTGCTGCTCATCCTGGGTCCGCCCGTCCCCCAGGGCTAAGCGCCTCTTGGTGGTGCCTCGGGGAGCCGGCCTCGAGGCCAGGGGCGCCGGGCTCGCCCCGGCCGGGCCCGCCCGGCCGAGACCGCCCGGCCGCGGCCGGGCGAGTCAGGAACGCTTGGCCCGCACGTAAACCTGCTTGCGATAGCGGGCCACGAGCGCGCCGTCGGCGTCCTTGATCTCCGCCTCGAACCACTCGAGCACCTTGTCGCCGCCCGCGGCGGCGGCCCTGAGCGCCTCAATGCGTTCGTCGTCGACCTCAAAGCTGGCGCGCACGGCCGTGCGCCCGGGCGCCACGAACTCGATCTCCCCGCGGCGGTCCCACACCACGTAGCCCGGGCCCATGCGCCGCAACACGAGCAGCATGAACCACGGGTCGCACATGGAGAACAGGCTGCCCCCGAACTGCGTTCCCACGTAGTTGGCGTTGAACGGGGAGCGGCGCAGCCGAACCGTGGCGCTGCGCCACTCCCGATCCAGCTCCTCCACCACCACCCCCGCGCCGAGGAAGGGCGGCCACAGGCTCATGCCGCGCCGCAGGACGGCGGGGTTGGCCATCCCGCGAGAGATCGCACGGCGCGGGGCGCCGAGCAGGCGCGTGAGCCGGGGGAGGGGAGCACGACGGCGAGTGGTGGCGTTCATGGGCCCACCTTAGGTCAAGTTACCCTCTAGTAACCAGAGCCTGCGCCCCCCAGTTCACTCCGCCGGCCGCTCCATGGACACGCCAGTGCGCACCACACTGAAGCCGGCCCGCTCGTAGACGCCGTTGGCACCGGTGGGGCTGGCAGCGTCCACGCCCAGCTCCGCCTTCTCGAGGCCGGCCGCCCGACCGGCAGCGAGCACCTGCTGCAGCAGGGTCGAGGCCAGGTGCAAGCCGCGGGCCTCCCTGCGCGTGCCCACGAGCGAGACATACTGTTCGCCCGCCACCCACTCCTCGCTCAAGACGTAGGCGAGCACCTCTCCGCTGGCTTCATCGACAGCGATCCGCGAGAGCCCGGGGCGAAAGACGCGTTTGGCCCACATCTGAGACCAGCGCTGCGCGCTCTGCTCGCTGGATCCCCAGTGATCCTGAAAGGCCTCGTTGTGCGCAAGCCGCACCGCCTCCGCGTCCTCCACGGTCGGCGCGCGCAGCTCAAGCCGCGGGCCGCCTGGCGCGGGAACCGCCTGCTCCGAGGGCTGCCACTGTTCGAGGCTCACGCGCATGTCGCTGAAGTACCTGGCGACCACGAAGCCGTGATCAACCAGGAGCTGGGCGGCGTCCGAACGCTCCTCACGCCCCCAGGCGCCCACCACCACGGGCAGGCCCGGATGTTTCTCCCTCGCCTTCTCCCGCGCGCGAACCGCGCACCATTCAAGGAGCTGCGAGCCGATCCCGAGGCCCCGCCACTCGGGGACCACGACGCCGCCGGCGTGGGCGCGAATCACGCCGTCCCTGGGCGAGGACGCCACACCCGCCTCGGCCCACGCCACCACGCCGGCCTCCGGGTGGACCGCCACCCTGACGTCGCTCTCCAGCACGAAGTCGGCCCGCTGCCACTCCACGCGCTGATCCTCGAGCTCCACGATCTCGTCAGTGTCGTCCACCAGGGCCGCCCGATTGGACAGCGCGTTGGCCGCCTCAAGGTCACCCCAGCCCGCCGGGCGGTAAAGCACCTCGGCCGCGGAACGTGCCCGTTCTTCCCCCATCACCCCTCCAATCATTGAATCTTCTCAATCACTCTCGGGTCCCGAGACTACGCGACGACCACGCCTTTCCACCAGGACTATCGAGCAATGCGACCCACACGATGTTCACAAGAGTTATCCACAGCTGTGCATAGCCGGGGGCTCCGGGCCACCGGCGGCGGACTCCGGGACGACCATCGGCCGAGGAGGGCGGCTTTTCCGGGGACCACCACCGCAACGCCCCTCGCGCCTTGTCGAATCACACCGGTGTAAGTTGTCCACATCTTGGGGAAGAGATGTGGAGAACCGGTGGACAGGGCGGGGATAACTTGCGCATGACACGCGGTTTCGCCCCCGCCCTGGGCGCCGATGGGCCGTTTTCATCCCGAATATCCACCCTCGGTGCACAAGAGTTATCCACAACGGTGGATAAGGTCTGTGAACAACGGGGCATATAAGCGGGTCCTCGAACGCTCCCGCGCCGAGAACGCCGGGATCACCCGGCTCCGCGGCACCGCGTCCCACCGCGACCGGCGAATCACACCGGTGTGAGTTGTCCACATTGTGCACAAGGCCTGTGGGTAAGCCTGTGCACACCGCTTTTCGCGCGGGATTCCTCCGAAGGAAACGGCTCGCCCCGGAGACCGAGAGATCTCCGGGGCGAGCCGTAGTGATGACCGAGCGGCGGCCGCTCGTCGGGGGTTCAGGAACCGTAGGTCGCCAGGAACTCGTCCCTCGCCTGAAGGCCCAGGTACATGCCGGCCGCCACGAGGACGATAGCCACGATCACCGTGCAGGCCACGTGGTACGCGCCGCGATGCTGCTTCGCCTGAGAACCGCTCGCGTAGACCCCGCCCAGAACCAGGCCCGTCACGAGTCCGCCCACGTGGGCCTGCCAGGAGACGTTGCTGCCGATCATGAAGCCGTAGGCCAGGTTGATGCCGAGCACGACGGCCATGGAGATCAGCGCCTGTCGGTCGTGCCGCAGCTCAACGAGCAGGGCGGCACCGATGGCGAAGATGCCTCCGGAGGCTCCCCACCCCGACGAGAGCGGGTCCGTGAGCAGGGCCTGCGCCACGCTACCGCCGACCACGCCGACGCAGAAGACCGCCGCGAAGCGCCAGTGCCCCAGCACCGGTTCGAGGGCTCGCCCCAGGAACCAGAGCGAGAGCATGTTCAGCGCCAGGTGCACTGGCAGGGGATTGCTGGTGTCGTGCAGGAAGCCGGCGGTGAGCATGCGCCACGGCTCGCTCCAGAGCAGCACGTTGGCTTGGACGAAGGCGGACGAGAAGCCGGGGACAAAGAGCTGCAGGAGGTACCCGATGACGCACAGCGCCATGATCGTGTGGGTCACGACGGGGCGCCTGGCCCGGATCACCACGCCGCTGGCCGTGCGCACCTGCCTCACGCCCCGCTGCGCCTCGCGGACGCAATCGACGCAATGTGTCCCCACGGGGGCCGGGCGCTGGCATTCTGGGCAGGCGGGGCGGCCGCACCGCTGGCAGCGCACGTAGCTGATGCGATCCGGATGGCGGGGGCAACGCGGGGGCTCCGCGGGCAGCTGGGGCTCGGTGCTCATCGCTTGAGCATCTCCTTGTTTCGAGGGCGCCGTGCGGCTGGCATCGCCACCGGGGCGGGTACACCGCGGGGGCGGCCGCCACAGCTCTTGGCCTGGCAACCGCCCCCGCGAAAGAACCTGAGCTAGAGGCTCAGAGGGTCTCGATGTCGATCGAGGAGATGACAACGTCCTCGAGCGGCTTGTCGCGGCCATCGGTGGCCACGGCGTTCAGGGAGTCGACGACACCCTTGGAGGCCTCGTCGGCGACCTCACCGAAGATGGTGTGCTTGCCCTGCAGCCAGGTGGTCGGCACGGAGGTGATGAAGAACTGGGAGCCGTTGGTGCCCTTGCCCATGCGGATGCCCGCGTTGGCCATGGCCAGCTTGTAGGGGGCGGTGAAGTCCAGCTCGGGGTGGATCTCATCGTCGAACTGGTAGCCCGGGCCACCGACGCCCTGGCCCAGCGGATCGCCGCCCTGGATCATGAAGTCCTGGATGATGCGGTGGAAGATGGTGCCGTCGTAGAGCGGCGTGTTGCGCTGCTCGCCCGTGGCCGGGTCAACCCAGGTGATCTCACCCGTGGCCAGGCCAACGAAGTTCTGCACCGTCTTGGGCGCGTGGTTGCCGAACAGGTTGACGACAACGTCGCCCTGAGTCGTGTGGATGGTCGCCTTGTGCGTGGGAATCGCGGTCATGTCCACATTCTTTCATGGCACCCCGCCGCGGGGCGCTGCCGCACCTTCGCGCTCAGAGAACACCCAGGCGCAGGAAGTCCCTCGACACAGCGCAGCGGCCGGGAAGCACAGTAGGCTAACGAGACCACGCCCAGACGAAACGGGGAGCCATGACCAGCAAGAAGTCCATCACCCGCGACGTGCAGCGCACTGTCTCGGACACCGTGGAGAGCGTTCGCGATTGGGCCGCTCCCCGCGTTCATGCGGCGGCGGAGGCCCTCAGCCAGGGCTACGAGCAGGTGGCCCCAAAGATCCACGAGGGCCTCGAGACCGCCAAGGAACGCGCGGCCGAGTTCGTGGACAAGGTCCAGGAGAACGCCGCCCCCAAGCTCAAGGAACTAGGGGAGCAGGCCCAGGGCAGCGCCGCCGCCGTGAGCGAAAACGTCCAGCACGTCGTCTCCGATCTGGCCGCGCAGGCCGGCGGGGCCGCGCAGAAGGCCGTCGAGGGGGCCAAGGACGCGGGACGCGAAGCCGGCGCGCAGGCGCAGGGCATCGCACAGACTCTGACCGAGAACGTCAAGAAGGGAAGCGACAAGGTGAGCAAGCAGCTCAAGGTGTCCAAGAAGGATCTCAAGGCGCAGGCCAAGGCAGCCGCTGCGGCGGCGAAGGAGGCCGCGGAGCAGGCGAAGGCCGAGGCCAAGGCCTCGAAGAAGAAGAGCGGCAAGAAGCGCTTCTTCCTCTTTGTCCTCTTCTCCGGCCTGGTGGCCGCTGGCGTGGCCGTCTGGAAGGCCTCCCAGCCCGTCGAGGACCCGTGGAAGAACCCCGCCCCGGCGGAGAAGGCCCCCACCCCGGCCAACAGCCCGGCCGGTGAGCGCTCCGCGACGGTGGCCGAGGTGAAGGACAAGGTGGCCGAGACCGCCAAGCACGTTGCGGCCGAGGCGAAGGGCAAGGCCGAGGACGTCAAGGAGGCGGCTCAGGAGGTCGTGGCCGAGGCAAAGGACAAGGCCGAGGACGCCGTTGACGCCGCCAAGGAGGGTGCCGCGAAGGCGTCCGACGCCGCCAAGGACGCGGGTGCCAAGGTCGCCAACGCTGCCGCCAAGGCCGCCGAGGCCGCCAAGAAGGCGGCAGAGAAGGCCTGATCGCTCAGGTCTTCGGCCAAGCAGCCAGAACACGCGAGGCCCCTCCCCTCACCGGGGGAGGGGCCTCGCGTCGAATCACCATCCACGAGGAGTCTCATGTTGAGTCTTCGCCGACCGTGGGGGCGCAGGGCCAGGCGTGAAGTGCTCTACGCCGAACACCTCCGCACCCTCGATGAGCAGCGCCCGGTGGGGCAGAGCCCTGGGCCCACCGAGAGTGAACTGGGCGCCGGCCGCGCAGAATTCCTCGGCCGCACGCGGGCGGGCCGTTTTCCTGACCACTTCGTGGTGATTGACGTCAATGGGTCCCCCGGGCAGGACCTGACCCGTGTGACATCGTTGCGTTGGAGGGAGCTGCCTCCGGAAGAGATGCTCAGGTTCATCACCAGCTACTGGGTGTGCGTGCTGCGCACCAACGAGAGTCAAGCTAGCCTGGGCGCTGCCAATGACGAGTTCACGTTCGATACGGCACAAGAGCTGGAGAGCTTCCTGGCTCCGTTGCAGGTGCTGTGGCTCGGTGCAGTGGAGACGGCGGAACTGCTGGCGAGCGACGAGCTCTCCCCAGACTGGACTCCAGCCGGCGCGGGACCTGCCGGTCCCCTCAGATGAGCAAAGAGCCCAGACCACGAGGTCCGGGCTCTTCTTCTTCGGTGGAGGTAAGGGGACTCGAACCCCTAACCCCCTGCTTGCAAAGCAGGTGCGCTACCAATTGCGCCATACCCCCGAGGAGGTGGAGTTCAGTCTACGGAATCCGTTGCAGATTTCCAGGAGGCCTTCGTTGCGGCTCTCTCTTGGTATCGGCGGTATCCAACGACCGCTCCGACTGCGGCCAATGCCAGCAGAAGAATCTTCTTCATGTTCACCTCTGAGGGTGGTTCGAAAGAGGAATCCGTGGGCGTACCAAGACTTGAACTTGGGACCTCTTCGTTATCAGCGAAGCGCTCTAACCGCCTGAGCTATACGCCCTCTTCCATCCCCGTGGGGACGGTACAACTTTACCTAAGACCGGACGAGGAACCAAATCGGCCCCTCGTCCGGTGCGCGGTGAAGCACAAACTAGTCGTCGGTCAGGGTGACCGAGACGCCGCCCACCAGGCCCGAGGCCAGGTTGTAGATGAACGCCGAGACCATCGACAGCGCCGAGAGCAGCACCACGTTCACCACGGCGATGATGACGGCGAAGCTCGTCACCTGACCCATCGAGAGGTAGGTCTTCACGTCGAAGGCTGTGCCACTCGTGGAGCCGAGCACCGTTGCCACGAGCGAGTTGATCTGGTTGAACACGCCTGCCACGTCGAAGACGAGCCACAGCAGCACCGCGGCAACCACCGTGATGATGCCCAGCGCCACCGAGAGGAGGAAGGCAAGCTTCAGGACGGACCAGACGTCCACCTTGGAGACGAGCAGGCGGGCCTTGCGGACCTTGGCCTTGGGGGCCGGGCGGACGAGGCCCTGCTGGGCGGGGCGCTGCCCCGGACGGGCCGGCGCTTCCTTGGCCGCCGCGGAGGCGGGCCGGGCCACCGGCTGCGCCGTGCGACCGGGCTGCGCCTGGCGTGCTGCGCCCTGGGCGGGCTGAGCGGTACGCGGTGCCTGCGCCGGGCGCGCGGTGGCCGTCCTCTGCTGCTGAGGGCGGGGGGCCCTACCCCCGGGCGTGTTGGGCGTGCTCACTCGTTGCCTCCGTGGTTCTGCTCCTGGGCCTCGGCGTCGGCGTCGGCCGTCGCTTCATTGCCCTGATCCTCGGACACTGTACCGTTTGAACCCTGGGAGAGCCCTGCGTCCCCCTGAGGATCCACGCCATCCGCGCCCTCGTCCTCGTTCTCTTCGCCCTCGATCTGCTCGTCGCGGTTCTTGGCCACGCCGATGATCCGGTCCTTCTTGTCCGGCTTGGCGAAGATGACACCCATGGTGTCTCGCCCCTTGGCCGGCACCTGGTCAACGGCGGTGCGAACGACCTTGCCGGAGGCCATCACCACGAGCACCTCGTCGGCCTCATCGACGATGAGCGCGCCCACCAGTTCTCCGCGGTCCTCGGGGAGCTTGGCCACCTTGATGCCCAGGCCGCCGCGGCCCTGCACGCGGTATTCGTCAACGGGGGAGCGCTTGGCAAAACCGCCGTCCGTGACCGTGAAGACGAAGGACTCGGGGGCCACCACATCGGCGGCGAGCAGCTCGTCGCCGTCGCGGAACTTCATGCCCGTCACGCCGGAGGTCGCGCGCCCCATGGGGCGCAGCGCTTCATCGGTGGCCGTGAAGCGCACCGACTGACCCAGCTTGGAGACGAGCATGAGGTCGTCTTCTTCGGAGACCAGGGACGCCGAAACCAGCTCGTCGCCGTCGCGCAGGTTGATCGCGATGACGCCGGCGGAGCGGTTGGTGTCGTACTCGGAGAGGCGGGTCTTCTTCACCAAACCGTTGCGCGTGGCGAGGGCCAGGTACGGCGCCTGCTCGTAGTCGCGCAGCGCCAGCACCTGCTGGATCTTCTCGTCCGGCTGGAAGGCCAGGAGATTGGCCACGTGCTGGCCCTTGGCGTCGCGCCCGGCCTCCTGCAGCTCGTAGCACTTGATGCGGTACACGCGCCCGAGGTTGGTGAAGAACGCCAGCCAGTGGTGGGTCGTGGTGACGAAGAAGTGCTCCACCACGTCGTCGCCGCGCAGCTGGGCGCCCTTGACGCCCTTGCCGCCGCGGTTCTGGCTGCGGTAGTTGTCGCTGCGGGTGCGCTTGACGTACCCGCCGCGCGTGATCGTGACGACCATGTCCTCTTCGGGGATGAGGTCCTCGATGGACATGTCCCCGTCGAAGCCGCGCACGATCTCGGTGCGGCGGTCGTCGCCGAAGCGATCGACGATCTCGGTGAGCTCCTCGGAGATGAGGGAGCGCTGGCGCTCGGGCGACTCGAGGATCTCCTTGTAGCCGGCGATCTCGGCCATGAGCTGCTCGTAGAGGTCCTGGATCTTGCGACGCTCCAGGGCGGCCAGCTTGCGCAGCTGCATGTCCAGGATGGCGTTGGCCTGGTCGTCGTCGATGTCCAGCATGGACTTCAGGCCCTCGCGCGCCTCCTCCACGGTGGGGGAGCGGCGGATGAGGGCGATGACCTCGTCCAGCGCGTCGAGCGCCTTGAGCAGGCCGAGCTGGATGTGTGCCAGCGCCTCCGCCTTGGCCAGGCGGAAGCGCGTGCGGCGCACGATGACGTCCATCTGGTGGTGGATCCAGTGACGGATGAAGGCGTCGAGGGAGAGCGTTCGCGGCACACCGTCCACGAGCGCGAGCATGTTGGCGGAGAAGTTCTGCTGCAGCTCGGTGTGCTTGTAGAGGTTGTTCAGCACCACCTTGGCCACGGCGTCGCGCTTGAGCACGATGACGAGGCGCTGGCCCGTGCGGCCGGAGGTCTCGTCGCGCATGTCGGCGATGCCCTGGATCTTGCCGTCCTTGACGAGGTCGGCGATCTTGATGGCCAGGTTGTCCGGGTTGGCCTGGTAGGGCAGCTCGGTGATGACCAGGCACGTGCGGCCCTGGATTTCCTCGACGTCCACCACGGCGCGCATCGCGATCGAGCCGCGACCCGTGCGGTAGGCGTCCTCGATGCCCTTGCGGCCCAGGATGCGGGCGCCGGTCGGGAAGTCGGGACCCTGGATGCGCTGCAGGAGCGCCTCGAGCAGCTCCTCGCGCGTGGCCTCGGGGTGCTCGAGGGCCCACTTGGCCCCCTCGGCGACCTCGCGCAGGTTGTGCGGCGGGATGTTGGTGGCCATGCCGACGGCGATGCCGGCGGAGCCGTTGACCAGCAGGTTGGGGAAACGCGAGGGAAGGACCGTCGGTTCCTGGTTCTTGCCGTCGTAGTTTGGCACAAAATCCACGGTGTCCTCGTGGATATCGCGCACCATCTCCATGGCCAGCGGGGCCATCTTGGTCTCGGTGTAACGCGGGGCAGCCGCGCCGTCGTTGCCGGGGGAGCCGAAGTTCCCCTGGCCGAGGGCCAGCGGGTAGCGCATGGTCCAGTCCTGGACGAGACGCACCAAGGTGTCGTAGATCGCCGTGTCACCGTGCGGGTGGTACTGACCCATGACCTCGCCCACCACGCGGGCGCACTTGTTGAAGCCGCGGTCGGGGCGGTAGCCGCCGTCGTACATCGCGTAGATGACGCGGCGGTGCACGGGCTTCAGGCCGTCGCGGACGTCGGGCAGCGCGCGCCCGACGATGACCGCCATGGCGTAGTCGAGGTAGGAGCGCTGCATCTCGGTCTGCAGGTCAACCTGGCTGACCTTGTCGACGATGGCGCCCTGCAGCGGCTGCTCGTCCGCCCCGTCCTGGGGCTGGATCTCGTCACTCATAGTGAACAGTTCCTCACGTGTGTGTCAGGGAAGTCTTTAAAGGCACGACGGCGTGGCGTCGGGCGGGTGCCGCGCCACGCCTCCCGCGGGCAGCGAGGGAGGCGTGGGGCACCGTTAGATGTCCAGGAAGCGGACGTCCTTGGCGTTCTGCTGGATGAAATCGCGGCGTGCCTCGACGTCCTCGCCCATGAGGACGCTGAAGATCTGGTCCGCGGCGGCGGCGTCGTCCATGGTCACCTGCAGGAGCGTGCGGTGCGCCGGATCCATCGTGGTGTCCCACAGCTCGTGGTAGTCCATCTCGCCCAGGCCCTTGTAGCGCTGGATGCCGTTGTCCTTGGGCAGGCGCTGGTTGTTGGCGTAGCCCTTGGTCAGGGCCGCGTCACGCTCGGCGTCGGAGAAGACGTAGTCGTGCGGCGCGTTCGACCACTTGATGCGGTACAGCGGCGGCTGGGCCAGGTAGACGTGGCCGTGCTCGATGAGCGGGCGCATGAAGCGGAAGAGCACCGTGAGCAGCAGCGTGGTGATGTGCTGGCCGTCGACGTCGGCATCGGCCATCAGCACGATCTTGTGATAGCGCAGCTTGGAGATGTCGAACTCTTCGCCGATGTTGGTGCCGAAGCCCGTGATCATCGACTGGATCTCGGCATTGCCGAGCGAGCGGTCGAGGCGGGCGCGCTCCACGTTCAGGATCTTGCCGCGCAGCGGCAGGATGGCCTGGGTGCGGGGATCGCGGCCGCGCTTGGCCGAGCCGCCGGCCGAGTCACCCTCCACGATGTAGACCTCGCACTCCGCGGGGTTCTTCGAGGAGCAATCGGAGAGCTTGCCCGGCATGCCGAACGTCTCCAGCGGGGACTTGCGGCGGGCCGTGTCGCGCGCCTTGCGGGCGGCGATGCGGGCCTGCGCGGAGAGCTGGGCCTTGCGGACGATGTCCTTGGCGGCCCCCGGATTGCGCTCGAGCCAATCGCCCAGGCCGTCGTTGACGACGCCCTGCACGAAGCCCTTGGCCACGGAGTTGCCGAGCTTGGTCTTGGTCTGGCCCTCGAACTGGGGCTCGCCGAGCTTGACGGAGATGACGGCGGTGAGACCCTCGCGGATGTCGTCACCCGTGAGGTTCTCGTCCTTCTCACGCAGGATGTTCTGCTCGCGGGCGTAGCGGTTGATAAGGCCGGTCATCGCCGCGCGGAAGCCCTCCTCGTGCGTGCCGCCCTCGTGCGTGTTGATGGTGTTGGCATAGGTGTGCACGGACTCCGAGTAAGCGGAGGTCCACTGCATGGCGATCTCCACCGAGATCTTGCGATCGTTGTCTTCCGCCTCGAAGGCGATGACGTCGGGGTGGATGAGCTCGACCTTCTTGGCCGTGTTCAGGTGCTTGACGTAGTCGAGCAGGCCCTCGTCGTACTTGTAGTCCACCGTGCGGTGGCGCGGCACGGAGGTGGCGACCGACTCGTCGTCCGAAGCGACCTCTTCGCCGTCTTCCTCGAAGGAACGCTCATCCGTCAGGACGATGCGCAGGCCCTTGTTGAGGAAGGCCATCTGCTGGAAGCGGGCGCGCAGGGTCTCGAAGTCGTACTCGACGGTGTCGAAGATCTCCGGATCCGCGTAGAACGTCTGGGTGGTGCCCGTCAGCTCGGTGGCCTCGCCGCGGGAGAGGCCCTTGATGACGTGGCCGCCGTTGCCGAACTCGGCGTCCCACTCGTAGCCCTCGCGCTTGACCTTGGTCACCACGCGGCGGGAGAGGGCGTTGACGACGGAGATACCGACGCCGTGCAGGCCGCCGGAGACGGCGTAGCCGCCGCCGCCGAACTTGCCGCCGGCGTGCAGGATCGTCATGACAACCTCGACCGTGGGCTTGCCCTCGGTGGGATGGATCTCCACGGGGATGCCGCGGCCGTTGTCCTCGACGCGGACGCCGCCGTCCTCCTGCAGCGTCACGCGGATGGTGTCGCAGTAGCCGGCGAGCGCCTCATCCACGGAGTTGTCGACGACCTCGTAGACGAGGTGGTGCAAGCCGCGCGCGCCGGTGGAGCCGATGTACATGCCCGGGCGCTTGCGGACTGCCTCGAGGCCCTCGAGCACGGTGATCGCCGAGGCGCCGTACTCCTCGGTGACCTTGCCGTTGCCGACGTTGCCTGTGCCTGCGTGGGCGTGGACCTCGATGGCGTTCTCGGAGGTCTCCGCGCCCGATTCCTCGGGGTTCTGCTGATTCTGCTCAGTCACGAGTGTTCCGGGCTCCTTGCGCGCAGATGGTGGACGTGCCGCCCCACCGGGCCCGCGCTGGACGCCGGAAAGGCCTTTCCATTCTACCGCGTGTCGCTCGAAAACGGGGGGTTCTCGGGACGCGACATTGCGCCAACGGCCTAAAAACGTCCCTCACAGCCTCGCGAGGCGCTGGGAGGGTGATCGCTCGCAGACAACCCTCGTCGCACTGACGGGCCGCTGAGGCGTTCCGTTGACCCGGCGTCGCGGAACGGGACCACCCGGCACCCATCCGGGACGGGCCCGCCCGTTCGGTGCCTACCCGTAGGTGTCGCGGGGTCCGCGCCCGCCTTGTGCCGTGCGCAGCCCGTGCTTCCATGAGGGGCCGGCCGGGCCGAGCACCTTGAGGGTCGTCACGACGCCCGCGCCCACCGTCGCGTCGAAGCGCTTGAGCACCGTGTGCTGCATGAGCCGCAGCTGCGTCGCCCACGAGGTCGAGTCGCACCTGACCACCACGATGGTGTTCTCGAAGGACTCCGGCTCGGTGTGTGCAGCGATGTCGGGTCCGACGATCTCGGCCCAGCGCGTGAGCACCGACCCCACGGCGACCGGATCGCTCCAGCCGCGCGAACGCACCAGGGAGGAGATGACGCGGCCGAGCCCCACGGGATCGCGGCCCTCGTCGTCCTTGGCCACGCCGGCCGGGCGTTCCCCGCGGGCGGCGGCCTTGCGCGCCGCCGCCTTCTCCCGTGCCCTCGCCACCTGCGCGGCGCCACGGCGGACCTCGCCGCGCTCTTGGGCCGCGTTCCTCGCCCGCTGGAGCGCCACCTTGGGGGCGTCCGCCTCGTCGAGGGTGACCTCACCCGGAAGATTCTCGGGGCGCGCGAAATCGGCCTCCGGCTCGCCGCCGTCCTCCGTGACGGGATCCGGGGTGGGGATCCATTCCCGCGGCTCGTTCACGCCGGCTCACCGCCCAGCGCCTCGGCCACGAGCATGGCCTGCGGCGAGGCGGCGCCGTGACTCGGCTGTGGCGCCTCGGAGGCGCCCGACGACGTGTCCGGCGCCTCCCCCACGACGTCCGCCTCGGGCGACGCGGCGGCGTCGGGCACGGGGGCCGCCCCCTCGGTGGCCACGGCAGCGCCGGGCGACGAGCCGGCGTCGTGCACCGGACGCCCACCCTCGGTGACTTGGGCGACGTCGGGTGCGCCGGCGGCGTCGGGCACGCTCGCCTCGGTCTCGGAGCCTCCGTCCCCCTCGGGGGACGAGCCGGCGCCCGGCGAGGCCGGCGTGGGTGCCGGCGCGGCACCTACCCAGCCGGGGCCCACCGGGATGAGGCGGGCGTCGAGCTCGGAGGGAACATCTTCGCGGACGGCCGCCGTCACGATGATCTGCTCCGCCTGCGTCACCGTGGCCACGAGTTTGGCGCGGCGGCGGGAGTCGAGCTCGGCAAAGACGTCGTCGAGCATGAGGACGGGGCGCGCGGTCGGGGCCGGATCGTCCTCGGTGAGCACGCTGTAGGAGGCCAGGCGCAGGGCCAGGGCCAGGGACCACGTCTCCCCGTGCGAGGCAAAGCCCTTGGCCGGGGCGGGACCCAGGGCGAGCATGACATCGTCGCGGTGGGGCCCCACGAGCGTCACGCCGCGCTCGGCCTCGCGCCGCCGCGCCCCCTGCAGCGCCGCCAAGAGGAGCGCCTCGTACTCGGGGAGGGAGGCCCCCACGAGGCGCGGGTCGGCCACGGGTTCCCCGGGCTGCGCCACGCGCTCGGCGTCGCCCGTCACGGTGCTCAGGTACAGGGCGGTGGCCGGCTTGGAGCCGTCCGTCAGCGAGGCGTAGGCTTCGGCCAGGTGCGGGGCGATCAGGCCGAGCACGTGCACGCGGTTGCGTAGGACCCTGGCCCCCGCCTGCGCGAGGTGGGCGTCCCACACGTCAAGCGTCGCCTCGTGGGAGGCGTTCATGCGGCCGCCACCCCTGATCGACTTCAGCAGGGCATTGCGCTGCTTGAGGACCCGCTCGTAGTCGGCCCTCGCCGCGCCCTGATCCGGGCGCAGCTGGACCACCAGGTCATCGAGGAAGCGACGCCTGGCCCCGGGATCGCCCTTGACGAGCTCGAGGTCCTCCGGGGCAAAGAGCACGCTGCGCACGATCCCGAGGGCCTCGCGGGCCCGGGTTGGATTCGATCGGTTGATCCTGGCGCGGTTGGCCCGGCCGGGGATGACCTCCAGCTCCACGGCCGTGCCCTGCTTGCCCCGCTCAACCCTGGCACCCACGATGGCCCGCTCCGCGCCGAAGCGCACGAGCGGGGCATCGTTGGCCACGCGGTGCGAGGCCTGGGTGGAGAGGTAGCCGATCGCCTCGACCACGTTCGTCTTGCCCACCCCGTTGTGGCCAACGAGCACGCTCGTGCCCGCCCCGAGCTCCAGCTCGGCGAGGGCGTAGCTGCGAAAATCGCGCAGCGTGAGGTGGGAGACGAACACGGCCCGCTGCTCAGGCCTTCTTCACGGCGTGGCCGCCGAACTGATGGCGCAGGGCGGAGACCATCTTCAGCTGCGGGGACTCCTCGTCGCGCGAGGCAAAGCGCGCGAAGAGCGCGGAGGTGATGACCGGCATCGGCACCGCCTCGGTGATGGCCTCCTCGACCGTCCAGCGCCCCTCGCCGGAGTCCTCGACCCACGGGGCAACCTGGGCCAGCTCGGGGTCCTCGTCCAGGGCGTTCACGAGCAGATCGAGCAGCCAGGAGCGCACCACGGTGCCCTTCTGCCAGGCCTTGAAGGTGCCGGGAACGTCCTTGATGATGTCCTTGCGCTCCAGGAGCTCGTAGCCCTCGGCGTACGCCTGCATGAGCCCGTACTCGATGCCATTGTGGACCATCTTCGCGTAGTGGCCGGCGCCCACCTCGCCCACGTGGACGAACGAATCGGCGCGCTCGCCCTCGGGTCGCAACGCGTCGAAGATCGGCATGAGCTCGGCGATGTCCTCGGGGGAGCCGCCCGCCATGAGGCCGTAGCCGTTCTCCAGACCCCAGACGCCGCCGGAGACGCCGCAATCCACGAACCGCACGTCCCTGGCGCCCAGCTCGCTGGCGTGGCGGGCGTCGTCGGTGAAGCGCGAGTTGCCACCGTCGATGATCAGGTCGCCCGCGCTCAGCAGCCCGCCGAGCTCGGCTATGACGGCGTCGGTGATCTCGCCGGCCGGAACCATGACCCAGACGACGCGCGGCGCGGGAAGCGCTGCCACCATGTCCTGGACCGAGGCCACATCGCTGACGTCTGGGTTGCGGTCGTAGCCGATGACCGTGTGGCCACCGCGGCGGAGGCGCTCTCGCATGTTGCCGCCCATTTTGCCCAGGCCAATCATGCCAAGGTGCATGTCAATTCCTCCGATGGAATCAGGTGGGTCCGCAAGCCACGTCGCTGGGGCCGCAGTGCTCATTTCTGTTGTTGATGTTTCCTTCGCTACGAACGCGAAAGGGGCGCCGACGGCGCCCCCGACGCGACGGGCGCTCAGGCGTTCGGCAGGCGCACCGGCATGACGAGGTAGCGGTAGGCGTCGTCGTCCTCGCCGCTCTCTTCCTTCTGCGCCGTGAGCATCGCCGGCTTGGGCGCGGAGGTGAAGGAGAACCGCACAAACTCGGAATCGAAGGCGGCCAGGCCCTCTGAGAGGTAGGCGGGGTTGAACGCGACGGTGATGTCCTCGCCGTCCAGCAGCGTCTCGATGCTTTCCTCCGCCTGGGCATCCTCGCCGGTGCCGGCGTCCAGGGCGACCTGGCCCTGGGTGAACTGCAGGCGGACGGGCGTGTTGCGCTCGGCCACAACGGAGACGCGGCGCACGGCCTCCACGAGGTCCGAGGTGCGCACCGACGCGTGGATGGGCGAGCTCTCCGGGAAGAGCGAACGGATCTTGGGGTAGTCGCCGTCCACGAGGAGGGTGGTGGTGCGGCGGGCGCCGGAGGAGAAGCCCATGAGGTCTCCCTTAGGGGAGAGCGCCAGGGTGAGGTCTCCCGCCCCGCCCAAGGTCTTGGCCGCTTCGCTGAGGGTGCGGGCCTTGATGAGCGCGGAGGTCTGGATGCCGGGGGTCGCCGGGCGCCAGGCCAGCTCGCGCAGCGAGAGCCGGTAACGGTCCGTGGCCAGCAGCGTCATGGTGTCGTCGTCGAACTCGACCTTGATGCCGGTCAGGATCGGCAGGGTGTCGTCCTTGGAGGCGGCAACGATGACCTGGGCCACGGCGTGGGCGAACTCGGCGCCGTCGACGAGGCCGAGCACCTCCGGCTGCGCCGGGAGGGTCGGGTACTCGCTCACCGGCATGGTGGCCAGGTGGAAGCGGGAGCGGCCGCAGCGCACCTGCACTTTGGTCCCGTCGGTCTCAATGGTGACGGCGGCCTGCGGAAGGCTGCGGCAGATCTCGGCCAGCAACTTGCCCGAGACGAGGATCGTGCCCTCTTCCTCGATCTGGGCCTCGATCTCCAGGTGGGCGCTCGTCTCGTAGTCGAAGCCCTCCAGGGTGACGATGCCGGAGGTTGCCGTGATGAGGATGCCTGCCAGGACGGGAGACGCCGGACGCTGGGCGAGGGACCTGGCCGTCCAGGTCACCGCCTCGGTGAGGACGTCGCGTTCCACGCTGAACTTCACGGGTGGCCACCTTTCGCCCTGGCTTGACGGGCTTCGAAACGGAAGAGATCTGGACGTTCAGCCTACCTTCGGCTTTGGCGTCGTTGCGTCTCGAGTGCATCAGTGATGCGTAGCTCACGTCAACGATTGTGAGGGAGGGGTGGGATGCGGTGTCAGGGTAGCTGGCTGGGATTGATCCGGAAGCTGATCTGTTTTCGGATCGAACTGGAAGGGGGCCAGGGGAACACGTTGTTTGGTGTCTGAAGGAAGAGTGGGAGTGTTAATAACCGCTGTGGAATCTGTGGAAAACCCTCTTCAGCCCTGGAATCCCGGGGATTTCACCTGTTGATGAACTGTCGAGAGCCGCCGGGACTCGGTCTCAGCCCCTGTGCATGAAACTCGATGCCATCCACATCGTCCACAGGCGGCCTGCGCTCGCCCACAACTTGTCCCCCGGCTGTCCACGGAGTTGTCCACCGAAGGCCGGTTTTCCCCGGGATTGAAGGGAAATGTGGGGGTGGAACTCAGTCGCGGTGCTGCTGCTTGATCTTGTTCGTGAGCTCGGTGACCTGGTTGTAGATGGCCCGGCGTTCGGCCATGAGCTCGCGGATCTTGCGGTCGGCGTGGATCACCGTGGTGTGGTCACGGCCGCCCATGAGCTCGCCGATCTTGGGCAGCGACATGTCCGTCAACTCGCGCAGGAGGTACATGGCGATCTGGCGGGCCGTCACGAGCGTGCGGGTGCGCGACTTGGAGTTCAGTTCCTCGATGGTCAGGTCGAAGTACTCGGCGGTGAGGGCCACGATTGCCTGCGGGGTGATGACCTGGGCGTCCTCATCCGAGATGAGGTCCTTGAGCACGTGCTCCGCCACGTCAAGCGTCACGGGCTGGCGGTTGAGCGAGGCGTAGGCCGTGACGCGGATCAGGGCGCCCTCGAGCTCGCGGATGTTGGTGGAGATCTTCGAGGCGATGTACTCCATGACATCGTCCGGCGCGGAGAGCCCTTCCGCATGGGCCTTCTTGCGAAGGATCGCGATGCGGGTCTCCAGCTCCGGCGGCTGGATGTCGGTGAGCAGGCCCCACTCGAAGCGCGAGCGCATGCGGTCCTCGAAGCCGGCGAGCTGCTTGGGCGGCAGGTCGGAGGTGATGACGACCTGCTTATTGTGGTTGTGCAGGGCGTTGAAGGTATGGAAGAACTCCTCCTGCGTCGCGTCCTTGTTCGCGAGGAACTGGATGTCGTCGATGAGCAGGATGTCGACGTTGCGGTACGTCTGCTTGAAGCTCGTGCCCTCGTCGTCGCGGATGGAGTTGATGAAGTCGTTGGTGAACTCCTCCGAGTTCACGTAGCGCACGCGGATGCCGTGGTAGAGGTGGCGGGCGTAGTGGCCGATCGCGTGCAGCAGGTGGGTCTTGCCCAGGCCGGAGCCGCCGTAGATGAAGAGCGGGTTGTAGGCCTTGGCCGGAGCCTCGGCCACGGCGACGGCCGCCGCGTGGGCGAAGCGGTTGGACGAACCGATGACGAAGGTGTCGAAGACGTACTTCGGATTCAGGCGGCCGAACTCCGTGGAGGTCGACGGCGGCGCCGGCTGCGGCGCCTGCCCTTGGGTCCGCGCGTGGGGGACAGGGTGGTGGAGGCGCTCGCGGTCGCCGTTCTCCTGCTCGACGACGCCCTGCTGGCTTTCATTGCGGTCCACCCGGGTGGGGGGAACGTTGGGCTCCGGTTCCTGCGCGAGGTCGCTGTCGATCGTGAACGCGCAGAGAATGTCGTGCCCAAAGACGGTGCGCAGGGCATCATCCAGCGGGGACTTCAGCTGGTTCTGCAGGACCTCGCGGGCCAGTTCACTCGGCACGGCGAGGAGCAACGTGGACTCCATGAGCCCCAGGGGCTGGGCGAGGTCGATGAAGCCGCGCTGACGCGGGGAGACTCGATCGTCCTGCTCGAGCGTGCGGACGACCTGACGCCAGGCGCTGCCGACGCTATTGGATTCATCGCTGCTCACGCTCAAGTGCCTCTTCCCCGGGAGGAACCTCCCGCGCTCCGCGGCGGAACCTCCGGCGCGAGTCTCCACGGTACCCGGCGCGGGAGGGGTTATGCACAGGCCGAGCGACCCGTATGGGGAAAAACTCACCCGAAAGGACGGGATATCCCCATCGATCTCCCCAGATTGTGGATAATGGATGTGAACAGGCGGTGGACAGCTCACGTCCTGTGCCCGGCCCGCGAGCCCTCGGCCAGTGTTGTGTGTGATGCGCCACGGCAGTTTGACCCATGCCCGTGCCCTCATCTACCGTTAACAAGTCCCTCAATGTGACGCTGGGTGCCTTGCGCACCCGTCAGTCACCGGATTCCTCGCCGAGGAGGCCGGAGGGGCCTCAAGTTTGACCGATGCATCCATCCCGTTCTTCCTCTTTCTGTCGCGGCGGGCGATGCCTGAGAACGACGACATGGAGTGAGCACCGTGAGCAAGCGGACTTTCCAGCCGAACAACCGCCGCCGCGCCAAGAAGCACGGTTTCCGTCTGCGTATGCGTACGCGTGCGGGCCGCGCCATCCTGGCCAGCCGCCGCAGCAAGGGCCGCAAGGCCCTCTCGGCCTGATTCACGGGAGCGGGCTCCCCTTGTAGGGAGACCCTTCCGCGACGACGAAGGTCACTTTGCTGCCCCGCATGCACCGTCTGTGCGACGGGCGCGAGCTGAAAACAACAGTGCGTTCCGGCACCCGTTTCGGGTGCCGGAACTTCGTCGTCTCTACGCTCGTTCATTCTTCTGAAGATGCCGGGCCGGCCAGGTTCGGCTTTGTCGTCTCCAAGAAGGTGGGCAATGCTGTGGTCAGGAACCTCGTCAAGCGACGCTTACGTGAGGCTGCCTGGCTTGAGCTGAAGGCCGGGTTCTCCGGTGCGGACGTCGTGGTGCGGGCCCTGCCGGCCGCCGCAGACGCCGATTGGCAGCACCTCGTGAAGGACCTGAGTAAGGGCCTCAAGCGCACCGCCGGCCGGGCTAAGGCCCCGGGCCAGAGCGATGCACCGTGAGCCACCGACACCCGCACGAGCCGGCCGCTGATGGCAGCGTGCCCGTTGCCGACGTCGTCGCCCAGCTCGGCCCGGCCCCCTTGGCGCCGGCGGATCAGGTGCCTCCCACGCCGTGGTGGCGACACGTCGTCGACCTCCCCAGGAACCTGCTGATTGGCTTCCTCAAGCTGTACCGGCTCATCGTCTCGCCGCTCTACGGCCAGGTGTGCGGTTACTTTCCCAGCTGCTCCGCCTACGGCCTCGAGGCCGTCACGGTCCATGGGGCGCTGAAGGGTTCCTGGCTCACCGCCCGGCGGATCCTGAGATGCAATCCGTGGGCCAAGGGAGGCATCGACCCCGTGCCACCAGGCAAGCGGATTTGGTCGCAGGATGCCCCGCCCAAGATCATTGTTCTTAATCATCCCCCTCTTGACGAGGCTCACCCTGCCGCAGCCGCGGCCCGAGGAGCGTAGTACCGCATCATGTTTGACTTCATCAATCTGATCCTGACGCCGATCAGGTACATCATGTCGTGGCTGCTGTGGCTCTTCCACGAGGGCTTCAGCCTCATCGGCATGGACCCGAACTCCGGCTGGACCTGGACGCTCGCGATCATCTTCGTGACGATCGGCGTGCGCGCGGCCCTGATCCCGCTCTTCGCGCGCCAGATCCGCGCGCAGCGCGCCATGCAGGCCCTCCAGCCCGAGCTGCGCAAGCTCCAGGCCAAGTACAAGGGCAAGAAGGACCAGGTCTCGCAGCAGGCCATGCTGGCCGAGCAGCGCGCGCTGTTCAAGAGCCACAACACCGGCATGTTCTCCTCGTGCCTGCCGCTGCTCGTGCAGATGCCGTTCTTCTTCTCGCTCTACACGGTGCTCTCCACGACCTCCAAGGCCAAGGGCAACAACGAGGGCATCGCGGCCCTGTCCGCCGATCATGTCCGCAGCTTCGATGACTCGAGCATCTTCGGCGCCAAGCTCTCCGACACCTTCGTCGGCACGCTGGGCAGCGGCAACACCAACGTCTCGGTGCTGATCGTGGCGATCGTGATGATCGTGGCCATGGTCGCCTCGCAGTTCTTCACGCAGCGCCAGCTGATGACCAAGAACATGACGAAGGAGGCCCTCGAGGGTCCCTTCATGCGTCAGCAGAAGATGATGATGTACGTGCTTCCGCTGGTCTTCGGCATCGG
The DNA here is from genome assembly GCA_031277795.1 of Arthrobacter sp. Lineage (GTDB taxonomy): Bacteria > Actinomycetota > Actinomycetes > Actinomycetales > Micrococcaceae > Galactobacter. Next base: position 115,785 of record JAITLQ010000011.1, read on the forward strand.
TGGCATCAACTTCCCCATCGGCCTGCTGATCTACTGGACGGCCTCCAACGTCTGGACGCTTGGCCAGCAGATGTGGGTCATCAAGTACAACCCCACCCCGGGTTCGCTTGCTGAGAAGGAACTGAACATCCGCCGCGCCGCCAAGGGCCTGCCGCCCAAGGGCATGACCAAGGCCCAGGCCGAGGAGAAGGCCATCGAGGCTGAGGAGAAGGCCCAGAACCAAACGCAGCGTCAGCAGCCGCAGCGCAAGAATCGGAGGAAGAAGTGACCCAGAGCCCCGAGCAGGACCACGCTTCCGACGCCGTCGAGGACGTCGCCGCCGCCCCCGAGCAGCAGCAGCCCGAGCAGGGGAATGCGGAGCAGGAGACCGCCACGATCCCCGCTTCGCGCCTGGACGAGGAGGGCGACGCCGCCGCCGATTACCTCGAGGAGCTCCTGGACATCGCCGATCTGGATGGCGATATCGACATCGAGGTGAAGGCCGGCCGGGTCTACGTCTCGCTGCAATCCGAGGACGAGCCGGGGTCCCTCGATCAGCTCGTGGGCCAGGACGGCTCCACGCTCGAGGCCCTGCAGGAGCTCGCGCGCCTGGCCGTGCTGGCCAGCACGGGTCAGCGTTCCCGCTTCATCCTCGACGTGGATGGCTACCGTGCCCGCCGCGGCGCCGAGCTCGGCGACCTGGCGGCCGCCGTCATCGAGTCGGTGAAAGCCTCCGGCGAGCCGGAGCACCTGCGGGCCATGAGCGCCTACGAGCGCAAGCTGGTCCACGACCTGGTGGCCGAGGCCGGCCTCGTGTCTGACTCCGAGGGCGAAGGCCCGCGCCGGCACGTCGTCGTTCACCCCGCGGAGGGCTGAGCGTGTCAAAGGAAGAGGAATCCTTCCGTCCGGGCACCGGCCCCGAGGGCGAGCGCGTTGACGCGGCCGCCATCGCGGTGGCTCCCGAAGACGCCCCGCGCCCGAGCGCGGAGGAACTGCCCGCCGTCGAGCATTACTTTGGCGAGAACGCCGAGCTGGCCCAGCGCTATGTTGGCCATCTCGCCTCGAGCGGCATCGAGCGCGGCCTGCTTGGCCCGCGCGAGATTCCCCGCCTGTGGGGGCGTCACGTGCTCAATTGCGCCGCCGCGGGGGACGCCATCCCGGAGGGCGCGCTCGTGGCCGATGTCGGCTCCGGTGCGGGGTTGCCCGGCATCGCCCTGGCCCTGGCCCGCCCGGATCTCATGATGGTGCTCATCGAGCCCCTCGATCGCCGCGTGCAGTGGCTGGACGAGGTGGTCGAGGACCTGGGCCTGGAGGCCCGCGTCGACGTGGTCCGCGCGCGCGCCGAGCAGGTGGCCGAGGAGATCGACGCCGATGTGGTCACGGCCCGCGCCGTGACGGCCCTGCGCAATCTCATCCCGCTCACTGTTCCGCTGCTGCACGGCCGTGGCGAGCTGGTGGCACTCAAGGGCCGCAGCGCGGCCGAAGAGGTGGAGAAGGCGCAGAAGATCATCCGCAAGTTCAAGGGCCACGACGTGAGCGTCGAGACCTTTGGACAGGGCTTCCTCGAGGAGCCCACCACGGTGGTCAGGGTGCCGATCGGCTAGGCACCAACCATTCGGCTTCATCCCCGGGGGCGGGGGAGCGGAGCACACTTGAAGAGGGGGACTCGGAGCGTGTCGGCACGACGACGCACGGGTCCCCTTCCGCTGTCCGGGCGCGGCCCGGATGGTGACGGTCTTGGGCGATAGACTCGACTGGACCGCGTCTGCACGTCCACCTCGTGCAGACCCGCATCTTGAAACGAAGGACAGCATGGAGCAGCACTCGGCGATGGACTTTCAGCAGCTGGCGCACGGGCGCCGGCGCGGACGTCAGCGCCCGCTGAGCCGCCCCGAGAACACCCGGTACATCACCGTCAGCAACCAGAAGGGTGGCGTGGGTAAGACCACCACCACCGTGAACTTCGCGGCCGCGCTCGCCAAGTCCGGCTTCGAGGTGCTCGTGGTGGACATCGATCCCCAGGGCAACGCCTCGACCGCGCTGGGGGTGGACCACCGGGCCGAGGTTCCCTCCGTCTACGACGTCCTGATCAACGACAAGCCGATGGCCGAGATCGTGGTGCCGTGCCCGGATCTGGAGCGCCTCACGGTGGCCCCCGCCACCATCGACCTGGCCGGCGCCGAGATCGAGCTGGTCTCCCTCGTGGCCCGCGAGCAGCGCCTGCGCCGCGCGCTGGAGGAGTACGAGAGCTATCGCGCCGAGCAGGGGCAGCCGCGCCTGGACTTTGTGCTCGTCGACTGCCCTCCCTCGCTTGGGCTGCTGACCGTCAACGCCTTCGTCGCCTCGCGCGAGGTGCTGATCCCCATCCAGTGCGAGTACTACGCACTGGAGGGTCTGAGCCAGCTGCTCAAGAACATTCAGATGATCCAAAAGCACCTGAACTCGGCCCTCGTCGTTTCCACGATTCTGCTGACCATGTACGACGGCCGCACCAATCTGGCGGCGCAGGTGGCGGATGAGGTGCGGCAGCACTTCCCGGAGGAGGTGCTCAACTCGGTCATCCCGCGCAGCGTGCGCATCTCCGAGGCGCCGAGCTACCAGCAGTCGGTCATCACCTACGATCCTTCCTCCACCGGTGCCCTGGCCTATCTCGAGGCGGCCGCGGAGCTGGCCTCCCGGCCCGGCCGCTAGGCACGTCCTTCACTCGCGCAGCTGTCCCCGCCCGGTTTCGGGCGGGGACAGCTGCGTTCTGGACTCCCTTTGCCGCTGCACGGGTTAAATGAAGCGGTTTTCATTGATTTTCGTACTGTTGCGCTGCTGACGGCCTTGCTTCCCCGGTGGGGCCTTGGCCCTGACCAGGGGTCGGGTGCGCGCATCGGTCGAGTCGGGTACTCCGATGGGGGCGAGACACCTCTCATGTCGAGGTGCTCATGATTCAGTGTGTTTCATGTTTATATCGCATGAGCAGTTTGGCGTTGGTGTTGATGTTGGCGGACGGGCCCGGGGCGGCGCATCGAACGGGGTCGCTCGCTTGGCGCGCTCGTGTCCGTCTGCCCGGGCGTGGTTGTGCCGCCCGCTGTGCAGGGCTGCTGGCCTAAAGCTCGCCGCCCGCTCGTGCCGCTCGTGCAACTCGGTGGGAGGGTGACACGTCGTCGCCGTCGCCCTGGAGCAGTTCGTTGCCGTTGCCATTGCCGTTGGCGGTTGTGGCCGTCAGCCCCGCACCGCATGCCTCCGTCGGGGGAGGGGGTTGGAGACGACGGCACGGCCTCGATCGCTCTCCTCACGCACTTGCGTCGTGCTTTTCGGGGTGGGGGAATCCAGTCTGTGTATGCCGCAAACGGCTTTTCCCCAGCCATCGGTGCACAGTGCTGTGGATAACTGGGGACAAGGTGTGGATGCTTGTGGATGAGCACGTCACTTCTGTTGATAAGTTGGAAAAGCAGCCTCAAAACCCGCGACATCTCGCGGAAATCAGCGGTCGACCGGGTTGTGGGTAACGGTGCTGTCATGTGGATGATGCGCAGTGAGAGGACGGCGTTTTGGCCGACTTGTTCACAGTTATCCACGGACGTGCGTGGAGTTGGGGATAGAGACGCGGTGTCATGCGGCCACAACAACGCACCTTGAATGATGCCCAGCTGCCGCAGCGGTGCCATGTCAGCAAGGCGCGGTCCTATCGGTGGACGCGTGGTCTCGTCACCCGATGTTTCCCGTGAAACGTCCGCCCTCTATGTGGTGTTCATGTCGGCCGGCATGCGGGCGTGCTGACGGCGGTGGGGGAGCGGGAAGCGAGAGCCGCGGAGGGGAGACGCGTGGTCCACGCCGGGGTCGGCCGCAGAAGCCGCTCCTTGGACGGCTTGACGGAGGCTGCTCGGCGGTCCTGTGAGCGGTGTCAGAGGGCGTTGGCAGCAGTGGACCGCCGTCGATGCTGTATTCGCCCCTGCGGGCGACGGAGGCGTTTTGGTCTGCGCCGGCGGCCCGCGTGTTATGCCGGCCACCGGTGGAGCTCAGTGGCGTGCGATGTGGGATTGCTTGTCTTGAAGCTGAGCACCTCGCGCAGCACCGTAGCCCCCAGCCCCAGCCCGGATCACGTCCACAAGCGCGGCGAGGGCCACGGGCACCCCCACCAGGGGCACGACCACGACCACGGTCAAAGCCGGCCAGCCGGCTGGCCATTCAGCCAGCGGCCAGCCGGCCAGCCCGCCAGCCGGCCAGGTCCTGTGCTGGGGTCAGCGTCGCCGGGCTCCCCCGATTCCCATGGATCGGACCGGCGACGGTTGCCCTGCAGCATTCGCCGGCGGCCGATTCTTTTGCTCCGACGAGGTCGGTGACACTCGCTGGCGACTGGCGACTGGCGACTGGCGAGCGACGACCGACGGTGGGCTATGGGCTATGGGCAGTGGGGCAGTGGAGGTCCCCGGACGATCTGCCTCGCGTACATGGGCAGGAGCGTTGTGCCACGCGGGCGTTGCTACTGCGTGGGCCAGGTGAGGCACCGCCTCGATCACCGTGTGCATCGTGAAACGCTGCGTCGAACTCGAGCCATTGACTTCACCAGAACCCGGGCCGAAGATAGCCGCTTGGTCCCGCGCACGACCGAGGTGAAGTCAAGGCAAGCAAGGGGTGGCTAATGCCGCCCCGCACGAGCGTAGGTGGTGGTGGGGAGAGTAGGAGGTCCGTGGGCAAGACGTCGGTTCAACAGTGCGCTGTTGGCGAAGCGTTTGTGCGCGGGCCTCGCCTGACGGGACGTGCTGCTGGCGGTGGTGTGAGCCCGCGTGTGGCGCTCGGGTGCGGCTCGCGAGTGTTGGGCCCGAGACCACCCGGGAGGCGTGCTTGGCGCTCCACGGGGCGGTGAGGGGATGACGGTGCACGTGCGCGGGCATGCGTGCCGCAGGCATCCGCTTCGTGCTCCTGCAGCTCGGTTTGGGGCGCCGCCCCAGTCCCGGACTTCGTCACTACATCACGCCCGGTCTCGCTCACCGCTCAGCTCGCGCCTTGCTTCAGCGACCGCGCCCGGTTCGCGTCGCTGCCTGCTGAATAGATCAGTCGACGGTGCGCCCCACACTCCCGTCGAGTCCCTTGCTGCCCTGCACGGGTGACCAGAGGTGGCCCGGGATGTTGGGAGCCGGATCGGCCACGCTCACGCTCGAACGCCGGCGACAGGCGCGGCCGGTCTCTGGCTCGCCTTCGTCCCTCGGAGGGGAACCTTCGTCCGTGCCACGGAGCCGCCCATGACGGTTGCTGTGGCTTGAGCACTCGATGGGGTGGGGTTGCCTGAGGGTGGAGCACGGGCGACACTTTGAGCCGGTGCACCTGCCATGCCTCGAAGATGAGCGGCGGCACGGTTACCTCACTGACGCGGAGTCCACGAGCGTGCCGTCTGGTCGGTTCTCGCGGGGGTATGGGTTCAGTTCGCGGTGTCCACGTCGATGCGGAAGTATCCGACTGCACGCACTTGGCTTCAACGCCCGGTGCGGGTGCCTGGTGCTGGCCGTCGCTTTGGTCCTGGAGAGCGATGAGGACGGCTCCACAAGTGCGCTCGCACCCCGCCGTGGTTCGGCAGGGTCTGGGTCAGTTGCCACCTTCCTTCCTGGGCCAGACGTTCCAGCTGCGCTCCCTCATGCGGTACGGCGAGTCGTCGTCACTTCGTCCGCTCTGTCACCTTCATTTCCCTTTCTGCCTTCGTCCGGGATCGCGCGGGGAAGCGCCGCATCACCGGGGGAATTCCGATGCTTTCTGGTGCATTGCGCCCGAGCCCGCCAGTGGTGAGGGCGCCGCCCGCCTCACGGTGGCGGTTGGTCGCCCGCTTGATCGACGGCGTCAGCCGCCTTGGTTGGCAGTGGCGATGAGGTGATCGCGCTCCCGGAGTCGTCCTGGGAGGCGGGGTGAGGCGTGCTGGTGCGGTCCTTGGGGCCCTGGTGGGTACCCGCGACGCGCCAGCCCTGGTGAGGCCGTAGCTCCGCCGCGGGCTCGTGGGGACCACCGAAAAGACGCCACCGACTTGGGTTGAATGATGTGCCGCCGTCTCGGTCCTTCCATGAACTGCTCGCTCGTTGCCCAGCGTGAAACCAGCACATGTTCGGTTCGTGGTGACCAACCTCGGATCGTGCTTGAGATGCAGGCGCAGGCTACGCTGGTCGGTGTTCTCACCCCGGGCTGTTGGTCGCGCTGCTCCCCGACTGGCGTGAACGATCTGTTTGTTTCACGTGAAACTGTCCGCCTGTCCCTTGGGGTGAGTTGATCGCACACACCGCGTCCGTGTTTCACGTGAAACGAGGCGCCCCGTGATCCGTGGAAGACCGCTTCGCGGCGGGGGGATCACCGTTGTTTCACGTGAAACTGCGTTGTACCCATCGACTTCACTGGGCACCCCGGGTGGCGACGAACGGATAGCACGTTTCACGTGAAACCGGTCGGGATGGCCGTGAAGAGCGGACACGTGGCGCGGCGCCCCGCGCCGCAGCGGCGATCCCGGGCAGCGCGGCGTTGTGTCTCGATCGCGGGAGCGCAGGGTGCGGGGACGCGGCTCGTCAAGAGAGCAGGCGGAGCTGAGGATCAATGTCTCCTCCGGCGAGGACCAGGTGCCCGTTCGGCACAGTCGCGCGCGGGATCCTTCAGGAAGGATCACTTCAGCAGGCGCACGTTCACACGGTGCGAATGGATGACGGGCACGGACGTGATGCGCGCTCGCTGAGCAGGGACCCGTGCCCGCGGCGTGGCTCGGCGCATGGGCTGGCTTGTTCTTCTCCTCGTGGGTGTTGTCAGGCTCCCTGAACCGGGGGGGCATCCTTTGACGACTGCCCGCTGGTCTGCGGGCCCCGCTTGAGCCGCGCTCGGGAGAGGCGTCCCACGCGTGCTCTGACGGCCCGGCCTACGGTGGTGGATCCCGTGTTCCCGCGAGTCCTCTGCACGCCTTTGCCTGGTGCCTGGTGCCGGATCTCAGGTGTCGGCGAGTGGACCAGAAGGTGTTCGGGCGCTCCCTGAGCGGATTTCACATATATTCAATCTGGATCTATGGATTTCCTGCTATGAATGCCATGAGCGGCTTCATGCGGGCCTTCGGCCATCAAGCTTGGCTGGGATGAGGGTTCGCTCACGTGGTTCACGCGCCGGCATGACCGAGATTCATTCAGACAGAACACTGAACATCTAAGTTCAATTCGGTTCATGCATCATCGATGGTTTCACGTGAAACGGAGAGGGCGCCGGGCATGCGGTGTTTCACGTGGAACGTCACGCCCGTAGATCGACGATCGCGTAGGGAAAGCCCGGCCACGCGACTACGATAAGAAGTGAACATTCCACCCGAAAGGACACCATGGCCGAGAAACGACGCGGACTGGGACGCGGACTCGGAGCCCTGATCGCGAACTCGCCGGCGGAGCCGGAAGAGAAGGCGACAGAGCCGGTCGCACCGGTCGCTTCGAAGCCGGCCAAGAAGGTGCCCGCCGCAGCGGCATCGCACGCCAAGAAGCCCGCGGCGAAGAAGTCGACGGCCGACACGCCCCGACATTCGGTCTCCGAGGGCGTGGTCAATCGCGCGCCCAAGGCCGCGAGCGCTCCTCGCAAGGCCAGGCCTGCGGACATGTTCTTCACGGCGACGGCTGATCGTACGCGCACGCGCCAGTCCGTCCCCGATGTGTTGGGGGCCTCGGCTAAGCGGGATGCCGCCCCGGAGCCGACACAGGAGGCGGGGGAGGAGCTGCTCTCCGTTCCCGGTGCATCCTTTGCAGAGGTGCCCCTCGACGACATTCACCCGAACCGCAAGCAGCCCCGTTCGGTGTTCGATCAGGACGAGCTCGAGGAGCTTGTCGCGTCGATCAAGGAAGTTGGGCTCCTGCAGCCCATCGTTGTGCGCCCCAGCCGCGAGGCGGAGGGTCCGAAGTATGAGCTCGTCATGGGCGAGCGGCGTTGGCGCGCCACGCGCGAGGCAGGTCTCACCAAGATCCCCGCGATCGTCCGCGAGACCGAGGACGGCGACCTGCTGCGCGACGCGCTGCTGGAAAACCTTCATCGTTCGCAGTTGAATCCTTTGGAAGAGGCGGCTGCCTACCAGCAGTTGATGACCGAGTTCGAGTGCACGCAGGAGGAGCTTTCAGCCCGCATCGGGCGCAGCCGCCCGCAGATCTCCAACACGATCCGCCTCATGCGGCTTCCGGCACTCGTGCAGCGCCGACTGGCCGCGGGCGTCCTGTCTGCGGGTCACGCCCGTGCACTCCTGGGTCTCGAGGATCCAGTGGAAATGGAGAAGCTCGCTCAGCGCATTGTCGCCGAGGGGCTGTCCGTGCGCGCGACGGAGGAGCAGGTGTCGCTGACGCAGGGTGAGAAGCCCCCGGCCGCACGTCGCCGACGCACCGAGCCCGAGCGTCACGAACGCCTCGACTTCCTCGCCACGACCCTGCAGGACCGCTTCGACACCAACGTCAAGATCACCTTGGGTGCCCGCAAGGGCAAGGTTCAGATCGAGTTCGCTTCGGTGGATGATCTGAATCGGATCATGGCTCTGATGGACCCGAAGGACTGACGCCGAGACGGCTAAGGAAGGGCGCCCCGCATCCCGCGGGGCGCCCTTCGTTGTTTCACGTGAAACGTTGGCCACGGGCGCCTCGTCATCCCTGAGGGCACGGGCGGGTGAGAATGCCTCCTGGCCGCTCCTGGCCGCTCCTGGCCGCTGACCGGCCTTCCGCCGGCCGCCGGCCGCCGCTCTGCGCGACTGCCGCGCGCTGCGTGGCCGCGCTGCGTGGCCGCGCCGCGTGCGCCGCGTGCGCCGCGTGCGCCGCCCGCGCCCCCCGCCTTGCGTTGGCCGTTGCCGGCCCCCGCGTCTGGCCGGCCGGGCCGCTGCGCCCCGCCTCGCCGGCCTTCCTGCCGGCCCCGCTGGCTGGGGTTTGGGTAGTGGTGTTGTATGGCTAGGCTTGGGGTGTCCTAGGCATCTGCTAGTGGAGTCCTAGGGTTTTTCTAGGGTTTGGCTAGTGGGTTGCTAGTGCGCGGGCCTCGCGCCGGCCGCCGGTCGGCTTCGTTGCCGGCGCTGCGAGCCGCTGCCGGCGCCGTCTCGCGCTGGCCTCGCGCCGCTGGCCGCCGTCCCGTGCGCCGCCCGTGCGCCCCGCGCGCCGGCGGCTCCGCGCTGTGGCGGCCCGCACCGCCCGCACCGCCCGCACCGCCCGCGCTGTGGCGGGCTGCGCTCGGTGCCCTGGCCGTCCTGGCTGCCGGCTGCTGTCGGTGGGGGTTCTGTGTGTCTGCTGTGTTGCTCGGGGGTGGCGGTCGTGATGTGGGCATAGTTCCCCCTTTCCCCCATTGTGGTGGTGGGGTGGGTGGGTGTCAATGTGCCGCCCTGGCCGCGTGCCGGCCGCTGCGCCGGCGCCGCCCGTGCGCCCCGTGCGCCGCCCGGCGCTCGTGGCCGTGCTGCGCCGGTGCCGCCGTGCTGCGCCCCGCGTGCCGGCGCCGCCTCGCGCCGGCCTCGGCCGCGTCGCCGGCCCCGCGTGCCGGCCGCTGCGCCCCGCCGGTGCCGCCGTGCGCTGCGCCCCCGCCGGCCTCGGCCGTGTGTGGCTCGTGGTGGTGTGGGTTGTGGGCCGTTGTGGGGGTGGGGGAGCCCCTTTGGGGGGCCTGGGGGCTCCTGGCGGGTGTGAGGGCCTGTGGGGGGCGTGAGGGGCGTCTGGGGGCGGTAGGGGAGTGGACAGCGCTCCCAGCCACCCCCCATGCCATCCAAGGCCCTGCCGGAGGCGCTCCCGAGCCTCGCGCAGGGGAGAGGGCGAAGCCCTCACCCCAAGAGAGGGGAAGGGAAAGCGCCGCAGGCCGTCACCCACCCCAACCCCGCACCCACACCCACCGACACCCACCACACCCAACCCCGCACCACCCACGCGCAAGCGCGGCGACAGCCGCGCCCTCACACACGCGCACCCAACCCGACCTACGGCCGGCGGAGCCGGCCACCGCGCCGGAGGCGCGGGCGCAGGGGGCGGCGGCGAAGCCGCCCGCCTCCT
>JAITLQ010000013.1 GCA_031277795.1 Arthrobacter sp.
CCCTCCATGAACGCGCGGGCGTACATGCCAGGGGAGGCGTGACCCTGGAAGAAGACCTGGTCACCGCCGCCGGGATGATCCTGACCGCGGAAGAAGTGATTAAAGCCCACCTCGTACAGCGTCGCGGCACCCGCGTACGTCGAGATGTGCCCGCCCACACCGATGCCCGGGGCCTGCGCACGATGCACCATGATCGCCGCATTCCAGCGCATCCACTTGCGGTACGCGCGCTCCATCTCCTCGCGGCCGGGGAACTCCGGCTCGTCGGCGGCGGAGATGGTGTTGACGTAGTCGGTCGTGGTGCCGAGCCCGGCCGGGACCGGAACCTCGTGGTCGCCGGCGCGCTCCACGAGGGCGCGCAGCACGTCCTCCGCGCCGCGGGGGCCGGTCTCTTGGAACAACCCGTCGAAGGACTCGAGCCACTCGGCGGTCTCTTCTGGGTCAACGTCGCGGCCGCGAGGCTGCTGCTCGACGGTGGTCATCGGCTCTCCTGTTCCTAGATCCGCGCCCGGGGTTCGAGGCGTGAACTTCCACGATACGGATGCAAGATTCCGCATCCTAGGAAAGTAGTGAAGCGGATCACACCCACCCAGGTCAATTGCGCGTCACCTTCGCGGGTCAGTGGTCGGACCGATAGGCCCGGCCCGGCGGGCCGACGATGACGCACGGGGGCCCGGACCGCGGGGTCACGCCGCGGTGTGCCCTGGGCACGACGGCGCCCCGGTCACCTGGGGTGACCGAGGCGCCGTCGTGCATCGAGTGGGTCAGCGACGCCAGCGGTAGCGGCTGTCGCCCACCTTCTTCTTGCAGGTGTAGATCAAGCCATTCTTCTTGCCGACGCCCTTGTGCCCGGCCAGCGCCTTCTTGCAGAACGCGCCCGGGGTCACACCGGCGACCGATGCCTTGGTGGCGGCCTTCTTCACGACCTTGAGGGTCTGGGTCTTCGAGGCCGTGGCCTTCTTGCCCTTGTACTTGTAGCTGACCTTGGTCGTCACCTTGTAAGTGCCGGCCGCGAGCTTCGCCGAGGCCTTGGAGGCGACGACGGTCTTGGAGCCCTTCTTGACCGTCAGCACGGCCTTGGCCCCCGTGACGCCCTTGAGCTTGGAGTACGAGGGCGTGACCGTCGCCTTGGCGGAGCCGGAGACGGTCTTGGTGGGAATGGTCTTGATCGTGACGGGCTTGGCCTTGACGGCGGTCACGACGTGGACGGCGGCAGGTGCCGGGGCGGCGGTGGCCGGGGCCACGCCGGACAGCACCAGGCCGAGGCCGGCGGCGGCGGCAACGAGGGCGCGAGGGATCAAGCGCATGACGCTCCTTGAGGGTGTTGGGCAGGGATGACGCGGGCACGCTGGCCCATGAGCACCCTAGCCAGCCGACCCGGCATGAGCCAATGCCGCGGGGCGCCGGCCGCAGCGGATCGCTCAGCCGCGCGAGACCCGTTCCAGCACGCTCCACCCGGCGCCCGTGTACTGCTCCTCCTGCTCGGCCGGCACCACGGTGAAGACCTCTTCCCCGCCCTCCTGCCAGAGCTCGTCGAGCGCCGCCTCGACGAGGGCCGCCCGCGTCGGGGCGTCGATGTCCGCCCCGGCCACCGCCTGCACCTCGCTCAGCGCGCCACCCTCCTCGCCGTCATAGCGCCAGCGGATCCTGGCGCACGGCTTGGCAAAGACGGACAGCTCGATCACGTCGTAGTCGCCCAGCGGGGCCTGGGACAGGACGCCCTCCTGGGGCAGGCTGCCCTCGCGCGCGACCTCCTGCGCGGACGCGCTCAGCACCACCCACGCCGCCTCGCCCTCGGCGGCCGGGTGCCACGCCTCGGCCGGGACCCCGTCCGTCAGCAGGGAGTAGTGCTCCCTCCACGACTGCGTGCTCATGACCTGCTCCTTCGCTTCTCCGGCCCTTGCCCCGGAGCGGTTCCGGCGACGGCCTCACCGGCGCGGATCACGCGCCGTAGGGCACCGAGGCTACGCCGAGCGAGGCCGTGCGGCGCGCCCGGACGGGCATGGTCCGGCCACGCCGGCCGGGCTCAGGCAAGCGCCGCGTGCCCTCTTGGGTAGATGCCTTTCGGATCTTTGAGTTTGCGGTTTTCGAAAGTAGCATGAGGTGTCTTCACCCCGCTCAAGACCACCTGGAGCACCGTGCCGCAGATCATCGGGAGCGACGTCTCCTCCCTGCGACATGTCAACAGGGACGGGGCCTTGCAGCGATTGCGCCGCTCCCCCGACCTGGCCCTCACGGCCTCGGATGTCGCCGACGAATTGGGGCTCTCTCGGCCCACAGCGGCCCGCCTCCTGACCGAGCTTTCCGAAAGTGGTTGGGCGCACCTGCAGTTGGCGCACACGGGGTCGGCCGGCCGGCCGGCGCGCACCTTCACGCTCAATCGCCGCCGCCGACTCGTCGCCGCGCTCGACCTCGGCGCCAACAACCTGCTGGCGGCACTGGCAGACCTCTCCGGCACCGTCCTGCGCCGCGACTACGCCCCGCACGGACACCCGGCCGCCGCACAGGCCATGGCCGACGCGGCGGCGGCGGCTCTGCTCGGGCTGCTGTCCGAGGAGGGCGAGGCGCACGGCGGGCTGAGCGCCGTCGTGGTCAGCCTCCCCGCCACCGTTGACCGCGAAGGCCGCGTCCTTCCGTGGTCCGATTCGCCGGCGTGGGCTCGGCCCGAGCTGCCGGCGCTCCTCCGCGAGCGGCTGGCCGGCCTGGAGGGCCTTACCCTCGTCTTCGAGGGCGCCCCCCTCGCCGCCGCCGAGGCCGAACTCCAACACGGCGAGCTGTGCGCGGGCGAGGATGCCGTCTTTATCCTGGCCGGCGACATCACCGGCGTGGCGCCGTTCATCGAGGGACGTCCCTACCGCGGGGCCTCGGGCGCCGCCGGGGCGATCGGTGGGCTACCCTCGGTCGACTGGCGGGCGGCAACGGCGGCCGTCCTGGCCACAACCGGCACCGAGACGCTCGACGAGCTCGTGGCGTCCGGGCTCGCCGGAGACACCCAGGCGGTGGCAGCCCTGAGCAGCTACGCGCACGATCTCGCCCCGGGCGTCGAGGTCCTGCTGAGGGCCTTCGACCCGGCACGGCTGGTGCTCGGCGGCTGCCTTGCGCCGGCGCGGGACCTGGTCCTGGGCCCCTTGGGGGCCGCCCTCGAGCTGACGCTCGGCAGCGCACCGCTCATGGTCTGCGCGAGCGTTGACCACGTCGATGCGCCGGCGCTTGGCGGGCTCTCGACCGCGCTCGATCACGTCGAGTGGGGCGCCCCGTGATCCGCCGCCTCGGTGAGACTCCGTGACCGACCTCGATGGAAGCGCCGTCGCCTCCCTGCGCCGCCTCAACGGTTCCAAGGTCCTCTCGGTCCTGCGTGCCGAGGCGTACCGCAAATTCACCGTGCGCGAGATGGCCGTCGCCACTGGCCTGTCCAGGCCAACGGTGGGGCGGCTGCTCGATGACCTCGTGGAGGCCGGCTGGGCGCTGGGTGCCGAGGGCCGCCCCGGCGCCACCGGCCGCCCAGCGCGCCGATACTCCTTCAACCGCCTCCGCGGCCTCGTCGTGAGCATCGACGTGGGGTACGCGATCACCGGCGTGATGATCACCGACCTGGTGGGCACCGAGCTCTCGTGGGAGATGGTCTACGGCCAGCGGCTGTCCACAGTGGACGAGTGCCTCGCGTTCGTCCTGCCCTTCCTCGACGCCAAGCTCGCAGCCGTCGCCGAGCACCTGGGCCTGGAGACGGAGGTTCCGGTGCTGGCGCTCTCGGTCTCGGCGCCGGTCATCCCGGATGAGAACGGCCTCCACGTTGACGCCTTGAACGCCGTGCAGGGGTGGCGCGGACGGTCCTTCGTTCCGGCGCTGCGCGGGCGCTTCGGCGACATCCCGATCCTCGTGAACAACGACATCCTCCTGGCCGCCGAGGCCGAGCGGCGCCTCGGAGCGCTCGCCACCTCTGACCAGGGCATGTTCTGCTTCCTTTCCTGGTACTCCTCGATCGTGCTGTTGCACGACGGCGAGGTCCACCGCGGCTCCTTCCACCTGGCCGGGGACGTGGGCTCGCTTCCCGAGTACCGCTGGCCCGATGTCATGGCGCACGCGCTCGAGGCCACGGGCCACCACGATCCGCCGGCCGTCTCGCGGTTGCTGGCGGCCGCCGCCGCCGGGGACGAGACCGCCCGCGGGGCGGTGCGCACCGTGGGCGAGGGCCTGGCCCGGGGCATCACCGACGTCGCGGCCCTGTGGGATCCGGACACGATCGTCTTTGCCGGGCAGCTCTCCGACTCCAACGACCTCCTCCTCGAGCCCATCGAGGTGGCCTTGCGCGGCCTGGGCCACGACGACTTCGAGCTCCGCTCCTCCGAGGTGCCGGCGGATCGGGGCAGCAGCCTCGGCGGCGTGATCAAGGCGCTTGACGCCATCGATTGGACGGTGTGAGCCAGCAGCATGACTGCCATTGATACGAGCGACGTCACATCGCTCCGGCGCCTCAATGCCCAGACCACCCTCGATTGCCTGCGCGCCGAGCCCACCACCTGGGTCACGGTCCGCGAGCTGGCTGTCCGCACCAAGCTCTCCCGCCCCACCGTGTCCCGCGTCCTCGAGGACCTGGAGCAGGCCGGCTGGGTCCGCTCGGTCGCCGGCCTGCCGGGTGGCACCGGCCGCCCCGCCCGGCGCTTCTGCTTCAACGGCGCCGCCGGCCTCATCCTGTCCGTCGAGGCCGGGCCGTTCGCCTTCAACGCGATGCTCGCCGATCTGGCCGGCACCACCCAGGCCGAGGTGAGCAGGCGCCCGCCGGTGATCACCACGAGCGAGGAGCTGGTCGGTTTCTTCCAGGAGCTCGCAGCCGAGTGCCTGGCCGGGGTCGACCCGGGCATCCCGCTGCGCGCCGTCTCGCTCGGGCTCCCCGGGCCCGTGGACGAGCAGGGACGCCTGCGCGTCTCGATCACCGCCCCCGAGTGGGACGGCTTCGACGTGAGGGACACCCTCCGGGGGCTCTACCCCGAGGCGGCCGTCCTGATCGGCCGGACCGGCGAATTCGACACGCTGGCCGAGATCACCTCCGGCGCCCTCGTGGGCGTGAAGAACGCCGTGCATGTGACCTTCTCCGATCGTTGCCGCGCCACGCTCGTGGTGGGGGGAAGGATCGTGCGCGGCGCGCACGGCATGGCCGGTGCGCGCCCCCGGACGCACGGCGTCGGGAAGAACCTGGCCGCCTCGTGGACGCCGCTGCGCGATCTGATCTACGGCGACCACCCGCGCCAACGCATGTCGGAGATCGTGGCGGCCGCCCAGGAGGGATCCGAGGCGGACGTCGAGGTTCTCACCCGCTACGCGCACGCGCTCGCCCCGCGCGTCTCCTTCCTCGTGCGGGCCGTGGCCCCCGAGGTGCTCGTGGTGGGCGGGCAGCTGCTCGCCCTGCCCGACATCGCGTTGCCGCCGCTCGTCGCGGCCGTGCGCGCGTCGGCCGGCCTCGACCGCCGGGGCAGCGTGGACGAGTCCCGCCTCCCCGAGGTGCGGCTGGCGCACTACTCTCCCGCGCACGCGGGCCCCACGGGCGGCCTCCATGCCGCCCTCTCCGCCATCGACTGGACCGTCTGAGGCGCGCCCGAGGGCGCCACCGCCCGACGTCGCGTGGCGGCCCGGGTGCCCAGCGGCACCCACGTGTCCCGCCGCCGCGCGCTAGCCCGCGGCTGGTGGCGCGCCGGCCCCGGTCCGGCGCGTCACCAGCACGCCGAGGGCAGCGATGACGGCGGCCAGGCTCAGGATCACCACGAGCGGGCCGAACTCCTCGCCGCGCTGCAGCGTGCCGAGCGCCGCAAGCCCCAGGGCCGAACCCGTGGAGTCGGCGATGTTCAGGGCGGCCGAGTTGAAGCCCTGCGCGTTGACCGGCGAGAGCCGGATGACCATCGTGGACAGGCGCGGATACGCCAGGCCCATGCCGAAGCCGCCCACGCCCCACAGCAGGACCACCACGGGCACCGGGGCGCTCACCGCGATGGCGGCGGCCACGGCCGTGAGGCTCGCGAACACGATCAGCACGGCGCCCGTGAGCAGGGCTCGGTCCGCTGCGGCCTGCAGGAAACGCCCCTGCACCCAGGAGGCCAGCGCCCACGCGACGGCGGCGGCGGTGAGCGCGAGGCCCGACTGCGAGACGTCGAGGCGGTAGTGCGTGTTGAAGAGGAGCGGGAGGTAGGCCTCCGCTCCGAAGTAGGCGGCGGCGATGACGGCGCGCAGGATGACGGCGGCCGGCAGGCCGCGGGCCAGGCGGTACGCGCCCACCGGCAGCAGGGGGCGCAGCAGCAACACGGCGATCGCCACCGCCAGCACCAGCAAGAGCGGACCCCAGACCGGCTGGGAGCCGAGGGTGCCCACCGCCAGGACCGCCACGGCGATGACGGCGGCGCGCAGCAGATCCGGGGCCAACGCGCGGCGGGCGGTCCCGGCCTCGCTCTGCTCCTGCTCTGCGGTGGCCGGGTCGATCGCCGGCGCGCCGCCGAGCCGCGCGAGCGAGGGAAGCATGAGCACCACGGCGATCGCGACGAGCGCCACCACGCCCAGGAACACCCAGTGCCACGAGGTGGCCTGCGCCACGACGCCGGCCAGGTAGGGCCCCACGAGCGAGGGCAGCACCCAGGCCGCGGCGAAGAGCCCGAAGATGCGGGCGTGCAGCGCGGCCGGGTACAGGCGCGCCACGAGCACGTAGATCGTGACGTTGATGGCGCCGGCGCCGAAGCCCTGCAGGACGCGGCCGATCGTGAAGGTGAGCATGTCCGGCGCGAGCCCGCAGACGATGAGGCCAACGGTGAACAGCCCCACGCCGGCATAGAACGGGCCCCTCGGCCCGCTGCGATCCGACCAGCCGCCGGCCCCGACCATGCCCACGATGCCCGTGGCCAGCGGGGCCGCGAGGGCCAGGGCGTATACGCCCTCGCCGTGCAGGTCACGCGTGACGACCGGCATGATCGTGGCGACGGCGAGCGCCTCGAACGCCGCGAGGAAGATCAGGGCAAAGGAGCCAAGGGTCGTGAAGAGGAGCCCGCCCGCAAACGGGCTGCTCGGCTGCTTCGGGGACGCGGGGGCGGGGGGCACGGCGGACACCGACAAAAGTCTACGTGTGGGGACGACGCTAGGCTTGTCCGGGCCCTCACACCCCCTGGGGCCAGCGCCAGCACCTTCGGAAGGAATCGTCCCCATGCCGGACGCCGGATTCGTCTCCGCCCTGCTCCCCCTCATGCTCACGTGGGTCATCGGCATGATGTCCCCCGGTCCCGACCTGTTCCTGGTGATCCATCGCTCCCTGGCCGGCTCGCGCCGGGAGGGCATCGCCGCCGCCGCCGGCATCGCGAGCGGCGTCGCCCTGTGGCTCGTGGTCGCGTTCACGGGTCTGGCCGCCGTCATGACGGCCTTCCCTCCCATCACGGTGATCCTGCAGGTGGCCGGCGGCCTCGTGCTGATCTGGATGGGCATCGGGACGCTGCGCTCGTGGCTGGCCAGGCGCGGCCAGGCGGCCGCCGAGGGCGAGGGGAACGACGACGCCTCTGGCCGGCTGGGCGTCCTGGCCTCCTACCGCCGGGGGCTGCTGACGAACCTGGCCAATCCCAAGTTCGTCATCTACATCTCGGCCGTGTTTGCGCCCTTCATCGCCGCCCAGCGGCCCGTGTGGCAGACGATCTTCCTGCTGGTGCTGCTCGTCGTGACGACCGTGGGCTGGTTCTCCGTCATCGCGGCGCTCGTGGGGCACCCCAAGCTGCGCTCGGCCGTCTCGCGCTGGACCAACACGCTCGATGCCGTGGCCGGCGTGGTCTTCATCCTGCTTGGCCTCGGCTTTGTGGTGCTCGCCGCCGTGGAGCACTGGCCGGGGGCCTGAGCCACACGACCGGGGCGCCCGGTCCCCTAAGCGAGCGTGGACGCCAGCTGGGCCGGCGTGAGCTCGCGGTCGGCAAAGACGAGCCTGATCGCCTCCGGGTCCGGGTTCCCGGCATCCGGCGCGCGGTGCCGCAGGGTCATCCCGAGCTTGCCGGCCACGGCGGCCGAGGCCGCGTTGTGCTCGAGCAGGTACGCCACGATCGGCAGATCGGGCCGGCGCAGCGCGGCCTCCTTCATGGCAAAGCGTGCCAGCTCCGTGGCCAGCCCCCTGCCCTGGGCCTCCGGCGCGAAGCGGTAGCCGAGGTTGATGAAGTCGCCGCCCGCGTACTCTGAGCCGCGCACCTCGCAGCCGCCGTGGCCCAGCAGGGCGCCCGTCTCCGGATCCCGCGCCGTGTAGCTGCCGATCCCGAAGACGTCCCGGCCACGCACGCGTCCGGCGAGCCACTCCCGCGTGGCCTCCAGGTCGGTGAAGCGACCGGAGGGAAGGTGCGTCCACACGCGCGGATCGGAGTAGAGCGCGTGGATCTCCTCCAGGTCGCCCGGGGCCGTGGGGGTCAGGACAAGGTGCTCGGTCCGCTCGCTCATGCGTCAAGCCTCGCACGCTGCCCCGACGCGTTCACGCCCATGAGGCGGGCCCCGTTCTCCCAGAGCACCGCCCGCATCCAGGCGTCACCGAAACCCCAGTTGCCGAGCACCCGGATCTGGTGCGCGTAGGGGTGCGGGATGTTGGGAAAGTCGCTGCCGAGCACGATCTTCTCCGGCAGGTCGGCCCAGGCGCGCAGGACGTCCCCCGGCACCGGCGCGAGGGCCTGCGCGTAGTCGGTGCCGACCATCGTGGTGTCGAGGTGCACGCCCTCATAGCGCAGGGCGAGACGCGTGAACTCGGCGTACTCCGGCATGCCGGCGTGCGCGATGACGAGCATCAACCCCGGGTGCCTGGCCAGCAGCCGCTGAACCGGCGCCGGCCCCGTGAAGGCGCCGCCGTGCGGCCCCGAACCGGCGTGGATCACCACCGGGACGCGAGCATCCTCGAGCAGGCCCCACGCGGCGTCGAGCACCGGGTCATCCGGCGAGAACGCGCCCACCTGCACGTGGACCTTGAAGATCCGGGCCCCGTGCTCCAGGGCCAACGCCACGACGTCCTCTGCACCCGGCTCGGCAAAGAACGTGCCGGAGGGAACGGCCGCCGGGTGCCGCGAGGCGAACTCGCGCGAGTACTCGTTGAGCCAGCCGGCCATCCCGGCGCGGTGGGGGTAGTTCAGCGTCGAATAGGCGAGCACGCCCAGCTCGGCCAGGCGCCGCACGCGTTCCTCCTCCGACAGGCGGTACGCGATGGGCCACGCGGCGGCGTCGAAGTCCTCCCCGACGCGGTCGAAGAAGGCCCAGACCTTGTCGAGCACGTTCTGCGGCATGAAGTGCACGTGCACATCGGCCAGCCCCGGCACGCCGAGGGCCTCGAGGTAGGAGGGGAGGTCGGCATCCGTGGACGGACCGGGCGTCGTGAACTCGGCGGCTGGCATGGGGCCACTCTAGGCTGGGCGCCTTCCCACGAAAGGAACCCCGTGACCGCCTTTGTTCCCCTCGTCCTTGACCAGGCCGACGCCGCCGCCGCGCTCTGGGAGGAGGCCGGCCTCGTGCGCCCGTGGAACGATCCGCGCGGCGACTTCGCCCGCGCCGTCGTCGGCCCCACCTCCGCCGTCCTCGGGCTGGTGGAGGACGGCGAGTTGATCGCGAGCGCCATGGTGGGCGTGGACGGGCACCGCGGCTGGGTCTACTACGTGGCGGTCGCCGCCTCCCGGCGCGGCCGCGGCCTGGGGCGCGCCGCGATGGAGGCCGCCGAGGCATGGCTGCTGGCGGCGGGAGCGCCCAAGGTCCAGCTCATGGTGCGCGGCAGCAACGCCGCGGTCCTCGGGTTCTACGCCCGCCTCGGCTACGCGGATCAGGACACCGTGGTGCTCGGCAAGTTCCTTGACCCGGAGCTCGAGGCCCTGCGCCGCACCGGCGCCTGACGCCCTCCAGGTGAGCGGCGCCCCGGGCGGGCCGGCCGCGGCCGTCCCGCCGGCGTCGTCGGGCAGGAAGGGGTGCCCGACGGCGCGTGGCCCGGCTTCAGCGCGCGTCGTACGCGGCGCGGGCGGTCTCGATCTGGGGGTAGTGGCCCACGGCCCACTCCGCCAGCGCCACGGCGGGGCCGATGAGCGTGCGGCCCACGGCGCTGAGCTCGTACTCGACGCGCGGCGGGACCTCGGCGTACGCGGTGCGCAGGACGAGGCCGTCGCGCTCGAGGTGCTTGAGCGTCAGCGTGAGCATGCGCTGCGAGATGCCGGGGATGTGCTGATGGATGGCGGTGAAGCGCAGCGGGCCCTCGTTGAGCGTGGCGATGATGAGCAGCGACCACTTGTCCCCGATGCGGGAGAGCACCTCGCGGACGGCCTTGCCGTCGCTGCCGGGTTCGTTGCAGGAGCCCTCGTAGGCGCTGCGGGCCTGGGCGCTGGGGCAGGCGGGGGCGGCGCTGTTCATGAGGGTCCTTCCGGGTCGCTGCGGCCGGGGCACGAACACGCGTGTGCGTGTCTGGCGCACAGCCGTGTGCCTTTTGCGGGACCCACTTTACTCACTCATCATGGGGTTACTTACTCATCGTCAGTTTCGTGCTGGCGCGCACCCCTGGAGGACCCCTTGCTCATTGCGTATTGGATCGTGGCGGGCCTGCTTGCCCTCGTCATGCTCGCGGCCGGCGGCATGAAGGCCATCAAGCCCAAGGCCGACATCGTCAAGGGCGGCATGGCCTGGGCCGAGGACTTCGCCCCCGGCATGATCAAGTTCATCGGCGTGGCCGAGGTGCTCGGCGCCGTGGGCCTCGTGCTCCCGGCGCTGACCGGCATCGCCCCGGTCCTGGCGCCCATCGCCGCCGTGGCGCTGGCCGTGGTGATGATCGGCGCCGTGGTGGTGCACGCGCGCCGCAAGGAGGCCTTCTCCAGCGCGCTCGTGCTGGCGCTCGTGGCCGTGGCGGCCGCCGTGCTCGGCTTCCTCGCCGTGGCCTGAGCCCGCGCCACACCCGACGCCGGAGTCGCCCCGCGAGGCACCACGGCCCCACACGCAGAAGGTCCCGGACGGCTATGCCGTTCGGGACCTTTGCATCACTCGCACCCTTGAGGTGCCTCCGACACTACGGAGCGAGTCTGAAAGTCGCCTGTGTGCCGCCTCGACGTTGTACAGGAGTTGGATGAACTCCCGGTGCTCGACGCCGCGGCCCCGCCTCGCGGGGCGCCTCACGCCTCGTCGTCGTCCCCCACGGCGGCCCCGCACCGCGGGCACAGCGGCTCCTGCGGGCGCTCGAGGAAGAGGCCACACTCGGGGCAGACCCGGTGCAGCCAGCACACGGAATCTCCTCCGGGCAGCTCCTCCATGCCCCCAGTGCACGCCCCGCCGGCCGTCAGCGCAAGCCCCGCCTCCGGTTCACCGGACGTTCATCTCACGCCCGGCAACGCTTCACCCACGCCGACTTGGCTGGGGGACATGTCATCTTCCCCACGCCTGCTCGCGCCCGCGACGCTCGCCGCCGCGCTGACCCTCGGCCTCCTCGGCGCGCCCCTCGCCTCCGCGGCCCAACTCCCGGCCACGCTCGCCGCCCCGGCCGCCCCGGTCCCCGCCACCCTCCCCGTCATCAACGAGGTCGAGTCCAACGGGGACGACACCGATTGGGTGGAGCTCGGCAACCCCAGCGACGCCGAGCTGGACGTCTCAGGGCTGATCCTGACGGACGCCGAGCCGGCCAAGAAGGACCACGCGTACACGCTGCCCGCCGGGAGCATCATCCCGGCCAAGGGTCTTCTCCTCGTGGATGGGGCGCAGGGCGATCGCCCGGGCTTCCCCTTCGGCTTGGGCGGCGAGGACGCCGTGAAGCTCTACGCCGCCGGCACCGACGTCACGGCCGCCGATGCGACGCCGCTCGTGGAGTACGCCTGGACGGCGCACGCCCCGGTGACCTACGGCCGCTGCCCCGACCTCACCGGCGACTTTGCCCCCACCACCCGCTCCACCAAGGGCACCCCCAACGATTGCTCCTCGCCGCTGGTCATCAACGAGGTCGTCTCCAACGGCGGCGATCCGGATGACTGGGTGGAGCTGTACAACACCGGGGCGGCCGCCGTGGACCCCAACGGCCTGGTGCTCACGGACTCCGAGCCGGAGAAGGCCGGCCACCGCTACACGCTCGCCGGCCTGGATCCCGTCCCCGCCGGCGGTTTCCTGCGCCTGGACGTGGCCCAGTTCGGCTTCGGGCTGGGCAAGGCGGACGCCGTGCGGCTCCTGGGCCAGGACGGCGCGCCGGTCGATGAGTACGCGTGGCAGGAGCACGCCGCCACGTCGTACGGCCGGTGCCCGGACGGTTCGGGCGACTTCGCCCTCACCCAACGGGTCACCCCCGGCGCGGCCAACGCCTGCGGCGAGCAGGGTGGCGGCGACGGCATCAGCGCCTCGCCGTGGCCAGGCGGCCAGTCCGTCACCGCGCTCGACGCCGCCGACGAGACGCGCGGCGATTGGAGCGGCATCGACCACGAGCCGGGTTCGCAGGGCGCACCGGGTGCCCTCTGGGTGGTCCAGAACGGCGACGGCGAGCTCTACCGCCTCGATTCCTCCGACGCCGGCGTGAGCTGGCAGCGCACGCGCGGCTACGAGCTGCGCTACGCGGACGGCACCGGGACGGTGGATGCCGAGGGTGTGACGGTCACCTCAGGCGGTTCGGCCGCCGGCGTGTACGTCTCCAGCGAGCGCGACAACGACGCGAAGTCGATCTCGCGCCCGGCTGTGCTGCGCTACGACCTCCCCACCGGTGACACCGGTTCCGCCGCGCTCGAGCCGGCCGCCGGCACGCCCGTGCTCAAGGCCTCGGCCGAGTGGAACCTCGCCGCCGACTTCCCCGGTCTCGGCGCCAACTCCGGCCTCGAGGGCGTCACCTGGATTCCCGACACGTGGCTCACGGCCAACGCCATCGCCGACGAGCGCACGGGCGCCGTCTACTCCCCCGCCGACTACCCCGGCCACGGCGACGGCCTCTTTGCCGTGGGGGTCGAGGGGACCGGCGGCGTGTACCTCTACGCGCTCATGGACGACGGCGGCTTTGCCCGCATCGCGACCATCGACTCCGGCTTCGACGTGGTCGCCGATCTGCAGTTCGATGCGGAGCGCGACGCGCTCTGGGTCGTGTGCGACGACGCGTGCAACGGACGCATCGCCGTGTTCAGCCCGCGCGCGGCGCAGGCCGAGACCCAGGGCACGACGACGGCGGCCCCCGTCTCCGCGGTCCGCGGCGCCCAGGCGGTCCAGGCCGAGGGCGCGGCCGACGCCGCGGCCGACGGGCCTCGGGTCTTCACCCGCACGGCGCTCTACGAGCGCCCGGCGGACACGCAGAACTACGGCAACGAGGGCTTCGCGATCGCCGATCTCTCCCAGTGCAAGAACGGGGCGGTGCCCACGTTCTACGCGGACGACAACAACACGGACGGCCACTCGCTGCGCACCGGAACGCTGGCCGCCACGTGCCCGGAGCCGGAGACCCCGGTCGACCCCGAAACCCCGGGCGACGGCGGCGCGGACAACGGCGGCAACGGCACGGATCCCGGGACGGACGACGGGGCCGACGACGGGGCGGGCGACGGTTCCGAGGGCAACGGAACCAACGGCAGCGAGGGCTCCGGGACGGGTGCGGAGAGCGGCACGGAGTCCGGCTCGAACACCGAGGCGGGCACCGGCAACGGTTCCGAGGCCAACGGAACGAACGGCGACGCCGGCTCGAACACCGAGGCGGGCACCGAGCCGTCCGGTCAGGCCGCCGGCGAAGCCGCCGACACCGGGCTCGCCCACACGGGTTCGGCCAGCGCGCCCTGGTTGCTCACGGCCGGGGGCCTCGTGGCGGCCGGCGCGCTGCTGCTGGCCCTCCGGGTGCGCCGCCGCGCCTGAGCCACACCCCGCCCCGTGCCTGGCGCGAGGCGGGCGCCCGCTGGACCCCACGCCGTCGTGCATGGGGTCCAGCGCCGTGTGGGGCGGGCGTCAGGCGGCCGGGGCGCGCAGCGTCACGGCGACCCCGCGGTGATCGGTGCCGGCCAAGGCGACCGTGTCCCACGTTGCCGGGGCGAGGCCGCGCAGGAGGACGTGATCGAGCTGCGCGAGGGGAAGCGGCCGGTCCGGCCAGGTGGGGCGGGGCAGCCAGCCGGCCACGCGGGCGGCGTCGTCGAGCCCCTCCGCGGCCGAACGGAAGCCAGGCATCGCCTGGGTGGCGTTGAAGTCCCCCGCCACCACGAGCGGCAGATCGGTGCGGGCCCGCTGGTACGTGCTCAGGGTGTCGAGCTCGCTGCGCCAGAGGCCGGCGTCGGCCAGGGGCGGGAGCGTGTGGACGGCCACGACCCGGAACGGGCGGTGGCCAGGCAGCGTCACGGTGGCGGTGCGCTGCTCAAAGTGGCGGCCGCCGTCGGGCCAGGCCGGCCGTTCCTCCGCGAGGGGCCCGGCGGAGAGGATCGCGGTGCCGTCCGCGCCCACGGCGGGAAGCCTGCCGGTGCGGTGCGGCAGGGCCGCCGCGAACCCGTGGTCCGCGTAGAGCCGCGCGAGGAGGGCCTCGGTGGCCTCCTGGAGCACCAGGACCTGCACCTGGCGCGCCTTCACCTCGGCCAGGAGAGCGGCGGGGTCGAGCCCGCCGAGCTGCGCATTGACGCTGAGCAGACGCACCTCGGGCGCCGACTCAAGCTCCTGCGCCGAAGCCAGCACCGCCGGTGCCGGGTCCTGGATGCGCGCGGCGGATCCGGCCGCCACCACGGCAATCACGAGCAGCACGGCCGCGACGACGCGGCGGCACGCGAGGAAGACGAGCGCGGCGAGCAGCGCAAGCACGCACAAGGGGAAGAGCACGGCCTGCAGGGCGGGCATGACCCACGTTCCGGGGGCGTCGGCCGCCGCGCGGAGGTCGATCTGCGCCAGGTACCCGAGCAGGAACGCCGGGAGCCCGGCGAGCGCCCACGAGCCCAGCTTGAGTCGGCGGCGCGGCCTTGGCTCGGAGCTGGTCTTGAGGAACGCGTTGACCGACATGATCTCCAGCATGCCCCACGGGTGTGACGCCTCGCGTCGGGCCGTGGGCCCATCCGGCCGCTCACTCCTTGGGATGAGCTTGGGCGCGGTGCGCTCCCCGGCCCGGACGCCCTGGACATAACGTGAGCGGCATGAAGACCACCCAGACCTCAACGACCCCGGATGTCGGGCCCCTCGCCGCGGCGGCCTCGGCCGCAGCGGGAAGCGTGCCGAGCGCCGCACCGCGCGCTGGGGTTCTGCGCAAGGTGCTGACGTTGCTAAGCCCGCTCTTCGCTGCCGCCGTCATCGTCCTTGCCCTCGTCGCCCCAGCCGACTCGGCCGCGGCCTGGCTGAGCGGGCTCGGCACGCTCGCTCTCGCCGCACTCGCCCTGGTGCTGGCACCGCGCTGGCCGACCCTCGGCCTGGGACTCACCCTGCTCTCGGCCCTGACCTGGGTGCTGCCGGGGGCCGTCCCCTTGACGCTCACCGAGTGGCCGCTGCTGCACATGGCGCTCGTCCTGACCACCTTCCTGGTGCTCGCGCTTCTGACGCTGACGGCTCCAGCCTCCTCCGGCCCGTCAAACCCGTCCGCCTCGTGGCGTCCAGGGGTGCGGGCGCTCGTCACGGGGGCAGGGGCCGTCCTGACGGGGCTGGCGCTCACCGCCTCCGCCACCGCGGGACTGCAGGCCTACGCGTTGCGCACCCATGGCGCGCAGCTGTGGGCGGAGCAGGGCATGCTCTACTCGGATGACCGCTCGGGAGGCATCTTCCCTTCTCCCGCTGAGACCATCGCGCTCTTCGGCGGTCCGATCCTCGTGGCCCACCTCCTGGCGCTGGGCGGGGCGTTGCTTGCGGGGTGGACCCTTGCTCTGGTGCTGGCTGCTTGTGCACCTCCGACGAGCACACCACTCACTCCGAGGTTGCAGAGACTCATCGACGCGCTCAGGGCCCCTCGCCGGGCCATCGCGCTGCTCATCGGCGTGGCAGGAGTGGTCTACGCGGCGCTGGCCTGCGTGGCCAACGCGACCACCGCCACCGGTGCGTGGCTCACCGTGCTGACGCTGCTTCCCTTTGTCGTCGGGGCCTCCATCGCCCCGCTGCGGCCCTGGCTCGGGGCCTGGATCGTGGCCAGCGGGTGCGTGCTCATCACGGCCGCCGCGCTGGTCCCGGAGTGGGTGGCGTCGTGGAAGCCCACCGTTATGGTGGTCGGTGCCCTCTTGGCGATCCTTATCGTGCTGGTCTGCCTCCCCTTTGGCGCCGGCTGGTGGTGGGCGGCCGGCCTCTCGGTTGTGCTCGGCACCGCGCTCTTTGTTCCCTTTGCCGCCGCGGCCAGCGTGGCCATGAGCGTGTGGATGGATGAGACCGGGAACACGGTCTCCACCACGGTCGGCGACGGGACGGCCTTCGGCGGGCCAGCCGTCCTCCTCGACGCGGCGCTCAAGGCCCTCCCGCTCTTCCTCCTCCCGGCCGTCCTGGCGTGGGGGCTCAAGCTGACCGCGAGCGTCGCCGTGGAGCGCCGCCGCGTGGCGCAGGCCCGCGCCGAGCTCGAGGCATCGGAGAAGGGACGCGCCCTGCAGGACGAGCGCCGAGGCATCGCCGGCGACGTCCACGACGTCCTGGCCCACTCCCTCACTGTCATCGTGGCGCAGGGCGAGGGCGCGCTCGTCACCCGCGGCGCCGAGCAGCAGGACGCCGTGCGCCGCATGGTCGACGTCGCCCGGGCCTCCCTGCGCGACGTCCGCGCCCTCATCGAGCGCCTCGACGGCGAGGACACCGACCTCCCCTCCCCCGGCCTCGAGAACCTCCCGGCGCTGCTCCAGAACGTGCGCGACGCCGGCCTGAGCCTCACGAGCGAGGAGTTCGGCGAGCGACTGCCCCTCGGCGATTCGACCGAGCTCGCCCTCTACCGCATCCTCCAGGAGGCCCTCACGAACGTCCTCAGCCATGGCGGCCGCGGCGCCACCGCGCGCCTCGTGCTCGATTGGCGCGGAGAGGAGCCGGGCCTCAGCGTCACCCTCGCCTCGAGCGGCGGGGACGGTTCGGGGGTGAGCCACGGCAACGGCCTGGGCATCGAGGGCATGCGCACCCGCGCCGCCGTGGCCGGCGGCTGGCTCACCGCGGGGCCCGACGACGCCCGGTTGGGTTCCGGGTCCCCCGGCCCCGCGGCGGGGACCCACCTCGACGACGCCCCGCTTGGCTCGGGCGCCCAGCCCGCCCCCGGTGGGCCACGGCCCGACGACTCCGCTGGCGCCGGCCGGGGCTGGCTCGTCACCGCCTTCCTCCCGGCGGTGGCGCAGAGCGTGGGAGCGCTGAGGTGACGCCCCGCGTGCTGGTCGTGGACGATCAGCCCCTCTTCTCTCAAGGCCTGTCCATGGTGCTCGAGGCCCGCCCCGAATTCTCGGTGGTCGGCCCGGCCGCCACGGGCCAGGAGGCGCTCGACCTCGTGGCGAGCGAGCGCCCGGATGCGATCCTGCTCGACCTGCGCATGCCAGGCATGAGCGGGCTCGAGGTCCTGGCGCGCCTGCGCGCGGGAGGCGACCACACGCCCGTCGTCGTCCTCACGACCCTGCGGCACGGCCAGGCCGTCTACGAGGCGATGCACCGCGGCGCCGCCGCCTTCCTGACCAAGGACGCCCCGCCGGCCCTCCTGGTCTCCGCGCTCGAACGGGTCCTGGACGGCGACCTCGCCGTGGGCGCGCCCGAGCTGCGCGAGGTGCTCGAGCGACACGGCGCCGACCTCCCGCTGCCCGAGCACATCCTTCCCGAGCTCACGGAGCGCGAGCGGGCCGTCTTCCTGCTCTGCGCCCGTGGGCTGTCCAACGCCGAGATCGCCGAGGGCGAGTGCGTGAGCCTCGCGACCGTCAAGACCCAGGTCAGCTCGATCCTGCGCAAACTGGGGCTCAGCTCGCGCGTGCAGCTGGCCGTCTACGCCTACGAGAACCACATCGTCCGCGCCCCACTCGGCTAGGGACCACGCCCGGGCGGCGCGCGGGCGCCGGGCCCGGGAGCCCCACCCGGGCGCCCCACGCGCGCCCGCCCTGGCACTTCCGGTGACCACCCGGCGTCGGGCCTCCATCCAGGGATTCACCCAGGCTTCCCCCCTGCGTCGCCCGCGGCCGGGGGCGCGGTGCCAGGCTCGAGGCATGACCACCACGCAGACCGATGCGGTCACCCTGGAAACGCTGCTCGCCGACTTCCCGCTCCCGGCCCTCGAGCCGGGCCAGACGCCCACGCAGGTGTGGGGCTACTTCGAGACCGTCGACGACGACGGCGATGCCACCTGGCACGAGCGTGCCAGCGAGAGCGCCGACGCCGCCACGGTGTACGCCGAGATCTCCGGCTACCTGGCCGGGCTCGAGGCCGCCGACGTGTGGTTCGACGACGACGAGCTCGTCGGCGATCCGGATGACGACGACGAGGCCGACGTCCCCGAGGTCCCGCTGGATTCCCGCTTCGCCGGGCTCAGCATCGGCGACTTCGGCCCGGAAGAACTCACCGGCCGCTTCCTCATGCTGGTCATCAGCACCGACGCCGACGGCGAGCCAGCCCGCGACGTCTACAGCCCCGAGCTCTCCGACGAGGAGGTGCTCGGCCTGCTGCGCCTGGCCCAGCTGCGCCTCACCGAGCAGCTCACGTGGGACGTGCCGGCGCCGCAGGCCACCGCCCTCTCCGAGAGCCCCGAGCTGGTTCCCTTCGCCAGCCTCTTCCCGGGCTGGGAGTTCGAGACCGTGGACGACGTGGCCGAGGTGAAGGCCGTGTGGGCCCTCATCGAGACCATCGACGACGAGGGCACCGTGGCCTGGGTGCAGCGCGAGAGCGAGGGCCTGGCCCTCGGCGAGCTGCTCTCGCTCGTGGCCGTGCGGGTCACGGGCACCGAGGAGCGTCTCCTGGCCGACTGGGGGCTGAGCGATCTGCTCGCCGCCGAAGAGGAGGACGGCGTCGACCTCTCGCTCGTGCCGGCGGCCGACCTGGCCGCCCTCGCGGCGGGCGACCTCGAGGACGACCGCGACGACGCCGAGCTGCTGGCCGAGGACGCCCTCGGGGAGGAGCTCGAGGACGACGACGACCTCGACGACATCGACGACGAGCTGGACGAGTTCGCGCCGCTGGATGATCGCTTCGAGGCCCTCCAGGTGGCCGGGCTACCGGCCGGCTCCGTGGCCCGCCGCGCGCTGCTCCTGGTGCTGGCGGAGGAGGACGGCGCGAGCCCGCGCTTCGCCCTCTACGGCGCGGCCCCCGAGGAGGAGCTCGAGTACCCCTACATCGACGACATCGAGGAGCTGGGCCTGCTGCGTTCGCAGGAGCGCCGGCTGCGCCTCGACCTGGCCTGGTAGCCACACCACGGGCAACGCCCGCGGTCCACCGCCGCTGCGGAGGGGCTGCGGGCGTTGTCGTGCCCGCCCGCGGCATCGGGAGTAGGGTGCCGAACACCCCCTCGCGTCGCTCGGCGCGGCGGCGCTGCACCGGCACACAGCCACGGAAGGCCAAGCGTGAGTACTCGCATCCGCATCCTGGACGTCAACGACGCCCTCGATCTGGCCACGCTCTACCGCACCAACCGCGACTTCCTCACCCCGTACGAGCCCACGCGCCCCGGTTCCTTCTTCACCGAGCGGGGCCAGCTTGAGCTCGCCGAGCGCAAGCTCACCGACTGGCAGGCCGGGCTCTGCGCGCCGTTCGTCATCCTCGACGAGGACGAGGAGGTCGTGGGGGCGATCAACATCAACGACATCGTGCGCGGCGCGTTCCAGTCGGCGTCCCTGGGCTACTGGGTCTCGCAGGCGGCCGGCGGGCGCGGCTTCGCCAAGGAGGCGGTGGCCTCCGCGGCCGCGTTCAGCTTCGAGGTGCTGGGGCTGCACCGCCTGCAGGCCGCCACGCTCCTGGACAACGCCCGTTCCCAAGCGGTGCTGCGCTCGGCCGGCTTCAGCGACTACGGCGTGGCACCGGACTATCTGCGCATCAACGGCGCCTGGCGCGATCACCGGCTCTTCCAACTGATCTCCGACACCGACTCGTAAGCGCCGCGAGGCTCGGGTGGACGGGAGCGGCGACCCACGGCTGCGCCCGGCTCGTGCGGTGCCCGACGGCGCGTGGGAGATCGGGACCTCGGTTGGTTTCCGTGTGTGCACTGCCCGACGGCGCGGGCTCGCCTGGGGTGCCCGGGCACCAGGCGTGCGCCTGGGCACCCCAGGCGAGCGGCCGACGTCGGGCCCCGGGTGGTGAACGCCGGCGCCCCTAGAGCGTGACCACCACCTTGCCGCGGACCCGCGCCGTGAGCGCCTCGACGCCGTCCTCGATGTCGAACACCTCGCCGACGCGCACGGCGAGGCGGCCGGCGGCGGCCTCGGTGGCCACCGCGGTGAGGCGCTCGCGGGTGGGCTCGGTGAGCTGGGACTGCGCGCTGACGCCGGCGGCCCGGGCCTCGGCCGCGTCCGGCTTGGAGCTGAGGAAGATGGCGCGGCCGCCGCGCTTGAGCGTGGACAGGAGCGCGCGCCAACGGGGCTGATGGACGTTCGAGGCGTCGAGCAGCGCGTCGAAGTCCTTGACGCGCTCCTCCCACGTGGCCTCGTGATGGTCCAGGACGTCGCTGGCGCCGAGCGAGCGCACGTACTCGGCATCCTCGGGGCTGGCCGTCGCCACGACGGTGGCGCCCCGGGACGCGGCGAGCTGGACGGCGAGCGAACCGACGGCGCCGCCGCCACCCACCACGAGCAGCGAGTCCCCGTGGGCCACGTTGAGCGCCTCGAGGGCCTGGAGGGCGCTGGTGCCGGCGAGCGGGAGGGAGGCCGCCTGCTCGTCCGAGATGTCCTCGGGGAGCGGGGCCGTGAACCCGGCCGGGGCCAGGGCAAAGGTGGAGAAGCTGCCTGAGCCGCCCACGAGGACGCCGGCCTGGCCGAAGACGCGATCGCCGACGCGCAGGCCCTCCACGTCCGGGCCGAGCGTGACCACGGTGCCGACGAAGTCGCCGCCCGTCACGGCCGGGAGGCTCGCGGTGGCGGGGGCGGCGTGGGCGAGCGCGCCGGTGGCCACGATGGGGTCGATCGGATTCACGCTGCCGGCCTCGACCCGCACCAAGACCTGGCCGGGGCCAGGGATGGCCTCGCCCGTGTGGTGGGAAAACTCGAACTGATCCTGGTCGGCGAATCGGACAATCTGGATGGAAGCCACTGCTCCTCCTCATGAAACGGCCTTGGGGTCCGTCTCAGGGTGGGGACGATCGGGGTGCGAGTCCCGTCCAGGCTCCACGCTAAGGGCGGGCGGGGCTGACGACAACCAACAATTCTGTCTACTCTTTGGTCTCATGAGTGATGCACAGGTGACCCTCTACGGCGCGGATTGGTGCCGCGACTGCCTTCGTTCGAAGAAGCTCCTCGACAAGCTCGAGGTGCCCTTCAACTACATCGACCTCGTGGCCACCCCCGAGGCCTCCGACGATGCCGAGCGCATCTCCGGGCGCAAGAACATTCCCGTGGTGGTCCTCCCGGACGGCTCGCACCTCGTGGAACCGACCGACGAGGAGCTGCGCGTCAAGCTCAAGCAGACGGGCGTCATCTGAGCAACTTCGCCCCGTAGCGGCTCGTGTCAGCGGGCCGCGCGGCCTGGCGAGCCCCGTGACACGCAGAAGGCCCCGACCGTTGCCGGTCGGGGCCTTCCCCGTCACTCGTATCCTCGAGTTCCTCCACCGTAGGCGGGCTGCTTGTGCCTGCGCTGTGTGCCGGGCCGCTCCGGGGTTTGCCCACCCTTTTTGCTCTTTGCCCCGGGTATTACCCGGGGCAAAGAGCAAAAAGGGTGGGCAAAGCTCAGTGGTGGCGGGGCGGCCGCCACAAGACCAGGTCGGCCAGCGGCTCGCCCTGTCGCAGGCCGGCCCGTCGAAGCACGGCGGCCAGCGCATCTGGCGTGGCCGCGACCTTCCATTCCCAACGAATGACGGTCCACCCGAGGGATTCGAGCCGGCGTTGCCTCGCGCGCTCGGCGCTGATCGCTCCGGCCGCGCCCGCAGCTCCCGTCAGCGCGGGATCCGTGTACTTGATCAGCCCGTCGAACTCGCCGAGCAGGCCCCACCGTTTCCACGTGTAGTCGGGTCGGGCGACGAAGCGTCCGGCGTCCCACACCTCAGCCTGCAGCTCGGGCGCCTCAAATCCGCTCGCGACGATGACCGCGCGGCTCATGGATTCCCCCACCGATTCCGACAACGGGCTCGAGTGTTCCAGCACCGCTCTCGCCCGGCGGCGCCACAGTCCGTAGGGCAGGCCCTCGCCCGCCGCGATGAACTCCGGGCGCTGCGCAAGCGGCACACCGCCGTACCGCCGGGCGATGGCGTCGGCGACCGCGAGGGCACGCGGGAAGGAGAGGTGCGCCGCCACATCGGCCAGCGCCACCGGCACGTCCACGACCGTGATCCCGCCGACCTCCTTGGTCTGCGCGGTGGGCCAGCACGGCCGCCTGCCGCGCACAGGCACCGGCAGCGCCTCCTCGGTTCCGGCGCGTTTCAGCGCGTACGTCTCGGCGCGAGCTCCCGCCCGGCCGCCTCCCGCGTCAAGCACGTCGACGGTGGTGGGACAGAGCAACGTGTCAAAACCCTGCAGGAGCAGAGCCGTCTCACCCAGAAAGACGGTGCCGGGTATCGAACGATGCAACGCGAAGGCCTGCAGGGCGAGGCGCTCACGGCTGCTCGCGCCGATCCACGTGCCCGAACGCACGTAGAGGCCGGGACGCAGCCTCACCAGGTCGCCCCGTTCGAAGGCCCGCTCCACCTGGTTTCTACTGCCCAACACCCGCGACCCGCCGCGGGTGTCGATGACGGAGGCAGCCATGCGCTCAAGATCCATGCCCCATCTCAGCGCGAGCCGAGGTGCGGTGCGCGCGGCTCCGACGTGCGCTGTGGATGGCTCGGCGCGGCGTCCACCGTGTGAGGGTTTCTCGGCGCTCACGGCATGCACCTTTGCCCACCCTTCTTGCGCTTTGCCCCGGGTATTCCCCGGGGCAAAGCGCAAGAAGGGTGGGCAAACCCGGAAGGGGGTGGCGGGGTAGCGTGAGGCCCATGCCCGACGACGCTGCCCCACCTTTGCCGATCGCCTCGCCCCACGCCGCGGCGCCCACCGGCGGGCGCGCCGTCGCGCGGCTCGCGATCCTCGACGACTTCCAAGACGCGGCGCTCTCCAGCGCGGACTTCGCGCCGCTGCGCGCACGCGGGATCGAGCTCACGGTCTTCACGCACTCGCTCGGTCAAGATCCGGCCGACATCGCCGCCGACTTGGCCCCCTTCGACGCCGTCATCGCGATGCGCGAACGCACGCCCTTCTCGGCCGAGGCCCTGGCCCTGCTCCCCCGGCTCCGGCTCATCGTCAACACGGGTCGAGGGGTGCCGCACCTGGACCTCGACGCCGCCCGCGAGCACGGCGTGGCCGTCTACACCACCGGCGGCTCCGCGGCCGGCGCCCCGGAACTCACCTGGGCGCTCCTCCTCGCCGCGCTGCGCCACCTGCCGACGGAGCTGGCCAACGGTCGCGAGGGCCGCTGGCAGACCACGGTGGGTCGCGAGGCGGAGGGCCTCACGCTCGGCATCGTGGGGCTGGGGCGCATCGGTTCGCGGCTAGCCCGCTACGGCCGGGCCTTCGGCATGAACGTGCTGGCCTGGAGCCCGCGGCTGGACGCCCGGCGCGCGGCGGACGGCGGCGCCAAGTTCGTGCCGAGCCTGCTGGAGCTCGCCGAGCGCTCCGACGTGCTCAGCGTGAACCTCAAGCTGGTCCCCGAGACCGAGGGGCTCGTGAACGCCGAGGTCTTGGGTGCGCTGGGTCCGCAGGGCTTGCTCGTCAACACCGCGCGCGGCCCGCTCGTGGACGAGGAGGCGCTCGTCGAGGCCCTCAATTCCGGGGCCCTCGGCGCCGCCGCCCTCGACGTCTACGACACCGAGCCGTTGCCAGCCGATCACCCCCTGCGCAGCGCCCGCCATGCCCTGCTCACCCCGCACATCGGCTTCGTCACCGAGCAGAGCCTCGCGGCGTTCTACGGCGAGTCGGTGCAGCGCGTTCTCGCCTACCTCGACGGCAGCGACGAGCAGCGGATCGCCTGATCGCGGGGCCGCCGGCCCGCCCCGCTCCTCCCCTCACAGGCGAGCCATCGCGCCCACTGATCCACACGCCGTCGGGCACCCTTGCCCCCGGCCGCCCCGCGCGGCAGGGTAGGGCCAACGCGACCCACCCGGTCGCGGCGATGAGGCGGGGGACGATGGGCACCAAAACCAAGGCGGCGCTCGGCATGATGGCGGCCGGGGGCGTGGCCCTCGGCGGCGTGGCGATCCACGACCTGACCCAGAAGAAGCGCGCCGTGCTGCGCAACTTCCCCGTGATCGGGCATGCGCGGTACCTCCTCGAGGGCATCCGGCCCATGATTCAGCAGTACTTCATCGAGCGGGACTGGGACGGCCGCCCCTTCAACAAGACCACGCGCCAGGTCATCGATGACCGCGCGGAAGGCATCACCTCCGAGGAGTCGTTCGGCACGCTGCGCGACGTGGGCCGGCCGGGCTACGAATGGCTCGTGCATTCCATGGCGCCGCTGGAGCCGCCGGAGCTGGAGCCGCGGGTGATGATCGGAGGCCCGGAGTGCACGCAGCCGTACTCGATCAGCCTCATGAACGTCTCCGCCATGAGCTTCGGCGCGCTCTCCGCCAACGCCATCACTGCGCTCAACGAGGGAGCGGCGGCGGGCGGCTTCGCCCATGACACGGGCGAGGGCGGGCTCTCCGATCACCACCGCCACGGCGGGGACCTGATCTGGGAACTGGGCACCGGCTACTTCGGCGCGCGCACGGCTGACGGGCACTTCGACCCGGAGAAGTTCCGCGCCAAGGCCGCCGACCCCCAGGTGAAGATGGTCTCGCTCAAGCTCAGCCAGGGAGCCAAGCCCGGGATCGGCGGCGTGCTCCCCGGCCCCAAGGTCACGGCGGAGATCGCGCGCATCCGCGACGTTCCAGAGGGAGAAAATTGCGTCTCCCCCGCCCAGCATTCGGTCTTCGACACCCCGCGCGAGCTCATCGAGTTCATCCGCGAGATGCGGGTGCTGGCCAGCGGCAAGCCAGCGGGCTTCAAGCTCTGCGTGACCTCCAGGCGGGACGTCCTGGCGCTGTGCAAGGCCATGATCGAGGTGGGCTCCACACCGGATTTCATCATCATCGACGGCTCGGAGGGCGGCACGGGGGCCGCGCCGGCCGAGTTCGAGGACCACGTGGGCATGCCCCTCACGCAGGGGCTCATGCTCGTCCACAACGCCCTCGTGGGAGCCGGCCTGCGGGACAAGATCAAACTCGGCGCCTCCGGCAAGGTCGCCGAGGGCAACGACATCGTCAAGCGCCTCATCCAGGGCGCCGACTTCACCAACTCCGCCCGCGCCATGATGATGGCGCTCGGCTGCATCCAATCGCTCAAGTGCTCCACCGATACGTGCCCCGTGGGCGTGGCCACGCAGGACCCGCGCCGGCAGAAGGCGCTCGACGTCCCCACGAAGGCCCAGCGGGTCACGCGCTACCACCGCGCCACGGTGGACCAGGCCCTGCGGCTCATCGCCTCGATGGGCGTGCGCTCGGCCGCCGATCTCACCCCGGAGATGCTGCGCCGCAACATCGACGTGGACTCGAACGCCTCCTACGCCGAGCTCTACCGCTGGCTCCGGCCGGGCGAGCTGCTCACCGAGCCGCCCGAGGGCTGGGAACGCGATTGGCGCAAGGCCAGCCCCGACCACTTCGGCTTCAAGGGGGCCATGCACTAAGGACGCGGGAACCGGGGCCCGACGCCGCGGAGCCGGGTGGCGCCCGACGTCGCACGCTCGGGGTCCAGGGCCCGACGTCACGCGGCCGGGCGGGGCGGTTCGGTCGCCTCAGGAGGCGAGCGCCCCGGCCAGGGCATCGAGCCAGGCGCCCCAGGCGTTCCTCCACTCCTCGCCGGCCGCGGAGGAGGGCAGCTTCTCGTGTGAGACGTTGATCTTGAGCCGGCCCTTGGCCTCCTCCACCGACAGTCCCACGGTGCCCAGCGCCTCACCCGCGGCCCCGCTGAGCGCCACCTTGAGCTGCTTCGCCTCTGGCTTGGAGCGCAGCACGGATGCGAGGCCCGGGAGCAGGGCTGCCCTGGCGTCGTCTGACACCCACCAGGCCCGCAGCGCCTCGCGGTTCCCCTCCAGGGTCTTGTTCTTCTGGACCGTGAACGTGCCGTCCGCCATCTGGCCAGGCAGCCGCAGGCCCACGAGCCGTTCGTAGCTCACCGTGACGCCCTGGGCCCACCATCCGTTGACCTCGAAGTTCTCGTGCACCCAGGCGGCGATCGCCGTGTGGCCTGCCTGCCGCCCCGGACCCGCGTCGATCAACCCGACCCATTCGGCCCAGTCGTGGCCCGTGTTCTCGCGGATCACCTCGTCGCTGAACTCCGGCTTGCCTGCGCCCGTCTCTGCGTCGGCAAACGTCGTCGAGGCCCGGGCTGCCGCGGCGAAGGCATCGGCCAACGGCGCCATCGCCGTGCGGAGGGCTACTGGATCGGGGGTCTCACTCATGCGGGGCTCCTGCCAGGGTCATGGCGGTGCCATGACCGCCGTGGGGAGCCGAGCCTATCCGGCGCCGCGTCCATCCGGCAGGCCTGAAGCGTGCCGGGAGCGGCCCGGCGCGGGTGCCGGGCCGTCAGGCCGGTGGTCAGCGGTCCACGCGGCAGGCGCCGGGGCAGCGACTCCGCGCTAGCCGCCCAGCAGGTAGTCCCGCAGCACCACCGCGTGATTGTGCTGCGGGTCCTTGGCGGCAAACACGAGGGTGACCGGCCCGGCGGCCGCCAGCGCCCGCAACCGACCCAGGGCCTCGGCCTTGGCGCCGGTCCCGGCCGCGTCGGCTGCGGAGAGCTCCGCGTGGTACTGGTCCGCGAAGGCCTCCCAGGACTCCGCGCCCGCCGCGTGCCACGCCCGGCGCAGCTCCGGTGAGGGCGCCACGTCACGCAACCACACGGCGTCGAGCACCTCCTTCTTGACGCCCCGCGGCCAGAGCCGGTCCACGAGGACGCGGGCGCCGTCCTCGGGTGCGGGGGCGTCGTAGGCGCGCTTCAGCAAGTACTCGCTCATGCGCGCCACCCTATGCCTTGGAGCTTTGCCCCTGCTCGTTGCGCTTTGCCCCGGGTATTCCCCGGGGCAAAGCGCAACGAGCAGGGGCAAACCCGGGAGAGAAGGCCAAGCCATGGAAGCCCCCGCCCCACTCCCGGACAGGCTCAGCCCGCCAGGCGCCAGCCGGCGTCGGGGCGAGGCACGGAGTCGAGCAGCAGCCGCGTGTACTCGTGCGCCGGGTGATCGAGCAAGGCGGCGGTCGGGCCGGCCTCCACGATCTCGCCGCGGCGCAGCACCAACGTCTCGTCGCACACGCGCCGCACCACCCCGAGGTCGTGGCTGATGAACAGCACGGTCAGCCCGCGCTCGGCGCGCAGCTGGGTCACGAGCTCGAGCACCTGCGCCTGCACCGACACGTCGAGCGCCGAGGTGGCCTCGTCCATGACCAGCAGCTCCGGCTGCACGGCGAGCGCGCGGGCCATGGCCACGCGCTGGCGCTGGCCGCCGGAGAGCGTGCGCGGCCGCGCGGCCTGCTGCTCCACCGTGAGTCCCACGCGATCGAGCAGCTCGGTGGCGACCTTCGCCGGATCGCGCCCCTCGGCGTGCAGCGCCGCCGCGTCGCGCACGGCGCGGTGCACCGGGATGCGCGGATCGAGCGAGAGGTACGGATCCTGGAACACCATCTGTACGCTGCGCGCATGCGCCAGCCGCTCCTCGCGCCCGCGCGGCGTCCCCGTGCGGTCCTTGCCGGCCACCGTGATGGTGCCGCGATCCGGCGTCTCGAGACCCACGACCATGCGCGCGAGCGTCGACTTGCCAGACCCCGACTCGCCCACCACGCCGAGCGCCGCGCCGCGCGGGATCGCGAAGCTCGCGTCCGCCACGGCCGTGACCGGGTCCTTGCCGCGCACGGCATACGTCCGGCTGACGCCGTCCACCCGGAGCAAGGGCACGACGGCGTCGTCCCCGGCCCCGGTGCCGGCGGTCGCCCCGGCGGCGGGCGCGGAAGGCACGGCAGGCTCGGCGGGCACGACGGCGTCGTCCCCGGCCCGGGTGCCGGCGGTCGCCTCGGCGGATGCGGCACCATCCGGCGCCTCGCCCGCGGCGGCACCACCGGTGGCGGGTCCCGCCTCGTGTCGCCCGCCCGCCCCGGCCAACCGGCCGGCGTCGGGCAGCGAAACCACCGGCGCATCGTCAAGATGCAGCGACGGCGTCGCGGCCACGAGCCGCCGCGTGTATTCGGCCGCAGGGGCGGCCAGGACGGCGGCCATGTCGCCGCGCTCCTGGACGCGCCCGCCGGCCAGCACCACGACGTCGTCGCAGAGCGCTCCGGCGAGGCCGAGGTCGTGGGTGATGAAGAGCATGCCCATGCCGCGCTCGTCGCGCAGCGTGGCCAAGAGCCGCACGATCTCCGCCTGCGTCGTGACGTCCAGCGCCGTGGTGGGCTCGTCGCAGACCAGCAGGCGCGGGTTGCCCATGAGCGCGCCGGCGATCATGATGCGCTGCAGCTGGCCGCCGGAGAGCTCGTGCGGGTACTGGTGGAAGTGCTTCTCCGGCCGCGGGAGGCGCACGGCCTCCATGAGCTCCATGGCGCGCTTGCGGGCCGCCTCGCCAGAGACGCCCTCGCCCAGGCGCAGGGCCTCGGTGAGGTGATCGCCGAGCGTGCGCACGGGGTTGATGCCGGCGCGCGGGTCCTGGAAGACCATGGCAACGTCCCGCCGACGCAGCGCGCGCAGGGCGGGCCCGGCCAGGCCGAGCACCTCAACGCCATCCACGCGCACCGAGCCGCCCAAGACCGCCCTCTCGGGGAAGAGGCCGAGGGCCGTGCGCGCCGTGAGGGACTTGCCGGAACCGGACTCCCCCACGAGGCCAACGGTGCGTCCGGGCTCCACGCTCAGGTCGATGCCGTGCAGCAGGCGCTTGCCGCCGGGCAGGTCCAGGGTCAGCTGCGAAATCTCGAGCAGGCTCATGCCTTGTTCCCTCCGATGCGCTCGGCAAATTCCTCGCCGAGGATGTTGACGGCCACCACCACGAGCACCACGGCCACGGCCGGGATGATCGCCGGGAGGTAGTGCCCCGAGAGCAGGCCCACCTGGGCCTCGTTGATCATGGAGCCCCAATCGGACTGCGGCGCCTGGACGCCCAGGCCGAGGAAGGACAGGCCGGCCAGCTCCGCCAGGACGTAGCCGAAGTTCAGCGTCGACTGCGCCCCCACCACGGGCGTGACGTTGGGCAGCACGCGGTTCAGCGCGATCCAGCCGCCGCCGAAGCCCTGCACGCGGTAAGCACTCACGTAGGCGCGCTGCTTCTCCGCCAGCACGAGCTGGCGGGTCAGGCGGGCCACGATCGGCGCGTAGGCGATGGCCATGGCGATGACCGGGGCCACGAGGCCCTTCCCGAAGAGCGCCACGGCGAGGATCGCCAGGAGCAGGGCGGGGAAGGCGAAGAGCAGGTCGAAGAGGCGGGCCAGGACGGCGTCCACCCAGCCCCCGCGCCACGCGGCCAGGAGTCCCAGCAGCATGCCGAGGATCGTGGAGCCGATGACCACGAGGAGCGGGCCAAGCAGGGCCGTGCGGGCGCCGTGCATCATGCGGGAGAGCAGGTCGCGGCCCAGCGAGTCGGTGCCGAACCAGTGCGCGGCGCTGGGCGAGGCGTACTGGTTCATGAGGTCGATCCGGTCCGGATCGTTGGGCGCGAGCCACGGGGCGAACACGGCGGCCAGGACGGCAGCCACGAGCACCACGGCGGCGATCCACACGAGCACCGTCCCGCGCATCCAGCGCGGGGTGCGCCAGCGCACGCGCGGCGCCGGGCGGTGCGCCGTCGGCTCGACGGAGCTGGGCTCCGGGACGTTGGAGATCACGGGGGCGGTCATCGGGCACCAGCTCCTGCCACGGTCCGGGGGTCAACGAGGGGTTGGAGCAGGTCAACCACGGCGTTGACGGCCACGAAGACCGCCACCACCAGCAGCACGATCGCCTGCACCACGGGGAAGTCCAGCCGGTCCACCGACTGCACCAGGAGCGAGCCGAGGCCGGAGAGGCCGAACGCCGACTCGATGATGGAGCTGGAGACCAGCAGGCCGGCCACGAGCATGCCGGAGACCGTGAGGATGGGGCCCACGGCGTTGCGCAGCACGTGGCGGCGCACGACGGCGGCGGGAGACAAGCCACGGGAGGTCGCCACCTCCACGTGCTCGCGCCCCAGCTGCTCCACCATGGCCGAGCGCGTGACCTTGCCGATGAGCACCACGTACACGAGCGCGAGCGCCGCCGAGGGGAGGATGAGGTGGCGGACGGTGTCCCAGAAGCCCTCGCCGGAGCCGAAGGACGGGAACCACCCCAGCTGCACGGCAAACAGGGCGATAAAGCCGACCGCCGCCACGAAGGACGGGATGGCCCCGAAGGCCGTCAGCGTGACGACCACGGTCTTATCCACCCAGGTGCCCCGCTTCACGGCGGCGAGGATGCCGGCCGCGAGGCCGAACACGGTGATGAGCAGGCCCGCGATGATGACGAGGCCGAGCGTCACCGGAAGGCGATCGAGCAGCACCTCGGAGACGGACTGGCGGTACTGCATGGAGCGGCCGAAGTCGCCCGTGAAGATCCCGCCGATCCACTTCAGGTACTGCTCCCACGGGGAGAGGTTGAGGCCGTACTGCTCGGTGACGGCGGCGATGGCCTCCGGGCTGGGCTTGCGCCCGCGCAGCAGGAACGAGAGCGGGTCTCCCGGCACCAGGAAGCGCGAGAAGAAGACCAGCAGGGAAGCGAGGAAGAGCGTCAACACGAGTCCGGCGAGCTTGCCGCCGACTGAACGCACGATGTTCAAGGGGATTCCTCCTGACGTGGATCTCGGCGGTCTCAGCGCGCGCCGAGGGCGGCGGCCCACGGCGCGTACATGAAGTTGATGGACGGGGAGAGGCCGGTGAGCCGGTCGGAGAGGTAGGCCGTGGTCGGCGGAGCGAAGAGCGGGATCCACGGCAACTGCTCGTTGGCGATCGTCTGGGCCTTGGCCGTGAGGGCCGCGCGCTCGGTGGCGTCCATGGTGCTCGTCGCCTGGTTCACCACGGCGTCGAACTCCTTGTTCTCCCAGCCTCCGTAGTTGGAGAACTCGCCGGTGCGCAGGACGCCGTACATCTCGAGGGCGTCGGGGCTGGAGAGGTACCAAGAGGTGTAGAAGAGGTCGATGCCCTCGCGGGCGCTCGGGTCGGAGAAGAGGGTCGTGTACGCATTGGGCGTCACGGTCTTGATCGTGGCCTTGAGGCCGATCTGGTTCAGCGCGTCCGCCGTGGCCTGGGCGGTCACGGTGAAGTCGTTGGAGATCGGCGCCGTGGCGATGACCACGGGCTTGCCCTCGGCCCCGGCCTCCTTGACGAGGGCCTTGGCCTTCTCCAGGTCGCGGCCGTAGCTCGTCAGGCCCGTGAAGGCGGCGTCGACCGAGGCGGCCGGGATGCCCTGCCACACGCTGTGCGTCGTCAGCGCGTCGGTGACCTCGCCGTAGCCGCCGTAGCCGGCCTTGAGGATACCGTTGCGATCCAGCGCGTACATGAGCGCCTGGCGCACCTTGAGATCGGCGAAGGCGCCCTTCAGGTTGGAGACCACGAGCGAGTTCACGGTGGCGTTGGTGCCGAAGAGCACGTCGCCGCCTGAGCCGGCGCGCAGGATCGGGATGGCCTCCGGCGGCACCATCCACGTGCCGTCCACCTCCCCGGCCTTGAGCGCGTTGGTGCGTGCCGTGCCGTCCGGCATGAACACGAAGTCAAGCTCGGAGCTGTGCGCGCGACCCTCCTGGTTCCAGTAGCCGTCGTAGCGCGTGAGCTTGATCGACTCTCCCGAGGTCCACGTGGAGAACTGGAACGGGCCGGTGCAGTTCACGCCGCCCGTCGAGTTGCCGTAGTTCTTGCCCTTCTCCTTGAGCGTCTTGGCCGACTCGATGACGCCGGAGGAGTTGCCCATCGCCAGGTTGAACTGGCTGTCGGGGATGCGGGTCGTCACCGTGACCTGCCTTGGGCCGGTCTTCTTGATCGACTCCACGTTCTGGTACACGGAGTACCAGAAGGAGCCCACCTCCGGGTCCAGGTGGCGGCTCAGCGAGGCCACCACGTCGTCGGCCGTGAGCTCGCTGCCGTCGTGGAAGGTGACGCCCTGGCGAATCTCGTACACCCACGTGGTGGGCGTGGGATTGGCGTACGACGTCGCGAGGCCGGGTTCCAGCGAGAGGTCCGGCTTCATGCGCAGGAGGGATTCGCACACATTCGCGAGGACCATGTTGTCCGGGTAGTCGAAGGCGTAGGCGTAGTCGAGGCTGTACGGCTCGGCGTGCACGGCCCAGGTGATCTGATCAACGTCGGAAGCGGCGGAGGGCTGGGCCGGCGTGAGTTCCCACTCGGAGATGGCGCCGGCGGGGGGACCGCACGCGCTCAGCGCGAGCGCGCTCGCCGCCAAGGCCGCGATGGCCAGGGCACGACGGCGGGCGGCGCCTCCCGCGCCCAGGCTCGCCCGGGCGCCCGGCCGGCCGGGCTCCCGGCGGCGGCTCATGCCGCACCGCCCGCGGCGGTGAGGCCGGCGGCGGAAGCCGGCTCAGCGGCGTCGTACACCCGCTCACCCCGGATCCAGGTGGAGGTGACGCGGGCCGTGTGCAGCTCGCGGGCGGGGAGCTCGAAGGGGTTGGGCGAGATCGTGACGAGGTCGGCGAGGAAGCCCTCCGCGACGCTGCCGGTCTCCGCCTCGCGGTGATTGATCCACGCGCTGCCGGAGGTGTAGGCGGCCAGGAACTCGGAGACGCTGAGGCGCTGGGCCTCGCCGCCGAGCGGGCCGTCGCTCTCGCCGGGGGCCTCGCGGTTCACGGCGACGTGCAGCGCCTGCAGCGGATCCGCCGTGGAGACGGGCCAATCGGAGCCGCCCACGAGGCGGGCGCCGCGATCGCGCAGCTCGCCGAAGGGATAGTGGCGGGCCTCCGCCCCCTCGCGCAGGAAGGGAAGCGTGAGCACGTCGAGCTGTTCCTCGTGGCAGGCCCACAGGGCCTGGAGGTTGGCGGCGGCGCCCAGCTGGGCGAAGCGCGGGGTGTCCGCCTCGTCCACCATCTGCAGGTGGGCGAGGTGGTGGCGGTTTTTGCTCGGGCCGTTCGCGGCGCGGGCGGCCTCGAGGGCGTCCAGCGCCTCGCGGACGGCGCGGTCGCCGAGCGCGTGGAAGTGCACCTGGAAGCCGGCGGCATCCAGCGCGGTGACAGCCTCCTTGAGGGTCTGGGACTCCACGAAGGTCAGGCCGCGGTGCTCGCCTGCGTGCCCGGAATGGTCGTGGTAGGGCGTGAGCATCGCGGCCGTCTGGTTCTCCGCCACGCCGTCGACCATGATCTTGACGGTGCCGGGAACGTACGCGGGGGCCAGGGGCGCGGCGGCCTCCCGGCGGGCGAGCATCCCCTCGATCTGTTCCAGGCCGCGGTCGCGCTGCCACCACTGGGCGCCGCGCACGTGCACCTTCAGGACGCCCTCGGCCACGGCCCGGCGGTAGATGGCGTCGATGTCGCTGATGCCGGACATGCCCTCGCCCACCCAGGCGTCCTGCCAGCCCGTGATGCCCTGGGCCAGCAGGGCCTCCTGGGCCGCGAGCAACCCGGCGAGGGCGAAGTCGTCGCCGATGCCGGGGCGCACCGCGTCGAAGAGGCGCTCGGCGCCCTCGTGGAAGGTGCCGGCGGGGAAGCCGTCCGCCTCGCGCTCGAGGCGACCGTCGGCCGGGTCCTGCGTGGCGGCGCCGACACCGGCGCGGCGCATGGCCTCGGTGTTGGCCCACGCACCGTGGTGATCGCGGTTGATCAGGAGGGCGGGGCGATCGCCCAGCAGTTCATCAAGAAGGCCGCGCGTCGGCGTG
This sequence comes from Arthrobacter sp., assembly GCA_031277795.1. Lineage (GTDB taxonomy): Bacteria > Actinomycetota > Actinomycetes > Actinomycetales > Micrococcaceae > Galactobacter. The sequence goes on from JAITLQ010000013.1 coordinate 33,843, forward strand.
CCGCCGGGGAAGTGCTCCATGGACCAGCCGCCGCCCACGATCCACTCGCGTTCCGGGTGTGCCTGCGCGTAGGCGGCGATGAGCTCGAGGGTCTCCTCGGCGCTCTCGGCGCCGGAGAGGTCGCACTGCAGCATCTCGACGCCCGCGCCCAGGGGGTGCAGGTGGGCGTCCTGGAAGGAGGGCGAGAGCAGCGCGCCGTCCAGGTCGATCACGCGGGTGGCCGGGCCGGTGTGGTCCGGGGCCTCGGCCGCCGGGACGAGGCCGGCGATGCGGCCGCCGGTCACGAGGACGGCGGTGTCCGCGAGCGGTTCACCGGCGCCCGTGAAGACGGGGCCTCCGGTCAGGATCAGGTCTGCGTGGGGCATGCGCACTTCCTCGGATGCAAGGGACCGGCCCGGGCTCCCACCGCGGCGGCGGCGCTGCGCCGGGCGGTGCCCGCCGGGGCGGGGATGGGAGCGCTCGCGCGCCGATGAGGGTTCGTGCGTCGACGCTAGTGTGAGGGGCATCACCATGTCAACGGCGTTGACTACATTGATGACAATGCCGTTGCGCGGCGCGCCCCGTGGCACGATGAGGGCAAGGAAAGTGGGGAACATGAGCACAACGGCCTCGGCCAAACGCGGTCGCCTCGACCGCGAAACCATCGTGGCGGCCGGCCTGGAGATCACGGCGCGCAGCGGGGTCAAGGCCCTCTCCGTGCGCGAGCTCGGCCAGCTGCTCGGCGCCGATCCCACGGCCATCTACCGGCACGTGCGCAACAAGGACGAGCTGGTCCTGGCCATGCTCGACCATCTCGAGGCCCGCGCCGTCGAGGCCGTCACCGCCCCTCCCGAGGAGTGGGAGGAGCGCCTGCGCCAGCTCGGCGAGGCCACGGTCGAGCTCTTTGCAGCGCATCCGGCCGTGGGCGTCGAGGCCATCGTCGCTACGACCCACGGCCCCGGCGAGCGCGCGGCGGTGGAGATGATCCTCGCCGCGTTTCAGGAGGCCGGCCTGGACGATGCCGGCGTGGTGCGCCACTATTCGCTCTTTGCCCAGCACATGATGGCCTGCTCGGCCGGGATCGCCCGCTCCATCACGGAGCACGGCGGCAACGGGCGCCTGGGCCCGTGGTTCGACACCGTGCCCACGGCGGACCCGGCCGTGCACCCGCTCCTGGCGCGCTACGCCGCCCAGCTTGGGGAGTTGCAGGACCTCGATCTCTTCCGCCGCGGCCGCGAGCTCATCACCGAGTCGGCGCGCCGCGAGGGGGCGGAGCGCCGGGCAGCGCTCTAGTCGTCCCCATCGTGGCTTTGCCCAGACTTTGTGCGCTTTGCCCGGGGTATTCCCCGGGGCAAAGCACCAAATACATGGGCAAACCCCGGCGACTCGGTCGGCGTTAGGCCGGGGCGGTCGGCGGTTGGCCGGACCGGGGTGTTCAGCGGCGGGCCGGGCCGGCGGGGCTACTCGGCGTCGGGGCGAGCCGGGTCGGAAGGCCGGGCCGCCTCGGGCGCGGCGGCCGCCTCCTTGGCACGACGACGCGCGCGGACCCAGAGCGCGAGCGTCCAGATCCCCACGCCCACGGGCGGGACGAAGGTCAGGATCAGCTCGAAGGCGGAGCTCGGCGGGCGGCCGGCGCCGTAGACCGTGGCGATGGATCCCACGAACATCACCAGCGTGATCATGCCGATGATCTGCCACAGCGGGACGCGAGGAATGTTCTGAAGAGCCACGCGCCGAGCCTACCGGAGCCCGGCCCCGGGCCGCGGTGGGCGGAAGGCGTCGAGACCCGACCCTCCACGGGCCGACGGCGCGGCTACAGGTACCGCACGAAGGCCCGTCCCGGGCGGGAGAGCTCGTGCACCTCGGTGAGCCCGTTGCTCTCGTAGAACGCGCGTTGCCCCGGCTCGTCGTCGGTCATGAGCAAGAGCTGACGGATCCCCGTGCTGTCCTCGTGGATGGCGTCGAGCAGCAGCGAACCAAGACCCTCCCGTTGGCAGTCCGGGTGGACCAGGAGGTCCTGCACCAAGGTGACCGACGCGCCGTCGGACAGCGTCCGCGCGAGCGCCACGAGGCGCCCGCCCTGCCTGACCGTGTAGACGCGGGTGGAGCCGGAGAGTGCCGCCTGCAGTGCCTGGGGGTCGCGCGTGTAGGCGCTCCAGCCCACGGCGTCGTAGAGCTCCACGCATTCATCCAGCCGCGGGACCTCGCCCACGCCCACGCGCCATGCCATCGCTGCCTCCTCGTGGCCGCCGTGGGCGCCGCCCACGAGGGGGTGAGCGGGCATCGGCGGCCGGTCCACCACCCACGCTACGGGCGCGCCGCCCCCAAGGGAACAACCCGGCGCCGACGCGCCCCGCGCCGCCACCGATGGCACCCCGTGACCTAGCGTGGGCTCATGCACCAGAACACCGAGCTGACCCCAGAGGAGCTGGGCTACCTGGCCCGCTGCGTCGAACTGGCCGAGGAGGCCCTGGCCGACGGCGACGAGCCGTTTGGTTCCCTGCTCCTCTCGGCCGCGGGCGAGGTGCTCTTCGAGGACCGCACCCGCGTCAAGGGCGGCGACCACACGCGCCATCCCGAACTCGCGATCGCCCTGTGGGCCGTGCGCGAGCTCTCCCCTCAGGAACGCGCGGCGGCCACGGTCTACACCTCGGGCGAGCACTGCCCCATGTGCGCGGCGGCGCACGCGTGGGTGGGCCTGGGGCGCATCGTCTACGCCTCCAGCTCCGCCCAGCTCGCCGCGTGGTGCGCCGAGTGGGGGCTGCCGTCCGCACCCGTCGCGGCCCTGCCGATCGGCGCGGTGGCGCCGGGCGTCCCCACCGCCGGCCCGGTGGCCCGGTTTGAGGAACGCCTCCGCGCACTGCAGGCGGCCAGCCGCGGCGTGACCCTCTAGCGGGGCGTAGCGGGGCGCCGGCCCCGGGCCGGCGGCGCGGCCCCCTTGGCGCTGGCCCCTCCGGCGGCTACCTTCGCAAGCATGACCCCCCGTTTCGTCGCCTCGCTCCGCCTCGGCATCGTGGCCCTCATCGTCTTCGCCGTGGTGGTGACCTTCACGGTCTCGGCGATCGCGCGCGGCGCCCTGCCCAACCCCTTCAACTTCTTCGGCTTCTTCACCATCCAGTCGAATCTGCTGTGCATCGGCGTGCTCGCGACCGCCGCCGTCGCCCTCCTGCGCGGGCGCACGCTCCCCGCGTGGTTCCACGTGCTGCGCGGCAGCGTCACCGCGTACATCGCGATCGTTGGCGTGGTCTACGCCGTGCTGCTCGCGCCGCTCGGCGCGGCCGGCGGTGTGGAGGTTCCCCTCTCCAACGCGATCCTGCACATGCTGACCCCGCTGTACCTGCCCCTTGATTGGCTGCTGTTCAACGATCGCCCCGCCCTCGATTGGCGCAAGCTCTGGCTCGTCCTGGCCTACCCCGTGGTGTGGGTCGCCGTGGTGCTCGTGCGCGGCGCCACCGACGGGTGGGTGCCCTACCCCTTCCTGGATCCCACGGTCGGCTACCCCACGGTGGCCCTGTATTGCCTCGTCATCATGCTGGTCGGCCTGGCGTTCGGCGCGCTGGCCTGGTGGGTCTCGCGGCTGCGCACGCGGTGGCCGCTCGGCCGCGGCGTTGACGCCGCCTGACCCGTCCCAGGACATCCGCGCCCAGCCCCCCGTTGCGGGAGCCGAACCCGGTCAGACTGGGCGCACGGCCCGTTTTCGAAAGGACAACCATGAGCAGCATCGACGTGGTGCGCAAGCACTATGCCGCCTCCGAGGCCGGAGACCTCGAGGCCATGATGGCCGACTTCGCGCAGAACATCGTCTGGACCGAGGCCGCCGGCTTCCCCACCGCCGGCGTCTACACCGGCCGGCAGGAGATCATCGACGGCGTCTTCGGCCCCACCGACGCCACGTGGAACGGCTTCGCCGTGGGCGTTGAGCGCCTCATCGAGGACGGCGACACCGTGGTGATGATCGGCAACTACACGGGCATCGCCAAGAGCACGGGCAAGCCGCTGAACATCCGCACCGTCCACGTGTGGACCGTGCAGGCCGGCCAGATCGTCGCCTTCGAGCAGATCTGCGACTCGCACTCGGCGCAGCTGGCCCTCGCCGACTGACACCCACTCTTATTCCTGCCCGACGGCGGGTGGGCGGCTTGCAGTAGCCGCCCACCCGCCGTCGGGCTTTCTTTGTGGGGCCTTCCGGCCCCGGCGCCGGCGGCGCCGCCGCGTCAGGACGCGAGGAGCTCGAAGGGGACGGGGCCGTGGCTGGCGCCGTTGACGAGCAGCTCAACCGCGTGTTCGCCCGGGTAGTAGGCGCGCGTGGTGATGGGGCGGAAGGAAAAGGTGCGCTCGACCTCGAGGCGTTCGCCCGGGGCCAGGGTGGGAGCGGCCAGCTTGAAGACCTTGCGCCGGGCGGCGCCGCGTGCGCCGCGCAGGTGCAGAGCCCAGTCGATCGCGACCTTGGCCGGGACGGAGCCCGCGTTGGTGATCGAGGCACAAAAGCGCAGCTCGCCGGTGAAGGGAACGCTGGTGGTGGCCACGCGCGGGCCGTCGACGGCCAGATCCGCGCCGGAGAAGCCGAGGAGCGCGAGGGCGCCCGGGTCGCCGCGCTTGATGAGGGTGCGCAGGCCGTGCTTGATGACCCACGTCGAGCTGCCGAGCGGGCGCTGCGCCCACGCCGTGGCCCGCTCGAGGACCCAGTGCGGGTGCTGGCGCGAGTGATCGTTGAGGTGGTTCGCGACCGAGCGGTAGACGTAGTCCTCCGGGTCCCCGCGCAGCTCCTCCAGGATCGGGGCGGCGAGCTCCGGGTTCCGCACCAGCTCGGGAACCCGTAGCCCCCACGGCAGCAGCGGGCGCGAGCCCTCGCTCGCGAGCCGGCGCACGTGGTGGTTGGGGTGGCTCACCCACGTGCGCATGATGGCCAGGCCGCGTTCCGGGCGGGCGCGCAGCAACTCGCGGATGGCGAACTCCGAGGTGTTGCGCGGCGTCAGGAGGGCCAGGACGTCCATGGCCTCGTCGAAGCTCTGCTCGTCCCCGGCCGCCAGGGCGGACCGGGTCGCGGCGAGCCCGGCCGGCCAGATCAGCCAACCCTCGAAGGCCGGGTCCTGCGCTGCCGCGCGCAGCGTGCGCGCCACGGCGGCGGCGTTCGTGGGGAGCCCCGCCAGCGCGGCGTCCGCCAAGGCCGAGGCCCGGGCGGAGAGCGCGAGCGGGCCCAGCGCCGCCGGCGCCGAGGCGGCACGCAGTTCAGGGAGCTCCGCTCCGGCGGCCTCGCCGAGGATCGCGTGGAAGGTGGAGGCCTGCTCGGCCCCCAGAAGGTCGTCCGCCATGGGCATGGTGCTGCTCTCGCTCACGTGTGGGTTCGCCGCGGGCGGCGTGCCCGTCGTCCCTCCAGCCTAAGGTGAGGGCATGACGCAATGGGTGGCCCTCCTGCGGGGCATCAACGTGGGTGGCGTGAGCATCAAGAGCGCCGAGCTGGCCGGGACGTTCAAGGACGCCGGCTTCGAGGGCGTGAAGACCGTGCTCGCCACGGGAAACGTGCTCTTCGGCGCGGCGGAGGAGGCCGGGGACGCCCTGGCAGCGGCGGCGCTGCGGGCGCGAATCGAGGCGCTGCTCTCCGAGCGCTTCGGCTACGAGGCCCGCGTGGTGCTCGAACCCCGGGAGCGGATCGGCGCCCTCGTGGAGGGGTACCCCTACGCCGAGTCGACGGCGCACCACGCCTACGTGGTGTTCGGCTCGGACCCCGAGGCCCTGGCCGCCCTGCTCGACGACGCGGCGGGGCGCGGCATCGCCGTGGACGGCGCCGAGGCGAGCGGCGCAACGGGCGTGCCCGTCGCGGAAGGCGCCGAGCGCGTGTGCGCCGGCGAGGGCGTGCTCTACTGGGCCTGTCCGCGCGGCTCCAGCACCGACACGCCCTTCTCCAAGCTCACGGCGGCGGCGCGCCACAAGCCCTCGCTCACCACGCGGAACCTCAACACGGTGCGCAAGCTCGCCTGAGCACCCCGGCCCGCACCCCTCGCTTGCCCCCGCACTTCCCCAGACGGCTCCGTCTCCTCAGCTCGACCACGCCTCTTCAGCTGCCCCCCTCTTCCTCAAGATCGGAGTGGGTTCGGTACGTTCTTTGGCCAAAAACCGTACCGAGCCCACTCCGATTCTGGGATGAGAAGGGGAGACACCGTCCGGGTGGGGGCGCGGCGGAGGCCTCCAGCCAGCGGGGCGCGGCCGGGGCGTTCAGCAGGCGGGGCGCAGCAGCTCGGCCTCGGCGCCGAGCTCCTCCCACACGAGGCGGGCGAGGCGATGGCTCGAGGCGCGGGCCGCGAGGGCGGCGTGCGCTTCGCCCGCCCGCGGCGTCAACGCCGCCACGGCGGAGGAGATCTCCTCGCCGAAGCTGCCGGCCAGCTCGGCTTCGGTGACCTGCTCGAGGGAAAGATGCAGCCACGCGACGGCCACGGCGGGGTGGCGTTCCCCGTGCCTCGCGGCGACGCGCGCGGCCAACGCCGCCAGCGCCTCGCCGAGCCCGCGACCCTGTTCGTCAGTCGAGCCCGCGTGCAGCCCCCTGGCCAGCACGCGCGCCCCGATGGTGAGGTCCCTGTTCTCCACACGTCCTCCTGCTCACGATCCAACCTCCAGCGTAGGCGCGAGCCCCGACACCATGCCCAGCGGTGACGCCCCGGCCGGCCCCACACCCCGGTTTCCGGACACCCCAGCGAGCGCCCGCGTCAAGCCCCACCCCACGCAGCGTGACGCGCCGTGACGCCCGGTGACTCCCCCGAACGCGAACCCGTGACAGCCCCTCCCCACGGTGGAACGCTCGGTCAACGCCCGCGCGCACCCGGGCGAGAACCACACGCCAGCCCGGCCGCCGACCGCCCATCCTGATCCGCAGATGAAGCCCTCCGCGCCGCCGAAGAACCAGGAGAGCCCCATGAGCCTCGCCCCGCTGCTGATCGACGTCCGTTCCGCCGCCGAGTTCGAGGCCGTCCACGCCCCGGGCTCCGTCAACGTCCCGTTGCCCGTGCTCCTCGAGCACCGCGCGGAGGCCGCGGCCAAGCTCCAGGGCCCGGTGACCCTGTTGTGTGCCTCCGGGGCCCGCGCCGAGCAGGCCCGCGCTGCCCTCGCGGGCGAGGGCTTCACCGAGGCCACCGTCCTCGAGGGCGGCGTCAACGCCCTCGAGAAGGAGGGTGGCGCCGTGCGCAGCTCCGGCACCTGGGCGCTCGAGCGCCAGGTCCGCCTCGTGGCCGGCTCGCTGGTCCTGGCCGGCCTGGCCGGCGGTCGCTTCCTCTCTCCCAAGCTCCGCGGGCTCTCCGGCGTCATCGGCGGCGGCCTGACCTTCGCCGCGCTGTCCAACACGTGCGCCATGGGCTCGCTGCTCTCCCGCGCACCGTGGAACCGCGCTACCAACGAGCCCACGGCCGAGGAGGCCCTGGCCGCCCTCGAGCGCCGCTGAGCCACGCGTGGTCGGGCACCGGGTGACGTCACCTCCCAACGCACGACGACGCCCGCACGCCGTTGCCGCGCCTCGCCGAGGCGCGGCAACGGTGGGAGGCGTGGCAGGGTGGGGCGCATGAACGCCCCCTTGCTCGCCGATGTCCGCTCGCACCTCGGTGCCTGGGAGGAGCGCTGGGGCGCGCCGGATGAGCGCGAGGCAGCGGCGCTGGCCGACGCGCGCGCCGCGCTGGAGCAGGATCCCCCGGCGCTCCTGCGCCACCCGCACCGCACGCACATCACGTGCAGCGCCTTCGTGTTCTCACCCGATCTGCGCCGCACGCTCCTCGTGCATCACCTCAAGGGAAACTTCTGGGTGCAGCCAGGCGGGCACCCGGAGGCCGGGGACGCCAGCGTCATCGCGGCCGCCCTGCGCGAGACGCTCGAGGAGACGGGCGTGCGGCCGGCCGGGCGGGCCACGGTGCTGGACCTCGACCACCACGGACTCTCCGGCGCCTTCGGACACTGCCGATCGCACCTCGACCTGGGCGTGGCCGTCACCGCCGACCCGGCCGCGCAGCTGCTCGTGAGCGACGAGTCCGCGGACGTGGCGTGGTTCAGCGTGGACGCCCTACCGGAGCTCCTGCCGAGCAACTTCGCGGCGCGGCTGGCCCGCATCGCGGAGCGGGCCGGCCGGTTCTAGGGGCTCACGCGCCGCGCAAGCCCTCGATGTCCAGCTTCTTCATGCCCATCATGCGTTCGTAGGCGCCGGGCGAGGCCATGAGCTCGCCCATGTTCTCCGGGACGATCTGCCAAGAGAGGCCGTACTTGTCCTTGAGCCAGCCGCACTGCTCCGACTCCGGGACGGCGCTCAGGGCCTCCCAGTAGCGATCGATCTCCGCCTGATCTGCGCAGTCGACGATCAGGGAGATGGCCTCGTTGAACGTGAACTCGGGACCCGCGTTGATGGCGTCGAACTGCACGCCGCGCAGCGTGAACTGGATGGAGAGCGGCTGGCCGGCCAGGTGCGCCTGGAAGTCGGGCAGACCCTCCTCCGGGTAGCGGGCCACCTGCAGGATCTCCGAGTCGGGGAAGACGCTCACGTAGAACTCCACCGCCTCCAGGGCCACGCCATCGAACCACAGGGACGGGGTGATCTTCTGCTCTGCCATGACGCCTCTTTCCGCCGGGGCCGTCTCTGCGCGAGGCCCTGCCCCCACGCTAGAACGCTCCGCCCCGCCGCGCTAGGGGCCCGGCGCTGCGGCCGCATCGACGCCCCGGCCGCAGCGGGGCCAGGACCCCGCGGACCGGGCTGACTCAGCGCCGGCGCGCATCGGCCGCGCTGGCCGCGCCGGAGACCACCAGGAGCGCGCACGTCATCCAGATGGCGCCCGCTGGCCCCCACGGCGCCGCCACGAGCCCCGCCAGCAACGGCATCAGCACCTGCCCCAGGCGGTTGCCCATGAGCCGCACGGCCAGCGCCGAACCGCGCCACGCACCCGGCACCGATTGGGAGATGAGGGTCATGGTCAGCGGCTGCCCGATCCCGAGGAAGAAGCCTCCGATCACGAGGAACACCGTCGCCACCGCGCTGCCGGGCCCGCCCGGCCACCAGGCCAGGGCGAGCGGGGGCAGCGCGAGCGTGGCCCCCGAGCCGAAGAGGCACGAGAGCATGAGGAGGGTGCGCCCCACGCGCCCCACCATCCACGGCAGCACGGCGCGGCAGATGATCGAGGCGAGCGCGCGGATGGCCAGGAGCGTGCCGATCACCCCGGGATCGATCCCCAGCTCCTCGCCCACCACGGGCAGGAACGCGGTCAGGATGTCCAGCATCGAGAGCAGGCTCAGGGCCGCGAGCATCGCGGCCGGCACACCGGGGCGCCGCATGATCTTGAGGACCGTCGGCCGCCCCTCCGGCGCCCCCGGCACCGCGCCCCCTGGCGGGGCCTGAACGTCACCGCCCGACGCCGCGTGGCCGGCCGCGGCGTTCGCCTCGCCTTCCGCTGGGGCCTCCCCCGCGTCGTCGGGCGGGCCGGGGGCGATCTCCACCTCGGTGCGCCGGTCGCGGGGCGAACCGGGCAGGGGCGCGACGAAGAGCAGCGTGCCGGCGGCCGCGATGGCGGCGCCGACCCAGAGCGCCGTCTGCACGGCGCCCAGCCGCCCGTCGCCGTGCGCCGAGCCGACGATGAGCCCGCCCAGGAACGGGCCGATGAGCTGGCCCACCGAGTAGGCGGCGGTGAACCAGCCGAAACCGACGTCCAGTTGGCGCGGACTCGAGTAGCGGGCGATGGCCGATTGACCGGCGATCGTGAAGGCCAGGTGGCCGAAGCCGAGCACCGCGGAGGCGGCGATGACGCCCCAGAGGTTCGGCGCCAGCGCGAGGCCCACCCCGGCCAGGCCGAGCGTCGCGGCGCCGACGGCGAGCAGCACCCGCAGCCTGAGCATGCGATCGGAGAGCCGGCCCAGGGCGATGGCCACGGCGAGCGGGATGATGGCGTAGGCGGCCGTCGCGACACCCACGGCCACGGAATCGGCGCCGAAGGCCAGGAGCTTGTACGACGTCACGGGCCGCAGAAGATTCAGGCCGGATTGCGTGAAGACCGCGGCGACGATGAGCACCCAGAGCCAGGGTGTGCCGGATCGCTCCCTCGTCGAAGCGGCCCGCGCCATGCCCATCCCCCGCACTCTTGTCTGCTGCGCCCACCCTATCGCCGGGGATCGCTCCAGCCCCTCGAGCGTTACGAGGCGGAGGAGGAGGCGGAAGCGGCGGCGGCCAAGGCCTCGGCGAGTTGATGGCTGGCCTGCTGTCCGAAGAGGAATCGCTGGGCACGGGGGTAGTGCTGCTCCGGACCCCAGATCGTGAGCCACAGTGAGGCGTTCCGCGCCAGGCGGGTGGAGACCACGCGGCACCACGAGCGCGCGGCGCCGGACGCCGCGCCGGAGCCCGTCGCCCCCGGGTCCGCCGAGGCATCCGGTGCCTCGGCGGTGCAGCGCGTTCCCGCGTACACCTCCCCGTCCTCGGTGAGGACCGAGGCCCGTGCCGCGGCGAGGCGCTCTCCCGTCAGCGCGGAGGCCTCCCGGACCTCCAGGGTGAACGTCACGGTCGAGTAGCCGCTCGGGTCGATCGCCTCGCCCGCCGCGGCGGCGCTCAGCGGCGCAACGGAGACGTCCACGAGCCGCAAGCCGGCCTGCTCACCCTCGACCCACTCACCCGGGGCCGCGGCCCGCACCTCCTCGAGGTCCGCGTACACCTTGGCCGGCAGCGTCGCCGGCCCCTCCCCAGCACGCGTGCCGGGCCCCAGGAGCGCCTCCCGTTGCTCCTGCAGCTCCAGCTCCCGCTTCCCCTCGGGGCTCTGTGCCCGCGCCTCGCGCTCGTCCATGGAGATCGAGTAGCCGCTCCACACCGCGATGAAATACGCGGGAAAGGCCCCGAGCACCCCGACGAGCAGCACCGCCCCGGCCGCCACCCACGAGCCCGTGGGCCGTTGACCCCGGCGGCGGCGCCGCAGCCCGCGGAGAATGAGCAAGAGCACACCGACCGCCCACAGCGCGGCGATCACCCAGAAGGCCACGATGGGTGCCATCGCCCACGAGAATTGATCCATGTGCTAGATAATCCTGGGCGGGGCTGCGTTCCGCAAGACCACACACAGCAAGACGCCCGCCCACCTCGACGAGGTGAGCGGGCGCCGTCGGGCCTTGCGGGCGGGCGTCAGGCCCCCGGCCTGCTGTCGTCGCGGATGCGGCCGACCAGCTCCTCGAGGACGTCCTCGAGGGTGATGAGGCCGTCCGGCTCTCCGGAGGCGTCGACGAGCAGGGCCAGGTGGGCGCCGTCGCGCTGCATGGCGCCCAGGGCCTCACCCACAGGCGTGCCGGCGGCGAAGCGCGGCAGCTCACGGACGCTGGCCGCCGCCAGCGGCACCTGCCTGGCCTCACCCGTGGTGCCGATGACGTCCTTGACATGCACGTAGCCGGCCCAGCCGCCGTCGGCGGAACGCAGGGGGAAGCGGGAGAAGCTGCGCGCGGCGGCCTCCTCCACCCCCGCCGGCGTGACGCTCAGCGGCAAGGACACCACGGAGCGCAGCGGGATGCGTACCGACTCCACGGTGCCGGCCCCGAAGCGCAGGGCGCCGAGCAAGAGCGCCTCGTCGCCGCCGTCGATCGCACCGCCCTCGGCCGACTCGCGGACCATGGCCGCCACCTCGTGCTGGTCGAAGGTGCTCGCCACCTCGCTCTTGGGCTGGACCTTGAACAGGCGCAGGATCCCGTTGCCCATCGCGTTCATGAGCCACAGCACCGGCCGCAGAACGCGCACCACCACGACCATGGGCGGGCCGAAGCGCAGGGCCGTCTTCTCCGGCCCGGCCAGCGCGATGTTCTTGGGCACCATCTCGCCCAGGACCACGTGCAGGTAGGTCACGACGGCGTAAGCGATGACGTAGGAAAGCACGTCGATGGCCGTCTCCGGCACGCCCCACTCGCCCAGCGGCCCCTCGACGGCATGCTTCACGAAGGGCTTGGTGACGTAGCCGAGCGCGAGCGAACACACGGTGATGCCCAGCTGCGCGCCGGCCATGACGAGCGAGACGTGTTCGAGCGCCCAGAGCGTCAGTTGGGCGGCGCGTCCGCCCTCGCGCGCCTTGGGTTCGATGATGGAGCGACGCGCCGAGATCAGCGCGAACTCCGCTGCAACAAAGAAGTAGTTGGCGGCCAGGAGGGCCACGGTCAACACGATCGCGACGATGCTGTTCACTTGCCCTCCTCGTCCTCGGCCAGCGGCGCCACGGCCGCCTCGAGGCGCGCGATGCGCGCCCCGTCCATCGCGCGCACCGTGAGGCGCACCTCGGAGGCCGGCAGCAGGTACTCGCCGTCGGTGTGCAGCACGACGACGTCGCCCTCCTTGGCGATCCTGCCCAGTTCCAGCGTGAACAGGCCGGCCACGGTCTCGTGGTCCGGGCCATCCGGAATGCGGGTGCGCAGGATCTCGGTGGCCTCGTCCGGCCGCAGGGCTCCGTCGATGAGCCACACGCCCTCGGCCACCGCCTCGGCGGCCCCGGCCGCCGGATCGTGTTCGTCGACGACCTCACCCACGAGCTCCTCCACGAGGTCCTCGAGGGTCAGCAGGCCGGCCACGTCTCCGGTCTCGTCGATGAGGACGGCCATCTGCAGGCCGCCCTCGCGCAGGGTGTCCATGAGCTCGTCCAGCTCCACCGTGTCGGGAACCAGGGTGGCCGCTTCTGCCACGGCCGCCACGGCGGTGCTGGTCCGCCGCTCGTACGGGACCGCGAGGGCGCGGCGCACGTGCACCACGCCGTCCACCGAGTGCACATCGCCCTCGGCCACGGGGAAGCGGGAGTGGCCGGTCTCGGCCGAGAGCTCAAGCAGCTCCTGGATGCTCGTGGAGGCGGACACCGTGACCATGCGCGTGCGCGGTGTCATCGCGTCGTGGCCGCGGCGGTGGCCGAAGGCCACGGAGCGCTGCAACAGCTGCGCCGTGTGCTCGGGAAGCACGCCCTCATGCGCCGAGTGCTGGGCCAGGGCCACGAGCTCCTCGGGCGAACGAACCGAGTCGAGGTGCTCGGTGGGCGTGACGTTAAAGAGGCGCAGGATCGCATTGGCCGTGCCGTTGAAGAACACGAGCAGCGGCTTGGTGGCGGCGGAGAAGCCGCGCTGGAAGCCCACCACCTGGCGCGCGGTGGCCAGCGGCTTGGCGATGGCCAGGTTCTTGGGGACCAGCTCGCCGAACACCATGGTGACGATCGTGGCGAGCACGAGCGAGATGACCACGGAGAGCGTGCGGGCGGCGGCCTCCGCGAGACCGGCCCCCGTCAGCGGGCCGACCACGACGGCGGCGATGGCCGGCTCGGCGAGGAAGCCGATGCCGAGGTTGGTCAGGGTGATGCCGAGCTGGGCGCCCGAGAGCTGGGTGGAGAGGGTGTCCATGCCCTTCAGGACGCCGACCGCGCGCTGGTCACCGGCCGCGATGGCGGCCTTGACGTCGTTGCGGTTGACCGTGATGAGGGAGAACTCCGCGGCAACAAACATGCCGCAGGCGGCCACGAGGAGCAGCGCAAGGAGGATGGAGACTAGTTCCATTCCCGGCACCCCCGCTCATGGTTCACAGGGGTGGATGCCGGGGAATACGGCAGAGGGGGCTTCGTCGAGCCCGGACTGTCGCCAGGGGCGTTCATCATTCCTTTCTTTGCCGCCGGGACCGGCGGCACGGTGACGTTTCATTCTCCCGGAGGCCGTGCCTCCTCGCCAGGCGTCGGGGGCCCCAGGGCCCGACTCCCGGGGTGTTCCCAGGGAGGAGGCGTTCCAGAGCCCGACGGCGCGGGGTTCCCCCGGGTGCCTCGCCCCACCCGGGGAGGGGCGAGGCACCCGGGCCGGCGCGCGCCGTCGCGCCCCGGATCAAGCCCTCCGCGCGGCCCGGCCGATCAGTGATCGGCCGCGACGCGCTCGCCCACGAGCTTCGGCGAGGGGATGACCTTGAACGCGATGACCGCGCCCACGAGCGTGATGACGGCCGCCACGATCGAGGTGGTCTGCATGGCCGAGGTGAAGGCGTGGCGCGCGGCCTCACCCTCGGCGGAGGCCGGGTTGAGGATCGTCATGGCCGTCGCGAGCGACTCGCGCACGCCGTGTTCGTTGGCGCCGCCCAGGCCGGCCGGCAGGTTGAGGCGGTAGAGCGCCGTCATGAGCGAGCCGAGCACCGCGATGCCGAGGGCCACGCCGAGCTCGTACGAGGTCTCGGAGATGGCGGAGGCCGAGCCGGCCTTGGCCGGCGGCACGGCGGAGACCACGGCGTCCACCGTGACGGTCTGCGCCAGGCCCACGCCGAGGCCCACGGGGATGAGGGCCAGGCCCAGCCAGAGGTAGGACTGAGCCCCCTCCGCGATCGCGATGGCGATGAGGCCGCCCCCCGTCAGGGCGAGGCCGGCGGCGATGGTGCGACCGGCGCCCAACTTGGCCAGGAACCAGCCGACCAGGAGCACCACGACGATCGACGCGAGCGTGGCCGGCAGCTCCGCGAGTCCGGCCTGCAGCGGCGTGTAGCCGCGGCCGAGCTGGAGGTACTGCGAGAAGAAGAAGAGCAGCCCGGTCAGCGCGAAGACGGCGATGAACTGCGAGAGCACCGAGCCGGCAAAGGCCGGGACCTTGAAGAGGCTCACGTCGATCATGGGGGCGGCGAGGCGCTGCTGGCGGCGGATGAACCACCAGCCGAAGGCGAGCCCGGCCAGGAGGCAAACCGCCCCGAGCGCGTCGACGCCGGACTGCACGGTGTGCTTCACGGCGTACACGAGCGGGACGATGGCCGCCATGGAGAGGGCCGCGGAGACCAGGTCGAAGCGCCCGGGGTTCGGGTCCTTCGACTCCGGCAGGAGGAAGAAGCCGGCCACCACGAGGACAAGCACGACGGGCACGTTGATCAGGAAGACCGAGCCCCACCAGAAGTGCTCGAGCAGCACGCCGCCCACCAACGGGCCGAGGGCCGCGCCGCCGCCGGCCGCCGCGGACCAGATCGCGATGGCGCGCGTGCGTTCCTTGGCGTCGGTGAAGATGTTGCGGATGAGCGAGAGCGTGGAGGGCATGAGGGTGGCGCCGGCGACGCCCAGCAGCACGCGCGCGGCGATGAGCCATTCGGCGCTGGGGGCGAAGGCGGCCACGAGCGAGGCCACGCCGAAGAGCGCGGAACCCAGGAGCAGGAGGCGCTTGCGGCCGATCCGGTCGGCGAGCACGCCCATGGTCACGAGCAGGCCGCCGAGGGCCAGCGAGTAGACGTCGCCGATCCAGAGCAGCTGCGTCGCGCTGGGCTGAAGATCGGCGGTGAGCGAGGGCACGGCGAGATAGAGGACCGTGCCGTCGATGGCCAGCAGGAGGACCGCGAGCACCAGGATCGAGAGGGCGGCCCAGCGGCGCTTGGGCGAGAACGGGTGGGGTGGCTGTGCACTGCTCATGGATAAACTGTACCGTCTGGGCGGTAAAGTCGTCGAGGCCGGGAGACTGCGCTACGGTGACCAGTTGGTGAGCGGCACACGAGCCGCACACGGAACAAGGAGCGCACGGCCACCATGGGACGGATCAGCGGGCGGGACGCGGAGACCACGCGGCGCCTCGTGTTGGACGCGGCGGCCGCACAGTTTGCGGCCCACGGTGCCGAGGCCTCGATCGACTCGATCGCCGAGCGCGCCGGCGTCTCCAAGGGCGGCCTCAAGTACCACTTCGCCTCCAAGGAGGCGCTGCTCAGGGCCGTCGCCGTCGACCAGCTCCTCACCTTCCGCGCCGAGGTCCAGGAGTTGCGCGACCCGAGCGACGCGGCGGCCGGCGCCCTCACGCGCGCCTACCTCCGCGCCACCCTGGTCGCCCTGGCCCAGCCGGACCTCATGTGCGAGAAGCACGCGCTCATGGCGCAACTGAGCACGGTCCCCGCCGTGCAGGAGGCCTGCCGCGAGGACGCCGCGTGGTGGGACGCCGCCGTGGCCGCCGACGGCATCGACCCCACCACGGCCGCCCTCGTCGTCGCCGCGGCGGACGGCCTCGCGGCCGCCCCGCTCTGGGGCGCCGCCTACACACAGGAGCAGCTCGAGCGCCTCGGCGAGCGCCTCGAGGAGATGACCCGCGCCTGAGGCGCGGAACCCAAGACCACACAGCACGACGGCGGGGTGGGGCTCCCAGCCTCACCCCGCCGTCGTCGGGCGTGGGGGCAAGAAGCTACGGGCGCAGGAGCACCTTGATCGCGGTGCGCTCGTCCATGGCGCGGTACGCAGCCGGAGCCTCCTCGAGCGGCAGATCCAGGGTGAAGACGCGACCGGGATTGATCTTGCGCTCCAGGATGAGGTCGATGAGCTCGGGCAGGAAACGGCGCACCGGGGCGCCGCCGGCCACCACATGGACCTGGCGGGAGAAGAGTTCGCGGCCGGAGATCTGCACGCCGTGGGCCACGCCCAGGATGGTGAGGTAGCCGCCGCCGCGCGCGCTGCGCAGCGCCTGCTCGATGGATTCCTGGGTGCCCACCGCCTCGACCACACCGTGCGCGCCGAGGCCGCCCGTGAGCTCCTTGAGCTTGGCCACGCCCTCGTCGCCACGCTCCTCGATGATGTCGGTGGCCCCGAACTCGCGGGCCAGGGCCTGGCGCTCGGGGTGGCGGGAGAAGGCGATGATCCGCTCGGCGCCGAGCTGCTTGGCTGAGAGGATCGCGAGCAGGCCCACGGCGCCGTCGCCCACCACGGCGATCGTCTTGCCGGGGCCGGCGTGGGCCTCCACGGCCCCGAACCAACCGGTGCCGAGGACGTCTGAGGCCGCCAGGAGGGAGGGGATGAGGTCCTCGGCCGGATACTCCGGGGTGGCCACGAGCGTGCCAGCCGCGTTGGTGATGCGGGCGTACTGGGCCTGGGCCGTGCCGACGCCGCCGGCGTGGACGCACTTGGACTGGTAGCCGGCCCGGCAGATCTCGCACGTGTTGTCGCTCGTGATGAAGGAGCCCACCACGAACTGGCCCACCTCGAGGCCCGTCACCTCGGAGCCGAGCTCCTCGATGATGCCCACGTACTCGTGGCCCATCTGGCGGGGTTCCTTCACGGGGACCACGCCGCGGTAGGGCCACAGATCCGAGCCACACACGCACGCGGCGACCACCTTGATGATGGCGTCGGTGGGCGCTTCAAGCTCGGGGCGGGGCAGCTCCTCGACGCTGACGTCGCGGGTGCCGTTGATCATGGTGGCGCGCATGGTGCTCCTTCTGACGCGGTGGGGATTCACCTCATGGTGCTCCCGAGGCCGGTGCCGTGCCAAGCCCGCGTCACGCTTCGTGATGAGACGCCCGGCCCGCCGGGGCGCGGCTCAGCGGGCCACGGCTCACCGGCCGCGGTTCACCCCTCACCGGTGAGGTGGTCGAACTCGCCGCTGACCCAACGGGCGTAGCGCTCGGCGGAGGAGGCGATGGCCTCCCCCGCGTCCCTGAGCACGCGCCCCTCGAAGTTGTCGTAGAGCCGTTCAACGTCGTAGCGGGCGCCCACGTGAGCGGCGATCCGGCGCACCACCGCGGCGGAGAGGGGAAGCCGGTTGGGGAAGGAGCGCAGGAAGGTGACCCAGCCCGCCCGCGGCACCGCGGCGATCGTGTCCCCGCTCAGGAGCACCCCCGCGCCGTCGGCGGCACGGAAGTGCACCACCGAGGAGCCCGGGAAGTGGCCGCCCGGCTGCGAGGCACGAATCCCCGGCACCGGCTCCAGCTCGCCCGACCACGAGCGCAGGCCGGGGAAGGACCGCGCGACCCACCGGGCGTCCGGCTCCGAGACCCACACCGGCGCGTCGTCGAACGCCGCCGACCACGCCGATTGCACCCCGAACATGTGGGGGTGGCTCGGGACGATGGCGGCGAGGCCGCCGAGGGCGCGGACAGCCTCGATCGCCGCGTCGTCGATGAAGGCCGGAACGTCCACGAGCACGTTCCCCGCTTGCGTCACGATGAGTTTGGCCTGCTGCCCGATGCCGACGTCGCTGCGGGTGTCAAGCGCCCACAGCCCGGGCTCCAACTCGCTCAGCTCCACCGCGGCGCCCCGCCTCGCCTGTTCGGCCGGCGAGCTCCACCGCTGCACCCCGTCCGCCGGCAGGTACTGCCGCTCGTCTGCACAGATGGGGCACGTCCCACTCGGGGTGTCCGTCTCCACGCCGCACAGGGCGCATTGAGCCGTGACCGGCTCAGGTTGCATGGTCTGCTTGCTCATCAGGTCCTCTCCGCGCCGGGAACGTCCCGGCTCTGACACCACCCTCCAACCTGAAGTGGACTTGAGGTCAAGGCCTGCTCGACACTGTGCGCATGAAGGATGCGGAAGACCTGCTGGCGATCGGGGAGGTGGCCAGGCGATCCGGGCTCGCCGTGTCGGCGATCCGCTACTACGAGCGGCTCGGGCTGATCGGGAGCGAACGCACGGGCGGCGGTCAGCGGCGCTTCCACCGCTTTGTCCTGCGCCGCCTCGCCGTGATCCATGCCGCCCAGCGCGTCGGGGTGCCGCTGGCCAGGATCGCGGCGGACCTGGAGCCGTTCGCGCTCGATGCACCGCTGAGCAAGCGCGACTGGGTGCGGCTCTCCAAGGCGTGGCGACCGGTGCTGGAGGCGCGCATCGCCGAGCTGAACGCCATCCGGGACGGCCTCTCCCTGTGCATCGGCTGCGGCTGCCTCTCGATGCGTCAGTGCGCCGTCTACAACCCCGACGACAGCCTGGGCGCCGACGCGGCCGGCCCCCGGCGCCTCTTCCCGCGGCTCGAGGACGAGGGCGGGCTGCCCTTCTGAGGGCGGCGTCCGTGGTGCAGTGCGCCCCGCGGCTACGCGCCCTGCGCGCAGCTGCAGCACCACGGCCGCGGCGCCGAGCACCAGGCCCACCGCTGTCAGCCAACCGGGTGCCTCGCCGAGGAGCGGCCACGACATGACGGACGCCACCGCGGGGATGAGCGCAAACTGCAACGACGCCGTCCGCGCACCCAACGTGCGCACCGTTCCGGCGTAGAGCGTGGTCCCCGCCAGGCCGCAGAGCGTCAGCAGACTCAGGAGCAGCCAGGCCTGGGGCCGGGCCGAGACGTGGCCGGGTGTGAGGAGGGCGAGCGCCAGGGCTGGCGGCGCTGAGGCACTCACGCCGATCGCGGTGAAGGTCAGCGGATGCACCCCGCCGAGGCACCGCCCCTGGATCACCGAGCCGCCGGCGAGCCCCGCGAGGGCCAGGACGGCACCGGCCACCCCCGGGCCTACGGCCGGGTTGGCGGCGATGCGTGGCAGGCAGGCGATCGCCACCGCCGCCGCGGCGAGGGCCACGGCCGCCCAGCCCGCGCGCCCCACCCGCACGCGGCTCACGGCCACACCGAGCAAGGCGGTGAGGGCGGGATTCAAGGCCACGATGAGCGCTGTCACCCCGGCACCCACACCGTGGGCCATGGCCCAGTAGGCGCCGAGGAATTGGGCACCCTGCACCAGCAGGCCGGCGCCGATCGCCGGGATCCAGGCGCGCCCGGCGGGCCGGGCCAGGCGACGCAGGCCCACCACCGGCCAGAGCAGCGCGGCCGTGAGCAGGAAACGCAAGGCGATGAGCCAGAACGGGCTCATGCCCCGCAGAGCCAGGGCCCCGAGCGGGTAGCCGGCGGCATAGACCGCCACGGTGGTGGCGAGGAGAGGAAGGACGGTGGGTTTCATGACTCCAGGCTGAGCGCCGCCCGCGCCGAAGCCGTCAATCCATCGGAAATCTTGATGGTTCATTGCTTGGCGTCCGCGGGACTGTCACGCTGGCTCCCGTGAGAACCCTCGACATCACGGCCCTGCGCTCGCTCACCGCCGTCTCCTCGTTCGCCGGGGTGGGCAGGGCGGCACAGGCGCTGCACCTGTCCCAGCCCACGGTGTCCGGGCACCTGCGCCGGCTCGAGGCCGAGCTCGGCACACCGCTCGTGCACCGCATGGGGCGCTCCATCGCGTTCACCTCCGCCGGGGAGGAGCTGGTGCGCAGGGCGCACCGCTTGCTTGCGGCGCACGACGACGCCGTGGACGCCGTGACCACGCAGGCGCGGGACGAGCTGGTGGTCGCCTCGAGCGACCTCGCGGCCGCGCCGCTGCTGCGCGTGGCGGCCGGCGCGCTCCAGGAGCGCTTCCCCGGCCGCCCGGTGCGCTTTCGCTTCCACCGTTCGGAGCGCCTCAAGGACTTTGTGCACCGCCGCGCGGCCGACGTCGTGATCGGCTTCACCGACCTGGGCCCGGATGCGGTGGTGCTGGGGCACGCGGAGCTCGGCTGGTTCGCCGCGGACACGGCGGAACCGGTGCCGCAGGAACGGCTCGTGCTCTTCACGCGGCCGTGCGGCCTGCGGGACGCCGTCGAGGACGCGGTCAGCGGCACGGCAGCACGCACCACACGCGAGGCGCTCGACCTCGCCGGCGTCCTGGCGGCCGTGCGCTCGGGGGCCGGCATCACGGCGCTGCCCCTCTCGGAACGCGTGGAGGCCGGGCTGCGGCGCGTGGCCGGCCCAGCACCGTTGCCCACCCTCGGGCTCAGCGCGATGGTCTCACCGCGCTTGGGCCCCGCAGCGGCCCCGGTGCTCGAGGCGCTGCGGGCGCACACCCGCGAGCAGGCGCGCATGGGCACGGCACCGCAGTGATCGGCTCGCGGTTCGCTCAGCCGATCCGCATGCGGCGCACGTCGAACACGTGATGCGAGACGTCGTGCTCCACGTACTGCCACAGGCCCAGGACGCTGAACCCCACGCCGTCACCGCGGTGCCCGGGGCGGTCGAGGTCGGCGGGCGTGAGCGCATCGAGCACGGCGGCGGTCTGCGCTCCGGCGAGCTCGATGTCCGCGGAGAGGTCGAGCGGATCCCCCGCCCAATCGCGGCGCACCACGTTGGCCAGGTCGCCGTCCCAATTCGCGAACCCCGGATCGCGCTGCGCCACCATCGACGCCACGCGCAGCCCCAGCAGCCGGATCATGTCCCGGGAATGGGCCCCATATTCCAACGGCGACCACACCGTCGGCGACGGCCGTTCCGCCACGTCGGGGCGGGCCAGCAGCCCCGACCACGCGCCCACGGCGCGGTCCCACGCCTCACGCAAGCGCCCGACGTCGGGCACCGACTCCCAGCCGCACTCGCGGCACCCGCTCTCCAAGACGAAGGTCCAGTCCCGGGTCTCGCCCGGCACGCGGGCTGGTTCTGTTTGCATGCCCACACCTTAATGACACCGCCACGGGGGATACTGGCGCGTGGACCACCCTGAGCAACACACGAGGAGCCGCATGAGCCAGCACCAGGCAGACAGCCACGACCTCATCCGCGTGGTGGGCGCCCGCGAGAACAACCTCAAAGACGTCTCGGTCACGCTGCCCAAGCGTCGCCTCACGGTCTTCACCGGCGTCTCGGGTTCTGGGAAGTCATCGCTCGTCTTCGACACCATCGCCGCCGAGTCCCAGCGCATGATCAACGAGACCTACTCGGCCTTTGTCCAGGGCTTCATGCCCTCCCAGTCTCGGCCGGACGTTGACGTGCTGGAGGGCCTCACCACGGCGATCATCGTTGACCAGGAACGCATGGGCGCCAACGTCCGCTCCACGGTGGGCACCGCCACGGACGTCAACACCATGCTGCGCATCGTCTTTTCCCGGCTGGGCGTGCCCCACATCGGCTCGGCCCAGGCCTTCTCCTTCAACGTGGCCTCCCTGTCCGGCGCGGGCGCCGTAACCCTGAACAAGGGCGGCCGGGAGACCAAGGAACGCCGCAGCTTCTCCGTGCTGGGCGGCCAGTGCCCCCGCTGCGAGGGCATGGGCCAGGTCAACGACATCGATCTGTCCGAGCTCTTCGACGAGAACAAGTCGCTGGACGACGGCGCGCTGACGATTCCCGGGTACACGCCGGGCGGTTGGAACTACCGGCTCTACACCTCCTCCGGGTTGGTCCCCGGGGACAAGCCCATCAAGGACTTCACCAAGCGCCAGCGCGAGGACTTCCTCTACAAGGAACCCACGCGCATGAAGATCGAGGGCATCAACATGACCTACGAGGGTCTGGTGGTGCGCATCCAGAAGTCCATGCTCTCCAAAGACCGCGAGGCCATGCAGCCGCACATCCGGGCCTTCGTGGACCGGGCCGTCACGTTCCAGAGCTGCCCGGAGTGCGGCGGCTCCCGCCTGTCCGCCGAGGCCCGCTCGTCCAAGATCAACGGCGTGAACCTGGCCGACGTGAGCTCGTGGCAGATCTCCGATGTGGCCGAGTGGGTGCGCGGGCTCGACGCCCCCGAGGTGGCGCCGCTGCTCAAGAACCTCCAGAACACCCTGGATTCCTTCGTGGCGATCGGGCTGGGCTATCTCTCGCTCGACCGGCCCGCCGGGACGCTCTCCGGCGGCGAGGCGCAGCGCACCAAGATGATCCGCCACCTAGGCTCCTCGCTTACCGACGTCACCTACGTCTTCGACGAGCCCACCGCCGGCCTGCACCCGCACGACATCCAGCGCATGAACGAACTGCTCCTGGCCCTGCGGGACAAGGGCAACACGGTGCTGGTCGTGGAGCACAAGCCGGAGACCATCGCCATCGCCGATCACGTCGTTGACCTGGGTCCCGGTGCGGGAGCCGGCGGCGGCGCCATCCAGTTCGAGGGAACGCTGGAGCAACTGCGCGCCTCCGACACCCTGACCGGGCGCCACCTGGACGACCGCGCACGCGTCAAGGACTCGGTGCGCACACCGCAGGGCGCGCTCCAGGTCCGCGGCGCCACGGCCCACAATCTGCGGGACGTCAGCGTAGATATTCCGCTCGGCGTACTCACCGTCATCACGGGCGTGGCGGGCTCGGGCAAGAGTTCCCTCGTGGAGGCCTCACTCCCCCAGGATGCCGAGGTGGTCTACGTGGATCAGGCGCCCATCAAGGGTTCCCGCCGCTCCAATCCGGCCACCTACACGGGCCTGCTCGAGCCCATCCGCAAGGCCTTCGCCAAGGAAAACGGCGTCAAGCCCGCGCTCTTCAGCGCCAACTCGGAGGGCGCCTGCCCGCAGTGCAACGGTGCCGGCGTGATCTTCACCGACCTGGGCGTCATGGCCAGCATGAGCACGGTCTGCGAGGTCTGTGAGGGGCGGCGCTTCAGCGAGGACGTGCTGGAATATGCCTTCGGCGGCAAGAACATTGCCGAGGTGCTGGAGCTGGACGTGGACGCCGCGCTCGCCTTCTTCTCCGAGGGAGAAGCCAAGTTGCCCGCAGCGGCCAAGATCCTCGCGCGCCTCGCCGATGTTGGCCTGGGCTACGTGACGATCGGCCAGAGCCTCACCTCGCTCTCCGGCGGCGAGCGGCAGCGCCTCAAGCTTGCCACGCACCTCGGCGACAAGGGCGGCACCTACCTCCTGGACGAGCCGACCACCGGTCTGCACCTCGCGGACGTCGAGGCGCTCTTGGGCCTCCTCGACCGCCTCGTCGACTCGGGGAAATCCGTCATCGTGGTGGAGCACCACCAGGCCGTCATGGCGCACTCCGACTGGATCATCGACCTTGGGCCCGGCGCAGGGCGCGACGGCGGCACGGTGGTCTTCGAGGGCACGCCGGCCCAGTTGGTGGCCGCCAAGGGGACGCTCACGGGTCAGCACCTCGCCGAGTACGTGGGTGCCCCGTGAGCGCTCCCGATCTCGTCTTCGCGGACGAACCGGCCCTGCGCGCCTGGCTCGAGGCCAACGAGGCAAGCCACGAGGGCGGCTGGCTGCTCCTCGCCAAGAAGGGCACCACGTCCCCCACAGCGTTGAGCTACCACGAGGCGCTGCTCGCGGCCCTGTGCTCCGGCTGGATCGACGGGCAGCGCAAGAGCATCGACGAGGCGACCTTCATGATCCGCTTCACCCCGCGCCGCGCCCGCTCCATCTGGTCCCAGCGCAATGTGGACCTCGTGGCGCAGCTCGAGGCCGAGGGCCGCATGCGTCAGCGCGGCCGGGACGAGGTCGCCAAGGCGCAGGCAGACGGCCGCTGGGAGCGGGCCTACGCCGGGTCGGCCGCCATCGAGGTCCCGGGCGCCCTCCGCGAGGCCCTCCTCGCGGCCGGTGCGTGGGAGCGGTTCGAGGCGCTGAGTAAGAGCGCCAGGTACTCGCTCCTGCACCCCATCGTCACGGCCGCCAGGGAGACCACCCGGGCCGCCCGCATCGAGCGCGCCGTGGCGGGTTTGGCAGAGTAGGGCCATGCGCTCAACCCCCAGGGAGCCCCGCCGCCGCCAGCCCACCGCCGAAGACTGGGCCAGGCTCGAACGCCTCTCCCCCGAGTTCGCTCACGCGCTCCGAGAGCGGCTGGAGTCCGCCGCAGACGGTGGGGACGTGCCCGACGGCGCGTGGCCGGGTTCCGAGGCCCTCGCCGAGTTGGTCTCGCGGCGGCGCGGCGGACCGGGTGGGCGCGATGGCGCCAAGGCGAGCGCTGCCGCGCGCGAGCTCTTGGCGACCATGTCCAAGTCCCGTCCCGAGCTGTACCGAAGCCTGCCCGCGGAGGAGCCCCACGCCGTCGGGCAGGAAGGCCCGCCGCCCACCCAACCGAGCGCCACCCCGCCCACGCCGCCCACGCCGGGGACGCCCACTCCCCCGCGCGAGGCGGGGGCCGACGTCGAGCGCTTCTTTGCCGCGACGGAGGCGCGGGTGGAAACCGTCGAGGAGTACATCGACGCGGTGGCCACGCTGCAGCGCCTGCACTGGCGGGCCGGGCTGGTGTGGCGCGGGCACGGGAACGCCGCCTGGAGCGTGCGTTCCTCGCTCTCGCGGGTGCTGGCCGAGAGCGGCGCGGCGCACGAGGCCGAGTTGGTCGAGGCGGAGCTGACCACGCGCGATGCAGCGTCCGATTGGGATCCCCACAACACCCCCACGATCGGGCTGCTGGCCGAGCTGCAGCATGCGGGCGCCCCCACGCGCTTGCTTGACGTCTCCACCGACCCGGACGTGTCCGCGTGGTTTGCCGTCGAGAACCCGGCGGACGACGACGCCGA
The DNA here is from genome assembly GCA_031277795.1 of Arthrobacter sp. Classification (GTDB taxonomy): domain Bacteria; phylum Actinomycetota; class Actinomycetes; order Actinomycetales; family Micrococcaceae; genus Galactobacter. The sequence continues at coordinate 58,693 of JAITLQ010000013.1, forward strand.
CGCCCGCTTGCTGGTGTGGGGCGGGACCTCGGCGGACGGCGAGGTCGAGGATGCGGACGATCTCGACTACCTCGGCACGTGGTTCTGGCACGAGTGGCAGACGCGGGACAAGCGGATCGAGGCCGGGTGGGGCACCGGCGTCAAGACCTGGTGGTGGCTTCCTCCCACCACGAATGAGCGTTTGCGGGCCCAGCGTGGCGGATTCCTCCTGGAGGCAGAACCGATTGTCTCCGAAGAGATCGCCGCGGTGTTTGCGCAGCGGCTGGGGTCGACGTGGACGCCGGCGCAGATCGCCGCGGTGACGTCGGTGCTGGGCATGCCCGCGCGGCACGACGAGCCGGTGGTGCCCAACGAGGCGAACTTGGTGCCGCTGTTTTCCCTGCGCCTGGCGCGGGAGCTCAAGCCGGAGCTGCGCCGATACCTGGGGTCCAAGGGGCTGACGGACCGCTACATCTACCCGGATCAGGCCGGCCTCGTGCGACACCTGCAGCGCTCCCTGCGCGATTGAGACCCCCAACAAAACTGTTCCTCGACGTCCACGCCTCCTGGGGCTTCCAGGGATTCCAAGCATTCGTTGGAGAAACGTACGACGACCAACTCGAGGAAACCCTGGTCAGGCATCTTTCTGTGTGCCTTAATGGGTGAATCCTCGGGCATCGGTGACGGTCTCAGGCCGGCACGCGATCCGCTTCACTCCTCGAAGGACCTCCCATGAAGAAGCTCACCAAGGGTGCCCTCGCCGCTGCGGCCGGTGTCACCCTCCTCATCGCGGGCGGCGGCACGCTCGCCTCCTGGAACGACTCGGTCAACGTGGGCGGGGACGTCACGCTCACCGCCGGCGACCTGCATTTCGCCACCCCGAGCGCCCCCACCTGGACGTACACGCCCAGCGTCGGGGCCGAGCGCACCGGCCTGACCGCCGCCCAGGTTGCCGCCCTCCGCCTCGTGCCCGGGGATCAGCTGACCTCGACGGGCACCTACCAGATCACCGCTCAGGGTGACGGACTGAAGTTTGATGTGGGCATCACGGGCGGCAGCATCGCCGCCGCCTCGCCCGGCACGGCGGCCGACGATGCCCTCGCCACCCTCCTGAGCCAGACCGCCACCTACGAGGTCAACGGCGTCTCCGGCTCCAGCGGCACCATCACGCACACGAGCGCCACGGCCAAGGACTACGACGTCAAGATCTCGGTGACCCTGACCTGGCCCTTTGCCACGGCCCCGGGCACCGACAACGCGGGCAAGCTGGGCTCGGTTGATCTCTCGCAGTTCGCCGTGACCGCCACGCAGACCCAGTAGGCCCGCGCGGCGCGGAGGGTGGGCGCCATGCGCGCCCTCCCTCCGCGCCACGCATGGACAGAAACCCCAGGATGACCCCCCGGCCGTTCTCACGGCGGCGCGTGCTGCGCGCCGCCGATGTGGCGCGCCCCCGCACGCCGGCTCGGCGCCGCACCGGCCGCGGGGGGTTGCACCGTGCGCGCCACGACGCATCGCGGCTGCGAGGGCTCGCGCTCAGCGCCACGGTCGCGGCGGTCAGCGCCCTGGTGGGGCTGGCGGCCACCGGCGGCACGTACGCCCTCCTGAACACCTCCGGCACCGTCCCCGGCGCCACCCTCACCGCCGGGACCATGGACCTGAGCATCAACGGCGCGGGCTCCGCCCAGCTCGGAACCGTCGGCCTCGACCCGCTCACCCCCGTCGCGTTGCCGTTTACAGTGACCAACGCTGGCCAGGCCAAGGCCCGCCTCTCCGCCGCCATCACGGCCCAGGACAATTCCGCGCTCGCAACGGTGATGCGGATCGATGTGGTACCTAACCCCGGCAGCTGCGTGGCCTCGGCCCTGGGGGCCTCGGCGCAACGCCTCGCCTCCTTCACGTCCTCCTCCCTCGCCGACCTGACCGCCGGCACCTCCCGCGGCTTCTGCCTCCTCCTCTCCCTGCCGGCGGGGACGGACGCCGCCCTCTCCGGCACCTCCGTCAACTTCACCCTGACCATGACATCGGAGCAGATCCGATGAGCGGGCGCGGTCCCTCCCGCCTGGGCCTCATCGTCGGCGTGCTGCTTGCTTCCTTGCTCTGCGGCAGCGCGGCGGCGTGGGCGGCCTGGAGCGCCCAGGCCACGGCAACGGCCCGCGCCACCGTCACGTCCGTCCGGATCACGCAGAACAACTTCCCGAGCCTCGGGACCACGCGCCTGAACACCTTCACCTCCCTCACCACCACGGGAAGCTTCACCGTCACCAACACCGGTCAGGCCAGCGGCACGCTCGGTCTCTCGCTCAGCGGGAGTGGCCCGTTGGCCTCGAAGCTGGGCCTCACGTTGTGGCCCGTTTCCTCGGCCGCCGCCTGCACGTCGGCCTCCCTTCCCCCCACCAGCCCGGCCCCCGCGAGCGGAAGCTGGGCCGCCGCAAGCTATACCGCGCCGTCGCAGCTCGCGGCCGGGGCCAGCCAGGCCTTCTGCGTGCGCACGCTCCCCAGCGGGGCGGGCGCCTCCCCCACCATGCCCGCCGCCCAGTCCCTGGCAGACACGAGCGGCACCCTCACCTCCAGCACCACCCTGACCGCCACGCTGACCGCCGCCGGTTTCACCGCGAGCGACAGCACCGGCCTGGCCACCCAACGCACCGAGGCGATCTTCCCGGTGGCCACGGGATACCGGCCGGACGGCGTCTCCGATTGGTTCACGCTCTCCAGCTCGGCGGCGGGGGCCGGCTCTTGCCTCGCCTCCACCTCCGTCTCCGCCGCGGCCGGCACCACCCTCGTCTCCGCGGCGTGCAATGCCAGCGCCAGCCCCACCACGCAGGTCTTCCAGTTCACGCCCGTGGCCGCCTCGTCCCCCGCCGCCATGGTGCTGCGCCCGCTGAGCAGCCACACGCTGAACCTCGGCGTGAACGACGCTGGCGTGCTCCAGCTGGCCACCCCTGCCGCCAGCACCGCGGCCCAACAATGGGTGGTGCAGCAGAGCGCCGACGCGCGCGTGCAACTGGTCTCCGCTGCCACTGGACGCTGCCTCGTCCTCAACGCCGCCACGCCGCTCACCACGGCGGACTGCAACACGGCCGGCACCAAGATGTATCTGAACCGCAAGCCCATCACTGCGACCAGCACCTCCAGCGGCATGACCCTTCAGTGGGCCGTTTCAAATCCAGGCCAGCCGCTCTACGTCCAGATCAATGCGACCCTCGGGCTGGCGTGGTCCAACTGGGCGACGATCCCGGCAGCAAACACCGCTGTGGCCCAGCCCCTCGCGCCGCCGGCCCTGTGGCTCAACCTGGGAGACGCGGGAGTGCGTGTCTCCGCCTCCTCCATCCCGTTCCTGGCCACCGACGTGCCCGCGATCGATGTGCTCTGGCAGGGCACAGCCCGCCGCAACGGTTCCTCGGCCACCCTGATCACGGGCGGCGGCTGATGGCCGTCCCCTCCGCGCCGCTCTGGACCGCCCCACTGGTGGCCCTCTCCCTGATCCCGGCCGGCACCGCGCAGGCCGCACCCGCCCCGCCGTCGGGGTCCCCCATCTCCGGGCGGCTCGAGGTCTCCCTCGACGGCACCCACTTTGGGCGTTCGCCCGACGCGGCGCTGTTCGAACGGCTGGGTCCCGTCTTCCCTGGGAAACGGGGCACCGACTCGGCCTGGCTGCGCAACGGAACCACCGTCCCCCTCCTCGTGCGGGTTCAGCTGAGCAACGGGTGGAGCGACTCTGAGCAGCTGGCCGCCGCCACCACCTTGCGGGTCGACGCCTCGGGGGAGCGCCTCACGACGGCGCTCGGCGGAACCACGCTCTCCGGCGCCGCGGGGCCGGGGGCGGAGGCCACCGCGCCAGCGGGCACACCCGCCGGCGCGGCGTGCACCGTCGTCGGTCCCACACTGAAGCTCGAACCGGGCGCCACGACCCGCTGGGACGCGAGCATCGCGGTGTCCTCCGGCCTGACGGGGCGCGACGGCGCGGGCGCCCGGCTCGGTTTCACGCTGCGCGCGGTGGCCGTCGAGGCCTCCGCCGGTTTCCCCTCCCCCGGCTGCTCCGAGATCACCGCGGACCCAGGACTGCCCGGGCCGGACGCACCGCCCGCGCCGCCCTTGGCCGAGAGCGGCTGGGCCGGCGGGGGCCTGGGGCTGCTCGGCGCCGGGCTCGCGGCGCTCGGCCTCCTGCTGGGCCGCCGGCGCCGTCACCGTCGCCAGGGAAGGACAGCGTGAGCCAGTCGCACGACGCCGAGGAATCGCGCCCTCTCACCCGCAAGCAAGCCCTGAACCTCGAACGGGCCGCCCGAACGGGCGCACGGCCCGGCCCGGAACCCGTCGATCCAGGCACGAATGGGGCGGCGTCGCACCACTCGGCCGAAGGGACCGAGGCCGGGGACCTCCCCCCGCACGCACGCCGCGGCGCCGCGGTCCGGCGGCCGTTCGCGCTCAGGGCGCTGCGCGCGGCGGCAAGCACCGCGGTGTTCCTCGTGCTGTGTTTGTCCTTGTTCATCGGCGTGGTCGCGATCGCGCTGCCGGCGCTGGCCGGCGGGACGGCGCTCACCGTGCAGACCTCGTCGATGCGGCCGAACTACCTGCCCGGCACGCTCGTGGTCATCAGGCCGGTGGAGGCGGCCAGCCTTCGGCCGGGCGACGTCATCACGTACCAACTCAAGAGTGGGGAACCGGTGGTGGTCACCCACCGGGTCACGCAACAACTGCGGGCGGCCGACGGCGGCTACCTCTTCATCACGCAGGGGGATGCCAATCCCGCCCCGGATGCCGAGCCGGTGCGCGAGGTGCAGGTGCGGGGGAAGCTCTGGTACGCCGTGCCGTGGGTGGGCCATCTGTCCGCCGCGGTCACGGGGCACTGGCGGACGGCGGTGATCCCCCTCGCCGTGGGCGCGCTCTTTGCGTATGCGGCGTGGATGTTCGTCTCCTCTGCGCGGGACAAACGCAAGCAGCGCCGCGCGACCTGAGGGACGCGAGGCCGCACGCGGAGAGCCGCAGGACCGCAAGGCCCGAGCACCTGAGCGACGGAGGACCCCGCCCACTCTGCGAGTCCCGCCCTTCCGCGCGTAGCCCACCCTTCCTCGCGCGCCCCCGAGCCCACTCAAACGCCAAATCGGAGTGGGTTCGGTACGGTTCTCGGGCCAAAAACGTACCAAACCCACTCCGATTCGGGGGGTGGGGGGAGCCGCCCGTCCGATGCGGGGGTGGGGGGAGCCGCCTGTCCAGACCGGGCGGAGAGTGCCGCCGACTCCGGTTCGGGGGGAAGAACCCGCTCAGGGGCGCAGCAGCACCTTGCCCGTGCGGCCCGGCGTCTCCTGCAGGGACAGCGCGGCGGGGAGCTCGTCGAAGGAGAACACCCCTGCGGTGGGCAGCGTGACCTCGCCGGCCGCGACGCGAGCGAAGATCTCGCCCATGAGCTCGCGCTTGTGGGCCGGGTCCATGGCGGTGGACACCTTCGAGCCCCAGAAGCCGCGCACGGTGAGCTCCTTGAAGATCACGTCGGAGGAGGGGATCGGCATCGTGCGCCCGGCCATGGCGCCGAAGACCACGAGCGTGCCGCCCTGCGCCAGCAGCGTGACGAGCTCGCCGGCGATGTCGCCGCCGATCTGGTCCACGGCGGCCTTGATGGGGGCGCCGCCCGTGATCTCGAGGGCGCGCTCGCGCCAGCCCTCGGTCTCCGTGGAGACCACGGTCTCGATGCCCTGGGCCGCCAACTCGGCCACGCCGGCCTCGCGCCGCACCACGCCCAGGGCGTGGATGCCGCGGGCGCGGGCGAACTGGGCGACGAGGCGCCCCACCGCACCGTTGGCGCCGTCGATCACGAGCCAGTCGCCGGCCTCCAGTCCCAGGGAGTCAAGCAGAGACAGTGCGGAGAACGGCATGGAGACGAGCTGCGCCGCGGCCTCGTCGGTGATCGCGTCAGGGACGGGGAGCAGCCCGGCGGCCGGGGCCGTGAAGAGCTCGGCCCAGGCGCCGAAGCGGCCACCGATCACCACCCGCTGCCCCACGGACAGCCCCGTCACGCCCTCGCCGAGGGCCTCCACCACGCCCAGCGCCTCGGTTCCGGCGCCGGCCGGCAACTCCGGCTTGAAGCCGTACACGCCCTTCACGGTGAGGACATCGTGGTTGTGGATGGGGCTCAGGACCAGCCTGACGAGCGCCTCACCCGCGGCGGGCGCGGGGGCCTCGGCTTCGGCGGGGTGCAGGACGTCGGCCGGGTCGCCGAAGGAGGCGTGGCTGAGGATGCGCATGGTGTTGCTCCTAGAGGATCGCGTGGGGTGGTGCGAGAAGGGGGTGGGTCGGCTCAACCGAGCAGGGCGCCGAGGGCCGTGAGGAGCACGGCGAGCAGCGGCAGGGCGCCCTGTTTGATGGCGGCGGCGCGATGTTGCTTGGAGGAAAGCAGCAAGACCAGCGCGGCGGCCAGCATGCTGCCGGTTCCGGAGAGGACCAGCGTGAGGCCCACCGCGGTGGAACCCGCGGCGGTCACGACGACACCGGCCAGCGCCAAGATCGCCAGGAAGAGGTTGTAGAAGCCCTGGTTGAAGGCCAGCGACTTGGTCACCCTGGCCTCCTCGGCGCTGCCGATCCCGAAGGTCTTGCGCGCGGCCGGCCCCTCCCAGGCCACCGACTCCATCCAGAAGATGTAGACGTGCAGGACCGCGGCGAGCGCGGCAAGAATGAGCCCGACGATGAGCACGGCAACCTCCGTTTATCGAATCGACCGTTTCACTATATACTGAAACGGTCGGTACACAAGTCAACCGACGGAAGAGGAAACGCCATGGGCCGCAGTCGCACCTTCGATCCGGACGCCGCCGTACTCGCCGCGCGCCAAACCTTCTGGAGCCGCGGCTACGAGGAGACCTCGGTCCCGGACCTCGAGGCGGCCACCGGCCTGAGCCGCTCCAGCCTCTACCACTCCTTCGGCTCCAAGCGCGGCCTCTTCGACGCCGCCGTGAAGAGCTACCTCGACGAGGTGGTCCGCCCGCCGCTTGCCCCCTTGATGCTCGACGACGTGGCGCCCGGCGCGCTGGCGGACTACCTCGAGCGCGTGGCCGGATGGGCGGGCACCGCCGGCCGGGGCAACGGCTGCCTCATGCTCAACGCGGCGGCCGGTTCCCTGGCCCACGACGAAGCCATGTCGGAGGGCATCCGCGCCTACCACGCCGAGCTGCTCACTTCGTTGGGCCGCGGGGTCGAAGCCGCCCGCCCCGAACTGGGTCCGGAGGCCGCCGCCGAGCTCGCCGAGGAACTCACGGGCTCCGTCGTGGCGGCCCTTCTGCTGGCCCGCGTCGACCCGCCGGCCGCCGAGCGCCTCCTGCGCCTCGCCACCCGGCGGGCCACCCCCTCGGTCTAGCCGCACCGGGACGGCCCGCCGCCTAGTGACCCACGGCGGCGAGGCGCAGGTCAACGCGACGCAGCCGCTGGGCATTGAGCGCCACGACCACCGTCGACGCGCTCATGAGCAAGGCACCCACGCTCATGGGCATGACGATCCCCCACGGCGCGAGCACCCCGGCCGCGATCGGCACGGCCAGCGGGTTGTAGCCGGCCGCCCACCAGAGGTTCTGCTTCATGATGGAGTAGGCGGCCACGGAGAGCGTGCGCAGGGCCACGACGGCGCGCGGGTCCCCGGAGGCGAGCACCACGCCGGCCGAGCCGATGGCCACGTCCGTGCCGCCGCCCATCGCGATGCCCACGTCGGCCGAGGCCAGCGCCGGGGCGTCGTTCACGCCGTCGCCCACCATCGCCACGCGCTTACCCTCCGCGCGCAGCTCGGCAACCTTGCCTGCTTTGTCCTCGGGCCGCACGCCGGCAAAGACGCGATCGATCCCCAGCTCCGCGGCCACGTGGCGCGCCACGGGCTCGGCGTCGCCCGTGATCATCACGACCTCCACGCCCTGCGCCAGCAGCGCCGCCACGGCGGCCCGCGACTCGGGACGGATCGCATCGGCGAGGCGCAGCGCGCCGATCACCGCGCCGTCGCGCGTCACGTGAAGCACGGTGGCGCCCTCCGCGCCCCACTCGGCCGCGACGTCGAGCGCTTGGATGCCCTCCTGAGCGAGGAGGGCAGGGCCGCCCACCCGCACGACGGCGCCGCCCACCAGGGCGCGCACGCCCACCGCCGGGTGGCTCACGAAGCCGGTGGCGGCCGGCACTTCCAGTCCGCGCTCCGCGGCCGCCGCCACGATGGCGCGGGCCAGCGGGTGCTCGCTGTCGACCTCCGCTGCGGCGGCCAGGGCGAGCAGCTCGCCCTCGCCAACTCCGCGCACGGGCAGCGCGGCCGTGACGGCGGGGGCGCCCTCCGTGAGGGTGCCGGTCTTGTCGAAGAGGACCGCGTCTACGGCGCGCATGGCCTCGAGGGCCAGGCGGTCCTTGACGAGGAGGCCGGAGCGCGCGGCCTTGGCCGTGGCGATCGAGACGACGAGCGGAATGGCGAGGCCGAGCGCGTGGGGGCAGGCCACGACGAGGACCGTGATGGTGCGTTCAACGGCAGAGTCCGGGTGGCCGAGCACCGCCCAGACGATCGCGGTGACGACCGCGGCACCGAGGGCGAACCAGAAGAGCCACCCGGCCGCGGTGTCGGCGAGGCGCTGGGCCCGGGTCGTGGAGCTCTGAGCCTCCGCGACCATGCGCGAGATCCCGGCCAGCGCGGTGTTCTCCCCCGCCGCGGTGACGCGCACGCGCAGGCCGGAGTCGGTGGCGACGGTGCCGGCCACGACGCTGTCCCCCTGGCCGCGCTTGACCGGCGCGGATTCGCCCGTGATGAGCGATTCGTCCAGATGGGCCTCGCCCTGGGCGATGATGCCGTCCGCCGGCACGGCACCGCCTGGGCGGACCATGACAAGGTCGCCCACGCGCAGCGCGCCGGGGGTCACCGTGACGATGTCGCCACCCTCGATGCGCTCGGCCTCCTCGGGGAGCAGGGCCGCGAGCGAGTCGAGCGCGCTGGAGGTCGCGGCGAGCGAGCGCATCTCGATCCAGTGACCCAGCAGCATGATGACGATGAGCAGCGCGAGCTCCCACCAGAACTCCAGGGTCATGGGGAGCAGGTGCAGGCTGGAGCCCCACGAGGAGAGGAACGCGACCGTGATGGCCAGCGCGATGAGCGTCATCATGGCGGGCTTGCGGGCCCGAAGCTCGCCGACGGCGCCACCCAGGAACGGCCGGCCGCCCCACGCGTACATCACCGTGCCGAGCACCGGCGCGATCCAGGCGGTCCAGCCCTCCATCGGCAGCTCGTAGCCGAGGATGTGCGCGAACATCGGGCTGAAGGCGACGACCGGAACCGCGAGGACCAGCATGATCCAGAAGAGACGGCGGAAGATCGCGACGTGGCCGCCGTGGCCCGCATGATCCTCGTGGCTTGCCGGCTCATCGTGGCCCACATGAGTGTCGTGGCCCGCATGGGCTTCATGGACCTCGTGGCCCGCATGACCCACGTGGGAGGCGACCGCATACTCTCGCACCTCCCCCTGTTCCGAAGGCTCGGGCCGGTGTCCGCTCACCTCTGGAGCGCTTGCCTGGTGTTCGTGATGGGCGTTCATGGCGCCAACCATATACCCCCAGGGGGTATATGGCGAGGGTGACTTCCATCGCCCGGCAGCAAGCCGGACAAAAAGGAAGCCCCGGCCGTTGTGGCCGGGGCTTCCTGCGTCATCACTCGCACCCTTGAAGGTGTCTACGACTCTATTCACGCACTTCGTGAATCCCCTGTGCGCAAGCGTCGGGTTCCCTGCCCACTCCCCCGGAGCCGGCTGGGACGCCCCCAAGGCAAGCCCGCGCCGTCGGGCCTTAGCGGCTCCAACCTGCCGGCTTTGCCCACCGAAAATGCGCTTTGCCCCGGGCATTCCCCGGGGCAAAGCGCAAAAAACATGGGCAAACCCAGTGGACGACGGCGGGCGGCCGGGTGGCCTGGGCCAGGCTCCGGGCGAACCGGGCCGCGGGGCTCAGGCCTCGAACACCGCCACGAGATCGCAGTGCACCAGCGCCCCGCCGTCGAGCGTCGCGGCCATGGCCTGCCTCGCCGGGCGCGACGCCGCGTCGGGGAAGGCCTCGAGCCAGAGCCGGTTGAGCTCGGCGCGGTCCCGGTAGTCGGCGAGCCAGAAGGTCATCTTGGCGACGTCGTCCAGGGACCCACCCGCCGCGGCCAGCACCGAGCGCGCGTGCCCAAACACGTTGGCCAGCTGCTCCGCCAAGCCCGACGGCGTCTCCCGGGTCACGGGGTCGCGCCCCGTGAGCACCCCGGAGAAGAGAAACGGTCCCATGCGGCAGGCCGCGGGGATGGGGTTCGCGTGGCCGAAGCCCTCGGTCTCGATGCTGGTGCGGGTCAGGCTCATGCGTCCCAGTTCACCACGGTGTTCTCGATGAACCCGAGCCCCTCGATCTGAGCGCGCACCACGTCCCCCGGCACGAGCCAGTTCTGCGTGGGCGCGCCGATGCCCGCGGGCGTGCCGGTGGCGAGGATGTCGCCCGGCTCCAGCGTGAACACCTGCGAGAGGTAGGCGATCTGCTCGTAGGCGTTGTAGATCATGTCGTTCGTGCGGTGCTCCTGGCGCACCTCGCCGTTGACCGTGAGCCGCAGGCCCAGATCCAGCGGGTCGGCGATCGCGTCGTCCGTGGTCAGCCACGGCCCCACGGGGCCGTGCGTGTCGAAGGACTTGCCCAGGGTGAAGGTCGGCGAGAGCTTCTGCAGCCAGTCGCGCACCGAGACGTCGTTTGTCACGACGTACCCGGCGATGTAGGAGCGCGCGTCCTCGACCGAGACGTCCTTGGCCGCGCGGCCGATCACCACGCCCAGCTCGATCTCGTAGTCCAGCTGCTCCGAGACGCGCGGGCGCACGATGTCCCCGTAGGGGTCGTTGAGGCAGGAGACCTGCTTGTTGAACCACATCTGCGAGGTGGGCGTGGGGATGCCGGCCAGCGCCGCCTCCGCCGCGTGCTCCTTGTAGTTCATGCCGATGCCCAGGAACTTGCGAGGGGAGTCGATGGGCGCGTGCAGCGTGACCTCGGCGAGGTCGAAGCGCTCGCCCTCGGCCGCGGTCAGGGCCGGGCCCAGCTCCGCCAGGCGCGGCAGCAGCTCGCGCACCGAGTCGCCCACGCCGGGCACACCCGACAGGTCGACGACGGTGCCGGAGGCCCGGGTGCCGGCCGGCACCCCGGTGCCGTCCCCACCCAGGGCGAGCTCGGCGTCGTCGTGCAGGTCAACGCGGCCGATCCGGACGGGACCGGACCCCACGGAGAAGCGTGCGATCCTCATGCCGTGGCCTCCTGCCCGCCGCGCGAATCCACCTGGGCCTGCTCGGCCGAGGTGGCGGCCCAGACGTGCTCGCCGTACGGCGTCATCTGGAAGGAGATGAAGCGCCACGCGCCGTCCTCGCCGCGGTGCAGCACCTGCGTGACCACGCCGGCCACGGTGCGCTCGCCCCCGCCCGGCTTGCGCAGGCGGTTGACGAGCTCGCCCGTCACGACGGCGACGTCCCCGGCCACGCGGACCAGCAGCTCGCCGCGCTCCATGCCCAGGTAGGCCTGGCGCGTGCGCACATGCTCCAGGAGCTGGTCCTTGCGGTGGGTCAGGCCCGGCGCGTGCATGTGCACCAGGTTGTCCTCGAAGAGCTCGTCAAGGGCATCCAGGTCGCCGGCCAGAAGGGCCGCCTGCCGGCGGGCCTCCACGGCCAGGATCTCCTCGCGGAGCGCCGGCTCCGCCTCGATCACGGTGTTCATATCAATCCTTCGTGGCTTCCGCCGTCGATGTGCACGTTCTGTCCGGAGAGGTATCCGGCTTGGGCCGAGCACAGGAACGCGCACGCGTCCCCGAACTCCTCCGGACGCCCCAGCCGGCGCGCGGCCACCGTGGAGGCGATGACCTCGCGGGCCTGCTCCCGCGTCACGCCCTCCGCGGCCATGATCCGCGCCGCCATGAACTCCTGGCGCGGGGTGTCGATCCGCTCGGGCAGGAGGTTGTTGATGGTGACGTTGTCCCTGACCACCTCGCGCGAGATGGCCTTGGACACCGCCGTCAGGGCCGTCCGCGCGGAGGCAGAGAGCCCCATGATGGGGTCGGGTTCCGTCACCATGGCCGAGGTGATGTTGACGACCCGGCCGAAGCGCCGCTCCTGCATCCCGGGGACCCACGCGCGGATCAGCTCGATCGCCGGCAGCGCGTTGGCCTCGAAGGCGCCGCGCAGCGCCGCCTCGTCCCACTCCCGCCACGGCCCGGGCGGCGGCCCGACGTTGTTGGTGACGAGGATGTCGACGCGTGGATGGGCCGCGACGATCGCCGCCCGGCCCTCGCGCGTGGTGAGGTCGGCCGCGATGGAGGAGACCTGCGCCTCCGGGACGGCGGCCCGCAGGGCACGGGCCGCCTCCACGAGCCGGGGCGAGCTGCGCCCGTTGAGGATCACCGAGGCGCCCTCGCGGGCCAGGGACGTGGCGCACGCCAGCCCCAGCCCCTGCGAGGACGCCGCCACGAAGGCGATGCGCCCGGTGATGCCGAGGTCCATCAGCGGGCCGCGGTCTGCGCGTACTCGGTGCGGAAGCCCGTGGTGTCCCCGGCCTCGTGGCCGGGGCGCGCCTGGCCCACGAGGGAGTGGTACTTGGAGAAGATCGCGTCGGCCTCGGCCAGCGGGAGCACGTCCTCGATATCCTCGAAGCGCTCGCCACCCGTGCGCTCCTCCACCATGCGGCGGATGACCTCGTAGCCCTCGCCGCGGTGTGACATAACGATGTTGTTGACCATCGTGAGGCGCTCGGCCTCGAAGCCGGCGAGGGCCTCGTCGATCGTGGCGTCGGTGGCGAGGTGGCGGGCCAGGGCGCCGCCGTCAACGATGGACTGGCAGGCGCCGTTGCCGCCGCGCGGGTACATGGCGTGGGCGGCGTCGCCGATGAGGATGACGCGGCCGTCGATCCAGGTCTGCAGCGGCTCGTGGCGGATGAGCGGGAAGAGGTAGACCTCGCGGGCGTTCTTCATCATGTCCTGGATGTTGAAGAACGGGATCTTCGTGTCCGCGTAGTACGGGAGGATCTGATCCACCGTGCCGGTCTGGTTCCAGTCCTCGACCGACTCGTCGCGCTCCGCCTCGCAGACCCAGTTCACGAGGGTCTTGCCCGTGCCCTCGAAGTTGTTGGCGATGGGGTAGATGATGAGGCTGGAGAGCTGCGGGGCACCGATGTGCAGGATGGTGCCGCCGCCGTTGAACGGGTCCATGAGGGTGGTGCCGCGCCACATCGTGATGCCGGAGTAGACGGGCTCGGAGTGGTCCGGGTGCATCTGCTGGCGGGCCACGGACTTGATGCCGTCGGCCGCGATGACTAGGTCGAAGGTCCGTGCGTCCTTCTCGCCGGAGCGGTTGATGAGATCGAGCGTGACAGTCTGATCCGCGTTGTTCGTGTATTTCTCCAGGCGCCAGCCGAGCTTCACGACGTCGGCGCCCATGCGCTCGAGCACGGCGCGGTAGAGCATCATCTGCAGCTCGCCGCGGTGCACAAAGCGCTGCTCGTGCGTGTAGCCCATGTGCACGCCGCACAGCTCGGCGTAGATCTCCTGGCCGTACTTGTTGTAGAAGATCGACTGCTCGGCGTCCACGGACATCGCGCGGAACTCCTCGAGCAGGCCCAGCTCCTCGAACTCCATGGAGCCGTAGACCTTGACGTCCAGGCCCACGCCGAGCGGCTTGAGCTCCTCGACGGATTCGAAGATGGTGGGGGTGATGCCCTGCTGGTGCAGGCGCAGGGCGGCGGCGAGGCCCGCGGGGCCGGCTCCGATGATGGCGACGTTGCTCATGATGCTGGGGTCCTTCTGCTGGAGGGAAAAGCTGGGGTGGGTGCCGGGCTGGGCCGGTGGGCGCGCTGGGCGCCGGGGCGGCTAGCCGCCCGTGGCCGGGGCCGAGGTGCCCGACGACGTGGGGTGGCCGGGGTGGGTCGCGGCCAGGAAGCGGAGGGTCGCCTCCCAGGAGCGCTGCGCCGAGCGGGGGTTGTAGTCGACGACCGCCTTGTTGGGCGAGTGCGCGGCGGCGGGGCTCGTGAAGGCGTGCACGGTCCGGGAGTAGAGATCCAGTTCCCAGTCGAGGCCGGCCTCACTCAGGTGCCCCGCGAGCGCCTCGCGCTGCTCCCGCGTGGCCATGGGGTCCTCGAAGCCCGAGCAGACGAGGACGGCGGCATCGGCGGTGCGTCCCGACCAGTCCTCCTCGAGGAGGTCGAGCCCGGCATGGATGGCGATAACGCCGGCCAGCTCGCCTCCCGTGCGCAGGTGCTCGAGGGCGCTCGAGCCGCCGAAGCAGTAGCCGAGGGCCACGGGGGCGCGGTCGCCGAACTCCTCCTGCGCAGCGGCCGCGGCGTGGGCGGCGGCGACGCGGCCGAGCCAGCGCCGGCGATCCCCCACTATCGAGCCGATGAGCGGGCCGATCGCCTCCTGGCTCGTGGGCTGGGTCCGATCCCCCCAGACGTCGGCGGCAAACACCGCGTGGCCGCGTTCGGCGAGGCGTTCGGCGATGCCCTGGACGAGCGGCGTGAGGCCGAAGGCGTCGTGGAAGAGCAGGACGGGGGCGCCGCGGCGCAGCCCCGGCTCGGCCGGCGCGGCCAGGAAGCCGAGCAGCCGCGTGCCCTCGTGCTCGTAGGCCACGTCACGGGACAGGAGCGCGGGCGCCGCGGGGGCGCCGCCTGCGTCCGGGCCGGTTCCCGCGCTGGGGGTGAGGGTCTCGCTCATGGCGATCCTTCCGATGGAGGCGACACGGCCAAGCCGCTCGCGAGCGGCACCGGTCGTTGACGCCGCGATACTCAACGGCGTGAGCCAGATCATAGAAGCAGATCGTTAACGATTTCAAGTGTGAAACGACGGACGATGGATTCTTGATGCGGCCACTTTCCCCGTGTTCACGGGAATTCTCGGGCTTGAGTAGACACCGACCTGCCGCCGATTTTCCTCAGAGCTTGTCCATCACAAGTGGATCTGCCTATGATTTCGCTCACGATCTGCATCGCTGTGAGATGCAGCTCACACCCCCGGGGGCCCCGCACGTCCCCGCCTCGTCGGATCGGACCCCGGCCGGAAGCGCAGCTCCCGGCCGCACGGCCCGGGCCGGCCGAGGGCCCTCGAGTACGACGCAGTACGCAAGAACGGAGCAAGCCTCATGGCTGAAACCACGTTGACGCCGCCGGCGGCGGACGCATCCCCCGCGCCGGCCGCCGAGCCAGCCCGTGCCCGCCCCTCGTGGCTCGGTTCCTTCACCACCCGCTTCGCCGTCATCGGCGTGTGGATCCTGCTGGTGATCGTCTTTGGCGCGCTCCGTCCGGACACCTTCCTCACCGCCGGTTCGTTCCAGACGATCTTCGGCGGCCAGACGCAGCAGGCCCTCGTGTTCATGTGCGCGGCGCTGCTGTGCACGATCCTCGTGGGCGAATTCGTCGACATGTCCGTCGCCTCGAACTTCGGCATGGCGGCCATCGTGGCCTCCGTGCTGACGGTGAATCACGACGTCAACGTGTGGGTCGCCGCCCTCATCGCCCTCGTGATCTCCACCGTGGTCGGCCTAGTCAACGGCTTCCTCGTGGTCAAGATGGGCGTGAACACCATCGTGGTGACGCTGGGCATGTCCACCCTGTTGCTCGGCCTGGCCCAGTGGATGGCCAACCTCATGCCGGTCTCCGGCCTGCCGAAGTCCTTCTCCAACCTGGCCCTGACCAAGATCTTGGGCCTGCCGACGAGCTTCTACTTTGGCGTGATCCTCATGCTGGTCTTCGCCTACGTCCTGAAGTTCACCCCGCTGGGGCGCAACATGCGCTTCGTGGGCGAGAACCGCGAGGTCTCCCGCCTGGCCGGCGTCCGCGTGACCCGCGTGCGCATCGGCGCCTTCACGGTGGCCGGCGTCATCGCCGGCCTCGGCGGCATCATCTCCGCCTCCGCGACGGGCGGCTTCGACCCCTCCACCTCGCAGATGTACCTCATGCCGATGTTTGCCGCGACGTTCCTCGGCACCGCCATCCTGCAGCCGGGCCGCTTCACCCCGCTCGGCACCCTGTTGGCCGTGTATTTCCTGGCCACGGGCGTCCTCGGCCTGCAGCTCCTGGGCGCCACCGCCTGGGTCTCCAACGTCTTCTACGGCGGCGTGCTGGTCATCGCCGTGACCCTCACGACGATCCTCGCCCGCCGCCAACGGTAGGCGCGCCGGCGCCACGGCCGGCGCCCGGCCCTCCAGCACCGGCCTCCCAGCCCCGGTCGCCCAGCCAGCCAGTCCCGCCCAGCCCCGCGCCCACTCCGGCCCGGACCACCGGACCCTCCCCTCCGCCGTCGGGCCCCCGCCGCCCGCCCGGCCCTCCTCATCTCAAGGAAGAGACCATGCTTTCCACCCGCCGCTCCGCCGCCGCTCTCGGCGCCGCCGCCCTGCTCGCCCTCAGCCTCTCCGCCTGCACCCCCGCCGACTCGGACGCCGACAACGCCAGCGCCTCCGCCGCCAACCCGGAGCTGGCGGCCACCGTCGAGAAGCTCACCCAGCCGCTCGAGGCCTACCCGCTACCCACCGACGCCGTGGACGGCAACGGCCTCAAGGGCAAGACCATCTACTACGTGCCGATCACGCTGCAGTCCCCGCAGTTCGCCGTGACGCAGAAGGCCCTGACGGCCGCCGCCGAGGCCGTGGGCGCGTCGGTGCAGGTCTGCGACGGCAAGGGCACCCCCACCGACGTGGCCTCCTGCGTCGATCAGGGCACCAAGGCCGGCGCCGCCGCCATCATCGGCGACGCCGTCCCCTACGGCCTGGCCAAGAACGCCTTCGACGCCGCCCTCGACGCCAAGATCCCCGTGATCATCACCAACCAGATCGCCTCGGACGACGTGCCGGCGGACGCGACGCTCGGCTACATCGCCGCCGGCGGCTCCGGCATGCAGGAGGCCCTGGCCAGCTGGGTGTCCCTCAACTCCGGCGGCAAGGCCAACGTGCTCATCAACCAGAGCACCGACGGCCCCTCCCCGGCCCAGTTCGTGGCGGACGGCAAGAAGGTCTACGCGGCCGATTGCGCCGACTGCACCATCACGGTCAACGAGGTCTCCTCCGCGAACTTCTCGATGATCCCCTCCTCCACCTCCTCGGCCCTGCTCAAGGACCCGAACGTCAACTACGTGATCTCGCAGTTTGAGCAGTACCTGCAGGCCACGACCTCCGGCGTGCAGCAGGCAAGCAAGACCGACTCGGTCAAGGTGCTTACGGGCTCCGCGCAGCTCTCCGGCCTCAAGCAGCTCACGGACTCCGGCTCCCTCGAGGCCGCCGCCGCCCAGGCCTCTGCCTACCAGGGCTGGGTCGATGTGGACGCCGCGCTGCGCCTCATCGCCGGCCAGGAGCTGCCGGACTACACCATCCCGGTGCGCCTCTTCGATCGCGACTCCATCAAGGACGTCACCCTCACCGACGAGGCCGAGGCCTCCGGCGAGTGGTTCGGCCCGACCACGTTCACCGATGACTTCCAGAAGCTCTGGGGCCTGAAGTGAGCACCCCGGCAGCCACCGGCGCGGGCAGCCCGCGCCTGAGCGTGCAGAACGTCTCCGTGACGTTCGGCCCGAACCGGGTGCTCAAGGACGTCTCGCTCGAGGTCCAGCCCGGCGAGATCCACGGCCTGATCGGCCAGAACGGCTCGGGCAAGTCGACGCTCGCCAAGGTCCTGACGGGCCTGTACACCCCGGACGCCGGGGCGAGCGTGAGCGTGGACGGGACGGCGCTCGACCTCCCGGTCCGCCCGGACGAGGCCACCGCCGCCGGCGTGGCTGTGGTCCACCAATCGCTCGGCCTCGTGGGCGACCTCACGGTCCTCGAGAACATGCGCGTGGGTCGCATGAAGGCCTCCCGCGTGCTGCGCCGCATCGACTGGCGCCGCGAGCGCGCCGAGGCGGCCGCCGTCTTCGAGCGCATGGGCCGCCAGCTCCCGCTGGATGCCAAGGTCTCCTCGCTGCGCGAGGACGAGCGGGCCATCGTGGCGATCGCCCGCGCGCTGCAGGACCTGCACCCGGGCGAGGGCCTCATCATCTTCGACGAGTCCACCCGCTCGCTGGGCCGCCGCTCGCTCGAACAGTTCTTCGCGATCGTCGACGAGATCGTGGCCACGGGCACCTCGGTGCTCATGATCACGCACCGCCTCGAGGAGATCGTCGACGCAGCCGACCGCGTGACGATCCTGCGCGACGGCGTGGCGGTCCAGTCCGGGCTCAAGGCGGAGGGCCTGCAGGAACGCGATCTCGCGGCGCTCATGCTCGGCGAGAGCATCGTCGATCTGGAGCAGCGCACCCCCGCCGCGATCGACGACTCCCGCGCCGGCACCTCCCTCAAGGGCCTGAGCGGCCTGGGCGTGCGTGGCGTGGACCTGGAGATCAAGGCCGGCGAGGTCCTGGGCCTCACGGGGCTCTCCGGCTCCGGCTACGACGACGTTCCGTACCTCGTCAGCGGCGCGTCCCCGGCGACCGCGGGCGAGCTGCACGTGGACGGCCGCCCCGTGAAGCTGCGCAAGCTCTCCCCCGTGGCCGCCATGCGCGCCGGCATCGCCCTCGTGCCGGAGGGCCGCGAACATGCCGGCCTGGCCATGAACCTCTCGGTCGCCGAGAACATGGCCTTCCCGCTCACCTCGCGCGCCTCCGCGGTGCTCGCCCCGCTCAAGGCAAAGGACGAGGCCACCCTGGTCTCCTCCTGGATCGAGAAGCTCGACGTGCGCCCCGTGGCCCCGCAGGCGCTGCTGAAGAACTTCAGCGGCGGCAACCAGCAGAAGGTGCTCATGGGCAAGTGGCTCGCCACGGCCCCGAGCCTCCTCGTGCTCCACGAGCCCACCCAGGCGGTGGACGTGGGCGCGCGCCACACGATCGTCTCGGCCATCCGCCAGGCCGCCGCCGAGCAGGGGTGCGCCGTCCTCGTGGCCGGCTCGGACGAGAACGAGCTGGCCCTCTTGGCCGACCGCGTCCTCATCTTCGGCGACGGCGAGGTGCGGCAGGAGCTCACGGGGGAGATCACCCCCGACGCGATCGTCGCGGCCATCTACGCCAACGGTTCCCGCGCCCGCCTGCGCACGCGCCCCTCCGGCGCCGACGGCACCGGCGGCACCGGCGGCACCGGCACCCAAGGCGCCGCTGGCACCGACACCGCCGGCACCCCGGGCGAGCAGGGCACCCAGGGCGAGCCACGCGACGTCGGGCAGGTGAACGACGACGCGGCGGCGCCCGCCCCGGCGGGCGGCGCCGCCTAAGACCCCGGCACCCGGGGCGGGCGGACGGCCGAGCAGGGCACCCCGCCCGCCCCGGGCACCGGCAAGTAAGACCAGCAGGAGCGCAGCAAGGACTCTCATACGCATCACCCCGTTTCCGGCGCCGCGGCGCCGGAGCCCCGGACCGGTCAACGAGGACCGGCCGCACCCTCCAGGAGGACCACAGTGAGCAGCACCCGTTTCACCTCACGCCAGACCCGCCGCGCCGCGGCGGCGCTCGGCGCCCTCGCCCTCATCGGCGCGGGCCTCACCGGCTGCGGCAACGACGACTCGGCGGCCCCCGCCTCGAGTTCGGCGGCCGGCGCGTCCGGCTCCGACGCCTCCTCCACCCTCGCCGCCGAGGTCGAGGCGCTCACGAAGGCCCAGGACAAGTACCCCGTGCCGACGGAGAAGGTCACCGACATCTCCGGGGTCAAGGGCAAGGTCATCTACTACGTGCCGATCTCCCTGCAGGCGCCGCAGTTCGCCGCGACTCAGAACGCGGTCAAGGCGGCGGCGGAGGCCGTGGGCGCGAGCGTCCAGGTCTGCGACGGCAAGGGCACCCCCACCGACGTGTCCGCGTGCGTTGAGCAGGCCACCCAGGCCGGGGCCGCCGGCGTCATCGCCGACGCGATCCCCTACGGCATGGCCTCCAACGCCCTGGACGCCGCCCAGGAGGCCGGCATCCCCGTGGTCATCGGCAACCAGCTCGACGACGCGGAGCACCCGGCCGCCGCCGACCTCGCCTACGTCAACGCGCCCGGCGCCGAGATGATGGAGGCGCTGGCCAAGTGGATCCAGCTCGACTCCAACGACGACGCGACGATCCTCGTCAACCAGACGGCCGACTCGCCGGCCCCGCCGCAGTTCGTGACCAACGGGACGAAGTTCCTGGCCACGGATTGCGGCGACTGCAAGGTCATCACCAACGACGTCTCCTCCGCGAACTTCTCGCAGGTGCCCGCCTCGACGTCCGCCGCGCTGCTGAAGAACCCCAACGTCAACTACGTCGTTTCCCAGTTCGAGCAGTTCCTGCAGGTGACCAACACCGGCATCCAGCAGGCCTCCAAGACCGACTCGGTCAAGGTCGTCACGGGCGCCGTGCAGGTCTCCGGGCTCAAGCAGCTCGCCTCCGGCACGGGCCTCGACGCCGCCTCCGGCCAGGCCTCCGTCTTTGGCGGCTGGGTCTACGTCGACGCGATCCTGCGCATGCACTCCAAGCAAGACGTGCCCAAGATCGACATCCCCGTGCGCCTCTTCACGAAGGACTCCATCAAGGATCTGAACATCACCGACGAGGCCCAGGCCTCCGGCGAGTGGTTCGGTCCCGCGACCTACACGGATGACTTCAAGGCGATTTGGGGCGTGTCCTGATCATGGCCAAGCGCACGACGACGCGGCCGGCACCCCGGTGCCGGGCCGCGTCGTCGTGCCCTCCCGGGCTCCCCTGCCCCGCCGCGCACGGCGCGGCGCTCTCCCCCGGCACCTCCGGTGACGCGTGCGCCACCGGCTCCCGCGGCGGCGGCCGACCCGGCCGCCGCGACGGCCGTCCTCGTCACGGACGCAACCAGCACGTCCCCCACCCGGGGCGCTGGCGCGGCCCGCCTTGGCACCCGCTCCGCCCCGCGGCGTCGAGCACCTCACGCCAACCCCACACTTTTAGACAGAGGACATGACATGACCGTCGTCGACATCAACATCCACCACCTGCCCGAGGACCTCTTCACGAACCAGAAGATCCTCAACGGCTTCCTCAATTCGGCCCCGCGCGGCTTCGGCGAGATCGCCCACGTGGAGACCCTCGAGTCGGGCAAGAAGCACCTGATCCTGGAGAAGCCGGCCGGCTTCCAGAACCTCAACTACGTCGAGGGCGACTACTCGGCCGAGGCCAAGCTCGCCGCGATGGACGAGGCCGGCGTGGACTACGGCATCATGCGCGTGCCGGTCTGGCAGGAGTGGCTGGACCTGGAGACCTGCAAGGCCGTCAACGACAACGCCGCCGACATCGTGGCGCGTTCGGGCGGCCGCCTCTTCTCCACCGCCTGCGTGCCGCCGTGGGGCGGCAAGGAGAACGTGGACGAGCTCAAGCGCGCCGTGGACAACGGCGCCGTGGGCGTGCAGCTGGCCTGCCACTACGGGCAACTCTACCTGGACGATCCGGTGTTCGAGCCCTACCTCAAGGAGATCGAGAAGCTCGACATCCCGGTGATCGTGCACCACACGCCGCTGCCGGTCGAGTACAAGTCGGTCATCGACTACACCAACCTGCGCCGCGAGTACGGCCGCATCATCGACCAGGGCATCGCCGTGGGCCGCGAGCTCTTCTCCGGCATGTTCGATCGCATGCCCGGCCTGCGCTTCATCCACACGATGATGGGCGGCAACTGGTTCGCGAACACCGCGCTGCTGACGCCGCACGCCTCCAATAAGAAGGAGGCGCTGACCCGCCTGGATCCCACGGGCGGCGAGAAGATCACACAGTACTTGAACGAGAACATCTTCTTCGACATGACCCACCCGCACTCCTGGGGCAAGACCCAGGTCGAGGCGGCCCTGGAGATCAACGGCGCCGATCACTACCTCTTCGGCTCCTCCTTCCCCGTCTTCTACTCGTGGATGGGCCAGGGCGTCGAGTTCGTCAAGAACGAGCTGGAGATCTCCGACGAGGCCCGCGAGGCGGTGCTCTCCGGCAACGCCAAGCGCCTCTTCAACCTGCCCATCTGATCCCCCTTCCCCCTTTCCCCCTTGAGGCCGGGGCTCACCCCGGTGTGAAAAGAGCAGAACCATGACTGAGAGCAACGCGGCCGGCGAGGCCATCGACGAGTTCTTCACCACGGCCCGCACGGCGGGCCGCGCGGAGGCCGTCACTCTGGAAGACGCGGAGTACCGGGACTTTGTGCCCGAGCACTCCGACCCCAAGCTCGTGGGCTTCCGCGGGCAGGGGTACCAGGAGTTCGCCGATGGGCGCTACGCGGACACCCCGTTCCTGCGCGAGCTGCAGGCGGCGTGGAAGGCCCTCTACGACGAGCCCTTCCGCGGGATCACCGCCGATGGCACCGTCGTGGAGGGGCTCTACCCGTTGCCCGCCGGGCTGGCGCTGGATCCGGCGCCGGCCGCGGCCGCCGCCGCGTTGCTCTCCGTCCTCTCCCCGGCCCAGGTGGCTGAGGTGTCCCATCCCTTGGACGCGCCGGAATGGCGGGCCTGGAGCAATCCGGAGTTCGTGATCCACCGTGTGGGCCTGCGGCTCGAGGATCAGGGCGAGGAGGTGGTGCTCGCAGCGCTCGAGGTGGTGCGGGCGTCCCTGTCCGCCGAGGGCTTCGCGCGCGTCGTGGAGGCCATGGAGCTCAACGGTTTCCTGGGCGAGCTCGTTGACCTGCCGCTGCTGATGAACTCGCGCTCCTACTGGTTCTCGCTGTTCGGGGAACCCACCGCCGAGGGCGCGTGGGGCTGGCAGCTCTTTGGGCACCACGTGGCCGTCAACTTTGTCTCCGTGGCGGGTCGGCACGTCGTGGCGCCCGTGTTCATCGGGGCCGAGCCGGCGCTCACGGGCGGCGAGCGCGAGCCGATCTTTGCCGCGCGCGAGGCGTTGGCGCTGCGCCTGGCCGGGTCCTTGTCCGCCGAGCAGGCTTCCTCCGCCGTGGTCTTCGATTCGGTGCTTGACCCGGCCATGCCGGAGGGGCGCGTGCACCCGGCCGACGAGCGCCACGTGGCCGGGGCCTTCCGCGACAACCGCGTGGTTCCGTACGAGGGCCTGCGTGCCACCGAGCTCTCCACCCAGCAGCGCGAGTGGCTGTGGGAGATCGCGGAGGACTTCCTGCTCCTGCTCAAGCCGGAGCAGCGTTCCCTCACCATGGCGGCCGTGCGCGCCCAGGTCCAGGACACCTGGTTCTCCTGGTACGGCGCCACGGACGGCTCGCAGCCCAACTACCTGCGCATCCAGTCCCCCGTGCTCATTGCCGAGCTGGACCACCACGCCGGTGTGTGGCTCGAGAACAAGCTGCCCGCCCGCTTCCACGTGCACTCCACGCTGCGCCTGCCCAACGGCAACGACTACGGCAAGGCGTACGTCGCGCAATTCGTGGCCGGCGCCGGGCGGTAGCTTGGCGCTTCGGCGCCTCGGCGGTGCCGTCTGGGCCGTCTGGGCCGTCTGGGCCGCCGGGGCCGCCGGGGCCGCTTGGGCCGCTCGCCACCTCTGCCACCCTCGTGCTGCCGCACGACCTGGGGCCGCCCTCCCCCTCGGGAGGGCGGCCCCGTCCGCGGGGGCAGGACGGCCTCCACCCCTTCGGAATCGGAGTGGGTTCGGTACGCTTTTTGGCCAAAAAGCGTACCGAACCCACTCCGATTTCGAGGCGGTGAGCGTGCTCCGCGAGCATCCGAAGGGACCAGCTAGGGCGTTGGGAACCCGCCCGCCGCGGGCGAATAACCGAGCGACGTTCTGATGCGCGTCAGCTCGTGATTCGTCGCCACGGCCGTCTCCGGATCGGCCGAGGCCATCGTGTGGACCAGCGCGTCGCCCACCAGAATCCCCGTCAGTGCCTCCGAGGTCAGCCCCGTGGGGGTGTGAGGAGCCTCAATGACCACCTCTGCACGGCCGGAGAGCGCTTCAGGAATCTCCTCACCCACCACCACGATCGGGCACTCCAGGATGGCGGCGCGTTCCGCGATGGCGTGGAGATCTGGAACGGTGCGCCCGGGCGCGAACAGGACCACCGCGTCTCGCCTCGAAAGTGCGAGCAGCTCATCTGCCAGGCGGAACCCCGAGTCGTCGAGGTGCCGGCTCGACCGCCCGATACGACCGAGCCGCGTCGCCAGGTGCTGAGCCGCGATCGACGACGAACCGACGCCATAGCTGAACACCGTGCTCGCCGCGAGCAGTGTCGCGGCCGCCGTCCCGATCACGTTCGCGTCGATCGATTCCCCCGCAAGCTCCAGCCGTTCGGCGGCTTCTTCGCGCACCCGGGCCCAGATTCCTTCAACGTTTTCACCCACGCTCTCGAGTCGGCGCAGGGCTCGCGTCTCAGGCGGCACCTCGTTCGAAAAGGAAATGGCGAGCCCTCGTTTCAGGTCCGGAAGCCCCCGGTAGCCCAACGACTGCACGGCTCTGACCACTGTGGCTCCACTCGTGCCCGCCTGTTTTCCCAACTCTTGGGCACTCAGGTACAGCAACCGTTCTGGCGCCGTGTTGGCAAGCAGGCGAGCGACGGTTCGTTCGGTTCGTGAGAGCTGGTCCCACCGCTGTTCGATCCGCTCGCGCAACGCGGCCACGGGCGAAGTTCCCGTAACGGCTGTTGCAGGAGTCACACTCTGTGTACTATTCATTGCAATCCCATCTGTTCTGTAACAAATCGTACAGCTGGGCCGCGTCGACGAAAGGACAGCGCCGCGTGAGCGAGCTGCGCACGATCGAGATTTCAGGCCCGCCCAGAGAGCGCGGGCGTCAGTACGGTGAGGCAGTCGCCGACCTCATCACCCAAGCCATTGAGTACTATTCGGGCGCCTTCTGGACCCAAGTCTCCCGCACCTGGGAGGAGCTCCGCCTCGAGGCCTCGCGGTGGTTGCCCTTGTGCGAGGCAACCGCACCCGAGCTCGTTGAAGAGATGCGTGGCATCGCAGAGGGCGCCGGCCGCGAGTTGCTCGACATCCTGCTGCTCAATCTCCGCGGCGAGATCATCTACGACGCCGAGTCTCGCCCCACCACCGAGCCGGACGCGCACGTGGAGGGTTGTACGTCCTTTGCGCTGTTCGATCAGGCCGCAGGCGACGGACACGTCTACGCCGGCCAAAATTGGGATTGGCGCGCAGGCGCCGCCCCCACGGTCATGATCCTTCGCATCAAGCAGGACCCACTGCCCACCATCACCATGCAGGTCGAGGCAGGTCAGATCGGCCGACACGGCGCGAACTCGGCGGGGATCGCTCTCAATGCCAACGGCCTCGGCGGACGTTTCGGTTCAGGGCTCGGCCTGCCACAGACCTTCATCCGACGGCTTGTGCTCAACCAAGCGGAGCTTTCCGACGCGCTGAACACCCTGTTTCGCCTACCGACACACATCTCGTCCAACACGCTGATCACCTACCGCGGGGGCTTCGCCATCGACGTGGAGTCAACCCCAGAGGGACACCACAGCCTCGAGGCCGACGGGGGCCTCCTCGTGCACGGCAACCACTACCAAGGCCCTCTCCCCTCGGCCCTGCGCACGCGGTACCGGCCGGTGTCGGTGGATTCCCTCTATCGCGTGCCGCGCACCATCCGCGGTCTCCGTGAGGCAGCCAACCGCGTCACGCCAGAGGCCGTGCGTGCAGTGATCCACGAAAGCATGTCCGACCATCTGGGATTCCCGGAATCGGTGTGCACCCATCCGGACACGCGACGGCCCCTGGTGCGGCAGTGGGCCACGCTGCTGTCTAGTTGCGTGGACCTCACCAGCGGTGAATACCGCGTCAGCGCTGGGACGCCCTGCGCGAACGACTACACGCTGTTGCCGTGGAACCTCCTCGACGGCCCCGGTTCAGCCTTCGCGATCCCCCCGACTTCAAGGAGGTCTCAGTGAATTCACCTTCGCGCAGGGCGCGGCTCACGGCGGCGACGATCGCGCTCCCCCTCGCCACAGCCTTGACGCTGTCAGGTTGTTCCACGCACGTCGGCGGAGCCGTCGACGTGGCCTTCCTACCCCAGACCTCGCCCGCCGTCGGAGACCTGGATCGCGTCAAGTGGTCGCTCCCCCAGGAGCCGGCTGTTCTGGACCCGGACGCCGTCAGCGACACCAGCGCCAGCACCGTGCTCGCCAATGTCTGCGACCGCCTGATGCAGGTTCAACCGGACCTCACCACACAACCCGGGTTGGCCTCCTCCGCCGAGTGGACCGACGACACGACGATCAAGTTCATCTTGCGCCCCAACGTGCGCTTCCACGACGGAAGCACCATGGACGCCGATTCCGTTGTCTGGTCCTTGCAGCGCCACATGGCAGAGGATGCCGAGGAATCCGACGAGTACGGCAACGTCGAGTCCGTCAGCGCGACCGGGCCTCTTGAGGTCACGGTGAAGATGAAGCAGCGAGACGCGATCTTCCTTCAAGCCATGGCCGGCAACGGCGGCATCATTTTCAGCCCTTCGGCCGTCGCGGACGCAGGGGACAATTTCGGCGGGCCGGGGTCCACCGACGCCTGCAGCGGTCGATACCGCGTGGGTGAGTGGAAATCCGGCACCAGCCTGACCCTCAACCGCTTCGACGAATACTGGAACACTGACCGAACCGCCCACACGCAACGCATCCTGTTCACGTGGGCCGATGACGATGCCGTGACCAACTCGCTCATCGGCGGAGAGGTGCAGGGCGCTTATCTGGGCACCGCAGCTGCTGCCGTTCCTCTCCTCGGCAACTCCGACTTCACCGTGGCGCAGGGGCCCGCAACCAACGCGTGGTCACTCATCCCGACACGCTCAGGCCTCCTGTCCGATGTTCGGGTTCGGCGAGCGCTCTCCCTGGCGCTCGATAGAGAAGGCGTCGCGCGTGCAGGGTTCGCTTCCTTGGCCACACCGGCCAAGACGCCGCTTGGTGAAGGAGCATGGGGCTATGAGCGGGACGCCTTTGCGGCGGCCGACGAGCAACTCGAGGGCGCTCCGGCCAAGCCATCGGCCGACGATCTGGAAGCGGCAACCTCTCTGATCCGCGAGGCTGGGGATGAGGGGAAGGAGCTCGTCGTGGCCAGCGACGGACAACCGGTCAGAAACGTCATCGCCAACAGCATCGCCTCAGCCGCCAAGAAGATCGGCCTGTCGCCCAAGATCATCGTGGTCCCTCCGCAGCAATACGGCGACTTCTACTCCGATGAAGCGCTGCGGGCCAAGGCCGATCTGTTCTCAGACGAGTACTACATCTCCAAGAACGATCCGGTGGGTTTCTACAAGAATGCCGCCTCCACGGCGGGTCTGAACTATCTCGGTTTCAACGATCCCGCAGTTGACGCCATGATCCCCAAGGCCAAGGCGGCCACCGACGAAACCGCACGTGCCGCGTTGGCGATTGCCCTTCAGAACAAGTGGAACGACGCCATGATCTGGATTCCGGTTGTCGAGACGCCCACCACGTTGGCAATGGCCTCCGATATCACCGGCGCTGTGGCCTCCGCGGCCTATCTCTACTACCCCTGGGCTGCGGACCTCGGCGCCGCTCGAAAGGACGGTGAAGGCAAGTGACATCACTCATCATCCGCCGCGTCGGCGGCATGCTGTTGACCTTGTTCATCGCTTCCATGGTGATCTTCTTCGCCCTCCAGGCGGCACCCGGCGACCCGGTCACCAACATCATCGGAGATCCCGAAAAGGTCACCCCGGAGAGGATCGCAGCGGTTCGAGCCGAGTTCGGCTTGGACCGCCCAGTCCTGGTGCAGTATTTCGTGTGGCTGGGTGGAGTCTTTAGCGGCGACTGGGGCACGTCCTTCCACTACGCCCAACCCGTCTCCACACTTGTCTGGAGCCGACTGCCGGTGACCCTGGGCCTCGTCCTCTTCGCATCCATCATCTTCATCGTGGTGGGAGTCCTGTTGGGGCTTGCCGCCGCTCTTCGGCGCGGGCGCCGCACGGACGCTGCTGTCACCGCGACGACCACCTTGCTTTCATCACTCCCGTCGTTCGTGATCGGTCTCATCCTGGTGTACGTCCTCGGCGTGAATCTTCGTTGGTTCCCTGTGGCGGGCCTCGGTGAGGGATTCTTCAGTCAGGTGTGGCACCTGACTCTCCCCGCAATTTCCCTCGCGTTGGGCGCTTTGGCGGTCATCGCTCGCGTCACGCGCCAGAGCAGCATTGAACAACTCGATGCGGACCACGTCGAGGCTGCCCGTGGCTACGGGCTTGCGCGGCCTGCGGTGATCCGCCGCCACGTGTTGCGCAATGCGTGGGGCCCCATCATCACCATGGCGGCCATCGTCGTGGCCAGCCTCCTCGCCGGCACCGTCGTCATTGAGTCGGTCTTTGGACTCAGCGGCATCGGAACGCTCTTGGTCAACGGCATCAACACCCAAGATTTCCCCGTGGTCCAGGCGGTCCTGATGTTCATGGTGGTGGCCTACATGGTCACCACCACAGTGGTCGACCTCTTGCAGAACCTGTTGGATCCCCGTCTGCGCGTCAGGAGGACCGCATGAGCACCCTGACTGTCACACCGCTCCCCGCGCTCCAGCCTCGATCTCGTTTCGGTGTCATCGCATGGGTGTGCAGCGTCTTCCTGGTCGTCATCGTGGTGGGTGCATTGCTCGCTCCGATGCTCGCCCCCTATGCGCCGGACGAGATTGACTTCGACAACATCTGGTCCTCGCCGAACGCCGCTCACTGGCTCGGTACGGATCAACTGGGTCGAGATCTACTCTCCCGCGCGCTCTTCGGTGCACGCGACAGCCTGCTCGGCCCGGTCCTCCTTCTCTTGCTTGCAACCGTGGCCGGCCTCGCCATCGGCACGCTGGCGGCGTGGAAGGGCGGGTGGGTCGATACGCTCTTGGCCCGCATCACCGACGTCATGTTCGCTTTTCCTGGCATCTTGTTTGTTGTGCTGGTCATCGCTGTCCTGGGGCAGGGAGCGGCAACAACAATTGTTGCGTTAGCCCTGGCCTACACCCCGGTGATCGCCAAGTACACGCGCAGCCTGGTCCTGGCAGAGATGGTCCGCCCCTACGTCGACGCCTATCGTCTCCAGGGGGTTTCCCCCACGAGCATCGCCGTCCGCTTTGTGGTTCCGAATATCGCCCCGTCGATGGTGGGCTATCTGGTCGTCCTCTTCGGCGACGCACTCATGAGCCTGGCCACACTGAGCTACCTCGGCTTTGGATCGCAGCCGCCGAGCTCCGAATGGGGCCTCATGGTTCAAGAAGGCCAGTCGGCAGTGATCCAGGGCTACTTCTGGCCGGTCTTCGTCCCTGGTGCCCTCATCGCCCTGGTGGTGGTCGCCGTCAACGTCGTCGGGGTCAAGATCTCCGACCGCATGAATGCGAGGATGCGATGAGCTCACTAGTCCAGATTGAGGACCTTCGCCTGTCCTTCGCCGGAAGGGAAGTACTGCATGGGGTGAGCCTGGAGGTTCGGCAAGGCGAAACCGTTGCGCTCGTGGGCGAGTCAGGTTCCGGCAAGTCGAGCACCATTCGCTCCTTGCTCAACCTGTATCCAGACACGGCCACCCACTCTGGTATCGCCAGCGTGGACGGGGTCGACGCGCTCTCGGCGTCCGCCGCCGCGCTGCACGGGCTGCGCTCGCGCGTGGTCTCGATGGTGCACCAGGACCCGCGCTCCAGCCTCAACCCAGTGAGAACGGTGGGCGACAGCGTCATGGAGCGCCTCGTCCACGTGCACGGAGTACCGGTGGCCCAAGCGCGCGCCACCGCTGTGGAGCTGCTCGAGCAGGTGGGCATACGCGACGCCGCAGCGAAACTTCGGCTGTACCCCCATGCCTTCTCCGGCGGCATGTTGCAACGAGTGGCCATCGCAGCGGCGCTCACCGTCGATCCCCGTGTCTTGCTGGCCGACGAGGCTACGAGCGCGCTCGACGTCACCACGCAGGCCGAGGTGCTCTCGGTGCTGCGCCGGCTCCAGAGAGAACGGGAACTCGCGGTCCTCATGGTGACCCACGACCTCCATCTCGCAGCCGCCTTCTGTGATCGCGTCTACGTGATGTTGCACGGGACCGTGGTCGAGGAAATTGAGGGCAACCGGCTCTTCTCAAGCGCGGAACACGACTACACGCGCCACCTCCTGGAGGCGGCCCCCCACCTGAAGCGGAGGACGGCATGAGCACCGAGGTCGTTGGCCTGACCAAGACGTTCACCGCGCAGCGAGGCGCGGCGCCCGTTCGGGCTGCACAAGGCGTCAGTTTCACGATCCCCCGGGGAGGCTCGCTCGGTTTGGTCGGTGAGTCTGGTTCCGGCAAGAGCACGGTGGCCCGCATGATCGCCGGGTTGGAGCGCCCGGACGCGGGTTCCATCATGGTCGACGGCGAGGACCGCACCCGCCCAGCCCGTGGCGGTCTCGCCCGACGCCGACGCGCTTCCCAGGTCCAGATGGTGTTCCAGGACCCCTACGGTTCACTCGATCGACGCCTCACGGTCGACCAGGCACTGCGCCATGCGGCCACCGTGGCCGGGGCGGCTTCCACTCAAGCCGCGAGCTCGCGGGCACGTGAGCTGATGGACGCCGTCCGCTTGCCAGCCGACACGGCGTCGAAGCATCCGCGCGAGCTCAGTGGGGGGCAGCGCCAACGCGTGGCGATCGCCCGTGCCCTGGCGTCCCGCCCGAGCCTGCTCATCCTTGACGAAGCAGTCTCCGCCCTGGATGTGTCGGTCCAGGCGCAAGTCCTTGATGTCCTCCATGAGCTTCGCGCTGAAGCCGGCGTGAGCCTCCTGTTCGTGAGCCACGACCTGGGAGTGGTGTCCCGGATCACCGAGGAGACGCTGGTGCTCTACCGAGGCGCCCAAGTGGAGCACGCGTCGACCGAGTCCGTGCTGCACGATCCGCAGCATCCGTACACGCGCATGCTGGTCGCGGCGGTCCCCGGCGAAGGCTGGGACCCAGACGCGGTGGTGGAGTTGCGCCGTGAGTTTGAGCGCTCGGCGCTGAGCTGACAACGGCCTCCACCCCTTCGGAATCGGAGTGGGTTCGGTACGCTTTCTGGCCAAAAAGCGTACCGAACCCACTCCGATCCTGGCTTGTCAGGGGGCACACGCAGCAAGGCCCCGGGCGGTTCGCGCCCGGGGCCTTGCTGTTGTCATCACTCGCACCCTTAAGGTGCTTCTCACTCTAGGAAGCGGTGCTGTCCGCCAGCTGTGCCCCAGCCACGGCCTTCCTGTCATCGCCGCTCCCCGCCGTGCTCCCGCCGGTGTCGCGCTCCCCACCCAGGGACAGCACCGAGGCGAGCGCGGCGCCTAGGGCGCCCGCCGCGTCGTCGGGCAGGGTGTCGGCGCGCCACGCGACGTGCAGATCGGGTCGCACCAGCACGGCACCCGCCTCGCTCACGCCGCGCAGGCGGGCCCACGAGCACTCCGGATCCTCGGCGTCCAGGCCCGGCCCGACCGCGACCACATCGACGTCCAGCCCCTCCGCGGCCCCGCGCCAGGCGGCACCGCCCGGCCCCACCAGCAGCGCGAACCGCCCGCGCCCCGCGAGGTCGCGCGTCGAGAGCCGCTGAGTCCCCCGCGTCAGCCACGCGTGGGGCAGCGGGGAGCCGGGGATCGTGTCTTGCTCGTAGTAGAGGCCCGGATTGCGGGCGGGCTCGGGGTGCCTCCCCTCCCGCACGACGGCGGAGGAGGAGTAGCGCTGGCCCAGCTCGGCGCCCAGCGCGTTGAAGTTCTCGTCCTGCACTTGAAGCGCGGCGGCCAGGGCCGCCCGCACGGCTTCGCCCTCGGGGCCGGGGGCGAAGCGGGAGGCGAGCGCCGCCTCGCCCTCCTCGCGGCTCTGGCCCGGGCGCAGGCCCAGCGCCGCCGGGATGGCCAGGAGCGCCTTGAGCGAGGTGTTGGCACGCTCCACGATCTGCCGCGCCACCGGCACCTGCTCCTCGGAGTAGCTCGCCAGCAACCCCTCGCCCGCCGCGCCCCGGAGCACGCGGGCCAGCTTCCAGGAGAGGTTGAACGCATCCTGGATGCAAGTGTTGGCCCCGAGCCCGCCGGCCGGTGGATGCCGATGGGCCGCGTTGCCCGCGATGAGCACGCGACCGGCATGCATGAGCGGCGCGTGGACGTCGTTGATGGTCCACGTCGAGGT
Source organism: Arthrobacter sp. (assembly GCA_031277795.1). Taxonomy (GTDB): domain Bacteria; phylum Actinomycetota; class Actinomycetes; order Actinomycetales; family Micrococcaceae; genus Galactobacter. Next base: position 90,614 of record JAITLQ010000013.1, read on the forward strand.
GCCGATGAGGCGCACGGCGAGGTCCGGGTCACCCACGTAGGCGCGCACGATCTCCCGGGCGCCGTCCTCGTCACGCGCCGGGTCCCCCAGCCCGGGGTCGAAGGGGATGGACACGACCCACTCGTTCCACGCCGCGACGTTCACGAACATCGCGTTGTCGACGCCCGCCCCTCCGCCGGCGCGGAAGACCTGGAAGAGGGCGCCGGGCCGGTGCCCCACGTAGCGCGTCAGGTCCGCCTCGACCCAGTAGTTGACCATGTGCCCCAGCCCCGTGGCGCCCACGGTCTCGAAGCCGAGCTGGCGCACCACGGTGGAGTTGTCCCCGTCCGCGCCGATCGCGTAGCGGGAGGTCACCTCGATCTCCTCGCCGCTGACGCGATCCTTGATGAGAGCGCGCACGCGCTCGCCCTCGTCGCGGATCCGCGTGAGCTCCCAGTTGAAGCGGACGTCGGCGCCCAGCTCGCGGGCGCGCGCGCAGAGCAGCGGCTCCAGGACGTGCTGCGGGATGTTGGTGACGGCGCAGGGGCTGGCGGCGGCGTAGTCGCCGGCGCGCGCCGGCCCGGCTCCCCACGCGTCGCGGCGGCCGATCTCGGAGCCGGCCAGGCTCTCGGCCCACACCACGCGGCCCATGAACGCCGCGGGCATGGCCGCCGCGGTCACGGTGTCCTCCAGGTCGAGGTCCCGGAAGATCTCCATGGTGCGCTGGTTGATCACGTGGGCGCGGGGTGAATTGGCCAGGCCCGGGTAGCGGGTGATTGCGAGGACCCCCACCCCCTCGCGGGTCAGGAGGGCGGCCGCGGCGAGGCCGGTCGGCCCCGCTCCCACGACCAGGACGTCGACGTTCAGGGTCTGCATGAGCTGGATTCCTCGCTCCTTGCGCGGCGCGCGGCAGCGCCCGTCAGGACGCCCGCGTCAGACGTGACACGTATCACGCCACCGACACCCTATGGGAGGATTTCGCACGCGATCAAGAGAAAGATCGTGTGCGATTCAAGTGAGGGGGACAAGAGGTGCGCCCCTCCCGGCGGGAGGGGCGCACCCGGGCCAAGCGCCCGACGTCGGGCGGTCGGGTCGGGCGGTCGGGTCAGGCGAGCACGGCTTAGAAGAAGCCGGTGGGCGGCTGCTGGCCGGTGGACTCCAGGCCCTTCTCGTACTCGCGCACGGCCACGAGGGTGTTGACCTCGTGGCGGCGGGCGGCGGTCTCGATCATGTCCGGGTCGGCGCCGCCCTCGATGAGGTCGAGGATCGCGTCATGCTCGGAGAGGGAGGCCAGCGCGCGTCCCGGCGCGTACCAAAACGCCGAGCGGCGCACGAGCTCCACGCGCGTCCACTCGTCGGTGACCATGCGGTTGAGCCGGTCGTCGTCGCACTTGGAGGCCAGCAGCTGATGGAAGTCTCGGTTGATGCGGCCGAAGCCGCCCAGGTCGAAATTGGCCAGGGCGTCGCGCATTTGCTGGTTCAGCTCGCGCGCCTTGGCGATGTCCTCCGCGGAGAGCTCCGGAGCGGAGAGAGCGGTGGCCAGGCCCTCGAGCCGGGCCACGAGGCGCAGCGAACGCTGCCACTCCTCCGTGTCGAAGCTGCGGACCACGGCCCCGGCGTTCTGGACGATCTCCACCCAGCCCTCTGCCTCGAGCCGGCGCAGCGACTCGCGCCACGGCCCGGAGCTGATGCCGTACTCGCGGCCCAGCTGGTCGATCACGAGGCGTTGCCCGGGACCGTAGGTGCCGTCCATGATGCGCTCGCGCAGGATCGAATAGGCCCGATCGGCCTTACTCTCCGCCATTCCCTTCTCCCTTTCTACGGCCGCCCCGTCATGAGCAGGGCGGCACCGAGAGGCGGCCGCGGAGCGACGCCGTGGTTGTGCTCCTTATTACACACGATTCCGTCGGCGATTCCGAGACAATTGCCCCAGGAAGCCGCCCACCATCGCCGATTCCCCGGCCCCCGGGCGCGTCAGCACGAGGACGCTCAGCGGCGCCGGTTCGGGCCGCAGCTCTCGCACCTCGACGTCGAAGCGGCCCAGCCCCTCCCCATCCGGATCCGGCAAGATCGCCGCGCCGGCCCCCGCCTCGATGAGCGGCAGCGCCGTCTGGATCGTCTCCACCGTCCGGTACGCGCGCGGCGTGACGCGGTGGCGGCGCAGCGTGGCCTCCACGGCCTCCGGCAGCGAGGGAACGGCCGCCGTGCGCTGCGGGATGAGCAGCGTGTGCTCGCTGAATCCCGCCAAGGGGTAGGGATCGACGGCGCCGCCGGCGCCGCTGACGCTGTCGGCACTGTCGGCGCTATCGCCGCCAGCGCCGTTGGTACTGCCAACACTGTTGGCGCCGTCGGCGCCACGGGCACCTCCGGCCGGCGTGACCGCGCCGCGCGGGAAGACGCCCCGCAGCGGCACCTCGCCCCAGGGGTGCACCTCGAGGGAATCCCGGTAGCGGCGGGCGAAGGCCTCACCATCGGCGACCATGACGCAGGCCGCGTCCACCTCGGCCGCGAGCAAGCGGTCGATGGCGGTCCACGGCGGCGGATCGGAGAGCCGCACCTCCACGCCCGGAGCCGCCTCGGCGTACGCCCGCAGCAGCCGCGGCACCCTGCTCCAGAGCAGGGCGGGAACGGCGGCCAGGCGCAGGACGCCGCGCGTGCCGCGCCCGTAGTCCCGCAGTTCCTCCTGCAGCCGCTCCACCTCGCCCAGGACGCGCGCGGAGGCGCCCAGCAGGTGCCGCCCGGCGCTCGTTGGCTCCACACCGCGAGGCGTGCGCACCAGGAGCTGCACGCCGAGCGAGGCCTCCAGCTTGGAGATCGCCACGGAGAGGGGCGGCTGGGACATGTGCAGGGCGTGGGCGGCGGCGGTGATGGAGCCGGCCTCGACCACGGCCTGGAAGTAGCGCAGCTCGCGAAGTTCCATACTCACAAGACTAGTCACCGCCCTTAGATATACATCCAAACTATGACCAGGCCAGGAAGAAAGTAGTACCCGCACGCCCCCGATCGGCGGCACGCTAAAGCCAAGCGACCGGCCCACCGCCGGACCCCACCCCACCAGGAGGCACCCGTGCTGCCCACCACCAATTTCCAGCCCCCGTTCGCCATCACCCGCGCCAGCCACGTGGCCATGGCCGTGACCGACCTCGAGGCTTCGGTGAACTTCTACCGCGACGTCGTGGGACTCGTCGTCACCGAGGTGGACGGCGACACCGCCTACCTCCGCGGCCTCGAGGAGTCGGCCCACCACTCCCTGGTCCTCCAGCAGGCCCCGGAGGCCAAGGCGCTGCGCGTTGGCCTGCGCGTGCGCACCGACGAGGACATCTTCGCCGCCGAGCGTTTCTGCAAGGACGCCGGCCTCACCTACCAGCGCGTCGAGCGCGCCCACCAGGGCCCCACCCTGCAGTTCACCGACCCCGTGGGCACCCACATGGAGCTGACCAGCTCCATGAGCCTCGTTGAGCGCAAGATGCAGAACTTCGACGAGTTCGTGGCCGGCGCCCCGCAGCGCCTGGATCACTACCAGGTCGTCACCTACGACGTGCAGAAGGCCACCGACTTCTGGACCTCTCTCGGCATGCGCATGTCCGAGTACACGGCCAAGGACGGCACGGACGAGCTCTGGGGCACCTGGATGGAGGTCAAGGGCAACACCCACGACCTCGTCTTCACGAACGGCCGCGGCCCGCGCCTGCACCACTTCGCCTACACCGTCCCGGACGGCACCTCGCTGCTGCACGCCGCGGACGTCGCCGGGGCCCTGGGCGCCGGCGAGGAGATCGACCGCGGCCCCGGCCGCCACGGCATCTCCAACGCGCTCTTCCTCTACCTGCGCGACCCCGACCAGCACCGCGTGGAGCTCTTCACGACCCATTACCAATTCATCGACCTCGAGGAGCAGCCCATCCGCTGGGACATCTCCAACCCCAAGCGCGCGCAGCTCTGGGGCATGCCGGCCTCCAAGCGCTGGTTCTTCGAGGCGAGCGAGTTCCCTGGCGAGCCGGTGTTCGAGCCGCTGCTGACCGCCTCACCCGATACGCTCGAGGACTACCTGGCCATCCACTAGGACCGAGCCGGCGCGCCGTCCACCCCCGCGGGCCCATGACCCCGCGCGGTGGGGCAGTGCGCACCGTGTGCCCGGCGGTGCCGGGCACACCCCCACCCCTCGCGTACCGCACGGTCGCCATCGCGCCCGGCGGCGGCGACCGTGCGGTACGCACGGGAAGCGGAGACCAGAGGTGCCCGACGCCGGGTGGTGACCACCCGGCGTCGTGCACCGTTGGTCTTTGCCCCACCACCGCAAGGGAGCGCGGTATGACGCAGCGACTGGTGCGCAGCCATGGTTTCGGCGACACGCTGATCGACTGGGGCTACTTCGACGAGGCCCCGCCCTCCGCCGCGCGCGAGCACCCCGGCGAGGGCGGGCTCATCCGCGGCGAGCTGGGGACCACCGAGCTCGACCTCATCACGATCGAGGCGCCGCGGCTGGCGGTGTCGCGCACGACGGCGCATGTGCGCAGCGCGCCGGGGCCGCGGCACATCCTCACGGTGCAGCTGCGCGGCGAGAGCGTGCTGGCGCCGAGCGACGGGGCCGAGCCGATCCTGCTCGCGCCGGGCGAGGTGGGCTACTGGGACTCGCAGATGCCGTATCGCTGGGACTTCACGGGGCCGGTCGAGCTGCTCATGCTGCGCGTGCCGTTCGCGAGCCTCGAGCTCGCGCCTGCCGCGCTGTCCGCGGTGCGGGCCACGCGCCTGGCCGTGGACGCCGGGCACGCGGGGCTGGCCGTCGACTTCGCTCGGGGCGCGCTGGCGCACCCGACCCTGTTTCACGGTCCGCTCGGGACGCGGGCGCTGGGCGACGTGGCGCGCCTCTTCACGACGCTGTTGGCCACCGTCGTCCAGGCAGCGGGGGCCAGCGAGCGCGGCGCGCCGGCGTTTGCGCGGGCCGTGGAATTCATTGGGGCGCGGCTGGGTGAACCGCTCACCCTCGCCGGGATCGCCGCCGCGACCGGGATGGCGCCGCGCACCCTGCAGGGGCTCTTCCAGGAGCGCGGCACCACCGTCACGGCGTGGATCAGGCTGCGGCGGCTCGAGGCGGCGCGCGCCGCGCTGGCCGATCCGGCCCACGCCGGCCGGACGCTCGCCGATCTGGCCAGTTCCTTCGGCTTTGCGGACCACGCGCACCTGGCGCGCAGCTTCCGCGCCACGTACGGCGAGACGCCGTCGGCCTGGAGGGCCCGCGCCCTGCGGGGGTAGCGCCCGGCGCGGTGAGCGCCCCGGACGCGACGCCGTCGCCCACCGAGCCGCCCACGCCCGCGGGCCTCGAGACCGCGACAAGAGCCGACCCCTCGGGCCGCGGCCCTCGGGATCGCCCCCTCCCCCGTTCCCGAGTGCCTCGTGCTTGCGAGGCCCCCTCGCGAGTGCCTTGTGTCGCCGCATCGGCCGTGAAGGCGACACAAGGCACTCGGGAACGGACGCGAACAGCACACGGCACTCGCGAGCGCGCGGATGGAGCGGGCTACGCGCGCGGCAACGCGGCCTCTCCAACCGGGGCGGCCGGCTGAACGGACTCGCGCCCCAACAGCCGGGCGAAGACCTCGCGCAGCACGGCCGCCGGCTCCCCGTGCGGCCCGGCCGCCCCGTCGGACCGCCAGGCCACGAACTGGTCGGGGCGCACCAGGAGCGCGCCGTCCTCCGGGAGGCCCGTGCGGCTCGCGAAGTCGCCGTACAAGTCCAGGGCATCGCCCCGCCTCGCCACGCGCACCACCGTCAGGGGCAGCCCGGACTCCGCGGCAAGCCCGCTCGCGGCCTCCTCCCACGCCGAGCCCCGCTCCCGCGTGAAGAGCGTGAAGCGCTCGGGCTTAGCCAGGTCAAGGCTGGAGACCGTGGAACCCGGCAGGCCGAGCCACGCATGCGGCAGGTGCGCGCCGGGCCGGGGCGAGGGCTGGATGAAGACGCCCGGGTCCCGCTCAAACTCCTCCGGCGGCAGGCCGTCCTCCAGGATCGCCGCGGAGGCGTAGCGCTGGTTGGTCTCCACACCGTGGGAGCCGAACGTCACCTCACGCACGCGCAGCATGCGTTCGAACTCGGCCCGGCGCAACGCCCCGGCTTCGGAGTCCTCGGCGAGCGTCTCGAACGTGGCCACGCGCTCGGCGACCGGGGCGTCGTGGCGCAGGCCAAGCGCGGGCAGCAGACCACGCCCGGAATGCCAGCTCGCGATCGCCCGGTCCACGATCTGCCGGCCCACCGGCGCGCGCTCGGCGGTGTAGGTCTCCAGGAGCGAGGCATCGGCCTGTCCGCGGATCACGAGGGCCAGCTTCCACGCCAGGTTGAAGGCGTCCTGGACGCACGTGTTGGCGCCGAGCCCGTGCATGGGCGGATGGCGGTGCACGGCGTCGCCGAGGCAGATAACGCGCCCCTCGTGGTAGCGCGTGGCCACCACGTGGTTGACGCGCCAGGGGAAGAGGCCTGTCACGGTGACCTCGATCGTCGGGTCCCCGATGAGCGCCTCGATCTCCGCCTTGGCCTCCTGCTCGGTGAGCTTGGATTGGCGATCCCCGAGGTACACGAAGGATGCGACCCAGTCGTTCCACGGGCGGACCATGCGCAGCATGCCGTGGCCGAGGAACTCCTCGCGCTGCGGTTGGATCACCTCGAAGAGGGACCCGGGCCGGTGCGCCACGTGCCGCGAGAGGTCCGCCGTGAACCGCACGTTCATGGCGTCCGCCATGCCGGCGGTTCCCTCGAAGGGCAGGTTCAGCGCCGCGGCAATCTTGCTCTGGCCGCCGTCCGCTCCCAGAAGGTAGGCGGCCCGCAGGCTCTGCCGCTGGCCCGTGCTCTGATCCTCCACCACGGCGCTCACGCCGTCCGCGTCCTGTGCGAACTCGAGCAGCTTGGTGCCGAAGCGCAGCGTCACCCCGAGCCGCCCTGCCTCGCCAAGCAGGAGGGGTTCCAGCCGGTCCTGCGGCAGGTCGCAACCCTGTGAGGGGCTCGAGGCGAGGTACTCGCCCTGGCGCTCCGGGGCGTTGCCCCACGACCACAGGCGGCCGAACTCCTCCCCGGCGATCGAGGTGCACAGCACCTGGTTGGCCATGGCGGCCCGCGGCTCGGCGACGGCCTGGGCCCCGTCCTCGAGCCCGATCGCCCGCAGCACCTCCATGGTGCGCTGATTGGTGATGTGGGCGCGCGGGGAGTCGGCGGCCCACGCCGCGCGGGTCACGAGGGTCACGGAGAGGCCGTGGCGGGCCAGGAGCACGGCGGCGCTCGCGCCGGACGGGCCCGAGCCGACCACGAGCACGTCGATGGGCTGGGTCATGGTGTCCTTCCTGGCGGCAGCGGGGGTCGCCGCCGTCCTCACCCCAGCGTCGCCGCGCGCCGGCGGCCCGGCTTGTCCCGGCGTGCCGCCCGGCTTGCACCCGCGCGCACCCGGCCGCTCCCGCCGCCCCTTCCCGGAATGAGGCGGGTTCCGTGCTTTGAGGCGCGGAATCCGCGCCTCAAAACGCAGAACCCGCCTCAAAGCCACCGCACGACGCCGCACGGCCGGGTCCCAACCCCGCGCCCGGCCCCAACCGGGCCGGGAAGCGCCACCCGCCGTCGGGCAGGGAAGCGGCACCCGGCGTCCGGCAGGGAGCCGAGCCCCGTCGTCGGGCACGAAATCAGGCCAACCGCCGGGCCGGGAGGCGGCCACCCAGCGTCGGGCGGGGAAGCGCCCTCTCCGCCGCTCCCCTCGACCGTTCCTCGGCTTTGCCCACCCTTCTTGCGGTTTGCCCCGGGCAATACCCGGGGCAAAGCACCACAGCGGTGGGCAAAGCTTCGGCCCAACCTCCCGGATCAGAGCGGCGCGACCATGGCCTCCATCGTCCGCTGGGTCTCGCCCACGTGATCGAACGCCGGATCCGTGCCGATCTCGTAGCGGCCGATCCCGATGCAGGTCTCGACGATGAGCTTGCAGCGCTCGTAACGGCGCTCGGTGTAGGAGGCGAGGGCGGCGGCCACGCTCGCACCGGAGGCGAGGTCCGCGGCGGCCAGCTCCTCCGCCAGCACGACCCCGTCCTCGATCGCCTGCGCCGCGCCCTGGCCCAGGTGCGGGGGCACGGCGTGCACGGCGTCGCCGATGAGGACCACGCGGCCCGTGTGCCACGGGGCCGGGGCGATCATGCCCTCCTCGGGGCGCAGCACGATGTCGGAGTCGTCGTGGATGTGGTGGTCGCGGATCTCGCCCGTGAGGCCACCGAACTCGGCGAGGTAGCCGCGCAGAAGGCCGGGGAGCTCCTCGCGCGTGGGGCGCACGGAGCGGTCGGGCCACGGCACGTTGAGGAAGAAATACGCGAGCTCGGGGCCGATCGGGACGACGCCCGCCATGCCCGCCTCGCCCTCCTGCAGGATGATGCGATCGATGCCCGACAGGCGCGGGATGTTCACGCGGAAGGCCGACTGGCCGATGTAGGTGGGGCGCAGCTCCGCGTGCAGGACCTGCTCGCGGACGGTGGAACCCACGCCGTCGGCGCCCACCACCACCGCGTAGTCGGCGGCGGATCCGTCGCTGCACTCGACGCGGACGCTCTCGCCGCGGTCGTCGATGCTCGTGAAGGTCGTGGAGTAGCGGACCGCAACACCCTCCTGCGCCGCGCGCTCCAGCAGGATGCGGTGCAGCTCGGGGCGGGTCACGCCGTTCATGGGCGGGTAGCCCTCGATGGGCGCGCCGGGCATCTCGAAGAGCACGTTGCCCTGGGCGTCCTCCTTGCGACCCCAGGCCGGGGCGGCAAAGCCGATTTCGAGGCACGCATCCTTGGCGCCGATCACGTCCAGGGCGCGCAGCGCGTTGCTCGGCTGGATGATGCCCACGCCAAAGATCGACTGCCTGGTGCTCTCCGTGATCTCGACCACGTCCACCTCGAAGCCCTGCTGCGCCAGGGCCACCGCGGTGGCGACGCCGCCGATGCCGGCGCCGACCACGAGGACGCGCTCGCGGCTGCCGGGGGTGATGTTCTGCATGTCGACTCCTTCGTCTTCTCGACCCGGGAGGGTGTGAGCCGGGCCACTTCTGAAGCGAAGATAGACCCGGATCGCGAGAGATTTCGAGAGTGACATAGATCACATGCATTGACGAGGCGCTGGCTGGCGAAACGCGAAACATGGCGCTCTCACGGAGCATTTGCCCGACGCCGCGTGGTCGAGTTCCGCGGATTGGCGCGACTTCCTCACTGGATGGTCGTACAGGATCGTGTGCGATCCGTGTTTCCAGCCGGGCCGGGCGCCCTCCGCGCGGGCCTCTGGGTGCGCGACGGGGGCCGCGGCGGCCCAACATGTCGCGGCGACAGCGCCCTGTGACGATGCGGAGGCGCCCGCGCCCAGGAGCTTTGCCCACCCTTCTTGCGCTTTGCCCCGGGGAATACCCGGGGCAAAGCGCAAGAAGGGTGGGCAAACCCAGGAAGGGCACGACGGCGCGAGGCCGGGCACCCGCCCGACCCCGCGTCGTCGTTCTCTCCGCGGGACACGCCCACGGCCGCGCGTTACTCGCCCACGGCGAGCAGCTCGGTCTCCTCCTCAACCCCCGGGCCGGCCACGAGGCCCGCGGCCTCGCCGCTCAGCGGCAGCTCCTGCACCTTAGGCAGGCGCCCCTCGCGCCGCACCTGCAGCGTGAAGACATCGGGGCGGGAGTAGTGCCCCACGGGATCGGCGGCGTTCTTGGCGGCCAGGATCGCTGCGTAGTCGATGTCGGCCACGATGACGCCCTCCTCCTCGGGGGCCAGGGGCTCGGCGAGCGAGCGCCCGTCCGGCCCGAAGATGCGGGCGTGCCCGCCGCCTCGGCCCAGGAGCGCGTCACGCTCGGGATCGCCGCCGAAGGCCGCGTGCGCGGCGTCGCCGATCACCCCGCACGGGGCCAGGACAAAGCACTGGCCCTCCACGGCGTAGACCCGCGAGGCGCTCACGTTGACCTCGGCGCCCAGCGCGTACGCGCCGTCCTGCATCACGCAGAAGCTGGGCCACGCCGCCACGTGCAGCTGTTCCTGCTGCGCGTACATGGCGTACTTGGTCAGGGGCTGCAGGTGCTCCCAGCAGTTGAGGGCGCCCACGCGGCCCACGGGGGTGTCGACGACGGCCACGTCCGAGCCGTCGCCCTCCCCGAACTGCGTGCGCTCCACGTGCGTCGGCTTGAGCTTGCGGCGCGTCATGAGCGTGCGCCCCTCGGGCGAGATGATGGCCTGCCCCATGTAGAGCGAGCCACCCTCGCGCTCGGAGTACCCGAGCACCACCGTGAGGCCCAGTTCGGCCACGCCCGCGCTCAGGCGGTTCCAGTGCTCCTCGCCAAGCACCAGGGAGTTCTGGGCGTAGGACACCACGAACTGGGACTGCCACGCCACGGAACCCAACCACAGGAACCACGGGTAGCCGGGCAGCCACGTCTCGGGGAAGGCCACCAGCTCGGCTCCCCGCTCCTTGGCCTCGGCGGCCAGCCGGAGCGTCTTCTCGATCCCGGCCTCCAGGTCAAGCCAGGCCGGCTCGGCCTGGACCGCTGCAACGCGCACCGTGCGCTCGTACTCGGGCATGTGTCCTCCTTGAAGGTGGGGGCGTTCCCGCGCCCCGCGGCTCTTGCCTCCACGCTATGAGCGGGGTCACAGCCGCGCCCCGGCCGTCCGTGCCCGGCATCCGGCCGTTTGCGACAGCCTCCCGTCCTCCCGGCGGCCGGGCCTATAGTCGGCATATGGTCGGGCCAAGCGGCGGAGCGTCTCCCGCCTTCAGCCTGAGCGTCGCCTCCCCAGAGGAGTGGGCCGACGCCGTGAGCCGCGCCTTTGTCCCGCTGCGTGTCGGGGCCGCTCCGCGCGCCTTCAGCGCCAGCCTGCGCCAGGTCCAGCTCGGCCCGCGACTCTCCCTCACACGGGTGCGCAGCGACGCGTCCGAGGTGGCGCGGACGCCCCGCACGCTCAGCGAGCACCCCAACGACGACGTGTTGCTCTCGTGGCAGCGCGCGGGCGAGGGTGACGTGCTCCAGCACGGACGGCGGGCGGCCTTCCACCCCGGCGTGCTGAGCGTGTACGACGCCGCCTCCCCCTACACCCTGCGCTTCAGGGGTCCCATCGAGCAGGTGGTTCTGCAGCTGCCCCGCCGCGCGCTGCGGCTCGGGGCCAAGGAGCTCACGCACGTCACGGCGCGGCCGCTCCCGCCCTCTCCCTCGCTGCGCGGCCTCGTCGCGCTGCTCTCCACCCTGCCCTTCGCCTCGGCGGATCAAGCGGAGCCGAACGAGCCGGAGCCCTTCGGCGCCGACACGGAGCCCCTCGCCGACGCGGTGGCCGGCCTGCTGACGGGCGCCCTGCGCGCCGCCTCCGCCCCTCCCGAGCTGGGGGACGAGCAGCTGCTGCGGATGGCCAGGGGCAGCCTGCGCGCCGGCCTCGCGGATCCCCGCTCCGGCCCCGAACGCACGGCGGCCGAACTCAACGTCTCGCTGCGGCGGTTGCAGCGCCTCTTCGAGCGGGCGGGTGAGAGCCCCGCCGCCTACCTGCGCGGGCAGCGGCTGGCGCACGCGCGGTCGCTGCTCCAGGGCGGGAGCGGTGTCGCCGCGGCGGCGCGGGCCAGCGGCTACCTCGACGCCGACGCGTTCTCCCGCGCCTTCAAGCGCGAGTACGGGCACACCCCGGCGTCCGTGCGGACCGCCGCCGCAGGCTGAGGTCCGCCTCGCACGGCGCGCACCGAGGTTCTCCCTTCGCAGCTTTGCCCACCCTTTTTGCGCTTTGCCCCGGGTATTCCCCCGGGCAAAGCGCAAAAAGGGTGGGCAAACCCAGGAAGGGCACGACGGCGTGGGGCGCGGTCAGAGGGGCAAGGCACGACGGCGCGGGCCGGGGTTGCGCTCGACGGCGTGGGGCCTGGGTGTCCGGGCGGGCACACCGAACCCGCCAGGGCGTCAGGCCAAGTCCGCCTGCACCGCCGCCGCCGCCCGGTGCAGGGCCGCGGCGATCCCGCCCGGGTCGGCCTGGGGCGAGACGTGCACCACGGCGAGGGCGGCCGGCGCGTGGCCGGGGAGGTACAGCGGGACGGCCACGGAGGAGAGCCCCGGAATGACCTGGTCCCGCGAGGTGGCGTACGGCGCGGCGGCGGAGCCCTCCAAGGCCGGCCGCGGCAGCCCGCGGCGGCCCAGCTCGTCGGCGCCCAGGAGCCAGCGGATCGCGGCTCCCGGCGCCCCCACGTCGAGGGCGTGCCGGGACCCAGGGCGCTGTGCCACGGCGGCGCCGGCGTGCCTCGGCTCCACCGAGACCAGCGTCGTCACGTCGGCGTCGTCGAGCACGGTCAGGAAGGCCGTCATCCCCAGCTCGTTGGCCAGGGTCGTGAGCTCGGGCAGCGCGGCGGATTGCAGGTCGCGGCTCACGGAGCGGGCCAGCGCCGCGAGCCCCGGGCCCAGGTGCACGGCCCCGGCTGCGTCGCGCACCACGAGCCCGTGCTCCTCGAGCGTGCGCAGGAGCCGGTAGACGATGGAGCGGTGCAGCCCCAGCGCCTCCCCCAGCTCGGCGATGCTCATCGGTCCAGGCGCCTCGGCCAGGACCTCCATGACGCGGATCCCGCGCGAGAGCGTCTGCGAACCGGCACCGGAGGAACCAGAGGCGCCGCGCCCGGACGCGGCGGGCGCCGCAGACGCCACAGGGCGGGAGGGGGCGCTTTCGCTCGTGGCACTCATGGTGATATTTTCCCCGGTTCCCGCCCCGCGGCGTCGTCGTTCATTGTCTTGAGCGCACCGGGCGCAGCCTCGGCGGCACCTGGCCCGCGCTCGGTCGCGCGCCTCAGGCGTGCGGGACCACTGCCTCGAAGAACGCGCCGAGCTCGTCGGTCGCGGAGAGCGGCAGCACGGCGGAGACGTACTGGTCCGGGCGGACCACCACGATCGCGCCGTCGCGGGAGATCCCGCGGGCCTCGAAGATGTCACCCTCGGGCGCCGTGCCGAACACGTTCTCGTACTGCATGACGCCGTACTTGCCGTAGTTGGGACGGAACGCCTCGGGGGCGTCGCGCAGCTCGAACTCGAGGTGCGGCTGCTGGTAGATCACCTTGGCGTCGAACCACTCGCGGCGCAGGCGCCCGCCCAGGTCCGCACCGACCAGCGGCGAGGCCGGATCGTTGGCGAGCCACTCGCCCAGGCGGGAGACGCCGGAGACCTCTCCGGCCTTGGGGGCGTCGGCGAAGACGTAGATGCGCCAGCGACCGTCGGCCTCGGCCAGGTGGCCGAGCTCCACGGTGTTGCCCTCGGCGCGGCGGGAGACCTGATAGGACTTGAAGCGCTTGCCGACGGTGTAGCCCGTGGCCAGCTCCTGGTGCTCCTTGGAGGCCGTCGTGATGGAGGGCTGGTACTCGGTCATGAAGCCGGCCGGGAACTCGGCGGTGCGGACGTAGAAGTCCTCGAGCTCGGTCGGGGACTCGAAGTCCTCGGGGCGCTTGGCCATCATCGAGGACCACGTCATATCGAAGTCGATGAGGTTCTGCGCGATCTCCTGGCGCTCGCCCGTGTAGGTGCCCAGCAGCTCCTTGGGGGCCACCCCGAGCAGCACGTGGGCCAGCTTCCAGCCGAGGTTGAAACCGTCCTGCATGGAGACGTTCATGCCCTGACCCGCCTTGGCGGAGTGCGTGTGGCAGGCATCGCCCAGGATGAAGGCGCGCGGCTGGCGCGTGCCGATCTGCTCCGCCGGGACGTCGTCGAAGCGATCGGTCACGCGGTGACCCACCTCATAGATGGAGGACCACGCGATGTACTTCACGTCCACCGTGTAGGGGTGCAGGATCTGGTTGGCGCGCTCGATGACCTCGCTCATGGGGGTCTCGCGGACGGCGTGGTTGTCGTCCTCGGCGACCTCACCCATGTCGACGTACATGCGGGTCAGCTGGCCGCCCTCGCGGGGGATGTGCAGGATCGAGCCGCCGTCGTGCGACTGGATAGCGCACTTGACGCGCCAGTCGGGGAAGTCGGTGGAGGTCAGGGAGTCGATGACGCCCCAGGCGTGGGCCGCCTGCTTGCCCTGGCGCGTGGCGCCGATGTCGCGGCGGATCTGGGAGCGGGCGCCGTCCGCACCGACGAGGTAGCGCGTGCGGACGGTGAATTCCTCGCCCGTGGCGACGGTGCGCAGGCGCACCTCCATGGGGTATTCCTGCGTCTCATCGATGCTGTGGGACACGTACTCGATGCCGTAGTTGGGCACCATGCGCGAGGGCGAATTGCGCATGACCTCGGCGAAGTACTGCATCACGCGGGCCTGATTGATGATCAGGTGCGGGAACTCGGAGACGCCGTTCGCGTCGTCCTTGGCCACCGCGGTGCGCACGATGTTCTTAGGGTTCTCGGTGGAGGGCTTCCAGAACGACATCTCGGTGATGTGGTAGCCCTCGTCGATGACGCGGTTCGCGAAACCGAAGGCCTGGAAGGTCTCCACGGAGCGGGCCTGGATGCCGTCGGCCTGGCCCACGAGGAGCTGCTCGGGGCGGCGCTCCACGAGGCGCGCGTCGATGCCGGGGAACTGGGAGAGCTGCGCGGCGGTGATCATGCCGGCGGGACCCTCGCCCACGATCAGGACGTCCATGGCCTCGGGGAGATCGGCCGAGCGATCGATGCCAATGCCGGCCGCGGCCTTCACCTTGGGGTCGCCGGTGACGTAGCCGTTTTCGTGGAACTGCATGGGGCTCTCCTCGCCTCGTTGCGGAGCTTTGCTGTTCCATATTCGAACTTGCTGTTCTTCTATGGAACTCAGAGAACAGCATAGCCCCTTGTGGGGCGGGTCACCAAGGGGCGTGTTCCGCTGCACGACGGCGGGTGGGCGCCGGGGCGCCCGCCGCACCGCGGGAACGAGGCCGGACCGGGCGTCTCCGCCGGCCTGGCCCGAGCGAAACCGGGCGGCCCCGCGAGGCCGCCGCCCCGCGCGCCCGTCCTCCCCTGACTGCGCACTGGCTCAAGCGTGCACGGGCCGCCTCCCGGCAGGCTGGGAGCCCGGGCGCGCGTCACCTACGCGCCCGGCTCACCCCAGGAAAGGCCCCCATGTCTGTGCAGCTGCAGTCCGTGCTCATCGTCGGCGGGGGCTTGTCCGGCCTCGCCGCCGCGATCGCCCTCGCGCAAGAGGGCCGGCGCATCACGCTCGTGGAACGCGAGCCGGAGTGGCGCATGGACGGGGCCGGCATCAGCATCGGCGGCGCCTCGCTGCGCGCCCTGCACGCCCTCGGCGTCCTGGAGGGCTTCCTCGAACGCGGCTACGCGGCCGACGGCACCGACATGCGCGGCCCGGACGGCTCGCCGCTGGCCAGGTTCCCCACGCCCCGCCTCGTGAACGAGGACACCCCGGGCAACGGCGCCATCATGCGCCCCTTCCTCGGAGAGGTGCTGGCCAAGGCGGCCCTCGCGGCCGGGACCGACGTCCGCTTCGCGACCACCCCCACCGAACTCCGCGAGGACACCGAGCACACGCTGGTCACCCTGAGCGGCCCGGACGGCGAGCGCACCGAGGCCTTCGGCCTCGTCGTCGCGGCGGACGGCGTCTTCTCGCAGACGCGCCGCACCCTCTTCCCCGAGGCGCCCGAACCGCGCTTCTCCGGCCAGGGCGCCTGGCGCGCCGTCCTCCCGCGCCCCGCCGCCATCGGCAACACGACCATCTGGGTGGGCGGGCCCTCCAAGATCGGCGTGAACCCCATCGACGCCGAGCGCCTCTACCTCTTCGTCAACGAGGCCTCCGACGAGCGCGAGCGCATCCCCGAGGAACAGCTCATCCCCCGCCTCGACGCCCTGCTCGCGCCGCTGCCCGACCCGCTGGTGCAGGAGCTGCGCGCCTCGATCGGCCCGGACGCGCTGGTGCTACACCGCCCCATGGACCAGCTCCTCGTGCCGCTGCCCTGGCACCGCGGCCGCGTGCAGCTCATCGGCGACGCCGTCCACGCCACCACGCCGCACCTCGCCGCCGGGGCCGGCCTCGGGCTCGAGGACGCGCTCGTCCTGGCCGAGGAGCTCGAGGCCCACGCGATGCTCGACGACGCTTTGGGCGCCTTTGAGGCGCGGCGCTGGGAACGCGCGCGCATGGTCGTGGAGAACTCGGCCCGCTTGGGCGAGCTGGAGGCCGCACCCGAGGGAGCCCCGGCCTTCGGGGCCCTCCAGGCCGAGTCGATGCGCCTCCTGGCCCAGCCGATCTGAGGACCGTCCTCGACTGCGGGACCCGCCGTCGCCGGCGAACAGCCCGGCACCCCGGAGCAGGGTCGGCACCACAGCGCCCGGGCGCACCGGTCGGCGCGGCGGCTCCCCACGCGGGCGCGCCCGCTCAGGCCCGCCGGTCCCCCGCCGCGGCAAGCGCCGCGTGGGCGTCCTCCATCGTCAGCGCCGCGTTGACGCCGGCCCCGGCCAAGGCACCGGCCGCCGCGGCCGCCCCCAGCTGGGCGGCCGGGTCGGTCACGTTGCCCGCCGCCCAGACGCCGGGCACCTGGGTGGTGCCGGCGAAGCCGACCTCCACGGCGGTCCCCATACCCGAGGGGTGCTCGGCCCCCACGAGGCCCAGGCCCTCGAGTCCGCCCAGCCGCGCCTCCATGCGGGTCTGGACCACCACGGCGTCCGCCGGCACCCAGCCCCCGCCCTCGAGCCGGAGCCCGGCCAGGGCGTCGTCGTGCGTTTCCACGGCCGCCACGGGCCCCTCGACGAGCTCGACCCCTGCCGCCTCGAGCAGTGCCGCGTCGCCCGCGGCGAGATCGACGCCGTGGGTCACGAGCACGGCCGATGACCCCAAGCGCGCGAAGAGCAGGGCCTGGTGGGTGGCGTTCGGGTGGCTCGCGAGGATCGCGATGCGCCGATCCCGCACCTCCCAGCCGTGGCAGTACGGGCAGTGCAGGGCGTCGCGCCCCCAGCGCTCGGCGAGGCCGGGGATCTCAGGGAGCCGATCGACCAGGCCGGAGGCGAGCACCACGGCCCGCGCGAGCACCTCGGTGCCGTCGGCCAGCGTCAGCGTGAAGCGGCGCTGGGCACCCTCGCCCTCCGCGGCCGCCCGGAGCACTCTCCCCTCCACGACCGCACCGCCGTAGGAGCGCACCTCGGCGCGCCCCTTGGCCAGGAGCTCGGCCGGCGGGAGGCCGTCGTGGCCCAGCAGGCCGTGAAGATGCGATGCGGGGGCGTTGCGCGGCTCGCCGGCGTCGAGGACCAGCACCGAGCGGGCCTGCCTGGCCAGCTGCAGCGCGGCGTTGAGGCCGGCCGCCCCGCCGCCGATCACGACGACGTCGCTCACGTTCTGCGCGAACGGAGCGGACGGTGCGGACGGGGCGCTGGCTGGGGCGCCGGCCCGGGCGCTAGCCGCGGCGGCGTTGGTCTCGATGGGCTGGTTCATGGGGACTCCTTCTTCGCTGGGCTTCACACCCTCGCGCCGCGCCGCCGGATCGGCAACTAATCTTGCCGTTATGGCAACGAGTGATCCCTTGGCCCCACTGGAGCTGCTCGGCGAACGCCTGCGGACGCTGCGCACCCGCCGAGGCAGCAGCCTCGCCGAGATGCAGGCGCGCACCGGCATCTCCGTCAGCACGCTCTCGCGCTTGGAATCGGGGCAGCGCAAGCCCTCGCTCGAGCTCGTCCTACCCCTGGCGGCCGCCTACGGGGTGAGCCTCGACGAGCTCCTGACCCTGCCCACGGCCGCCGACCCGCGCATCACACCGCGTCTCCGGGAACGCAACGGGCAGCTGGTCCAGGCGCTCAGCCGCACCGCCTCCGCCGTGCAGGTTCAGCGCACCCGCATCCCCGGTTCCGCCACGCCGCCGGAGCGCACGCCCGTGTCCCACCCCGGCTTCGATTGGATCTACGTCCTCTCGGGGACCCTCGTGCTCCTGCTCGGCGGGACCGAGTGGAGGCTGGGCCCCGGGCAGGCGGCGGAGTTCGACACGGCCACGCCGCACTGGTTCGGGCCGGCGGACCATCGCCCGGTGGACTACCTCAGCCTGTTCACCCACGCCGGGGAGCGAGCGCACGACCATCGCTAGCGCCGCGCCGCCTCCCCGTCCGGTCCGGTCCGGCGGGCAACCCGGCTCGCCGCCGATCCCGGCCCGGCGGCCCGCTCAGGCCCTCGCGACGAGGGCGGCGAGCTCCGTGCCCGGGCGGGTCAGGCGCTCCACCGTCTCCAGGACCAGCTCGCGCATGGCCCGCGAGGCCGCGTCGAGCGTTCCGCCCTCGCGCACCGAGAGCGCCGCCGTGCGCGTGAGCGCCGGCTGCACGAGCCGCGTGGCGCGCAGCCCGGGGCGGTCCATGAGGATGGTCGCCGGGACGACGGCCACCCCGATCCCGCGCTCCACGAAGCGCAGGACGGCGTCCATCTCGGCGCCCTCGACCGCCACGGAGGGCTCCAGGCCCGCGGCGGAGAACGCGGCGTCGGTCGAGGCGCGCAGATCGTAGCTGCGGTTGAAGACCACGAGCGGAAGCCGCGCCAGCTGGGCCAGGCTCAGCCGTTCCCCTGAAAACAGGGGTTCGCGCCTCGGCGCCTCCGGCTCGGGAACGGACGGCCCGACGCCGCGCCCACCGTCGCGCGCGTCCGGCGCCCCTGTGCCGAGGAAGAGGGCCGCGCGTCCCAGCCCGGCCGCGTGGGCGGCCGGGCGCACCTGCCGGGCGGTGCGGCCGCCGGCCGCCGGAGCGCCGTCGTCGCCCGCGGCGCCGTCGAGCTCACCGCCGGGCCCCTCGGCCAAACCTCCGGCGGGGCCACCCGGCGCCGCCTGCGTCTCGTCCCCGCCTGCCGAGCCGGCCCCCTCACCCGGCCGGGCGCCGTCGTGCGCACCCCCGGGTGCCTCGGCCAGCGGGCCGCCCGAGCGGGCCGAGGCCACGACGAGCTCCTCGGTGAAGAGGCTCTCGGAGGAGACCGCGGGCCCCACGGGTCCGCGGTCCACGGTGAGGGCCAGGTCGAGGCGGCCCTCGGCCAGCGCCTGCGCCAGCGCGTGGGAACCGGCTTCCATGACCTCGAGGGCCACCCCTGGATGTGCGGCCCTGAAGGAGGAGAGCACCTCCGCCACCACGGAGACGCACAGGGTGGGCGGCGCGCCGAGGCGCACGCGGCCGCGGCTGAGCCCGGCGAGCTCGTCCATCTCGGCGCGGGCGGTCTCCGCATCGGCGAGCATGCGGCGCGCGATGGGCAGCAGGACCTCCCCTGCGTGGGTGAGGGTGGCCCCGTTGCGCCCGCGATCGAAGAGCTCCTGCCCCAGGTCCGCCTCGAGCCCGGCGATCTGCCGGCTCAGCGAGGGCTGGGCCATGAAGAGTTCCTCGGCGGCCTTGGTGAAGTGCCCCACCCGGGCCACGGCCTCGAAGGCACGCAGATGCTCAAGCTTCATGTTCATACCTTACCGCTATCGAAGCCACTCGCACTATTCATTGGACGCATTGACAGTAGGCTCCCTACCTTTGAAGCCATGAGCACCACCCAGCGCGCAGAGCGCCAGATCACCACCTCCGTCCTCGTCATCGGCACCGGCGGCGCGGGCCTGCGGGCCTCCATCGAGCTCGCCGAGCGCGGCGTGCAGGTCCTGGCGGTGGGCAAGCGCCGCAAGCACGACGCCCACACGACCCTCGCCGCCGGCGGCATCAACGCCGCCCTCGCCACGATGGACCCGGAGGACTCCTGGCAGCAGCACGCCGCCGACACCCTGCGCGAGTCCTACTTCCTGGCCGATCCGGAGATCGTCGAAACCGTCACCAAGAACGCCGCGCGCGGCATCGAGGACCTGGAGCGCTGGGGCATGCCCTTCGCCCGCGAGGAGGACGGCCGCATCAGCCAGCGCTTCTTCGGCGCCCACACCTACCGCCGCACCGCCTATGCGGGGGACTACACGGGCCTCGAGATCCAGCGCACGCTCCTGCGGCGTGCCCAGGAGCTGGACGTGCCGATCATCGACACGGTCTACATCACGCGCATCCTCGTCTCCGCCGGCGTGGTCTTCGGCGCCTACGGCTTCGACGTCGTGGACGGCACGCCCGTGATCATCCACGCGGACGCCGTCATCATCGCCGCGGGCGGGCACAACCGCATCTGGCGCTACACCTCGAGCCGCCGCGACGAGAACACGGGGGACTCCTTCCGCCTGGCCGCCCTGGCCGGCGGCAAGATCCGCGACGCCGAGCTGGTGCAGTTCCACCCCTCCGGCATCCTGGAGCCCACCGAGGTGGCCGGCACGCTCGTCTCCGAGGCGGCCCGCGGCGAGGGGGGCATCCTCACCAACGCCCTCGGCGAGCGCTTCATGGACAAGTACGACCCGGAGCGCATGGAACTCTCCACGCGCGACCGCGTGGCCCTGGCCAACTACACGGAGATCGCCGAGGGACGCGGCACCGAGAAGGGCGGCGTCTACCTCGACGTCAGCCACCTGCCGCGCGAGACCATCATGGAGAAGCTCCCGCGCCTCTACCGCACCATGATCGATCTGCAGATGCTGGACATCACCACGACCCCCATGGAGGTCGCCCCCACCGCGCACTACTCCATGGGCGGCGTGTGGGTGGCGCCCGAGGATCACGGCACGGGCGTCGACGGGCTCTACGCGATCGGCGAGGCCTCCTCGGGCCTGCACGGCGCCAACCGCCTGGGCGGCAACTCCCTCATCGAGTTGCTCGTCTACGGGCGCCTCACGGGCGAGTCGGCGGCCGAGTACACGCGCTCCCTCACCAACATCCACCGCGATCCGGCCGCCGTGGCCGAGGCCCGCGCGGAGATGGAGGCGCTGCTGGCGCCGGAGTCGGCCGACGGCGCCGAGAGCGCCCGCGTGCTCCAGCGCGCCATCCGCGACCTCATGACGGAGCACGCCGGCGTGGTGCGCACCGAGGAGGGACTGAGCGCCGGGTTGGCCAAGCTCGCCGAGCTCGAGGCACGGGCCGAGCGCGTCACGGCCCACCCCGACATCGCGGGCTACGACGACCTCGCGCACGCCTTCGACCTCAAGGGTTCGCTCCTCGCGGCCCGCGCCACGCTCGAGTGCGCACTCGAGCGCCGCGAGACGCGCGGCTGCCACAACCGCGCCGACTTCCCGGAGCAGAGCGAGGCGCTGCGCGGCAACTTCCTCTGGTCCCCCACCGAGGGCGTGAGCTTCGAGCCGCTCGCGCCGGCGCCGGAGGCCTGGCGCGAGCTGGCCGAGGCCCACCTCGACGACTCGCCGGCCGGCAAACTCGTGGAGTAGCCCCGAGGCTTTGCCCACCTTCCTGTCGCTTTGCCCCGGGCTTTGCTCGGGGCAAAGCGCAACGAGGGTGGGCAAAGCCGTGAACTCGCGCCCGACGGCGCGTGGTCGCCTTCAGAAAAGTGGTCGCCTTCGGGGAAAGTGTCACCATTGCCAGCCTCTCGGGAGGGGGCGCTCAGCTCCCGCCAAGCCTGGCTTTCTAGAGTGGTGATCACCTTCAAGGGTGCGAGTGATGACACGAAGCCCCGACCGGACAGCCCCCCTGCCGGTCGGGGCTTCACTCGTTAACGCGCGCCGCAAGCGCGGGCGCAGGCGCCCCCAAGAGGGTGCCTCAGACATGGACGTCCACAGGCGCCCGGAAGCGGATGCTCGAAAGCCGGCGCCGCAGACACGGGCACCCGAGGGCGCCAGGTAGCGATTCAGTCCCAGCCCACCAGGAGATCGTCCACGAGCGCGTCAACGTCGACGTCCGGCTGGAGGGAGCGCCGCAGCAGGATGCCGTGGGCGCAGAGCAGGGTCGCGTCGGCGGCCCGCCCGGCCAGATCCGCGGCGTCCAGCCCCTCCCAGCGCCCCACCCCCGCCTTGCCGCGGGCCCAGGGGAGCATGAAGCGGGCGACCATCTCCTTGGCACCTTGCAGGTTCTCCCCCACCACCTCGAGCAGCTCCGGGTTGGTGGCCGCCTCGGCAAAGATGCCCACGAGCACCTGCCCAAACTCGTCAGGCAACACCTCGTGCACCATGCGGCGCAGCACCTCCTGCGGCCCAGGAGGCGTCTCCGCATCCACCGTCGCGGCCAGGAAGGCCTCCCCGCGCACCTCCATCATTTCCCGCGCGGCGAAGCGCATGAGCTGGGCCTTGGAGTCGAAGTGGGAGTAGATGGATCCGGCGGAAAGCCCGGCCTCCGCGATGATGTCCGCCATCGACGTCCCGGCGATTCCCTTGCGCGAGAACGCCCTCAACGCCGCCAGGGCAATTCGCCCCCGGCGCTCGCGGCGGGCCTCGTCGCTGAGCTTCGGCACGTCATACTCCCCATCTGTGTTGTTGACACGGTTCCAAACAGAATACTCATTCTGCTACGCTTTCCACCAAACAAAACGAACGTTCCGTTTGGAGACAACACCATGTCCACGACTCTCCGCACCCCATGGGGCAAGGCCATCGGGCTCGGGCTCGGCGCCTCCCTCGCCGTGCTCCTCATCGTCCTGGCCTTCCTCTGGCCATCGAAGACGTCGACGGCGCAGAACCTGCCCGTCTCCATCGCCGGCCCGGAGCAGGCGGTCACGGCCATCGAGGCGCAGCTCAAGGAGAAGGCGCCCGACCTCCTCGACCTCAAGCCCGCCGCCGACCGCGCCGAGGCCGAGCGCCAGATCCGGGAGCGCGAGACGTACGGCGCCATCGTGCTCTCCGCGACCGGCGCCCCCGAGGTCCTCACGGCCCCCGCTGCCGGGGCCGCGGGCACCCAGGTCGTGACGCAGCTGGCCGCCACGCTGCAGGCCGGGCTAACCGCCCAGGCCCAGGCGACCGGCACCCAGGCACCCCAGGTGACCGTGACCGCCGTCGTGCCCTTGTCCGAGACCGACCCCAACGGCACCGGCCTCACGGCCGCCGCGTTCCCGCTCGCCCTGGGCGGCGTGATCGGCGGCGTGATGGTCTCGCTGCTGATCCGCGGCACGTGGCAGCGTTTCGCGGCCGCCGCCACCTTCGCCGCCGCCGCCGGCGGTCTCATGGTGTGGGTCATGCAGGCCTGGTTCGGCTACCTCCAGGGCAACGCGTGGCTCAACTTCCTGGCCATCGGGCTGACGATCCTGGCGACGGCCACGTTCATGATCGGCTGCGTGAAGCTGCTCGGGCGCCCCGGCATGGCGCTGGGCCCCATCGTGACGGTGCTCCTGGGCAACCCGCTCTCCGGCACCACGGCCCCGTGGCAGTTCCTCCCCGAGCCCTGGGGCGCCATCGGCCAGCACCTCGTCCCCGGCGCGGGCAACACGCTCCTGCGCAACCTGAGCTACTTCCCCGACGCGCCCACGGCCGCGCAGTGGCTCACCCTCGCCGCGTGGGTCGTCTTCGGCGCGCTCCTGGCGATCATCGGGCACGGCGTCCACTCGCGGCGGACCCCGGCCCACGCCCTGCCCGACGGCGCGGAGCCGGCTGCCGGCCAGGACGCACCGCAGGCGGTGGCCGCCTAGGCATGCGCGACGGGCGCGAAGGCGCCCACGCGACTCCCCCAGAAACGGCCCCGGCCCGGGCGTGGAAACACGCTCGGGCCGGGGCCGTTTTGTTGTTGGGGGCGGGCCGTCAGCTCCTCAGCGCTTGAGCAGCATCGTCTCGTCGATGCCCTGGGTGCGCACGTACTTGAAGCCAAGGCGCTCGTACAGCGCCCGCGAGCGGCTCCCCGCCAAGCTTTCGAGTTCAACGCTTCCCGGGTGCTCCATGAGCCCCTGCGTCAGGACGGCCGAGCCGAGGCCCTGCCCTCGCACCGACGGATCCAGATAGAACAGGCTCAGCTTCCAGCCGACCATGGTGCGCGTCCACGCGATGGACCCGACCGAACGGTTTTCACACCGAATGATGCGCACGTCCGCCGTCTTCAGGGCGTCCTCGATGCGCCCGCGCGAACGCTGCGGCTCCCAGCGCCCCAGCGCCTCGAGTTCGGCACGCATGGCGCGCTCCTTGAGGCGTTCCAACCAACCCAAGTCTGCGAGGGTGGCGGGACGCTGCGAAAACGTCATCGTCATGCCACCCAAGGTAAGGGTGAAACCCGTCCCTTAGCCATTCGTGACGCGCCCCAATTCCGCCTGCGAGCGCAGCACGCAGAACTCATTACCCTCCGGGTCCTGTAGCACCGCCCAACCGGTGCCGTCCGCATGACGCCGATCATCGATCAGGGAGGCACCGGCACCCAGCAGGCGAGTCACCTCGGCATCGCGGTCACGGTCGGTCGGACGCACATCGAAATGCAAGCGATTCTTGATGGCCTTGTGCTCCGGAACCTCCAGGAAAAGCAGGGCGTGGGAACCGTCGGCCGATTGAATCCAGCATTCCTCGTGTCCCGGTTCATTCGGGTCTCCCGGGGCATCCTCGTACCCCAATTGCGCCTTCCACCATTCGGAGAGCGCGTAGGCATCAACACAGTCAATCGAGGTGTGTGAAATCGCGAAGGCCATGCTCCACCGTACGGGCTAGACCCCTCCCCCGTAACCCCCTTTCCAGGGCGGGTAAGCAAACAAAAGAACGACGGCGTGTGGCCGGGTAGGTGCCCGGCCACACGCCGTCGCGCTCAAGCAGCGGAAGCCGTGGCTCAGTGAGCGGCGGCGTACGCCTCCTGGATGGCGGCGGGGATGCGGCCGCGCTCGGCCACCTCGTAGCCGTTGGCCTTGGCCCACTCGCGCATCTTGGTTTGTTCGCCCGAGCCGGCGGCGGCGCGGCGCGGGGTGGAGCCGGTGGCGCGCTTCACGCCGCCGGCCGCGACCTTGGTGGAGACCTCGATGAAACGGTCCAGGGCGGCGTGGAACTGATCCGCGCCCTTCTCATCAACATCGAGGCGGTAGGTCTTACCCTCCACCGAGAAATGAATCCGGTGCGCCTTGTCTGCATCAAGGGCCTTGCCGGTGAGGTCGTCAATGAGCGTGGTCGTCTGAATTTCAGCCATGCCGTATACCTTGCGGTATTTTTGAATGAATTGCCAGCCGACACGGCAATTCACATGAATGGACGAAAGTCGTCGCGGGCCGCGCGTACCGAGAAATGCACCGTCTATTGTTCGATGCCTCCCGGAGTAACGTCACGCCCAATTCCCCACCGTCAAGGGGGAACCCACGTTGCGGAGACCGGTGCGGCCACCTCTCATGTCCGGCGAGTGACTCCGCTTCGCTTTCCCGCGTTGGCGTGCAGCGCAGCATGGCGGTCACCGACCTCATCCAGGCGCAGGACCCCAAGCCGATCCTGCATTTCTTGATGCGTGCGATGGACTTGTACGGGCGGCTGCGCAACGGCTCGCACACGGCCCGACGGACAGCGGCAACCTTGCGTCAGCGGCTCACTATTGAAGTTTGTGCCTTCAAACTTGATTAACGGGCCCGCTACGCAAGGCTGCTCCCCTGTCCCGGCCCGCCCGGGCGGCGTCGCGGGGCAGGTCCTCGCCGCCGGCTAGCCCCGTCCCCGCATGGAGTCCCACCCGGCGAAGGCCCGCGAGCGCATCCAGAGCGCCAGCCAGCAGACCCCAGCAAGGGGGATCAGAAAAGCCACGGCCGTCAGCAGCGGGGGAATCCATCCCAGGGAATAGTCCGTGCTCATCAGCTGCTTGGCCACGATCCACAGCCCCATGGCGCCGATGAGACCCAGGAGGCCGGCGCCCACGCGCAGCAAGACCGCCGCCCAGCCCGGCAACGGCCAGTACTCCTTTGGTGCCTTACTCGGCGGCAGCGCCGAGAACCCCCGCGAGGCCCGCCACTCGTTGTGCTCGGCCTCCTCGCGCTCGCGCCGCCGCACGCGCTCCGCGTAGGCCGCCTTCCACTCCCGCCTGCTGACCATGCGCACGCATGTAGTGGGGCCAGGAAACGCCAAGGGCGGGTCACGCTATGCGTGACCCGCCCTTGCATCGGCTCAAAGCAGCCGAAAGACTCAGAGGCCGCGGATGTCGGCAGCCTGCAGGCCCTTGGGGCCCTCGACAACCTCGAACTCCACGTGCTGGCCCTCTTCCAGGTTGCGGTGACCCGTGCCCTGGATGGCGGAGAAGTGAGCGAAGACGTCGGCGGAACCGTCGTCAGGAGCGATGAAGCCGAAGCCCTTCTCGGAGTTGAACCACTTGACGATGCCGGTAGCCATAATTGCTTCCTTCTGTGTTGCAGGCCGCGCTCGCGACCAAGTCCCCATCGACGTTTTCGATGAGGGCGGTGTGTGGGATGCATTCACGCACAGAATCTCCGCCCCGGGCTTGCCTCGTCGGGAGGACAGCAACCGGAACGGGATGGTCATCACCGGCGCCGAGCGCCCGGTGGAGCTGCCCGGCCACAGCGGCCGGGGCGAGTGCGTTGATGATGCAAATCGATTCATTCGGCGGTCCGGCCGCGAGGCCGAACCGGTTTTCCACGAGGTGTTCCTCGCTGCCCCGGCAGGCCCAGGTTCCCCCCTACCCTGCCGGCGCACTCATCAATCTACCCTGATCCGGCCCGCATGCGTAGCGCTCGGACACAACTTGTCACCGCTGGATTCACCCCGCCGCACGCGAGGCGACCCCGGAACCCGCCGCGTCCCCACCCGGCCGGGCACCCGCGTGCCGCCCCTGTGAATCCCGTCCGGGCGGCGTCGCGCATTCGCTGGCACACCCGCCCGCCCACCAAGATGGAACGGTGAGTCACCAGCCGCCGTCGAAACCAGTGAAGTTTGCCGCCCTCAAGGACAAGCTGACCCGTCCCTATCTCTTTGGCGCCGGCCTGAGCATGATGGCGGACAACATCGAGCACGTCATCACCTACTGGGTGCTGTGGCAGACCTTCCACTCCCCGCTGCTGACGGGCTTCCAGGTCATCTCGCATTGGCTGCCGTTCCTCCTGCTCTCGGTGCCCTTCGGGGCCCTCGCCGAGCGCTACGACAACCGCAAGCTCATCCAGATCGCCCAGGGCCTGTTCATGCTGGTCTCGCTGACCTGGGGCGTGCTGTTCATGACCGGCTCGCTGCAGCTCTGGCACGCGTGCGTGCTCCTCGTCCTGCACGGCTGCGCCGGCGCGCTGTGGGCCCCGGCCGAGCAGATGATGCTCCACGACTACGCCGAACCCCACGACCTTCCCGGCGCCGTGCGCCTCAACGCGACCTTCCGCAATCTGGGCATGCTGGCCGGACCCATCGTCGGCTCGTTCCTGCTGTGGTTCCTCGGCCCCGCCTGGGGCATCCTCGCGAACATCCTCTTCTACCTGCCCATGACCGTGTTCATGGCACGCACCCCCTACACGGGTCACACGCGCAGCGGCCTGGTACTCACCAAGCGCCCGCGCTTCTCGGAGATGTTTGGCGTGATCGCCTCCGTGGCGCACGACAAGGTGCTGCTCGGCATGATCCTCATCTCCGGCCTCGCGGCCCTCTGCATCGGCGGCTCCCTGCAGGTCTCCATCCCCGACTTCGCCACGACCCTGGGCGCGGGGGACGAGGGCGGCATCGGCTACGGGCTGCTCCTCTTCGCCAACGGCGTGGGAGGCGTGGTGGGCGGGCTCCTCCTCGAGGCCACCGGCTGGGTGCGCCCCTCGGCCAAGGCCGCCGTCGTCTCGACCGTGCTCTTCGGCGCCACCACCGTCACCGTGGCGCTCTCCAGCTCCTACGCCCTCGCGGTGGCTGCGCTCGTGATCGGCGGGGTCGCCGCCCTGACTTCCTCCACCATCGGCCAGGCCTTGGTGCAGCTGCGCGCCAAGCCGGAGGAACGCGGCCGCGTGGTGGGCGTCTACAACATGTTCGGTTCCGGGCTGCGCACGGGCAACGGCGTCACCCTGGCCGTCCTCGGCTCGATCCTCGGGATCGGCTGGGCCGTCGCGTGGGGCGGCATCGCCCTTGTGCTCGGTGCCCTCGTGATCTGGGCCGTGATGGCCAAGCAATTGCGCGCACCGCAGGGCTGAACCCGCCGTCGGCGGAGCCATGGGGAGGGCCGCCTGAGGCGGACCTCCCCTGTGACTGAACTGCACGACGTCGGGCGCTTAGACCGCGCGCACGCTCGCCGGGCGCGGGGCCGCAAGGGGGCTGGCCGGATGCGGGGCCGCAAGGGCGCCGCTCACCGCCGGGGCGGCGCCGGCGGCCTTGCGCAGGCCCTCGGCGATGAGTCCGGCGTGCGCCTCGGCCGCCTCGCCGTCGCCGTCCAGGATGGCCTGGGCCAGGTCAAGGTGGGCCCGCACCAGTTCCCCGGTGGGCAGGAACGGGGCCAAGCCGTGACGCCCCCGCAGGCGCGCCGTCTCCTGCACCGACGCGGCGAACGAGGCGAAGAAACTGTTGCCGCTGAAGCGCAGGAGCAACATGTGGAACTCGGTATCCAGCTCCACCAGCTCCGGCGGGAAGCCGCCGGACCTGCCGGCACCCAAAGCGGCGGCCAACTCCACGAGCCGCTGCCGCACATGCTGCGGGGCATGCTTGGCGGCGCCGACCGCGGCCAGCGGCTCCACGCCGGCGCGCAGCATGCACAGCTCGGAGAACTGCTGGACCGCCCGGCGCCCGGCCAGCCGCCAGCGAATCACCCTGGCCGAACCGACGTTCCAGAGCTCCTGCGGGTTGACCACCACGCCCACACTGCGACGCGGCGTCACGAGGCCAAGCGTCTCCAATTGATGCATGACGTCGCGGGCGCTGCTCCGCGTCATCGAAAAGCGTTCCTGCAGGCCATCAATGGTGTATCGATAACCCGCCGAGACGCTACCTTCGACGATTTCAAGGCCAAGCACGTCCAGAGCTCCACCCTGGATTTCGGCCCTTTCCTGCACACTGCTCATGTTCCAACCCCCTAGGAAGCCGCCCCCCGACGGCCATTCTGGCGCTAGCCTAGCCCCAAATCCTTCGCCGTGTGTTGGTTCAATGTTCTTTAGTTGACAATCTCGTCGGCCACTTTGCTGGGTTGCAAACATCGGCCCGGCTCACACCGGTTCCTCAGCCGGGGCGGATAACCTCACCCCCAGTGAAAGGACGTCATGCCCAACACCCAGGACACCCCGGTTCCACCCTCGCCAGCGGAGAACTCACCGACCGCGCCACCTGTCGACGCGCTCCAGGCCGCCCTGCCGTTCCTGGCCGCGACCGACGAGCCGGGAGCGGGGGCGGACATGCGGAGCATGGGGCGCACCCTGCGGCGCTTCCTGCTTGAATACGAATTCGGGTTGCGCGAGGTGGAGACAAAAATCGCGATCCTTCGCGAGGAATTCCTCCACATGCATTCCTATAACCCCATCGAGCATGTCTCCACGAGGGTGAAGTCGCCGGACTCGTTGCTGGCCAAGATCCGGCGCCGGGGCGTGGAGATGAGCATGGAGGCGGTGCGCCGCGAGATCACCGATATCGCCGGCGCGCGGGTGACCTGCAGCTTCACCGCGGACGTCTACCGGCTCTTCGACCTGCTCACGCAGCAGGACGACATCACGGTCCTCGACGTCAAGGACTACATCGCCGACCCCAAGCCCAGCGGCTACCAATCGCTACACGCCGTGGTCCAGGTGCCGGTGTTCCTCTCCTCCGGGACGGCACACGTCACGGTGGAGATGCAGTTCCGCACGGTCGCCATGGATTTCTGGGCCACGCTCGAGCACAAGATCCACTACAAGTTCGAGGGTCACGTCCCGCCCGGCTTGGAGGCCCAGCTGACGGAGGCCGCGCACATCGCCACGGACCTCGACCGGCGCATGGAGGCGCTGCACCGCAGCGTGCACGGGGATCAGCGGGACTGAGCCGGGGAGCTGGTTCCGGCGGGGCTCGGGGTGTGGAGACCCGGGGTGCGGCGGGCCGGGTAGAGACGGGCCGCGGCTGGCCGAGTGGTGGCGGGGCTCCTGAGGGCTGCCGAGGGCGCCTGAGCACCCGGCGAAGCATGTGGTACGGTTTTCCCAATCGCACGGCACGAGGCCGCGCCACGTGCCCCTGGAGGTGGAGAAGATGACGGTTCCCCAGCTGGTTGCCTTGCGCAACACGACGTCCCTCCCGCAGTTCTCCGGCCCCGCACCGCTCGCGCCCTGAGGCATCTCGAACGCTCTTCTGCAGCTGTATGCCGCGCGACGCGCACCACTAGACCCGGGGCCCCGTACCGAAACAGGTATCCACCGTGGCCACCCCACCGCTGACTTCCGCTTCATCCCCCGCCTCCTCGCGCCTCGACGCGCTGGGCTGGGGCCCAGACATCGCCGCGGCCTTCACCGCGGCCCACCCCTCCCCCGGCGCCGAGCCAGCCCGCGTCCTGCGGGCGGAGCGCGGCTCCTGCGAGGTCATGACCGCCTCCGGACCGGTCCGCGTTGACCTCATCGCCTCTCATCACCGCGAACCGGAGGACACCCCGACCACCGGAGACTGGGTGGTGCTCGCTCCGCCCCCAGGCACCGTCGGAGACGTGGCGGAGCCCCGGCGCCTCGAGGCGCTGCTGCCCCGCCGCACGAGCCTGCGGCGCGGGGGCGCGAGCGCCGCCTCGCACCTCCAGCTGCTCGCCGCCAACGTCGACACGGTGATCGTTGCCGTCTCCCTGGCCAACCCCTTGCGGCAGGCTCGCACCGAACGCCTGCTCGCCCTCGCGTGGGCCTCCGGCGCCACCCCCGTCGTGGCCCTGACCAAGGCGGATCTCTCCCTCGACACCGCCGGCGCCCAGGCCGCGGTGTCCGAGGTGGCGCTCGGGACCGACGTAGTCCTCACATCGGCGGCCACGGGCGAGGGGATCGAACGCCTTCGAGCCCTGGCCCGCGGCACCGTTGCCCTCTTGGGCCCCTCCGGCGCCGGCAAGTCATCGCTCGGCAACGCCCTGCTCGGCGAGGAGCTCCTCGACACCGGCGCCATCCGCGAGGCCGACGGCCGCGGCCGGCACACCACCGCGTGGCGCGAGCTGCTTCCCCTGCCGGGCGGCGGCGTCCTGCTCGACACCCCTGGACTTCGCTCGGTGGGCATGACGGGCGACGAGGAGGGGCTTGAGCGCGCCTTCGAGGACATCGAAGCCCTGTCCGCCGGCTGTCGCTTTGCCGATTGCGAGCATCGCACCGAACCCGGATGCTCCGTCCTCGCCGCGATCGAGGACGGGCGACTGACCCGGCGCCGCCTCGAGAGCTACCGCAAGCTCTTGCGGGAGAATGCTTGGCAGGCCTCCCGCAGCGATGCGCGTCTCCGCCAGGAGCTGGGCGCCAAGTGGAAGTCGGTGGCCAAGAGCCACCGCGCCATGAAGCAGGAACTCAAGCGAAGGAACAACGGCCGATGACGCCCACCAGCCACGCATTCACCACTCGCCCCGAGCGTCCGGGCGACGAGGCGGCCATCCGCGCCGTCAACATTGCCGCCTTCCCCGGGAAGGAGGAGGCCGATCTCGTCGACGCGCTGCGCCGCGATCCCGAGGCATGGGTGCCGGGCCTCTCGACCGTGACCCACGACGCCTCGGGGAAGATCATCGGCCACGCGCTGCTCACGCGCTGCACCGTGGGCGGCGAGCCGGCGCTCGCGCTGGCGCCGTGCGCCGTGGTGCCGGCGTGGCAGGGTCGGGGTGCGGGCTCGGCCGCCATCCGCGCAGCGCTCGCGGCCGCCACCGAATGCGCGGCAGCTGGCGGGGAAAACCTCGTGGTGGTGCTCGGCCACGCCGCGTACTATCCGCGTTTCGGCTTCACGCCGGCGGCCGGCTGGGGTGTCACGGGGCCCTTCGAGGTGCCGGAGGACCACTTCTTGGCCCTCGCCCTCGACACCCGGCGCCCGACGCCGCGTGGCGAGATCGCGTATCCGGAGGCGTTCGGCGTCTGAGCCGGGTGCCCGGGGGAGCGCCGGGCCGTTCAGCGCGCCGGAGTACCGGAGCGCCCTTCTCCCGGCTAGAAGCCCAGGAAGGCCCCCATCACGGCCGGATCGTCCAGGCCGGGGAGCGAAAACCCGCGCCCCTCGTCCCAGTCGACGGGCGCCTCCTCGAGGTCGACCTCCCAGTCGGCCTCGGGGAAGCGGCGGCGCAGGGTGCTCAGCGTCGCCAAGGCGTGCTGGAGCCAGGCCTGGATGTCGGCCCCCTCCAGCGGCAGCTTGCTCGAACCGTGCCACTGCTCGGTCCCGTCCCCGCCCGCCTCGAAGAACTCGATCGGTTCGGCGGTGGAGGGTTCGGCGGCGTTGGCCTCGGAGACGAGGCGCAGCAGCTCCCCGCGCTCGTTTTGGTCCAAGGGTCGCGCCGGCTCGAAACGGTAGTTGAGAGAAACACCCATGGAACGAGCCTGCGGCAGTCCGGGATCCCGGTCAAGCCCCGCGGTGGGCCCGTGACTCGGGGTGGGCGGGTTCCTCCCCACCGCCCACCTCGCGGCTGAGGGGCGTGCGCTCACCGCGCGCCGCTCCCCTGCGTTCAACGCGCATCGCGCCGCATCCCTCGCACCTCGCGTAGGCGATCCACCCCTCGGAGGTGGCGTGCTGCGAGGCGGTGCGCCAACCGTGCTGGTGGGCGGCCTCAGCGGCGGCCGGGTTGCTCTGGAGTGGGGTCTGTGTGGTGCTCATGCCTCAAGGCTGATGTAATGCCCTTATGCAACTCAACCCTTACGGTGAGTACGCCGTCCTCCTCGCCGCCTCCCTCGCCAACGATTGGCCGCCCGAGCGTTCCGGCGTTGAGGCGCGCACCCGCGACTTCGGCATGACCATGGACTTCCCCGTGGGCGAGCAAGATCACGCTCAGATCCGCGCCGTGATCGATGAATGGCTCGGCGTGGTCGATGCCCAGCCCGGGCAGGAACGGGCCGAGGAGCTCAATCGGATCATGGCCTCCGCCGCGGCCTTTCCCCGCCTGACCGATCACGACGGGGAGGGCTGGCACCTCCACTATCGCGACGTCGGGATGCCCTTCGCCTCGGTCCTGCGTTCGGTCATGGCCGTGGGCACCGCCCTGCACCTCACGACGCGCGGCATGCACCGCCTGCGCCGCTGCGCCGCGGGCGAGAACCCAGCGGATCCGTGCAGCAACGTCGTGGTCGATGTGACCCGCAACGGCCGACAGCGCTATTGCTCCGTGCGGTGCGCCAACCGCGACGCCGTGCGCCGGCATCGCGCCCGGGCCGCTAAGCGGCCGCTAAGCGGCCGCTAAGCGGCCGCGTCCGCGTCTGGATCGCCAACGGGCCGGCCCCGGCTCAGCGCGCCGGGAGCGGCGGCCCGTCGGGGAAGTCGCTGCGGGTCAGGTCGAGGAAGAGGGCATCCTCGAGGTGCCCTCCGGGGCGGACCTGGTAGTCACGCAGCACGCCGATGCGCCGGAAGCCCAGGCGCTCGTAGCTGCGGATCGCGCCGTCGTTGTTGATGTTCGGGTCCAGCGTCACGCGCGTGATCCCGCGCGCAAACTCGGCGGCAATGGCCAGGGCCAGCGCCTCTTCCCCGATCCGGCGGCCGCGGAAGGCGGTGCCGATGAACAGATGCATGACGGTGGTGGGGTACTCCGGATCATCGTTGGGGAGCACGTACATGGCGCCGGCGCACTTCCCCTCCACCTCGATGATGCGCACGGTGTCCGGCTCGTCGAGGAAGTCGGCGCGCACGCGCGGCTCGTCGTAGCCCACCCACCACTCGCTCACCTCGGGCTCGGCCAGGATGGCGGTGAGGGGCGCGACGTCGGCCTCGGCGGGCGCGCGCAGGGTCACCAGGGGTCCGCGCAGCGGCTGGGTGCTCATGCGCACCACGCTAGCGGGCGACACCCGGCCCCGACCAGGGGTAAACGAACCTTGTTCGCATCCGAACAACGACAAGGAACCCTGGGCATCGTCGCACGTTTGGGATACCATTTTCGCATGACCGAGCCACGTACCTGGACCCTCTCCAACATCCGCCCCCTCCGCGGCGACGCCGTCGATGTCCGCATCGAGGACGGCCTCATCGCCGCGATCGAACCGCACACCGGCGCCCCGGCGGCCGGCGCCGTCGACGGCAAGGGCCTGCTCGCCCTGCCCGGATTCATCAACGCGCACGCGCACGTCGACAAGTCCTGGTGGGGCCGCGGCTGGGTCTCCTACGGCGGCGAGAACACCACGCAGGGGCGCATCGCCCACGAGCGCGCCCACCGAGACGGCCTCGGCATCCCTTCGGAGGACGGCACCCGCACGATCCTGGGCGAGTTCCTGCGCCACGGCACCACCGCCACCCGCTCCCACGTCGACGTGGACCTCGGCGTGGGCCTGCGCGGGCTCGAGCACGTCCGTGCCGCGGCCGAGTCCCTCGGCGGGGCCATCGACGTGGAGCTCGTGGCCTTCCCGCAGGACGGCGTCCTGCGCCGGCCCGGCGTCGTGAAGCTGCTCGAGGAGGCGGCGCAGCTGGGCGTCTCCAGCATTGGCGGCCTGGACCCGGCCGGCATCGATCGTGATCCGGTGGGCCAGCTCGATGCGCTCTTCGACATCGTTGAGCGCACCGGCGTCGGCCTCGACCTGCACCTGCACGACCCGCGCGAGCTCGGGGCCTTCCAGATCGAGCTCATCGCCGAGCGGACCATCGCCGCCGGCGCGCAGGGGCGCGTCAACGTGGCGCACGGCTTTGCCCTGGGCGACCTGGCCCCCGGCGCGCAGGAGGAGCTGCTCGGCAAGGTCGCCGAGGCCGGCATCAGCTGGACCACCGTGGCCCCCGTGCGTAGCGCGCCGCTGCCGTGGCGCCGCATGCGCGAGCTCGGCGTCGGCATCGGCCTTGGCACCGACGGCATCCGCGATCTGTGGAACCCCTTCGGCGACGGCGACCTGCTCAAGATCGCCCTACAGTTCGTGCGCGTCAACGGCCTGCGCACCGACGAGGATCTCGCCTACGCCGTGGAGCTCGCCGGGCCGCTCGCCGCCCCGTTTGTGCATCGCGAGGCAAAGGGCCTGGAGGTGGGCGCGCGGGCCGACGTGGTGCTCGTCGACGCCCTCAACGTCCAGGACGCCCTGGTCCGCACGCCCGTGCGCGAGCTGGTCGTGGCCGGCGGCCGGGTCGTGGCGGAGCGCGGCGAACTGCTCGTCTGAGCGGCGTCCGCCCCGGCTTCCGCCTCGTCCGAACGCCCGCGGCCTGCGGGTCGGCGAGCCGGCCGGTTTCCCGACCGAGCCGTCGTCGCTCCCGGCCCACCCGGGCCGGGAGCGCGGCCACCCGACGTCGGGCGTCTATGCGGTGACGTGCGCGGCCCGGCCGTGCTCCGCGGCGCGGCGGGCGCTCGAGACGAGGTGTTCCTCGGCGAGCGCGCGGGCGCGCTCGGGGTCGCCGGCCTCGATCGCAGCGTAGAGCTCCTCGTGCTCGTCGGTCACGGCGAGCAGATCGTCGTGCTGGGAGAGCATCCAGCGCAGGCGCGAGGCGAGCAGCGCGCCGATCTCCCCCACGAGGCCGTTGGGGCTCAGCTCGAGCGCCACGGTGTGGAAGGCGGCCGCCTCGCGGTGGGAGGCCGCCACGTCCGCGCGGCTCGCGGCCTCGGCGTGGCGGCTCAGGATGGCGCGCAGGCGCTCGAGGTCCTCGGCGGTGTGCGACGCGGCGAGACCGGCGAAGGCGAGCGGCTCCAGGGCCACGCGCACCTGCTGCAGGTCATCGATGTCGGCCTCGGAGAACTCGCGGACCACGGCCCACGTGCGCGGGCGCGGCGTCACGAGCCCCTCGTTGGTCAGCGCGCGCAGCGCCTCGCGGATGGGCAGGCGAGAGACGCCGAGCTCGGCGGCCAGGTCGCGCTCCACGAGCCGCGAGCCGGGCAGGCGTTCGCCGTCCACGATCTGGTCGCGCAGCGTGGCGGCCGCGCGCTCTGCCTCGGAGGCCGAGCCGTCCCCAGTGGTTTTCATGCCTGCATCCTTCCACGGTGGAAGTCTTGCTCGGTGCGCGCCGCGCAGGGCGGGTGCCCCGGCCCGACCCTCCATACTGCTTGATCGCTTCAGAGCGGCCCGAAGGTTGCGGCAGTTCTGCAGCGTTCCGGCAGTTCTGTGGGATCCGGACGCCGACGGCGCGCCGCGCAGGGCGGGCGCCTAAGGCCGCTTGGCCTTGACCGAGACGTAGGTCGACTCTGCGTCGTAGAACCGCCGCGGCAGCTCGGCGGCCTTGCTGATCCCGATCCGGGTGGTGACCACCACCCGCTCGGGGGCCAGCGGTTCCCGCGCGATCAGGCGCAAGGGCGGCAGGGCGACGTCGTGCCCCGACATCCCCACCTCGATCCCGAGCGCCTGGCCCAGCTTCCCCGGCCCGTTCGTCAGGGCGCGGCCGTCCTGGCCTCGCAGGCGGCGCATGGTCTCGAGGCCCTCGAGCGGCTCGGCGGCGCGCAGGAGCACCCCCTCTCCCACGCCCTCGCGCCCCACCACGATGTTCAGGCACGAGTGGATCCCGTAGCTCAGGTAGACGTAGGCGTGGCCGGCGGAGAGGAACATCGCCGCGTTGCGGGGCGTGCGGCCGTTGAATGTGTGGCTGGCCGGGTCGTCCTGCGAATACGCCTCGGTCTCCACGATCTTGACGCGCAGGGTGTCCGGGCCCAGCGTGCGCTCGAGCTCGCAGCCGAGCAGGCGGCGCGCGGCCTCCGGGGCGGGGAGGCGCAGCCAAGAGAAGTCGTCCATGCCTCGAGAGCCTACGGGCCGCTCTCACCAAGGAATGAGGCGGGAACGGTGCTTTGAGGCGGGATTTCTCCGCCTCACAGCACCGTTCCCGCCTCAAAGCCGGCGGCTCATCGCGTGGACTCAGTCGCGGACGAGGTCCCCGTCCTGCGCCTGGCTCGCCGTGGCATGCCGCCCGGCGGCCTGCGCCGGAGGGGCGGAAACGCCCGACGCCGCGGCGCCCGTCACGCCCGACGCCTCCCGGGTGCCGGCGGCCACGGCGGCCGCCTCGCCCCGGTCCTCGCCCAGGCTCCCGCCCGAGGCCCCCGGCGGGTTCCACTGCGCCGGGTTCTTGCGCAGCAGGAGCGCCAGCACGGCGGCGAGCGCGCCGAGCACCACGAGCAGCCAGTAGCCGGTCCGGAAGCCGGAGGTGCCAGTCAACGTGGTGGCCGGGTCGTAGGCCGTGGCCAGGATGTAGGCCATGACCGCGGTGGCCGTGGACTGCCCGATGTTGCGGATCATGGTGTTGGCGCCCGTGACCTCGCTGGAGTGGGACTCCGGCACGGCCTCGAAGAGCACGTTCGGCAGGGCGCCGTAGAAGAGCGAGATGCCGATCGCCTGGACGATCGTCGCCACCATGAAGATGGGGAAGTTGCCGAAGGTCAGCACCAGGATGAGCGAGGGCAGCGTCAAGAGGATGATGCCGCTGAAAAACACGACGCGCGCGCCGAGCTTCTTGGAGAGATAGCCGCCCACGGGGCTCAGGGCGAAGCCAACGAGCGCCGCAACGCAGCTCATGGCCCCGGAGAAGGACGGGCTCATGCCCTGACCCACCTCGGTGATGGGGGCCTTGGGGTACTGGCTCAGCATCGACTGCAGCACGCCGTTGCCGCCCACGGGGCCGATCGCCGCCACGAAGGTGACGATCATGGTGATGGCGATGTGGCGGTTCTTGAACATGCGGATGTTCACGATCGGGTTGGCCGCCTTGAGCTCCCAAAACACCCAGATCACGGCGGCGATCACGGCGATCGCGACGAGTCCAAGGAAGTTCAGGGACCCGAAGCCCGTCTTGCCAGCCGAGGAGAGGCCGAGCAGCAGGCACGTCACGGCGACGGGCAGCAGCACGGCACCGAGGACGTCGATGCGCTGGCGCTGCACCTCGCCGGCGTCGCGCGGGATCACGAACCACACGGCCAGGAGGCCGAGCACGGCCAGCACCGCGGCGCAGATGAAGATCGCGTGCCAGCTGAAGAGGTCGATCACCGCACCGGCGGCCAGCGCGCCGAAGGCACCGGCGATGAGCGCGGAGGCGCCGATCATCGACAGGCCCACCTGCACCTTGTCCTTCGCGAGGTGCTCGCGGGCCAGGCCGAAGGCCAGGGCCATGACGGCGCCCGTGGCGCCCTGGATGCCGCGGCCGATGATGACGGCGGCGAGGCTGCCGCCGATCATCGAGACCACCGAGCCCACGAGGGCCAGGAACAGCACCACGAGCATGACCTTCTTGCGACCGTAGAGATCACCCAGGCGCCCGCCCAGCGCGGCGCAGGACGCCGAGACCAGCAGGTAGGCCGTGACCACCCACGCCACCGTGTTGGTGTCGGCGTGGAAATCCTTGATGAGGGTGGGAATCGCCACGTACATCATGGACAGCTCGAACGCGCTGACCACCTCGGCGAGGATCAAAACAGAGAGTACTGCGGCAAAACTGCGCGGGCGCGTCGCGGCCCGCTTGCTTTCAAGCGACACGATCATCTCCTTCTCGTCTTGGCCGGCGGCCGGCCTCCTTGCCGGCCGCCGGTACTGCCACTGCTTCTTCGGTGCTGCTCCCCCGGTTTCTGCTGTGCTGCTTCGCTGCGGCGGCGCTCCCCGCCGCCCCGGCCACCGCGGGCCACCGCTGGCCCCGCGGGTCCCGCTGGCCCCAGCGGGCCCCAACGGGCCGCCGCGACACCGCGCGGCGGCCCGCTGACGGTGCGACTACTCCGCGGCCCCCACGGCCACGGCCACCGACTTGGTCCAGAGGAACTCCTCCAGGCCCTCGATGCCGCCCTCGCGGCCCACGCCGGACAGGCCGATCCCGCCAAACGGCAGGGCCACGCCGGCGGGCTGGGCGCCGTTGACCATGACGCCGCCGGTGCGCATGGCCTCGGTGACGCGCGTGATGCGCCCGGCGTCGGCCGTCCACAGGTAGCCGGAGAGGCCGTAGTCGGTGCTGTTGGAGAGGGCGATCGCCTCGGCCTCGTCCTCGAAGGGCGTGATCGAGAGGACGGGCCCGAAGACCTCCTGCGTGAACAGCTCGGACTCCGGGGCCACGTCGCCGAACACGGTGGGGGCGAAGAAGTAGCCATCGGCCAGCTCCCCGCCCAGGCGGGTGCCGCCCGTGAGCAGCGTGGCCCCCTCCTCGGAGGCCCGCTGGATCATCCCGGAGATGCGCTCCACGGCGGCGGCGTTGATGACCGGCCCGGAGAGCACGCCGTGGGAGAGCGGATCGCCCACCACAAACGAGGAGGCGATCGCCGCGACCTTGGCCGAGACCTCCTCGTACACGGAGCGCTGCACCAGCATGCGCGTGGGGAACGCGCAGCCCTGGCCCGTCTGCAGCCCCACGGACATGAAGGCGGCGAACTGCGCCGCGGCGTCGAGGTCGGCGTCCTCGAACACGATGTTGGCGCTCTTGCCGCCCAGCTCCAGCGTGTAGGGCTTGAAGCTCTCGAGGCAGCCGGCGGCGATGATGCCGGCCGTCGTGGGCCCGCCCGTGAAGGTGATCTTGCCGATCTTGGGGTGGCGCACCAGGCGGTTGCCCGCCTCGCGATCGCCGGGCAGCACGTTGATGACGCCGGCCGGGACGCCGGCCCGCTCGGCCAGGTCGGCGAAGAGCATGGCGCAGAACGGGGTCAGCGCGGAGGGCTTGACGATCACGGCGTTGCCGGCGGCCAGCGCCGGCGGGATCTTCATGGCCAGCGACATGAGCGGGGCGTTCCACGTGATGATCACGCCGATGATCCCGTAGGGCTGGCGCAGCGTGTAGCCGAACTCTCCGCCGGAGTTCCCGTGCTGCGCCACGCGGCCCAGCGGCACCTTGTCCGCCCAGCCGGCGTAGAAGCGCGTCCACTCGCCGGCCGCGGCGACGGCGGCGCCGCCCATATCGATGGGCGTGCCGTTATCCAGGGCGCCGCGCAGGGCGAAGTCCTCGGCGTGCGCCTCGATGAGATCGGCGAGCCGGTGCAGGATCGCCGCGCGCTCCGGTCCGCGCAGCGCCTGCCACGCGGCCTGGCCGGCCAGCGCCGCCTCGACGGCTTCGTCCACCTCGGCCGCGCCGGCCAGGGGGATGATCGCGTCCACGCGGCCCGTGGCCGGGTTGATGTGCTCTGCCGTGGCGGCACCCGTGGCGCGGCGCTCGGCGCCGATCCGCAGGGTGACCTCCGGCACGACGACGGCGGCCTGGGTCAGGGCGGGCGCGCTCATGCCCCGGCCTGCTCACCGTTGGCGGCGCCGTCGGCGCCCGAGCCGGCGGCAGCGGCGTCGTCGTTCGCTGCCACCAGCGGCTCGGCCGGCTCGTAGTAGAGCATCGTGATCTCATCCTCCGGGAGGTGCCGGAAGACGGGCTTGACGCGCAGGCCGACGCGCAGCGCGGCGGGATCGGCGTTGACGATCTGTGTGGAGAAGCGCGGCCCCTCGTCCCACTGGACCACGGCCAGGACGGAGGGCACCTCGTCGGCGAACATCGGCGCCACGGGGCGCGTGGCGATCGTGTAGGTGTAGAGCGTGCCGAGGCCCGAGATCTCGCGCCACTCGAGGTCATCCGCGAGGGTGTGGGGCGCCAGGATGCGCGGGTAGAAGATGTACGCGTCGGAGGAGGGCGAGTACTGGATGCGCACCTTCTCCTCGGCCAGGCCGTCCCAGAAGGGCTGGGAGACCGGGGTGGGAACCGGGCGGGGCTTGGTCAGCTGGAAGTCCATGGTGTGTTCCTTTCTCACTCGCCCTGCAGGACCAGCGCGGTCTGCTCGGACATGATGCCGCCGTTGCCGGAGACGAAGGCGCGGTGGCAATCGGCCACCTGGGCCTCGCCGGCGCGGCCCTGGATCTGGCGCACGGCGTCGATGACGTGGTGCATGCCGCCGGCCACGCCGGGCTGGCCGAAGGAGAGCTGCCCGCCCGCGGTGTTCATGGGGAAGTCGCCGCGGAAGGTCAGGTCGTGATCGCGGACGAAGGCCATGCCCTCGCCCTTCTTGCAGAAGCCGGCGTCCTCGAGGGACATCAGCACGGTGATGGAGTAGCAGTCGTAGATGGAGACCATGTCCATGTCGGAGCGCTGCAGGCCGGACATGGAGAACGCGGACTCGGCGGCCTTGACCATGGGCGAGTGCATGAGGTCCGTGGCGTAGGTGGGCGTCTTGTAGGGGACGTGCTCGCCGAAGCCCTTGATCCACACGGGGCGGTTCTTGGACTTCTTGGCCAGGCGCGGGTTGCCGATGACCACGGCGGCGCCGCCCTGGCAGGGCATGACGATCTCCAGCTTGTGCAGCGGATCCGCGACCATGCCGGAGTTCAGGACGTCGTCCACCGTGATGGGCTGGCCGTAGAACACGGCGTCCGGGGTGGCGCAGGCGTTGGTGCGTTGGTCAACGCAGATCTTGGCCATGGCGCGCTCGTCGTAGCCGTACTCGTGGCCGTAGCGGCGGGCGATCTGCGCGTAGGGGCCGTTCTGTCCCAGATTGCCGTAGGGGATCTCGAATTCCGCCTGGGGCGAGCCGTAGCGGTTGGAGGAGGCCCCGTAGAGCATCTGGTCGTCCCACGGCATGGCCTTGCGCTCGCTCTGCGGCGTCAGGTGGGTGCCGGGGAAGGTCACGAGGACGGCCTCGCACAGGCCCAGCTCCACGGCGGCGGCCGCGCGCCACACGGCGGCGGCGCTGCCGGCGCCGCCGAGGT
Organism: Arthrobacter sp.; assembly: GCA_031277795.1. Classification (GTDB taxonomy): domain Bacteria; phylum Actinomycetota; class Actinomycetes; order Actinomycetales; family Micrococcaceae; genus Galactobacter. Next base: position 131,806 of record JAITLQ010000013.1, read on the forward strand.
CGACGATCTCGGCGAAGTTGGCGTCGATGCCGAGGTACTCCGTGATGGTGGAGGGGATGAAGGAGGGCGCCTCGTTGATCTGCGGCGTGACGATGCCGTCGATGTCGGTGGCCTCCAGGCCGGCGTCCTTGAGCGCCGCGGCGCTGAGCTCGGCCCACTGCTCGATCATGAAGCGGGCCGGGCGGGCCGGCTTGCGCTCGGGGGGCAGTTCAACAAAACCGAGGATGGCTGCTTCGCCTCGAAGTCCCATGGTTTTTCCTCATTTCTGCGTGCTTGAAAACTGTTCCTTGGCCCGTTTTTGGGCGAGCAAAGGGAAGGAGGGGTGCCGCAAAGCGGCAAGGGAGTGCCCGACGGCGCGCGCCGGGGTGGGGTGCCTCAGGGCACCTCAGAGGGTGGAGAGGGTGGGGCCTAGGAGGCCGAGACGGTAGCGGTCTGCGCCGCTGCCTTCGCCGAGTCCAGCTTCAGTGCCACGAGATCGCAGAAGGAGTCGATCACCGCGAGCGCGCCGTCGGCGTCCATCCGCCCCTGGATCATCTGCCCCACCATGGAGGAATGCATGGCCCACACCATCTCGGTGATGTGTTCCGCCTCCGTGGGCGTGAGGGTGGACAAATCCGCCCCGAACACCTTGGCGAGGTAGTGGTTGAAGACCTCCATGACGGCGATGGCCTCGGGGTCCTCGGTCGTGGAGCTGAGCGTGACGACCTTGAGGAAGCCGGGGTGCCGCTCCAGCGAACGGAAGGTGGCGTGCAGCCGGGCCTTCAGTCGATCCGCCGGCCGCAGGTGCGCCATCCAGTCCTCGTCCAGGACGGGGCTGCCCCACTGGGCAAACACCACCATGAAGAGGTGATCCTTGGAGGAGAAGTAGCGATACAGCGTCCCGAGGGCCACGCCGGCCTTGGCCGCCACGTCCCGCACCTGCACCTGATCGAAGCCGTGCTGATCGAGGAGTTCCCTGGCCGCATCCACGATGCCCTGACGACGCTCCCGCTGGTACGCCGGCAGCGTGTCCGGGTTCGGCATGCTGGCCATGGTTCCTCCTCTCGTGGCTCTCGATGCACCAATCTACTGCGCCTGACGCTGGCGCCGGTGCCGGGTGAAGGACGTGGCGGTTCATCACTGGCCCGCCGCCGCGTTCGGCGCCCGCTCGCCGCGGTTCCAGGAGATGAGCGCGTCGGCCGCCTCCACGCGGGAGCCGTCCACGAGTAGCGGGTTGATCTCCAGCTCGTGGACCGCGTCGCCGAGGCCGACGGCCAGGTCGCCGATCGCCACGATCGCCTCGGCGACGGCGTCGAGATCCGCCGGGGCCGAGCCGCGGAAGCCCTCGAGCACCTTGGCCGCCTTGAGCTGGCCGAGCATGCGCTTGGCCTCGTCCTTGCCGATCGGCAGGCGGCGCAGCTGCGTGTCCTTCAGGACCTCGACGAACACGCCGCCCAGGCCAACGGCCAGGATGTGGCCCCACGCCTCGTCGCGGACCACGCCCACGAGCAGCTCGGCACCGCCGGAGCGCATGGGCGCCACGGCCACGCCGGCCACCTCGGCGTCCGGCGCCTTGGCCGCGACCGAGGCGACGATGTCGGCGTAAGCCGACCGCACGGCGTCGGGCGTTGCCAGGTTCAGCTTGACGCCGCCCACGTCCGACTTGTGCGCGATGTCCTTGGAGGCGATCTTGAGGACCACGGGGTAGCCGCAGGCCTCGGCGACCGCGACGGCCTCCTCCGCCGTGCCGGCCAGAACCGTGGGGACTACGGGCACGCCGTGGCCCTTCAGGAAGGCGCTCGTCTCGACCTCGGTCCAGTCCTCGACCCCGGTCGGGGCGGGGACCGGCACGACGTCGTTCGAGCGGTCCTCGCTCGCGAGCTCGGCCGTACGCTCGCCCCACCAGGCGGCGTGGGCGAGGGCAGGGATGCCGCGATCGAAGCTGTCGGCGACGTGCGGGTAGTCCGTGCGCTCCGCAAACTCGCGGCCGTAGGCGTTGACCTCCGTGGCCAGGAAGTTCATGAGCACCACGGGCTTGGGCGAATTGGCGATGGTCTCCAGCAAGAAGTCCTTGCCCTGGGAGACGTAGGCCTCCTCCTGCTCCGAGCCGGGCCACTGGCCCTGGGCCACGACCACGTCGATGCTCGGATCGTCGATGAAGCGCTGGATGGCCTGCGGGATGATCCGGTTGTTGTTGGCGGTGATGCCCGTGAGGTCGAGCGGGTTGTTGACCGTGGCCTCCTCCGGCATGCCGTCCTCGTGCAGGCCGGCGGCCGTCTCCGCCGCGGGCTGCGGGAGCTCGATGACGGTGTCGGCCGAGCGCTCGGCGATGACGGAGCACATGGCGCCGGAGGCCGTCACGAAGCCGATGCGCGGGCCGGGGAGGGCGCCGTGCTGGGCGAGCAGGCCGGCCGTGGAGACGAGCTGCTCGATCGAGTCGACGCGGATCACGCCGAGCTGCTTGAGGACGGCGTCGGTGATCCTGTCGTCCCCCACGAGCGAGCCGGTGTGGGCGGCGGCCACGCGGGCCGCGACCTCCGACTTGCCCGCCTTGAAGACGACCACGGGCTTGCCGGCGGCGCGGGCGCGCTCGGCCACGGCGATGAACTGCTCCGGGTTGGCGATCTGCTCGAGGTAGGCCGTGATGACCGTGGTGCCCGGATCGTCGACGAGGAAGTCCATGACGTCGACGGCGGAGAGCATCGCCTCGTTGCCGACTGTGACGGTGACGGAGGTGCCCACGCCGCGCGAGGCCATGTACGGGATGAGGTAGATGGAGAGCGCGCCGGACTGGCTCGCGACGCCCACGGTGCCCTTGACCGGCGGGATCTGGGTCATGTGGGCGAAGGCGACGGTGTCGGCGCCCGTGTTGATGAAGCCCAGGTTGTTGGGGCCGAGGAAGAGCTGGTCGGCGGCCTTGGCGTCGGCGACGATGCGCTCCTGCAGGGCCGCGCCCTCAGGGCCCGCCTCGGCGAAGCCGCCGGCGAGGACCACGGCGTTGCGCACGCCCTTGGCGCGGCACTCGGCCAGGAGGCCCTCGATCGTGGGGCCGCCGGTCAGGATGATCGCGAGGTCGGGGGTGCCCGGGACGTCGGCGATGGTGGTGTAGGTCTCGCGGCCACGCACGGGCTCGCCGCGGCGGTTCACGAGGTGCAGCTCGCCGGTGTAGCCGCCGCCCAGCAGGTTACCGAGGGCGAAGTGGGACCAGTTGGAGGTGTTCGAGGCGCCGATCACGGCGATCGAGCGGGGATTCAGGAACTCGCGGATGCGTTCGGGGGTGGGGCGGTCCTCTGCGGACTCCAGGGCCTGCGGTGCGGCCTCGGTCAACGTCGTCATCGTCGTCATTCCTCTCGTTGCGGGGGTGAGGGGGGGAAGGGTTCTGCGACTTGCTTGGGTCCCCGGCCGGCCGCCGTGCGGGCGGTCGACCGGCCGGGGCGCTGCGTGGCGCCGGGCGCCGGTGGTGCTGCCGGGTGGTGCGGCCGCGAGCGCCGCGCCGCGGCTCAGCCGCGGGGCATCGCGAGCACGCGCTCGGCGATCACGTTGAGCTGGATCTCCACCGTGCCGCCACCGATCAGCCCCTGCGGGAGGGCCAGCTCGGCGAGGGCCGGGTCGCCGGCGTCGTGCGCCAGGACGGAACGGGGGCCCGCCACGCCGCGGGCGGCGGCGGCCGCCACGCGGGAGAGCTCGGCCGTGGCCACCTTGGCCAGGGAGGAACCCGGGCCGGGCTGGAGGCCGTTGAGGCGGCGCAGGGTCTCCGCCAGGTTGAGCGAGCCGATGGCCGTGCTCTGCGCGGCGACGCGGCCCAGGGCGCGCAGCGCCTCGCGCTCGTCGTCGTACGCCCCGGCCTTGACGGCCTGGCGCAGGCCCTCCTCCGCGCCGACCGTGAGGCCAGAACCGATCGAGGTGCGCTCGTTGGCGAGGGTGGTCATGGTGACCCTCCAGCCCTGCCCCGGCTCGCCGACCATCATGTCCTCGGGGACAAAGACGCCGTCGAGGAAGACCTCGTTGAACTCGTTCTCGCCCGTGGACTGGGTCAGCGGACGCACCGTGATGCCCTCGGAGGCCATGTCGACGAGGAAGAAGGAGATGCCCTTGTGCTTGGGTGCCTCCTGGTCCGTGCGAGCCAGGCAGATGCCCCACTGCGCCTGGTGCGCACCGGAGGTCCAGACCTTTTGGCCGTCAAGCCTCCACCCGCCGTCGACCTTGGTGGCCTTGGTGCGCAGCGAGGCGAGGTCGGAGCCGGCGTCCGGCTCGGAGAACAGCTGGCACCAGATGATGTCGGCGAGCATGGTGGGGCGCGCCAGCAGCTCCTTCTGCGCCTCGGTGCCGTGCGCCAGGACCGTGGGCATGGCCCACTCGCCGATGACCGTGGTGTACTGCGCCAGGTTGCGGGCGGCGAACTCCTGGGCGATGACGACCTGCTCCGTGGGGCTGGCGCCGAGGCCCCAGGGGGCGGGCCAGTGCGGGTTGGTCAGGCCGTGGTCGGCGAGGAACGCGCGGCGCGGGCCGCGGGCGTAGAGCTGGCCGCCGAGCCCCTCGAAGCGCGGGGTGTCCTCCGGCAGCGCCAGGGCCTCGTCCAGCAGCGCGCCGATGCGGGCGCGGAAGGCCGGGTCCTCCTCGGCCAGCTCCACCTCCGCCGTGCGGTCGGTGCCGAGCGCGACCTGGCCCAGGCCGGCCTCGACGTTGCCGAGCGAGCCGCCCAGGCCGCCGATCGAGATGGCGCGGCGCAGCGAGAAGTGGATGTCGTGCTCCCACGTGAAGCCGATGCCGCCGTAGATCGTCACGGCGTCGGTGATGAGGGCGCCGGCCGGGACGAGGGCCGTCAGGATGGCGGCGGAGCCGGCCAGGCGGCGCTGCTCGTCGTCCTGCTCGAGCGAGAGGGCGGCGCCCCACGCGGCGCTCGCGGCGAGCTCGGCCGTGATGGCCATGCGCGCCGCCTTGTGCTTGGTGGACTGGAAGGCGCCGATCTGGGTGCCGAACTGCGAGCGCTGGGTCGAGTACTCCACGGCGCCCGCGAGCGCCGAGCGCATGAGGCCAGCGGCCTCCGCGCCGTACAGGGTGCCCACGAGGGCCAGGACGGTGGCGCGCGAGACGCTGCCGAGCGCCTGGGCCGGCGCGTCCTGCAGGGTGACGACGCCGAGGTCGCGGGTCAGGTCGATGCCCTCGCTCGCCTGAGTGGTGCCCGAAGCCGCGTCCACGAGGTGGAGCTGGAAGCCCTCACCCTCCGGGACCAGGACGACGTAGAGCTGGGCCGCGAGCGCGCCGAGCGCCGGGGACGAGACGCCGGTGAGGGCGCCGCCCGAGGCGGCGAAGGCGCCGTCGAGCACCGCGGCCGTGGCCCCCTCGGCGAAGCGGGCGAGGACCTCGTCTCCGGCGCCGGCCTGCTGCGCCAGCGCGGAGGCGAAGACGGTGGGGAGGAACGGGCCGGGCAGCAGGACCTCGCCGGCCACCTCGGCGGCGACGGCCAGGTCCTGGAGCGTGCCGCCCATGCCGCCGACCTCCTCGGGAAGGTGGATGGCCGGGAGGCCCTGACCGGCGATTTCGGCCCAGAGGGCACCCGTCTCCCCCGCCGTCAGCGCGGCGGTCTGGGTGCGGGTGGTGGACAGCGGGGCCTTGCGGGAGGCCAGCTCGCGAACGGTCTCTGCGAGGGCGTCCTGGACGTCGGTCAACGACAGCGCCATGGTGTGCTCCTGATCACTTTCAAGGGGAAACTAGAACCCAGTTCACAGATGTGACCCACGTCATGTCAAGAGGGAAATTCGATACTCGACAAAAAATTAGAACCGAGTACAGTTTTGCCCCAAGAGTGAGCTGCACCACATTCACAAGGAGCTTCGATGACGCTGAACCTGGACATCCTCGGCACCACCACGACGGCCGACACCCCGTGGAGCTGGGGCGGCAAGGACGCGCTCCTGTACGCCGTGGGCATCGGCGCCGGCGTGGACGGCAGCGGCGCCGAGCTGGCCCTCACGACCGAGAATTCCCGCGGCGTGACGCAGGCGGTGGCCCCCACGTTCCCCGTGGTCATGGGCCTGGGTTCCGGCGACGTGTCGATGGCCGAGTACGGCGATTTCTCCATGACGCAGGTGCTGCACGCCGGCCAGGAGGTGCGCCTGCACGCGCCCCTGCCCGCCGCCGGCTCCGTCACCGTGACGCGCGGCGTCTCCGCCATCCGCGACCTCGGCAAGCACGCCCTCATCGAGGCCACCGCCTCCTTCGCCGACGCCGACTCCGGCCGGCTCCTGGCCGAGTCGGTGACGCACATGATGATCCGCGGCGAGGGCGGCTTCGGCGGCGAGCGCGGCCCGGCCGAGACCTGGGCCGTCCCCGAGCGCGAGCCGGACGTGGTGGTCACCGAGCCGACGGCACCCAACCAGGCGCTCCTGTACCGCCTGAGCGGGGATCGCAACCCGCTGCACTCCGACCCGAGCTTCGCCGAGCGGGCCGGCTTCCCCGCGCCGATCCTGCACGGCCTGTGCACCTACGGCTACGCGGGCCGCGCCGTGCTGCGCCACATCGTGGACGGCGACCCGGAGCGCTTCGGCAGCCTCTTCGGCCGTTTCTCCTCCCCCGTCTTCCCGGGCGAGGCGCTCACCACCAAGCTCTGGCGCACCGAGGACGGCGCGCTCTTCCAGACCTTTGTTGGGGACCGCCTGGTCCTCGACCGCGGCAGCTTCACCGCCCGCTGACCCGCCCACTTACCCCCGCGAACCTCAAGGAGGAAGCATGCGCATCGTTGTGCTCGTGAAGGAGGTGCCGGACACCTACGGGGACCGGCACCTGGACCTGGAGACCGGCCTGACCCAGCGCGAGGGCGGCGAGAACGTCCTCGATGAGATCACCGAGCGCGCGCTCGAGGCGGCGCTCAAGCACGCCGAGGCGGGCGACGGGGTGGAGATCACCCTGCTGTCCATGGCCCCGGACGCGGCGGAGGCCTCGGTGCGCAAGGGCCTGGCCCTCGGCGCCGCGTCCGCCACGATCGTGAGCGACGAGGCCCTCGCCGGCGCCGACGCCGTGCTGACGGCGCAGGTGCTCGCGGCGGCGCTGCGCCGCCAGGGCTTCGACCTCGTGCTCGCCGGGGCCTCGTCCACGGACGGCACGGGCGGCGTGATCCCCTCGCTGCTCGCGGAGCTGCTCGGCGTGCCGGGAGCCGTGGGCCTGAGCTCGCTGGAGATCTCCGCCGACGCCGTGGGCGGCGCGCGCCCCGTGGACGGCGGCGTGCAGCAGGTGCGCGCGGCGCTGCCCGCCGTGGCGTCCGTGACGGAGGCCCTGCCCGATGCCCGCTTCGCCAACTTCAAGGGCATCGTGGCGGCCAAGAAGAAGCCGATCGAGCGCCTGAGCCTGGCCGAGCTGGACATCGCCGTCGACCCTGCCGTGGAGGCCCGCTCAATCCTCGTCTCCGTGGCCCAGCGCCCGCCCCGCGCGGGCGGCGTCAAGATCGTGGACGAGGGCGACGCCGGCACGCAGCTGGCCGCGTTCCTCGCCGAGAACCGCCTCGTCTAGCCACCGGAACCGACAGGAGACCCGTCATGACGACCCTTCCCCAGGACGCCGTCCTGGTTCTGCTCGAGCTCACGGCCACCGGCGAGCTCTCCCCCTCCACCGCCGCCCAGCTCGGCGCCGCCTCCCAGGCCGGGACGCCCGTGGGCGTGCTCGTGACCGCGGGCGGGCAGGACGCAACGGCGCTGGCCGCGCGCGCCGGCGAGCTCGGCGCCGCCGCCGTGCTGCACGGCGTCGACCCCCAGCCCGAGCGCCTCGGCACGGGGGCCGTCGATGCCCTGGCCTCGGCGCTGGCCCTGACCTCGCCCAAGCTCGTGGTGACCAACCACTCCCCCGCTGGCCGCGACGCCGCCGCCCGCCTGGCCGGGCGCACGGGCGCGGCGCTGGCCGTCGACGCCGTCGACCTCGGCCGCGACGAGCTGGGCGTGGTCGCCACGCACTCCGTCTACGGCGGCGGCTTCGACGCCGTCTCCGCCCCCACCTTCGGCCCGCTCATCGCCACGCTGCGCCCCGGGGCGTCCGAGGCCCGCGCCGCCGCCGCGGCCGGCGAGCTCGTGGAGCTCACCGTGGAGCATTCCGGCACGGCCTCGGCCGCGATCACCGGCTTCGAGGCGGAGGCGGCCTCCTCCGGGCGCCCCGATCTGCGCGGCGCGCAGCGCGTGGTCTCCGGCGGGCGCGGCCTCGGTTCGGCCGAGGACTTTGCGCTCGTGGAGCGGCTCGCCGACGCGCTCGGCGCGGCCGTGGGCGCCTCCCGCGCCGCCGTGGACGCCGGCTACATCCCGGCCACGGCGCAGGTGGGCCAGACGGGCGTCTCCGTCTCTCCGCAGCTCTACCTGGCGCTCGGCATCTCCGGCGCCATCCAGCACCGCGCCGGCATGCAGACGTCCAAGACGATCGTGGCGATCAACAAGGACGCCGACGCCCCGATCTTCGACGTGGCCGACTTCGGCATCGTGGGCGACGTGTTCACCGTGGTGCCGCAGCTCATCGACGCCCTCGACGCGCGGAAGGCCTGACATGGACACCCTCGTTCGGGCCGTGCGCCGCGGCCTGCCGCGCGTGGCCGGCGGGCCGGCCTGGCCGGACATCGACGCCCCGGAGCCGGCGCCCAGGGCGCTCGGCACGGATCTGATGCCCGACGGCGGCGCCTCGGCTTCCAGCGACGCCTCGCCTTCCGGCAGCGTCTCGCCGCTGGGTGGCGGCGCAGGGCCGGCCTCCGAGAGCGCTGCCGGTGCCGGGGCCGGAGCCGGAGCCGGAGCCGGAGCCGGAGCCGGAGCCGGAGACCACGGCATCACCCTCACGGGCGCACACCCGGGCGAGCTCCCGGTGGCGGCGGCGCGGGCGGCCCAGGCCTTCGCGCGCCGGGGCCTGCCCCGCGTGGCCGGCGGCGAGCCCTGGCCCGCCGAGGGCACCGAGGTCCCCGAGCGCTGGCGCCGTGCGGCGGCCGCTTCCGCCACCAACGCAGCCATTGCTTCTCCCGCGGACGCACCCGCTGGGCTTCATACCGCGGGTACGGACGCCGGCTCTGGCTCGGCTGCCGCTTCCACGGCGGCCTCGCTGACGGGAGCACACCCGGGCGAGCTCCCGGTGGCGGCGACGCAGGCGGCCCGGGCCGTCGCGCGCCGCGGCCTGCCCCGCGTGGCCGGCGGCGAGCCCTGGCCCGCCGAGGGCACCGAGGTCCCCGAGCGCTGGCGGAGGGCCGCCCAAGCATCCCTGGCGACGGTTGCTTCGAGTGCGGCGCCCGATTCAGTGGTGGAGCCGCCGGCTTCCGTGCCCCAGGTGGAGGCACCCGCGACGTCGACCACCTCGACGGCACAGCCTGTCTCCCTGCCTTCCCAGGCAACCGTCGCCCGCGCCCCCCAGGCACCGGCCGCGGTGGCCGCCCCACACCGCGCCGCCGCGCCCCGGCCGGGGACGGCGCCGTCGGGCGCCACCAAGCCAACCCCCACCCGGGGCAAGGCAGCGGACGAGGCCGAACCGTCCGTCGTCGGGCGCTGGATCAAGCGCGGCGCGCTGGGCCTCCTGGCCCTGCTCGCCGCGGCTGGCCTGTTGGTCCTGGCCGCCCGCGGGCTCACCACGTTCCAACCCGTGCGCGACTTCCTTGAGCGCTACCCGGGCGAGTACCACCTACCGGCGTCCGCGCCCGTGGGGATGCCGGGGTGGATGGGCTGGCAGCACTTCTTCAACATGTTTTTGATGGTGCTGATCGTGCGATCGGGCCTGCAGGTGCGCCATCAGAAGAAGCCGCCGGCGTTCTTCACGCCCAAGCGCGGGGGCAAGAAGGTGAGCCTGAACCTGTGGCTGCACCAGAGCCTCGACGTGCTGTGGCTCGTGAACGGGCTCGTGTTTGTGGTGCTGCTGTTCGCCACGGGGCAGTGGATGCGGGTCATCCCCACGTCGTGGGAGGTCTTCCCCAACGCGCTCTCGGCCGCGCTGCAGTACGCGACGCTCGAGTGGCCGGCCGAGAACGGCTGGATCAACTACAACTCGCTGCAACAGCTGGCGTACGGGCTGACCATCTTCGTGGCGGCGCCGCTCGCCGCGCTGTCCGGATGGCGGATGTCCGCGCTGTGGCCGACCAAGGCCACGGGGCTCACGAGGGTCTACAAGGTGGAGTGGGCGCGCGCCGTGCACTTCCCCGTGATGCTGTACTTCGTGGCGTTCGTGCTGGTGCACGTGATCCTGGTGCTCAGCACCGGGGCGCTGCGGAATCTGAACCACATGTACGCCTCCAACGACGGGCACGGGTGGCTCGGCTTCGCGACGTTTACGGGGTCGCTGCTGGTGATCGCCGGGGCGTGGTTCGCCGCGCGGCCGATGCTGCTGGCGCCGCTCGCGTCCAGGTTCGGGTCCGTGAGTTCGCGGTAGGGGTTGCCCCGGGCTCAGCCCAGGGCCAGCAGGGCGCAGCCGGCCAACGCGGCGATCAAGCCGGCCACGTGCACGCGCGTGAGCTTCTCTTTCAAGACGAGCCACGCGAGCACCGTGGTCGTCACCGGATACAGCGAGACGGCCACGCCCACCGCGGCCAACGGACCGATCCACAACGCCGCCATGAGCAGCAGATTGGCCAGGCCAAAGAGCACGCCGGCGCCGATCGCCTGGCCGGCGGCGAGCGCCGAACGCGGGGCCCCTGGATCGCTCAGGCCGGCGCGCCGCAGGGCGCCGGAGAGCCCGCGGCTGCGCGTAGTGAACAGCGCCAGCGCGCCGAGCAACACGAGGCCCACGCTCATCTCGACGAGCGGCAGCACGGCCCCCGAGTCCTCCGGCGCGAGGTTCATGAACACCACCGTGAGGCCGAAGCCCAGGCCGCCCGCCAGGGCGAGCAGCAGGTTGAGCAGGCTGGCTCTACCCTCGCCGCGTTCGGCCAGGCCGATCACCACGCCGCCCAGCACCGCCACCGCGACGCCGATCCAGCCAAGCCACCCCAGCCCGCCGTGGCCGATCGCGATCGCCACGCCCACCGGCACGAGCGCCTCGGTGGCGCCGACCACCGCCGTCACGGGGCCCATGGGCGCCGTCGCGAGGGCACCGAAGAACGCGAGGTAGCCGAACACGCAGGCCACGCCGGCGGCGAGACCGGACAGCACCGCGGTGGTCGACCACGCGCCGCCCTGCACCACGAGCGCGATCGCCGAGATGAGCACGGCGCCCACGAACGTCCACACGGTGGCGCGCAGGGCGGTGGAGCGGCGGGTCGCGAGCCCGCCAACAAAGTCGGAACCGCCCCAGGCGACGGAGGCGGCGAAGGCCAGGAGGACACCGAGCATGCGCCAAGCGTAGGGTCACGGGCCCGAGCGTTGACGACGCATGACGCGATGCACCAGAGTGAAGAGTCCGTGCCCCTACGCCAGGAGTTCGCCCATGATCCGCCCCCTCGCCGCGCCGCGGCGCGCCGTCACCGCCGCTGGTTCCCTCGTTCTCGCGCTGGGTCTTGCCGCGTGTTCAAGCCCGACGACGCCGTCCCCGGGGTCCGTGGGCAGCGGCACCGCCGCGGGGAGTCAGGGGGCCGCGAGCACCCAGGCGGTGACGTCCGGGGGCGCCTCGGTGCCCTCCGCCCCGGGTGAGGCGAGCGCCGGAACCGGCGCCACAGGTGGGGCGAGCGCGGGAGGTGGCCCCGCCGCGTCGTCGTCCACGGGGTCCTCCGGTTCCGCAGGCGAGCCGAACGATCCGGCCACGCGCGCCGTGGCCGACTTCAAGGCCTGGATGGCGGCGGTCAACGCCGGCAACACGAACAAAGCCTGCCGCTACCTCACGGCCAAGCAGGCGCAGAAGATGGTGGACGAGCTCGCCGCGGGCGGAAGCCCCATCAAGGACTGCGCCGGGATGGTGGAGTTCACCTCCAAGCTCTACGCCGCCGCGGGGCACCAGCTGAACGGCACCGTGAAGGTGCGCAAGGCGAGCCCCACCTCCGTGACTCTCTGGGTTGACTACGACAACGACTGCGGGCTGGTGGTGATGGAGCCGGGCAACGGGCACTGGGTCATCAACGAGCAATCGCAGGAGCAGTGCTGACGCGCTGAAGGGGCGGGACCGGTTCCGGTCCCGCCCCTTCAGTGCGGTGCTCGGTGTTGATGGGTGGTGCCGAGCCGGCGGCGGCTCAGGCGTTCTGGTGCTTGCCCGAGAAGAGCGAAACGAGCCAGACCACGATGATGGAACCGGCGATCGCCGCGATCCACGTGCCGGGGCTGAAGAACGAGTTCATGGTGTCGCCCCCGAAGAGCAGCGAGACGAGCCAACCGCCCACCACGCCGCCGATGAGTCCGCAAATGAGCGTGCGCAACCACCCCATGCTCTTGCCGACGATTGCCTTCGCGACGGCTCCACCAACGAAGCCGATGATGATCCATGCAATGAAGCCCATGCTGGCGCCCTCCTGGTCTCTCGTGCGAACACTGCCCGGGGAGGGACACCTCCCCCGGAAGTGGAAGTAGCCCGACGGTAGCCCGTTTCGGCGGCGGCGGCGATGGGTTCCGGGGTGCTCACAGGAAGGCGGGGCTTCGCGGCGGGGCCGGAGCCCTACAGCCGCAGCTCGAAGTACGCGCTGTGGGGATCGAGAGTGTAGGGCCCGAACGGCCCGCACTCCACGAAACCGTGGCGCTCGTAGAGCCGCCGGGCCGCGGCGAAGTACGGGTCGGTTCCGGTCTCCAAGAGCAGCCGGGCGTAGTCGCGCTCCCTCGCCAGCCCGATGATCCGGCCCAGCACCGCCGAGGCCACGCCGTGCCCGCGTGCGGCGCGCGAGGTCCGCATCGACTTCACCTCGCCGCACGACTCAACGGCTCCGCCCGGTCCGCCGGCCCCGTCGCCCGGCGCCACGGCGGCCTCGAGCACCAGCTCGGCCAGCGCCCCCACACCCAGCAGCTCCCCGCCCCGCGACCGCGCCGCCAGGAACGTCACCTCCGGCACCGCGAGCCCGGTCAGGTCGAGTGCGTGCACGCTCTCGGCGGGCGAGGTGCCGCGCATGTCGGCGAGGTGTTCGCCCAGGAGGGCCGCGACGTCGGGCGCTTCAAGCCCGCCTTCCGTGATCAGCATGCGCCCACCCTAGGCACGCCGCATGTCCGGCGCGTTTCGCGCCGGCGACGCGGCGAAAGCGCGCCGACCACGCGATAAGCCCGCGCCGTGCGCTCAGGCGTGAGCGCCCGACGTCGCGCGCTCACCGGAGGCGCCCGCCTCGCGTGAGGCGGAGGGCGCCCGGCCGCCCGGGATGCGCGCGGCAAACCAGGGGAGCGTGCGCTGGCACAGGGGCCCGATGAGCAGCGCGAACACCACGGTGCCCACGCCGAGGTTGCCGCCGAGGGCGAAGCCGATAAGGGCCACACACACCTCGATCGATGTGCGGGCGATCCAGATGGGCCAGCCGAAGCGCTGGTTGAGGCCGGTCATGAGGCCGTCGCGCGGGCCGGGGCCCAGCCGCGGCGCGATGTAGAGACCGGAGGCCACGGCGAGCAGCAGCAGGCCGGCGGCGAACATCGGGATGCGGATCCACAGCGACTCGACGGGCGGGAGGAGCCAGAGGCCGGCCTGCGCGCTCGTGCCGATGAGCAGCACGTTGAGGACCGTGCCGATCCCCGGCTTCTGCTTGAGCGGCCACCACAACAGCAGCACCGCGGCGCCGATCAGATTGGTGACCATGCCGAACGGGATGCCGGTCTGCAGCGAGACACCCTGGGAAAGGACGTCCCACGGGGAAATGCCCACGGCGGCACGGTTCATGAGCGAGATGGAGAAGCCATAGAGCACGAGCCCGATGACGAGGGCGGTGAGGCGTGTGGGGAGGCGGCGCGGGGTCATGCCACCATCGTGGGGCCCAAGTGGCCTTCGATTCAAAGGCCACTTTGACTAGAGTGGACCGCATGAACCCGCTGCGCCTCTCCCCCGCCTCGCTGAGCCGCGCCCTGGGCGCCTGGCGCGAGAGCCTCGGCGGCGAACCGCTGCACCGCGAGCTCGCCGAGCGCCTGCGCCTCCTCATCCTGGACGGCCGCCTCCCGCTGGGCTCCCGCCTGCCCTCGGAGCGCGCCCTCGCGGAGGAACTCGGGCTGAGCCGCACCACCGTGGCCTCCGCCTACGACGCCCTCCGCGGTTCCGGCCACGCCGCCAGCCGCCAGGGATCCGGCACCGTCGCCACCCTCCCCGGCCCGGCCCTGCACCCCTCCAAGCCCGTCGCGACCGAGGGCCTGGTGGACCTCTCCCGCGCCTCGCTCCCGGCCTCGCTCCTCGTCCCGCCCGCCCTGCGCACCGCGGCGGAGGAACTCCCCGCCTTCCTCTCCGGCACCGGCTACGACTTGCGCGGCCTCCCCCATCTGCGCGCCAAGATCGCGCGCCACTACAGCGATCGCGGCCTCCCCACCCGCCCGGAACAGGTCATGGTCACGCTCGGCGCGCAGCACGCGATCCACCTCCTCGCCTCCGCGCTGCTCCGCCCGGGCGACCGCGCCCTCGTCGAGGCGCCCACCTACCCGCACGCCGCCGACGCGCTCCGCGGCGCCGGCGCGCGCCTCGTCACCACGCCCGTGGTGAGCGCGGCCGGGCGTTCACTGCCCGACGACGGCGGGCCCGGCACGGGCGCGAGCGTCGCCGCCGCAGGCGGCCGGGTGGGCGGCGCCGACGGCTGGGACGCCGAGCAGTTCGGTGCCACCCTGCGCCGCGCCCAGCCCACGCTTGCCTACCTCATGCCCGTGCGCCACAACCCCACGGGCTCGTCGATGAGCCGGGCCACGCGGGCGGCGGTGCTCGCCGCGGCGCGGGACGCGGGGACCGTGCTGATCGTGGACGAGACGACCGCCTCGCTCGATCTGACCGGCGTAGGCCCCGGCCCGGCGTTTGGCGACGACGTGGACGCCGCGGCCGCCGGCGTCCTGCGCGCGAGCGAGACGCCGGCGCCCCCGCGCGGGCTCGGTCGGCGCTCGGCGGCGAGCGTGGTGCACCTCGGCTCGCTCGGCAAGCTCTTCTGGGGCGGGCTGCGGGTGGGGTGGATCCGCGCCGAGCCGGAGATCGTCGAACGCTGCATCGCCGCCCGCCCGGCGCACGACCTCGGCACGCCCGTGGTGGAACAGCTCGCCGCCGCACACCTCATGGACGAGTGGGAGCAGGCGGTGGGCGAGCGCGCAGACCAGTTGCGGGCCTCGGCCGCCGCGCTGACCCGGCTGGGCCGGGAGCATCTCCCGGGCTGGGACATCCCGCCGCTCGGGGGCGGACTCGCGGCCTGGGCCCGCCTGCCGGAGGCCGCCTCGAGCGCCCTGGCCATCGCCGCCCGGGAGCACGGCGTGCTCATCCCCGCCGGGCCGTGGTTCGGCGTGGACGGCGGGGCCTTCGAGCGCTTCGTGCGCCTGCCCATCACGGTCGGCGTCGCCGAGCTGGAGGTCGCGCTCCCTGCGCTCGGCGCGGCCTGGGCCGAGGCGAGCGGGCACCTCGGAACGGGGCCGGCGGGACCCGGCCGCGCCGTCGAGCTGGTGTAGCCGGGCGGGCGGGGCCGGTCTCTCCCCGCTCCCGCAGCGCCCCGCGCCGGTGCAGCGCACGCCACCCGTTCTCCGAGCCTGCCTGAACAATCCGCGCACTCGAGGACGCGGATCGTTCAGCCAGGCTCGGTTTTTCGGCAGACGCCCTGGGCCCGCCTTCCACGCTGCCCCGCGCCGCCCGGCCCCGCCGTGATGCAATGAAGAGGTGAGTACCCGCCGCGTCAACGAGCTCCCCGCCCTGGACGGCTCCGGCCCCATCCGATCCAAGCACGTGGCCGCCGTGCGCCACCGCCCGGACATCCGGCCGCCGTGGGTCCTGCGCCGCGTGGAGCTCACGCGCCGCGAGGTGCTTCCCACCGGCCTGCTCCGGCTCACCCTGGGCGGCGAGCAGCTGCGCAGCGTCTTCTGCGTCCCGGGCCTGGCCAATTCTGGCTTCGACGACGTCCTCGTGATCTGCCTTCCCGATCCCGACGCCGCGCCGCTGCCCGCGCGCATCTCCCCGCACCCGCTGCGCGGTCCCGTGCCCGTCTCCCCCGGCTACGCCCTGCGCGATTACACGATCGCGAACCTCCTCCACGATCCCTCCGGCGAGTGCGTTGCCGTGCAGATCGACGTGGTGCGCCACGCGGGCGGGCGCTTCGCCGATTGGGCCGAGCTGGCCCCGCTCGGCGCCGAGCTGGACGTGTTGAACCCGCGCATGATGCGCCTGCTCCCGCGCACGGGGCGGATCGTGGCGGTGGGCGACGACGCCGCGCAGCCGGCCTTGGAGGGCCTCTTGCGTCACAGCGCGGGCGGGCAGGCGGGCCCCAGCGGCGTGGTGCTCATGCCGCACCCGCCGGGCCCGGGCAACGAGCGCCTGCGCGTGGAGCGCCTTCCGGAGCCGGGCGCCGTCACGGCCCGCCTCCTTCAGTTGGCCGCCGAGGAACCCGAGGCCTACTTCTGGCTCGCGGCGGAGTCCTCCCGCGTCACGGCCTGGCGGCGCGCGCTCATCGAGGCGGGGCTGGCCAAGGATCAGGTGCAGTTCAGCGGCTACTGGAGGCTTGGCAAGCCCCAGCGCTGAGCTGGGGCCCCAACCAACGCGCCCCCAGCGCCGCACCGCCACCGGCCGGATTCCGCCACACCGCCACCGACCGGGCGCCGCAGGCCGGGTTCAGTCATGCGTGCTCCTCCGGGCCCCGCCCTGGCGCGGGCGAGGCGCGGGCGAGACATGACAGGCTGGGCACATGCTCAGCCACGAAGACGTCCGCGCCGCCCACGAGCTCATCGCCGGGAGGGTCCGCGAGACCCCGATGAGCGAGTGGGCCCCTGGCCTGGTGCTCAAGCACGAGTATCAGCAGCTCTCGGGCACCTTCAAGGCGCGCGGGGCCTTCGCCCGCCAGCTCGGCGCCCTGGCGAGCGGTGAGCTCAACCCGAGCGTGGGCGTCGTCGCGGCCTCCGGCGGCAACGCCGGCCTAGCGCACGCCCTCGTCGCCGCCCGGCTTGGCCACCCTTGCGAGGTCTTCGTCCCCGGCGTCTCGCCCGAGTCAAAGGTCAAGCGCCTCGAGGCGGCCGGCGCCACGGTGCACCGCGCGGGCCGCGTCTACGCGGAGGCCTACGCCGCGGCCCAGGAACGCGTCGCCGCCACCGGGGCCACGTTCTGCCATGCCTATGACCAGCCCGCCGTCGTGGCCGGGGCCGGCACGCTCGGGCTCGAGCTGCACAGCCAGCTCAAGCCCCTCCAGCGCGTCGTCGTCTCCGTGGGCGGTGGCGGCCTCCTGGCCGGCTTGCTCGCGGGGCTCGAGCCCCACGTGGAGGTCGTCGCCGTGGAGAGCGAGGGCTGCCCCACGCTGGCGAGCTCCCTCGCCGCCGGCCGCCCCGTGGACATCGAGGTGGGCGGCGTGGCCGCCGACTCGCTCGGCGCCACGCGGCTCGGGGAGATCGCCTGGGAGCTCGTGGAGGCCAGCGAGCCGGGGCGTCTGCGCAGCGTGGTGGTGCCGGACGAAGAGATCCTCGCCGCCCAGCGCCTCCTGTGGGACGACCGCCGCATCGTCACCGAGCCGGCCGCGGCAGCGGCGCTGGCGGCCGTGACCTCCGGCCGCATCGATGCCGCCCCGGAGCGAACCACCGCGGTGATCCTGTGCGGCGCCAACTCCTCCCCGGCCGTGCTCGCCTGAGCGCTCAGCCCAACGGCTGGATCGCCGAAAGATCCGGTCGCTCGGTGCGATCTGGCACCACGAGGACCGTCCCGGTGACCTCGTCCACCACGAGGTGGCAGGCCAGCCCGAACACGTCGAGGATCAGCTCGGCCGAGAGCACCTCGGCCGGGGCGCCCTGCGCCACCACGCGCCCGGCCTTCATCACCACGAGCTCGTCGGCGTAGTGCGCCGCCTGCTGCAGATCGTGCAGCACGGCCACGACGGTGCGCCCCTGCCCCACGGAGAGCTCGCGCATGAGCTCGAGCAAGCCGTATTGGTGTGCGATATCGAGGTAGGTCGTCGGCTCGTCGAGCAGCACGGTGCGCGTCTGCTGGGCCAGCAGCATCGCGACCCACACGCGCTGCCGCTGCCCGCCGGAGAGCCCGTCGACGAGCCGCGTGCCGAACTCCTCGAGCCCGGTCGCCGCGAGCGCGCCCGACACCGCCGCGTCGTCGGCCGGCGTCCACTGCCTCAGCAGCCCCGTGTGGGGGAAACGCCCGCGCGCCACGAGGTCGCGCACCGTGATCCCCGAGGGCGCGTGCGCGCTCTGCGGCAACAGCGCCATCCGCCGCGCGAGCTGCTTGGCCGGCAGCGACGCGATGTTCTCGCCGGCCAGCTCGATGTGCCCGGCCTTGGGCTTGAGCAGGCGCACCATCGAGCGCAGCAGCGTCGACTTGCCGCAGCCATTCGGCCCGATGATCGCCGTGAACTTCCCGGGCGCCACGTCGACGGAAAGCTCCGGCAGGATCGTCGTGCCGTCAAGCACCACGTCGATCGCGTCGACGGCCAGCGTGGGGGCCAGCTTCCCGGTGCCCGACGCCGCGTGGTCGGCTGGGGTGTCTCGCCCCGCCGCGGCGGGGCGAGAGGAGGCGGGCGTGGGCGTGGGGTCGGTGCTCATCGGCGAGCCTCCTTGGCCAGCAGGGTGATGAGGTAGAGGCCGCCGAGCGTCACGGTGACGATGCCGACGGGCAGCTGCGTTGGGTCGAAGAGCCGCTGGGCCACGATGTCCGCCACCACCACGATGAGCGCGCCGGTGAGCGCGACGGGCAGGGGCGAAACCCGCGAGGCCCGCGTGATGCGGCGGGCGATGTGCGGCGCGGCCAGCGCCACGAAGGAGATGGGGCCAGCGATCGCCGTGGAGACGGCGGTCAGGGCCACGCCCACGGCCAGCAGCAGCAGGCGCGTGGGGCCCAGGCGCAGTCCCAGCCCGGCCGCGGCGTCGTCGCCCAGGTCGAGCGGCTGCATGCGCCTGGCCACGATGAACGCCGCCGCGATGAAGACGAGCAGGGCGATCGCCACGGGCGTCACCTGCGCCCAGCGCAGGCCGTTGAGGGAGCCGGCGCCCCACGCGGCGGCCTGCATCGAGAGCTCGAGGTCGCCCACGGCGATGAGCCAGCGGTTCAGGGCCCCGAGCATCGCCGCGACGCCGAGGCCCACCACCACCATGCGCAGGCCGGAGGACCCGGCGCGCAGGGAGAGCAGGTACACCACGAGCGCCGTGAGCAGGCCGCCGAAGAACGCCCCGGAGGCGATCGCGGCGAAGCCCGTCACGCCGCCCAAGGTCACGAGGATGGCGCCCGTGTAGGCGCCCGTGTTGAAGCCGATCACGTCGGGGGAACCCAGCGGATTGCGCGTGAGTGACTGGAAGATGGCGCCGGAGAGGGCCAGCGCGGCGCCGACCAGGACGGCTGCCAGCACGCGCGGCAGGCGCCAGTTCAGCACCACGGTGGCGGCGAAGCCGTCACCGCCGCCGAAGAGCACGCCGAGGGCCTCGCGCGTCTCAACGCCGGCGCCGGGAAGAATGAGGGCCACCACCACGGCGGCCAGCACGAGCGCCGCCAGCAGCCCGCCCACCCAGGCGCTGCGCCGGTGGAGGCGGGCACTCAGGGGGCCGAGCGCCAGACGCGCGTGGCCGTCGTCGTGCTGTTCGAAGCTGGGGCGCCCGACGGCGCCGGGTTCCGTGGGGCGCCCCACGGGGGCGCCGGAGGGCTGGGGATCCTTCACAGCTCCACCACGCGTTTCCCGCGCGCCAGCGCGATGAGGAAGGGGGCGCCGACGAAGGCGACCACGATGCCGGCGGCGAGCTCGCCGGGGAGGATGACGCGCCCCAGGACGTCGGCCAGGAGCAGGATGCTGGGCGCCATGAGCGCCGAGAGCCCGGCGACCCAGCGGTTGTCCGGCCCGCAGAAGCGGCGGGCCAGGTGCGGCACCATGAGGCCGAGGAAGACGATGACGCCGGCGGTCGCGGCGGCGGAACCGGCCAGCACGGTGACGGCGGCGATGGCCATGACGCGCGTGGCCCGCACCGAGACCCCCAGGGACGTCGCTGCGTCCTCTCCCAGCGCCACGGCGTTGAGGCCGCGCGTGGCGAGCGCCGCGAGCAGCAGCCCCGCCAGGACAAAGCCGGAGACGGCCAGCACGGGCTGGATCGAGCCGATGTCGAGGCTGCCGAGGTTCCACGTGCGCAGCCGGTCGAAGGCCTGCGGGTTCACGAGCGCGAGCCCCTGGCCCAGCCCCTCGAGGACGGCCGTGAGGGCCACACCCGTCAGCACGAGGCGGATGGGGTCGGCACCGTGGCCGCTACGGCCCACGAGGTAGACCACCACGGAGGCGATGAGCGCGCCGGCAAAGGCGAACCAGATGTAGCCGAAGAGGCTCTGGATCCCGAGCACGCCCACGGCGACCACCACGGCGAAGGCGGCCCCGGCATTGACGCCGAGCACGCCCGGATCGGCCAGGGGGTTGCGCGTGAGGCCTTGGATGACGGCGCCGGCCACGCCGATCGCCACGCCGGCCACGAGTCCCAGCAGGGTCCGCGGGATGCGCCCGTCCCACACCACGGCGTGGTCGGGGAGGGAGAGATCGGGGCTAAGAATCGCCGCGATCACGGTGGAGGGGCTCAGGGCCCGCGCCCCCACCATGAGGCTGAGCAACACGGAAACGGCAAGCGCCAGCACGAGCACGGGGATCACCCACGCGGAGGCGCGCGCCGTCCGGGGATGATCACGCATAAGGCAAGATTACCGTAGCCAAACACCCTTAGGATAATCTGCGGTCATGCGTCACTCACGATCCTTCAAGGGGGCCGTGGCACTCGTCATCGCCGCGTCCCTGTCCCTTGTCACCGCCTGCGGCTCGGCCGATGCCGGCAGCAACAGCGCCCAGGGCAACACCCAGGTCGCCACCGGCGGCGAGCGCTTCTCCACCGCGGACGAGGAGACCGCCAAGCTGGGCTCCGACGCGCAGCCGGGCCAGTTCCCGCGTACGGTGAAGCACGCCAACGGCACCACCGAGATCAAGGCCAAGCCGCAGCGCGTCGTGGTCCTGGACACCGGCGAGCTGGACGACGTCCTGGCCCTGGGCATCACGCCCGTCGGCATGGTCACCACGGAGGGCGCCAACCCCGTCCCCTCCTACCTGGCCGACAAGGTGAAGGACGTCAAGAGCGTCGGCACCATCCAGGAGATCAACGTCGAGGCCGTCGCCGAGCTCAAGCCGGACCTCATCGTGGGTTCGCAGCTGCGCGCGGACAAGCTCTACGACCAGCTCTCCGACGTGGCCCCGACCGTCTTCTCCATCCGCCCGGGCTTCCCGTGGAAGGAGAACTTCCTCCTCGTCGCCGACGCGCTGGGCGAGGAGACGAAGGCCACCGAGCAGCTCAACGAGTACGCGGATGCCGTGAAGGAGCTCAAGGAGGGCGTGCAGGGCAACCCCACGATCTCCCTGGTGCGCTTCCTGCCCGAGAAGCTGCGCCTCTACGGCAACCTCTCGCTCATCGGCGTCATCCTGAAGGACGCGGGCCTCGCGCGCCCCGGGAACCAGAACATCGACGAGCTCGCCGCCGAGATCTCCCCCGAGAACATCTCCGAGGCCGCCGCCGACGTGATCTTCTACTCGAGCTACGGCTCCCCCGAGGCCACGGGCGAGACCGCCGTCATCAACGGTGCGGGCTGGAAGTCGCTCGAGGCGGTCAAGGCCGGCAAGGCGTACCGCGTCGACGACGACGTGTGGTTCCTAGGCCTCGGCCCCCTCGGCGCCAAGCAGATCGTGGCCGACCTGAAGGCCAAGCTGATCGGCTGATCGCGGTTTCCTTGAGCGGCTGGCGCCGCTTGAACACAGTGCACGACGGCGGGCCGTCCCCTTGGGTGGGGCGGCCCGCCGTTCGCGTGGGGAGGGTGAGGAGGTCGGCACGGCCTCACCGAGCGTCGGGCTCTCGGGGCACACTTGGCGCATGTTCTCTCGTCTCCCCGTGCGCAGGATCGAGGCCCACCCGCTCCACCCCGCGCCGCAAGACGCCTGGCCCTTTGTCCTGCCGCCCGTGCGGCAGCTGCTGCACGAGGGTCTCGACCTGGGGCCCGTCACGATCCTCACCGGGGAGAACGGCAGCGGGAAATCCACGCTCACCGAGGCGTTGGCCATGGCCTTCGGCCTCAACGCCGAGGGCGGCTCGACGGGCGCGATGCACACCACCAACCGCACCGAGTCGGGCCTGCACGAGCACCTGCAGCTCGTCCGCGGCGCCGGCGCCTCGAAGCGCGGCTTTTTCCTGCGGGCCGAGTCGATGCACTCGTTTTTCACGTATCTCCAGCACCTGGGAACCGGCGCCGAGTTCTTCCATGAGCAGAGCCACGGGGAGTCGTTCCTCGACCTCCTGGACCAACGCTCGCGCGTGAACGGACTGTGGGTGCTCGACGAACCGGAGGCCGCCCTCTCGCTCTCCGGCTGCCTGGGGCTGCTCTCGCGCCTGCAAGGCCTCGTGGAGCGGGGCTCGCAGGTGGTGCTCTCGACGCACTCGCCCATCCTGGCGGCCTTCCCCGGCGCCACGCTCCTGGAGGTGGGCCCCTGGGGGCTGCGCGCCAGCGGCTACGACGAGCTCGATCTCGTGCGCGGCTGGCGCTCGTTCCTCGACGCGCCCGAGCGCTTCCTGCGCCACCTGGACTAGCGCGGGAGCGCGGCCCGACGTCGGGTGGGCGTGACGCGCCGCCAGGCGGTGGGCCCGGGCGCAGGGCCGCGCCGGGCGCTCCTCGCCTCAGGCGAGCGAGTGAATCGCCCCGGCGAGACCGGCCAGCTCGGGGATCGCGTCCGCCTCGGCGAGCGCCTCCTCCAGCACGCGGTCGTGCGTGGGACGAGCCTCGGCGAGCAACCGCTCCCCGCCGGTCGTCAGTTCGGTATAGATGCCGCGGCGATCGTCCATGCACAGGATGCGCGTCAGGAGCCCGCGATCCTCGAGCCGGGTGACGAGGCGCGTGGTGGCGCTCGAGGACAGGGCGGCGGCGCGGGCCAATTGCTGCATCCGCATGTGCCATCCGTCCTGCCGACTCAGGGCCTCGAGCACCGTGTACTCCACCACCGACAGCCCGTGCTCCGACTGGAGAGCACGTTCGAGCTTGGTCTCGATCAGCCCGTGCAGGGCCACGAGGGTGCGCCACCCGTGGGCCCGCACCTCGATCGCGTCGTCCGCAACGCTCATGACTCTCCTTCTCCCGTTGTCCGGAGCACAGTCTACCCACTTGCGCAGATAATCCGCGTGTGCAACTATCTATTCGTTGCGTTTGCAATTACTGCACACGCACTTAGCGCGGACGCGCCGACGACGCCGGCGTCCCACCCCCTCTCCCTAGCGAAAGGCCAACCATGCCCGCCGCCCTCTATGCCCTTGCCCTCGGCGGCTTCGGCATCGGCCTCACCGAATTCGTCATCATGGGCCTGCTGCCGGAGGTCGCCGCCGATCTTGGCGTCACCGACACCCAGGCCGGTTACCTCATCTCCGGCTACGCCCTCGCCGTCGCCCTGGGCGGCATCACGCTGACGCTCCTGCTGCGTCACGCGGAACGCAAGCGGGCGCTCATGGGCCTCGTGGTGCTCTTCATCGCCGGCAACCTCATCTCGGCCCTCGCCCCGAGCTACGCGCTCATGATGACCGGCCGGATCGTCGCCGCGCTCTGCCACGGCGCCTTCTTCGGCATCGGCGCGGTGGTCGCGGCCAACCTCGTCCCCGCGGGCAAGCGCGCCGGCGCCATCTCCATCATGTTTGCCGGGCTCACCATCGCCAACGTCGCCGGCGTCCCGCTCGGCACTTTCATCGGCCAGGCCTTCGGCTGGCGCGCTACCTTCTGGATGATCACGGCCGTTGGCCTGCTCGCCCTCGTCGGCATCGCTACCCTCGTCCCACGCACCCCGGCACCGCAGGGCGGGTCCGTCGCCTCGGAGCTGCGCCTCTTCGCCGATCCGCAGGTCTGGTACTCCATGGGCATCACGGTGCTCGGCTACGGCGGCATGTTCGGCGCGTTCACCTACATCGCCTACACGCTCACGGAGGTCTCCGGCTTCCCGAGCGGCGCCGTGCCGTGGCTGCTCGTCGTCTTCGGCGCCGGCCTGTTCGTCGGCAACCTCCTCGGCGGCAAGGCGGCCGACCGCAACCTGCCCCTCACCCTCACCGTGCTCTTCGGCGGGCTCGCGCTCATCCTCGTGGCCTTTGCCCTCACCGCCGCCTCGCCCGTGGCCACCGTCATCGCCCTCGTCCTCATGGGCGGCTTCGGTTTCGCCACGGTCCCCGGCCTCCAGGCCCGCATCATGAACCACGCCGACGCCGCCCCGACCCTCGCCTCCGGCGCCAACATCGCCGCGTTCAACCTCGGCAATGCCCTCGGCGCGTGGGCCGCAGGTCTGGGGCTCGCCGCCGGGCTCGGCTACACCTCGCCGCTCTGGATCGGTGCCGCCATCACCGTGGCCGGGCTGGCCCTCTTCCTCCTCGCCACCCGCGTGCGCGGCGGCGAGTACGCCCGGACCGCCGAGCGCGCAGTCGCCGTCGACGCCTGACCCGTCCGCGCCGTACCGCCCAGCCGCGCCACCCGTCCACGCGGCCCCTCCGGCCAGTCCGCATCACCCGCTCGCCCCATCCCCAGAACCCAGCACCCAGTACTCACTACCCAGGAGTCACCATGACCACCGTCCCCACGATCACCCTCAACGACGGCCGCCCCATGCCCCAGCTCGGCTTCGGCGTCTTCCAGGTCCCGGACGACGGCGCGCAGGCCGCCGTCGAGGCGGCCCTGGAGGCCGGCTACCGCAGCATCGATACCGCGAGCATCTACGGCAACGAGGCCGGGGTGGGCCGCGCCATCGCCGCCACCGGCCTCCCCCGCGAGGAGCTGTTCGTCACCACCAAGCTCTGGATCGACGCGCTCGAGCGGGAGGCCGTCCGGCCGGCGCTGGAGGCGAGCCTCGAGCGGCTCGGCCTCAGCGCCGTTGACCTCTACCTCATCCACTGGCCGGCCCCCGCGAGCGATCGCTACCTCGGGGCCTGGCAGGGGTTGGAGGAGGCGCGTGACGCCGGCCTGACCGCCTCGATCGGCGTCTCCAACTTCCTGCCGGAGCACCTCGAGCGCGTCGCGGCCTTGGGCGGCACGGTCCCGGCCGTGAACCAGGTGGAGCTGCACCCCGCCCTGCAGAACCGCGCCACGCAGGACGCCAACACGCGGCTGGGCATCGCCACGGAGGCGTGGAGCCCGCTCGCCCAGGGCGCCGTCCTCGGCGCGGCGGCCGTCACGGACGCCGCGCACGCCCACGGCGTCACCCCCGCCCAGGCCGTGCTGCGCTGGCACCTGCAGCAGGGCCGCATCGTCATCCCCAAGTCCGTCACGCCGGCGCGCATCGCCGCGAACCTCGACGTCTTCGGCTTCGAGCTGAGCGGCGAGGAGATCGCGGCGATCGACGCCCTCGAGCGCGACGGCCGCACCGGCCCGCACCCGGCCCAGTTCAACGGTTGATCCACACCCGGACATGAGTGAAGCCCCGGCCTTGGGGAAAGGCCGGGGCTTCTTGTCATCACTCGCACCCTGTTGAGGTGTCTACGACAGTACGGGCGCAGTGTGTGCGCGGGCTGTGCGCGCCGTGCGCAACTCGTGTGGACGCTCCCGATCGGGCACCATGTGAGGGTGCCCCGCGCCGTCGGGCCCTGCGATCTTCGACATCGCGAGGCGCCAACGGCGCCGGCACCGTCCCTTCCCCGACGCTAGGAACACCACGTGCAGCAGACCCCGCCCAGCTACGTCCCGCGCCGCCTGCGCCGCGAGCGTCGCCACCCGATCAAGGTGACGATCCTCGCCGTGGCGATGGTGCTGGCCTGCGTCGCGGGTGTGGGCGGCGCGTACGCCGCCAAGCTGAACAAGGCCTTCGACTCGGCCAAGGTGGTGGCGAAGGAGGACGTGCTCCCCACGTACTCCGATCAGCCGTACAAGGATCCGGGCGATCAGAGCATGAACGTCCTGCTCCTGGGTGCCGACAAGTCGGAGACGGGCGCGGAGCTGGACCTGACAGCAAGCGGCACGGACCAGCGCTCGGATTCGATGATGCTGGTCCACATCCCCGAGGGCCACGACCACGTCTACGTCATGTCGATCATGCGGGACACCTACGTCACCATCCCCGGCGTGGGCTCGGACAAGATCAACGCCGCACTGGAGTACGGCGGCGTGCCGAAGCTGCGTGAGACCATCGAGAAGATGCTCGACGTGCAGATCGACCACGTCGCGGCCGTCGACTTCGACGGTTTCAAGGAGCTCACCAAGGCCATCGGCGGCGTGACGGTGAATAACCCCAAGGCGTTCTGCGCCTACAAGACCACGCCGGATGTGTGTTTCGAGGCCGGCAAGATCCACATTCAGGGCAACCGCGCCCTCAAGTGGGTGCGCGAGCGCCACGCCTTCGCCACGAGCGACTACCAGCGCGTGAAGAATCAGCAGCAGTTTCTGAAGGCCGTGGTTTCGAAGGTGCTCTCGGCGGAGGTCATGTCCTCCCCCAACAAGATCGCCGACGTGCTGGCGAGCATCATGCCGTCCGTGACCATGGACTCGGGGCTGGCCGACAAGCAGATGCTCATCGGTTTGGCGATGCAGATGAAGGACATTCGGGGCAAGGACATCCGCAACTTCACCCTCCCGAATGCGGGCACGGGCCAGGCCGGGGGCGCCTCCGTGGTGCTCAACAGCCCCGAATGGAACCTCAGGGTCGGCAACGCCATGGAAGAGGGAACCATGGAGGAGCTCTACGAGCAGATCCCGGCGGACTTCAAGGGCAAGTAGGCGCGTTCCGCGCCTGCACTGCACGACGACGCGGCGGAGCGGAGCGGGTGCTCCGCCCCGCCGCTTGTGTCGGAGACCACCCTTGACCGTTAGAGTTCGAATAATTAGAGTTCTAACCATAAACGAGAACATCATCGAAATCAGTGCATTGCTGCGCTCGCTGGCCTTCGCCGGCCGAGGCGCTGCCGACGAGTGGGTCCGCGAGAGCGGCCTCACCCGACAGCAGGCCTTTGCCCTCGGGTACATCGAGCGGTTCCAGGAACACGGCGTCATCGCCCGCGACCTGGCCGACGCGAGCGGGACCACCCCCGCCAGCGTCACGAGCCTCATCCAGGGGCTCGAACAGCGCGGCCTCGTGGAGCGCCGCCCCTCCCCCACCGACTCCCGCGTCAAGCTGATCCTCGCCACCGAGGCCGGCAGCAAGGCCGTGGCCGGGTTTGGGGACGACATGAGCTCCGCCCAGGCCAAGATCTACGAGTCCCTCTCCGAGGAAGAGCTCGACACCCTCCTCACGATCCTGCGCAAGCTCGCCGCCGCCCAACCCGAGGGCTTCGGCGAACCGGGCGGGCCCGGCTTCGGCGGCTTCGGCTTCGGCGGGCCCGGCATGGGCCGACGTCACGGGCGAGGCCCCGGCGGCCGAGACGGCCACGGCAAGGGCTTTGTCCCCCGCAGCTTCGGCGGTCCGGGCTTCGGAGGCCCCGGCTTCGGCGACCCCGACGGTGAGGGTCCCGACGGCGAGGGGCGCGGTCCCCGCGAGCGCGGCCCCCGGGGCGACGACGAGGCCGGCGGCCCGCGCGGACGCCGCGGCGGACACGGCGGTGGCCGAGGTTTCCGCGGCGAGCGCGGCTTTGACGGCCCCGAGGCCGACCCGGACGGCGAGGCCCGCGCGTTCCGCGGCGGACGCCGACGCCCCGGCTGGGGCGGACCCGAGGCCGGCCCGGACGTCCGGGGCGGCAAGGGCTACCGCGGTGGCGCCTCCCGCCGCGGCCCGTGGGGTCGCTGAGCGCCCGGGCTTCCCGCCCCGTCGCAGACCCACACCTCCTCACCCCAGCGGGCGAGGGGCCGGGCACGTAGCCCGGTCCCTCGGCCACCCACCTCCCTTCTTTCCCCCCGGCCTTCCCCGGCCGGTCCACGCCGGCCCCGCAGGCCCGCCCGACCCGACCGTGCGCCGTCGGGCGCTCAAACGCACCAACGCCCCCTGGGGCGTTTTTTTGGGCCCTTTTTGCGCCGTTTTCGCCCCAAAACAGCCATTCCTCGGCCCGCAACCACCCACCCACAGCTCACGAAAGGACGCCGCGCCATGTCTACCGACCACCGCTCCGTGCTCTCCTCCGCGCCCCTCTGGCGCGCGCTCATCCACCTCTGCATCCCGATGATGGCCGGGTTCATCGTCGGCGCCGTCTACAACATCATCAACGCCGGCTTCATCGGCACGCTGCACTCCACCGCGCTGCTCGCGGCCCTCACGTTCTCGCTGCCGGTCTTCGCGCTCATCATGGCCATGGGCGGCGTGTTTGGCGTGGGCGGCGGCACGCTCATGTCCCGCCTCATGGGCTCCGAGGAGGCGGGCGGCGGCGAGAACGCGCCGGCCGCCGCTGCCCCGAGCGAGGCCACCGAGGCGCGCATCCGCGCCGTCTCCTCCTTCACGTTCTGGGGCGCCCTCGCGGCCGGCGCGGTGCTGGCCGTGCTCGGCGTGGTGTTCGCCTCGCCGATCGCCCAGGCCGTGGGCGCCTCGGGCGACACCCTGGCCCCCACGGCGCTCTACATCGCGCTGATGTTCGGCTTCTGCCCCGTGTACGTGGTCTGCTTCGCGCTGGAGCAGGTGGTGCGCGCCGAGGGCGCCGCCGTCGCGTCCATGACGGGCCTCATCGCCTCCACCGTGGCCAACCTCGTGTTCGACGTCCTCTTCATCCTCGTCCTGGGCTGGGGCGTGGCCGGCGCCGGCGTCGCGCTCGGCCTCTCCAACCTCGTGATGGCCGGGTACTACCTCTGGTGGATCGCCCGCCGCTCCTCCCACGCCTCCGTCTCGCCGCGCGATCTGCGCGTCGACGGGCCGATGGTCCGCGAGGTCATGGGCGTGGGCGCCTCCGAGCTGCTGCAGTCCTCCTTCCTCATCGTCACCACGCTGGTCATGAACTGGGTGGCCGTGGCCTACGGCGCGGCCCTGCTCGCCGCGATGGGCGTGGCGCTGCGCATCTCGCAGCTGCCCGAGATGATCTGCATGGGCGTCTTCATGGGCATCATCCCGCTGCTCGCCTACGCCCACGGCGCCGGCAACGTGCGGCGCCTGCGCCGCGGCGTCCTGGCGAGCGCCGCGAGCATCCTCGGCATCACCCTCGTGTTCTCCAGCGTGGTGTTCGTGTTCCGCGACGGCGTGTTCGCCCTCTTCAGCGCCGATCCCGCCGTGATCGACGACGGCGTCAAGATCCTCACCGCCATGCTCGTCGCCACGCTCTTCAACGGCTTCACTGGCCTCGCGATCGCGCTCTTCCAGGCCACGGGCCAGATGCGCAACGCCGCGATCATGGCCGTGGCGCAGGGCGTGCTCTTCATCCCCGTGGTGTTCGGGGCACGGGCACTGTGGGGCTTCACGGGCGTGGTGTGGGCCATGACGATCACCGAGGCGCTGTGCTTCGTGGCGGCCTTGGTGTTGCTGTGGTCCTCGCGGGCCGTGCTGACCGGGGCGGGAAGTTCGGAAGCGCCGGGGGCGCGGGACGGTGGGGGCACCGGCGCTGGCGCCGACGACGGCTCCGATGAGGGTGACGGCCCCGGGGACGGTGAAGGCCCCGACGGCGCCGCCCCTGCCGGCGCCGCGCAACATCCCGGATACCTTCCGGCCACCTCCGCGTGATCCGCCGGTGGGAGGGTGGGGACACCCCACCTCCCCACCGGAGATCAGCAACCGGGCGGCCGCCGCCCGGCCAGGAAGGCCCGCCATGCGCCAGGACACAGCGCTCCTGATCCACGTCCGCACCCAGCGCCCCCACGCCCCGCGCTTCCAGGCCGAGCTCGACGCCCTCAACGACGCCGCGGCCGTCGCCTGTGAGGAGGCCGGCCTGCGCCCCGTCCTCGTCCCGGCGGCCGAGGCACCTGCGCCGCAGCTCCTGCGCGCCGCCGCCCTCGCCTCGGTGCTCGTGGTGCTGGGCGGGGAGGACGTGACGCCCGCGCTCTACGGGGGAGCCTCGACGTACCCGGGCTCCGGCCGCCACGAACCCTGGGCCGACGAGGTGACCGCCGCCGCCATCCGCGCCCGCATCGCCGCCCGCACTCCCCTGCTGGGCATCTGCCGCGGGCTGCAGCTCCTGAACGTGGCGCTCGGCGGCACGCTCGTCCAGGACATGCCCGGCCACACGGCCGCGGCGCGCGATCCCTTCGTCACGACCACGCTCCACCCGGCCCGCGCCGGCTACCCGCTCGACCTCCCCCACGAGGTCCGCTGCACGCACCACCAAGCCGTCGGCGCGCTGGCGCCCGGCCTGCGCGTCATCGCGCGCGCCGTGGACGGCACCATCGAGGCCGTGGCCCACACCGCCGCACCGGCGCTCGGCGTGCAGTTCCACCCCGAGCACCCCAAGGTGGCTTCCGCCCAGCTCACGCCGTTGCTCACCGGGCTGAACGGGGCCAGGATGGCGCACGACGCCGCCCGGGCCACGAGCGCCTGAGCCTCGCCTGAGGCGCGGGGCGGGCGGACCCGCCCGCGTGCGGGGCGTGCGGGGCGAACGGATCCGCCGAGGCGCCGGGGTTGCCCCTGTACCCACCAACAACGGCGGCCCCGCGCGTCCCGGTTTCCCAGGTCGCGCGGGGCCGCCGCACTGCTGACGCTCGAGCGTCACCCGCCTCAGGCGTTGACCAACTCCTTGCCGGCGGCACCGGGGCCGCCCTCGGAACCGGACGCTGCGTCGTCGTGCTCCTCAGCGGCGGCCGTGGCCGCCTCCTGCTCGGCGAGCTCGCGGAAGTGCACCGTCTCCGAACCCAGCGGCGGGACCATGATGTTCGGGCTCGTGGTGCGCACGGGCTTGAGCTTGTCGATGATCGCGACGAGCACGAGCGAGGCGGCGCCCCACGCGATCGCGCACAGCAGGCTCGTGCCGAGTGTGTCCGAACCGAAGTACAGGATCGAGCGGACAGCCTCGACGGCGGCCGGCATGGGCAACCACGCGTGCAGGCCGCGGAAGAGCTCGGGCTCCATGTAGATGGACAGCGCGCCGCCGGAGGACGGGACGCCGAGGAACATCAGGACGCCCACCACGGGGATGATGGCGAGCAGGCCGATGAGGCGCTCGAGCACCGTGGCGAACATGGCGACGCAGAACGTCACCACCGCACCCGTGCCGAGCAGCTGCCAGAAGTGCCCGTCGACCGAACCCGTGAACGGGTCGGCGATGAGCCAGACCAGCGCCGACATCGCGACGGAGTAGACGGCAACGATCGGCAGCAGCTTGCGCAGCGGGCGGCTCGCGGGGGCCGCGTTGGCGCCCACCACGATGATCATGAAGCCGGCCATGATCCAGCCCATGGCGACGTAGAGCGAGACGGAACCCATGGAGTCCCGCTCGGGCAGCGGCGCGACGTCGTCGTTCACGACCTCGAGCTTCTGCGCCTGCGCCACCTGGTCAAAAACGCGGGTGATCGTCTGCGCAGCGCTGGAGCCGGCTGACTGGTTGGTGATGACCGTCGCCTGCGGGTTCTCCTGCGAGGGCAGGACAAACGCGCCCACCACCTCGCGGTCCTCGACGAGGGCGCGCGCCTCGTTGCTGTCCTCCACGACGCGCAGATCGAACATGTCGCCCATCTGCTCATTCATGCCGTCAACGGCCTGCTGGGCCTGCTCGGTGGTGGCACCCACCACGGCCACGGGCATATCCCGGGGCGTCGGGGAATACATGGCGCCGAGCATGCAGGAGAGCATGAGCGTGACCATGGCGAAGGGGAAGAAGATCAGCGAGGCGTAGCGCCAGAAGCGGCTCTTGGGGCGCGGGCCGCCGTGCAGGGACGGCATGTTCACGCGGACCAGACCCGGGTTGGGGTTCTTGCGGCGCTTCACAGCGTCGAGCAACAGGGTCAGGCCGAGCCCGGCCACGGCGCCGATGATGAGCACCATGAGGTGCGGCCAGGCGCCGTTGCCCCCGAAGTACAGCACCGAACGCATGGCCTCGCCGATGGCCGGCGTGGGCAGGAACGAGTGCAGGAAGACGTAGAACGGCGGTGCCGTGTACATCGAGATCGACAGGTTCGAGGCGGGCATGCCAAGCACCATGAGCAGGAACATCGCCACGAGCACGGCCATGGGGCCCATGATGCGGGTGAAGAAGAGCTGCACGGAGCCGATCGCGAAGACGCCAAGCGCCGCAATGCCCAGTACGGCCCACGCGTCGCTCGAGGGCACGACGCCGAGGATGGGACCCGTCACGAGCCAGGTCAGCGCGGCGACGAGCGCGGACCAGCCGGCCAGCAGCGGTACGAAACGGCGGAAGCGCATGAGCGTGGGCGCGTTGGAGAGGGTGATGGAGAGCGGCAGGTAGCCGGCCATGACGAGCGCGGTCGCCATGAACATGGCGCCCAGGCCGGCGGGATCGGAGTCGGGCAGCGGCACCAGATCCTCGCTCTTCATGGTCAGGCCTGCCTCGATGAGGGAGGGCGTGACAAGGCGGGTCACGGTGCTGGCCTGCGTGGCGCCGGCGGAACCGGCGGTGTAGATCGTCGCCGTCTTGCCGTCCACGACCACGGCGGCGGAGACCTCGCGGTCAACGACCTGGCGGCGGGCCTCCTCGGCGCTGTCGGCCGTGGTGGCTTCGACGGCGTCCGGGTCGGAGGACTCGATGCTCTGGCTCAGCGAGGACGCCTCGGCGCCCGCCACGACCACGGGCATGTTGTGCGGCGTGGGGTTGTGCATGGCAAAGAGGTAGCCCCAGATCATCATGCCGACCATGAGGACGGGCATGACGAACATCGCGACGTAGCGGCCGATCGTCTCGGCCTTCGCGCGCTTGGCGGCCGCTGCCGCCTTCTCTTCCTCCGTGGGCTCGGCCTCGGGGCCCGCGGCCCCGGCGCTCTCCCCGCGCTCGGCGAGCGCGGTGTCGATGCCCGACGACGCGTCGTCGGCCAGGTGCCTCGCCCCACCGTCGGGGGATAAGGGTTCCGGTGGGGTGGGTGATGCTTCGGTCAAGACAAGGCTCCTGCTGCGTGTGCGCTCAACGTGGGTGGCGCGGAGATTCGGTATGGCGGCCCTCTCAAGGGCAGGAGATCAATTTACGCCACGTGGCGTAAATTGTGCGTGACAAGTCATCAACTGTTGGCAAACACACAGAAAGGGGTCGCCGAACAGGGGCGGTAGCGTGGGCCGAGGCCGGCACCCCGCCCGGCCAGGTGCCGCGACAAGGAAGCCATGGGACAACACAGCGACAAGGCGCGCGAGATCCTGCTCGACGCCGCCGAGGAACTCTTCGCCACCGAGGGCGTGGACGCCGTGTCCAACCGCCGCATCACCGAGCACGCCGGCAGCGCGAATCACTCGGCGATCAAGTACCACTTCGGCGGGCGAGACGGCCTCCTCCTGGCCCTGCTCGGCCGCGGGCGCGAGGACATGGCCAGGCGGCGCGAGGAACTCCTGGCGCAGCTGCCGGAACATCCCACCCTGGCGGACCAGATCGCCCCCCGAATCCTGCCGTGGGTGGAGCACCTCGAGTCCCTGCCCGTGCCCAGCTGGCGCGCGCGGTGCCTGCAGCAGCTGGGTTCCCTCCCCTCGGTGCGCGGACTCATCGCCGATTCGGTGAAGAACAACCCGGGGCTCGCGAGCGCCTTCGAGCACGGCCACCCCGAGCTCGCCCACGTTCCAGACACCCTGCTAAAGGCCCGTTCCGGCGTGCTCGGCGGGATCGTGGTGGGCCTGTGCGCCTCGCACGAGGGATCCCTCGAGCGCGGCGAGGCCAAGGGGAATTGGCGTTCGGTTGGCTACTTCCTCATCGACGCCGCCACGGGGTTGCTCGCCGCGCCCGTGACCCACAAGGACGACTTCATCTCCCCGCCGAGCGACGTGGCGTTCGCGCTGTGAGCGCCAGTTCGGTTCCCCTGCCGCCGGGCGGCACCGTGGTCTTGGCCGGTTGCGGCGCGCTCGGGAGCCGCCTGGGGCTGTGGCTGCTGGAGGCCGGACACCGCGTGATCGCCGTGCGCCGGAACCCGTCCGGGTTGCCCTCCGGCTTCGAGACCATCGCTGCCGACCTGGCTTCCGGCGACCCCCTGCCGGCGCTTCCCGCGGCCGACTCCGTGGTCATCACCCTGCCGCCGCTCGGCGGCCCCGGCGCGGAGAACGGCGCGGTGACGGCGGTGCGAACGCTGGCCCGGGCGTTGCCGGCGCGCCCCGGCCGCACCGTGCTCGTCTCCTCCACCCGCGTGTTCGACGGCGCCCCGACGGGCGCCGTGCTGAGCGAGGCGGACGCGCCGGTCCCCGCAACCCCGCGGGCCACGGCGCTGTTGGAGACGGAGGCGGCGGCCGTGGGCGAGCTCGGGGCGCACGTGCTGCGGCCGTCCGGGATCTACGGGCCGGGACGCGACTTCCTGGTGCGGACCGTGCGCGCCGGGCGGCCCGTCAACCGCTCCCGTCTGACCAACCGCATCCACGAGGACGACCTCGTGCGCGTGCTCGAGGCGCTCCTTCGTGTGCCCGCCGCGCCCGCCGTGCTGCACGCCACCGACGCCGGGCCGGCGCCGCTCGGCGAGGTGGCCGACTTTCTTGCGGAGCGGCTGGGATTGCCCGCGCTCGCTGACACGGGAGAGGGCCCGGAGGGCCGGGTGTTCGACGGCGGTGCGCTGGCTTCCCTGCTCGGCACCCTGAGCTTCCCGGACTTCCAGGCCGGGTACGCGGCGATGGTGGAGGCGAAGGCATGACGGCGCGCCCCGCGGTGGCCCTCGTCCACGGCTGGCCCGTGACTGACGTCCATTGGCGCCGCCTCTCCCCTGCCCTGCGGGCGGCCGGCTACGACGTCCTCGAGGTTTCGCTTCCCGGCCTGGGCGCGCCGGTGCCGGTGGGCGGCACGCTGGACAAGCGCTCGCTCGCCGATCACCTTCTGGGGCGACTTGGCCCCGGTCCTCACGCGCTCGTGGGCCACGATTGGGGCGGCACGGTGGCGGCGTTGGCCGCCGGCGCGGCGCCCGAGCGCGCCTGGGCCCTGGTCCTCGAGGAGGAGATCCTCCCGGGGGCGGACGTTGCGCTGGAGGAGCCGGGTGCCGGTACATACCCGCGCTGGCATGGACCGCTGAACCGCGAGCCAGGGCTGGCGGAGGGGCTGTTCCGCGGCAGGTCTCGCGAGCTCATCGGCGCCTTCCTGCAGCAGAGCGCCGGGCCGCTCGGCCTGGAACCCGCCGCCCTCGAGGCCTACCTTGACGCCTACTCCGCGGACGACGCCTTCGCGGACTCGCTGAAGTACTACCGCACGCCCGAGGCGGATCTGCGGGCCGTCGAGGCGCTGAGGACGGAGCCCACCCGAGTTCCCACGCTGGCCGTCGGCGGCGCTTACGGGATGGGCTCGGCCGTGGCCCGGGGGTTGCGCGATCTCGCCGTGAACGTTGAGGCGGCCGTCCTCCCCGCCTCCGGCCACTACCCGGCCGAGCAAGAGCCCGAGGGCTTCGCGGCACACGTGCTGGAGTTCTTGGGGCACCACGCGCCTCGCTGAGGCCCCGGCGCGGCGGACCGTCGCGGGTGGGCGGGTGGCACGGCGGGCCGCCGAGGGTGGCCGCGGGCGGCACGGCGGGCGGCACGGCGGGCAAGATTCTGCTCGTGACCAGTGCGCTCCCCCGGACGCGCGAAGGCCCCGGCGGGGGAAGCCGGGGCCTTCGCTTTTTGTCATCACTCGCACCCTGTTGAGGATGTCTTCGACAGTACGGGGCGGCTCTGAGGATGCCCTGTGCGCCCCGTACCGCTTGCCTGGGTAGGCCCGGGGTGACTGGCTCGCAGCCGGACCGCGTGAATCGCTCCTCGACTCTTCGGCGCACCGCTCCCTCGGCCCTTCGGCCCAGTCACCCGCGTGAGTCCCTCGACGGCCGGGATACGAAACGTGAGGGGCCCGCACGTGTAGAGCAAAGGCCGCCGAACGGAACGCCCTCAGCCCTCAGCCCTCAGCCCTCAGCCCTCACGATCGTGAGCGATGGCGAGGTTCCGGGCCGCACGGCGGGCAAGAAACTCGCACGGCGTGGGCGGTCCGGGCGGCACCGACGCGCGAAGCACGCCTGGGCCCGAGCACGGCGCGCCGATAGCCCCCACCGTCGCGGCGGTGCCACAGTGTCCGCATGCGTCCGGACCTGGCCCTCCCCCTCCTCACACCCCGCCTGCGTCTCCGGCGCCGCGTGGCCGGGGACGCCGCCGTCGTGCGTTTGCTATGGGAACAGCGCGACCCGCGTGTGCCCGCCCACCGGCGCGTGGACGCGGCGGGGCACCCAAGCGAGGCGGAGCTCGCCGAGGCGATCGGGCTGGAGCCCGTGGAGCCCGGGCGGGGGCTCCTGAGCATCGAGACGCTGCACGACGGCGCCGTGATCGGTTACTGCGGCTTGCTCGCCGGGGGCGTTCCGGAGCGGCCGGAGGCGGTCGAGATCGCGTACGAGCTGCTGTCGTCCGCCCACGGCCGGGGGTACGCCTCCGAAGCGGCGGCGGCCGTACTCGCGTGGGGCGAGGCCTCTGGGCTGACGACGGCCTCGGCCACAATTCGGGCGTGGAATGAGGCGTCGCTGGGCGTCGCGCTCAAGCTGGGCTTCGAGGTGTTCGGGGTGGCGGAGGTGGATCCCGAGCACGGGGACAGCCTGCTGCTGCGCAGGGGATAGGAAGAGCGAGCGGGCGCCCTGTCCCTGTCCCTGTCCCTGTCCCTGTCCCTGTCCCTGCCCCTGCCCCTGCCCCTGTCCCTGTCCCTGTCCCTGTCCCTGTCCCTGTCCCTGTCCCTGTCCCTGTCCCTGTCCCTGAAATATTCCCAAAGTATTCTTTTGCGGCCTGCCGTTTCGGGCCCTTTTCGGGGACTTCTTGTCGGGGGGTGGCCTCATCCTGGATCAAAGGCAAGCTTCTCGACAGCGAGGGGGTGGACCACGGTGGATCGTTCGCACGAACCGCAGCACTACCGGCGCGCGGTCGCCTCGCTGCTGGCCACGGATTCGCCGGCCAACGCCGCCGTGTTGAGCGCCGGCGAAGAGACCGCCTGGTCCAGTCTGCTTGAGCGCCTGCTCGCCACCTCCGCGGGGACCTCCGCCCTCACTTCCCTCGTGGTGTGGCACATGGATCCTGCGGACCGCCGCGTGGTGAGCGGCTCCGCGCCATCTCGCGCCCTCAACACCAAGGCTGGTGCGGAGTCAGCATGGGCCCCGGACGCCGGTGCCGGCGCCGTGGGCGCTCCCTTCTCCGGCTCGGCGCCATCTCGCGCCACCGCGCCCTGGGGCGCGTCGGCCGCGGGTGGTTCTTCCGCCGTCGATGCGCCGCCCCTCACGCCGCTGAACCGCGCGGCCACGGCGGCACTGCTCGCTTTGGGCGCCCTCGGCTCCGGTGGAGATTCCGCGCATGGAGATACCGCTGGCGCCTCGCCCACGTCCGGCCTGTCGCTCACCGAGCTCCAGGAGTCCCTGAGCGCTCTCGGCGAGCTGACCCGCGCGGTGGCCGGGCTCCAGACCCTGCTAGCCCGCGAACTCGTGACCCGCCCGCCCTCCACCGCGCACGGACCAGTCCACAAGCAACTCGGCTACCCCTCGGTCCGCGTCACCCTTGAGCACGCCCTGGGGCTGAGCATTCCCGCGGCGCATGCCCTCGTGGACATCGCGGAGGCCACGGCGCAACGGCACGGTTTCTCGGCCGGCGAGCTCCCTCCGCGCTACCCTGTGCTGGCCCAGGCCCTGGATGCCGGCCAGATGAGCGTGGAGCAGGCCCGCACCATCACCCAGGGCTTGCCCACGGATCACCGCCGCGTGGATCCAGACGCCCTCGAGGCGGCCGAGGCCGCGCTCGTGGGAGCGGCCACCGCGGGCGTCGTCGGCACACCGCCCGCCTTCACCACGAGCTTCGAGGCACCCAGCACCGGCCCCGAGGCACCGGCCGGTCCGCTCAGCCCGCTGGCCGCGGATGGGGCCGCGGGCGCGCCGGCGGGACTCGTCACGCCCGTCGCCTCCGGGCGGGGCCAGCAGGACGCACTGCGGTTGCGGCCGGTAGCGCTACGGGACCAGGCCAAGCTCTGGGCCG
Organism: Arthrobacter sp.; assembly: GCA_031277795.1. GTDB lineage: Bacteria > Actinomycetota > Actinomycetes > Actinomycetales > Micrococcaceae > Galactobacter. The sequence goes on from JAITLQ010000013.1 coordinate 169,700, forward strand.
CCTTCCTCGACCCGGACGGCCCCGAACCCGACGAACGCAAGCAGCAGCAGGCCAGGGCCTTCCACCTGACCCAGCAGGCCAACGGCATGTGGCGGCTCAGCGGGCTCGCCCCGGCCTACGAGGGCGCCCAGTTCAAGACTCTCCTCGACGCCATGACATCGCCGACGTCGCCCACGAGGTCCGCCGCCTCGGAGGACTCTCCCGGTAGCGGCCTCGCCGCACCGCAGGACTCCGGTTCGGAGCAGGCCCCGTTGGGGCCCGGCCTGGCCGACGCTGCGTCGGAGGGACCCGGGACCGAGCCGCCTGCGGCGCAGGTCTCGCAGGCCGCCAACGACGGCCGGACCGCGGCCCAACGGCGCTTCGACGCCCTGGCCGCGATCGTGGCGCACTACGCAACAACACCCGCCGCCCCCAGCGTGGGCGGGGCGGCCCCAACCCTCCTCGTCCTCTCGACGGCGGCCGCCTTCGCCGCGGTCGAGGCCGCGGCCGACGACGGAAGCGGCGGCGCTGGCCGTGGCGCTCACCCCGGCTCTGGCTCGGGCTCGGGCTCTGATGCTGGCTCCGGGCGGAGCGGTGGCGCCGGCCATCTCCAGGGCACTGGCGCTGGCTCCGCTCCTGACTCAACTCCTGGCCCTAGTGCCGACTCCGGCCGGAAGCATGACCGGAGACCTCGGCACGACGCTGGCTCTGACCGAAGCCGTGACGCCGGCAACGGCAACGGCAACGGCAACGGCAACGGCAACGGCAACGGCAACGGCAACGGCAACGGCAACGATCCCACGGCCCCGGGATTCTGGGCACCGCCGCGCACCTCGGGCCCGCTCGACGGCGGCTCGCTGTGGTCTCCCCCGTTGGCCGACGCCCCACCGCCGGACGCAAGCCAGCACCCGCCGGCGGGTCGCGTCCCCCTCGACCCCGGTACTCCGGACCCCGGCACTCGTGATCGCGGCACTCCACACCGCGGCCCCGAGGCGTGGACACCGCCGGAGCACACGGGCAACGGTCGGGATCCGGACGATCCGTTCGACCCCTACAACTTCGCGGGCACGGGGTGGGCCGCGGCCTGGAACCGAGCCAGCGACAGCTGGGACACCCCACCCGCGGCGGGCTCCCCGGTTGACTGCGGGCCGGATCCCTTCGACCCGAGGACCTTCGCGGGCCGCGGGTGGGACAGCGCGCCCACGGACACCGACACCGACACCGACACCGACACCGACACCGACACCGACACCGACGAGCATGATGCCCGGCCCGAGCGCCCGGCGCACCCTTCCCGCAGGGCACGGCCGGCGGCGTCGCCCGTGCGTCCCTCGGGCCCCGTGCCGCCCGACTCCCCAGCGGCCACGCCGCCCCGCGCCACCGCGGGCCCTTCCTCGCCCGCTCCGCGACTCCAACCGGATCCGCTGCGCGCCGTCCTCGGCGTGAGCGCGTGGATGCCGCACACCCAGCAGATCGTGTCGCTCTCCCGCGCGGCCGAGCTGATCTGCCACGGCGCCATTCAATTCCTCGAAACGGACGAGCAGGGCCACCCGCTCCGCCTCGGCCGGGCCCAGCGCCTCTTCACCTCGCACCAGCGCAAGGCCCTCATCGCCCGGGACCAGCACTGCCGCGCCCCGGGCTGCAGCCTCCCTGCCGCCTTCTGCGACACCCACCACCTGGACCCGTGGCACCTGGGCGGCAAGACCGACGTCGACCAGGCGGTGCTGCTGTGTTCGTTCCACCACCACCTCGCCCACCAGGAACACGGCAGGTAGCGGACGCCGCAACACGGTTGACGCCGCGCGGCTTCCGGGACACGATGAGGGTTCACCCGACTGATGCGCCGTCGTGCGCAGAATCGGAGGACGGCTGACATGCAGCCCACCGGACAGCACCCCACCACCGCTCCCACCGTGCGGGGCGCTACCTGGTCAGCCCGCCACATCGGCGGCCCCAACCACGTGGTCAGCGTGAACACGGGCGAGGAACTCATCGCCGCCCTCACCGACTTCGCGATCTCTCAGGGGATCTCCGGCGGGGCCATCCGCGGCATCGGCGCCGTCGGCCGCGCCACGCTCCTCTTCCGCGATCCCGACGCCCTGACGTACGTGGACCGCGAGTTCGACGAGCAGATGGAGATCGCCGGACTGCAGGGCAACATCGCGCGCAAGGGCGAGGAAACGCTCATCCACATCCACACCACGCTGGGCCGCCAGGACTACTCGGCCATCGCCGGGCACCTCAAGGAAGCCTGGATCCGCGGGGCCGGCGAATTCTTCGTGACGGTCGCCGAGGCGCCGCTCGAGAAGCAGCTCGACCCCGAGCTCGGCCTCAACATCCTCACGCTCTAACGCTGCGCTGGCCGTACGGCGATGCCCGACGGCGGGTGGTGACCACCCGCCGTCGGGCAAGGGAAACGCTGAGCATCAGGCGGCCAGCGCGCGGCGGCCGGGCCGGGCCCAGCCGCTCACCGCGCGGGCTCGAACGGGCCGATCAGCGAATGGTCGTCCGAGCCACGATCATGTTGTGGTCGGAGCCGTGCTTGGAGACGATCTTGCCCTTCTTCACGCTCATCACGTTGCGGTAGCTCAGCGGGCCGCCGGTGCGCAGCGAGTAGAGGTAGTCGATGCGCCCCCACGTGGGCTCCATCGTGGACTTGAGCCCGTTGTACGTGCCGTAGTTGGCCATGGACCGCGACGCCGCGCTGGCCAGGTCAGTCCAACCCGCCTTGAGGATGGCGGCGTGCGTGTGCTCGGTACCGCCGGCGTTCTGGGAGTCATTCATGTCGCCACCGAACAAGACCGTGTGTTTGCCCTTTGACAGCGTCTGGATGGAGGAAACCAGCCGCTTCGCCGCCGCGGCGCGGGAGTTCTTGCCCGTCGTTGGCAGGGACGCCGAGAGGTGAGCGGACACCGCATAGAACTGCTTGCCCGTCCGCTTCGACTTCAGCAGCACCCACGCCGCATAGCCACCCTTGCTCGAGATCCGCAGGGTGCCGGACTTCACCTTGGTGTACTTGGCCGTCTTGTACGCCACACGATTGGCCTTGCCGTTGGTCCCGTTGGACTCGAGGGCTCGATCCAGGCCGTAGCCCTGCTTCTTCAGGCCGGCGACGAACGGCGCGAGCCGGCCCTTCTTGGCGCCAGCCTTGGTGTTCAGCGCCTCGTTCAGGAGCAGGATGTCCGGGTTCTGGGTCTTGGTGGTGGCCAGGAGCTCCGGGATGCGCCGGGTGATGCTGGGCGTGGCCACGCCGCCGTTCGCCTTGCACGTGACGCAGAGGATGTTCTGGGCGGCAACGGTGACCTTTTCGCCCGCCGCCGTGGCGGGGGCAGCCGGGCGAACCTCGATGCGCTCGGAGGCGCGCTGGTGCGGCCCGTTGACCGCATAGACGCGCACGTACTTGGGCTGACCGTCCTTCGAATTGAGCCCTGTGATCTTCTTCGACAGCGTTGCGGCGGAGACCGTGAAGGTGCGCAGGCCCCGGTTCATGCCCTTGTTGTCCGCGATGGCAACGCGATAGGACGAGGCGTTGCTGATGCGCTTCCAGCTGACCGTGAGCGCGTTCAGCGAGCCCTTCGAGGCCGGCTTAGCGATGGCCCCCGGCCACAGGGCCGTCGTCTTGGCCTTCACGCTGGCCGACCACGCAGACCGGGTCTGCGCCTTCGAGTTGCCCAAGACCACGCGATAGCGCAGGTAGAAGGTGGTGTTCTGCTTGGAGGTGGTGATGTAGCGGGAGTTCCACTTGGCCTCGACGCCCGCACCGGCGAAGTCGGAGCGCGTCGAGTACTGCGTTTCATAGTGGTAGGCCCCAGCCGCCGCGGGCCACGAGACGGAGAAGCCGTTGCTGTGGGCTGAGACAACGCTCAGCTTGCCAACGGAGGCCGTGGCGGCCGCCGGGGCTGCGACGGCGGTGACGGCAAGCGGAGCCGGCGCGGCAAGCGCTTGGGCCGGGACCGCGGTGGAACCCACCAAGGCGACCGCCGCCAGGGTCAGGGCAAGAACAGAGGCTCGCGAGCGCATGAGGACCTTTCGATCGGGGAACGAGACGGCAAGGTGACGCGGAGCGCCTTCTCGTGGCCATCGAAAGTTACAGCGAGAATTATGGTGTTATCAAACCCGGTCGGATATGTCTGTCGTATGCCACAAAGGGTTCAAGGATCTTTCAGAACCGGTACCCGACGCCTACAGTCTGCAACGAGGGGGTCGGATCGGCCCTCCAGAGTCTCGCGACCCACCTGAGAGGGCATCATGACTGCCTCAACCTCCAGCAATCCCCTTGAAAACCTGACGGACGAATTGCGCAGCACCGGCTTCAAGTGGCTGCTCATCCGCGGCATCTTGGGCATCCTGCTCGGCCTCGTGCTATTCATCGCCCCCGGCATCGGCGGCACCGCCATTGCCGTGGTGGTCGTCTACACGCTCGCCTTCTGGCTCGTCCTCGACGGCTTCGCCACCTGCTCCCTGGCCTGGCGCGAGAAGCGCGAGGGCCTGAAGGGGTGGGGCTGGGCGCTCGCGAGCGGCATCGTCTCGATCATCGCCGGCGTCCTCGCCGTGATCTTCCCCGTCTCCACCGGCGCCTTCATGGGCGTCCTGTTCCTGTGGTTCATGACGATCGGACTCATCGGCCGCGGCATCGCGGGGCTCGGGGACCGCTCGATGGGCGGCTGGAGCATCGCCCTGGGCATCCTCGACATCATCATCGGCATCTGGTTTGCCGTGGCGCTCTTCACCGACCCGACCGGCATGGTCATCACCGCCCTGTGGGTGGCCGGCATCTACGGCGTCGTGTTCGGCGTCGCGTCCATCATGATGGCGTTCAAGATCCGCAAGCTCGGCAAGGCCTGAGCTGCGGGTGCCCGGAGGGCACCCGCAGAGGCAAGCCAACAAAGGCGAGTGCACGACGTCGTGCGCTCGCCTTTGTTGCGCCCGGCGCCTCAGGCGCCGGGCCGCTGGAAGCGACCGGCAGGGCCGGAGCGCGCCGCGCTTCAGCTTCCGGCCGGGACTCGCTCGGCCACCGTCGCGTTGTCCTCGGCGAAGACGAAGGTGGCGTCGACGGTGCCCCCCGCGAGGATCTCGGGGAACCAGTAGCGGGCGTCGTCCCACATCCGCTCGAGCGGCGGCCGCTCCATGGCGTACCAACGCGGGGTGATCTCGTCGGAGGCGGCGTGCGGCTCGCCGGCCCAGCGCGTGGCCGTGAAGACGTCGACGTCCTGGTCCCAGCTCGGCTTGAACGGGAAGCGGAAGCGCACCTGTCCCACGGGCGTGAGGTCGGCCGGGTCCACCACCACACCGCCCTCCTCGAGCACCTCCCGCATGGCGGCCTCGGCCGAGGTCTCGCCCGGTTCCACGTGGCCACCCAGCCCCAGGATGAGCGAGGTTCCCAAGCCGCGGTGTTTGAGACCGAGCAGCACGCGCCGCCGCTCAAGGTCGAGGAGATAGACGAGGCTCATGGCGGTGGCTGGCATGGGCTCATCGCACCAGGACGCGGGGCACGCGTCAATTTGCGCGGACGGGTGATGCGCGGCGGACCTCTTCCGCCCCGGCCCCGCGCTGGCCCCGGCACCGCCGTTCCGACCCCGGCCCCGGCGCTTAGGCTGACACCAGCACACCACGAGGGGGAAACGTGAAGAACAGCGGGCTGCGCAGCGGCAGCGCCTGGACCCGGCTGGGATGGTCGGTGCTCGCGGGCGTCGCCGTCGGGCTGCTGCTCGGCTGGCTCGCGGGCTGGACGTGGGGCGTCCTGACCGGCCTGGCCGTCGGCGGCGTGGCGTTCTCGGTGCTCGCGTGGGCGCACATGTGGCCGCTCGATGCCGCGGCGACCAAGGCGCACGTCGAGCGCGACGAGTTCCGCCCCGCCGCGGAGGAGCTGGCCATCGGGTCGATGGTGACGATCGGCATCGTGGCGACCTTGGTCATCGGCGTCGTCGGCACGGGCGATGCGCAGAAGGGCGCGGGGGTCCTGGCCCTCGTGGCGGTCCTGGCGCAGTGGTTCAGCCTCCACTCGATGTATGCGACGCGCTACGCGTACGAGTTCTACGACGACGTGGACGGCGGCATCGACTTCAACGACAAGGAATCGCCGCGCTACAGCGACTTCCTCTACTTCTCCTACAACCTCGGCATGACCTATCAGGTCTCCGACACCGCGGTGACCTCGAGCCGCGTCCGCTCCGTGGTGCTGCGGCATTGCCTGCTCTCGTTCCTCTTCTCCCTCACCATCCTGGCCACGGCGATCAACGTCGTGGCGGGGATCGTGCTGGGCTGAGGCCCGGCCGGCGTCGCGACAGGGGTTCGTCGGCCCGGGACCCGCGGCATCGCCCGGTGACTCGGGTGCCTGTCCAGCCGCGTGACCAGCCGTGAAGCCCGGCTGGGCGCCGGCTCCGCCCCGCCGGTGAGGGGGCGCAGAGCTTTGCCCCGCTGGGTGCGGTCCCCCTTGCACACGGCGCGGGCACCCTTCCCAGCGCTGGCGCGGATTTTCGCCGCTTTCCCGCGCCGAAGCCGCCTCGGTTACCCCGAGGAAATCGTGCAAGGTTCAAGTGTCAGGGTGGTGGCGCGGTCGACCGGCCGCGCCTCCCCATCCAAGGACACGCCATGAAGCGCACACCCTTCACCACCGACGTTGCCCTCCTGATCCTCCGTGTCGTCACGGGCGCCCTCATGCTCGCCCACGGCGCGCAAAAGGTCTTCGAGTTCACGCCTGCCGGCACCGGCGCTAGCTTCGCCCAGATGGGCGTGCCGCTCGGCGAAACCGTGGGCCCGTTCATCGCCTTTGCCGAGCTCATCGGCGGCGCGCTACTCCTCCTCGGCCTCGGCACGCGCGTGGTCGGCGCGGTGTTCGTGGCCGACATGCTCGGCGCCCTGTTCATCGTGCACCTCCCCGCCGGGGTGTTCGCCGCCGACGGTGGCTACGAGCTCGTGGCCCTGCTCGGCGCGGTGTCGCTCGCGCTCGTCATCGCCGGCGCAGGCCGCTTCTCCCTTGACGCCCTCGCCTCCCGCGCGTTCGGCGCGCGCCGCGGGACGCGGGTGGACGCTCCGGCCGCCGCGTAGCGGCGCAGCCCTGCTTGACCCCCTGCCCGACGGCGCGTGGCCGGCTCCCAGCCGGGCCACGCGCCGTCGGGCTTCCCACACGGCCGGCGCACAACGCTATCGCCGGCACCGATAGCTCGTGGGCCCAATTCATAGTGGTGCTCCACCTCGGAGACGCGCCTAATGAGAATCATGACTATTGCCATACTCATGGATTCCTCCACCGGCTCCACACGCCTCGGCGACCTTGAGCTCCCCCCGCTGGCACCTCACGAGGTGCTGGTACAGAGTCGCGTCGTTGGGCTGTGCCGTTCCGACATCGAAATGCTCCACGGCCATCTCAACCAACAACTAGCCATCCTTCGCCCCATCGTTCCCGGACATGAGTGGAGTGGAGTCGTCAGTGCAGTGGGCTCCGCAGTCACCGACTTTGCCCCGGGCGACCGTGTGGTCGGCGAATGCGTGCTGAGCGACGATGAGTGGTTCGGCTTCACCATGCACGGCGCAGGGGCCGAGCAGTTCGTGGTTCCCGCGCGGCTTCTTCACCGCATCCCCGCCGAGCTCAACTTCTCCCAGGCCGCCCTCATCGAACCCTTCACCATCGCCTTTGCGGCCATTCGACGGGCCGGAGGAATCACAGCCGGCAACACAGTCGTCATCTTGGGTGCAGGCATGATCGGCTTGGCAGCCACCAGCATCGCCGTGGCGATGGGAGCTTCCGTGGTCACCGTCGATCTTGACGCGACGCGCCGCGACGCGGCTTCCAGCCTCGGCGCGGCCAAGACCGCAGCTTCCAGCGATGAAGCATCGAGCTGGATCAGAGCTCGGGGACTCAACGGCGCCGACCTCGTCGTCGAAGCGAGCGGCCATCCAATCGCCATCACTTCGACCTTCGAGCTGGCCCGGTTCGAAGGGCACATCGTCAACATCGGTATCTGCGCCGCCGACACCGTGACCGCACCACTGCACCTCATCCAGGCCAAGAACCTGACCGTCCACGGAACAACCGGTTCCGCAGGGTTGTGGCCCGAAGCCATCACTTTTCTGCAGGAACACTCCATCGACCTCAGCGGCGTTGTGACGGCTAGCTACGCCTTCGATGAAATTGATGAGGCGCTCAGAGCAGTGGAGAGCGGCAACATCAAGGTTCATCTGCTGGCCCCGGTGCAGGAGGGCGATCATGCCTGAGCCGCGCAACTACCTCGTGGCCGGCGCCGGTGGCGTCATCGGCACCACGCTACTCAAGCACCTCACCGCCCAAGGACACGCCGCCTGGGGAGTCAGCCGTCGACCTCCCGCCGCCACTCCTCGATGGAAGCACCTCAGCGTCAATCTTGCCGAAGCCAACGGCGCCCTCGAAGGGCTTCGACCGGCCGCCGCGACCAACCGCTTGGCTTTTGCCGCCTACGTTGAGCGGCAGGACCCTCAACGTCAGATCAAGGACAATGTTGCCCTCCTGTCCAACACGCTGACGGCACTAGAACGGCTGGACGCCCCGCTCGAGCACGTCACTCTCTACCAGGGCATGAAGTACTACGGCGCCCACCTCGGACCGTTCAAGACACCTGCCCTCGAAACCGATCCCCGGCTGGCGGCCGCGAACTTCTACTACGAGCAGGAAGACCTGCTGCGCGAACACGCCGACCATCGGGGCTATCAGTTCACCCTCCTCCGACCCGAAGGCGTCATCGGGTATGCCGTGGGCACACCGATGAACCTACTCATGGGGCTAGGCGTCTACGTGGCCCTGACCCGGCATCTCGGCGTCCCGTTGCGTTTTCCGGGCCCCCGTGAGGCGTACGACTCCGTGCTCTACCAGGTCAGCGACGCGCAGCTCCTGGCCGAGGCCACCGAGTGGGCGGGCGACGCTCCCTCGGCATGGGGGGAGGCTTTTAACCTCACCAACGGTGACGTGTTCAGGTGGCGACAGTTGTTTGACGCCATCGCGCGACGCTTCGAGCTCGAGCTGGCCGAGCCCCAATGCATGAACTTGGCAACGCAGATGCCGCAACACGCTGGGCTCTGGGCCCACCTGGCCGAGTCGTTCGAGCTGCACACCCCCGACCTCGCTTCGGTGGTTGACTGGCGCTTCACCGACGCCATCCTCGGCTCCACGTGGGACAACGTTTCCTCGACGATCAAGGTGCGCCAAGCCGGCTTTTCGGCTTCTCTTCACTCCGTGGAACGCATCGTCGACCTGCTCGAAGACCTGGTACTGCGCAAAATCCTGCCGCCGCTTGCCTAATTGCGGGTCAGCGGCCCTCACCGGGGGCAGGCGAACACAAACGAGGGGCTCGGCCGTCATGGCGCCGAGCCCCTCGTGGCTTGTGGGCGGGGGACTAGACCGCCGTGTACCCGCCATCCACCTGCAGATTGGTCCCCGTGATGAACGAGGCCGCATCGGACAACAGGAAACACATGGCGGCAGCGATCTCGCTGGGCTCGGCGATCCGACCGATCGGGTGATCGGCCTGCAGCGCGCTCAACGCGGCAGCCCCATCCCCTTGGCCCTCCAGGTAGTCCCGGAGAACGGGGGTCATCACGGAGCCCGGGCCCACGCTGTTGCAGCGGATACCCAGCGCCGAGAAGTCGGCCGCAATCTGCTTCGTCAGGAGCAGAACGGCGCCCTTCGAGGCGCAGTAGGCCGCCTGCTGCGGCAGGCCCACCTGCGCCGAAATAGACGCCGTGTTGACGATGGCCCCCTTGATCCCGGCCGCCAGAAAATGGCGGACGGCATTGCGGCAGCCCAGGAAGACGCCCTTGGCGTTGACGTTCATCAGGCGATCCCAGTCGGCCACCGTCGTGTCCGCCACGGTTCCCGTGCTCAGGATGCCGGCGTTATTGACGACACCGTGGATCTGCCCGAAATGGGCGACAGCTCGTTCAAACCCCTCGTCGAAAGAGCTCTCATCCGAGACGTCAACCACGAGCCCCCACGCTGTCCCACCGGCCTCGCTCACGAGCGAGACGGTGACCTCAACGGCAACGGCATCTCGGTCGACCACAGCCACGGCCGCGCCTTGGCTGGCGGCCAAGACAGCGGCTGCCTGGCCGATGCCCGAACCAGCGCCGGTGATAAGAATGGTCTTGTCCTGCAACGGAAGCATGATTGCCTTTCAGAGACGCTGAATCCCAGCGCCGTTGTCGTAGTCGGAGGAGGGGCGCGGCGCCAGTTCGCTCAGCCGCAGCGCCTCAACAAAGGAGCGGTCCAGATGCCTGAAGGGTTGCCTCGCATAGGCGCACAGCTCACGGATGATGGGTCGCGTCGCGCTGTGCGAGGAGGCCGCAGAGTCGGGATCGAGGACATTCGCCGGAAGCAGGGTGGGACCGAGACCGGCGTCTGCCAACCGTGCTGCCGTGGTGACCTGTGTTGTTCGCACACCAATCTTTGGCGCGAAGCCCGCAATGGCGCAGACCCTCTCGATGAGCTGAGTCAATCCGTGCCCCTCATCGAAAAGCACCCACTGACGCTCGGCGAGATCGGCGGCATCGAGTCGATCCCTCGCAGACAGCGGGTCAGACCGAGGCACCACAAAGGTGAACTCCTCCCACCCCAGCGACTCTTGTGCTGCGTGCTTGCGCGCCGGGATCGGCCCGATCGCCAGGTCGATGTCTCCTGACTCCAGCGCCGCGGTCAACGCGTCTGAGTGGTGATATTCGCTCAAACGCAAGGAGGAACGTGGGGCCAGGTCCATCCAACGGCCGGCTGTTTCAGGGATGAGCCTGGCGGCGAGCGACGTCACCGTTCCCAGTCGCAGCTCCCCTCCCTCTCCGGCAGCCGATGTTCGCACCGTCGCCTTGGCGCGGCTCACTGCCGCGACAACCCGCCTTGCTTCGACCAAGAAGACACGGCCTTCCCCCGTCAGCGCGAGGCCACGCGGCAGGCGTTCGAACAACGGAGCGCCAAGCTCGGACTCAAGCGCGGCGATCTGCTGGGAGAGAGAAGGCTGCGCAACCAAGATGTCCTTGGCCGCTTTCGTCAAGGAGCCTGCCTCCGCCACGGCGATGAAGTACTCAATTTGTCGCAAGCGCATGGTGGCTACTTTCTGCTGCGGAGGCGGTGGGGCGGGCGCGTACGCCCGCCCCGGTGTTCTCGACCTTAGGCCGCGATGTAGCTTCCGCCGTTGACTGTGTACTCGGCTCCCGTCACCTGCCGGGAGACATCCGAAACCAGGAACGTGATGGCAGCCGCGACATCTTCGGGTGCGCCGATGTGCCCCACGGGAAGCTTGCGTACCTCCGTAGCGAAGTGATGAATCGCAGCTTCGCGATCCATCCCGTACTCATCGGCCAGGCTCTGGGCGAAGCCGCCCGGCTTGTCCCACGAGGCCGTGCGGGTCGGGCCGGGAGAGACAACGTTGGAACGGATGCCGTGCTGACCAAACTCGTTGGCCAGCGACTTCGACAAGTTCAACACCATCGCCTTCGTGACCGAGTAGTCAACAAAGAACACGTCCGGCTGGCGTCCACATTCGCTGGCAACGGACACGATGGATCCGTTCCCTTGGTCCATCATGTGCGGAAGCACCAGCTGGGTCAGCTGAACCATGGAGAAGAAATTGATATCGATCGTGCGACGCCAGTCCTCGAGCGTGGTGGCCAAGAACCCGTCGCGATACGGGAAGACGCCCACATTGTTGACGAGCCCGTCGACGCGACCGAACTGCGAGATAGCAGCGTCCACGAGCGCCTGGCACCCCTGCGCCGTCGCGAGATCGGCCTGCACGGCAAGCACGTTGTCCACGCCCTGCAACGGAGTGACGTCCAGGTCACCCGCCACAACGGTGACGCCTTCTTGCGCGAGCAATCGAACGGTCTGATAACCAATGCCGAGCGCTGCGCCGCTCACGATCACAACGCGTCCGGAGAGATGAAGATCCATGATGTTGGTCCTTAGATTCTTTGAAGCTGGTCAGAGGGAAAGCGGGGCGTTCTTGCTATCCAGGAACTCGACGGTCGTGAAGATGAGCTCCGTCTCGCCCACATTCTCGAGGTCGTGGAGGAGATACTCCCCTTCCGCAAAGGTGTAGTGGCGGGTCTCCCCTGCCACGTAGGAGACCTCACGCGTGGTGCCATCGAATGTCCGTTGGCGGCTTCGGCCCGGCACGACGGCGGTCCAGAAGTAGTCCAGCACGTGACGGTGAGCGGGAACCCTGTCGCCAGGAGCCACACGGATCTCCCAGACGCGCACGTGATCGCTCTCGCTCAGCAGGCGGGTGCCGACGTTGCCATTCATGGCGTTTGCGACGAAGTCGGCCTCGATCTCGGACGGCCACTCCGCGCGGTCGCTACTCACCAGCTCGCCTGCCAGCGGCAGGTCGGACAGGTAGGCGGCAGAGGAAGAGTTGTTCATGAGTTTTCCTTACTTCTGAATGTGGTTCGGGGCAGTCAGGAGGATCTTGCAGGTGTCGGGGTCCGAGGCGACCTTGGCCATGGCGGCCTCCGCCTCGGCCCACGAGAATTCGTCGGTCACGAGCGGATCGATGCGCAGCTTGCCGTCGGCAAGCAACTCGAGGGCCCTGCCCATGGCTGCCCGCGAAGCAAAGCCGCCTCGGATATCCAGCTCCTTGAGGGCAATCGCGTTGGTCTTGATCGGAACGTCGGCTCCACTGTTCAGTCCAGCAAGGACCACCGTGGAACCTGGGCGTGCTGCGGTGATGGCTTGCGCCATGGCCCCACCGACGCCTGTGACCTCAACGATGAGATCGGCTCCTCGCCCTTCAGTGGCGCGTTCGATCACCGCCTCAAGGTCTTCTCCGAGAGGGTTGAGGACAACGTCTGCCCCCACCAACAGAGCGCGCTTTCGGCGCCCCTCATTCGGTTCAGAGACGATGACGGTTCGTGCGCCCGCACCACGAGCAACGGCCGCACACAGCAGGCCAACCGGGCCAGCGCCCAAGATGGCAACGGTGTCCCCTGGTGCAAGCCGACCTCGATCCAAGACGAAGTTCACGGCGCAGGCCAGAGGCTCCGCGAGCGCTGCATCCCGCGCTGAGACGCCGCTCGGCACCTTGGTGAGCCGGCGTACCGGGGCAGCAATGGAGTCGGCCCACGCTCCGTGCCGCGTGATGCCGAGGTGCTCCCAGTCCGAACAGAGATTGAAGCGCCCAGCGAGGCATTGCTCGCAGGTTCCGCACGGCACCAACGGTTCGGCGACAACCAGGTCGCCAACGCTCAAGCCGGCGGATGCGGAAGCAGACGCGTCTCCCCCGGCAACCTCGCCCACGAACTCGTGCCCCAACACCAGGGGAAGATCGGCCGGGTCCAGCATCGTGCCCTCGTTGAAGAGGTGGATGTCGGTGCCACACAACCCTGCGTACACGGGACGCACCAAGACCTCACCGTCCTGCGGCTGCGGATCCTCGACGTTGGCGAGTCCGCCTTGCCCCAGTTCCGTCATCACGAACGCCTGCATTGATGTCCTCCGAATGTCCTTGCGCACCTTGTTCGCCTTCAAGCTTCGTGACCGGCATCTCGGGTGCACAAATACCGAAAATCACTGGAAGTATTGATCGCCGCGATAGTTCAGCCGAGACATAGCCCTGGGCTATCGACGAGCAGCGGAACTAATAGTCGTGCGAGTGACTCAGAACACACACGATGGAAAGGAAGACAGCGCGGCACCCGGGGTGTCGACGACATGAGGAGGACGCGTGAGCAACGAAGCACACGAGGCACCGGCGGAAGATCAAGAGCATCAGCGGGTCTGGGCCGAGGCCACCGCAGAGGCGCGAGAAATGATCGTGTCGAAGCCGGGAGTTGGCAGACGAACGCTGGTCCAGCGGGCCGGCTTCGGCACCCTTGCCCTAGCCCTCGGTGGCGGCTTCCTCGCGAATTTCACTCGCGAAAATCCTCAATCCGTTGCCTCGTCCTTGAACGGAGGTGAGGGCAAAGGCCTGAAAATGCTGGGCACGAATGGGGCCTTGACGGTGTCCTGGTATGCCCAAGGCCGAGCCGCGATGCAACGCTGGTGCGAGGTCTATGGCGTGGACCTGACCTGGATCGACGGTCAGGGCGACAGCAACAAGCAGCGCGCCGCCCTGGACTCGGCTGCAGAGCGCAAGTGGGACATCGCCGGCATCACCCCCTCCACCGCTGGCACCATCGTCGATCCCGTCAACCGCATGGCGGACGCCGGCACCGGCGTCTTCGAAATGACGTCCAACATCGGCGGCCCGTCTGACAAGGTCAACATTCTGACTTCGGTCCAGCAGAGCTCCTTCGACATGGGCTACAACGTCGCGAAGCTGCTCTTCGAACGGGCTGGCGGCACGGGAACGGTGATTCATACCCGCGGCGTTCCAGGCGGTTCAGACGAGAAGGGTCGCTATGAGGGCTTCCACGCTGCGCTCAAGGAGTTCCCCGGGATGAAATTGGTGGCGGAGGACTTTGGCCGCTGGGACCGCGCCCGCGCCCAACAGCTCTGGCAGACCTATCTCAACCGCTATCCCGACATCACGGTGGGCTACTGCCAGAACGACGACATGGCCTTCGGCGCGCTGACCGCTGCCGAGTCAGCGGGGCGCAAGGACGTCATCATCGGTGGCGCCGACGGCATGCCGGACGCGATCGATGCGATTCTCGCCGGGCGCATCGTGGCGACCGCCCGACACTCTGCACCCCAGATCCATGCCCTTCCGGTGATCCTCGGAGTGGCTTGGAAGCTGGGCGCCATCGACACGTTCCCCACCCTCACTCCCGTGACCGCACCTGTGGTCACCGAGGACAACGCCGCCGCGGTGAAGTTCCTGCAGCAAGACGGGGTGCTCTATGCCTAGCCACGTGGCCACGAAGCCGAACCCGACTCAGGTTGAGCCAGCATCAGCCACCCCGCGCCTGCGGTTGCGGGGGCTCTCGAAGCATTACGGCGGGGTGGCCGCGCTTCGCGACGTCACGTTGGACCTCCGTGCTGGTGAGGTCATGGCGCTGTTCGGGCACAACGGGGCGGGCAAGAGCACGCTCATCAAGACGCTCGCCGGGGCCGAAGTGCCAGATGCCGGCACCGTCGAGATCGACGGCGAGGAAGTCGACACCACCTCCCCCCGCGGGGCGCTCGAAGCGGGCATCCGAGTGGTCTATCAAGAGCTCTCCCTCTTCGGCGAACTCTCGGTGGCGGAAAACATGCTCTCAGGGAGTCGTCGTGCCGCCTTCCTGGATCGCCGCTCCATGGTCAAGGAGTGCCGGGAACATCTCGAGACCATGGGCCTCAACGTAGACCCGACGGTGGCCGTGGAATCCCTGGCGCTCGGCGAGCAGCAGATGGTGGAGATTGGCCGGGCGCTCTTCTCGGGCGCCAAGGTTGTGGTCCTTGACGAGCCAACGAGCGCACTGAGCCCGTCAGAGGCCAAGCTGCTCTTCGAGTTCGTGTCCCAGATGTCTTCCAGAGGCATCACCTTCATCCTCATTTCCCACTTTCTCGACGAGATCATGGACAACGCCGACCGCGTCACCGTCATGCGATCGGGCACCGTGGTTGACACCGTTCCTGTTGAGGGGCTCACTGCAGCCGCCCTGGTGCATCTGGCGCTGGGGGAACAGGACGTGCGGGAGGGCACCTTTGCCGATGTGGAACGGCAGCTTCCCACTCCGGTAGGAGGCAAGGTCGTAGCCCGTGCGACCAGCGCCGATCTGGAAGGTGTGGTTAGAGGTCTTGACCTCGAGATCGGCGAAGGCGAAATTGTGGCTCTCTACGGGGAGCTTGGTTGCGGTCATGAGGACGTCGCCGAGGCGCTGTTCGGTGCCCGTCGTGTCGTCAGCGGCTCGCTCGAGGTGCTGGGCCAAAAGGCAACGGCGGCCGGCCCAGTGCGCCTACGCCGTGCCGGCGTCGGCTACGTTCCGGCCGACCGCCGTTCGGCGCTCGCCCTGGAACAACCTATTTATCGCAATGTCACGCTGGCCGCGTTGGACAAGGTGTGCCCCTGGTTTGTGCGGGTCGCCAACGAGCACCGCGTCACCAAGAATTTCATCGAGCGACTTGGCATTCGCGGGGCTAGCGCCACCAAAGAGGTGGGGCTGCTCTCGGGGGGCAATCAGCAAAAGGTTCTCATCTCCCGGTGGCTCGTTGACGCCCCCAAGTTGCTGGTACTGGCCGAGCCCACGCGCGGCATGGACGTGGGTGCCAAGACAGATGTGCTCAAGGCCATCGAGCAGGCCCGCGATGAGGGCGCCAGCATCCTGCTGGTCACCAGCGAACCCGAGACCGCCGTCGCCCTCGGGGACCGCATCCTGACCATGCGGCGCGGGGTCGTCACCCGCACATTCCAAGATGAATCCGTCCGCGGCCGAGACCTGCTGGAGGCAGTAGCATGAGCGCCCCGTCCATGACCCGAACCACCCCGAACATCAAGTATTGGATGGCCGCCAGGGCCCGCATTCTTGGACCCCTCTTCGCGCTCGTCGTCCTGCTGGTCGTGTTCACCGCTATGGCCCCTACGACCTTCCTCACCGGCGCCAACCTCACCAATCTACTGACGCAGGTCTCGGTGCTTGCCGTGATGGCCGTGGGCCTGACCATGGTGCTGCTCCTCGGCGAAATCGACCTGTCGGTCGCCAACTTGTCCTCGTTTGCCGGCGTCGCGTGCGCCACGTTCTTCTCGGGCAACGCCTTCGGGCTCTTTCTTTTCGGCGAGGGGAAGCTAGCCCCCGGCATCGAGTGGATCGCCATCTTCGGGCCGGTTGCCCTCGGCATGCTGATGGGCTGGGTGTCTAGCCTGATGATCAACAAAGCCGGCATTCCTAGCTTCGTGGCGACCCTCGCGGTCTTCGAGATCGCCTCGGGCTGGGCGCTGTACTGGAGCCAGGGAAACACGCTCTACGACATCCCCGGCGCCGTGAAGTGGATGGGCTCGGGAAGCCTGGGGCCGATCCCCGTGATCGCTCTCGTGGCGGCCGTCATTCTCCTAGTGGCCCACCTGGTGCTGCAGCGCACCAAATTCGGCCGCAGCATCTACATGGTTGGCGCCAATCGCCGCGCTGCGGAACTGAGCGGCGTGCCGGTGCAGAAGGTGATGCGCAACGTCTTCGTCCTTTCTGGCGGTCTGGCAGCGTTCGCTGGCGTGCTGAATGTGGGTCGCCTTGGCTCTGCGCAGGCGGAGCTCGGCAACGACCTCCTGCTTCCGGCCATCGCTGCAGTGGTGCTGGGCGGCACATCGCTCTTCGGCGGCGTGGGAGGCATGGGCTACACCGTGATCGGCCTCTTGATCTACGGGGTGCTGGACAACGGCCTCGACCAGCTGGACATCGATATCTTCCTCAAGCCGTTCATTCGCGGCGTCTTCCTCATCTTGGCGTTGCTCCTCAACGTCCTGGCCATGCGGATCGCGAGGCGGGCCTCCGAATTTTCACCTGAGGCATCAGCACCAACGCCCAAGGCTCCGGAAGAGCCTCCCCTCGTGGGTGCGGCGGCGTAACCGCCATCCCACCAAACTAGTCAGCACCCGACGGCGTGTGGCCGGCTCCCAGCCCGGCCACACGCCGTCGGGCATGGGGTTGAAGCGCCGCCTCAGGCGGTGAGGAACCATCCGGCCAGGCTCACGGCGAGGCCCACGAGCGAGCCGGCCGCGACCTGGGACGGGGTGTGGTGGTTGAGCCTCACGCGCGTCCAGCACACGAGCACGAGGCCGGCGGCGGCCGCGTGCGCACCCCACGGCACGCCGGCGCCTGCTGTGAAGAAGACGAACGCCGCGACCGCCGCGTGGATGGAGATCTTCCACCACAGCGTCACGGCGCCGGTCACGATCAGGCCGGCGAGGACGAGGAGCACTTCGCGCATCACGGCGGCCGGGGCGCCCGTCCACGCGAGCAGGCCGAGGCCCGCCGCGATCGAGACGAGGCAGAACACGAGCAGCGGCCAGCGCTGTTCACGTCGGGTGACGTGGATGTCGCTCACGCGGCCCGCCCGCCGCGCGAGCAGCAGGGCGATCCACGGCAGGCCCGTCGTGAACACGGTGGCGAGGAGCGCCGAGCCCCAACTCACGCCGGGCTCGCGCAACGGCAGGCTCAGGAGCAGCAGGCTGACGAGGAGGGCAGGGGCGGCGAGGTGGCTGATGAAGCGGGCGGTGCGTTCCACCGGATCGACTTTAGGCCCCTCGGCACCTCACCGGCCGAACCCGGGTTACTCGCCCCGCTCCTCGTCAGACCACGTCAGTTCAACGCGAACCGACTCCGTGGGAATGTCGCAGGTGACGGCAACCACCTCGCGGGCCATGTCTTCGCATTCCTCCACGAAGCGGGCTTGCGTGGTGAGATCGACGCCCTCACCGGTGACGCCGATCGTCCAGAGAGTGCTCCCCGGTTCGCGATAGGCCTTTGCAACGACGTCCATTCCACTCCCCCACTCTTCGAGTCGCTTCTGACGCGCCTCGTCTTGAGCACCTAGATCCCGCCGGGCTCCCCGCCGGCATATCCGCCGCCGTCGAAGTCGCCGCCTGCCATGTTGTTGAAGCGCGAGTAGTGGCCCTGGAACGCCACGACGATGGTCTTGGTGGGGCCGTTACGGTGCTTGGCCACGATCACGTCGGCCTCGCCGGCACGCGGGGATTCCTTGTCGTAGATGTCCTCGCGGTGCAGCAGGATGACCATATCGGCGTCCTGCTCGATGGAGCCGGATTCACGCAGATCCGAGACCTGCGGGCGCTTGTCGGTGCGCTGCTCGGAACCACGGTTCAGCTGCGACAGCGCGATCACGGGCACCTCGAGCTCCTTGGCCATGAGCTTCAGGGCGCGGGAGAACTCGGAGACCTCTTGCTGGCGGGACTCGACCTTCTTGCCCGAGCTCATGAGCTGCAGGTAGTCGAGCACGATGAGCTTGAGGTCGTGCTTCTGCTTCAGGCGGCGGGCCTTGGCGCGGATCTCCATGAGCGACATGTTGGGGCTGTCGTCAATGAACAGCGGGGCGTCGTTCAGGTTGCCCATGGTGTTGGCGATCTTGGCCCACTGCTCGTCCTTGACGTTGCCCTTGCGCAGATCCTGCAGGCCGATGGAGGCCTCCGCGGAGAGCAGGCGCATCGCGATCTCGTTGCGCCCCATTTCCAGGGAGAAGAACACGGTGGTCATGTGGTGCTTGATCGCCGCCGAGCGCGCGATATCCAGCGCGAAGGTGGACTTACCCACGGCCGGGCGGGCCGCGACCACGATCATCTGGCCGCCCTGCAGGCCCTGCGTCAGCTCGTCGAACTCGTAGAAGCCGGTGGGGACACCCGTGATGCCCTCGGTCCGCGAGGAGGCGGACTCGATCTCGTCGACCGTGCCCTCGATGATGTCCTTGAGGGCCACGTAATCCTCGCCGCCGCGGCGGTCGGCGACCTTCATGACCTCGGCCTGGGCCTCGTTCACGATGGCGTCCACCTCGCCGTCCTGCGAGTACCCCATCTGCACGATGCGCGTTCCGGCGTCCACGAGGCGGCGCAGCACCGCCCGCTCGCGCACGATCTCGGCGTAGAAGCCGGCGTTCGCGGCGGTCGGCACCGACTGGATCAGCTCGTGCAGGTAGGCGGCGCCGCCGATGCGCTGGAGGTCGCCGCGCTTGGTCAGCTCGTCCGCCACGGTCACGGCATCGGCCGGCTCGCCGCGCCCGTAGAGATCGATGATGGCCTCGTAGACCATCTCGTGGCTGGGGCGGTAGAAATCAACGCCGCGCAGCACCTCGACGCAGTCGGCGATGGCGTCCTTGGAGAGCATCATGCCGCCGAGCACCGACTGCTCGGCCACGAGATCCTGCGGAGGCGTGCGGGAGCCGCGATCTGACGGAGCCATCTGCTCCTCGTATTCCTGGATGCTCACGCCGTACCGCTCCTCAGCTCACTTGCCCGGGGGCGAAGCCTGCCGCTAACCTCCGACACTTCGCTCACGCACGGGCGCCCCGCGTACACGGGGAACCCAGCCACCGTAGGCCCGTTCTCCGCCCGCGGCAAACGAGTTATCCACAGGGTGTGTGCATTCCCTGTTCATAACCGACCAAGCGACGGGGGACAACTGTGGACAAGATGGGGATACGGCGGTGGGTGAATTTGTTGAGAAGCCGAACTTCCTTGATTTGGCGCGGATTTTGCCCTGTGGACGAGTGTGGATCAAAAGAAAGTTGTCCCCAGCCATTCGGAGTTGCGAAGGGCTTGACGGGGGTCACCCTCCCGTGACTGGGCCACTTATCCACAGATTTGACCGCTTCTCCACAGACACGCCGGGCGCGTGGAGGCCCGGTGTGGAACCGGTCTCACCGTTAAGTGCTCGACGTCGCGTCGCCGGGGTGGCGTGAGGCACGCCTCCCGCCCAAGGCACCCGGGCGTCGTCGTGCGTTCACCTGGGGTCGCCGACACGGACCGGACCCGAACGCGCAACGGCCGGATCGCTTCACAACGGCGCGAAGGTTGCCGCAGTGGTGAAGCGATCCGGCCGTTTGCGTGAGTCCTAGACGGTGGCGAGCAGCCCGCCGCCCGGGACGGCCTCGATGAGCGCCCGCGTGTACTCGTGCTCCGGCTCGCCGAAGAGCTCGCGCGAGGGGCCCGATTCAACGATCCGCCCGCGCTCGAGCACCGAGACGTGGCTCGCGATCTGCCGCACGAGCCCGAGGTCGTGGGAGATGACCACGTAGCTCAGCTCCCGCTGCGCCTTGAGATCGAAGAGCAGCTCGATGACCTGCGCCTGCACGCTGACGTCCAGCGCGGAGGTCGGCTCGTCGAGCACCAGCACGCGCGGAGCGAGGACGAGCGCTCTGGCCAGCGCCACGCGCTGCCGCTGCCCACCCGAGAGCTGCAGCGGCTTGCGGTCAAGCACGGAAAGCGGCAGGGCCACGGCGTCGAGCGCCTCGCGCACCGCCGCCGCCCGCTGCGCCTTGGACCCGCGCCGCGCGAGAACCAGCGGCTCCGCCACGGCTGCCTCCACGCTCAGGCGCGGATCCAGCGCCGCAAGCGAGTTCTGGTAGACGAGCTGCAGGTCCTGCGGCCGCACATTGCGCGTGGCTGGCACCCGCGGCAGCTCCCGGCCCTGCACCAGCACCTGGCCGGTGTCGAAGCCGCCCAGGCCGGCGATGATGCGACCCAACGTGGTCTTGCCGGAACCAGACTCGCCCACGATCGCGTGCACCGCCCCTGCCTCGACCCGCAGGTCAACGCCGGAGAGCGCCACGACGGGTTCCTCGCGCGCGGTCCGCCCGGGGAACGTCTTGGAGACGCCCCGCACGCTCACAACCGGCTCCGCCGCGTGGCCCGGCCCAGCACCGTCCCCGCGGACGTCTCCGCCGGCCGACCCACCGGCCGCGATCAGCCCGAGGTGCGCCGCAAACTTGTCCGGATCCGCGGCGGGAACATGGGAGAGCAGCCCCTCCGTGTACTCGTGATCCGGCCGCTCGAGCACCTCGTTCACGGCCCGGTGCTCCACGAGTCGCCCGTCCTTGAGCACGGCCAGGTGGTCGCTGCGCTCGGCGGCCAGCGCGAGGTCGTGGGTGATGAACAGGACGCCGAGCCCCCGTTCCACGCGCAACTCGTCGATGAGGTCGAGGATGACCTTCTGCACCGTGACGTCCAAGGCGGACGTCGGCTCGTCGGCAATGAGGAACTGCGGCTCGGCCGCGATCGCCACGGCAATCAGCACGCGCTGCAGCTGCCCGCCGGAGAGCTCGTGGGGGTAGGAACGCAGGCGATCGCGCGCCGCGTGGATACCCACGCGTTCGAGCAGCGCCACGGCCGCCGCTTCGGCCGCCTCGCGGCCCAGGCTGGGCCGACCAACCTTGAGCGCCTCGATGAGCGCGGCGCCGATGCGCTGTAGCGGATCGAGCGAGCTGAGCGGGTCCTGCGGCACGTAACCGATCACGGTGCCGCGCAGGGAACGCCAGTCCTGAGGTTTGAAGCCGGAGACCTCGTGCCCCGCGACCTTCACGGTGCCGGCCGTGATCCCCGCGCCGGCGGGCAGCAGGCCGGAGACGGCACGGGCGATGGTCGTCTTGCCAGAGCCCGATTGGCCCACAAGTGCGAGGGTCTCCCCCGCCGCGAGTGAGAGGCTCACGCCGTGGACCACCTCACGCGTCGCTTTGGGCCCAGCGGCGTAGGCCACATGCAGACCCTGGATGTTCAGTAGCAGCACGTTCTCAGACATGGTTCCTCCCCGCGGATGCTGTGTGGCTCAGGCGATTGACGGCCCACACGGTCATGCCGATCGCGAGGCTCGGGATCACCACGAGCCACGGCGTGGTGGCGATGTACTGGCGCCCCTCGGAAACCAACAGCCCCCACTCCGGCTGCGGCGGCGGAGCCCCATAGCCCAGGAAGCTCAGCGCCGAGATCCACAGGATGGCCGTGCCGAAGTGCAGCGAAGCAAGCGAGAGCACGGCGGTGAAGGAATTCGGCACGATGTGGCGCCACAGCACCCGCGCTGGGCTGCCGCCGATGTGCCTGCTCGCCTCCACGAACGTCAGATTGCGAACGGTCAGCACCTCGGAACGCATGAGCCGCGTAAAGGTGGCCACGGAGGAGATGCCCACCGCGATGGCAGCGTTGAGGCTTCCGAAGCCCAGCGAGACCACCACCACCATCGCCAGGAGCAGTCCCGGGATGGCCAGGAGCGCATCCACGACGCGCGAGATGAGCGCGTCGACCGTGCCGCCCAGCGTCGCTGCGAGCGTGCCGAGCAGAGTCCCCACCCCTAGGCCCACGAGCACCGCCACGGCGGAGCCGAGCAGCGTGCGCCCCGTGCCGTGGATGATGCGCGAGAGCAGATCGCGGCCGAGGTAGTCGGTGCCGAACCAGTGAGCTGCGCTCGGGCCGGCGAGAATCTGTGATTCGTCGGCCACGAGCGGGTCGTACGGCGTGAGCAGCCCGGGCACGAGCAGCGCCGCAAGCAGGAGCACCAGGACGCCGGCCGCAACCCAGTCGGCCGCCCTCCACCCTGAGTTCAGGGCCCGCAGGCCTTTCAGGAGGGCCGGGCGCCGGCCGCGCCCGGTGGGCGCTTGCGCCGCTCCGGCGAGCCCCGCCTGCCCGACGCCGCCCGCTCCAGCCGGGCGGCTAACCTCACGGCTCGCTGCGGTGCCGTCGGCACCCGCCGGACCGTGCGTCGTCGGGCGTTGGAGCCCCACCCCGCCGCCCTGCGGCGGCGCCTGATCCAGGGCGCTCATGCCGCCACCTCTTCCTTGATTCCCTTGATTCGGCCGCCCAGGCGGCGCTTGCTTGGGGCCCGCGTTGCCGCCTCGTGCGCCAGGATGCGCGGGTCGAGGGCGGCGTAGAGCAGGTCGGCCACGAGGTTCACGCTGAGGTAGACCACGGCCACGATGAGGACGATCGCCTCGATCGTGGGGGTGTCCTGGTCGCGCACGCTCGCATACGTGAAGTAGCCAAGGCCCGTGCGGTTGAAGACGGTTTCAACGATGACCGAGCCGGCCAATAGTTCGCCGACCGTGAGGGCGAGGAGCGTCAGGGCCGGGATGGAACCGTTCTTGAGCACGTGGCCGAGCACGATCCTCGACGATGGCACCCCCTTGGCCACGAGTACCGTCACGAAGGGCTCACCGGCCGCCTTCTGCAGGCCCCGGATGAGCACCTGCGAGAGTGCCCCGGCTGCGCCACAGGCGAGCGTGATGGCCGGAAGGATCAAGGACTTGAAGCCCTCGTCCTGGATCGAGGAGACCCACCCGAGCCGGAAGGAAAACACCACCACCAACACGTAGCTGAGCAGGAAGCTTGGCGTGGAGATGGAGACAACGGGCACGGCCTTGGCCAGCTCCCGCAGCCATGCCACCGGCGCAAACACCGCGGTCAGCGCGATCGCGAAGGCCAGGAGAACCGTGAGCGCGAAGGCCAGGCCGGCCAGCGGCAGGGTCTGCGCGAGCGCCTGTGAGACGAGCTCGGAAACCGGCTTGCCGTTGGTCAACGAGAAGCCCAGATCGCCGCGCAGCAGGCGCCCGAGGTGCAGGAAGAATTGCACGTAGAGCGGCTGGTCCACCTGGTAGTAGGCGCGCAGGCCGTCCGCCGTCTCCTGCGGCAGCGGGCTGACCGGGTTGTTGATCTTGTTGTCGACCGGGTCGCCCGGGAGCACGAACAGCGCAAAGAACGTCAGCGCGTAGACGATGAAGATGACCAGGATGGACTGGGCCATTCGCCGCGCCACATACCTCAGCGAGAACATGTCAGCCGCTCACAGCAACGTTGGAGAACAGCGGGAGCGCGCCGTCGCTGAACTCGAAGCCGCTCACACCGGGCGCCAGGACAAAGACCTGGCTGTCGTTGAGGATCGGCACCACGTAGGCCTGCTTGGTCACGAGGTGATCCTGGGTCTGCTCCAGGAGCGCGCGGCGCTCGTTCTCGTCGGTGGAGACGAGCTGGCGGTCGAGCAGGTCCTGGAGGGTCTTGTCCTTGCCGGCCAACTGCAGGAGGTCCTGGCCGTCCTTGCCGTAATACTCGCGCAGGCCGATGGTCGGATCCGGGTGCGGCCAACCCACGCGCAGCAGGCCGACCTCCTCGTCGCCAAAGGCCTTGACCCAGTAGCTGGAGTAGTCAAGGCGGTTGAGCTCCAGCTCGAAGCCCTGGGCCTTGAGCTGTGCCTGGATCGCCTGGAAGAGCGCGTTGGCGGTGTTGTCGTAGACGTCGATGTAGGTCTTCAGGAAGAGGCGCTTGCCGTTCTTGGTGCGGTAGCCCTCGGCGTCGCGTGCGGTCCAGCCTGCCTCGTCGAGCAGGTTGGCCGCCTTCGCGGCGTCGAAGCCGAAGGCGGCCGAGACGTCCTTGTAGCCGAAGGTCTCGGGGGCAAGCACGCTCGTGGCCGCCGACCAGTTCTCGGTGTAGAGATCCTTGAGCAACGCGGCGCGGTCGATCGAGTGCGAGAGCGCCTGGCGCACCTTGATGTCATCGAGCGGGGCCACGGTGGTGCGCAGGAACCACTGATTGGACAGGCCAACGCCCGTCTTGGAGACCACCTGGAACTTCTGTGCCGTGAGCGTCGCCTCCTGCTTGGGCTCCACGTACCTCAGCGCGCCCGCCTGGCCGGACTGCACGGAACCCAGCCGCACGGCGTCGTCCTCCGTGGGGATCCACACGATCTTCTCCAGGAGTGTCTCGCCCTGGTTCGACGCACCCTGGGGCGCCCAGGCGTAGCCGCTGCGGCGCGCGAGCACGTACTTCTGGCCGTACGTTTCGGCCTCGACCGTGAAGGGGCCGGAGCCGATGAGACCCGTGTACTTGACCTGCTCGTCGTGCGTGGCGTCGATGGTTGCGTCGGCCACGAGTCCCGCGCTCCACGAGGTGAGGACGTTGAGGAACGGCGCGTACGGCGTCGGGAGCTTCACGGTGACCTCGCGCTTGGCCTCGTCCACCGTGATCGTGGCGGCCCGCGGGAACTGACTGTTGGAGGAGACGCCGTTCTTGGTGTCGCCGGCGATCTGCCAATCGAGGTTCTTCTTGACGCTCTTGGCGTCCAGGGGTGTGCCGTCCGAGTAGGTCACGCCGTCCCGGATCACGAAGGTGTAGCTCAACCCGTCCTTGCTCACGTCCCAGGACTCCGCGATCCAGGGCTCCAGCTCGTTGCTCTGGGGGTTGCGGTTGATGAGGCGGTCCGTGAGGTTCTGGATGAGGTCACGGGTCTGCCACGTGCCGCTCTCCTGGACCTGCGCCGAGGTGGGGATCTCCGGATCAACAAAGGTCAGGGTGCCGCCGGAGCGCCCGGCCGAGGAGCCACCCGCCGCCACGGAACCCGCCTCCGGTCCGCACGCGCTCAGCAGCGCCATGCCGGCCAGGCCGGCGACGGTGGCGCCCAAGAGGGAGCGGCGGCTGAAGGCCCGGGTCGTCAGGGTTTCGAGGGGAGGGGTGGGCATGGTGTGCCTTTCACGAGATGCGCGGGGACGGCTGTCCCTCGAGAAGCAATGGGAGCGCGGCCCGGCACACAGCGACGAGTGTGTGTGCCAGCTGGTCGGCGCGTGTGCCCGCATGACGCGAAAGATGTCGCCGCGAGGCGGGGCGCGTCGCCTTCAGCGACGCAAGGCGTCACGCAGGGCCATGTACGACGCCGCTTGACGTCGCCCCGGGTGGGTCCAGCGGCCCCGGCGTAGCGTCCTGCGGACCATGACTTCCACCCTCGCGGCCGCCGCTAGCGCGAGCCAGACGCCCCCGTCCCCCCACTCCGCCGATGCCCCGCTCCCGCCGCCCGTGGCCAGCGTGGGTGAGGAGCGTCCCTTCAGCCGGGAATTCCCCGCGCTTGACGCGGCGATCGCCTCCCTCTCGACGCGCCTGCGCCCCACCACCGCCGAGCGGGAGAAGGAGCGCGAGCTGCTGCACGAGCCGGTGCGCGAGCTGGTTGACGCCGGCCTCACGGCGCTGCGTGTGCCCGTGGAGCACGGCGGGCTCGGGGGCTCCCTCCTTGACCTCACCGAGCGGCTCATCGCGCTGGCCTCGGTCGACCCGAACCTGGCCCACGTCTTCCGCGGGCACATCGGCTTCGTTGAGCTGCTGCGCCTCTCCCCCGAGTCGGAGCAATCGGCGCTGTGGTTCAAGCGCGCGGCGAGCGCCTTGGTGGGCAACGCGCAGTCCGAGCGGATCGCGACGTCCTCCTTGGAATCCACACTGACCCGGCGCCCGGAGGGCCTCGTGGTGAACGGTTCGAAGTTCTATACGACGGGCAGCATCTATTCGCGCTGGATCCTGCTTTCCGCCGATCTGGACGGCGAATACACCACCGCGGTGGTCGACGCGCAGCAGCCGGGCGTGCGGATCGTCGACGACTGGGACGGTTTCGGGCAGCCCCTCACGGGCAGCGGCTCCTCCTTCTTCACCGACGCCGTCGTGGACCCGGACGGGATCTACCCGGGCTTCGGGGGCGAGGAGGGGACCGCCGAGTTCCTCGCCGGGGTCTTCCAGACCGTGCTGCTGGCCGTGCTGGCCGGCATCGGGGACGCCGCACTGCGCGACGCCGTGGCGTTTGTGCGCCCGCGGCGCCGGCTCTTCGGCTACGCCGCCGAGGCGTTGCCGCGCGAGGACGTCACGGTGCAGGGCGTGGTGGGTGGGCTCAGCGCCTCCGCCGACGCCGCGCGGCGGCTCGTGCTCTCGGCGGCGGCCGAGCTGGACGCCGCCCAGGCTCGTGGACTGGCGCTCGACCCCGCCGCGCGCACCGCCGTCTTCGAGGCGGCGGCCCGCGACGTCTTCCGCGTGCAGCAGGTGGTCCCGCGGCTCGTGTTGGACGCGGCGAGCGAGCTGTTCGAGGTGGGCGGCGCGAGCGCCGTCTCCGCGCCGCGCGCCCTGGATCGGCACTGGCGCAACGCGCGCACGGTGGCGAGCCACAACCCCTTGTTGCAGCGCCGCCGAGCCCTGGGTGAGTGGGAACTGAACGGCACCCACACCACCTGGGGCCGCACGCACGCCTCGGCCTCCGCCGCGGAGGCCTCCCCGGCGGCCCCGGCCGGCCCGGCTGCTCGGGACGCTCAGGCCACCACGACCCCCTCCACCCCCAGCGAAGGACACCAGCGATGAGCACGGCAGAGGGCGCGCGCAAGCGCCTCATCCTCAACCTCTTCGAGATGAACACGCCAACGCACATCTCGCACGGCCTCTGGCGCCTGCCAGGCAACCACCGGCACCACTACACCGACCTCGAGTACTGGCAGGAGCTGGCCACCCTGGCCGAGGACGGCGGCTTCGACGCCGTGTTCCTCGCCGACGTGGTTGGCGCCTACGACGTCTATCGCGACGGCTTCGAGGACGCGCTGCGCGAGGGGCTGCAGATCCCCAACAACGACCCGCTCCTGGTCATCCCTGCCATGGCCGCCGTGACCAAGAACCTCGGCTTCGGTGTCACGTTCTCCACGAGCTACGAGCCGCCGTTTGCCTTTGCGCGCCGGATCAGCACGCTCGATCACCTGAGCAAGGGCCGCGTCGGCTGGAACGTGGTGACCTCCTACCTGCCCAACGCCGCGCGCAACTTCGGGCTGGCGGAGGAGCGGGAGCACGACACCCGCTATCGCATCGCCGAGGAGTACCTCGAGGTGCTCTACAAGCTCTGGGAGGGTTCCTGGGACGACGACGCCGTGGTGCACGACGTCTCCGGCGGGGTCTACACCGATTCGGAGAAGGTCCGCGCGATCGACCACGTCGGCGAGTTCTTCTCCGTGGCTGGCCCGCACCTCTCCGAGCCGAGCCCCCAGCGCACGCCCGTGATCTTCCAGGCCACCGCCTCCCCCGCGGGGATCGCCGTGGCCGGCCAGCACGCCGAGGTCGTCTTCACGGGTGCCCGCGGCGGCACGGTGCGCGACACCGTCACGAAGCTGCGCGACGCGGCCGAGGCGAACGGCCGCGAGCGCGACGCGCTCAAGGTCCTCGTGCAGGCGGCCGTGTTCGTCGCGGAGACCGAGGAGGAGGCGCGCGCCAAGTACGAGCGGTACCGCGCGGCCCGCAGCGAGGTCGGCCTCTACATCCACTCGAGCACGCCCTTCGACCCCACGCTGCACGAGCCGACGCTCACGGTGCGCGAGGCGCTCGCGGCGGAGGGCCGCGACGCCGCTGGCTTCCCCGAGGGGCTGCTCTCGATCACGCTGGCGCAGTACTCCAACGCCGTGGACGAGGCCTGGAACGAGAAGTTCCTCGTGGTCGGCACGCCCACCCAGGTCGCCGACGCCATCGAGACGTGGCTGGACCTGGAGGGGATCGACGGCATCAACCTGCGCCAGTACCACTCCTTCGACACGCTCAAGGACTTCGCGCGCCTCGTCACGCCGGAGCTGCGCCGCCGCGGCCGGCTGCCGCAGGCCGGCGAGCTGGACGGGCTCACGCTGCGCGAGCGCCTGGGCGGGGAGGCGCGCCTGCCGGACGCTCACCCGGCCCGGCGCTTCCGCGGCGGCGCCCATCTCCACCAGGAGGCGGCGTCCGCGGCACGCTGAGCCCCGGAAACCGAGCACCGAGCACCGCACTGCGGGAACGCTTCAGGACTGCCGCAAGCTTGCGGCAGTCCTGAAGCGTTCCCGCAGTTTGAAGCTCGCCGTCCCGAGCGCAACGCGCCGCAACGCGCCGGCTACGGCCGCAGCGCCACGCGCGCCCAGCGCCCGCCCCTCGCCGCCACCAGCGCCGCCGGCAGCTCGGCGAGCTCGAAGGCCGGGGACACGGCGGCGGTGAAGGCCGCCGTCAGCGCCGGATCCGCGCCGACCCACCCGAGGAAGTCCACGGCGCTGAAGAGGTCGAGGGCCCCGTAGTTGTGCGAGCCCACCACGCTGAGCATGCGCCGCACGATCACGGCCGGATCCAAGATCACGGTCGTCGCGCCCTCGGACACCGAACCGACGAGCGCCACGCGCGCGCCCACCTCGGCCACCGCCACGGCCTGCTCCACGCCGGTCGGGTGGCCGGAGAGCTCCAGGACCACGGACGCCCCACGTGCCCCGGCCGCCGCGGCCAGCTCCGAGGGCGCGCACACGCGATCCGCGCCGAATTCCAGCGCCAGCGCCCGCCGTGCGGCATCCACGTCAACGGCCACCACGGAGGCGGCACCGAGCCAGCGCGCGTACGCCACGGCGGTGAGGCCCAGGAGCCCGCAACCCACGACCACCACGGCGTCCCCCGCGCTCAGTCCCACGCGCCGCGCGGCGGCGGCCACGGTCGCCGTGGCGCAATTGGCCGGCGCCAGCAGCGCGGCCGGCAGCGTCTCCGGGACCCTGGCCAGCGTGGTCCCGGCCAGCAGGTGCACGTGGGTGGCGAGCCCGCCGTTCAGGCGCCAGGCCTCGCTCACGGCCTCGTGCCCGTACTTGAGCAGGCTCCTGCACTTCTGCTCCAGCCCGCCCAGGCAGCGATCACACGCGCCGCAGGAGGCGGCAACGGTCCAGGTCACCCGATCGCCCACAGCGATCGGCGGGGCGTCGCCGCCCGCAGCGCCCGGCACCCCGGTGCCCGACGCCGCCGTCCCCGTCCCCGTCCCCGGCCCCGCACCCGGCCCGCCAGAGCGGGCGAAAGGCGAGCGAACGCCGTCGAGCGCTGGGTGGTGCTCGGCGCCGGGGCGCTCCGCGCCCAGCGCCACGACGCGGCCGACCGCCTCGTGACCGAGCACGGTGGGCAGCGGCGTGGAGCGGTGCCCGGCCAGCGTGTGCAGATCCGAGCCGCACAGCGTCGCGAGCTCCACCTCAATCAGCGCCTCGCCCGGGCCCAACGCGGGGAGCGGCTCCCGCACCAGGCGGAAGCCGCTCCCGTCGTAGAGCTGGGCCGCCGCCTCACCCCCGCCCACGCCGGCGGCCGGGGAGGAAAGCAGCCCGGCGCTCATGCGTTGAGCCGCTTGCGGATCATGCCGGAGAGGACGTCCACCACGATCACGAGGACCAGGACCATGAGGATGTAGGTCATCATCTGGTCGAACTTGAAGAGCGAGATCGACTGGTTGATGAGGAAGCCGATGCCGCCGGCGCCCACGAGGCCGAGGACCAGCGAGGAGCGCACGTTCACGTCGAAGCGGTACAGCAGCAGCCCCGTGAACTGCGGGATGACGCTCGGGATGACCACGTGGGTGGTGATCTGCGCCGAGGAGGCGCCGGCCACGCGCAGGGCCTGCACCGGCCCCTGGTCCATCTCCTCCATGGCCTCGCTCCAGAGCTTGGCCATGACGCCCGTGTTGTGCAGGATCAGCGCGAGCACGCCGGCGAAGGGGCCGAGGCCCACGGCGGTCACGAAGATGAGGGCGAACACGATGTCTGGCACCGCGCGGAAGAAGGACATGATGGCGCGGGCCACCTGGTAGACGATCGGGTTGCGGCTCGTGGCGCGCGAGCCGAGGACGGCCAACAGGAGCGAGCTCGGGATGGAGAGCGTGGTGCCCATGAGGCCGATCGCGAGCGTCACGCCGCAGGCCTGCAGGCCGGGCAGCACCACGCTCTCCCAGTCGAGGTCCATGGGGAAGGCGTCGGAGAGGAAGCCGACCATGCCCTGCCAGCCGGCGGCCAGCTGGGGCAGGGAGAACTCGGTGGTCTTCCAGCCCCAGGCGTGGGCGGCCACGAGGAGGGCGATGACCACGAGGGCCGTGACGGTGCCGCCCACCCCGCGCCGGCGCGGCGGGACGGCGAGGCGGCGTGCGGAGGACGGGGGCGCCGCGGCGGGGCCGGGCGTGGGGAGCAGGTTCAGGGACATCGGTTCAGCCTCGGTCGGGGGCGTACAGCTCGCCGAGCATCTGCTCGGTCAGCTCGGTGGGCGGGCAGGAGAAGGAGAGCTGGCCGCGGATCAGGCCCACGGCGCGATCGGCCCAGCGGCGGGCCAGATCCGGCTGGTGCAGCACGGCGGCCACGGCCATGTGATCGTCGTCGGCCAGGGAGCGCAGCAGCTCCATGACCTGCTCGGCGGCGGCCGGGTCAAGGGCGGAGACCGGCTCGTCGGCGAGCAACACGGGGGCCCGCTGGCACAGGGCGCGGGCGATCGCGACGCGCTGCTGCTGGCCGCCGGAGAGCGAGCCGGCGCGGTCGTGTGCGCGGTCGGCGAGCCCCACGCGGTCGAGGCACGCCATGGCCTCCTCGCGCAGCTCCTTGGGGAAGGCCGAGCGGCTCCAGGAGCGGGAATAGGGAAGCCGACCCAGGGCGCCGGAGCAGACGTTCTCCAGCACGGTGGAGCGCTTGACGAGGTGGATCTGCTGGAACACCATCGCGGCGTCGTGGTGCTTCCGGCCGGCGTGGCCGTCCACGCGGTGACCGGCGACCTCGACGGCGCCGCCGTCGATGTCGGCCAGGCCCACCACGCACTTGAGCACGGTTGACTTGCCGGAGCCGTTGGCCCCGAGCAGCGCGATGAGCTCACCCGCCTTCACCTCGAGGTTCACGCCGTCGAGGACGGTGCGCTCCCCGTAGGTCTTGCGCAGGCCGGTGATGGCGAGCGCGGTGGCGGCGTCGTTGCCCTGGGTCGGGCCGGACAAGCGGGGTGTGGTGGGCGTGGCCAATGACATCAGGCGTCCTTCGAGGTCAGGCCCATGGTCTTCGCCAGGTCGGCGAGGGGCTGGTAGTCGTTCTCGGTGACCTCGATGAGCTGGCCGGCCGGCTCCACGTCGAGGTACTTGGCCGCCTCGGCGACGGCCTCGGCGGGGAGGTTGGCCAGGGCCTTCTTCACGGCGTCCTGGAACTCCTGCGGGGCGTTGCCCGCCACGGTGATCGGATCGTTCGGGATGGGCTCGGAGGTCCAGATCTGGCGGAACTGGGACTCATCAAACTGGCCCTCGGCCGTGGAAGTGGCCAGCTGCTGGGAGTTGATCTCCGCGGCGTCGACCTTGCCGTTCTTGAGGGCAAGGAGCGCCTCGGGGTGGCCGCCGGCGTACTGGATCTTGAGGTCCGCGTCCTGCATGCCCTCCGTGCGGATGGCGTAGCGCGGCAGGGCGTCGCCGGAGGTGGAACCCGGCTCGGAGAGCGCCAGGGACTTGCCCTTCAGGTCAGCGATCGACTGGATCGGGGAGTCCTTGGGGACCCAGATGCCGCCCGTGTAGGAGGAGATCTTGCCGTCCGCCGTGCCGAAGGAGACGAGCGCCTTCGCGCCGGCCTCCTGCTTGGCAAACACGTAGCCGAGCGGGCCGAACTGGCCCAGCTCCATCTGGCCGTTCTTCATGGCGAGGACCTCGGCCGCGTAGTTATCGACCACGGTCACCTCCACCTCGCAGTTCAGCTCCTTGCCGAGCGCGTCGGCGATGGTGCGGTAGGCGGGCTCCAGCTTGCTCGGATCCTCGAAGGGCTCCACGCCGAAGCGGATCTTGCCGTTGGGGCAGGTGACGGAATCGCCAGCGGCGGCCGAGGTGCCGGCGGCGCTCGCACCGCCGCCGCAGCCCGTGAGGGCGAGGGAGAGGACGGCGGCGGAGGTGAGGCCCGTGACGAGGGCGGAGCGGCGCGAAAGGCGCATGGTGTTCTCCTGGGTGAGAGGGCGGCGGGCCGCCCGGTGGGGGTACTTCGGTGACGGGGACAAGCGGTCTTCTGTGCCCGACGGCGGGGGCAGGCGTGGGTGCCTCGCGGCACCTTGGCCGCCCCGCGCCAACGGCGCGTGGGGGCGGCTACGCGCCGGAGGCGAGGGCCGCGACCGGGGCGGCCTGGCCGCCGTCGTGCGCCCACTCGAGGCCGTGCCGGGAGGAATCGACGGGCCACACGAGCCCGTCGAGGACGTCCGGCGCGAGGCCGAAGGAGGTGGTCATGCCGATGCCGCTGGTCACGGAGACGACGCGCACGGCGGGGTGCGGGGAGGCGACGAGGAAGTCGGTGGCGGCGGAGTGCGCGTAGACGCCGCGCCAGCGGCGGCGCACCGTGAGCGGCTCGCCGAAGAGCTCCTCGCCCTCGCGCAGGAGCAGCTCGGCGAGGCGCTCGTCGTCGAAGGGCGAGGTGGAGTCCTCGTCCACGTGGGTGTCGCCGAGGACCAGCGAGCCCTCGGGGCGCTGGGTGAGCATGAGGTTCATCTGGACATCGAGGAGCTCCGGGGTGGAGCGCTGGATGCGCTCGCGGACGTCGCGGGCGGCCGGCGTGGCGGCGAGGCCGCCGTAGCGCAGCATCGAGAGGCCGGTCAGGAGCGCGGGGCCGAGGTCAGCCTTGCGCGGCGGGGCGACCTCGAGCATCTGCAGGCGGCAGCGCTTGAGCTCGATCTGCTCGGCGAGGGCGGGGAAGAGGCGGTCGACGTCGTGGCCGACGGCGTGGATGACGCGGGCGGCCGTGAGCTCGCCGCGGTTGGTGGAGACCGCGACGCTGGCGCCGTCGGCGGCCGGGGTGACGGCCGTGACGTGCGTGTCGAAGCGGACCTCGGCGCCCGGCTGCGCCGCGATCCACGCGGCGAGCGCGGGGATGGCCTCGCGGGGGTCAACGCGCAGGTCGAGCGGGAGGTGCGCGGCGGCGAGTAGGCCGGGCAGCGGCTGGGCCGTGAGCTCGCGGGCCTCCTCGGCGTCGAGGAGGCGGACCTGGCCCGCCGGCCGGGTGGCCGCGAACTCGCGCAGCACGCGGGCCTCGTCCTCGTGGCGGGCCAGGACCAGCGTGCCGACCTGGCGCACGTCGATGCCGGCGGCGGCGCCGAGCTCGATCCAGCGCTCGCGGGCGGTCAGGGCGTACTCGAGGCCGCGGCCGGATTGGGCCGTGGCGCACACGTGGCCGAAGTTGCGCACGGAGGCGCCGACGGCGCGGTGGTCGCGCTCCAGGACGGTGACGGTGAGGCCGCGGCGCAGTGCTTCCGCGGCGTGAGCCAGGCCGACAATGCCGGCGCCGACGACGATGAGATCGGGGGTGGAGGTGCTGTTCACGGCCTTGAGATTTCCGTCTCCGGCGGGGACCTCGCAAGCCAAAATGGCACTTGTATGGACAAGTTCACCGAGGGTTCACGGGCCCGGATTGGTGTTCACCTTCCGTCCACCTGAATCACCCTCAACTTGTCTGTTCACGTGACTACGCTGGGCGCCATGACCACTCCCCTGCACGTGCGCATCGCGGACGAACTGCGCTCGCAGATCGTCTCCGGCTCGCTGCCCGTGGGCGCGCCGTTGCCGTCCGAGGCCCGCCTCACCGAGCGCTTCGACGCCTCCCGCGGCACCGTACGCACGGCCCTCGCCGCGCTCCAGCGCGAGGGGCTCATCGACCGCGGCCAGGGCCGCCCGCCCGTGGTGCGCGAGTCGGCCGCCCCGCAGTCCTTCGAGTCGTTCATGTCCTTCACGGCCTGGGCGCAGCGCGAGGGTCACGCGGCCGGGCAGCGCACCATCGAGATCGCCCGCCGGCCCGTGCGCGGCCCCGCCGCCGAAGCCCTGAACCTGGCCGAGGGAACCCCCGTCATCGAGGTGCTGCGCCTGCGCACCCTGGATGCCAAGGCCGCCATGGTGGAGCGCTCTGTGTTCCCCGAGGAGGTGGGCCGGCTGCTCTTCGAGTTCGACCCGGACGAGAGCTCCATCTACGCGCACCTCCTGGGTCGCGGCATCCCGCTGCACTCGGCCCGCCACGTGATCGACGCCGTCGGCGCGGACGAGGCGGACGCCGAGCTGCTCGAGGTGGCACCCGGCTCGCCGCTGCTGCGCGAGCGCCGCCGCGTGCTCTCCCCCGACGGCGTCCCGCTCGAATACGGCGAGGACCGCTACCGCCCCGACCGCGTGACGTTCTCCATCAACAACGTCCTCTCCCCCACCCCGGGCTCCACGCCCGAACCCCGCATCCTCAAGGAGTCATCATGAGCACCGCGTACGACCTCGCCAGCCTGGACATGGCCGGCACCACGATCGACGAGAACGAGCTCGTCTACCGGGTGCTGGAGTCCACGGTGGCGAAGGCCGCGGACAGCGCCATCCCCGCCGAGCTGCTGGGACGCTGGAAGGGCACGAGCAAGTGGGAGGCCATCCAGGGGCTGCTGTCGGCGCTGGGCCGCCCCGCCACGGTGCCCGAGGTGGACGCCGTGTTCGAGCGCTTCTCCTCCGACCTCATCACGGCCTACCGCGAGACGCCGCCGACCCCCATGCCCGGCGTGCTCGAGCTCTTCGCCGATCTGCGCGGGCGCGGCATCAAGGTGGCCCTGCAGACGGGGTATTCGGCGCCCATCGCAGCGGCGATCTTCGAGGGTCTGGGCTGGAGCGCCGGTGCCGGCGAGAACCACACGGTGGACGCGATCGTCACCTCCGACCTGGTCGCCGCCTCGCGCCCCGCGCCCTACCTGATCTTCCACACCATGGAGGCCACGGGCGTGCGCCGCGTCGATCGCGTCCTGGCCGCCGGCGACACCCCGAACGACCTCGGCGCGGCCGACGCCGCCGGCGCGCGTTTCAAGGTGGGCGTCACCTCCGGCGCGTTCACCGCCGAGCAGCTGCGCAAGGCGCCGCACACCCACATCCTGGGCGGGATCGCTGGCATCGCGGAGCTGGCTTAGGACCCCAGGCCCCACCCACCCCGCGCGGGCCGGGAGACCCGCGCCCGCGGCGACCACCCGGCGTCGGGCGGCTTCCCGCCGCGCCCACCCGCCGGCGACCACCCGCCGCGACTTTGAGGCGCGTTGTGCGCTTTGAGGCGTGAATTTCCCGCCTCAAAGCGCACAACGCGCCTCATTCCTTGCCGGCCAAGGCACGACGGCGCCGTGCCCGGCTCAGGCCGCCGGCGTCACCCGGGTGAGCAGCAGGGCTCGGACGGGGCAGAGGCGGGCCGCCTCGCGGGCCGCCCGCTCCTCCCCCGCCACCAGGGGCATGCGGGTGGTGCCGCGACCGCTCTCGTCGACGGCCCACGGGTAGCCCCACTCGTCCCGGCCCAGCCGCGGCGCCAGCACCTCCGAGCACAGCCCGCGGGCCACGCAGGCGCTCATGTCGATGCGCAGTTCCTGCATCACGCCACCTCCCGGTTTCCGCCCTGCGCCGGCCCCGGGACCGGCCCGGTCAGCGCCAGGCCGCGCCGGGCCCGGTCACCGTGCGCGTGGAGCGCGCTGCATGATCCGCGCGCGTGGAGCGCAAACTCCTCGCCGAAGGCGGCGAGGCTCGAGCGCAGGAAGCCCACGGCGCCGTCCGGATGGTGGCAAGCCCCGCGCCCCGCCACGCGTTGGCACAGCTCCTCGAGCTCGTGCGGGGAGCCACCGCTCCCCCTGGCCAAGGCCCCCACGGACGCGGCGAGCGCCGGAAGCCCGAAGACGCAGGGCCCGCACTGGCCGGCGCTGTCCTCGGCCAGCACCTGCGCCAGCTCGGCCACGAGGTCCACCGGGCAGCGCTCGGCTCCGACCACGTGCAGCATGCCGCCGCCCGTTCCTCGCGGCGAGGCGGAGCCGGCCACGCGCATGGCGCCGCCGGCCACCTGCTCGGCCCCGAGCCAGTGCCCGTGCCGGCCGCCCACGAGCACGCTCGCTCCCGTCGCCGCCAGGCGGGAGGCGTCGAGCCCCGCCGCCTCGAGCACCTCAGCGGCGCTCGCGCCGGCGTCCGCCTCGATGACCCAGCGCTGGCCGGGGGCCAGCGCACTCGGGCCCCACGCGCCGTCGGGCAGGGGGCCTCCCACCCCGTCCCCCGACACGGTATACAGCCGCGTGGACGGCGGCGGCGCGCCGCGGGCCGCCGTGCGCCAGGCCAGCGCGAGCACGGCGAGCGTCTCCACGTTCAGGACCAGGGCGGGCGGGCGGCCCGGCTGGGTCTGGCTCAGCGGGAGCGCGTGAAAGCTCGGCAGGGCGGCGCGGCCCGTGACGGCGGCGACGACGGCCGAGGCCTCGCCCTCGATGAACGTCCCGGTGGCCTCCGAGCACTCCTGGCCCGGGTCCGCCGCGCGGATCCCCGCGAGCGCCTCCGCCGGGGCCCTGACCACGGTGCGGCGGGAGCCCACCGCCTCGGCCAGGAGCCGAAGGCCCTCCAGGACCAGCCACGGGGCCCTCGCGAGCAGCATCGCGTCCTTGGCCGAAAAGGAGTCGCCCTCGGAGCCGTTGGCGATCACGAGCGGGGCGGTACCGCGCAGCGAGAGAAGCTTGCGCGCCGTGGGGAAGCCGGCGCCGCCGCGCCCCGCGAGCCCGGCCGCGGCGGCCGCCGCCGCGAGGGCCTCGAGTCCGCCCGCCGGCGGGAGCTCGCCGTGCGCCGCGAGGTGGGCGCCCCACGAGGGGTCGGCGGCCGCGAGGAGCCGGGGGCTCTCGTCCCTGGCCTGTTGGGGTTCGAGGTGGCGGTTCATGCGTGCTCCTTGGAGGAGGGAAGGTCGTGGTGGGCGGCCCGGGCGGTGGCGGTCGCGGTCCGGCCAGCGGCGCGGCCGGCGGTGGTCGCGGTCCGGCTGGTCACCGTCCGGCCAGCGGCGGTCCGGCCGGCGGGCACAGCGTGCGGCTGCCCCGGGCCCGGCCGCCCCGAGCCCGGCGGCTCCGGGGGAAGGGAGGGGAAGCGCGGCGCACCGGGACGGCGAGGTTCGAAGCGCGGGGAGAGGCGCCAGATGAGGCTCGCCGTGACGGCCAGGACGCACGCGACGCTCGTCACGAGGGAGTACCACGCGGTGCCCTCGGTGCCGGTGGCGATGCCGTGGATGACCGCCAGCGGGAAGAATGCCAGGGCGAGCCAATGCAGCAGGCGGAAGCCGCGGGCCGGCAGCGCCCGCCGCAGCAGGCCGCTCAGCACGCCGAGCAGCAGCAGCTGCGTGGCCACCGTGCCGAACGCGGTGCCGACGGGCCGCAGGCCGAGGTCAACAGGGACGATCCAGGACCACACGCCGAGCCCGGCGAAGGGGTCGGCGATCAGGGTGATCACGTGGACGGCAAGGAAGAGCACGGCGAGGAGCGCTGTGGTGCGGTGCAGCCGCGAGACGGTGGTGGCGGCGAGTCCCAGCGGGCGGCGGCCGGAGCGCGCCACGGTCCCCAACACCAGGGTGAGGGTGAGGAGCACGAGGTCGACGAAGCCGCTCGCCCGCCCATAGACCCAGAGGGTTTCGGTGCTCATGCCATCGCCTCCACCGGCCAGCCGCCCACGCTCAGGACGGTGAGATCCGCGCGGACGAGGCGCGCCGGGCGCCCGCCCGCCTTGAGGAAGGCCGGGGCGTTCTCCCCGGCCACGATCGCCGCCGTGGAGAGCGCATTGGCCTCCGCACAGCTCGGCGCGCCCACGCTCACGCTGGCCCACACCGCCGGGGCGGGGAGGCCCGTGGCCGGGTCGATGATGTGGGACCCGAGGGAGGGGGCGGGCCTGAACGCCCGACGGCGCGTGGACGAGGTGGCCACGGCCCATCCGTCCTCGAGGTGGATCCGCGATTCGGGTTCCTCGCCATCGCGGACGGCCACCTCCCAGCCGGTTCCGGGGCCGTCGGCCCCTCCGGCCGTAGCGAGGTCGCCGCCGAGACTCACGAGGACGCCGCAGCCGAGCTCGCCGGCGATGGCGGCCGCCGCGGCGTCGGCCGTGAACGCCTTCCCCGTGGCGCCGAGGTCCAGGCGCGCGCCCGCGGGCCAGGTGACGTCGCCCGCGTCGGGGACCACGAGGCTCGCCGCCGGTGGCGTCGTTTGGCCCGGCCAGAGCGGGGCAAAGGGCGTGGTGCGGCCGCCGCTCGCGAGGGCTGCACTGGCCGCCACGGCGAGGAGGCCGCGCGTGAGCTGGTCTGGGTCCACGAGCCGGCCGCTGGCCTCGGCGCGGGCCAGCACCGTGTCTCGGCGGCACGGGCTGATGCGCTCGTCTACGTCGTTCAGGAGTGAACGGACGAGGCGCACGGCCTCGGCGAGCGCGTCACGCTCGGAGACGACCACCCGCATGTCGCAGCCCCAAGCGCGGAAATCGGCGAAGGCGCTCATGATCCCGAGCTCCTTCCGTGCACCGTGTCGCTCTGGGAGCCGCTCACGCCGCCGCTGTCGGTGCTGGGTGTGGTGGCCTCCTGCGTGCTCTCGGTGCCGCTGGACCCGGAGGTGTCGCTCGAGTCGGAGGTCCCGGAGGAACCGCTCTCGGTCGAGGCGGACGGAGAGCTGCCGGACGAGGAACCGTCCGTGCCCGACGTGGAGCCGCCGCTGGTGTCCTGCGTGCTGGAGGCCGAGGCCCGCGCGTCCTTGGCCGCGAACTGCGCGGCGATGATGGCCGTGCCGCCCAGTCCCGCCGCGGCGACGGCAATGCTCAGGGCCGCCGCGCCCGACCGGCCGAGCCGCTCGTGTTGATCGCGAGCCATGGTGTCCTCCTCACTCGGGCCATCCGTTGTCCCAATGTGAGAACCAGAGTGGGCGCCGTCCCTGGCGGCCCGCGATCAGGGCGCTGTGGCGACTCTGTGCTTCCCGGTCGGGCACCGCCCGGACACCCCAGGCCGCGCCCGGCGCCGCGAGTGGAGGCCCGCGCCCGGGCACCCAACGCCACCGCCCGACGTCGGGCCTTGGCTTCTCCGCCTCCCTCACCCACACTGGGGCCATGGCCGAGAACGCGACGCAGTGGACGCAAGAGGACGCCGTGGCGTGGGTGAAGGCGGTGGAGCACCCCACGCGACGCGCGGATGGGCTGACCCTGTTCTCGCTCCTGCGCGAGGTCACCGGCCAGGAGCCGCGCATGTGGGGGCCCACGATCGTGGGCTTCGATGAGTACGCCTATTTCTATCCCACGGGGCACTCGGGCACGGCGCCGATCATGGGCTTCAGCCCGCGCAAGGCCTCGCTCTCGCTCTACGGCTTCACCGGCCAACCGGAGGAGGCGGAGCTGCTCGCCCGGCTCGGCAAGCACAAGATCGGCAAGTCCTGTCTCTACATCAACAAGCTCGCCGACGTGGATCCCGGCGTGCTCCGGGAGCTCGCCGAGACGGGCTACCGGCACGGGCTGACGTTCAAGGCCAAGGGCGAGGCCGGGGAGATGGCGTACTGACGCACCTCGGGCGCGGGCGTTGAGGCCCGGCGACTGATCCCGGCGGCCCCTACTCCGCGCTGCGCGAGGACTTCATGGCCTTCTTCTGCTTGAGCTCGGGGTCCTCGCTGAAGCGCACGTACTCGGCGCTGCCGAGCGGGACGAGCGCCACGCGGCCGCGCTCGTCGTGGTGGATGCCCCAGCCGTAGCGCTTGGCCAACGGGGAGGCCCGCAGGCAGGCCTGGTCGCGGGAGAAGAACTCGTCCCACGCGGCGTCGCGTTCGGCATCCGAGAGGCCCTTGCGGCGGGCGTGCACCTCAAAGAGCAGCTCATCCGAGGTGTAGGCGTAGGGCCGGCCCTGCAGCAACGCGAACTCCAGCTCGGCGATCGTGGGACCCGTGCCCCCGGGCGGCGGCGTCTGGGCCGCTTGCACCGG
This sequence comes from Arthrobacter sp., assembly GCA_031277795.1. Taxonomy (GTDB): domain Bacteria; phylum Actinomycetota; class Actinomycetes; order Actinomycetales; family Micrococcaceae; genus Galactobacter. Next base: position 210,282 of record JAITLQ010000013.1, read on the forward strand.
CGAATCGTCCGCGACCCGAATGAACGTGTTCGTGTAGTTCGTGGTGCTCATGCGACGCGACCTCCGCGATCAATGGGGGCAACTCGGGTTCTCCACCTTGACCCCTGCGGCCGGGCCGGTCAAGGCCTGCGCCGGGAAACTCGAGGCCCCGGCGGAGCACCCCGCGCGCTCAGATGGCGTATTCGGGCTGGCGCAGCTCGCGGAACGTGGAGTCGTGGAAGACCAGCGGCTCGTGCTCGTTCTGGTGCGTGGAGAGGCCGTGGACCTGGAGCAGCACCACGTGGTGGTCGCCGGCCGGGATCTCGGCGTGCACGCTCGTCTCGAGCCACAGGGCGGAGCGGTCAAGGAACAGGGCGCCCTCGTCGGTGTCCGTGAGGGACAGACCGGCGAAGCGGTCGCCCTGCTTGGAGGCGATCTGGCGGCACACGCCGTCGTGATCCTTGCCGAGGATCGAGACGCCGATGCGCTGGGAGGTCTTCACGATCGGCCACGTGTTCGAGGTGTTCTGCACGGCGAAGGAGACGAGCGCCGGCTCCAGCGAAACGCCCACCGTGAAGCTGGAGGCAACGATGCCCTGCGGGGCACCGTCGATCGTGGCGCAGAGCGCCGCGACGCCGGAGGGGAAGCGGGCAAAGGCGTTGCGCAGCAGGGTGGGTTCGAGTTCACGGGTCAGCGACATGGCGCACCTCATCAAGGTCGGTGCCTGCCCAGGCGAGAGGGAGGCGGTACTTGCCCGCGAGGCTCACGCGGGCCGAATCCTCACCTGGGGCACCCCAACTACCGCGTCGAGGGTTGCCGGCGGACTAGCCAGGGCTTGTCATCCGCACTCTTGATTCAGGTGAAACGCTACGAAGTCCCGCGCATGAGTGACAACTCTGTTGCGTCACAAAACGACAGTTTCGCCCACCCAACGCCACCGAACGACGTCGGGCACTCCCCTCTGGAGCCAAGAAAAGCCACGAGGGCCCACCCGGAAAACCGGGTGGGCCCTCGTGGTTGCCGTCCCGCCGCGAGCGGCGGGAAGAAGTCACTTCTTGGAGGACTTCTTCTTGGACTTCTCGGCCACGATCTGCAGATCGATGTTGGCCAGGACGTCCTCGTGCAGGCGCACGGTGGCGGCGTAGTTGCCCGTGGACTTGATGACCTGGGCGATCTCGACGTTGCGCTTGTCGACCTTGCCGAGGCCAGCGGCCTCGATGGCGGCGGCGACGTCGGCCTGCTTGACGGTGCCGAACAGACGGCCCGCCTCACCGGCCTTGACGGTGATCTTCACCGGGGTCGAGGACAGGCCGGCGGCGATGCGCTGGGCTTCCTCGAGGTTGGCCACGGCGCGCACGGCGCGAGCAGCCTTGATGTTCTCGATTTCCTTTTCCCCACCCTTGGTCCAGGTGATCGCGAAGCCGCGGGGGATCAGGTAGTTACGAGCGAAGCCGTTCTTGACGTCGACGATATCGCCGGCGGTACCAAGACCAGTCACTTCGTGGGTCAGGATGAGCTTAGCCATTCTTGATCTTCTCCCTATTCTCAGCCGCGGCCAGCGCCGGAGTACGGCAGCAGAGCGACTTCGCGGGCGTTCTTGATGGCCTGGGCGATCTTGCGCTGCTCCTGCACGGAGACACCCGTGACGCGGCGAGCGCGGATCTTCCCGCGGTCAGAGATGAACTTGCGAAGCAGCGCGACGTCCTTGTAGTCAATGACCTTGACGTCGGCGGCCTTCAGGGGATTGGACTTCGGTTTCGGCTTGCGGATTTCAGCCTTAGCCATCGTGGAGCTCCTTCGTTGAAGCGGAGCCCGCGGATCGTGTTCCGCGGGATGGTGATTGTGTGGGTAGATCAGAAGGGAGGCTCGTTGGAGCCGGGGACCTGGCCCCAGCCGCCACCGTTGTTGTTGCCGCCGGCAGGCTGACCCCAGGGGTCGTTCTGCTGCGCGGGGGCGCCCCAGTCATTGCCGCCGCCACCGTTGGAGTTGCCCCCACCGAAGCCGCCGCCCTGCTGGCCACCGCCCTGCTGCCCGCCGCCGAAGCCGCCACCGTTGCCGCCCTGACGGGTGGTGCGGGTGACCTTCGCGGAGGCGTAGCGGAGCGAGGGGCCGATCTCGTCGACCTCCAGCTCCATCACAGTGCGGTTCTCGCCTTCCTTCGTCTGGTAAGACCGCGACTTCAGCCGACCCTGGGCGATCACACGGGTGCCCTTGGTCAGCGTCTCGGCAACGTTCTCCGCGGCCTCACGCCAAACCGACGCGCGCAGGAACAGGGTTTCCCCGTCCTTCCACTCGTTGGACTGGCGATCGAACGCACGGGGAGTGGAAGCGATCGTGAAGTTGGCAACGGCCGAACCGGACGGCGTGAAACGCAGCTCGGGGTCGGACGTGAGATTGCCGATGACCGTGATGACGGTATCGCCTGCCATGGTGCCTCCTACTTGCCTAGTGTCTTGGTCTTATGTGGCATCGCCTCAGGCGATGCGCTGATCCTCGGGGCGGATGATCTTGGTGCGCAGGATCGCCTCGTTCAGCGTCAGCAGGCGGTCCAGCTCGGTGGACGTCGCCGGCTCGGCGGTGAAGTTGACGACGGCGTAGATCGCCTCGGACTTCTTCTTGATGTCGTAGGACAGACGACGACGGCCCCAGATGTCGATCTTGTCGACGGAGCCACCCTCGTTGGTGACGACCTCGAGGAACTTGTTGAGCGTCGGCTCAACGGTGCGCTCATCGACCTCGGGGTCGATCAGCACCATCAGTTCGTAGGCACGCATGTGAACCCACCTCCTTTGGACTTAACGGGCGCGGTCTTTCCACGCCAGGAGGTTCTTTGCGTGTTGCCTCGCTCCCCACCCAGGTGGGCGCGGACGCAGGACAACCCGACTAGTCTACGTCACCGACCGGCGCCCGCTGAACCCCTCCGCCGCGTGGGCCGGGCCACACTGCCCGACGCCGCCCGCTCGCCGTGGGTGCTCCTGCGCGCCTTACGGCGCGCCGAGCACGCCGGGAGGCAGGGCCGCGCGGAGCGCGGGGGCCACGGTGCGCAGGAAGGTATTGCTCGCGTGGTTCTTGTCCCGGTAGACGAGAACGTTGCCGAGCACGGCCGGACACTCGCGGTCCGTGCAGAACGCGTCGCTCAGGTCGATGAGGCGCACGCCCGGGACGGTCTTGGCGGCCTCGGCGGCGGGGTCGGGCCGCAGGGCCTTGTTCCGCGGCGTTGAACACGCCCCGAGGTCATCCGCATGGCGCTGCACGCACGCGCGCGCGGGCTCGCCGCCCGGCAGGGCGGGCGCGGGGGTGTCGCGCAGCACCACCACCTGCGGCGCCAGGCCGCGCAGCGCGCGCAGGATGGAGGCGAAGCCGGGCACGGGGTCCTCGACGTAGGTGAACTGGGAGAACGCGGACGTGATGATCGCGTCCGGCTTGTCCCTGCCGATGGACTCGAGCGTGCGCTCGTTGGGGCCCGTGCAGAGCAGCTTCGAGTCCCGCTCGAGGACGCGCTGGGTGCTCGTGAAGGGGCAGGCCTCCTTGAGATAGGTGACCACGCGCCATCCGGACTCCCGGGCCAGCGAGCGCACGGGCGCGAGCCATTGCTCGGCGTGGGAGTCCCCCACGAGCACCACGGTGCGCTCGGCGCCCTTGTCCCCGAACTCGCAGCGAGGCGTCTCCGGGGCGTCCCACACGGCGAAGCACTCGCGGATCCCGTTCTGGTCCTGGGCCGCCTGGGCCGGCACCGGAACGATGGCGCTGCCGCGCACGAGCGCCGCTCCCCCGCTCTCGCGCAGCGCCGCCGAGCCGAAGCCGGACGGCGGGTCCTGCCGGAGCGCCTGCGCCTCGCCCGCCCGCGCCTCGATCACGCGCGCACCGCTCACGGCCGGAACGGCGGCGGCACCCACGGCGAGCGCCGTCGCGAGGGCGCCGACCCCCAGGGCCCTGCCCGTGTGCTTCGCGGTGAAGCGCCACGTCCGCGCCGGGCGTTCCACGAGAACATAGCTCAGCTGCGCCAAGACGCAGGAGGCCGCCACGAGACCGAGGGCCTGCCACCAATGCGGCCGCGGGCTGACGAGGTGGTGGAAGAACACCACGACGGGCCAGTGCCACAGGTAGAGCGAGTAGGAGACGTTGCCGAGCCACTGCACGGGCGCCCAGCGCACAAGGGGCGCGAGCGAGCCGGGTCCGGAGGTCTCGCCCGCCGCGATGACAGCGGCCGTCGCCAGGACGGGCACGGCGGCGCTGAGGCCGGGGAAGGGCATGGACTCGCGGTAGAGCACGGCGACGCCCGCGAGCACGAGCACCCCGGCGAGGGCCGTGAACGTGCGCACGCGCACCGACGCCGGCCACCCTGCAGCCGGCAGGAGCGCGGCGAGCAGCCCACCCAGCGCGAGCTCCCACACGCGCGTGAAGGTGGAGAAGTACGCCGCCGGGTCCCCGGCAGCCACCATCCACACGGCGTAGGCGAAGGAGGCGGCAATGACCGCCGAGAAGACGAGCACGGCCCACGCCCGGACCCTGGGTTGGCCAGCGGCCCGACGACGCCCGCTCCCCCTGGCGGCGCGGCCCGCCGCCCACGCCGCGAGGGCGGCTGCGCCGAGCACGGCGAAGGGCCACAGGACATAGAACTGCTCCTCGACGCCAAGGGACCAGAAGTGTTGAAGCGCCGTCGGCTGGTTTTCGGCCGCGAGGTAATCCACCGCGTCGAGCGCGAGCGCCCAGTTCTCCACGCTGAGCACCGAGGCGATCGCGTGGCGCGAGATCACCGCCCACTCGGAGACGGGCCAGAACGCGAGCGTCGCCGCCACGACGGCCGCAACGGTCACGAGGGCAGCCGGCATGATGCGCCGCACGCGCGCCGCCCAGAACGCCGCGAGGTTCACGCGGCCGCTCGCCTCGACCTCGCGCAGGAGGTGGCCCGTGATGAGGAAGCCGGAGATGACGAAGAAGACGTCGACGCCGACGAAGCCCCCGGGGGCCGCGGCGGGATACAGGTGGTAGATCACCACGAGCCCCACCGCGAGGGCACGCAGGGCCTGCACCTCCGGCAGGAAGCGGCGGCGCGCGGCGGGGGCCGCCGGGGCGGCCGCGATCGCGGTGTCACTGGCGCTTGGCATGCCTCACAGGGCAACAGAGCCGGGTGAACGGCCGGTGTCCGCCGCGCGAGCACGCGGTGAAGTCGGGCGGCGGCCACGCCGGGGCGGCCGCCCCGCGGCCGCCCCCCCTGAGACCGCGGTCAGGCGGAGAAGAACGCCCCGGCCACGCGGGAGAGATCGTGCAGATCGCTCACGCCGGCCAGTTCGCGGGCCGAGTGCATCGAGAGGATCGGGATGCCCACGTCCACGGTGCGCAGGCCGAGCCGCGTGGCGGTGATGGGGCCGATCGTCGAGCCGCAGGGCACGTCGTTGTTGGAGACGAACTCCTGGCTCGCGATGCCGGCCTCCTCGCACCAGCCGGCCCAGGCGGCGGCACCCACCGCGTCGGTGGAGTAGCGCTGGTTGGCGTTGATCTTGAGGATGGGTCCGGAGCCGAGCACGGGGCGCACGTTCGGGTCGTGCTTGCCGGCGTAGTTGGGGTGCACGGAGTGGCCAACATCGGAGGAGAGGCACCAGGACGCCGCGAAGGCGCGGTAGCGCTCCTCCACGCCGGCGCCGAGCTGCGCGTAGACGCGCTCCAGCACGTCCTCGAGGAACGGGCCGGCCGCGCCGGAGCGCGAGGCCGAGCCGAGCTCCTCGTGGTCGAACGCGGCAAGCAGCGCGATCGAGGAGCCGGATTCCGCCACGGCGGCCGCACCCTCGGCGAGGGCAACGGTGCCGGCGTGCACGCTGGCCAGGTCATCCAGGCGACCGGAGGCGAAGAAGACGTCGCCTGCGCCAAACACGGCGCCGCGCGCCGAGTCGGCCACGACCAGATCGAAGCCACGGATGCGCGAGGCCTCGACCCCGGCGGCGGCGGCGACCTCGCCGAGCAGATCGGCGTCGGCCGGCGTGCCGAGCCCCCACACGGGCTGGGTCTGTGCCTGCTTCTCGAGGGCCAGGTGCTCGTTGGCCCCGCGGTCGAGGTGGATCGCCAACTGCGGGAGGCGCAACAGCGGGCCCGTCGAGGCCAGGGCGACGGAACCGTCGTCGAGCACCAGCCGCCCGGCGAGCGTGAGCTCGCGATCGAGCCACGAGTTCAGCAGCGGACCGCCGTAGACCTCCACCCCGGCCTGGAGCCAACCCTGCGCACCTGTGGTGGGCTTGGGCTTGAGCTTGAAGCCGGGCGAATCGGTGTGGGCGCCGAAGACGTTGACGGGGGTCGTGGCGCCGGCGGCGGCTGGCACGGCCCAGGCGATGGCGGCGCCGTCGCGCACCACCACAAAACGCCCCCCGGCCTGCGCCGGCCAGGCCTCGTCTTCGCTCAGCCGGGTGAAGCCCTCGGCCTCCAGGCGGCGGGCAACCTCCTCGGCGGCGTGGTAGCTCGAGGGGGATGCGGCAACAAAGTCCGCGAGGTCCTCGGCGTGGGAAAGGGCTGCCTGGGTGACGGGCATGCGAGACCTTCTTCTTGGGCGTTCGTCGGTCTCCTCATGCTAGTCGGCGCCCCGCGTTGCCGCGGGGCGCCGATGTGCCTGCCGAAGAGCCGTTCGCTCAGCCGACCGTGATCTTGAGTTCCTTCTCAAGCGCCGGGTACGTCTTTCCCGAAGCCTTCAGGCCAAGCCGCGAGTACGTCAGCGTCAGGTTCGTGTCGGTCGGCGCCTTGACGTAGTACATGCAGTAGCCCTCGGCGGTCTTGCCGGGGTCGGGTGACTCGAGCGGGGTCAGCCCGGCCGCCGTGAGGTCCTTCTTCACGCTGGAGGTGATGTCGCTGGTGGGCACACCCATGTCCGGGGTGCCCAGCTGGAAGCTCGAGCAGCTCGCGGAGTTGTAGTACTTCTCGCCGGCCTTCACCTGGATCTTGACGCCGATGTAGGTGGCGCCGCCCGGGGCGGTGGCCCACGTGCCCGTGCCGGTGAACCCGGTCACGATGCCCGTCACCTTCACCTCGTCTTCGAGCACCGGATCCTTGGCCGAGTCCGAGCTTGCCTTCTTCTCCTCGACCTTGCCGGCCGTGGCCGCCTCCGTGCCGGCGGCGGAGGTCTGAGCGGCCGACGACGAGGTCTCGCTGGATTCGGTGGTCGCCGGAGCCGTCGAGGACTCGGAGCTAGCCGGTGCCGCGCTCGTGGGGCTCGCCGAGGTGGATCCGGCGGCGTCCGAGGAGGTGCCAGGCGTGGAGCCGTTGGAGCAGGCGCTCAAGGCGATGGCCGCAACAGCCACCAGCCCGGCGACGGGCAGGATTCGACGCTTCGTCATGATTGATCCCCCTGTGAATCTACATTTGATGGTTTTTCAACCACCCTCAAGATAACACCGTCAGGGACCGTTGTCGCGACGGCCGGCGCCTGCTGGGATACTGAAGGGCCGCGCCGACCAGCCGCGCCAGCCTCACCCCACACCCAGGAGCACCATGGCAGCCAAGATCATCCTCGATTGCGATCCGGGGCACGACGACGCCGTCGCCCTGCTCCTGGCCTGGGGCAACCCGGAGATCGAGCTGCTGGCCGTCACCACCGTCGCCGGCAACCAAACGCTGGAGAAGGTCACGCGCAACGCGCTCTCCGTGGCCCGCGTGGCCGGCATCGCCGGCGTCCCCTTCGCCGCCGGCGCCGACCGCCCGCTGCTGCGCGAGGTCCAGGTGGCGGAAGGCGTGCACGGCGAGTCGGGACTGGACGGCCCGGTGCTGCCGGAGCCCACCATCGAGCTTGACTCCCGCCACGGCGTTGACCTCATCATCGACACCGTCATGGCCCACGAGCCGGGCACGGTGACCCTCGTCCCCACGGGCGCCCTGACGAACATCGCCCTCGCCGCGCGCAAGGAGCCGCGCATCATCGAGCGGGTCAAGGAGGTCGTCCTCATGGGCGGCGGTGTCCACGAGGGCAATTGGTCGCCCGTCGCCGAGTTCAACATCGTGGTGGACCCCGAGGCCGCCCAGATCGTGTTCTCCTCCGGCTGGAAGGTCGTCATGGTCGGCCTCGACGTGACCCACCAGGCCCTCGCCACCCCCGCCGTGCGCGAGCGCGTCCTGGCCCTCGGCACCTCGCCGGCCCGCTTCGTCGACGAGCTCATGGACTTCTTCACGAAGGCCTACGAGGACAACCAGGGCTTCGACGCCCCGCCCGTGCACGACCCCTGCGCCGTCGCGTACGTCATCGACCCCAGCATCGTCACCACGGTCAACGCCCCCATCGACGTGGAGACGCAAGGCCTGCTGACCACGGGCATGACCGTGGTTGACCTGCGCGGCCCGGCCCCCGAGGGAACACAGACGTGGGCGGGCACCGGCCTTGACGCCGATCGCTTCTGGGACCTCGTCATCGACGCGCTGGAGCGCATCGGCGAGCCTGCCGCGTAGCCCTCGCCGCCTAGCCCTCGCCGCCCGGCGTGACGATCCCGTACTCGTAGGCGAACACGACAGCCTGCACGCGATCGCGCAGCTGCAGCTTGGCGAGCACGCGGCGCACGTGGGTCTTGACGGTCGCCTCGGAGACGAAGAACTCCGTGGCGATCTCTTGGTTCGAGCGCCCGGCCGCCATGGCGCCCAGGATCTCGCGCTCGCGCGGCGTGAGCTCGGCCAGGCCGCGGGCCACCTCCGGCGGCACCATCTGCACGACGGCCGTGGCGGCCGCGGCCGGCGCGCCGCCCGGGCGCACGTAGGCCTCGAGAAGGCGCTGCGTGACGCGCGGGGCCACGACGGCGTCACCGCTGGCCACGAGCCGCACGGCGCGCACGAGCTCCTCCGGGTCGACGTCCTTGAGCAGGAAGGCGGAGGCGCCGGCGGTCAGCCCGTTGAAGGCGTACTCGTCGAGGTCGAAGGTGGTCAGGATGATGACGCGGGTCTCGGGGAACTCGGCGACGATCCGCCGCGTGGCCTCGATCCCGTCCATGACGGGCATGCGCACGTCCATGAGCACCACGTCGGGGCGCTCGCGGGCCACGAGCTGCACGGCCGTGGCGCCGTCGGAGGCCTCCCCGACCACCGCGAGGTCATCCTCCGCATCGAGGATCAGGCCGAACCCCGTGCGCAGCAGCGGCTGATCGTCCACCAGCGCCACCCTGATCGTGCTCTCGCTCATGACTCCTCTTCCCTGCCGTCTTCCCTGCCGCGTGCGGCCCGTGATTCCTGCCCCTGCGGGGCCGGAAGCCAGGCTTCCACCCCCCATCCGCCGCTCTCCAGCGGGCCAGCCGTGACGGATCCGCCAAAGAGCCTGGCCCGCTCCACCATGCCAGAAAGGCCGATGCCGCTGCCCTGCGAGCGCGGCCTGCGGCTCGCGTGTCGCCCGTCATCTCGCACCCGCAGGTGCACACCGTGCTCGTCGGCCCGCATCCACACGAGCACCTCGGTGGGGTCCTTGGCGTAGCGCAGCGCGTTGGTCAGCGACTCTTGCACGATGCGCACGGCGCTCAGCCGCAGGGCCGGGTCCTGCGGAAGCAGGCCCTCCCGGTCAACGCGCAGGGGCAGCCCGGTGGCCCTGAAGCCATCCAGCATCCCGTCGAGGTCGGCGCCGGCGCCGGCGGGGCCCAGGGGCACCTCCTGGGTCTCCGCCCGCAGGACGCCGAGGCTGCGCCGAAGGTCGGCGAGCGCCGCCCGCCCGGTCCGTGAGACGTCGCCCATGACCGAGAGCGCGCGCTCCGGATTCTTGACCCCCACCTTCCTCGCGCCATCGGAGAGCGCAATCATGACGGAGAGGGAATGCGCCACGATGTCGTGCATCTCCCCCGCGATCCGGTTGCGCTCGCGACCGCGCGCGAGGTCCTGGGCGCGGCGGGCCCAGAGCTCCAGTTCCGCCTCGTGGAGGCGTTGATTGCGCACCCACGAACCGAAGAACACCACCAGCGCGTTGACCACGGCGTACAGGCCCACGAGCATCGCGAGAATGATGACCACGGAGGCGGCGTCGGTGCCGCTCTCCAGCTCGGCCCACGCTCCGGTGCGCCGGTACCAGATCAGCAGGCTCACGGACTCCAGCACGGTCACGATGAACGCCACGGTGTAGACGCGGGCCGCCGCGTATTGGCGCGCCACGGCGTAGAGCGCAAACCACAGGCCCATGCCCATCGAGGTCAGCGGGAGCCCCAGGAGCATGGACCCCAGCTCGAGGAGCGTGACGATGACCAGCACGGCGAGTGGGAAGCGCCGGCGGAAGAAGAGGCTGGCCCCGATGAGCACCATGACCCCGAGCACCCAGCCCCACGAGGGCGAGGCGGGGGCGATGGCGAAGACGAGCGTGAGCATCGAGAGCAGCACGTAGGACGCGCAGGCCGCGACGTCCATGAGCACCGGATGCGCCCGCACATAGCGGCGCAGCTTGGAGTGGTGGCGGTCCCCGAGCGCCCGCCACACATCGTCCCCCTCCGGGACGCCGCGCAGCGCGTCCCAGCCGGCGGGCGGCGGGGCGGTGGGGAGGCCCGACGACGCCGTGCCCGGTGCGCGGGCGGGGGGCCGCCCGCGGACCGGAGCGGGTCCTGAGGACGGCGCAGGGATCGAGGGCGATCCAGGGGCCGGGGACGCTCCCGGGGTCGCGGGCGCGCCGGAGGGCGCCGCCCCCGCTGGGGCGGCGCCCTCCCGACGCTCGCTTCCGGACACGGGCGACGTCACCGCACGGGGCGGCGGACGGTCGCGAGGTAGCCGAGCGCGAGCGGGACGATGGCCCAGAAGCCGATCGTGAGCCAGATGTCCCACGCGGCGAGCTGCTCGACGGGGGTCATCCCTGCCGCCGCGATGTCGGCGTCGGTGGCCCCGGAGAGCGCATTGTTCGAGGGCCGCAGGGCGTCCACGGCGGCCGTGGGCAGGTGGTTCGCGAACCAACCGACCACCTTGTTGCCCATGAAGCTCAGGCCGACCAGGACGTTGGAGATGACGTAGACGAACACGGCGACCGTCACCACGGCGCCCGTCGTGTTGCGCATGAGCGCGCCCAGGCCGAGCCCCATGCAGACGAGCAGGAACACGTAGAGGCCGGAGATCAGCGCCTCCGTGACGAGCCGGCCGTCGGAGACCACCCCGTGACCCGTGGCCGCGAAAACGAGCCCGGTGACGAGCATCGCGAGCCCGTGGCACACGGCACCGAACACGAAGCCGATCGCGCCGTTGATGAGGATCTTGGCGAGGTAGACGAGCCCGCGGCGGGGAACGGCGCTGTACGTGCTCACCGCCGTGTGCGTCGTGTACTCGCCCGCCAAGTTGACCACGGCGTTGGCCGCCACGAGCAGGCCGCCGATCTGCAGCCCGAGCCCGCCCATCTGGGCCACCATGGCCCAGGGAACGTCCACCTCCACAGAGTCCATCTGGAGCCCCATGATGAGCGAGAGACCGCCGGAGAAGAGGAGCATGACCGCTGCGCCGCAGACGAGCAGGATGGACGCCGAACGCAGGGAGAAGAGCTTGCGCCACTCCGAACGCAGCACGCGCGCGAACGTCACGCGCGCGCCGGCGAGCGCGGGGTTGGCGGGGACGGTGTCCGTGCCGTACATGCTGTGGGTGCTCATCGCTGCGCCTCCATCGGCTGGGCCTGGTTGGGCTGGGATCCGGAGCGGTACTCGACCTCGGCGGCGGTCAGGCGCAGGTACGCCTCCTCGAGCGAGGTGCGCACCTGCGTGAGTTCGCTGAGCATGATCCCCTGTTCGAACGCCACGCGCCCCACGAGCGCGGCGTCGACGCCGCGGACGTCCAGCCGCTGCGGGTCGACGCGCCTGACCTGCGCGCCGCCGGCGTAGAGGGCGTCCCCGAGCCGGGTGGTCTCCGGTGTGCCGACGAGCACGTGCTCCTCGCCGAGCCGCGTGGTGAACTCCTCGAGGGAGGCGTCGGCCAGGATCCGCCCGCGGCCGATGACCACCACGCGGTCGGCCGTCTGCGCCATCTCCGACATGAGGTGGGAGGAGATCAGGACCGTGCGCCCTTGCCCGGCGAGGTCGCGGCACAGGCGCCGGACCCAGGTCACGCCCTCGGGGTCGAGGCCGTTGACGGGCTCGTCGAAGAGCAGCACCTGCGGGTCCCCGATGAGCGCGGCGGCGATGCCGAGTCGCTGCCCCATGCCGAGCGAGAACCCACCGGAGCGCTGATCGGCAACGGCGCCGAGGCCCGTCAGCTCGAGCACCTCGTCCACGCGGGAGGCGGGGATGCCGTTCGAATCGGCGAGGGCAAGCAGTGAGGAGCGCGCCTTGCGCGCCGGATGCAGGGAGCGCGCATCGAGCAGCGCCCCCGCGGTGCGCAGCGGGGCGGCGTGCTGCGCGAGCGGCTTGCCCATGATGGTGGCGGTGCCGCGTCCGGGGGTCTCGAGACCCATGAGGATGCGCATGGTGGTGGACTTGCCGGCGCCGTTGGGGCCGAGGAAGCCCGTGACCTGGCCCGGTTGCACGGTGAAGGAGACGTCGCTCAGGGCGGATTTGCCCCCGTACTCCTTGCTCAGATGGCTGATCTCGATCATGCCGTCAACGCTATCGGCGCCCACGCGCCCGGGTCATGACCCTGAGGGATGATCCCCCTGGCCGGGGGCGCGCTCCGTCTCCCCCGCGAGGGGGAGGGAGGCACCCTGGCCTCCCGCGGCGTCGGGCAGCGTGGCGCCGGGCAGGGCGGCGGCCGCCGCCTCGGCGCTGGGGGCCACCGCCCCCGCGGCCCCGGTCCCCGCCGTCTCCACCGGCACGACGTCGGCTGGTCCCGTGGGTGCCTCGCCCACCGTTTCCCAGGGCGCGACGGCGGCCGGTCCCGTGGGTGCCTCGCCCGCCCCGGCGCCCACGAGGACGGGAGCGACGTGGCGGGCGCCGGGCAGGGCCGGCGCCGCCAGGGCGGCGCGCGCCTTGGGCGGGTATGCATCGCGCCCGGCGAAGAGGCCCCCGAGCGGGTCGACGAGGCCAACGCGCCGCACAGGGTCGGTCTCCGGGCGCAGGACGCTGCGCACCACGAGGAAGCACACCCAGCCGAGCGAGACCATGTGGCCCAGGATCAGCAGCACGAAGAGCTCATCGGGGAAGCGGCCGTTGGCGTTCTCGTCCCCCGAGTGCATGTAGAGGTACATCCAGATCCCGACGAAGTGCGCCACCTCGAAGAGCTGCCACGTCAGCAGGGCCCGCCAGCGCGGGTAGGCCAGCGCCGCGAGCGGCACGAGCCAGAGCACAAACTGCGGCGAGTAGACCTTGCCGACCAGGACGAACGCGGCCACCACAAGGAACACGAGCGAGGCAACGCGGGGCGGCTGCGGGGCGGTGATGCCGAGCGCGAGGATCCCGAGGCACGCGAGGGCAAAGGCGCCGAAGCCGATGATGGTGATGGCGCCCGGTGTGCTCTGCAGGGCGGGGAACCAGCGCCCGACCGAGAGGTCCCAGGCCTGATAGACCGAGGAGTTGCCGGCGCCACGGCTGCCGCTGAAGGAGTAGAAGGTCCACCAGCGATCGAAGGCGGCGATGGCAAAGGGCACGTTGACCGCGAGCCACGCCGCGGCGGCCCCGCCCACCACCTTGAAGAAGGGCTTATAGACGCCGGTGCGGATGGCGATCACGAGGAGCGCCCCCAGGGCGAGCGCCGGGTAGAGCTTCGTGGCGGCGCCGAGCCCGATGAGGATGCCGGCCAGCCACGGGTGTTCGCGCCCCAAGGCGAGCAGCCCCAGCGCGAGCATGGCCACGGCCCACATGTCCCAGTTAACGGTCAGCGCAAAGAGCATGGCCGGGCTCGCGGCCACGATCGCCGCGTCCCAGATCCGCCGCCCCGAGCACTTGGCCACGGCGAGCACCACCACGGCCCAGAGGGCCACGGCAAAGAAGGTATTGATGTCGAAGTAGGCCAGCAGCTGCTGGCCGGGCTCCAGCGAGCGCGGGACAAGAAGCGAGAGCACCGAAGCGATGGCGGACATCAGGACCGGGTACTCGAACGGCTCCCCGGAGGAACCGGTGAACGGTGCCCAGGCGTCGGCCGCAAAGCCACGCCCGCCCCACAGGGCCGTCCAATCCGAATAGCACATGCCGACAAAGGCGTTCTGGGCACCACCCCAACCGTTCTGCCTGCACACGTCCTTGGAGAGGACGGTGAGCAAGCCAAAGACGGTGACGATGACCAGCAGCACGCGCTCCACGCGCCAGAAACCGGGGCTGACGACGCCGGGCTCGGTGCGTCGGCCCAGCGGGCCGCCGATCGCCCCCACGAGGGATCGAAGGAACGCGTCGTTGCGGCTGGGCACCGTGATGCGCAGCGGACCGCGGCGGTGATGACCCTGGGGATCCTGGCTCGACATGCGCACCAGCCTACGGTGAGCCCGCCCCCCCAGGTCCTTTTGCCAAGGAATGGATGTATCCTGACGCCGTCAGAAACTCATGCCCGATGTCGAGGGGAACATCCCATGAAGAATGCCCTGCCGCGAGTGCTGGCCGTCGCCTCGGTCTGCACGCTCGCCCTCACCGTGTCCGCCTGTTCTGCCGAGCAGGGGGTGCCCGGCCTGCCCGGGCTCGTCGCCGAGCGCTCCGCCGACACCCCGCCGCCCGTTGCCGCTCCCACCGCGGCCCCGACGCTCCCGTCGCCGACCACCGCACCCGAGCCGACGGACGAGCCGTTCTCCACTGACCCGACGGACTCGACGGACTCGACGGACTCGACCGACGATCCGTTCCAGTCCGAGGAGACCACGGCCGCCCCACAGACCTCCGCCAGCGCCTACGCCCCCACGGATCGCTACAAGGCGGACCAAGCGGTGTGCGGCGACGCCTACCAGGCCACCTACTACTACGAGTCCCCCTCGGACTCGAGCAAGTATTTCGAGATCTACTTCGCCCGAGCCAGCAAGCTCAAGGCGCTGGCCTCCAAGGCGAGCATCCCCGAGATCAAGCAAGCCATCACCTCCCTGCAGAACTTCAACCAGTCCTTGGGCGACGCCTTCAAGGCCCGCGACACCACCAAGATGAGCGAACTGACCCGGAGCATGACCGACACCGAAGGCGACTACCGCGCCTCCGTCCGGCTGCTCATGACCTGCCGCTACGGCTACGAGATGGGTCAGTAAACCGACCGGATCGGCGGCGGGGCGGGTTTCTTCACAGGAACCCGCCCCGCCGCGCATCGCCGGACCAACCGGCGCCCCGGTGACGCAAAGTGTTCGGGTTCGTCACCTCCCATTCACCCAGCCCCGGTGTGGGCGTCACCCTGGCTCCTTAGCGTCAGGGACGTGAACACCACAGAGCACACCCACCGCACCGACCGCGTGGTCGTCGTCATCCCCGCCAGGGGTGGCTCCAAGGGTGTCCCCCTCAAGAATCTGCGGCCCGTTGCCGGGCGCTCGCTCGTGGCCAGGGCCATCGACGCTGCCAAGGCGGCCACCCTCGTGACCGACGTGCTCGTGAGCACCGATCACGCCGGGATCGCCCGCGAGGCGGTCGCCGCCGGTGCCAAGATCGTGGAGCGCCCAGACGAGCTCTCCGGCGACACCGCCAGCAGCGAATCGGCCGTCCTGCATGCGCTCGACACCCTCGCCGCCAACGGCCACGAGCAGCCCACCATCACGGTGCTCTTGCAGTGCACCTCGCCCTTCATCGATCCGGCGGATCTCGACGAGGCCATCCGCCGCGTCCTCGTGGGCGGCGCCGATGTGAGCTTTGCCGCCGTGGAGGACCACGGCTTCCTCTGGACGAGGGACACGGCCGGCTCCGTCCTCGCCGTGGGCCACGAGGCGACCCACCGCCCGCGGCGTCAGGACCGCGCCCCGCAGTACCGCGAGACCGGCGCGTTCTACGCCATGCGCACCACGGGTCTGCGCAGCGCCCGCCACCGCTTCTTCGGCAGCATCGACATCCTCGAGGTCCCGGCGTGGACGGCACCGGAGATCGACACCCTCGAGGACCTGCAGGCCGTGTCCGAGCTGGCCGCCCGCCGGGCCCACGCCTCCGGTTCGGCCGCCCTCCTCGACGTGGACGCGCTCGTCACCGACTTCGACGGCGTCCACACGGACGACGCTGCCTTCGTGAGCCAGGACGGCACCGAGTCGGTGCGCGTGAGCCGGGGGGACGGCATGGGCGTCTCCCGCCTCACGCGCTCCGGGGTCCCGCTGCTCATCCTGTCCACCGAGGTCAACCCCGTCGTCAGCGCCCGCGCCGCCAAGCTCGGCGTCCCGGTGCTGCAGGGCGTCTCCGACAAGGCGGGCGCGCTGCGCGCCTGGATGCAGGAGCACGGCCTCAACCCTCGGCGCGTCGCCTACCTCGGCAACGACGTCAACGACCTGCCCGCGCTGCGCCTCGTCGGCTGGCCCCTCGCCGTGGCGGACGCCCGCCCCGAGGTCCTCGCCGAGGCCCGCCTGACCCTGGCCGCCCGGGGCGGCCACGGCGCCGTCCGCGAGGCCTGCGAGCGCGTGCTGGCCGGCCGGGCGGCGGCCCAGGCCGCGCCGTCGGGCACCGATGTCACCACCCCCCATCTGTCCGTCGCCGCCCCGGCGCCGGTTCACCACACCTCCCCGGTCGCGACCGCGACCGCGTGAAACCCCTTCGAAAGGCACTTGCGATGACCACCATCGATTCCACCCGCGCCACCCAGCCCGTGCAGATCGGCGAGAACCTCCTCGGCGCCGACCAGGACGTCTACGTGATCGGCGAGATCGGCATCAACCACAACGGCGACATCGAGGTGGCCAAGCAGCTCATCGACATCTCGGCCGAGGCCGGCGCCAACGCCGTGAAGTTCCAGAAGCGCACGCCGGAGATCTCCACCCCCAAGGACATGCGCGACAAGATCCGCTCCACCCCGTGGGGCGACATGACCTACCTCGACTACCGCTACCGCGTGGAGTTCGACGACGCCCAGTACAAGGAGCTGCTCTCCTACGCCGCCGAGCGCGGCCTCGACGCCTTCGCCTCCCCGTGGGACGTGCCCTCCGTGGAGTTCATGGAGAACCTGGGCGCCGTGACCCACAAGGTCGCCTCGGCCTCCGTCACCGACATCGAGCTGCTGACCGCCCTGCGCGAGACCGGCAAGCCGATCATCCTCTCCACCGGCATGTCCACGATCGAGCAGATCGACAAGGCCGTCGAGACCCTCGGCACCGACAAGCTCGTGCTCATGCACGCCACCTCGACCTACCCGCTGCCGGCCGAGGAGGCCAACCTGCGCATGATCGAGACGCTGCGCGAGCGCTACCAGGTGCCCGTGGGCTACTCCGGCCACGAGCGCGGCCTGCAGATCTCCCTCGCCGCCGTCGCCCTCGGCGCCGTCACCGTGGAGCGCCACATCACCCTGGATCGCACCATGTGGGGCTCGGACCAGGCCGCGTCGCTCGAGCCCAAGGGCTTCGCCTCGCTCATCCGCGACATCCGCATCCTGCAGGACGCCCTGGGCGACGGCGTGAAGCGCGTGTTCCCCGGCGAGTTGGCGCCGCTCTCGCGCCTGCGCCGCGTCGACGCCTGAGCCGATCGGCTTGGCTCGGCGGGCCGCGGGTGTCGGCGCGGCCGGCTGAGGCGAGATGCACGACGACGCCGGGTCGCCCTTGGGGGGCGGCCCGGCGTCGCGCTGTGCTGTGCTGCGGTGCGGTGCGGTGCGGTGCGCCCGCCCGTTTGTCACCCCCTTCCCGGAATCTCACCCCCGCGGCGCATTTTCACCCCCGCTGCGCTTTTTCACCGTCCCGAGGGCGGTGCAAAAACCACCGAGGGGGTGCGGATTCCGCGAGGGGGTGAAAAAGCGGGGCGGGTTCAGTTGCTCAGGGCCAGCTCGGCGCGGAAGAAGGCGTCGGCGTCGCGCCGGGCCGCCGCGCGCTCGGAGGGATCCTCCCCCGCCGCCTCGAAGCCGACGGCCCGGGCCATCTCACGCTCAACAAACTCCGCGAGCGCGGCAGGCACCTCGCCGCTGCCCATCTCGCGGGTCCGCGACTTGAGTTCGATGAGGCCGAGGGCCGCGGAACGCACCTGCGAGCCCGGGTTGGCCTCGGCGAGCAGGGTGGGCAGGTCCATGGGAGGCAGGACCCGGTCGGGGTGCTCGGCGAGCCAGTGCAGCGCGGCGGCGGGGCGCAGCACGTAGAAGAAACGCTTGAGGTTGGCCCGGCCCAGGCGCTGCTGCCGCGCCACGTGAAGGTAGTGCCGCCCCAGATCCTCGCGGCGCACCACGCGCTCGGCGAGCGCCAAGACCCGGTCCCTGAAGGCCGCGTCGCCGGAATAGACGATGGGAGAGCGCAGCCACTCGAGCGCAGCGGCGTTGCCCTTCACGATGAGCCTCACCGCCTTGGCCAGGTCCCAGCCGTTGACGTCGAACACCGCATCGAGCGGCGTCTCGATGACGTCCCTGCGGGGCCAGAGCGAAAGGTAGTCGGCGGCCGGGCGCAGGTACAGGAAGCGGGCGTCGTAGTCGCTGTCGGGCGAGGGAAAGCCCCATGCGCGCGAACCGGACTCGATGGCCCACAGCACGCGCACCCCATGGGCGGCCTCCACACCGCCGAGCCGCTCGTCGATGCCGGCGACGACGGTGGGGTCCAGGCTGCTTGGCACGTTGCGCATGCCCCAGGAGACTACCCGCGCGCCCTGGGCGATCGCTTTGCCTCGCGTTCACCTTGGCGTGGAGTAAGGGTCATGTCGCCCTCGTAGCGTCCAGTTCATGGCCCCCGACCTCAGCTTGATCGTCACCGCTCACCAGCAGGCATCGTTCCTGCGGGATGCGCTGACGAGCCTCACCCGCCAGTTCGACGATCCCTCGCGCCTCGAGGTGATCGTGGTGGACGACGGTTCCGATGACGACCCGGCGGCCGTGGTCAAGGAGTTTGCGGGGCGCCTCCCGCGCCTCGAGTTCCTCTCCCTCTCCCCCGCCCGCGGCGTCTCGGCCGCCCGCAACGCCGGCCTGGCCGTCGCGACGGGCAGGGCGGTTGCCGTGCTCGACGGGGACGATTGGTACGCCCCCGGCCACCTGGCCCACATGCTCGCGTGGCTGGACCGGCTCGGCGTCGATTTCGTCAAGTGCGATGTCATCCCAGACACCCGCGGGACCCGCGTCATCAAACCTGCCCCGCAGGCCAGGCGCCACGTATCACTCGAGCCGAGCGGCTCGATCCTTCCCGTCGCGGCCGCGACCATGATCGATTACCCCTTTGTGTGGGCCGCCGTGTACCGCCGGGAACTGCTTGACTCCGGCCTGCTGCACTTCGACGAGACGCTGCGCACCGCGGAGGACCGCGAAATCACGTGGCGCCTGCACCTGCAGGCCGCGAGCTTTGCCGTCGTGGACGCCCCCGGCATCCTGTACCGCCGCGGCGTCGCCACCTCGCTCACCGCGATTCCCGACGAGCGCCAGCTGGACTTCGGCCCGGCCTACCGCAAGATCCTCGCCGGCGTGCTGGCACATCCGGAGGCGGATCGTTTCCTGCCCAAGGCCCTACGCCAGTGCCTGGCTATCGCGCACCATCACGTGGCCCGTCAACACGAGCTCAGCCAGGCCACGCGCGCCGGGCTCGCCCCCGCCCTCCTCGAGGCCGTGACCGACCTGAGCCCCGCCCAGATTGCTGAGGCACTGGAGGGGCTTGACCCGAAGCGCCGCAAGGCCCTTCGCCCGCTCCTGGCCCCGGCCTTGCGCGCCGAAGGTGCGGAGGCCGCGGCATGATTCATCTCTTCGAAGCCTCGACCCTCTATCAAGTGGCGTCCCTCAACGCGATGCTCGGCTCGGGTGCGCTCGGTGAGCGCCGCGAGGGCGAGGAGCGCGTGCTCGTGCTCATCAACTCGGCCAGGCAGCCGGAGCTTGTCCCCTCCTTGCAGGAGACCCCCGGCTTTGAGCGGCTCGCCGCAGCCTTCGACCGGATCATCGACTTTGGCGCCCAGCTCTGGCCGCGGCGCCCCCACCAGTTCAACCCCCGCACCGAGGAGTTGCCCCTGTGGCAGAGCCTCCTGCGCACGCAGTGGGGGCTCGGGACCGAGCCGGTGCGGCTCTACCTTGAGTCGCTGCAGGCCAACCCGGCCAAGGCCCTCGCGCGGGTCTTTGGCTCCTCGCCGCTGGTGGTCCACTCGGACGGGCTCATGAGCTACGGTCCCACCCGCGTCACGCTGCCGCGGGACATCCTGCAGCGCGTTGATGCCGTGGCCTACCTGGATCTCTTGCCCGGCCTCAGCCCGATCTTGCTGCGGGAGACGGGCGCGCAACTCATCCCCGTCCCGGCGTCGGCTCTCGGCGAGCTCATCGCTGACTGGGCACGGGCCGAGCGCCCCTCGGAGCAGGCGGCCGCGGTCGCCAACACCCCGGACCGGGTCGCACTCCTCCTTGGTCAGTATCTCGCCGACCTGGGCATCGTCACGCCCGAGCAGGAGCGCGACTTGGCGGCCGCCATGCTCCACGAAGCCAAGGCCGCCGGAGCGAGCGTGGTGGCATACAAGCCGCACCCGAGCGCCTCGCTCACCTCGCTCCAAGCGGTCCTCGAGGCCGCCCGTGCCGCGGGCGTGGACGCCGTGATCCTGCCAGACACCGTGCCGGCCGAGGTCGTGGCCGAATGGGTCGACCCGGCCGTGGTGGTGTCCGCCTTCTCCACGGGCCTCGTGACTCTGCGGGCCACGCGCGGAGTACGCGCCGTGGCCGTCGGCACCGAGGAGCTCATGCCGCTCCTGAGCCCCTACCAAAACTCCAATCGGGTGCCTCTGATCCTCGCCGACGCCTTGTTGCGCCCCGGCTCCGATCCCCGGCTGGCCCAGGATCCTGCTCTCCTGCAGGGCCTCATGGAGGCCGTGGCCTACGCCATGCGTTCCACGCTCTTGCCGGAGCTGCGGCAGCCGGCCCAGGACTTCCTCACGCGGCACCCCGATCTGCGCGATCGCTACGTCAAACAGCGCCGACTGCGCGTGCTTGGCCTGCCCCACCGCGTCGGCCGGGCACCCTCGCGCGCCCACCGCTTGGCGCAGTGGATCTTGCGCGATCCGGAGTTGGCGCGCCGCACGCTCGGCACCCTGGGGCGGCTGCGTACCCCGGGTGGGTTGCGCGGCGGCCCCCGCCGGGCCGCGGGCGCCGTGGGCTCGCGCCTCGTGACCTGGTCCAAGCGGGGCTGACATGCGCCTGTTGCTGCACGCCGCGAGCCCTGCTGGGCTCCTGACCCTGCTCGCCGCCACGGCGGCCGGGGTCCTGCCCTCGTCCAGCGACCGCGTCATCGTCTTCGACTCCCGCACGGCCCCCGGCCGCGCCGTCGGCGAGGCGCTCGCCTCCGGGCTGCGCCTCCCCGCCTCCGACGCCCCGCTGGACCTCGGCACCCGCTCCGATGCGGCCGACGTGCTGCGCTCGCTTGCGCCGTCCGTCGTGGTGCTCGACGCCGCCGCCCCGGAGGCTGCGGAGCGCCTCGCCGCGGCGGCGGGCAAGGCCCGCCTTGTCCTGCTCGACGACGGGGACGCAGGACCCTGCCCCACCCCCTCCCAGCTCTCTCGCCTCACGCGGGCCAGGATCAAGGCCCTCGTGTACGCCGAGCTCGTGCCGGGCCTGCGCCCCGTCCTGTTGCGCGAACGGGCCGTCTCGCTGCACGCCGTCCCCCTGGCCTCGCTGCGCGCGAGCGCGGAGGCCTGGGCGGCCTCGCTGTCCGCCCCCCGCCGGATCCTGGAGTGGAAGGCGGCGGGGGAACGCACGGCGCTCGTGCTCGGCCGCGACCTTCCCGGGCTGGGCAAGCACACCGAGGCGGAGGCGACGCGCCTCGCCGGGCGCCTGATGGACGCCGCGCTCGACACCGGCCTGCGGGCCGTCACCTACCTGCCGGCCCCCGTGCACGGGAAGGCGGACGCCCGGCGGTTGGCCGAGGCGGCAGCGGCGGTCGGCCTGGCCAGCGCCGTCCTTCCCTCCGGCCTCCCGCCGGCGGTGGCCCACCACCTCGTGCGGCCGGCGCTGACGCTCTCGGTGGACGATCCCTGGCTGCTCGCGCTGCGATCCCACGGCGGCGAACGCGTGCAGTCGGTGGCCACCGGCCGCGTGCTCCCGCGCCTCGCCTCCCTGGCCGACCCCGCCCGCCCCCGGCTCGCGCTCGTCGACGCCGTCCTGCGCCGCGGCCTCCCCCTTCCCTCCGAGGAGGCGGCGCCCGGTCCGCGCCCCACCGGCCAGGGCGGGCCCACGTCCCCGGGCCAGCTGCAGGAGCTAGTGGACGCCGTGGCCTTCGCGGTGGCGCCCCAGCTCCTGGCGGAGCTGCGCCCCACCGCAACCCGCACCTTGCTCCACTCCCCCGCGCTGCGCAGCGCCTACGTTCCTTCCAAACTCCTGAAGTCCTTGCGGCTCGAGGCCGAGCCTCCCGCCGCCGACGCGGGGTGGGATGCGCCACCCACCCCGGGTGGCCCCGGTTCCCGGTCGGCGACGGGAGCGGCTCCGGTGCCGGACTCCGGGCCGGCCCGCGGGTCGGCGACCGGGTCGGCGAAAGGATCGACCAGCAGCCGGGCCGGGGGCCACCGCCCCGCCGTGGCGGACCGGCACCGCCTCGATCCGGCAGGTCTTGAGTCGGCGCGCCTCGAGCGCCGCTCCGGCCGACGCGCGGTGGCCGGCGCCGCCGCGGGGATCGCCACGGGGCTGCGCCAGTGGTGGCAGAGGGGAAGCAACGCATGAGCCAGCTGCCCGCCGCGCGGAGTGTCCCGCCCCACGCCGCCCGGGCCATCGCCCGGCCGCGCCACGGCAGGGCCACCTTCTGGGTCGAGTCACCCCTGCAGCTGCTCAGCGCCATCGAGGCCCACACGGCGGGGCTCACGGGCGACGCCACGGAGGTGAACCTGCGCCCGGACACGCCCGGCCTGGACACCACGCGGGCCACACTGGAGACCGCGCTGCCCTCCGGCGTCGTGCTCCACGAGGGTAACGGCCGGCTCGGCGCCGCCTGGACGTCACAACACCACCGCTGGGGCGTGGGTGACCTGCATTCCGGCCAGGTCCAGCGCGCCCTCCTGGCTCCGCTGGGCGAGCGCGAGCTCATCATCATCGACGACGGCCTGGCCACGCTCGCCCTGCTTGAGCAGCTTGCCTCGGACCGCCCGGTCCCGCTCGTCAGGCAGAGCGCGCCGGGCGGGGGCCAGCGCCGCGCCCTCGGCCTCGCCCTCTGGCACCTCACCCGTGCGCGGGCGGCCGCTGGCAAGGTGCTCGTGGTGACGGCCATGCCCCTTCCCCAGGAGCTGCACCGGCGCCTGAACGAGGTGGGCATCGCCGTGGAGGGGCACCGCTTCGAGTGGTTGCGCGCCCAGCCGGTCGACGAGACCTTCTCGGAACCCACCATGGTGATCGGCTCCGCCCTCGCGGCGGACGGGCTCATCCGCGAGGAACCGTACCTGCGTTGGGTCGAGTCCCTCACCGAAGAGGGCCCGCTCTCCTACTTCCCCCACCGCCGCGAGCGCGGCGACGCGCTCGCGCGGCTCGCCGCGCATCCGCGCATCACGGTGCGCCCCAATACCGTCCCCGTGGAAATGCGCCTGCGCGGCCTCTTCCCCGGTCAACGCGTGCAGGCGCTTCCGTCCACCGCCATCCCCTCGCTGCGGCTCCTGCTCGGCGGCCGGGATGTGCGCGTGCACGGCAGCCGGGTCCCCGAAAGCTGGTGGACCGCTGCGGCGTCCCCCGAGCTGCGGGCCCACCTGCAATCCTCCGTCCTCTCACCATCCCCAAGGAGCGCCGAGTGACCGGCACCATCCTGGCCATCGCCGACTCGGATTCGTACCTCAAGTACGCCGTCCACTTCCTTGAGCACCTGCCCCAGTGGCGGCGCCAGGTGATGGTGGTGCGCTCCCCCGTGCAGCCCACGAGCGTGCAGACGCGGGCCGCCTTGGAGGGCACCTTCCTGCAGGGCCGCACCCCGGCCGTCCTCCCGCTCAAGCGGCTTGCCTCCAACGCCAACCCGGCGCCCGACGTCGTGCTGGTCGCCGCCACGGGTCCCGTGGCGCGCGAGGTGCTCCTGCAATGGAGCGCCGCGCCGCGCCGCCCAGCGCTCGTCACGGCGCTGCCCGGCATCGCCCTGCCCGCCACGCGCCTCGCGCTCAGTTTCCGCGAACTCAGCGACCTCTTCCTCGTCCATTCCCTCGCAGAGGGCGAGGAATTCGCGCGGCTCGGTGCCCTGCCGGCCGCCCCGCTCGTGCTGTCCGCCGGCTCGGGGAGGCCCGACACCGCCGAGGAGCAGGCAGCGGAGGGGCCGGATCCGGAGCGCCCGGCCGACGACGGCCCCGACCCGGCGGACACCCCCCTTCCGGAGGACGAGAAGCCAGCGTCCGTGGTGCCGGCCGCTGCGGAGGAGCTCGTGCCCCCGGCCATGGCCCTGGCCCGGCTGCCCATGCTTCGTCACCACGCTCCCCCGCCCCAGAGCACGGCCCCCGTGACCCGGCTCGTCTTTGCGGCGCAGGCCAAGATGCCCTTCGAACGCGAGGAACGCCGCACCGTCCTGCTGGAGCTAGCCGCCTGCTCCCGCGAGCGCCCAGGGGTGGAGGTGATCATCAAGCTGCGTGCGCGGCGCGGGGAACCGCAGACGCATCGGGAGCTTCACCCCTACGACGCGCTCTGGGAGGAGCTGACCCAGGAGGGTCTCGTCCGCGGCAACGAGCTCTCGTGGGAGGCCGGCCCCCTCGCGCCTCTGCTGACGCCGGGCACGGCCCTCGTCACGGTGTCCTCCACCGCCGCCATCGAGGCGATCGACCGGGGCATCCCCGTGGCGATCCTGAGCGATTTCGGCGTCTCGGAGAGGCTGCTGAACTCCCTGTTCGAGGGCTCCGGGCTGTTGGCGACCCTCGCCGAGGTGCGCGCCCTGCGCCTGCCGTCGCTCGAGCCGCGCTGGGCCCACCGCAACTACTTCCACGAGCCGCTGCGGGTCTCCTCCGGCTGGCGCGAGGCGGCAGCGGCCCTCGACGACGTGGCGGATCTCGCCCGGCGCGGCGAGCTCACCCAGGACCCGGCGGTGCTGGCCAGGGCACGCTCGCGGGCGTGGCGCGCCAGGCTGCGCACGCGCCTGCCCCAACCGGTGCTGCGGGCCTCCCAGTTCCTGCGCCAGGTGACCGGCTGAGCGCCCCCACCCTGGCCCGGAGGACGTCAAGCGGGCTCACAGCCTGGCTGGACTAGACTGGATCGCAACTGTGCGCGCGCCTGCCCCCGACCACGACGGTCCCGGGCACGGCGCGCGTCGAGCGAATCAAGAATTCCAAGGAGACGATTTCGTGTCGGATCATCCTCTCCGGGTCGCCATCGTCGGCGTGGGAAACTGCGCGTCCTCGCTGGTCCAGGGCGTCGAGTACTACCGCGACGCCGACCCGAACACCACCGTTCCCGGGCTGATGCACGTCCAGTTCGGCGACTACCACGTGAACGACGTCCAGTTCGTGGCCGCGTTCGATGTGGACGCCAAGAAGGTGGGCCTCGACCTCTCCGAGGCCATCAACGCCTCCGAGAACAACACCATCAAGCTCGCGGACGTGCCCACCACGGGCGTCACGGTGCAGCGCGGCGTGACCCTGGACGGCCTGGGCAAGTACTACCGCCAGACCATCGAGGAGTCCGCCGAGGCCCCCGTGGACGTGGTGCAGGCCCTCAAGGACGCCAAGGTTGACGTCCTGGTCTCCTACCTCCCGGTCGGCTCCGAGCAGGCGGACAAGTTCTACGCCCAGTGCGCCATCGACGCGCACGTCGCGTTCGTGAACGCCCTGCCCGTCTTCATCGCCGGCACGAAGGAATGGGCCGACAAGTTCACCGAGGCCGGCGTGCCGATCGTGGGCGATGACATCAAGTCCCAGATCGGCGCCACCATCACGCACCGCGTGATGGCCAAGCTGTTCGAGGATCGCGGCGTCACGCTGGATCGCACGTACCAGCTGAACGTGGGCGGCAACATGGACTTCAAGAACATGCTCGAGCGCGAGCGCCTCGAGTCCAAGAAGATCTCCAAGACGCAGGCCGTCACCTCCAACACCTCCGCCGAGCTGGCCGAGGATGACGTCCACATCGGTCCCTCCGATTACGTCGCGTGGCTGGATGATCGCAAGTGGGCGTTCGTGCGCCTCGAGGGCCGCAACTTCGGCGACGCCCCCGTGTCGCTCGAGTACAAGCTGGAGGTCTGGGACTCCCCGAACTCCGCCGGTGTCATCATCGACGCCGTCCGTGCGGCCAAGATCGCGCTGGATCGCGGCATCGGTGGCCCCATCCTCTCCGCGAGCTCGTACTTCATGAAGTCCCCGCCGGAGCAGTACAACGACGACATCGCCAAGGAGAAGGTCGAGGCCTTCATCCGCGGCGACGTTGAGCGCTGAGGCGCCTCACCTCTCGTGAGCACCCGGCGCCCGGGGCGATGAAGACCCCCCCGGACGCGCGAAGGCCGCGCAGGCTTCTTGGCCTGCGCGGCCTTTGCGTTGGCGGGATGCCGACGGGCGTCCGTCAGCGGTACGAGCGAACGGTCCATAGCTGCGTCTCCATTTCAAGGCGCAGCCTCTCGGCGCGCTCGGTGCCGGGAACCTCGGGGGCGGGGTGCCACGGGGTGCCGGTGGTGAACCAGCCGCGGGCACTTTGGCGGTTTTTCATCGCGTTTCACCTCCCTTCATGGGCAGGCGGGTGAGCGCATCCTTGGGCTGCTTGAGCACGGCGGGGCCGGCAAAGATCAGCTCGGTGCGATGGGCGCTGGGGGTGGAGGCGGTGAGAGGGGTAGTGCGGGCCATGACCGGTGAATCCTGTCGATGAGGCGTGTATTAGGGAAGTTCATCCCGCCTCGGATCCGGTCTCTACCGGTGGTGCGCCTGCGGCGCGCGATCAAAAAGGTTGATCAGAGCGAACCCAGGACCGAGGTGGGGGAAGTGACGGTGGCAATCCCGGCGCGATCGCGCACGGTCGGATTGATTCCACGAAGAGCTCCGGCATAGAAGCCGATCTGGATATTCATCATCTTGTCCCACCTCCTTATGGCTGGGTTCGGGCCGCGAGCGACCTTGTCAGGGTCTACGGCGAAGTGTGTAGTTGGCCTGCGACCGCCGTTCCCATTGGGAACTCCCGATCACGAGTTCAACCGTAACAGGAATGACGCCAGGAGCAAAGACCGTGGGTGGCTTTTTCTGAGATGACTTCGCGGTGAACGGCGCGGCGCCCTCGGGGCACGACGACGCCGCCCCACCGTGAGGCGGGGCCGGCGTCGTTCAGCGCGGGGCGGGCCGGGGCGCGCCCAGCGCGCGGGGCTCAGTCCTGCTCGCGACTTTCGGGCTGTTCCTGCCACCACGCGCACAGCTCGGCGAGCGCCTCGTCCTCCGGCGCGGGGCCGCGGTCGAGGCGGCGCTCAAGCAGGAAGGAATAGGCCCGTCCCACGAGCGGTCCCGGCTTGATGCCCAGGGCGGCCATGATGGCGCCGCCGTCCAGATCGGGGCGGATCGCGTCCAGTTCCTCCTGGGCGGCCAGCTCCTCGACGCGGGCCTCCAGGTCGTCATAGGCAAACTCGAGCCGCTCGGCCTTGCGGCGATTGCGCGTCGTGACGTCCGAGCGGGTGAGCAGGTGCAGGCGCGAGAGCAGCGGGCCGGCGTCGGTCACGTACCGGCGCACGGCCGAATCGGACCAGCCGGCATCCGCGTAGCCGTAGAAGCGCATGTGCAGCTCCACGAGGCGGGCCACGGCCTTGACCGTGTCGTTGTCGAAGCGCAGCGCCTTGAGGCGCTTGCGCGTGAGCTTGGCGCCCACGACGTCGTGATGCCTGAAGGAGACGGCGCCGCCGGACTCGAAGCGGCGGGTGTCCGGCTTCCCGATGTCGTGCAGCAGCGCGGCCAGGCGCAGGACCAGGTCGGGGCCAGGCACCGCATCCTCCGGCCCACCCTCGCGCTCGGCCGCCTGACGCAGCACGGTCAGCGAGTGCTCGTAGACGTCCTTGTGGCGGTGATGCTCGTCCTTCTCGAGGCGCAGCGCCGCCACCTCCGGCAGCACCAGCTCGGCCAGGCCGGTGGAGACCATGATGTCCACGCCGCGGTCGGGGTGGGCGCCGAGCAGGAGCTTGGTGAGCTCGTCTCGCACGCGTTCTGCCGAGACAATCTCCAGCCGTGCCGCCATCGACTCCATCGCCGCGAGCTCGGCGGGCGCCACATCGAAGCCGAGCTGGGACACGAAGCGGGCACCGCGCATCATGCGCAACGGGTCATCGGAGAAGGAGATCTCCGGGCCGGAGGGCGTGCGCAGCAGCCCTCGCTCGAGATCGCCGCGTCCGTCGAAGGGATCGACCAGCTCGCCGCCGGGCAGGCGGATCGCCATGGAGTTCACCGTGAAGTCCCGGCGCGCGAGGTCGTCCTCGAGGCGCGTGCCGAAGCGGACGTGCGGCTTGCGGGAGTCCTCGTCGTAGACATCGGCCCGGTAGGTCGTGATCTCGATCTGGTCCTGGCCCCTGCGCAGGGCGATCGTGCCGAATTCGCGGCCGACGTCCCAGGTGGCCTCGGCCCAGCCGTCGATCGCGTCGAGGATCTGATCCGGGGTGGCGCTGGAGGTGAAGTCGAGGTCGGGTGCCTCGCGGCCGAGGAAGAGATCCCTCACCGGGCCACCCACGAGGCTGAGCTCGTGTCCGCGCTGCGCGAAACGCTCGCCAAGCTCGATCGCCACGTCGGGCAGGGCGGCTGGCAGGGACGAGTTCGCTGCGGGTGCGGGATTCACCCACCTATCCTCCCAGATGCAAGGCCACCCCGTCGGCCCGAGGTGACACACGCCGCGCGGCGGGGGCCGGGCACCCAAGCCCTGACGCCGCGTCGTCGTGCCTTAGCGCCTCCCTGCCACCGCACGCCCACCCACTAGAGTGAAGGGCATGAGCCACCCCGTTCCCGACCCGCGCAAGCGGACGCCGCTGACCGCGGCGCTCGCGTGGGAGAGGTCACGGGCCACGCGGGCCGTGCATCGCGCGGCGCAGGTCGCGGCCGGCGTCCCGACGCTGGAAGAGGTCTCGGCGGGCGGCATCATCATCGACCCCCATTCCCCGCACGTTTCGGTGGCGATCATCGCCAGGTATAACCGCGGCGGGCGGCTCGAATGGTGCCTGCCCAAGGGGCATCCCGAGGGCAACGAGACGCACCGCGAGGCCGCCGTGCGCGAGGTCGAGGAGGAGACCGGCATCTCCGGTCAGATCGTCGCGACCCTGGGCTCCATCGACTACTGGTTCACCGTGCCGCAGTACCGCGTGCATAAGACGGTGCATCACTACCTGCTCATCGCCACCGGCGGGGAGCTGACCACGGAGAAGGATCCGGACCACGAGGCGGTGGACGTCGCGTGGGTGCCCCTGCGGGACCTGCCGCGCCGGCTTTCCTTCCCCAACGAACGCAGAATCGCTGACCTGGCCCGGGAGGTCATCCAGTCGCATGGCCTCTGAACCCCTCGCCGAACGGAGCCCCGCCAGCACGGGGGCGCCGGTGAAGCGCAATCGGGCCGTGGCACTCATGGCCTCCGGCACGCTCGTTTCCCGCCTGCTTGGCTTTGTCCGCACCTTCATGCTGGCCATCGCGATCGGCTCCGTCTCCTCGGTGGCCGACGCGTTCGAGAAGGCCAACACGGTCCCCACGATCATCTTCATGCTGCTCGCGGGCGGCATCTTCAACGTGGTGCTGGTGCCCCAGCTCATCAAGGCCTCCAAGGCCGATGACCGGGGCGGCTCCTACACGTCGAAGCTGATCACCCTCACCGTGGTGGTCATGGGGCTCGCGACGCTTCTGCTGACCCTCGCCTCGCCCTTCATCCTGCGTGCCCTGTCCTCGGGGTGGAGCCCCGACCTGCTGCGCATCGGCACGATTTTCACGTACTGGTGCATGCCCCAGGTCTTCTTCTACGGGCTCTACGCCGTGCTTGGCCAGGTGCTCAACGCCCACGGACGCTTCGGCGCCTACATGTGGGCGCCCGTGGCCAACAACGTGCTGCAGCTGATCATGCTCGGCCTCTTCATCCTCGTCTTCGGCGGGTACGAGGGCACGCCCTCCACGCAGCTGCGCGAGTGGGACACCGCCCAGACGGTGCTCCTGGCCGGCGGAGCGACCCTTGGCATTGCGGTGCAGGCACTCGTGCTGATCTGGCCGCTGCGCCGGCTCGGGCTGCGCCTGCGCGCCGACTTCTCCTGGCGCGGGATCGGCCTCAAGCACGTGGGCAAGATGGCGGCCTGGACACTCGCCGCCATGATCATCGGCAACCTCACCAACCTCTACTTCGGCAAGCTGGTCTCCGCCGCCACGGAGGCCCGCAAGGGCATGGGCTCTGCGGCGGCCTCCGTACCCGGCGAGGCGGCGCTGAACATCTCGCAGCTCATCACCGTGTTGCCGCACTCGATCTTTGCGCTCTCTCTGGCGACGGTGCTCTTCAACGAGCTCTCCCACGCCTTCACGGATCACCGCCGCCACGAGGTGGGGGCCATGCTCAACAAGGGGCTGCGCACCACGGCCGTGCCGATCATGTTCTTCACGGTGGGCTTCATCGTCCTGGCGGGCCCCCTCGGGCGGCTCTTCGGCGGCACCGCCCCCCACACGGCCAACGACGCCGGAGCTGCCATCGGCATCCTCATCGCCCTCACGGCGCTGGGCCTGCCCGCCAAGTCCTATACCTTCTTCCTGCAGCGCACCTTCTATGCGCAGGAGGACACCCGCACGCCCATGCTCATCCAGAGCGGCTACGCGGTGCTCGGCCTGGCGCTGGCCTCGGCGGCTGCCGTCACGGTCCCGGCCACGCAGATCGCCTACGCGCTGGCCATCATCTACTCCATCACCAACGTGGCGCAGGCGCTCATGGCCCATTGGGCCGTCAAGCGGAATCTCGGCAGCTACGGGGCCACGAGCGTCATGGACGCCTACATCCGCATCGGCGTCATGGCGACCTTCTCCGGCGCCGCCGGCGCCGTGGTGCTGTGGTTGCTTGGCGGCTTCGACTTCGGCTATGCCTGGTCCGGCTACATGCCGGCCATCATCTCCATCGTGCTCACCGGGCTCACCATGGGTGCCATCTACCTCTTCCTCCTGCGCTTCGCCCGCGTCTCGGAGCTCGAGGACTTCATGGGTCCCCTCGCCCGGCGCCTGCCGGGCGGACCCCGCCGCTAGCCCGCTGCCGGGCCCGTCATCGCCCCGGCTCCCCGTCTCCCTCCTCTCACGCACGCCCCGCGCCCGGCCCTGGCTCGCGGTGCCGGGCACACGGCCCGAGCCCGCCCAAGGAAACCGGCCAGCGGTCCGACCTCACGCCGTCGTGCATGTGCGGCTGTGGCGCTGGACGCAACGTGTCCCGGCGATCCGAAACCTTCCAGGAGCGGCCGGTAGCATGGGCAGATCGGGGCCCCGTCCCGTCCAGCCTTCCCCCCTCAAGGAGACGCACGTGTCCGCAGAGATCACCGTCGGATCAACCCTTGGCGGCCGCTACCTCGTGACCGCAGAGGTCGTGACCACGGCCGAGGGCGACATGGTCTTCGACGGCACCGACCAGGTACTCAACCGCCCGGTTTCGTTGCTCGTCGCCGCGCCCACCAACGCCACCCGCATGGCCGTGAGCGCCCGCGAGATCGCCATGGGCACGCGTCCCTCCGAGGTGCAGGTCCTTGACCTCGGCCTCAACGCCGACTCCACGTACCTGATCGCCAATCTCTGCGATCCCACGTCCCTGCTTGACCTTGTCGTCGAGGCCGACGCCCCGTACATCGAGCCGTTCCAGACCGACACCCTGGGTCAGGAGATCTTCGGCGAGCCGCGCAGCCTCGAGCCGCAGGTCTATGACGACGACGCCGAGTACTACCAGGAGCTCGCCGCCGAGCAGCAGCGCCGCCCGCTCCTGGGCCGCCTCTTTGGCAAGCGCGCGGAGACGGCCGGCGACGCCGCCGAGGAGGCCTCCCCCGCCACGGCACCCACGCCGCTGGTTGACCCGTTCAGCCCCGAGGCGGCCGGCCCGGCCGGCTACGCCTCCGTGGCCGACGCTGGCA
The DNA here is from genome assembly GCA_031277795.1 of Arthrobacter sp. GTDB lineage: Bacteria > Actinomycetota > Actinomycetes > Actinomycetales > Micrococcaceae > Galactobacter. The sequence goes on from JAITLQ010000013.1 coordinate 242,119, forward strand.
ACGCGGCCCCGGCCACCGGGCCCTTCGCCGCCGCGCCGCAGTCGGCCGCCGACGCCGCGCGGGCCGCCCGCGCTGTGCCGCAGGCCACCGAGCAGACTCCCACCGCGCCGGCCGCGCCGGCCGGGCCTGCTGCGCCCGCCGCGCCGGTCAACCCGGCGGCCGCTGCCGCCGACGACGCCACGCGCCCCTCGGCCATCGTCCCCCCGGTCTCCCCGCTGCCCCCCGTGAGCGCGCCCCAGGCCCAGACCCCGGCCGTGACCGAACTCCCCTCGCTCTCCACCGACGAGCAGGCGGCCCGCGCGGCCGCCGAGCGCGGCGCCGAGGCTCGCGCCGCCTCCCGCTTCCCTCGGGAAGCGGCGTCGGCCGCCGGCGCGGCCGGGGTGGCGGACGGGGCACGGGATGCCTCGGGTGCTCAGGCGCCGCTCGCCGGCCCGGCCGCCGGGGGCGGCACCGGTGCTGCGGCCAAGCAGAGCAGCATCGCCGCGGCCGCTGATGACGTTTTGGCTCGGGTCGGCGGCCAGGCGGCTCCCGCTCGCGAGGAGGCCGACGCCCATCGCTGGACCCGTCTGCTGGTGGGTGTGGTCCTCGTTGCGGTGTTGGTCACCGGCGTCGTGTTGGCGGTCAAGGCGCTGGGCGGCGGTGGCGCGCAGCCCGTGGCCCAGCCGAGCAGCTCGGCCACGTCACCTGCCCCGGGTTCGAGCTCGGGTGAGAGCGGCGGCGGCAGCAGCACCGCCGCGACCGTGACCAAGCCCAAGATCGATTCAATTGCGATTGTTGCTCCCAGCGAATCCGATTGGGGAAGCCTGTATGTCCCGGCGCAGACATCGCCGGAGAATGCGGTGGACGGTAACGCCTCCACGCGCTTCTCGACCTACACCTACAAGTCTGCCAATTTCGGCAACTACTTCAAGGAATTCACCTTGATGGTCAAGCTCAAGCAGCCGAGTGATCTCTCCTCCGTCACGCTGACGGGGCTCGGCGGCACGGGCGGGGAGGTGCAGGTTGCCGTTGGCGATTCTGCCTCGGTCGATTCCGCCAAGGACGTCTTCTCCGGTTCCTTCTCCGGCTCGACGCTCGAGGCCCCCACCGTCAACGGCGGGGACCCCGTCAAGGGGCAGTACGTGTTCATCACCGTGTCCGAGCTGCCGCGACTCGCCTCGCCGAACAGCCCCGATCGCCCCTACGGCTTCCAGGTCTCAGAGATCAAGGTCTCCTGAGCCACCCCACCGCCTGCCATGGCAGGGAATAGGCCCGGCCGCGGAGCGGTTACGACTCATACGAACAGGCGCCTCCCATTCGGGAAGCACCGCAGCAAGCGAGGAAGGCAGGCTCCCGTGCCCGCTCAGAACAACGACGTCGTCCGCGACGTCATCATCGTTGGTTCCGGACCCGCCGGGTACACCGCCGCCATCTACACGGCGCGCGCCAACCTGTCCCCGCTCGTGATCGCGGGCTCCGTGGAGGCCGGCGGTGAGCTCATGAAGACCACCGAGGTGGAGAACTTCCCGGGCTTCCCCGAGGGCATCATGGGCCCCGAACTCATGGCCAAGCTGCAGGAGCAGGCCGAGAAGTTCGGCGCGGAGGTGCTCTACGAGGACGCCACCGCAGTGGAGCTCGAGGGTGAGGTCAAGAAGGTCGTCCTCTTGGACGGCACGATCCACCGCGCCCGCACCGTCATCCTGGCCACCGGTTCCGCTTACCGCGAGCTGGGCCTCGACAGCGAGGCCCGCCTGTCCGGTCACGGCGTCTCGTGGTGCGCCACGTGCGACGGGTTCTTCTTCCGCGAGCAGGAAATCGCCGTGGTCGGTGGCGGCGATTCCGCCATGGAGGAGGCCCTCTTCCTCACCAAGTTCGCCTCCAAGGTCACCGTGATCCACCGCCGCGACTCCCTGCGCGCCTCCAAGATCATGGCCGACCGCGCCCTGGCCCACCCCAAGATCGAGTTCGCCTGGAACTCCGAGGTGGCCGATGTCCTCGGGGAGGACAAGGTCACCGGCGTGCGCCTGCGCGATCTCAACACGGGCGAAGAGCGCGACCTCGCGGTCACCGGCGTGTTCGTGGCCATCGGCAACGATCCCCGCGTGGCTCTCGTGAAGGATCAGGTCCAAATCACCGAGGCCGGCACCATCGCTGTGGAGGGCCGTTCCTCGCGCACCTCCGTTGACGGCGTCTTTGCCGCCGGCGATGTGCTTGACCCGAGCTACCGCCAGGCCATCACCGCCGCCGGCTCCGGCTGCGCCGCGGCGATCGATGTGGAGCACTACCTCGGCTCCCACGAGACCGCCTGCGCCACCGACGACGCATCCGATTCCGCTCAGGCCGCCAACGCGGCGATCGCCTGATTCAACCCTTTTAGCGCAAGGAGAGACACCATGGCCACCGTTGCCGACGTCACCGATGCCACCTTCCAGGACGAGGTCCTGAAGTCCGACAAGCCCGTCATCGTGGATTTCTGGGCCGAGTGGTGCGGCCCGTGCCGCATGCTCAGCCCCATCCTTGACCAGATCGCCGACGAGCACGACTCCGTCAAGGTCGTGAAGGTCAACGTTGACGAGAACCAGGGCATCGCCGCCCAGTACGGCATCACGTCGATCCCCGCCGTGTACGTGTTCAACGCCGGCGAGCACGTCGCCACGTCCATCGGCGCCAAGCCGAAGCAGATCATCGAGAAGGAATTCGCCGAGTACCTCTGAGTCCTCGCCTCGCCCCCCCCGCGAGTCCTTCGAAGCGCCCCTCCCGTTCGCGGGAGGGGCGCTTTGCTGTGAGAGGCAGCGACTCGGTCCCGGATCAGGCGAAGCGCGCGGCGGGGCCGGACGGCGGGGTTGGAGTCTGGCCGGACGGCGAAGCGCGCGGCGGGGTTGGACAGCAGGGCTGGAGGCGGGCTGGACGACGGCGGAGCCGCGCTGCGCGTCCTCGACCGCGTCCCCAGACCGAGCCACGGCCTTCCCCTCGCTAAACGCGTCAGAGGTCGGCGCGGCACACATCCGCTCGGAGGCGTACTGAGTCGCGAACGACACTCGCTGCGGGGCCACCGCGCAGGCCGTCCTCACTGAGGGCGCCTCTCCCTGTGCCGGCCGCGGGGCGAACAACACAACGGAGGTAGATCCACCGCGATACACATGGAGCGAGGCCGCCGTCGGTTTCGACTTCCCGCTTCCCGCTTCCCGCTTCCCGCTTCCCGCTTCCCGCTTCCCGCTTCCCCAGGGATGGTCCCCGCAGCGCTGAGGCGCGGCTCATTCGACAGCGGTTGACCTCGTCCAACGGGGCCCAACGGGGCACCGCGCACCTCCCGGCGTACGGTGCCTGGCCCTGTCCCCCGCCCCACTCCTCACGCCACCGTGCTGTCCGCTAACTCTCTCCTTTCAGGAGCGGCCAGGAGCGGCCAGGAGCGGCCGGCGCGCAGGGCTCGAGAGCGGGCTTAGCCGGCCAAGTGGCTACCAGCGGCCACGAGCGAGAGGCCGGCACGTCAGGCAGGCGGCCGGGGCAGCCGGCCACGAGCACGAGGAACGCGCCAACAGCGCGCAGCACGGCGGCGCAGCACGGAGCCAGGGCCGGCGCGGCACGGCCGGCAGCGGGCGGCGGAGGGCCCGAGGCGCACGGGCGGACGGCGCAGCTCGCAGCCCCCACGAGCGCGGCGCGAGCAGCCCGCGCTACGAAGCGGGCACGGAGCGCGCGGCGCGCGCATGAGGAACGCGCCAACAGCGCACAGCACGGCGGCGCAGCACGGAGCCAGGGCCAGCGGCCGACACGAGCGGCGCGGCCAGGGGCACGGCGGCGCAGCACGGCGGCGCAGCACGGCGGCCCAGCACGGAACCAGGGCCAGCGTGGCCGGCGCGGCCGGTAGGCGGGCGCCGGCGCACGAGGCGCACGAGGCGCACGAGGCGCACGAGGCGGCCGGCACGAGCGGCGCGGGACGCACGAGGCGCACGAGGCGCACGAGGCGCACGAGGCGCACGAGGCGCGCGCGGCGCACGAGGCGCGCGCGGCGCACGAGGCGGCCGGCACGAGCGGCGCGGGCGGCGCGGGCGGCGCGGGCGGCGCGGGCGGCGCAGCCGGCGCACGGCGGCGCACGAGGCGCACGGCGGCGCACGAGGCGCACGAGGCGGCCGGCACGAGCGGCGCGGGACGCACGGGACGCACGGGGCGGCGCCGGAGGAAGGCCGGCAGCGGCCGGCGTGGCCAGGGGGAAAGCAAAGAGCCCGGGTCGACCGCGAGGATCGAATACCGGGCCCTTCTAAGCTTCAACCAAGTCAGTGCCGGGCACCGCCCTCGGCGTTTGTGGTTGCCACGGTACGCCCTATGACGAGCACGGCCACCTCACAGTTGTTCGAACATTACAGAGCAACGGTGCTAGGCTGTTCGCATGAACATGCTCAAAGTGCCTGCCCGCCTCGCCACGCAGAAGGGCGCAGGCTACCTCGCTGAACAGGCAGCCGACCGCACCCTGGTCATCACTAGCCATGGCAAGCCCGTCGCGGTGGTCCAGAGCCCTGAGGCGTTCGATGAGCAGGCCCGTGTTCTGCGCGACTCGGCCGCCCGCCTCACGGAAGGGCTGGCCTCGATCCTGGCTGAGCGCTCTACCTTCCACTCCCCGGAAGAGGCGAAGGCCATGCTCAGTGCGCGCCGGTGAGCACTTCCCCGACGACCAAGCCGAAGTTGTCTTCTCCGACAGCAGCATCGATTGGATCGCCGAGAACATCGATCCAGCCCGACAAGACGAGCTGATTGACACCGTCGTCCGGCTGCTCGTGGCCCCGTGGGGCAAGCACGCTCTCTCGAACAGGCCCGGCGAGCCCTTCGCCGGGCTGAACACGGTGGAGGTGTTCGAGCGCGAGTACCGGGTGGTGTACCGCGCCACCGTCTCCCAAGGAACAGGCTTGCTCGAAGTCCTCGCCATCGGTGAGCGCAAGGAGTCCCGCGTCTACGCCATCGTGGCGGCGCTGATCGCATCCGGCAAACTGGACGATCTTGAAATGCAGATTTGGGACTTGATGCGCATCTTCGAAACCAGCAGCAAACAGCTCGGCCTCGAGGATTGGGATTACCTGCCTACCCCAGCCCCTCCGGGCCTGCAACGCGCGGCCGTAGCCGTCGGCGCACTCGAAGCCGACACCGCCGCGCTGCTCTCCACCGACGAAATCAACGCCGCCCTGGAAGCTGCATGGTCCGGCGGCGGTGCTGAGGCGGACAAGACAGCGGCCCTACAGGCGGCGCTCCTGCGTCTGGCCGGGCAAGCCGACCCAGACCGCGTGGTCCGCCAACGCCAGGCCACCCGCTGCGGCGCCTTCATGCCCCGCAGCAAGAAGAACTGCATCCGAGCCGTCGGCCACGCCGGGGCCCACAGAGCGACCCTGTAACCGCGACAACCCTCCTGGAGACGCCATGACGCATCACGCCCTCAGCCTCAGCATGAACGCACAGGGCCGTTACGTCGCGGCGTGTTCTTGCGGTGGTTGGAAGTCGACGAACGAGCGAGATGAAGAAACCGTGTTTCGCGCATTCGAGTTGCATCTAGCAACAAGTCACTGAATCGCGTCACTCCAAAAATGGAAGTCGGAACCCGAACTCCATCGTTGAAGCGATCCAAACAAGCGCCCCCAGGCCAGCCAACGTGAAAGCTACGGGCCACTCCCAACTGGCAAGTATGTAGGCATCTCCCGCATAGGCTCTATCCCTGCCATACGGTCCACCAATACCGACGAGCATGCCCCATAGGATGCCGAGCGTTACTAATCCGGCTCCCAACGCTGAAAGCAGGATCGAGGCGTTGCCCGAGATAATTCCTTCGACGATGCCGGTTGCGGCTTTGCCTCGCTCGGAGACTTGGTGATTGGCAAGCGCTATGCAAGCAGCTATCCCGGCCGTCCCGAACAGGACAAGACCGCCGAGAGTCCATGCCTTCGTCTGGCCCCAACTCAAGTCCTGATACCAGGCAGGGAAAAGATAGAACAGCGCCCCGAGTGCGGAGGCAAACCCAAAGATTAGAACCCACAGCATTAGAACTTCCTCACCGGCAGGGCATGGATATGTAACTTCAACAATTACCGAGCCTGAGCCTTTGTAGCCTGGCTGGCCTCGTTCTTTCTGACGATTTTTCGCGTCGCTACCGGAGCGGCAGCGCGCCGGCCCCGGCCTACAGGTTGTGCTTTGACCTTCACCAGCACTTCGGCTGTGCCGGCCCTATCAACCTTCACCACGAGGCCACCCGGCGCGCCTCGGCGCAGACCAGCAACCCCCGGAATCGTTCGTGCAAGTTCGTTCGCTGCTTTCAGCTTCCGGCCGGGGTACCTGGCAACGATGCGGAAGACGCGAGAGCTCGCAATGACCTCCGCCAGCCCGGGGGCCGTGGTGGGACGCTTGCGCGTCTCCCCCATCTGGATGCCCACCTCAGCCGTAGTGCGTACCTCGTCACGCCCGGCGGCGGTTCGGGCCGCCGCAAGCTGCCGCTCCTGCTGCTCGATGAGATGGCGATGGGCGGACATCCGTCGGTCTAGTTTCGGGACGCCCGGCAGCGCTCGTGCTGCCTCCGCGCGGTCGATCTTCTCGATGTGCACGGACTCGTTCCCGTAGGCGTCACCGAAGAGCCACACCTCAACGAGTGTCGGGTCCTGGTGCCACATCTCCGTGGCGGAGGAGTAGCGGTAGATGACATCGCGCTCTTCATCGACGACCGCGATGGAATACCCCGGTGCCCGGTCGTGCGTGATCTTGATGAACTGCATGGCAAGTCCCTTCTTGCATCTTTCCTGCCACTATCTCACATCTTCCTGTCAGGGGCACCCCTTAGCATCTCACTATTTCCTGACCGGGACGCCGTCCACGGTGGTCATGGAATCCAGACCGCGCGGCGTGGGCACATCCGCGAACAAGGCCCGGCATTCCGCGTCTGCGGCCTTCCGCTCCTTGGGCTCCGCGTGTACATCCCGGGCGGTCTCATAGGGGACGTGGCTCTTGATCTTGGCTGCGAGCGAGAGCGCGGAGTGCACTTGCACCTCGAAACGCACACCCGCAGGTGACGAACCGACGATGAGGTGAATGCCCTTGTAGGGGGCGCCCTGGGCGTATTTGTTCTTGATGGTCTCCACGTGCATGCCGGTGGCGTGGAGCCCCTTCACGGTGCGTTCGGTGGCCTCGGGGATGCCGTCATGCTCCGGGGTTTCGACGGTGTAGCGAAGAACGTCGTTGACCTCTGCGGCCACGTCAGCCGCCGCGCTGCGGCCGCCGTATTGCGCCGCTTCAATCTGGTCGGCGTGGATTTTGCGCGCCAGGGACGCGGGGCTCTTCATGCGGAACTCGAGGCCGGCCAGTCGATCACCTGCACCCAAGGTGCCCTGGAGCGCTGAGGTGATGGCCGGTTCTCGCTCTGTGTGGGCCTGGAGGCAGGCCACGGCGGCCGTGAGCGCTTCTGCGCGGTCAGTGGCCCTTGCGGTCGCCCAGAGCGCTGCCATGTCCTCCTGGGCCCATTCCAGGGCTGGCACGCCCTCACGCGGCGGCGGGGTCAGATCGGCAGCGCTCAGCCCCTCGTAGTGGGAGCTGTCCATGCAGCGACGGCCGCCCGAAGGATCATCGCTTGCCCTACACACCCAAAGCCGCCCGCGCCTCGCTGTATTTCTTGGCCAGGCGCTCACGCGTCGGTGCATCCAGAAGCGCGACCCGCGCAGGGTCGGTGTTGTCGGCAATGTCGGCGGCCTTGACCGCGAGAGCTAAGGCGTTGGCCTTCACCCTGGCGTAGTAGTCCGCGCGCGCTTCGCCTTTGGGGTGCGTGATCGCTTGGACGGCTGCGGCTATGACCGGGCCGAACTGCGTGTTGATCTGGGACGCTGTGACGGGCGTGTCTTCTACAACGTCGTGCAGCCAAGCCACGGCCACTGCGTCATGATCTGCCCCCAGTGCCTTAGCGACGCGTGCGGCCACCCGCGAGGGGTGACCGATGTAGGGGGCCCCGGACTTATCCGTCTGCCCCTCGTGTGCCCTCGTTGCCAGTCGCTTTGCTTGCTCGACCGTCGAAGCCATCGGCCCCTCCCCTTCTCATTCGTCAGATTGACACTAATCCATCGCGGCTGCGCCACCTCAGCTAGTGCCGGCCCCGCGTTTGTCTAGCTTCCCGTAGGTCTTACGGATGGCCGCTTCAACGACCGATGACTGGGAAGCTGATCGCCCTTCGGCTCGTTCACTGTCGCGTGCCAGCTCGATAAGCTCGATGGCTCGCCGCGTCAGGTGCAACCCCTTCACGATCTTTTCGTCCTTCTTCGACGGCTGCGCATCTGTCATGTCAGAGCTTCCTTTCTACTTTCGCGAGTTCTGCGCTTGGCCGCGAGCATCCGTTACATTCATGCGAATGTCGGTAATGCTTGCACCTGGCTTGAGCTTGTATCGATTTGTCTTGTTGATCTGGTCAACAAGGAACGCGTTCACGTCTCCGCCAAATTCATTCTTAACCCTCGCGAGCACATCGGATGAAAAGTATCCGCTCTTCATGCCGATATTGATTTCCTGCCCGTCGGACGTGCGCATGCTAAAACTGATTCGCTTATCTTTGGTGCGCTGACTCTTAGCAATGCTCCGCAGATCGCTTACCAATTGCTTCGAGAAGCGTTGCTGAGAAGGTTTACTGCCCGGCTTCATGACGGACTCGTAAATCCGATTTCCGTCCCGTCCGTAAATTACCTTGTGCCCAAACCGTGCAGGCGGTTTGAACCCCGGGACCGCAGTGGGAGCTTTCTCTACACCCTCTGCGATGCGTTTCGCTTTGTCTGCGTCAGATTCGTGGACACGCACGGGAACCAGTTTTCCGGCCTTGTTCCGGCGGCGCTCCGGGGCTTCACGGACGGTTCCCTTAACGTTGAGGTACTGCAACGCTTCGACGTACGCGGCTCCGCTTGATTCACCAGAAAGAACCTTGCGGATCATGCGCGGAGAGCGTCCCAGCGACTCGGCAACGTCTTTGATTGAGAGACCGAACTTCTCGCGAGCGGAGATGATCAGGTCAGCTGCGTTTTGGGGTGTCTCGCTCATGCTTCCTCCAGGTTTCCGATGCCGGCGCGTTGGGCCTTGTCCCTGAGGGCGTCGCGCTGCTTGAGGGTGCTTGGGGTCTTGATGGGGCCGTTGAGCACGCCCTTCAAGCGCAGGCGGCCCACGCGGCCGTCGTCTCCCCCGGGCGTTGGACGTGCATAGTCGGGCACGGTGGTGGCGAACACGGCGTCACCTTGCACGCCAATGATGGTGCTCGGGTCCATCGTGAGCACTCCTGAGGTGTCGTTACCGAGGGCGGATGGGCCAATGAGCAGGCGGGCGCGGGAGCGGCCCCAGATCTGCGCGGAGATTTCCGGGTGGTAGTAGGACAGGTCCCGCTCCGAGCGCTCGGATTGAAGCTCGTACGCGGTGTATGTGTAGGTATCGTCCTTGCCCCGGTGTGCGTCCCTTTCGGAAACGCCCGGCGGCAAGTCTTGCAGGCTGTTGACCGTGTGGCTGACCTTGCGGCCTCGAGAAGCGAACCGGCCGATGGAGTGCAGCAGAACGTTCCTGAGCGCGTCCTCTACGGCGTCTAGCGCGGCCTCGGGGTGCCTCCCCTGGCCTTTGACTTCTGCGACCTTCGTTCGGGCACGCACGATGCGTTCTGAGTAGGTCCGCAGCGGGTCTGCTTTGCCGGTGAAGTGCATGGCTTCATGGAAGTCGATCCCCCAGCCCATGGCCGATGCGATTTGGAGCTCTGCCGCGTCAACCCACGTCGTGCCGGTGGCTCCGGGGCGGTTCGGCCAAATCCAGTCGTAGCTGTCCTCGTCTTGGATACCAAAGAGCCCGATGTGCTCCCAGTGACCGGGGACGGTGAAGGTGACTTTGTACCGGGCGCGGGCGAACTGGTTTTGACTGAACAGGTCGGCTGCCTCTGAGCGGGTGAGCTGCTTGATGGGTCCCACGCCGATTTCTCGGGTGACGGAGGCGTACATGAAACGGCCATCGATGTAGGCGAACTTCTCGATCTGCGGCGTCTTGGCGGGGTCTACCAGCGGGATGCAGTCCGGGTGGTTGGTGAAGTTTGGGCCTGCCACGAGGTGATCGATGTGGTGCTGGCCGGCAGTGGAGTGGATGAGCTCGGCAACTTCCGGGCTCGGCACCTCCAGATCGGCCTTGGAGGACAGACTGAGGGCCCACAGGCGCGCTCCAGTGGCGCCGGGCGTGTCCATGGGAACCGTCAGTTGCCCCTTCGACACGTCCGCGAGCAGCGAGGTCAGCAACCACCAGGCGTAGCCGGCATCTTTGGCACTGAGGGTGTCGGAGCTGAACCAGCTCACGGCGTAGCTGATACGGACCTTCGCGCCGGTGAGGGCGTTGGTGTAGTTGCCCGTGGGCTCATCGCCGAGCCAGTGTGTGCCGTGGTCCCACTCCTTCGTTTCTTCCTGGAAGAAGTGATCCTGACCTTCTTTGCGAGTGTGGCGCTTGCCGGTGAGCATCACCCACACATCGCCGTCCCCGCCCATCGCTTCGGCGGCGCGATATGCGGTGTTCAAGAGGTCGTTCAGTGTTGGCGTCTTGCGGCGGGAGTCGATGATCACCGAGACGTCCTTAGCGTCTTGGCGGTACCCCTTCCCCGTTCGGGCGTCGAGGAAGATCATCCGGCGGGACTTGTAGCTAAAGAGCTGTGGGCGCATCTTTCATGCCTCCTTGGTCACTTCCAACAGTACCCCGGAAAGTTAACTTTTTGCTAGCGTGTTGCTAACTTTTTTCGCGTTCGCTGCTCCGCCCGGCCGGGGCGGAGCGCCTAATGTCCCATCGCCCGGTTTCCTGGTCCGAGACGAGCTCGAACGTGGCAAGCTCCCCCGCCCTGCCAAGGCGCGCCTGGACCTGCCAGATTTCTCGATCAATGAGCCCCACCGGGCCACCCTTTGGCGCCCGGGGACTCTCGGCCCACCAGGGGCGGCGTTCGAACCAGCGCACCGGGCGCGCCCCAATGTGCCAGGTTCGCCCTCTCCAGATGAACCGCAGCGGCACCCCCGCCGGCGTCAGGTCAACCTGGACCGCTTCCATGCGTTTTTCCTTTCGATGGCTCGACTCTCGCTTCACTGAGCGCCAAGCTCCGAAGCGTCAGCGGTCATAGACATCTCGACGGTGCCCGAGGGTAATCACGGCCACCACCAGCACATCGTCATCGACGGTGTAGATGATCCGGTAGTCGCCCACGCGGACGCGAAGGCCAGTGCGACCCTTCAAAGCTCTGGCGCCTGGCGGCCGGGGGTCTTCTCCCAGCAATGAGATGGCGCCTCGAATTCGACCGCGATCCTGGTGATCCACCTGTTTCAGCGCGCGAATGGCGGCCGGGCGCAGTTCAATCCGGTAGCTCACGCCCAGCCCAGGTCTGCTTTCACCTGGGCCCAGGGGACGTTCTCGCCCTCTTCCTGCATGGCCGCATCGAAAGCGCTGACGTCTTCGCTCTCCTCGAGAGCTTCAAGCATGAGCTCGTAGCGCTCTGGGCTGAGAACGACGGCTGCGCGGCGGCCGCGACGTTCGATGAACACGGCCTCGGTCTGCGAGGCGTCCAGGATCTCCGAGAAACGACTACGCGCGGCAGCGACACTAACAATCGACATGCCTCAAATGTACAGATGGAGACCGGTCCTGTACATCAGCGACCGCATGGGCAGGGGCGCTAGTCGTTGCGTTTGCGCCCCAACCGGAGCGCCCGAGCTTCCGCCGCCGCCCGCTCTGCCTTGTCCCGCTCAGAGGCGCGCAGCGACTCATACACCGCGAGAATGCGCTCGCGCTCCTCAACGTCGGTGGACTTTATGAGACGTGGCAGACCGTAGCGCGCCACCGCAAGGCCGGCCCATGTTCCCCCGGCGGCCACGAGCAGCCACCAGACGGCGGGAGTGGCGCTAGTCCAGCTGGCTATCGCTCCCAGAAGGGCCACGGCGACGAATAATCCCAGCCCGGCAGCACCGAACATGAGGCCCCTTGCGCCTTCTTCCTCGGCCTCCGTGACGGGCCAGGACACCATTCGGTGGCGAGAACGCATCAGCGGCAAAGACTCCTCTTCGTCCCACAACCACGCTGCGGCTTCCCCGTACTCGGCCCGGATGGGATCTAACAGAGTCTCGTGCCGCACCGCCGTGGGGTTCTTGTACTGCTTCGCTACCTCGTCACGGATTCGTCGTCTGCGCCGGCGCGCTTCGTCGTCAAGTGCCTGGGCTTTCGTCTGGCTCATCCGGTTCTCCTAATTGGCGTGGTTGCTTGCTCTGCCCCACGGGCTCACAGTCGGGTGAAGTTGCCTCCCTGGCCACCCAGGACGCGCTTGCCGATCACGGCATCTGCGAGGTCGCGCCAGTCGGCCGGGGCGTCGCCGTCATGCTCGACGTTGTCCCCTTCGCGGAGCACACCGGCGAGCTTGGCCTCATAGTGGAGCTGACCCGCGTCCTCGATGTAGCCGCTGACGTAGACGACGGCCACAATGACCGTGCCGGAGGCCACGAGGAAGCCCCCGGCGCGCATGATCGAGTCGCGCCCCGGCGGGGTCCACCAGCGGTCAACCGCAGCCAGGGTGTCGGCCATGCTCGCACCCATCTTGAAGCCCCGGTAGGGGCGGGGATCGCTGGTGGTGTCCGGCGTGGCGGCTACGGCGCGCAGGACCGGGACAGGGTGCCCACCCATGGTGAGGTTGCGCAGCACGGGCCGGCTAATGAGGTCCACGACAGTGAACAGGTCGAGGCGGGGGATGACGCCCGAGGCCTGCCCTGCACGGATTACGCGCTGATCGACGCCGGCGATGTTGGAGAACTTGGCCAGCGACAGCACCGCTGCTGCACCAATGGGCTCGCGCGAGGCCTCCCCTTGGAAGTGGGCCGCCGCTGTCGCGGCGTTGGAAACGGTGCAGGAGTGAGCCCCGCGCTGAGCGGTCGAAAGAATGTTCACGGTGTGCCCTCTCGGTAGTCGTTGTCACTACCGTACAGCCATGTCTCACTTTAGACCAAGTCTCCCTAGGCTCTTGATTGACTCGGCCGCGCCCCTGGTGGACGGCTACCCAGTGACGGTGAGCGTGGGGAGCGAGCTCGTGGCTTCGCAGGCGTCGTAGGCGGATGCGCGGCCGGTCTCTTCCAGGCTGGTCTTCACGAGGTAGACGCCGGGCTCGTTTGGGGCCTTGATGCCTGCCTGTAGAGGTGCGTCGCCTTGGGTCAGTGCTTCCACGTGCACCTGGCCGGTGCCGGCGACGGGGGCAGTCTGGCAAGACGCGGCTGCGGCGTCGGGGGCGGTCTGGAAGGGCCCCAGGTAGGTGATCGTCAGATCGAGAGTGGCGCCCTTTGCTTCCTCGGGTCCTGAGACCTCCAGAGGCACGGTGCCCTTGGCTTTCGCTGCTGCCGGAACCGTGACGGTCAGCTTGGCTGGATCGAACTTGGAGACGACAACGGAGCCTTCCGCCCCACATTCGGAGGCGAAGCCCGGAGCGGCGAGCACGAGGGCTGTACGCCCGAGGGGTACTTCCACGGTCGTTTCGAGAGTCGACGGGTCTTTCGGGACAACGATGGAGGTTGCTGTCTGCTCGCCGCTGGCGCAGTCGGGGCTCTTAGTTCCCCAGCCAAGCGGGTAGGCGTAGACCTTCACGGTGTCCCCGGCCGCCAGGCCGGCCGGGTCGATCTTGACGACTGCGGTTCCGGCGCCGGCTCGGTCAGGGACCATCAACTTGGGTGCGCTGCCGGCCGCCGTGGCCTGGCCTGTTGGCTCATCAGTTCCGGTGGCCCCGGATGAGCAGGCGCTCAGCCCTAGGGCCAGGAGTACGCCGGCCGTGCAGGCTAGGGCCGTGAACCTGCGCCTGGTCCCGATGATTCGTCCACTTCGCGTGGGTTCTGTCCGAGTCACTTCGCTACCGCCTTGCTTACGCGCCATCCACTCGTCTCCCCGAGGTTGGTCACACTGACCGTGTACGTCATGCTTCGCTCCTGCGCGCCTGTCTGAACGCTGACTTCAACGTTGCGTGAGAACCGCGTAGCCGTGTCCACCGGGAGGTTCTCGTCCACGGGGAGAAGACGCACCTGAATGACGCTCACCGGGTACTGCTTGACGCCTGCCAGATCGGCTTCAAGCTCGGAGGCAAGCTGCGTGGTCACCAACGCGGCGATGTTGCTTTGCCAGGCTGCATCGCCTTCACGTTGGCGGGTGAGGTAGGCAGAGAAGAACTCGCGCGTGACGCGCTCGGCCGCCGCGCTGCCGGCCGCGTCGAGCGGCCCTGCGGCCGCCCCGCTCTCGGCCGTGGCGCCCTGCCCACTGAGGGGCTTAGCCGTGATGGTGGAGTACACCACGCCGTCGACGTCCGTGCTCGTGGCGCTCACTGCCTCTGTCGACGACTCCTCAGCGGTCGCGACAGGCTCCGAGCCGCCTCGCACGTCATTGACAATTACGAGGCAAGCAACGATCACGCCAACAGTGATCCACAGATGCCGAGGCGAGTACACCACCCATCGGCCTGCGCGCTGCAACCACATCTTGGCCCAAAGCAGCAGCACCGGACCCAGCTCTTTGAGCCCCTGATACCACTTACCCATCACGCATGCTCACTTCCATACAATTGACGCTACTTCGAGCGAGGCCAAACCGACCCGCCGAGATCCTCGGCCACGTTTCGAGTCATCTCCTCGAGGGGGAATTCCTGAGAGTCATCCCGCAAATAGACGCTCGCGATCCAATTAGTCCCTTCGACGATCCATCGATCCGCGCGCGACAACCGCCCGGGGTTCAACCCGTCAGCACCAGCAACGGAGTCATCAATGTAGGCGTCCTTAGACTTCTCATCCCCGAAAACCAAGAATTGACGGACCAAGGTGTCCTCCTCGCATCCGAAGCTGTCGTAAGGCTCCGGATACTCTCCCGTCGCACCGCGAAAAATTGATGGCTCAAGGTCCTCCGGATCGACGCCGTCACAAACATAGCCCGAGGAAACGATCTTCTGGGCCATCTCGTCGATTGACTTGTATTCTGTACCGCTGGCTGAGCAGGCGGTGAGCGTAAGGGCTCCCAGAACAGCGGCCACTCCGGCTGCACCGCGGATCTTCTTCATGGTCATCTCTCCCCCAAAATTGGTGACGTCTTCTTCTACAACAAGAGAGGGTAACAGTGTGCTGTTAAGCATCCAACGCTCCGATCCCAATCTCTTGTTCCGACATCACCTCAGACAGACTAATTTGCGGCGAAGCAGAGATTTGGACATTCGCCGTCCCGCCCGCTAGTTCGGGCGTTGCAGTCGGCATGACCTGGGCGTCTGCCTCAATTGCGGCAGGTGCGCCAAGAACCGATTCAAGGTTGAGCTCCGGGGCGGTGTAGTGGGGGTTCCTTGTCCACCCCTCATGGAGGCCAGGCCCATGCTTGAAGTCGGGATGAATTTCGAACAACTCCATGACCGGCGCCGCAGCTGCGGCGGGGCGGTGGGTGAAGTCGATAATCTCGCCCTCAATGATCTCTCGCCGAACTTTGAGGGGGGCCCGTTCCAAATCCCCGCCGATGATCGTCGCTGGCTCGTACCGCGAAGTGAGCGCACTCTCATGAGGTCCAGATGATGTGGGCACCTCGGGCGCCTCGCTGCTGGTCCTCGACCCAGTAGGGGTGACTAAGGGCAATGCGGTCCTATTCTGCGCGGATGCCCATCCACTCGCAGCTTCCTTCGGCTCAGATGTGTGCGCGCTGAGCACGGTGGCGGTTGTCAAGGGGATGGTTTCTCGCCCTTGCGGGCTCACCCACCCCGGCCCGGCCGCCGGCTGTTCTGTGCTACTCACCTTCACCTCGCCTCCACCTTCGGTTTCCGTTGCGTCGCGACTGGTGGCTGTTTCGTTCTTTTGCTGTGCGCCCGTTCGGATTTCTTGCCCTTCTTGGCTTTCTTTTCTTCGCGTGAATCGTTCGATGAGCGACGGTCGCGAAAGCCCGTTCTGGAGGCTATTACCTGTGGCCAGACGGGTAATAGTCATGAATGGGTTAGCGAAGCGCAACCACAAGAAAGTAATGACAGCGAGAATGAAGACGGCGACCGGCATGGGGATGGTGTTGTCTTTGAAGAAGAACGCGACGATTCCCGTATGTACTGAGGCGAGGATTCCGAAGATTGCAACGTTGATGATCGATGCAAACAACATGTTTAGGCCGACGCGGGCGGCGGGCCTAAAAGCTGGGAGGAGCGCGAGGAGAGCGAAGAACGGCCCGATGATCGGGACCATGCGCATCACGACTACCCCCAGCACGACGAGGAACATTGCGGGGATACGGACAAGCCCGACGATGATCATTGTCAGGAAGGCCCAGAAGCCTGCATCTGCGCGCGTATTTTTGTCGCCCTTGATGGTCTGGTACATCTCACTGTTATCACAGCCGTCTCCGCCGCTGGGCCCCTCACCGCATTTCTTACCCAACTGAGCACTTGCCAACTCTTCAGCTGCTTTGCCTCGGTCGTGATTTCGTTCGTTGTGATTAAGACGCTTCTTCCCCCACTGTTCTTGCGGAGTGTTGGCCTCGTCATAGGACATGGTGCCCAATTTGTATAGCTTGTCAGCGCCGTTGGTCGGCGTTGAGTTTCCGAGTGTCCCTTGCCGCCAGAATGACATGATGATCTTGTCTTTCAGGATGGCACCAAAAACGTCATCGGGTTTGGCGTAGAACAGAACCTGGTCCATCACACCGTTGCCAGTGTTCTTCTGCGTCTTTTGAGCTGCCGTTTGGTCACTGGGGATTCCAGCCGGTGCCAGAGTTTTCTGGTCCGCTTCGGCGACCAGAGACGAGACAACTCCGTCCATGGATTTGGCCACCTTCAGCGGGGCCGTGTCGATGAGGGCAATGAAGAGCCCGGCCAGGAGCACCGCCCCCACGGCGGCCATGGATTGCCGCACGTTTCGTTTGAACGCGTAGATGCACACGACGATGACCGCTAGGCCAATCAGGGTGCCGGCCCACTGGTCGAAGACCATGGCCTTAGTCGCCTGGGAGAGCTGCACGAGGATGTTGTCAAAGCCGCTCAGAAGAGAAGCCGGGTCGGCCGCCCACCTGTTCAGCGCTGCCATGACGGCACCGAGCAGCGCCGCCCCGGACATGAAGAAGTTCCCCACCCATGAATCGAGATTGGCCGAGATGGTGTCCATGCCCATCTTGTTGTTGTGCCCGCATTCGTAGAACGTCAGGCCCGACCACCCGTAGTCGGTGTAGGTGTTGCCGTGGTCTCCCCCACCGGGATTCGTTTGCTGATCGACCTGCGCCAGCCAGCCCTCGTTGGCGCGGCGCGGGACCGCTGGCACATCGCAATCAATGGCGTAGGCCGGGGCCCCTGAGTCCAGCAACGTCCACAACACCAGCAGCGCCAGCGTGAGCAGCATCAGGCGTACAGCCCGTGTCTGCCATGCCGTGTGAGCCACCCAGCGCACCGTTGAGAGCAGGGCCCCCAAGGGAGTGGGCCTCGTGGAGTTAGTGGCGAGCATGGCTTGGCTCCGAGGTTGCGGGCGTGTAGGGGCTTGGCGATGTGGCCAGGGCCTTGGCCACGTGGGGGTGAGCGTCCAGGTCAAACGTGATGCGCTCAATCGAGCGTCCTTGTGAGTTGCCGGTGACGTCGTCGACAACGGAGAAGATGAAGTCTCGTTTGTCGTTCTGCTCCGCGTGCTCCTGCGACACACTCAGTTGCCCGTGCTCGTCTCGCAAGACCTCCTGCTTATGGCTTTGCTGCGGGCGCAGGCTAGCGAGGATCGGCTCGTAGCCCATCCCCGTGGGGACGCCAAGCAGATTCAGGCCGGCCTTCTGTGCAGCGGCCTCCGTGGTTTGTCCGACCATGGCCGCTGAGAGCAGGTTGCCGAGCGCGTCTGGGTCATCGCCGTTGAAGTTGAAGTGGGCGGCGTTCTGGGATGAGAGGATCGCGCGGACGTTGAACTTGCGCGAGTCCGTGGAGACCTTCGTAATGAGGGCCTTGCCGGCGGAGAACGAGTTGAGCACCTTGCCTTCGTCGATGGCCAGGCCCTTGCGCGCGTTGAAGTTGCCACGGTAGATCGAGGACTGAACCAGGAACGCGGCCATGGTCAGCACGGCAAGCGCCATACGGTCCGGGTCCGACAGGTTGCCCGAGGCAATGTCCTCTTCGCTGGGGATCGGCATGCCATTGAGTGTGTAGACCGTCAACACGGTGTCTTCACGCGACTCTTCTTCGGCCAACGCCGCAGCGGAGGCCGGCGGGAAGATCAGCCGCCCAATGGGCGTGTTGACCTTCTCCTGAATGCCGAGCGAGAGCGCGTGGGCCGCCACCCGGTGCGCACGGTCCAGGATCTTCGAATCGCGGTGTGTGCCGTCCACGATCTGGCCGAGCACCTCGAGGATCTGGGCCGGGTTGGCTGTCGGGGAGGCATCGATCTGGCTCCACACGCCGGTGAGGATCGTCTGCACGGTCTCCGAGCCCCAGAGCTTGGGCTCAATCATCGACTTGATGAGGTCCTTCAGCAGCGAAATTCGCGTGGAACGCGCGTTCATCTGCGCCTCCCGGAAGCTGCGCACGTCCAGCATCGGCGCCCCGGTGGATTCGTCTACGTAGACGAAGTGGTCTTCCTTGGGCTCTGCGACCACGCGGAAGGGGTTCAGCTCGCCGTCGCGGCCGTTCATGAGGTTGACGTACCGGGTCCGGCCCGCGAGCTCCGGAACCATCTCGGGGTCGCACAGGCGCCCCAACCTATCGGACGGGTCAAACACGCTCCAGACGACTCCGGTCATCGCAGAGCGGTAGATGAGACCGCCCATGAGGAAGGACTTTCCAGAGCCCAAGCCACCGACGATGATCATCAACCCGGAACGGTCGCGGCGCTCCATGTCCCAATGCGTGTGCCACGCAACCGCGCGCGTGGCTGCCCCGGAGGTGTACCCGATGATCGTGCCGGTTCGATCCCCGATGCTCGCCGTTCCGTGGGGGATGGCTGCGGCCAGCGTCTTAACGCTCATCCGGCGCTCGAAGCCGGTATTAGCGAGCGGTTCGCCGGGGATGAATTCGCGGGCGTATCCGTACTGCCCAGAGCTCTGGACCAGCTCGGCGGAGGAGCCATAAACGGCCCGCAAGGCCTCGATGCGCTGGTTCAGCTCTTGCACGGTTGTGCCGGCGACAGCGACCCGATACCAGCCCCTCGTGCGCAGCGAAGAGCCTGTCTGGTCCGTCGTGACTTCGTCCTGAATCTGTGAGGCCATCGCCGCCTGACGAGCCAGCGAGCGCGGCGCCTCTAGACCGTGCTCGTCTCGGTAGTGCGACACCTGGTCGCTGATCTTGGCTGTCACGCCTTGCAACCAGCCCTCAGTCTTGTTCGCCGCGATAACTTCGATGATCGCCGACCACTCGACAGGGAAGCCGGCCCTGTCCGATCGCTGCATCCAGCCTGACCGGTACTGCTCTGGGATCGCCTGATCAGCCAGGCGCCCAAGAGACAGCACCGAGACGAATGCGCTTTGCGCTTCAGCGGACCCGGCGGGCACGCCCGTGACCAACAGATGCTTGTCCCCGGGCTCGGAAGTCCAGTCAGCAGCAGCCACCAGCTCCGGAATGTCCGATGCCTCGTAGTCCGCGCTCGTACCGATCCGGCCAACCTGCAAGCCCAGCTGCAACGAGCGTCGCAGAAGCCACTCCATATCGGCACGCGATGCCGGGGACAAAGACAGCGACGACCGAGCGAAAGAGCGCGTGAGCTCATCGATCTCTTCCTTATGGAAAAGGAGCTCGCGTCGCGCGTCGGGATGCTTGCGTTTTGTTGCAAGCTGGATTCCCAGGTAAACCCACTTTTCACTGAACGCTGCCGTACTCAGATGGATTTGCTCGCGATTCAACATCGCGTCCACGCCACCAGTGGACTTAATCGGCCCCTGATCCGGGGTGTAATCCTTCGTGGGACCAACAGGCTTGTTAGTGCTAAGGGCGTATGCCTCATCGCGTGTATCCTGTGCCCACTGCTTGACCTGATAGGGGCGAGTAGTTCCACGCAGATGCAGCTTACGGCCAGCAAGCTTTCCGAACGTCACAGCGTCCGCGCGAATGGCCGCCTCAATGTCCTGGACCGGGCTAAAACTCAGGGACTTCGACCGCACGTTAAACCAGACCATCACGGAGTTCTTCGTGAAGGTGACATTTTCAATCATGGCTTCCAGAGCAAGTGAAGAGCTCAACGTCTTCGCAGGTTTGAACTGCTCGGCGCCCAACGCCTTCTTTCGTCCCTTGACTTTGGTGGTGCCTGTCTTGTCTGTCTTCTCCTGCCCGCGACGGCGCTTCGACGCGCCAGGGGCAGTCTCCATGCCCTCCAGCTTGTTTCGGCCGCTACGGCGCCCCTGACGCCCCCTGCGCTGGGCCTCGTTTGAATCCTCAGCGCCCTGTCCGGCTGCCTTCACCGCGTCCTGCCATGCAACGTTCGTCATCCTGCTCCCCCTACTTCTTTGTCATGCCGCGCACTAGACGCTCCCACCAGGAGCTAACGCGCGAATCGTCACTGCTATACCGAGAAACTTTGAGCTTCATTTCATAGTGAACCGTTGCCGTGTTTTTACGCGGCGTTGAAACATCGCTAATCCATGAACTCAACGTCGGCAAGAGCCCTTGCGACCCCTGCATCAATTCGAAGTTCTTTCGAATGAGCAAGGCGTTCACCGTTACTACGGCAGCCAAAACCGGAAAGACCGTAAGGTCAAGGCCAAGCATGTTGGCCACAAATAGCGTCCCCATTGCATATGCGACGATAACGCCAATCTGTGAGTAGGTGACGCGGAAGGGGAATGTCCTCTTCTTAGGACCAAGATACTTGCGATCGACTCGCCGCAAGTCATCATCCGTGTAGAAGTACATTCATTCCCCTCCCGCCGTTCCTGTTCACTGGTTACGCCCCGGACTACACGCCGAAGAGTCCGAGGATGCGCTTCATGATCTTTTCCAAATAGGTCGGGTCCTTAATCACAAGAAGGACGCCGATCAGCAGGAGGATGCCCACAAAGATAAAGACTTCTCGGATCTTCTTCTTGAAACCGGCGAAGACTGCGGCCACCACCATGGCGAGCATGCCGAGGCCCATGATGTCGTTGATGGTGTTTTCGGCGGCGTCGGTCTTGATGATGCCTTCGCCGGCAGCGCTCACGGTGGGGCCGGCGATGATCTGACCGGCTGCGAGCTCCAGGCTCGTGCTGACGTTCGTGATGATGTTCAACATGGTGCTTCTCCTGGTGGGTGAGGTCTTAGGCGTTGTTGTGCTGGATACGCAGGCGACGAATGGCGATGGCGCCGGCTCCGATACCGCCAGTGAGCAGTGCTGCGCCCGCTCCGATGGCCAAAGGCTCCGGGGCCCTGTGCTTGGGGTTCTGGCTTCCAGCGCCCAGGCCGGTGTTGATCGTGACCGCCTCGGCGCTCGTGGTGCGCGTCCCAGCCCACGCGGTCGTTGCAACCCCCGTCGTTGTGGTTTGTGCGCTTGCACCCGCGCTGCTGCGCGTCGGGGCTTTCACCACCGATGGCTTGGACAGCTTCCCCGAGCTCGAGGAACTCGAGGTCACGCTGTTGGAAGTTGAAGGCCGAGGCGAAGCCGTGCCCGGCGTGGGAGTACTGGGCTTGGGTTTCGTGCTCGGCTCGGGGCTCGGCTCCGGCGACGGCTCGGGGCTCGGCTCCGGCGACGGCTCGGGGCTCGGCTCCGGCGACGGCTCCGGCGACGGCTCGGGGGCCGGCTCCGGCGACGGCTCCGGCGACGGCTCGGGGGCCGGCTCCGGCGACGGCTCCGGCGACGGCTCGGGGGCCGGCTCGGGGGCCGGCTCCGGGGCCGGCTCGGGGGCCGGCTCCGGCTGGGGCTCGTCGGCTACGTCGATGGCAACGGCGGTGGCGCTGCGGCTGCTGGCGTCTTCGGTTGTGACGTTCTGCGCGGACTCCGCCTGAGTGGTGGACTCGTCCTGGTCCAGGGCATGGGCCGGGGCTGCGGCCCCGACGATGCCGAGAGCAGCGACGCTGAGACCGGCGGCGGTGAGAGTCACCTTGCGGCGGAGGGAGTCCTCGGCGTGCGGATGAGGGGTGGCGCGGTGTTTGGCCATGGGCTGGTTCCTTGTCTTAAGAGGTTCTTGGTAGATCGGTCGGCGGGCTAGCTGTGCGGGCGGGGGGTCTTTGCCTGGGATTGCCACGCGCTCAGCTCGGCTGATGGTTCGCATCACTCACCTGCCTGTTCCGGCTCCTGGCCGTTCCCTGCGGGGTAGAGACTGACGGTGTCCCCTTGCCGGATGAGTGCCATTTGAGGCGAGATGCCGGTCAGTTCTCCGGCTGTCTTGTCGGGGAGCGGAGCGGTGGTGCCGTCCTGTTTGATCAGCACCGAGTCCGTTCTCAGTCCCCCGGCGATTGGCGAGAGGTCCTTGGCGCCCTTGGCTGCATCGGGAGTGCCGATCGAACCGGCCGTGAGGTCGGCGTAGGTGGAACCAACGAGGAGGGTGGACCCGTCGGGGCTGCGCTTGATGGGCAGGGCCTTGGGGTCCGCCACGCCTTCAGGCATGGGCAGGCTGGCTCGTGCTGTCTGCTTGCCCGTAGCCACGTCGTGGATGCTGAGGCTGTAGGTTCCGCTGTCCTCTTGCCAGATAACGGCAAGGTGGGCGTTTGAAGGTCCAGTGAGCCAGCGGGCCACGTTCTTCTGTTCGCCCTGGGGCTGAAGCGCGGCCTGCGTCACGACCTTTCCGCTCTGATCGCGGGTTTGGATGGACGGCTTGGCGTTCTTGTCCACGGCTGCGTAGACCGCATTGCCTCCACTGAAACCGAGCATGGCGGGCCCCTTAGGCGCAGTGAACGAGGTGAATCCCGTGCCGTTGAGGCGCCGTGGGCCCTGGCCGGCAGGTTGCGCCCACCCTGAACCGCCCTGCAAGACCAGAGCCTCTTTGTCCCCAAGGGCCTGGATCTTCTGCCCATTGCTTGGGGTCCACGTGAGGACCTGCGCCTTTCCGTCCTGGGTGAAAGGCGCGGCGAAGCCGTCACTACCGAGGGGGTAGACGGCCGAGAAAGTCCCGCCGTCAAGCGTGTAGTCGAGCCCGTTGCGAATCTCCAACGCGCTGGTAGCTGAGGCGTTGGGGCCTTGGATGCGCAGCGTTGATTCTCCGGTGAGGACGGCGACGCGGTTGCCATCGAGCGACAGCTCGATGTGTCCGCCCACAGGCGTGAACTCAGCGGACGCGGTGCTTGCGTATCCGGGCAACGGACCTGGCGCGGCCGGCGCGGCCTCCGGCGCGGGGGGATTGAGAACGGATCGGATGACCGCCGTCAGGATCAGGGCGAAGATGACGAGTACCGCCAACGCGCCGGAGAGAATCACCCACCCGCGCGGGGAGAGGCGGCGGAACCAGGCCTCTCGTTCGGCGGCTGTCGGGGTTTCTTCCTCCGGGCGCTTCCACGGCCCGCTAGGAGCAGCGGCGGGCTGCTGTGCACCCGACAGGTGCGAAGGGGCCCACTGCGGCAGCGGGGAATCCACGGGGGTGTTGGGGATGCCCTCGCCCGGCAACGACACATCCTGACCGTGGAGCATCGGGCCGACGAAAGCGGACGGCTGCGGCGCCGGGGCGAGCTGCGGCGCCGGGGCGAAGAGCTCTTCGGACGCAGCGGGGGCTTCCCAGGTTGTCGTATCTGTTTCCTCCAGGAGGTCGGTGCTCCCTTGGGCTGATGAGGGCTGAGCCTGCGCCCACGCACCGGGGACGGGCTGCGATCCCACGGGCCAGGGCCAGGGCCACGGGCTCTCTTGGGAGCTCACCGACGGCTGCTCTGCGCCTGTCTCGTCTGTCGACGGACGATCAGGGCTTGGTTCGGTCGTCTCGGGAGCCTGCACGGACGAGGGCAACGGCGTGGCCGTGCGGTCAGGCTTGATGAGCGCCGCGTAGGTGTCCATTTCTGCGTGGTCGACGATGTGCACGGCCAGTTCTGCGTTCTTCTTCTGCGAGTGGTCCATGAACACGCGCATAACTTCAGCGCGGACCTTGGCCATGCTGTCGGCCTTGATGGGCGTGAGGATTCCGCCAATGGTGACCAGGGCGGATGCGTCGGCGTGGAGCTCGGCGTGAGCATCGAAGGGTTCGTTGTGCATCAGTTCACCTCCTGCTGGGTGCTGAGGTCCTCGTAGGTGTAATCAGTGATGAGGTAGGGCGCTTTCTCCGAGAGCGTGAGGTAGTAGACCCTGAGGCCGCCCGAGGTCTCAGTCCCTTCTGGTGTTTTCCAGGTCCATGAGGCACGGACCGTGATCCACGTTCCGACCCGAGGGCCTTCTGAGTTCGGGTCGAGCTCGACGGTGGGGACCGAGGTGGAGTTGGAGTGGATGGCTTCGAGCCATCCCTCGTCGGTCGCTCCGCGCACGGGCACTACAACTTCCTTGGCGCGCTCTGCGGTCATGTATTGGCGGGCGCGCATCTCCCCCGCCGTGGTGTTGAGGTCCTTGCCTGGGGTCCATGTGGTCATGGCCTGCACGGCGTTCAGGGCCACGGCTTCCTTCTCGGCCTGGTTGGACTCGCCATCGTGCGTTGTCGTCTCTTGCGTGGGCTTCTGCGTCGTTGGTGCCGCCGAGGCCGTCACCGGCTCTGCCTTTGAATCGGCTGCGGTCCGGGGTGCGGGCGCGGTGGTCGATGGGTCCGTGCTTGCCGCGTCAGTATCCCTGTTGGAGCTCATGAGAACGAAGACCGAAACGACCAGGCCCAGGATGCAGAGCGCCATCAGGAAGCTAACGGCCGTGCTGTTGATCTTCTGTTTCACGGGGCTACTCCTTTCTCCGTTAGGAAGGGAATGGGGTTGATGCTCTTGCCGTTTTGGACAGTAGGGCCGGTGACGTTTGTTCCCGGTTTGTTGATCTGGAAATGCACGTGAATTCCTGAGCTGTTTCCAGTCGCGCCAGGTTTTCCTAGCGGGGTTCCCGCCTTAACCGTTTGGCCCTTTTTTACGAGCAGGGTCCCCTGGGCGGCCTCGTGGAATTCAAAGACGAGGTGGGGTTCATCCACTTGGACGGCGAAGATGTATTCACCGTAAAAACGCCAGAGAGGATCGGAGGGGCCTTTTCCTACGTAGGTGATTTCCATGTCCGTGGGGGCGTAAAAGTACTCGCTCCCTCCGCCGGCGAGGTCGATGCCCTCGTGCACCATCAGGTAGGGGCGTCCAGCGCAGCCTCCCGCACCGAAGGGGCAGGGACGCGGCCCGTAGCCGCTGGTCATGCGGGCTTTGGGCATCGGTGAGGCCCATTCACCGGGGCCGAGCTCCAACGACGCTGGCTGGCCGGCAGGCTTGCATGTGGCGGAGAACTTGACTTGGGCGTTTCCCAGGATCTTCTTCACGTAGTTCTGGGTTTCAGCGAAGGGGGGCACGCCCTTGTATTTGGCCACGTTGCCCGGGCCTGCGTTGTAGGCCGCCAGGGCGAACTTCACCTTGTCATCGTCAGTCTTAGCCAGGGAAGCGACCTGCTTGAGTAGATCGCGCATGTAGCGGCCCTGGGCGTCAATGGCGGCGTTACCGTCCCAGACGCTCTTCCCCTGTCCGTAGCTGGCCCAGGTGGCGGGTGTGAACTGGGCAAGGCCGTTGGCGACGCCCGATGAGGCCTTGGGGTTCCAAGCCGACTCGGCTTGAATCTGCGCGGCCAGAATCTCCACAGGCAGGCCCGAGACTTTGGAGGCCTTCTCGATGGCGTCCTTGTACTCTGCCGGCACCTTCACCGCAGTCGACTCGGTGCCCTCTTTCAGGACAGAGGCCTGTTGTACGTCCACGTCACAGTTCGTCTGAGGGTTTACCCCGGAAGCTGCCGCTTCCCCTCCGCCGCCTGCAAGCAGGAGCACCGGAATCGCAGCGAGTAGAAGCATGGAGCCCACGGCAAGTGGGAGCACGGCCAGTGCCGCTCGGAACATCCATTTCTTCTTCAGCATTGCGTTCTCCTTTCTTCCCGATGGTGATCGTTTTCTACTTCTTAGCTAATTGGTGTGGCGACAACTACAAGGTTGTAGAGGTAATGTGCGGCCGATCCGGAATTAACGGTTGGACCCGAACAGGTCACAAGGACTAAGCGAGGTTTGCCTGTCAGTTCGAATACTTCACGCGGAACTGCTTGACGTTCATAAACCTGTATCGACGATGCCTTGTATTTGTGTGTTTTCCCGGCTGCATCCCGAATTTCAATCGGAGTGCCTTTCTTGATGGCGTGCAGCCGTGAGAAGGGTGCGGCGTCGCCAAAGCCTGAATCCACATGTGATGCGATCAGCGTTGCCCCTTTGTCCGCTCCCGGCGGCTGGGTCTGCTCGTACCAAGTGGCCGCCGGCGGGTCCGGCAGGACTAGGGCACCGGCAAGCGCACCGGTGGACACGAGAGGTGCTTGGATTTCCAGGGCTTCCACCACCACGCGTGGACCTTCCACGGTGGGTTTCCATGCCGCCTTGACGTCCTCGACGTAGGTATCAGGGTCTGTCGCAGCGAAGGTGTGCTGCGGCATCGGTGCTCCAACGCTCTGATCTGCCCCAGCGGCATTCGATAGCAGGCCCGTTCCCACGACCACGCACGCTGCGGCAATTCCGAGGAGGAACAGGTAGATCAGCGCGCTTCTCCACCTCGCGACGAGTCGCGGCTTTGCGCAGCCTGCGGCCTTGTGCCGTCCTGCGACGCGAATTGCCGTCATGGGTTCTTTCCGTTTCATTCGGGGCGTGCTTGGAATGGTGTTTGGTGCCGGCAGTGGGCCGAACCGTCCGAGAGGTCTAGTCAGGAACGTTTCGGGCGAGCGGCCCACTGTCGGAAATTGGTTAGGTCACGCGCATCAAGTGCCAGCGCATACCGGACGGGGTGACCCCACGGACCTGTGAAGCCGGCCGGGGTGATTCGCCCTTGCGGTCGAGGACAACGACGGGCAGGGTTGCGCGAATGTTCAGCAGGGGCCTTCTGAGGGTGGTCTTGCCCCGCCCTGGGGTCCCTACAATCAGGGCGCCAGGAGCCCGAAGGGCAGCTGCGGCGAACGGCTGCGAAGAACCCATGGGCCATCGGGCAGCTAGCTCCCCCTGCTCAGCGTCGAGCATGGCGTCGATCCCTCGAGCCTGCGCCCCGCCACTCGTCGCGTTCACTTGCCGGCCTTCTTGAATCCGGCGTCCATGAGGGTGGACATGTTGTAGTCGTGGTGGCCCAGGCCGGCCAGGACGGTGCGGGTGGTCTTGAAGCCCTTGGACTTGTAGAGCGCGGCACCCTGGGCGGTGGCCCTGTGCGCGGACCAGGTGGCCGCGTTGAGGGACTGGCCGGTGCCATCCTTGGAGCCGACGAAGTAGTGCATGTCGAAGCTCTTCTTGAACGCGGCCGGCGGCGTGCTGATACGGATGTTCGCCCCGTTGGATCGGACGCCGCCACCAGCCACGAGGATCGCGCCGCCGTTGCCGTAGGAGCCCTGCGAGGTGCGGGCGAGCTCGTAGCTGATGAACTCGGCCCCGCCGGAGTAGCCCATGTACCAGGTGTTGCCCTTGGAGATGCCGGTGCTGCGCACCTTGGCGTCGAGCTTCTTAACCAGGGGCACCGTCTTGGAGGGCACACCCCACCAGGTGTAGCCCAGGGAGGCCTTGTAGCCGGCGGCGGGCAGGCGCGGAATGATCAGGTACATGTTCCGCTTCGCGGCGACCTTGGCCATGGCCTTGGCCTTGGCACCGGTGGGGTTGTTGGAGATCGCGGACTTGTAGCCGGGGTAGTAGTCCCCATCGAGGAAGATCATCGCCCCCTGCGTGCGGGACTTGTTCACGCCACCGTCCAGGACCGCGTAGCGCAGCCCCGCGTAGGAGAAGTTCGTGCCGGCCTTCAGCTTGGCCCCGTTCGCGGCTTTGGGCTTGGCGGAGGGCTTGGCAGGCTTGGTGACCTTCACCTTCGTGACGTACCGGTCGGACACCCAGCCGGACTTGCCCTTGTAGGTGACCTTGTACCAGCCGTTGGAGGCGCGGCGGGTGGAGGTGACCTGCTGCCCCTTGGGCAGGGTGGCCAGGCGCTTCGTGGAGGCACTGGCACCGGCACGCAGGTTCAGGAAGGTGGTGGTGCGGATCGTGGTCTTGGCGATTGTGGACGTCTTCACCGCTGCGAGGTCGTAGACGCCCTCACCCAGCTCATCAAGCACGACGTCAGCGCCGGCGCCGCTGCTGGCCGGGGCGGCCTGATCGCTCAGTGCGCCTGCGTCGTGGATGGTAGCCGGGGTGCAGCCACTCAGGGCGAGAGCGCCGAGCAGGGCGGCCGCGGCGAGAGCCTTCGTGGGGTGGTTCATGCCTTACTCCTTAGGTGCTTGATTGGTGAGGGGGCCTCGTGCCCTCCCCCGGACTGCGCGGGCGGCTTCACCTTGGGGGCGGTGTGCTCTACCCGTCGGGGGTGCAGTGCGTGAAGAGGGCACGAGGTGTTTGGGGAGGAAGGCCTAGTGCCTTCTGGTGGAAGCGCCGGCGAGCTGGCGGCGAACGACCAAGATGCCCGCGCCGGCCACCAAGCCCAGGGCTCCGAGCCCGATGAGCCATCCGCTCGTAGAGCTCAGCCCGGTGTGTGCCAAAGCGGCCGGCGGGGCCGTGGTGGGCTTCGGGCTCGTGCTCAGGGTCAGCTGCACCAGAGCCGGCGGGGTACTGCTGTCCGGCGTACTGGGCGTGAGTTCCTCGGTGGCGGTCTCCCGGGTCGGTTCCACGGTCCCCGGCGTCAAGACCGCCGGCTGGGTCGTTTCCGGCGTCGGGGGCGTGGTTTCAGGGGTGGGCTCGGTGCTCTGGGGCGTGGGGCAGGGCTGGGCGGCGGGGACCTGGATCACCCATTCCGACTCGGTATCGGCCTGGAGCACGTAGCCGGCTTCTGCGGCCGCGTTGATCGTGACGGTGTCGCCTTCCCGGCTCTGCGTGTACTTCACGCCCTCAACCTCAGGGACCTGCACACTGCCCTGTACTCCACACTCGGTCGCGGTGAGCAGCTCCGGTGCCACCGGGGTCACCGGCTTCGGCGGGAGCACGGGAAGCTCGTGATCCAGGCAGTTGCCCGGCGCCGCCGCCCGGGCGCGAGCTGCAAACGGCTCCGGCTCGGGTTCTTGTGCCGCCGTGGAGTACGCACACACCCGGCTGGCGAGTGCGGTTGCCTCGGTGGGCGTGTAGCGCACCTGGTAGCTGAGCATGACCGAGGCGGAGGCCGCGAGGTTGCCGGGGTAGCTGATGAAGGGCTTCCCCGGTGTCTCCACCCAGGCCCCGGTCTCGTCCTCAAACCCCGTCGACGCGGTCACGACACGGGGCCTATCCCAGTCGGTGAAGTCCTTCTCGGGCGTGTACGCGGACGTCAACGACTCAGGGATGAGCACGCCGGTCTCAGGCACCTGCACGTTCAACCCCGCCTCGAGAAGACGGCCACTGGTGTTGGTCAGCGTCACGGTGTACGTCACCGTGGCCGGCACACCGGCGACGAGCTGGCCCGGGTCAGAGCTGATTGATACCGATGCCCCCGGCAGCAGCTCCCTGTTGGTGTCCTGGGCCTGAGCCGGCATGGGGCCAGCCATCACAGTGGCGCCGGCCAGCAGCGCGATGGCAGCGGCCAATCTCAGCTTGTTTTTGACAGGGTTCATGGCAAGAAAGCCCCCACTTTCATTCGTCCTTCGTTGACCTCACCTGGTGCGTTTCTGGTGAGGAGGGGAAAGGGCTACGGCTGGTGCTGGTCGGGCGGGTCTCCTGATCGAGTGCGCCCCGTCACCTAGGCCCCGTAGCTCTTTCCTCCCCCCACCTGTGCGTGCGCCGGCCATGTGTGCCAGACGCACGCACAGATCAGGAGGGAGTTGCCTTAGGCCTCGTAGTGCTCCTGGCCTTCGGTTGCAGCCACCGTGAGGGCGTCCTCACGGCGGCGCTTCACCTGGCGGTAGACCAGGGCGCCGATGCCACCAGCAGCCAGAGCCGCGCCGACACCGCCGGCCGCGAGCAGGCCGGGGTTAGCTCCGGTGTGCGCCAGCGGCGGGGCCGGAGGCGTCGACGGCGTGGCCGGCGGAGTGGTGGCCGGCGGCGTCACGGGCTTGGGGGCCTTGACGACGACGGCCTGTTCCTTGGAGTTGCAGTCAGCGTGCGTGGCCTGGGGAACCTTGCGGTCCTTGTCCTTGAACGAGTACTCGAACACCACGTAGGTGATGTCCTTCTCCCCGGTGTTCTTCGGGACCTGCAGGGTCACGGTGCCGGTGCCGGCCTGGCCGTCCTTGGCCACGGTGTATTCACCCTTGACCTTGGAGTTCGGCAGCACCGTGCACTGGCCGCCGATCTTCTTGGCCAGGACACCGTCGACGTAGTACGTGCCGGCCGCGTGGCCTTCAACGCTGAGCGTGTCGGTGAGCGGTCCGCCCTCGGGGCCGAACTCCTTGGACCCGTCCGCGGTGTTGGTGGCCACGGTGCCGATCTTGGGCAGGTAGACCGTCTCGGAGGGGTTGTCCTTGTTCTTGTTGGAGAACACGACGTTGCCCTTGGAGTCGATGACCTTCTCATCGAAGGCCACCCCGTCGGCGCCCAGCTTGGCGCGCGAGGGAACCTGAACCTTGAACTTGGCCTGGCCGCCCTTCACGTCGGGGGTGAACGGGGCGGTGAGCTTCACGGAGGGCAGTTCCTTGCCGGTGCCGGGCTGAACGCCCTGCAGCACGAAGGTGTACTTCTCCTTCGGGTCCCAGCCGCCGGTGTAGGTCAAGGTCTCATCGACTTCGCCGCCGTCCTCGGTGAGGTAGTGATCCCCATCAGCGGCGTCAACGGCCAGGGTGTGACCGGTGGGGCGCTCGGCCACGGTGATGGTCTGGGAGGCGGCGTCCTTGTCCGTGTGGTCGATGAGGAGGATGCGGGTGCCGTCAGGCATGATCGCCCACAGGCGGGCGTGGAAGGTCAGCTCGCGGCCCTCAAAGCCCTCGGGGATGTTCAGCTCCCCACTCCACGTGTTCTTCTTCTGGTCAAGCACCTCAACGGCCTTGGTGGCCGTGATCGCGGTGTTCTCCGCCCCTGCAAAGTGGTCGAAGAACGAGGTCCCGAGCTCAAACTTCGCCCCGGCCTTGGCCAGCGCGTCCACGGAGAGGCCAGAGGCGCTCACGGTGTCCTTGGCCAGCCCGCCGGAGAAGGGCA
This sequence comes from Arthrobacter sp., assembly GCA_031277795.1. Taxonomy (GTDB): domain Bacteria; phylum Actinomycetota; class Actinomycetes; order Actinomycetales; family Micrococcaceae; genus Galactobacter. The sequence continues at coordinate 273,154 of JAITLQ010000013.1, forward strand.
GCTCCTTGTCCCCATCGGCTGCGTCCACCGCGACCGAATCCATGATCGGGTTCGAGGCAGAGAACGACTGCGGCACCGACTTGGGATCACGGTGGGAGAAGAGGACCTTCCCGCCAACGAGGTAGTCCTCGAAGAACATCCAGGTGGTCTTGGTCGTCACCTTGGAATCGTCCGTGTCCGTCGTGACGGTCTCGGCCGCCCAGTCAGGGGCGCCGTTGCCGGACTGGTCCTCGGGCACGAAGCGCTGGGTGAGCTTACGCTCCCCCAGGTTCACCGTGATCACATCGGTGTTCCAGGTGCCACGCTTGGCGGTGATCTTCCTGCCGGCGAAGTCCAGGTAGTCCTTGCCGGTGAGCTCCTTGGTGACGTTCTTGGGCTCCATCTTCCCGGTGACCGCGTCCTTCTCCAGGATCTTGGGGTCACGGATGGTGGTGCGCAGCGTGCCGGTGGTGCCGATGTAGTCCGTGGCCGGCTTGTCCTTGCCGTACTCGGCGAGGTCATCGACCTGCGCGGTCACAGCGGAGGTGCCGGTGCGCTCGAAGTAGCCCTGGCGGGTTTCCAGCACGAGGTTGCCCTCGGGGTCGACGAGGTAGCCGTCCTTGTTCACCAGGTTCCCGGCCGCGTCCTTGTAGATGCCCTTGCCCGCGTCCACGGTCTCAGCCTTGGACACATCGAAGGTGGTGGTGCCGTCCTGGCCCGTGGTGGTCAGCCCGGTCAGGTCGCCCTGGCGCTCAGTGCCGGGGACCTGCTCGGGGGCCACCCAGCGCGGCGCCGTCCACGACGGATCCCCGTAGACGTAGTCCAGCTGCTTGTCGTCGTCGGCCTTGCCGTCGATGAGGGTGCGGGCCGTGGTGCCCATGTCCGGGATCACCGGGACCGGCACGGTGAGGGCCTTAGATCCCGTGGCGGCCATGAGCCCACCCACGCCAATCTTGTTCTGAGACTTGCCCGAGTACGAGAGCTGCTTCATCGACCCGGCCGGCAGGACCTTGGCGCTCTTCAGTGCCACGGACACCTTGCCGGTGCCGGTGACCTTCAACGTCTGCTTCGCGCCGGCGCTGAACGTCAGGGACTTCTTGCCGTTGGAGAAGGTCGCGTTGCCGGTGATCGTGGCCGTGACCTGCACAGCCTTGGAATTGAACGTGGCCAGGTTCTTGCCCACGGCGGTCTTGATGTACGTCTCGGTCAGAGTGATCGACTTCTTATCCGAAGACAGGGTCACCGCCGGCGCGAGCTTGTACGGGCCGCGACGATCCTGCGCGGCCTTGATCATCTCGTTGGCCTGGTTGATGCGGGTCTTGAACGCACCGGTGGCGTGCTTGACCTCGTACCCCCACTTGCCCTTGGCCGTCGAGGTCCGGCCCGGATCAAGCAGCTGGTGAGCGGCAATCGCCATGAGCGAGTGCTTATTCTTGTCGCCCACGCTCGACTGGTAGATGTAGTTCAACGTCGCCGCAGCAGCCGTCGACGTCGTGGTGATGCTCGTCGCGTTCACGCCGGGCACGTTCATCTTGTCCCACTGCGTGCACAGGAACAGCGAATCGGCCGGAACGCCAAGCTTCTTAGCGTCCGACGCCGACGCCGCCAACGGACCCACAAAGATCGTGCCCGAGCCCGGCGTCTTCAACATCTCGCCGTAGCCGACATTGCCCGCAATCGTCGCGGCAGACGCAGCCGGCACCCCACCGGCAAGCGCGATGCCTGCCACCAGCGTCGCGGCGGCGGCCCCTGCCGCCGCCTGCGCTCTCCTCGAGGACCGCGCGGCCCCCTCTTGTCTCTTCACTTGGCTTCCTCTCATGCGTGCCCCGGGACTCGCTGTCCCAGCCGTTCCCGACTGTATCACGCATGAAACACCAGTGCTATCCTAGGAACACTCGCGGCCAGAGATAATCTTTCGTTGCGCGTGGATGCGGTTCGCTCGGCACGGGCCGTAGCGTTTCGCGTAGGAACACTCCGCCTCGGCTTTCGGCTGATGTGGACCGAGAATGGACAGGTGACTCATGACAAATTCGCCCAAGCACGGCAGATGGAAGCTCGTGCAATCTTGGAACTGATCCAGGAGCACGTAGATCAGGCCGTAGGCGCCTTGGCAAACATCGAGACCCTTGAACAGCAAGTTCTCGATGATGAGGTGCCAGAGGTTGTGTTTCGCGCGCTGGAGAACCTGAGCTCCATCGAGCAGCGCGTGCATCTAGCGAAAAGTGAGTTGATCGCGATCCTTGCGTCAAAGCACCACCTGTCGCTTCGCGTGATTGGCCGACGCCTCGGCCTCTCTGCCTCGACCGTCCATCGACTGGTCAAGGAACGCGAGGCATCCGGAAGCTCTCCGTCGGACACGCCGTAGCAAATGCGCGGGAATATGTCCCAGTCGGGGCATCCTGATCCTGGATCAACATCGAGAGGAGTCCTCATGCCTACCCCATCCAAGGGAGACCGCAGGCCCGTGAACATCCGCGTGCCTCGTGCCACGCACGAAGCTCTCCAGGAGGTTAAGCAGCTCACCGGCGTGGACGTCACTGATCAGCTCGCCCCGCTCGTGATCGAGTACGCCAAGCGCGCGCAGGCTGAGGCACGCAACTCTGCCCCGTCGATTCTCGCGGAGTCCCTGATGAAGAGCGCATAAACGAGAAGGGCCCCGCCGAAGCGGGGCCCAACTAAGACTCGGAACCTTGCTACTTACAGTTTGCCGACCGCTGAGTAGCTAGATCCTCCGATCCACCCAACCTCTACCTTGCGAAGAAAGAGGACTGAATCATGAACTCCCCGAGGGGAGAACTATGTCTAGCATAGCCCTAGGCACGGCTGAGTCAAACCTTCCTGCATCTGTTCAGGATCACATTCAGGTAGTTGACAGCCCTCTAGTTTCTCCACATTCCCCGCAGCGCCGGCGTTCTTCTGCGCGCGCTGAGGCCACGCGCCGGCGTAATTCTCGAGCCCGCAAGCAGGTCGCTGCTCGCTATTGCGCTGTCGGTCAGATCATTGCCCTTCGCGCCCGTTACGCCCGTCCCCATCTGGGCCGGGAACGCGACGCGCGCAACGTCGCCCGCTGCCTTGGGAAGGCCCCGGAGCTCGTGCGCGCCCGCGACGCTGCGCAGTGGCACACCGCCTTGCGCTCAACCTCGTTGTACCTGGACGCGCGCATGAACACGCGGGTGAAGCTGGAGCAGTTCGGCCAGGGCCTCACGGACCTCGCCCGCACGGACATGAGCGTCACGCAGGTCTTCGCCACCCTCATGCACCGCTTCTCGATCAGCTACACCACGGTGAAGCGCTGGATTCGCCGGCTGCGCGAGGCGGGCCTCATCCTGACCTTGGCGACCGGCCGCCTAGCTGCTGACGCCGTGAAAAGCGGTTCTCAGCCGGCAGGCAAGCCGGCTCACAACGAGGTGGCCGTCTACCTGCTCACGGTGCCGCGCTCTCATGTGCTGGAGCCCGAGAACTTGGGCGTGCCGGCCGAGTCCAGGGGTGAGGCTGTAGCCCAAGCCAGGGTTTCCACGATGCGAAAGTGGCCCACTTCTTCCCCGGAGGGGAAGTTCCTTGATTCTCAGAAGGAAAGTTTCTCTACGCACGCGAGCGCGCAAGCGCGCGAGGAAGAACCCAAGCCCTCGATCAGGCGTCCGAGGCTGTTGCGCTACCGCCGCCACTCCAGCTACCCGATTCACCAGGCCCCCGGAGCATCGAAGTCCGCTCAACGGCAAGCAGCCGGCCGCGTTGCCGATGAGCACATGAGCTTGGGATACCTGAGCAACAACGCCATTGCAGCCCTCTGCCGGCCGTTCTTCGCCGCAGGATGGACCCCGGCCGATGTGCTCCACAGCCTGAACCACCGCCCCGGCGGAAGCCCTCACGCAGGTTTCCCGTTGCCGGCCGAGCTCGTGCTCCTAGGCCCGAAGCACCACCGCCTGCGCCTAGAGGCAATTGCTCGCTTCCGGCTGGGTCTCTTCCTCGGCCAGGACGGCGCTCCGGCGCCTTCCATGGACGCAGAGCGGGCCGCCCAAGTCCGCACGGAGCGCGCCGCAGCGCGCCGCAGCTCCCAGGCTGCTTACGAGGCCATGACGGCTCAGAAGAGCCCCGTGCAGCTTCAGCGCACCGCAGCCGGAATCGCCAGCGTGCGAGAGCACCTGCGCCGGCATCGCATCGACTCAGCCAACGCCCGCCAGGCCTAAGGAAGGACCCGCCCATGACGCCGAACAACTCAGCTTCCCCGCTCGGTGCGATCACGCAAGCCCTGGATGACCTGGAGAGCGCCTGCGGGGCCTCCGACGCCGTGGCCGCCTGGCGGCTCTTCGCTGAGGCACTGAGCGCAGCTGCCAGCGCCAGCGGCGCAACATCCCCCGCCCTGCCCGGCGCTGAGCCAGTGGTGTTCGCGCTGCCCTACCCCACCCGTGAGCATGTCACCCTCGCGCTGCTCACCCACGACCAGGACCAAGCCCCCCACGTCGTCATCAACGCCGGCTACCTCACCTACAAGCTCACCGAACAACCCGAAGAGCTCGCAGACGCCTTGCTGACGCTCCGGCAGGGCCCGACGCCCCTGTCCGAGCTCGATTGCATCAGCACCACGCTCAGTGAGCATGTGACCATCACGGCTCAGGGATGAACACGCAAAAGGGGTGGGAGCTGCCAGCAGCTCCCACCCCTCGCGTGTTCCCAGCTAGGCCAACAACATGGCCACGTCATCCACCACACCTTGTAGGGGCGACTCGCCACCGAAAGCCATCTGAAGCCGCAGCAGCGCGGCGAACGACGGCCCGGTCTCAGAGACCAGCCACGAACGCATCGTCTCTTCCTCCACCCCAGCTCGGTCGGCAAAGGCCGGGATGGTGCAGCCCACTGCCTGAGCCCGCCACCACAACTGGCACAGCTGAACATGCCCGGCAACGTCAGCCAGCAACGCAGAATCTCTTGCCGCCTCCGCCCCGTCAGCAACAGGCACAAGCTCAGGCCAACGGCCCCCACGATCAGACGTAACAGCGCTCATGAATCCCCCAAGGACAATGAAAATGAAGCGTCCAGAGCATCAGCGATGCCGGAACACAGCACAAGAATACACATCGTCTGATCAGTGCATAATCATGCGCTTCATTTACATATTCTCGCGCCGTTTGACAGATTCTCCGGCCCTAGACTCACCCCGTGCCCGACATGCCCCACCTCATCGCCCGCATCTGCAATCCCATGGCCATGGGAGCGGCGCTGCTGCTTAGCCTGCCGCTGCGCTACCCGCACGTGCCTTGGCCCATGGCGGGGCTCGCAGCACTCTTCCTCATGCTCATTCCGTGGGGGGCATTGATCGTGATGCGCCGGCGTGGAGTCGTCGACGATGAGCACGTCACCCGCCGAGAGCAGCGCAAGCCCGTGTTCATCGCCGCCCTGTGCTCCATCGTGGCGGGCTTCGCCCTGCTGTGGGCCCTCCGCGCGCCGGCCATTGTCCTGGCAGAGAGCGGCGCCATCCTGGCCGGACTGTGCGTGCTCGTCCTCCTAAGCCTGCGATGGAAGGTCTCCGTTCACGCCTGCACCGCGGCCTTTGTCGCCTGCCGCGCGGCAGGATTCATCCCCGTTGCCGGTGTGCAGCTCGCAGTGTGTTTCGTGGTCCTGGTGGCCTGGAGCAGGCTCAAACCCCAAGAACACTCAGTGGACCAGGTGCTCGCAGGCACCGCCGTGGGGGCCGCTGCCAGCCTGCTACCGATACTGGCGGGCTGAAGTGCGCCGGGCATGCGCGAAGAGCCCAAACAGCCCTAGCAAGATCACCAACGCCGCGCTGTAGAGCACCAGGTCAATCACCTTCTGAAGACCACTGCCAGCAATCACGATGCCGAAGTAGATCGGCGTCAGCACCAGGATGAGGCCCAAGCCCACGGCCGCCGTGCGCAACGAGCCACGCACCAGGGCCGATGAAGCAAGCCCGGCCTTGCGCCACGTCGGCACCAGCAAGGAGCCGCACACATACGCCGGATAGACGAAGGTGAAGCCCTTGTACCAGCCCGTCGCTGGCTGATGAAGGAACGGATTCATGCCCATAGCGCTGTAGGGCGCATCGATGCAGAAGAACGCCACGATCACGCCACCCACGCCGATGGCGAAGGCCCACGCACCCGGGCCGCGCCAGATCCTCCGCGCCAGGTCGGAACCCAGTTCGCCACCGCGCGTCAGCGCTGTTCCCAGCGCCCCGAACATCACGGAAGTGATGAAGGAATGCTGGAGCAAGTTCAGGTAGTTGCGCCCGCCCAAGATGCGATCGACAGGCAGATAGAACGCCGGGACCATGATCCACAAGACCAGCGCCATCAAGGCGTGAGCGACAAGCAGCGGAACCGAGCTGCGCCCCCGCAAGACCAGCACCAACCGAACGAGGGACACGACCGTGAAAACCACCGCAGCCACCACGGCCGCCACGACGCTAGCGTCCATCTCTCACCCCAAGAATTCCTTGAACGTCTGATCGTGCTGCATCTGCTCCCCCACGTCCTTCAAGCGAGCCCGCACCACCTCGATGAGCTCAACTGTAGGCACCTGGACCAGCCAATCCCCCAGCGCGTTCTCCGGCCAGCCGGCCTCTTCGGGCTCGAGTAGGCCCATGGCCACGAACCCTGAGGCGGCGCTCACACCGGCCTCCTGGGCACACACCACGGCCACATCCGCGCGAAGGCCATTGCGCACGATGCGCCAGAGCAACGACTGATCCACGCCCAGGGCATCCTTCACGGCCGCGCGGGTGCCAGGGCGCACGATGGCATCGAACCACCTGTGCGAGGCAATCTTCACGTCCCACTCCCCCGGCACCGGCACATGACCGCGCTTGCCCACCAGATGCCACTGGAGAGCCCCGAGAAGGACAGGGGTGTCAATGAAGGCCGGCGCCTCCGCAGAGGTCGGCCTAGCGGGGTAGACGTGAGCGAACTCAGGGAAGGCTCTCAGCGCCTCCAGCGGGCTCACTTTGAACCCGCGCGCAGCCGCCACCACAGAGGCTTCAGAGACGCTGTCACGGGCCACCTGGGCCCGCAGGCGCATCGCCGGCACACCGGCAGCCCGAGCAACCTTGGCAATCGGCTCAGAAGGTGCGACGGAATCCATCCACGCCCTGAACTCAGCAGCACGAACACTCACGGACGCCTCCCCCCCCTTTCGACCTTGCGCCCCTCATCTTCTCAAACACTGTTCCCCTACGAGCAGCACAGCGCACAAGCACTACCCTCGACGGAGGCAAACAGAGACCAGAAGGACCACCAACAGCATGAAGAAGAACACCTGGACCCGCTTCCCGGCGGACCAGACGCCCCACGAGCTGTGGAACACCGATGAGACAGTGGCCGCAGCCCTAGCAACATCACAACCACACGAGCGAGCCCTTTGGAAAGACCCCAAGAGCCCGTGGAATGTCTGCCACTACCTGCTTGTGCCGATCCACGACAAGAATGGAACCGGCGAGTACAGATTCTACGTTCTCATCCAACAAGGCAGCGTCACCAGTGTGCGAGATATCACCGTGGGCTGGAGCTGGACTAAATCACCAACCGACTTCACCAAAGAAACCCAAGGCGAAGTCTTCGAGACCCTCGCCTCAGAAATACTCTCACGCTGAACCCAACGCAAGGATGGTCCCCCGCATCGCACAAGCGGGGGACCATCCTTTTTTCGAACACCAATCAGGCGGGACGCCACCTGCATTCTCAGGTACTTGGGGACTACCTGGACCGTTCGAACTGCCACCAGGATAACGACATAACAGGCACGAGAGGAAGCCTCAAACCTGAAAAGAAACTGGCAATAGTCCCCAGCGCAGCCGGACTAGTTGGCGGCGGCGTAGGCCTCCTGAATCGAGGCGGGGATGCGGCCGCGCTCGGCCACCTCGTAGCCGTTAGCCTTGGCCCACTCGCGCATCTTGGTCTGCTCGCCCGAACCCGCACTGGGGCGGCTCACACGGGCCTTGCGGTCGGCCTTGACCGGGGCCGCGTTCTCCACGAACTCCCTGATCGACTCGTGGAAGAGCTCGGCGCCCTCGTGGTCCAGATCGATCTGATAGTGCTTTCCATCCACCGAGAACTGAATGCGCGTGTGATTCTCGCGATCCAGGGGCTTGCCGGTGAGGTCGTTGATCAACTGCGTGGTCTGGATTTCAGCCATGAGACTGTTTCTCCTGTCGTGTGTGTTACGCCGTTGAACGGCGTGATCTGTCCAAAATGCCGCCGAAGTCAGCAACTACTTGGAAGAGTACGGCAACTCGCACTCCGATGCTATTCCGAAACGCAAGGTCTGCACAGCGTGTGTGGCCATGTCTGGATTATTCGTTGTCTCTGACCCATGAAACTCCGTCCCCTTCCGACTCTGCCGACAAGTCAGTAACCCGGGTGACCCAATCAGTCTCGGAGAGGACCATGCTCTGTTCGGCACCATAAAGGTCTTCCAAAGTCAGGTTGAGATAGCCAGGGTCGCTCTCGTCCTGATCAATCGCGGTCACAGTGAAAGTGTCAGATTCAATTTTCACCGTGTCCTGAGGGAACAGCTCGTCGCACCGAACCGACTGTTCATCGACCAGCGCATCTGAGGCAGAGACGGACGCGGCCGGCGCCGGAGCCGGCTCCGTGCCGTGTGCGGTCTCGGGGCGGGGCAAGTTCGCGTGGTCCACCGTCACCGGCTTCAGGGTGAACGAAGCCACGTTGATGGGCAGGGAACGGCCATCGAAGTTCTCGTGGGCGCGAGCTCTGAACGCCTCGATGGTCTCGCGGTCTACGCCGTCAGCGTTGATCGGGTCATCGATCCAGAACGTCTGCATCTCGATGGGGTCAAGACCATCGGGCGCAGCCATCGCACGCCCCTGGATCAGCGGGAGGTCCGTGCCGGCCCAATCGTTGTTCCACAGCATGCGTGAGGCCTGCGGTGAGGTGCGCATCAGGGCAATGCGCTGCTGCATGTTGTCACGGGCACCTTGCTCGAAGTGAGAAGCATCGGGGCGCTGGATGCCGATCACGATGTGGATGTTTGAGCTACGAGCCAGAGCAAGCATGCCCTGGATTTGGCCAAAGGCCTCGTGGTCGCCGGTGCGCTTGCGAGTCTTGCCGTTCTCATCCTCAACGGGCTCCTTCCAGAGCTTATTGAGCAGCTGACGCAGGATCAGATACTCGTCCAGGATGACGAGGACAGGCTCGAAGACCGGCTGCGGCTGCTTGGTGACGTTGGCTGCTTCAGTCTGGTTGTTTCGCTTGTGCATGAGCGCGTGCACGGAATCGATGAGGTTTGCCATGTCTTCGGGGGCGGTGGCGACCCAGATGCCCGGGAAGCCCACAAAGGGAGAGAGCTCGATCCTCTTGGGGTCCGCTGCGAGTACTGGCATGCCGCACGCGACGGCGCCCATGACCAGTGAGCGGAGCACAGTGGTCTTACCGCCGCCTGTTGGGCCCGCGATGAGTGCGTGCGGCATGGTGGATTTGGTGCCGACGTCCCAGCCTCGGTTGTTCCCAGCCTCGTCCACTCCGTAGTAGAGCGTCTGGCTCTTCGGGATGCCCTCACGTTTGGGATAGAGCGAGAGGCCAGGGTGCCGGGCCATGGTGGGCATCTCGGGTTTGGGCTCGAGGACGCCCTGGTCATTGACGCTATCGAAGTTGGCCTGCCACCTGCCGCCGAACTTCAGCGCAGCGACGGCCTCTAGCCGGCGCTTGAACAGGTCCGAGCCATCGAGGGTTGTTGAGCCGTAGCTCATGAGCACACGGGTGGGAACCAACAGGTCTTTGATCCCACCGAACTCGTGATACTCGGGGACCTCGATGCGCAGCGGCACCCGGCCGAAGAGGCGCGTGAGGAGAACCTTCGCGCGTTCGAAGGCGTTGTGCTCGGCACGCTCGCGGGCAGTGAAGTCCCTGCCCTGGGCGGTCAGCGTGCCGGCCGCAATATCCCAGGTCGCGCTCACCGCGTCGACGCCCATCCTGGCGCGCAGCTTCTCCTCCAGGCCGTCTCGGAACGCCTCGTCGTACAGCGGAGCAGAGGGGCCGAAGCTGACTTCGAGGAGGTGGGGGAAGCCGTTACGTGTGCCTGCGCCAGCAGCGCTGATGTGGCCCTTGTCGGCCGTGAAGCCCGGAAGCATCGTGTTGAGGAACGCCTCGGCGTTTCGCTTCAAGGTGCGGGAAAGCTTCTCTTCGCGGCTCAACGTCAAGGCGTAAACCTCAACCGTGTGTTGAGCTACGTTCCAGGAGGCTTCAACCGCGTCTGCGCCCATACGCGCGCAAATCTTTTCTTCCATGTCCTCGCGGAAAGGCTTCGAGAACACTGGAGCGTGTGAACCAAAGCGGATCACCAAGCGGTTAGCAAACCCCGTGCCTCCGTCCTTGTCGGCTTGGAGCACTGCACCTCCGTCCGTCGTGAAGTCCTTGACGACCGTTGAAAGGAAGTCGGTTGCGCGCGTCCGTAGCAACTTAGCTAGTCGTTGCTCTTCGGTTAGGCGAATCGCGGCAATCTCCACACTACGAGAGGAAGCGTTCCACATCAGGCGTGCCTCGTCGGCGTCCATGCGCGTGGAGAACGCCTCCTCAAACCCCTTCCGGAACTCGACCTCGTGAATCGGAGCTGCTGCACCAAAGCTGAGTTGAACAAACGTGGGGAAGAAATCCTCACCCGCCCCGGGGCCTGGTGCGGTGATCGCGAGTATCCGACCGCCGTCACTGAAGAAACCCTTGTAGAGCACTTCTACGAACCTGGACAAGAGCGCGCGTGATTCCGCATGCAGATCATGAGCAACCACCTTTCGGCGCTGAGGCGCAAGCGTCTTGTTCTTCGCAGGGCGTTGCAACCCTGAAAGCGCCACCGTGCGTCGCTTCGGCTTCCAGACAGCGTCCAGGTGAGGCGTTCCCATCACCGTGTGGAAATGCTCTTCGAAAGCTGACCGGAAGACCGGATCATGCATTGGGGTATGGGCCGGAAGCTCAATGAGTAGCGAGGTAGGAACACCCTCCGGGTTGAGGCGGCCGGAGGTGACAATGCGTGCTCCGCGCAATGACGTTCCGCCGATCCCGGACACCAGGAGAGCTTCCACGTGCTCGCGAGCTCGTTCTCGTTTGGCTGCCGTATGCCACGCCCACGCGAACAGTGCAGCGAGGACGGCGGCGCCCGCCGCAGCTGGGAGCCACCAGGGCTGAGGGTACTTCGCGTTCAGGTACACGCCGGCCAGCGCCAAGAGCAAGGAACCACCCGTGGCCCACATCATCATGACGGAGGTCGCCGGCAGGTCATCACCTCCCCCTCGGTCTTGGGACGGTCCGGCCGGGCTTGACCCGGGACTGGGGCGTGAGGCCATGGTCACCACCAAATCTCGTGAAAGCGTCGAGAATCCACCAACCCCCTTGACACGGTGTGATACGCTGGACCTCTTTTGAAGGGACGAAGTCCCGGAATTAGAGGACCAGCGAGTCACCCCGCATCAACGAGGTAGGAACTCGCGAACGCGGCGCTTGGGTTGACTAGACCGGTCCCCAGCCTACTCCGGCAGTCACAAACACCCCACGTTTGAGCCTCGATATCTGGAAGTTGCGGCTGTGAATACCCCGAATGCATGGTGTGCGTAAGCCATGAATACGTGGGTCAGAGGCACTCAAACACCAGCGTTCGTGGTCCGAGCGCCGTCCGGCAGATACGGTGAAAGCGCCCAACCACGCATTCACAAAGGAATCGCGCCCCCATGAGCGACACCCCACACGCCCCGTCTCTCGGTAGAGGGAATGAGCTACCCGACTGGATGCGCGCACCTTCAGTCGAACCCAGCACGCCCGAGCCCCAGGCGCCTCACGCCGGCACAGAGGTCCAGGGGACTGATCCATCCACGCATCCGGCAAACGGAGGCGACAGCCTGGCAACAGGCGCTCCAAGCCTCGCGGAACACGGGAAACGGCGCAGGGACGCCCGTGAGCATCAAACCGTGGGCACAGAGAACGCTACTGCCGGAGAAGCCAAAGCTACTGCGCGCGAAATCGTTCGTAGCGAATTTGCGCTCTACGCAGACCAAATCAGTGCCCTAGACATGATCATCGCGGAGATCAAGTCAGTGAATAGAACGGGCAAAACCAATAGAGGCAAAGAGCGACTGAGTCGACAAACTCTTCTCCGTGTCGCGGCGGATTTCCTCATTGAACACGCCGATGAGCTACGCGGTGACAGTCACGCCAAGCTATTGGGCTCACTTAACAACCTCACGAACCAACAGGGAATGCGACGTGAAAATTCCACCGCACGCGGAGAAGCCTCCGGCACGAACGAACAGCACGCGGAACTACTATCTTCTGGTAGCGGCGATGGTGCTATTGCCGTTAGCGCCAACGCTGATGGGCTCGGATCTGGGGGTCTACATATCTCTATTCACATCGACGGCCTTGATCGCCTTCGGAATCATTAGCCTCTTCAAGGCGGCTCGTAATCGGTCCGCAGCACCGGCGCGCAGATTCGCACCGCCACTCATCACGCTGGGTGTCGGCATGACCGTGTGCCTTCTCGTCGCCCGCCTTTCCTTCGCATCGGCCGGCCTCTTTGCAGGAATGGTGACCATGCAGCTCATCGCCATCTTGCTTGCGTTCACCCTCCAACGCATGCAGCCGAACGCACAGGGATAAACGAACCCCTGCTATCCGTTGTTTTCGCCCCTTCCCTTGGGCTTCCCAGTACAGGTGGAGCTCCTTGTGAGGGATGTGGCAACGCATTCAGTCAACGCTCTGTGGACGCGAACGGACGGGCCCGAGCTTTATGCGCACGCCGTCTCCCCCAGCCATTGCTAACTCAGTCAGCGTCAGGTGCGGCCGCATCTGCTGCGCCGCACTGACCTAGTTTGCCCGCGCTGGGGCCAGTGGCCGGACTGCCAGATTCGCCGGACGGGAGCACGAGGAAGTACCCGCACCCAGGCTGGCCGAACACTAGGCCATGACTAGGGGTGGCCTATGAATATGCTAGGCCTAGGCTATTGCTAGCCTAGGCCTAGGTGTGTCATCATGTTGCCATGATCCTTTTGTTTGCGAGCCAGAAGGGCGGCCCCGGCAAATCAACGGCCGCCATGAACGTGTCCGTTGAACTTGCCCGTCTCGGACGAGATGTAGTCCTGGTGGACGCTGACAAGCAGCGCTCCTCCGCCCGCTGGGCGGAGGATAGGGCCGAGGCCGGCCACTCCCCCGCGATTGCCTGCGTTGAGAAGCGCGGCAAGGTGCACACCGCCCTTCGTGAGCTCGCCTCGCGCTACGAAATCGTGGTTGTAGATGCAGCCGGCCACGACTCCGAAGAAGCCCGAACAGCTATGACCGTCGCTGACGCGCTGATCGCGCCCGTGAGGCCCTCCCAGCTCGACCTCGACACCCTTGAAGACCTCGGAAACGTAGTAGAGCTCGCCCGGTCCTTCAACCCCGATCTGGTGGCTCTGGGCCTTCTCTCGCAGGTCGGCACGAATTCGAACGAGTCCGAGAGCACCGACGCCCGCGAATACATGAAGGACTACCCGCTCTTCGAGCCGCTTTCCTCCGTGATTCACTTCCGAAAGGCCTACCGCGACGTGGTCGCCGAAGGTTTGGGAGTCGTGGAATGGACCAACAGCAAGGCAAAGGCAGAAATCAGCGTCCTGACCGCTGAAATCATCGAAAGGATGCAGAAGTGATCAAGAAGCGCACGCCCCAGCCTGAGAACGCGGCGACGGAAGAGCAGATCGAGGCCTTCGCCGCCGGCGCACACTCCCCCGCAGCGACTGCACCCGTCGCTCCTGCCGCGCCCAAGGGTCGAGCCAAGGCCTCTCGCTCACTCCTCGTGGAGTTCGAGAAGCACCCGGACGTGTCCCAGCAGCTCGCCGACGTGGCCAATCACCTTGACCGCTCCAAGCAGTGGGTCGCCATCAAGGCGCTCACCATTGGTCTCGAAGAGCTGGCCAAGCGCGACGACTAGGCCTGTCCTAGGCCTATTGAACGTCTAGGGCCAAGCTAGTGGATGCCTAGGCTCTAACTAGCATTTGCCTAGGGCGCGCTCCGTGCCCGCGCCTCTGGCCGGCCGTGCCGGCCGTGCCGCGCCTGCTACTGGCCGCCGCCCGCTGGCCGCGCCCTTGTCCGCGCTGCCCGCCGTGCCGGCGGCCCCCCGCGCGCCGGCCGCGCCTGGCCGCTCCGCGCTCGCGCCTCTGGCCGGCCGTGCCGCGCGCTCCTGGTGGTTGTGCCGTGGTTGGGGGCTCGGTAGGTTCTAGTGCTTGGCTAGCTTGGGAATAGGTTTGTCCTAGAGGGGGCCTAGGGTTTCTCTAGGGTGGGGTTGCTGTGGCGGCCGCGAGCTGCCGGCCTCCTGCTGGCCCTGGCCGCCCGCGTGCCGGCCGCCCGGCGCTCGTGGCCGTGCTGCGCCGGTGCCGCCGTGCTGCGCCCCGCGTGCCGGCGCCGCCTCGCGCCGGCCTCGGCCGCGTCGCCGGCCCCGCGTGCCGGC
>JAITLQ010000012.1 GCA_031277795.1 Arthrobacter sp.
TGACGTTCCCGTCAAGGCGGTCGTAGGCCTCGAAGAACACCCGCTTCAGCTCCGAAATAAGCACGATCCCCGCAACTCCTTCAAATCGAAGGTGTTGCGGGGACCGCTAGAACCCGCCCATCACGGGGAGGGCCTCTCGCGTTGGCGCCGAAGCGAGACGCTCAGGCGTCGATCTTCTCGCCGCGGGCTTCCTTCAGGAAGTTCAGGCGATCCTTGAGGATCACCTCGAGCTCCTCCATCGAACGGCGCTCAAGCAGCATGTCCCAGTGGCTGCGCTGAGGCTTGTCCTTGTTGGGCTCTTCCTCGCCACCGTCGACGCGCAGCGCCTTCTTGCCGGTCTTGGTGTGCCACACCGTGGGCACGTCGGCCTCCATCGCGAAGATGACCTGGACCCTCTCGCCGTCCTCGCAGACGTACTCGACGGTCTGGCGGGCCGCCGGCTCGACGCCGGCCTCGGACTCCATCGACTGCGAACCAAGGCGCATACCGCGCAGGCTGCGATCACTCATGCTGACTCCTCACGTGCTTCACCGCTCTCGACCACATCAACAACGCGGGCGGGCGGCGGTGCATTCCCATGACCCGGACGCGGGCACGGTCGCCATTCATTCTAGGGGATGACGACCGTGCGCCGGTGCGTTGTTGCGCGGACTAGATCTTGGGCCCGTCCTGGGTGCCGCCGAAGGCACCAAACGCGCCGCCGAGACCCTTCATCGCTTCGGTGACGTCAGAGGGGATGATCCAGAGCTTGTTGGCGGAACCCTCGGCGATCTTGGGCAGCTGCTGCAGGTACTGGTAGGCCAGCAGCTTGGGATCGGCGTTGGCCTCGTGGACGGCCTGGAAGACGGTCTGGATGGCCTCCGCCTCGCCCTGGGCCTTGAGGACGGCGGCCTTGGCCTCGCCCTCGGCCGTGAGGATGGCCGCCTGGCGCGAACCCTCCGCGGTCAGAATCTCCGACTGCTTGGTGCCCTCGGCCGTCAGGATGGCCGCGCGACGATCACGCTCGGCACGCATCTGCTTCTCCATGGAGTCCTGGATGGACATGGGCGGATCGATGGCCTTGAGCTCCACGCGCGAGACGCGGATGCCCCAGCGGCCCGTGGCCTCGTCGAGGACGCCGCGCAGCTGGCTGTTGATCTGATCGCGGGAGGTCAGGGCCTCCTCGAGCTGCAGCCCGCCGACCACGTTACGCAGCGTGGTGGTGGTGAGCTGCTCGACGGCGCGGATGTAGTTCTCGATCTCGTAGGTTGCGGCGCGCGGATCGGTCACCTGGTAGTAGACCACCGTGTCGATGTTCACGACGAGGTTGTCCTCGGTGATGACCGGCTGCGGCGGGAACGGCTGAACCTGTTCGCGCAGATCGATGACGGGGCCGAGGCGATCGATGAACGGGATCACCATCGTGAGGCCGGCCGTGGCGGTGCGCTGGTAGCGACCGAGGCGCTCAACGATGCGGGCCCTGGCCTGCGGGATGATGTGAACCGAGCGGATCAGGATGATGATGACGACGATCGCGAGAATGATCGCAACAATCCATCCGGGACTGATGTCCATGGGTCGTCCTTCCTTGCGGGTGGTGAGACTGAAAATCTAAGGGGTGCGCCTGCTGTCGGCTCGTCGTGAGCCGTGGAGACGGGCGGCGAGCTGACGCGCGAGCTAGGAGGCCAGGGGCTGGCCGGGCTCGGCCGAGGCCGCGGAGAGGTAGGCGGTGGCACCGGAGATTCGCACCACCACGGCGTGGGTGCCGGGGGAGAGGGGTCCGTGGTCCTCGCTGCGGGCCGTCCACGTCTCACCGTGGATCTTGGCGGTGCCGGTGACGCGTGAGGTCGGCTCGAGGACGAGCGCCTCCTGGCCGATGAGTCGGTCGATCCCGGACTTCGAATCATGGGTGGATCTGCGGATTTGGCGCATGGCGATGGGCCGGAGGCCGAAGATCAGGGCGAGTGCCACGCAGGCGGCGATCACGATCTGCAGCCAGCCGGGGGCCCCGGTCAGCGCCGAGACCATCCCGGCCAACGCGCCGCCGGCCACCATCGCGAACCAGAGGTCCAAGGTGATGGCCTCGATGGCGATGAACACCAGGACTAGGGCCAGCCAGATGGCCCACGAATTCTGGACCAACCAGTCGAACATGACGCCTCCCGAGAAGTGTGCGGCGGTCGGGGATGACCGCCCCTCCACTGTGCCAGGAAGCGGCCCGTGGTGCGTCACTCGGTCGGATGATCTGAGCGGGGACGCCGCCGCTGGGCGTCCGCCCCTGGGCGTCAGCCTCAGCGTCAGCGACGGCGGTAGGCGTGTACCCGCACGCTCAGCCTGACGTCGCGGTCGCCGGCCCGCCCCAGCTGCTCAAGGATCTGTTCCAGGCCTCGGTGATGCCCGGCCGGGCCCATGTGGGCCACGAGCGCAGCGGCCTGCGGGGTGAGGTGCATCCACTCGTCCACGTCGAGCGTCTCGAGTTCGTCGAAGTCGGCGGCCAGCGTGGCGGCGAGCCGCTCTTCCTTCGCCTCGTCGATCCCCAGGAGGCCGGCGTCGTCGCGCAATTGCGCCAGGTGCCCGGGCAAGGGAACCGCGACGAGCGCCACGCCTCCGGGGCGCAGGACGCGCGCAAACTCGGCGGCGTTGCGCGGGGCAAAGACGTCGAGGAGGAGGCTGGCCGATCCGGTGGTCAGGGGCCACGGCCGCCACGTGTCCCACACGAGCGAGAGCACGCGGGGGTCGCGGGCGGCGCGCTGGGCGCCCGCGCGCGACAGGTCGAGGTCGACGGCGTGGGGCGTCCTCCCAGCGTCCGTGAGCGCATCGAGGACCCGGCGCGTGTACCAGCCGGTGCCGGCGCCGGTGTCGACCACGAGGGGGTCGGTTGCGGCGGTGTGGCGCAGGGCGAGCTCCCCGAGCGCCAGCGCCAGCGGGGCGTAGGCACCGGTCTCGAGCCACGCCTCGCGCGAGGCGATCATGGCCGGCGTGTCCTCGAGGAACTTGCTTGGGCGTCCCGTGAGTAGGTTGATGTGGCCCTGCTTGGCCGCGTCGTAGCGGTGCCCCTCGTGGCAGAGCAACGCGGCGGGGCGGCCGTTTGGACGCCGTTCCAGCCGTGCCGGCTCGGAGCACTGTGGGCAGCGCAGGGGCCAGGCGGGTGCTTCTTCCACGCTCAGTAGCCCAGCCCCTCGCGCACGGTGGAGGCCGGTTCGTAGGACCAGAAGCGGGAGTAGTTCTGCTCGGTGCACAGGCTCCGCGTGGCGGCCTTGTCCACGTACAGCGTGCCGTTGAGGTGATCCGTCTCGTGCTGGAAGATGCGGGCCTGCCAGCCGTGCAGCTCGCGCTCGTGACGCACCCCGTCCAGGTCGCTCCAGCTGGCGAGGATGTCGGCGGGGCGTTCCACGCTGGCGGTGTAGCCGCGCACGGAGAGGCAGCCCTCGAAGTGGGTGGCCGTCCTGCCGCCGACGGGGATGTAGCTCGGATCGACTGCGACCATGAACTCGAGCGGCTCGCGCTCCTTGGCCGCGGCGGTTTCCTCGTCGATGGGCCACAGGTCCTGCAGCACGGCCAGCCGGAGCGAGAGGCCGATCTGGGGCGCCGCCAAGCCCACGCCGGGGGCGGCGAGCATCGTGGAGCGCATGAGCTCCACGAGGGCATCGAGGTCTTCGCGGCGTGCGCTGGGGTCCCAGGCCGGGGCGCTCGCGCGCAGGACCGGGTCCCCGGCCTGAACGATCTCGACGGTGGGCTGCAGGCCAAACGGAGCACTCATGCCCACCATTCTTTCATCGCCCGGGATCAACCGGCCTCCACGTGGCGGCGCACGGCGGCCCCCATGCGCTCGAGCATGCCGCGCAGCACCGGCCGCGGGGTGGCAAAGACGAGCCGCACGTGCTGCTCGAAGCCGTTGCCGCACGCCGCGCCGTCGGACACGGCCACGCCGGCCTCCCGCAAGAAGAAGGCGGCCGGCGATTCGTTGAGGCCCAGCGCCGAGCAGTCGATCCAGGCGATGTAGGTGCCGTCGGGGGAGTCGTAGCCGAGGCCGGGAAGCTCGCGGGCCATCAGCGTGTCGAGGTCTGATCGCAGGCTCTCGAGGTAGCCGAGCAGCGAGTCGAGCCAGGGGCCTCCCTCGCGGTACGCCGCGACGTTGGCGGCGGCGCCCACGGTGCTGGCCAGCTTGCCAGCCCGCTCGCCGTCGCGGGCCCACCCGGCCAGGTCGTCGTCGTTGCTGAGGATGAGTTGGGCGCACTTGAGGCCGGGCAAGGCGAAGGCCTTCGACGTGCTCGTGGCGGTGATGGCCTGCGCCGCCTCGCGCTCACCGAGGGAGGCGTAGGGGACATGCTTGGCGGGGGAGAGGACCACGGGAGCGTGGATCTCGTCCACGAAGACCCTCACGCCCTGGTGCCGCTCCACCACGTCGCCGAGGCCGTGCAGCTCCTCGAGGGAGGCGACGTGGCCCGTGGGATTGTGCGGGTTGCACAGAATGACGAGGCCGGCCCCCGCGCCCAAGGCCCCATCGATGCCTGCCAGGTCCAGGCGCCACCCGGCGGCGTCGTGCCGCATCGGCACCTCGATGATGTCGCGCCCCAGGCGGCGCGGGATCTCCAGGAAGGGCATGTAGGCGGGAGTCGGCACCACCACGGGCGTCCCGGGGGCTGTGAGGAAGGTGATGGCGTGCTCGAGGCCGGCCAGGACGTCCGGGAGGATCTGTACGCGCTCCGGGTCGACGGCGGTGCCGTAGCGCTGGGCGGCAAAGGAGCAGTAGGCCTCGCGGAGTTCGCCCACGAGCCACCGCGGGAGGTAGCCGTAGCCCGCCCGGTCGATGACGTCGCGCAGGGCGGCATCGACGGCCGGGGCCGTGCCGAAGTCCGCCTCGGCGATGAAGGCACCCATGGCCTCCGGCACATCGCTCCACTTCAGGCTGTGGCGGCGACGCAGCTCCGCCTCGTCGATGCTGTCCCAGGCGGCGTGCAGGGGGTCGATGCGGGGTGCCACGGCGGTCATTGAAGCCTCCAGATGTATTTTGAGCGAGCGACTCACAATCTCTGGTCGTCAGAGTACACCCAGAACAAGCGCCAGGGGAGGGCGGCTTCGCGGTGGATGCCGATCCGCGCAGCTTTGACGTGGTGCGCGATGGTGTGGCCATGAGCAATGTGGACACCATGAAAGTCGGCAGTCGTGAACGATGAGAACCCCAGTGCGCAAGGGCCGGACGGGAATGCCGCCGAGCAGCAACAGGGCGACGTGTGGCGCGCCGTGGCCAGTGGTGCGGGCGAGGTGGTGCAGGATGTCGCCTCGAGCGCGTTTCAGACCGCGCTGTTCTACCTGACGATGGCGTTGGCCCTCGTCTCGCCGATCTCCGGGCTGATTCTTGGCGCCCTGTTCCTGTGGCGAGCCATTGCGACGGGGCGCGAAGAACTTTCCCTCGTCATGGCGATCGTGCTGTCGATGCTCGTGTGGATCATGGCTCAGCCGCCGCTCGGCTTCCTGGCGTTGCTCCTGAACCCGAGGGGTTAGCGGCGGGCGTGGTCGACGCGTGACATC
Organism: Arthrobacter sp.; assembly: GCA_031277795.1. Classification (GTDB taxonomy): domain Bacteria; phylum Actinomycetota; class Actinomycetes; order Actinomycetales; family Micrococcaceae; genus Galactobacter. The sequence continues at coordinate 5,512 of JAITLQ010000012.1, forward strand.
GGCTGGTGGAAGCGCAGTTCCGCCACCCTATTTGTAACGCCGATAATCTACATTATGTCAAATAATCGTGAGGAAGAGCCCCGCCGGTGCTCCCCCGGGCGGCTCTGCCTCGAATGGATCTGGTTCATGATTCGGGAGAGCTTTGAGGTTGCCCGCGGTGCGGTCGGCGGTGAGGCGGGCGCCGGCCAGGTCTGGATCAGGAAGCGCTGACCGCGTTTGTTCGTCTCCTCGTAGGCGGCGCGGCGGCCCTTGGCGCTCACGCGCAGTCGCCAGGTGTCGACGGCAGGGTCGTTCGCGAGCGGTCCCTTGCCCTTGGGGTCGTCCCAGTCGTCCTCCGGGAGAGCGACGGGCTGCTCAAGGGCGACGACGGACACTTCGGAGAAGTATTCCCACTCGTCTCCGAGGGTTGGTTCCTCCTCGAGGGACTCGCAGGTGAGCTGAATGCTGCTGTACAGGTCTCCGGTGATGACAAGGATGCTGTGCGAACTGACGTTGAGCACCTCTCCGACCGCTCCCCGCGGCGTTCCCGGGGCCTCCGACAGGGAGGGAAGGTGGAACGACCCGCCCTCGATGCGCATCCGATATCCCACGGAACGGTCCTCTTTCCTCGTGTCGGCCCTGCATCTGGAGGGTGAGCCTCTCCCCCGGGCGGGGGTGCGTCACGGTACATGGCGTGCGGCGGCGACACGTGGTCTGATGAGCCCATGGATCTCACCGACGCCTTGTTCGCCGCCCTCGCCCTCGACTCGGGTTCCGGCAGCTTCCGCGCCGATGCTCAGGCGCGCACCGTCGAGCTCGCGGCCGGCCCCGGCACCGACCTGATCAGCGATCCCGTGAGCGGAAAGCTCACCCACACGGCCCCCGTGCTCAGCGCCCCAGCCCCGGAGGGCGACTTCGTCTTCTCGGCCGAGGTGATCGTGAGCGGTCCCCGCACCACGTACGACGCCGGCGCCCTGGCCCTCTACGCGGGCCAGACGAGCTGGGCCAAGCTCTGCTTCGAATACTCGCCGGACGCCGAGGCGATGGCGGTGGGCGTGGTGACCCGGGGCAGCTCAGACGACGCCAACGGCGACGTCGTCGCCTCGGATCGCCTCTTCCTGCGCATCTCACGCCTGGGCGAGGCCGTGGCCTTCCACCACTCCCCCGACGGCGTTCGCTGGCGTTTTGTGCGCGTGTTCCGTTGGGACCAGCCGGAGGAACTCGCGGGCCTTCGCCTGGGCTTCGTGGCTCAGTCGCCGCTCGGAGAGGGCAGGGACGTGACCTTCTCGAAGGTGAGTTGCCGGGCCGCCCGCCTGGCGGATCTGCGCGACGGCAGCTGAGCGCTCGAGGCGACACCCCGACGTCGGGCGGTGAAGCCGTGAGTGTGGCCGGGCGCCGCGCGGCACCCGGCCACACTCACGCGGCAACGGCGCGCGGACGCAGAACGGCCCTCAGGACGAGGCCGACCACCAACGCCCAGAAGGCGGCCCCGATGCCGGCAATGCTGACGCCGGAGGCGGCCACGAGGAAGGTGGCGACGACGGCCACGCGGCCGGGCGCGTCGGCCCAGGCGCCCTGGACGGCGCCACCCAAGGTCGCGATGAGCGCCACCCCCGCCACGGCCCCGAGCAGGCCGCCGGGGGCGGCCAGCGCGATCCCGGCCACGGCCGCGGCACCGGCGGCGAGGACGAGATAGAAGCCCCCCGCCCACACGGCGCTGCGCCAGCGCCGCTCGCGGGCGACCCCGCTCTCCTCCCCCGCCGCCAGCGCGGCGCTGATGGCGGCGAGATTGATGGCGTGGCCCCCGGCCACCCCGGCCAGGGCGGATCCGGCGCCCGTGACCACGAGCGAGGCGCGCCACGGCACGCTGTAGCCCAGGGAGGCGAGGACGGCGACCCCCGGGACGTTCTGCGAGGCCATCGTGACGATGTAGAGCGGCAGGGCGACGCCCACCACGGCGGGCCAGGACAGGCTCGGCGCCACCAGCACCAACGAGGGGGTCAGCGCGGCGGCGTCGACGTGGGCCTGGCCGGCGGCAAACGCTACCCCGACCGTCACGAGCGCCCCGGCGAAGGCCACGGGGACGGCCCACCGCTGCCACCACCGCAGGCCGGCCACCCACAGCACCAGCGTGGGCAGCACCCAGGCCGGCGCGGCGGCGGCCGCCGTGATGGGGGCCAGGCACAGGGGAAGGAGGACGCCGGCCAGCATGGCCTGGGCCAGCGCGGCCGGGATCCTGGCCACGAGCTCGCCGAGTCGCGGCCAGAGCCCCGTGACGACGATGGCCGCGGCGCACAGGAGGAACGCGCCCACCGCGTCGGAGAAGCCGCCGGGTAGGGAGCCGGCGCCGGCCAGGAGCGCCGCGCCCGGCGTCGACCAGGCCAGCGTGATGGGGCGCCGCGTGGCCACCGACAGCGCCACCGTCCCGAGCCCCACGGCGAGGCAGAGGGCGGCGAGCCCGGAGGCCGCCTGGGCGGGGCTCGCCCCCACCGCGGCCAGGCCGGTCAGCACCACGGCAAAGGAGGAGGTGAAGCCCACGAGGGTGGTGACGAGGCCGGCTCCCGCCTCGGCGGGGACGGAGGGCGGGGGTGCTTCGAGGCGCTGCATGCCCCCAGCCTGGACGAGAGCCGCCCGCCACCCCAAGTCGGGGCGGCGGGCTGGCGCTTGCATGACGCGTCAGTCGGAGCCGGGCAATGGGTCCTCCGGCGCCGCGGCGTCGTGGAACGCCGTGACGTAGGAGTAGCCGGTCGCCTGGTCCTTCGTGACGGAGAGGTTGAGTTCCATGTGGGGTTCCAGGGCCGTGACCTTATCGAGCGGGGCGCCGACGATGAGCTGGAAGCCCAGACCCTTCCACGCCGCGACGGCGCGGCCGGCAAATTCGGCGTCCGACTTGACGAAGCCCTCGTCCAGGAAGACCGGGGCAAAGCGCGGGCGCGTGCGCGTCTCGTCGCCGAGCTGATAGCGCAGCGCCGAACCCACGATGAACGCCACGAGCTCCTGCGACTCGCCGCCGCTCTTGCCGCCCAAGGACGAGTAGGTGGAGAGCTCGTGGCCGGCGGTGTCCACCTTGCTCGCCGTGATCTCCAGGTGCTTGCGCACGTCCAGGAGCTCCTCGCGGCGCACCGCCGCCGCTCCTTCCTTGGCCGAGAGCAGGTTCATGAGCGTGCGCAGGCGAACGAAGCGGCTCTCCGCCTCCGCCTGCTCCAGCTCCTCGCCCTGGGCGGCGACAGAGGAAAGCTCGCGCAGTTCGGCCCTGAAATCCTCGAGTTGGCGCGGCCGGAGCCGCCGCACCACGATGCTCAGGCGATCCCGGCCGGGGCCGAACGGCAGGGAGGCGAGGATGTGATTGACGGGCTCGAGGCGCTCGTCGATGTCGTCCATCGCCACGTCGTAAGCGTCCGAGAGCAGGCGCAGGTCCTGCCCGCTCCAGGCCTGGAACTGGCGCTTGAACGCGTCCTGGCGCTCGTGCAGGCCGTGCCGGCGAATCTGGGCGGCGATCGCCTCGAATTCGGGGAAGGCCTCCACCCCGGTACCGCGGTCCGGATCGGGCCAACGCTCGTTGTAGGCCTCGAACACGGAACGCAGGTGATCCGCCTCGCGCTTGGCCTCGGCGGCGCTGCGCGCCGACTCCTCGGCCAACACGCCGCGCAGCGAGCGCACGACGGCGGGCAGCCGGGCCGGGGTCAGCTCGGGTTCGCGCTCGGCAAGCGTTGCGTCCAAGGCGAGCGAGTCCTCGGCCGAGAGGAAGGCCTCCGCCGGGGCGGCCTCGAGCTGATCGTTGATCTTGTCCTGGGCCTCGACGAGCGCGCCCCAGGCGGTGTCGAGCTCCTGTTGCTTGGCCTCCAGCGCCCAGAGTTCGCGGCCGGCGGCGGCGGCCGCCTGCTTGAGCTCGGCGTGGCGTGCCGTGAGCGGGGCGAGCGCATCGTTGTGCTGGATCGTCTCGGCGATCTCGTGGCGCAGCGCGTCGACGCGGGCGTGGGCGGCGCTCAGGTCGATCTGCTCCCACGTGTGCGTCGCGACGGCGGCGAAGGCGGCCTCGCGCTCGCGCAGGCCCAGGAGCTGGGCGTCGAAGGACGCGCGCTCGGTGTCGAGGTCGACGAGCGAGGCGGTGAGGGTGGCGGCCTCCGCCTTGAGCTCGGCCACGCGGTCGGCGTTGGAGAAGCCGAGGACGTCGGCCCGGCCGGCGGACTGCCCGTGGGCGCCGGCCCGGCCGCGCGAGGTCTGCCCGGACATCGTGACCTTGGGCTCGCTCCCGCCCAGCTCCTCCGGCGTGCTCACGCACACGTGGTCGATCCCCGGGCGCTGGACGCGCTCGCGGACCCACCCGGTGAAGGGGGAATCCTTGAACACGAGCCGCGAGGAGAGCATGCGCGCCTCGGGTTCCTCGGCGCTCCCCTCCCCCAGCTTGACGCCCTCGAACTGCAGGCGGACGTCGAGCGGCAGCCCGTCGATGCTGCGGCGCAGGCGCGCCTGTTCCCGCTCGTCCACCAGGAGCGTGAGGCCCACGCCGCGCAGCGTGAGTTCGGCCGCGACGCGCCAGGCCTCCTGGCCGGGCGCCACGTCCATGAGCTCGGCGGCGAAGGGCAGCTGGGACACCGGGATGCCGCTGGCCTCGGCGATCTGCCGCCGCGCGGCATCGTGGGCCATGGGCACCCGGCTCGCGCGCCCGCGCAGCGACTCGAACTCCCGCAGCAGCTCGGTGCGCCGCTCCTTGAGGGCGGGGGCGCCGGCCACCCGCTCGTCGCGCTGCCGGTTCAGCTCGGCGCGCTCCTCCTCCACCTCGGTGGCGAAGCGGCTGCCCGCCTCGACGAGGCGCGTGAAGTCCTCGGCCGTGGCGCTCGGCAGCGCCAGCGCCGCCGTCAACTCGGAGAAACGGGAGCGCGCGCGGGAGACGGCGGTGGCCTGGGTCTGCGCCGCCTCGAGCTTGGACTCGAGGGTCTTGAGCGTGTTGCCGCCGGCGGCGCGCAGCTGCTCGTCGGCCTCCACGAGCTCCACGTCGGCCGAGGCCTTGGCGGCTTCCGCCCCCAGCAGCGCGGTGACGATGCCGTCCCTGGCCGCGCGGTTCTGGGCCTCGGCCTCCTGCAGGAGCCGGCGATGGGCGGTGAGGGCCCACAGCGCGTACCCGCTGTGGGCGCCCTCCTCGCGCACGCCGTAGCGGTCCAGCCGCGCGGCGCGGGCCAGGGCCGCCTCGTAGGCCTCGTGCTGGGCGTCGATGTTGGCCAGGGCCCTGGCCTTCGCCCCGTCCTGTTCCAGATCGCGGTACGCGCGATCGAGGCTCGAGTACTGCTCCACGGCGCGCTCGGCGGCGCGGAAGGTGGCCGGTTCCTCCAGCACCATCTGCTTGTAGAGGCTGTCGACGGTGCGCACCTGATGTCCGGCCTGGATGCGCGCCAGCAGGCGCAGGGCGTTGTCGCCGTTGCCATTGGCACCGATGCCGAGGCGCGTCGTGAGCGTCTCGGTGAACTTCAGTGCCGTGTCGTGGTAGGCCAGGCCAGGCAGCGCCGCCCGCAGGGCTCGGGGGTCGAAGCGGCGCTCGGCGAAGGGCTCGAAGGCGGCGAGATCCACGGCGTCCGGCCGCGTGAACAGCCGCATGTGCACGTCGGCACTGGTGCGCGCCTGGGCCTCGGCGAGGTAGACGCGCACGGCGGTGAAGCGGCGCTTCATGTCATCGAGGAAGGTGAGGGCGATGCCGCCCCAGACGGGCGCGCCGTCCCCGCGCAGCACCTGATCCGTGAGGGCCTCCCCCTCGCGGGTGGTGTCTCGCTTGCCGCGCAGGTAGCTGAGCACATTGCGCTGGTCCGCCCCGCGGGCGCGCCCGCTCGTGGCGTCGTTCGAGGCGCCGTTGAATGCCACGGTCGAGGGCATCATCAAGGCGAGATAGGCGTCCAGCAGCGTCGACTTGCCCGTGCCGGAGGCGCCGGAGATGAGGGTGGCACCGCGGGAGAGCTCCACGCTGTGGTGGCCGTGGAAGCCGCCCCAATTGACCAGTTGAAGCCGCTCGGCGCGCCACTGGGCGCTGGCGTCGGAGAAGCCGGCAAAGAGGGGAATCTCAGTCATCATCTTCCTCAGAGAGTTCGAGGGAATCGTCGGAGGGCAGGCGCTGTGCCGCCGCGTTCGGGGAGCCGAGGGCCTCGATGAGTTCCTGCAGGCGCGTCACCGGCAGGATGACCTCGATCACCGCCGTGATGGCGAAGCGCTCGGGGGTGGCCGTCGCGGCCAGCACGCCGGCGGCCTGCATCTCCTTGACGGCTCGGCGCGCCCTGGCGAGGTCGCCGGCCACGTCCGTGGCGTGTTCCGGCCGGAAGCGCTCGATCGCGTCGAGGCACTCCTGCTGGTCGATGAACACGTGCTCCTCCCCCGCCGCCCGGCCGACCAGCCTGGCATGGCGCAGGTGCACGAGCAGCAGCGTCTCCTCGCGCGAATACGCGGTGTCGCGCAGCAGCGCCGGGAAGTGCCCGGAGCCCTCCGCCCGGATCTGGACCTTGTAGGCGACGCCTCGCTCGGCGTCGAGCACCAGGTCGAGGAAGAGCTCGTGGAGCCGGGAGGTGATGATCTCGCGGTGGCGCAGGAGCGCCTCGAACTCGCGCGGGCGCCGGGCGGCGCTCAGAACCTGCGAGCGCAGCAGCGCCACCAGCACCTCGCGTTCCTCGAGGTCGAGGGCGCCCTGATCGCCGTCGAAGAGGGCAAGCGTGAGCTTGTCGTGGTCCTCGACGCCGCTGGATTCGGGGGGCAGCTGGCTCACGGTTGGGAATCCTTGGTCTGGGGGGTGGCTTGGTTCGAGGGGGCGGCGAAGTCCTCGCGCGTGAGCGTGAGGGTCGGCAGGGTCAGCCAGCGTTCCGTGCCGTCCGGCCGGATGGTGCGGACGGCTTGGGTGCCCGACGCCGCGGGGTCGGCCTGGGTGCCCGCGTCGCCCGGGCGGGACGCGAGCGCCTCGCGCTCACGGGTGAGCGCCGGGGCGGCGAGATCCATGAGGCCGTACAGCTCCACCGGCCGGCGCAGCTCTGGCGGCAGCGTGTCGAAGGCCTGCGCGAGCGTCTCGGCGCGCCCGGCCTCCAGCGCGGAGCGCAGGTGCAGGCGCACGGGGCCGAGAAGCGGCCCTCCGGAGAGGCGCACCGCCTCCAGCTCCGGCCCGGGAGGCGCCGCCGCTGACACGTCCTCGAGGAGCTCCACGGGCGGGGGCGGGGTGGGGTCGAAGAAGCGCGAGCGCAGGGCCTGAACGCGGGAGCGGGCCGGCATCCCCGTGAGGCTCACGGCGTCGCGGGGGCGGGCCGAGCGCATCCACACCGACAGCTCCGCCTGCGCGCGGTTCAGCAGGCGCGCCAACTGGCGGTCCCCGGCGGCGTCGCTGTTCTGGAGTTGCTCGGCGAGGGCGCGGGAGGCCTTGTGCTGCCGGCTCTGCACCTCGTAGAGGCCGCGGCGCAGCAGGGAGGCGGCGTTGACGAAGCTCCTGCGCTGTTCCGGGCTGAGCTCGCGGGCGAAGGGGTGATCGACGATGGCCTTCAGGTCGTCCCTGAAGCGGTGCAGGACGTCCTCGTTGCCGAGGAGGGCGAGGGCGCCGGAGAACGCTCGCCCGGCCTCGGTGCCCTCCATGAGATGGCGGGAGGCCTCGAGGTAGTCGTCGAGCACCTCGCCCCTCGGACGCGTGTCCTGCCTGAAGTCGCTGAGCATCTGGCGGTGCATCGCCGCGATCGATTCCTCGACGTGCCTGAAGTCGCCGGGGAGCTGCGCGAGCAGGTCGGCGAGGTCGGCGTAGCCGTGACGCAGGCGCTCCGCATCGACCTCGGTGCTGGGTTCCTGGGCGTGTTCAAGGCCCTCCAACTCCGCCTCGAACTCCGCGATGCGGGCGCGCAGGTGGGCCTCGCGTGCCTCGTGCCCGGGTCGGGCCGTGGCGGCCCAGCGGGAGGCCGTGTCCATGATGGTCGTCAGGCGCGACTCGCTGATCAGCGCGCGCTCGCGGCTGGCCTCCTCGAGCATGCGGGCGGCCGCCAGCGCGTGCGAGGTGCGTTCGTACTCTTCCGCCCCGTCCTCGGTGGGAAGGCGCACGAGCCACTGCTCCTGGGTCCAGCTCAGGCACAGCGAACGGCCGGTCGCGTTCGGTGGCACGCTCAGGCCCGCCTCCTCGAGCTCCTCGAGGCTCGCCTCGACGAGCGAGTGCATGCGCTCCGCGCGGACGGGCGCGCCGTCGTGCCCGAACGCGCGTTCGAAGACGCCGAGCACGATCGACCCCCACTTGTGGTGGAGCAACGTGAGCGACGGGGCGTCGCTCGCGTGTTGCAACTGCGTCACCCTCGCGGCAAATTCGCTGGGCGGCAGGGGGTGTGAATCTCTCATGTCCCGCTTCTTCTTCTGGGCCGTGGCGCCCGGAACAGCCTACCCGCGGCGGTGCCGGCGCCCCGTGTCGCCGGGCCGGAAGGCCTCCCGGCTCGGCGGGGTGATCATCGCCACCTGGGGGTCCTCCGATTCCGCGAACGCAAACACCGTCAGCTACTCTGGGAGAGGTGTTACCAAAAAGTTATAAAAAAGCGGAAGCTCCCCAGGAGGAAGCGTGATTTCACCCCAGTTCAAGCGACTTTGTGCCCTGACCGTGCTCGGTGCGGGCGTCTTCGGCACGCTCGCCGTTGCGCCAGCGATCTCCGGCGACGCGAGCATCCAGGCAGCCCAAGCCGCAGAGTCCTGGACCTCCACCACCTTCAGCGGGACCCCCAAGAAGACGCTGAGCAAGGCCTTCACCGTGGCGACCACGCAGGCCACGGCCGCTGCGAACATCTCCACGGCCTCGCTGGTCACGGGTCAGCTCAGCTACAACCGCATCATCCTGCGCCAGAGCGGAAACACGTTCTACACGGCCGAACTGAGCCAGGGCAACGGCGTCACGAGCCAGCTGCAGATTCAGCGCGTCGTGGGCGGCAAGATCACGGTGCTGGCGACGAAGAACCTCGGGGTGCTCTCCCCCACCGCCGCCCGGCGCTTCGCGCTCGAGGTCACCACCGTCAACGGCAACCCGGTGCTGAAGGCGGCCCAGTGGGCCCCCGGCTCAGCGCGCCCGGCCTGGCAGCTGAGCGCCACCGACACGAGCGCAGCCAAGATCCTCACCGGTACGGCCGGGTCCGTCAGCTCGTACATCAGTGGCACCGGCACCGCCAAGGTCACGAGCGCGTGGACCTCGCTCGAGGTCACCCCCGTGTCGAACGGCTCCGCCTCCCTCCCCTCGGCCTCCGTGCCCGGCTGGGGCGAGTCGAGCTTCCGCGACGAGTTCAGCTCGAACACGCTTGGCACCACCTGGGCCGTGCGGGACAAGCTGAACCTGAGCTACGACCTGGCGCAGGTGCGCAAGGAAAACGTCTCGGTGTCCGGTGGGGTGGCGACGCTGAGCACGCAACGCCTCGCCACGCCGATCGAGGCCGCCGGCCGGATCCGCACGTACAGCTCCGCCTACATCGACTCGATCAAGACGCAGTCGCAGGCCTACGGCCGCTGGGAGATCCGCGCCAAGCTGCCCGCGGCGGCGGCCGGCAACAAGGGGATCTGGCCCGCGTTCTGGCTGCGCCCTGACGATGGCAAGGACGGGGAGATCGACATCTTCGAGTACTACGGCACGCCGACCGACAAGTCCTGGCAGCCCGGCCACCGCACGGAGGGCACCGTGCACTTCGACTCGACGAACAAGACCGGCAACTACAAGGTCAGTGCGTGGACCCCCGCGGCCACCGCCTTGGACGACGGCAAGTTCCACACCTGGGTCATGGAGTGGACCCCGGAGGCGATCACCTTCTACGTGGACGGCGCGAAGTACTACACCGTGTCGGCAAGCTCCGACTCCCGCTACAAGGCGGTGTACGGCTCAGGCCGCAAGTACAACATGCGGCTCAACGTCCAGGTCGGTTCCGACTACTGGGGCGGCCCCAACAACACGCAGACGGCCGCGCACACCGACTTTGTTGTCGATTACGTCCGCGTGTGGAAGTACGCGGGCTGACCCAACCCGCCCCTGAGGCGCCGCCTCCCCGGCGGCTGCCCCTTCGGTGGCTCACCGTGACGCCGCCTTCCATCAGAAATCGGAGTGGCTTCGGTACGGTTTTTCGCTGAGAAACGTACCGAAGCCACTCCGATTCTTGGTGGTGAGGGTGGCTGGTTGCGGGTGGTGACTTTGGCTACCTCGCCTGGTAGCTGAGGCAGTCGGCCGACTCTGCGCCGGGACCGATGCGCACATCGTGGGCGCCGCACATGAGGCCCTCGTTGTGCACACACTCCGAGCGCTGGCATGCGCCGATGGAGGCGAGCACCTTCGGGAGGCCACCCAGGCTGCCCGTGTCGATGAATGTTCCGCAGCTGGCGTGGTCCGCGGAGCCGGAGACCGTGATGGCGTAGGCGCCGCAATCGTGGTCGTGGTTGAAGGAGCAGGACTCAACGGTGCAACCCGAGACCTGCGTCATCGTTTCACTCATGCTCACTCCTGATGTTGGGGCGAGCCGGGCGCCCGCCTGAGGCCAGTATTCGCCTTCCTTCGGCGCGGGGGAATGCCTTGAATGCGCACTTCTCGCGGCGCTCGCGGAGGAAGGCAGACCTACCTTCGGCACGCCAGGGCGAGCGTGTCCTCTACGCTTTGCTCATGGCTGGAGGATTGGTAGCGCTGCTCGACGACGTCGCGGCGCTTGTGAAGGCAACGGCGGCATCGCTCGACGACGTGGCGGCCGCGGCCGGGCGCGCGAGCATCAAGTCCATGGGTGTGGTGGTGGACGACGCGGCCGTCACCCCGCGCTACGTCCAGGGGCTCAGCCCCCAGCGCGAGTTGCCCATCATCTGGAAGATCGCGCTCGGCTCGATCCGTAACAAACTGCTCATCATCCTTCCGGTGATCATCCTGCTCACCCTCTTTGCCCCCTCATGGGTGCTTCCCCTGATCCTCATGGCGGGCGGAACCTACCTGGCCTTCGAGGGTGCGGAGAAGGTCATGGAGGCCTGGCACTGGATCAGGCACCACGAGGACGAGGGCGGCGGCGCGAAGGACGAAAAGTCCATCATCTCCGGTGCCGTGCGCACGGACCTGATCCTGTCCGCGGAGATCATGGTGATCGCCCAGAGCTCCGTCTCCCATGAGCCGGTGTGGGAGCAGGCGATCGTGTTGATCGTTGTCGCCTTCCTCATCACGCTCCTCGTGTACGGCGTCGTCGGCCTCATCGTGAAGATGGACGACATCGGCCTGGCGTTGGCCAGGCGCGACTCGGCCGTGGCCCAGAAGTTCGGCTCGGGTCTCGTGAAGGCCATGCCGGTCGTCATGAGCATCCTGGGCAACGTGGGCATCGTGGCCATGATGTGGGTCGGCGGGCACATCCTGGTGGTGCAGGCCGATGTGCTCGGCTGGCACGGCCCCTACGGCCTCGTTCACCACGCTGAGGAGTGGGTCCACCACGCGACCGGCCCGCTCGGCGGCTTCCTCGGGTGGCTCACCAACACCGTGCTCTCCGCCGTCGTCGGCTTCGTGGTTGGCGCGGTCGTGACCGTGATCGTGCTCGCGATCAAGGCCCTCGTGGCACGGCGCGCCGGCCACGGGGCGACGGGGGCTGGCGAGCGGGACGCCGCCGATCCGGCCCCCTCCGTCGAGTCCGCCGAGGCGGGCGGGCCAGAGCCCGACGCCGCGTTGGACGCGTCCGCCGATCCGGGCACCGAGCCGCGACGCGACTGACCCCCCGCGTGCCCGCGCCGTCGGCGCGCGGGCACCACACGACGTCGAGCACCAAGGAACGCCGAGGAAGACGCAACGGGCCCCACCCCCTTTTCGGGGGGCGGGGCCCGTTGTTCTTGGGTGCGCCCGGTGGCCGGGGCTAGTGGACGTCGCCGCTGAGGTCCCGGGCGTCGAGGCCCCCGTTGATCGCGTACTGCTCCTCCGGGGAGAGCACGAGGCGGTGGCGACCGTAGAACCCGAAGATCAGGAGCATGACCACGTAGATGACGGCGATCGCGACGATGGCCGGCAGGTAGGAGGGATTGAGCAGGAAACCCACGAAGATGAACGCCGAGATGACGGCGGCCGCGACGGCCCCGCCGATCCCCCACGGGGAGCGATACGGGCGCTTGGCGTTCGGGAACTTCTTGCGCAGCACGATGAAGGCGAGCATCTGCATGAAGTAGGCCACCACGGCGCCCCAGACGGCGATGTTCAGCACGATCATGCCGGCCACGCCGGTGGAACCGCCCGCCCACTGCACGACGAGCAGGGCCACGTAGCCGATGATCGCGCCGGCCACGAGGGCGACCCACGGAGTGTGGCGCTTGCCCGTCAGGGACAGGAATCGCGGGTAGTACCCGGCGCGGGAGAGGGAGTACATGTTGCGGCCGTAGGCAAACATGATGCCCTGCAGGCTCGCGAGCAGGCCCACGAGGGCAAAGAGCGCCAGCACGGCGGCGACGCCGTCGCCCACGATGGCGCGGAAGCCGTCCAACAGGGGCTCGCCCGAGGCGCCCGTGGCGTCGGCGCCGAGGACGCCCGTGTTGAAGAAGAGCACGAGCAGGCCCGTGACGATGAGCGTGCCGCGGGCCCAGAGGCCGGCGCGCGGGATGTCCTGGGTGGGGTTGTGTGATTCCTCCGCGGCCAGCGGCAGCTCCTCGATGCCGAGGAAGAGCCACATGGCAAAGGGCAGGGCAAAGAGGATGGGCAGCACGCCGTGCGGCAGGAACGCGCTCTGTCCGGCGTCGGGCACGATGTCCCACAGTCGGTCGACGGAGAACTGGCCGGAGAAGAGGGCCATGGCGGCAAACACCACGATGATGGCCACCGAGATGACGGAGACGACGATCGCGAACTTGAAGGAGATCGCGGCGCCGGCCGAGTTCAGCGCGACGAAGGCGACGTAGAGGATGAGCCACCACACGGGTTGCGGCAGGGAGAAGTTGAGCAGCTCGGAGGTGATCGCGTCCGCGTAGGAGGCGGAGAAGAAGACGATCACCGCGGTGGTGGCCACGTACTCCACGGTCTCGGCGAGGCCCGTGACGAAGCCGGCCCAGGGACCCATGGCGGCGCGGCCGAACGAGTAGGCGCCGCCCGTGTGCGGCATGGCGGCGGCCATCTCTCCGATGGAGAAGACGAGGCCGTAGTACATCACCACGAGGATCGCGAAGGCGATCAGCATGCCGCCGAAGCCGGCCTGCGTGATGCCGGCGTTCCAGCCGGAGAAGTTGCCGGAGATCACGGCGCCCACGGCGAGGCCCCAGAGGCCGATCACCCCGGCCGAACGCTTGAGCTGACGTTTATCGAAGTACTGCTCATCAGCGCTGGCGTACGTGACGCCACCGACCTTCATGACTTGTTGCTCGCTCATCCCAAACCTCACTGACGCGTGTTCACGTCCCCGGGGATCCGGGGCGTGGAAGGGGTGCTGCTGATGGGCGCACACGCTACGGGGATTAATGGTTGTGTGTCCATACCTTTGTGTGGTTCAGTGTGTCGCGTGACACAGCGGACCGGCACAGGGTCCCCAGCACAGCCCCACGGCGGAAGGCAGCACCATGCACAGCAGTTCCGGCAACCTGAGCCTCGAGGAGCTTCGCTCCGGCGTGGCCGATGGCACCTACGACACCGTGATCGTCGGCTTCACCGACATGCAGGGGCGGCTCGTGGGCAAGCGGGTCTCGGCGCGCCTCTTCAGCGAGGAGGTGGCCGCGCACGGAGCCGAGTGCTGCAACTACCTGCTGGCGGTCGACGTGGACATGAACACGGTCTCCGGCTACGCGATCTCCAGCTGGGAGCGCGGCTACGGCGACATGGTGATGAAGCCGGACCTCGGCACGCTGCGCACCATTCCCTGGCTGCCCGGGACGGCCCTCGTCACCGCCGACCTGTACTGGCTCGACGACGCCCCGGTGAAGCAATCGCCCCGCCAGATCCTCTCGGCGCAGCTGGCCCGCCTGGCGCAGCACGGTTGGACCCCGTTCGTTGGCACGGAGCTCGAGTTCATCGTCTTCGACACCCCCTACCGCCAGGCCTGGAAGCAGGCCTACCGCGACCTCACGCCGGCCACCGACTACAACGTCGACTACGACCTGCAGGCCTCCACCCGCATGGAGCCGCTCATGCGGGACATCCGCGTCTCCATGGACGGCGCGGGGATGTACGGCGAGGGCATCAAGGGCGAATGCAACTTGGGGCAGCAGGAGATCGCCTTCCGCTACGCGGACGCCCTGACCACGTGCGATAACCACTCCGTCTACAAGAACGGTTCCAAGGAGATCGCCGAGCAACACGGCAAGTCGATCACCTTCATGGCCAAGTTCAACGAGCGCGAGGGCAACTCGTGCCACGTGCACCTCTCCCTGCGCGACGACGCGGGCACGCCCGTCTTCGCCGACGCAGCGGACGAGCACGGCATGAGTGAGATGTTCAAGCACTTCCTCGCCGGCCAGCTGGCCGCCCTGCGCGAGTTCACGCTCTTCTTTGCCCCCAACATCAACTCCTACAAGCGCTTCGTCCCCGGTTCCTTTGCCCCCACCGCCGTGGCGTGGGGACTCGATAACCGCACGTGCGCCCTGCGCATCGTGGGCCATGGCCAGTCGCTGCGCTTCGAGAACCGCGTGCCGGGCGGCGACGTCAACCAGTACCTCGCCGTCTCGGCCATGATCGCCGCCGGCCTCTACGGCATCGAACACGAGCTTGAGCTTCCGGAGGCGCTCACGGGCAACGCCTACGCCTCCGACGCGGAGCACGTCCCGCACACGCTCTCCGAGGCGGCCGACCTCTTCGAGCGCAGCGCCATCGCCCGCGCCGCGTTCGGCGACGACGTCGTTGAGCACTACGTGAACAACGCCCGCGTGGAGCTGGCCGCCTTCGAATCCGCCGTGACCGATTGGGAGCGCTTCCGTGGCTTCGAGCGCCTCTGATCCCGCGCCGATCATCGGCGTCACCACCTACCTCGAGCGGGCCCAGACGGGGGTCTGGGACGTGCAGGCGAGCTTCCTGCCGAAGGTCTACATCGACGCCGTGACGGACGCCGGCGGGATCGCCGTGCTGCTCCCCCCGCAGCCGGGCTCCCCGGAGGCCGCGGCCGCCGTCGTCGGGCGCCTCGACGGGCTCATCGTCTCCGGGGGTGCCGACGTCGACCCGGCGCTCTACGGCCAGGCGGCCCATCCCAGGACGGGCGCCCCGCGCGTCGACCGCGACGCGTGGGAGACCGCGCTGCTCCTCGCAGCGGCGGCGGCCGACGTCCCCTACCTCGGCATCTGCCGCGGGGCCCAGGTGCTCAACGTGGCCCGCGGGGGCACCTTGCACCAGCACCTCCCCGACCTGGTGGGCGACGAGCGCTACCAGCCGGGGGTCGCCCAGTTCGGCACGGAACCCGTCAGCGTCGACGCCGGGACGGCGCTCGCCGCGCTGATCGGGGACGGGGTCGACGCGCGGGTCTACCACCATCAGGCCATCGACGCCGTGGGTGAGGGGCTTCTCGTTACCGCCCGCAGCGCGGACGGCGTGATCGAGGCGATCGAGGACCCGGACGCCCGGTTCGGGGTGGCCGTGCAGTGGCACCCGGAGGAAGACGCCACCGACCGCCGGCTGTTTGCCGGCCTGGTCGCCGCCGCCCAAGCATTCGCCCGCCAGAAGCAGGAGCACTAGATGTCGAAGCACACCATCCTTAACCCGGCCGACGAGTCCCTCGTCGCCGAGGTGGAAGGCCTCGGCGCCCCGGAGACCGACGAGGCGGTCGCCCGCGCCAAGGTGGCCCAGCGCGGCTGGGCCGCCCTCTCCCCCGCCGACCGGGCCCTCGGCCTGCGCAGGTTCGCGTCCGCCGTCGAGCAGGCCATTCCCGAACTCGCCGCCCTCGAGGTGCGCAATTCGGGCCATCCCATCGGCAACGCGACCTGGGAGGCCGGGCACGTCAGGGACGTCCTGAACTACTACTCGGCCGCGCCGGAGCGGCTCATCGGCGCGCAGATCCCCGTGGCGGGCGGCGTCGACGTCACCTTCCACGAGCCCATCGGCGTGGTGGGCGTCATCACGCCGTGGAACTTCCCCATGACGATCGCCTCGTGGGGGTTCGCCCCGGCGCTCGCCGCCGGGAACGCCGTGGTGCTCAAGCCGGCGGAGTGGACGCCGCTCACGAGCCTGCGCCTGGCCGAGCTCGCGCTCGAGGCGGGCCTGCCTGAGGGGCTCTTCCAGGTGCTGCCAGGCAAGGGATCCGAGGTAGGGGCCCGCCTCGTCGAGCATCCGGACGTGGGCAAGCTCGTCTTCACGGGGTCGACGGCCGTGGGGACGCGGCTCGCGGCGACCGCCGCCGAGCGGGTCAAGCGCGTGACCCTCGAACTGGGCGGCAAGAGCGCCAACATCGTCTTCGCCGACGCCGACCTCGAGAAGGCGGCGGCGACGGCCCCTTCGAGCGTGTTCGATAACTCCGGGCAGGATTGCTGCGCGCGCTCGCGGCTGCTGGTGCAGGCGAGCGTCTACGACGAGTTCATGGAGCGCTTCGAGACGGCGGTCAAGGACTTCAGGGTCGGGGACCCGACCCTGGCCGAGACCCAGATGGGTCCGCTCGTCTCGGCGCAGCACCGCGATCGCGTGGCGGGGTACGTGCCCGACGACGCGCCGGTCGCCTTTCGGGGGTCCGCCCCCTCGGGTCCGGGGTATTGGTTCGCCCCGACCGTGCTGACGCCGGAGTGCGGCGACCGCGTGGTGCGCGAGGAGATCTTCGGCCCTGTGGTGTCGGTGCTGCGCTTCGAGGACGAGGCGGACGCCATCGCCCTGGCCAATAGCAGCGAGTACGGGCTCTCCGGTTCCCTCTTCACGCGCGACCTGGGCCGGGCGCTGCGGGTCAGCCGCGCCGTCGAGGCGGGAAACCTTTCCGTCAACTCCCACTCCTCCGTGCGCTACTCCACGCCCTTCGGCGGCTTCAAGCGCTCGGGTCTCGGGCGCGAGCTGGGTCCGGAGGCCGCCGAGCACTTCACCGAAACCAAGAACGTCTTCTACAGCGCCGACTAGTCGTCGCCCCAACCGCGAAAGGTCATCCCATGAGCGAGATCACCCCCATCGACCTGACCGCCCGCCTGGCCGGCAAGGTCGCCGTCATCACGGGCGGCGCCAGCGGCATCGGCCTGGCCACCGCCAAGCGACTGGCCGCGGAGGGCGCCAAGGTCGTCATCGGCGACCTGGCCCCGGAACCCGGGCAGGCAGCCGCCGACGCCGTCGGAGGCGCCTTCGTCCAAGTGGACGTCACGAGCAAGGAGCAGGTCGACCACCTCTTCGACGAGGCGGCGCGCCTGTACGGTTCGGTCGACATCGCCTTCAACAACGCCGGGATCTCCCCGCCGGATGACGATTCGATCGAGACCACCGAGCTGGACGCCTGGGACAAGGTGCAGCTCGTCAACCTCACGAGCGTGTACCTCTGCTCCCGCGCCGCCCTGCGGCACATGAAGGCCCAGGGCTCCGGATCGATCATCAACACCGCCTCGTTCGTGGCGGTGATGGGCTCCGCCACCTCACAGATCTCCTACACGGCGTCCAAGGGCGGCGTGCTGGCCATGAGCCGCGAGTTGGGTGTGCAGTTCGCGAGGGACGGGATCCGCGTCAACGCGCTCTGCCCCGGGCCCGTGAACACGCCGCTGCTCCAGGAGCTCTTTGCCAAGGATCCGGAACGCGCCCAACGCCGCCTGGTCCACGTGCCGGTGGGCCGCTTCGCCGATCCGTCGGAGATGGCCGCGGCCGTGGCCTTCCTCGCCAGCGACGACGCCTCCTTCATCACCGCGTCCACCTTCCTGGTCGACGGCGGCCTCAGCGCCGCATACACGACGCCGCTGTGAGGTTCGCTTCATTAGTCTGGTGAGGTGAAGAACGTGTCGAGCGACGCCAGCGGGGCGAACACGCCGGGCGAGGGGATGGCGGATCCGCCCCTCGATCCCGGCGTGTTGCTCCGCCCCAACCACGCGGCGAACGCCTTCGAGGAGACGGTGCACTCGCTGCTGCAGACCATCAGGCTCGGGGTGATCGGGCCGGGCCAGCGCCTCCCGGCCGAGCGGGAGCTGGCCGTCATGCTCGGCGTGTCTCGCGACACCCTGCGCGACGCGATGGGCTCGCTGGCCGAGGCGGGCTACGTCGTGGCCAAGCGCGGCAGGTACGGGGGTACCTTCGTCGCCGACCCGGTGCCGGGGAGCACCCCGGTGGTGGGGATCGACGGCGGCCTGCGGCAACGCGAGAGCGTGCCGGCCTCCGAGGTCGACGACGCCCTCGTCTTGCGCAGGGTGCTCGAGGTCGGGGCGGCGAAGCAGGCCGCCGCTGCCGCCGTCCCCGCGGCGGCCGCCCGGCGCCTCGAGGTGGCGCTCGCCGAGTGCAGCGAGGCGCCGCTCGAGGACTACCGCCGGCTCGACGCCCGCCTGCACCTGCTCGTCGCGGAGCTCAGCGGAAGCATGAGCGTCCTGCGGCTCGTGGCCGAGGTGCGCATGCGGGTCAACGAGTTGCTCGATCGCATCCCCTTGCTTCCGCCCAACATCCAGCACTCGAACGAGCAGCACGAGGCGCTGGTCCGCGCGATCGTGGCCGGGGACGCCGACGCGGCGGCCCGGGTGATGGAGGAACACGTGGCCGGTTCCGAGGCGCTGCTGCGCGGCTTCCTGACCTAGCCTCTCGGTCCACGGGGCGGCGCGGGGCCTCGGTACCAGCTACCCGCGCAGGGCCAGCCCGACGCCGGCGCAGCCGGCCGCCGCGAGCACGGAGACGAGCGTCCCCAAGATGAATCGCTCCGAGGTTGCCTGCCCGTGCGCCTGCTTGAGTTCGGGGAAACGGCCGAGCCCCTTGACGGCCAGGACCACCGCGAGCCCCTCCGGCCACCCGGCCAGCAGCGTGGACGCGATGGCCAGGCGTTCGAACACGCCGATCAGCGCCCCACCGCGCAGCAGCGCCGAGCCCGGGTCGGCCGGTGCCTCCGGTGTCCCCGGGGCGGGGAGCACCGGCGTCGCCGCCGGGGCGCTGGCCGGGCCCTCCTGCACGGGGGCTTCCGTGGCGCGACCGACCACCCTGGTGGCCGACAGCGCGGCCACGGTGAGAGCGGAGCCCAGGCCCACCGCCGCGATCACGGCAGCGGGGGCGGCGAGCCAGGCGGGCGCGCGCGGTGCGTCCTGGAGGGCGAGGATGCACGCCGCCCCGGCCAGGAGCGCGCCAAACAAGGCAAGCAGTCGCACCTGAAGCGCGCTGAGGGCCGCGGTCCCCCACGCGACCGGCGCGCAGACGAGACCGGAGAGGCCAAGCAGGACGGCGCCCACGATGCTCATGCGCCCACCCCCGTCTCGGTGTTCTGCCGGGCCTCGCCCTCATCAGGCGCCGCTTCGATGTCGCCGAGGGCAACGATGACCGCGCGGGTGAGCGCCTGGCACTCCTCGAACCAGGCGGCGTTCAGGCGGGCGGAGACGGCCTGTTGGCTCACGCCGAGCTCGGCGGCGATGCGCGCCTGGCCCCAGCCCCTCTCGCGCAAGCGGCACGCGCTCCATTGCTCCTCGCTGCGGCGGCGCAGGCTCAGGGCGATGAGCGCGAGTTCGGCCTCGAGCCGGGCCGCGCGCGCCGAGGGGTCCTCGGACGGGAGGCCGGCCGGTCGCTGGCGTTCCTGCCCCGGCAGGCTCAGCGCCACGCGCGCCTGGGTGCGCTTGGAGCGTTCGACGGCGTCCCTGGCCGCCTCGAAGGCCGGGCCGGAACCGGCCCTGGTCTCTTGCGGTAAGGGGGCGTTGACCCTGCCGACGCCGAGGCCGACGTTCCACTCCCCCGTGCCGGCGGCGTCGAGTGCTGCCCCCACGGCCGCGGCGGCGTCGTCGAACACCGCCTGCACCTCGTCGCCCGCCGTGCGCTGGAAGGCGCGCAGGGTGGGGTGGTGCCCCAGCAGCTCGAGCAGCTGGGGCACCCGATCCCCGCTGCGGCGGGAGCCGCGCTGGTCTACCGTGACAACGATCATGAACAAAGCCTAGACATTGTTTCCCGAAAAACAAGGCCTGGTATTTGTGAAGCATCCGCCGCGCCGCACCGGGCCGGCGCCCCTATAGAATCTGATGCATGCGTCGTTATGGCTGGCTGCTCTGGTTTGTCCTTGATCTTGTGCTCGTGGTGGTGTTCGCCGCGTCGGGCCGCTCCACCCACGCCGAAAGCCTCGACGTGCTCGGCACCTTGGGCACGGCGGCACCGTTCCTCATCGCCCTCGTGGCCTCGACCCTCGCCACCAAGGGATGGAAGACGATCAACGACGTCTGGCCGTGGGGCTTTGTGGTCTGGGCGGGCACCGTGGTGCTCGGCCTGGGACTGCGCCTGCTCTTCGGGTCCACGGCAGCCTGGCCGTTTGTCCTGGTGACGACGGGCACCCTCGCGCTCTTCCTCATCGGGCGCCGCGCCGTGGCGGGGCTCCTGATTCGCAATCGCGTCAAGCTGCGCGGTTAGGGCCCACGCGGCGGTAACGTTCAACGCGTGGGCCGCGGCAGCGCCGCCTTCGCACTCAAAGCTTCCTACAAGGAGAAGACATGATCACCGCCTTTGTCATGATTCAGGTGGAGTCCGCGCTGATTCCCGAGGCGGCGCAGGCGATCTCCGAGCTGCAGGGCGTGGCCGAGGTCTACTCCGTGGCGGGCGGCGAGGCCGATCTCATCGCCGTGGTGCGCGTCGGCGCCCACGAGGAGCTCGCCGACGTCATCCCGAACCGGGTTTCGAAGGTGGCGGGGGTCAAGGAGACCACGACCCACATCGCCTTCCGCGCCTTCTCCAAGCACGATCTCGAGGCGGCCTTCAGCCTCGGCCTCGAGTAACGGGCCGCTCAACGCACGACGGCGGGTTGGTCACCTTCTAGGTGACCAACCCGCCGTCGTGCTGTTGGCTGAGGCGGCCTCAGGCCGCGTTGCTCGCGCTGACCCAGCGCTCGAGCACCTTCGCCGCCGCGCCGGAGGCCACGGACTCGCGCGCCGTCTGCAGGGCGGCGGCGAGGCGCTCCTCGAGGGAGCCGTCGGCCGTGGGCGCGTAGGCCACGAGTGCGCCGGCGGCGTTCAGGAGCACGGCATCCAGGGCGGCGCCCGGCGTGCCGACCAGGACATCGCGGACCACCTGGGCGTTGTGGCTTGCCTCGCCGCCGCGCAGATCGTCCAGCGTGACGCGGGCCAGCCCGAGGTCGCGGGCGTCGATGACGTGCTCCCGCACGGCTCCGTCGCGGACCTCCCAGACCCGGTTGTCTGCGGTGGTGGTGAGCTCGTCGAGCCCGTCCTCGCCGCGGAACACGAGGGCCCGCTTGCCGCGCGAGGCGAGCACTCCAGCCATGATCGGCGCCATGCGCAGGTCGGCGCAGCCGATGGCGGAGGCCGTGGGGTTGGCCGGATTGGTCATCGGGCCCATGAAGTTGAAGGCCGTCGGCACACCGAGCTGGGCCCTGGCCGGGGCGGCGTGGGCCATCGAGGGATGGAAGAGGCGGGCGAAGCAGAAGGTGAGGCCGGCCGCCTCCAGCACGCCGGGCAGCGCCTCGGCCGGGAGGTCGAGCTTCACGCCCAACGCCTCGATCACGTCCGCGGTGCCGGTCGTCGAGGAGGCGGCACGGTTGCCGTGCTTGACTACGCGGGCGCCGGCGCCGGCGGCCACGAGGGCGGCCATGGTGGAGATGTTCACCGTGTTCTGGCGATCGCCGCCCGTGCCGACGATGTCGAGGCTCTCCCCCTGGATGGGAAGCGGGCGGGCCGCTGCGGTCATCGCCTCGACGAGGCCGGTGAACTCGTCGATGGTCTCGCCCTTGGCGCGTAAGGCGACGAGGAAACCGGCCACCTGCACATCGCTCGCGGCGCCCTGCATGATCTGCGACATCGCCCAGGCGGACCATCGCTGCGGAAGATCCTGCCGAGCGATCAGGGCGGACAGAACCGCTGGCCAAGTGGGGGTCGTGGCATCCATGACTGAGGCGTTCACAGCCCTAGGCTAGCCGCCCACGGGGGCCAGCTTTGCCTTGCGTGGCGGCGCCGAAGCGAACATGACGCGGGGCGCGACACGCCCATGTCTACTACCGCTGGTAGAAGACTTGGGCCCCGGCATCCGCGCCAATTCGCCAAAAATGCCGCCACAACGCCTAAACGGCGGGCAAGTGGGCATTCCGTGCGTTGGGTAAATCGGGCCCGAATGAGGATAATGAGGGGGTGACCACTGCGACTTCATCACTAAGCACCCAGGCGCACTCCTCCCCGAGGCGCCCCAACATGGTCGCCGTGGGGACCATCGTCTGGCTCTCTTCCGAGCTGATGTTCTTCGCGGCACTCTTTGCCATGTACTTCACCCTCCGCGCGGCCGTGCCCGAGGTGTGGGCCCACGACACCGAGGCGCTGAACATGCCCCTCGCCCTCGTGAACTCCCTCATCCTGGTGGCCTCCTCCTTCACCTGCCAGATCGGCGTGGCGAAGGTGGAGTCCCACGGCAAGCCCGCGCAGCCCCGCCGCACCGGCTCGATCTGGGACCTGAAGAACTGGGGGATGGCCGAATGGTTCTTCCTCTCGTTCCTGATGGGCGCCATCTTCATCGCCGTGCAGGCCTTTGAGTACACGGAGCTCGTGCACGAGGGCATCACGCTCGCCAGCTCGGCGTTCGGCTCGGTCTTCTTCCTGACGACCGGCTTCCACGGCCTGCACGTCATCGGTGGCCTGGTCGCGTTCCTGCTGATCATCGGCCGCTCCTACATGGCCCGGAACTTCGGCGCCCACGAGGCCACCTCGGCCGTCGTCGTGTCCTACTACTGGCACTTCGTCGACGTGGTCTGGGTTGCCCTGTTCCTGATCATCTACGTCATCAAGTAAGCCCCCCGGCGCCCACGCACGGGCGTCACCTACGCACCACCCCGAAGTGAGGACTCAGCTCGTGAAGGCTCTCTCGCAACGTCGGCGCTCCCCGCTGGCGGTGTTCGCCCTCCTCGTCATCGGTCTGCTCGTGACCGGCGGCCTGTACGCTGTCGCGTCCGGTTCCGTCTCCAAGGCTCAGGCCGATGAAACCACGCAGACCGTCAACGGCAGCGTCGAGAACGGCTCCAAGCTGTTCGCCGCTAACTGCGCCACCTGCCACGGCCTGGCGGCCGAGGGCTCCGATTCCGGCCCCTCACTCGTGGGTGTTGGCGCGGCCGCCGTCGATTTCCAGGTCGGCACCGGCCGCATGCCGATGCAGATGCAGGGCCCCCAGGCCCCGTCCAAGCCCGTCCAGTTCGACGAGCAGCAGACCGCCGACCTGGCCGCTTACGTCGCCTCCCTCGGCGCCGGCCCGGCGATCCCCGACGAGGAGACGATCGACATCTCCGGCGTCTCCGATGAGGAGCTGGCCAACGGCGGCACGATCTTCCGCGTGAACTGCGCCATGTGCCACAACGCCGCCGCCGCCGGTGGCGCCCTGACCCGCGGCAAGTTTGCCCCCTCCCTGGCTGGCGTCTCCGAGCAGCACATCTACGAGGCCATGGTCACCGGCCCGCAGAACATGCCCGTCTTCAACGACTCCAACATCACCCGGGAGCAGAAGAAGCAGGTCATCGCCTACCTCAAGCACATCGAGGCGCAGGGCTCCCCGGGCGGCCAGGCCCTCGGTTCGCTCGGCCCCGTGTCCGAAGGCCTGTTCATCTGGACGGCCGGCATCGGCCTGATGGTCGCCTTCACCATCTGGATCACGTCGCGTCACGCGTGATCCACGGGGGGTCAGTTCCCCCTACCCCACACTTCACACGCACATCTGAGAGAAGGTAGAGAGACACTATGGGCGACGAACGTCACGGTGACCCGAAGCATTCGGGTGCCGTCGATCCGGTCGGTCAGGGAGACGTGAATCAGTTCACAAATCCCGGTCTGCCTCCCCATCCCCCGCGCATCACCGATACGAACCCCCAGGCCGAGAAGCGCGCTGAGCGCCAGGTCATGGTGCTGTTCATCATCTCGGTGATCGGCACGGTCCTGTTCTTCTTTGGCTACTTCGGCGTCGGTCACACCGGCATCGAGATCGGCACCAAGCTGCGCCTGCAGAACACCCTGATCGGCCTCGGCACGGCCTTTGCCATGCTCGGCATCGGCCTCGGCATCATCCACTGGGCCAAGGCCCTGATGCCCGATCACGAGACCGCGGAGTCCCGGCACGAGATCGCGCCGGAGTCCCAGCGCGCCGAGGCCCAGGAGATCATCGAGCAGGTGCTCGAGGAGTCCGGCATGAAGCGTCGCAAGGTGCTGCGCAACACCCTCCTGGGTGCCGCCGCCATCGCGCCGCTGCCGGCCATCTTCATGTTCCGCGACCTTGACCGCTCGCAGCTCGGCGCCCACGCCATGGTTGACCGCCTGCGCCACACCATGTGGTCCGAGGGCGTCCGCCTCGTGCGCGACCCCTCCGGCCTGCCGATCAAGGCCTCCGACGTCCAGCTGGGTTCGGCGTTCCACGTCATCCCCGAGGGCCTCAACGAGCTCCACGAGGGCAAGCTGAACGAGAAGGCCAAGGCCGTCGTCCTGCTCATGCGCCTCCCCAAGGACAAGATGACGGTCTCCCCCGGCCGCGAGACCTGGAACGTCGACGGCATCGTCGCCTACTCCAAGATCTGCACGCACGTGGGTTGCCCCGTCGCACTGTACGAGCAGCAGACGCACCACCTGCTGTGCCCCTGCCACCAGTCCACCTTCGACCTGACGCAGGAGTGCAAGGTCATCTTCGGCCCCGCCGGACACGCCCTCCCGCAGCTGCCGATCAAGATGGACGATGAGGGATACCTGGTCGCGCAGAGCGACTTCCAGGAGCCCGTTGGCCCGAGCTACTGGGAGCGTGGCTGATCACTATGTCTCAGACGACTGAATACACCCCCAAGACTGACGTCGGGCGCATCGCCAACTTCGTCAATCAGCGCACCGGTGCTGCGGCCGCCGTCAAGGAGTTCGGCCGCAAGATCTTCCCGGATCACTGGTCGTTCATGTTTGGTGAAGTGGCGCTGTACTCCTTCATCATCCTTCTGCTCTCCGGCACCTTCCTGACGTTCTTCTTCGATCCGTCGATGGCCGAGACGCACTACGACGGCTCCTACGTGCCGCTGCGCGGCATCGAGATGTCCGTGGCCTACTCGTCCTCGCTCGACATCTCCTTCGATGTCCGCGGCGGCCTGTTCATGCGCCAGGTCCACCACTGGGCCGCCCTGCTGTTCGTGGCCGGCATGTCCGTGCACATGCTGCGCGTGTTCTTCACGGGCGCCTTCCGTCGCCCGCGTGAGCTGAACTGGGTTGTCGGCGGCGTGCTGCTCATCCTGGGCATGGCCGCTGGGTTCACCGGCTACTCGCTTCCCGATGACCTGCTCTCCGGCAACGGCCTGCGCATCATCGACGGCGTCATCAAGGCCATCCCGGTCGTGGGTACCTACATCTCCTTCTTCCTCTTCGGTGGGGAGTTCCCGGGTACGGCGATCATCGGCCGCCTTTACGTCCTGCACATCCTGCTGGTTCCCGCGATCATCCTGCTGATGGTCGTGCTGCACCTCATGATGGTGGTCATCCACAAGCACACCCAGTACCCCGGCCCGGGCCGCACCGAGGACAACGTCGTCGGCTTCCCGGTTGGTCCGGTGTACGCCGCCAAGGCCGGTGGCTTCTTCTTCGTGGTCTTTGGCGCGATCGCCGCGATCGCCGCCCTCTTCCAGATCAACCCGATCTGGAACTACGGCCCGTACGATCCGTCCCCGGTTTCCGCCGGTACCCAGCCTGACTGGTACATCGGCTGGGTCGATGGCGCCCTGCGTCTCATGCCCGGCGTGCTGGGCGACTTCTCCTTCGAGCGCAACGTCGCCTTCCCGTGGGGCCACAACACCTTCGTGTTCAACGTGCTGCTGCCGGCCCTCGGCCCGGCGCTCTTCCTCCTCGGCCTGCTCTTTGCCTGGCCGTGGATCGAGCGGTGGATCACCAAGGACAACCGCGAGCACCACATCCTGGACCGCCCGCGCAACGCCCCGTTCCGCACGGCCGTCGGTGCCGCAGGTGTCGTGTTCTACTGCACCATGTGGGCCGCCGCCTCGTCCGACCTCATCGCCACGCACTTCCACGTGTCGCTGAACGATGTGACGTACTGGCTGCGCACCATCTTCATCATCGGCCCCTTCATCGCCTTCTGGATCACGCGCCGCCTGTGCCTGTCGCTGCAGCGCAAGGATCGCGAGACGGTGCTGCACGGCCGCGAGGCCGGCGTCATCATGATGTCGCCCGAGGGTGGCTACTCCGAGAAGCACGAGCAGCTCAACGAGTACAAGCGCTGGCGCCTGGTGTCCTTCGACACCCCGCAGTACATCCCGGCCCAGCCCGATGAGGACGGCAAGATCACCAAGAAGGAGAAGCGCCGCGCCAAGTGGAGCAAGTTCTTCCTCGAGGATCGCGTCGCCCCCGTTACGCCGGCCGAGCTGGCCGCCGCGCACGATCACCACGAGGTGGAGGGTGGCGACCACAAGTCGCTGGGTCACTGACCACTCCCCCACTTCACCCGAGGGCCCCACACGCTGTGAGCGTGTGGGGCCCTCGGGCTTTTGCCGTGTGGGCCCCGGAGCACGACGGCGCGTGGTGCCCTGACGTGGGCCGGCCTGGCCTTAGGCGGCCGGCCAGCTGGGCGGCGCTGGCATGGTGCGGGCAGGCGCGGCTCCCCGACCCGGGACGACGGACGGGTCCCCGAGCCGACGGTCGGGCCGGGCTCGCCCGGACTGAGTGCAGACGTGCCCGAAGTCAATGCACGGCGAAGCTTCGCTGCTCGCACGCTTCACCACTCGACGACTGAGCACCGAACGCCGCCTCGCCGCTTCCTCCCCTCGCCGCCACCTCCTCGCCAGCTCGCCCCTCGACTCCTCGCCACCAAGGTTTGCCCATCCCGTTTGCGCTTTGCCCCGGGGAATACCCGGGGCAAAGCGCAAGAACCATGGGCAAAGCTTCACTGGGGTGGGTCTGCTGGGAGCGAGCGAGCCTGTGCACCACACCGTGAGCCGGGGACGCTGGAGCCCCGTGGACGGCGCTGCGCTGTGCCAAGCGGCGGGGCGCCACACGTACGAAGCATGTGGCGCCCTCGGGCCTTCGCGCAGAGGGCTCCCGTGCCGATGACGCGTAGTGTCGCGACTTTGGACGACGCGGGGTGTCCGGGTTCTCGACGCCGGCGGCCTTGGCGGCAGGGCAGCGCTGGTCTGGTGCGGGTACGGGGAGCCCCCCGCTCCAGGTCGACGGACGGGGCCGCTAGCCGACGGGCGGGTTGGGCTCGTCCGGACTGGGTGCAGACGTGCCCGGTGCCAATGCGCGGCGAGGCCTCGTTGCTCGCACGTTCGCCGCTCGTCGACCAAGAACCGCGCCTCGCCTCGGCGCATGCTCTCCAGCTGGTCTCCTCGCCACCCAACCTGCTCGTCCCCGGAGGTTTGCCTATGTTTTTCGCGCTTTGCCCCGGGGAATACCCGGGGCAAAGCGCGAAAACCATGGGCAAAGTTGCGTGTGGGGTGGCTACGTCAGGCGGGGACGCGAGGTGGGGCTGGGCCAGGTGTGTCTGCGGGGCGGCTGCCAAAGGTGGAGCCACGAGGCAGGGCTGCGCTAGGTGTGTCTGCGGTCGGGTCCGGGGGCGGGTCTGCGGGGAGCGAACGAGCAGGCGGCCGTGTTTCCGAGGTTCTTAACGCGTCAGGGGCACGGAGAGCCGGTAGCGATCGGCCCGATAGAAGCACGCCGAGTAGTTCATGAGGTGTTCCCCGGCGTACGCGTGACGGACGAGCTGGAGCAGGGGCGCCCCCTCCCCCACCCCGAGGAGCCGCGACTGGACGAGGGAGGCGGGAATCGCCTCGACCTGGTCCTCTCCCCATTCGAGGGTGACGCCGTAGCGCTCACGCAGGAAGGCGTACAGGGAGGCCGGCGCCCGCTCGCTCTCCAGCCCGGGGAGTCTGGCGGCGGGCAGGTAGTTCTCGTCGACGGCCATGGGCTCGCCGTCAGCCAACAGGAGGCGCTGGAGGTAGACGACGGGTGCCCCGACCTCGAGCCCCATCTCGCGGGCCAGCCAGCCGGTGGCCGCCGTGCTCTCGAAGCGCAGCACCCTCGAGGACGGGTGGAGCCCCCGCCGCCGCATGTCCTCCGAGAAGGAGCTCAGGCTGACCTTGGGCGCCGTCTGGCGTCGCGGCACGAAGGTGCCCAGGCCCGGCACCCGTTCAAGCACACCGCGCGTCACGAGTCCCTCGGTGGCCGCCCGGAGCGTTGATCGGGAGACGTTGAGCGCGGTGGAGAGCTCGCGCTCAGACGGGAAAGCGTCGCCCGGTCCCGCCTGCAAGCGCAGTACAGACTCAATCACGCGTGCGAGCGCCGCCTGGCGGCTTTCTGGTCCCCGTTCACGCTGCCCGCGCCTGGCGGGCGCCGCACCGATGTCGTCGTCGCTCCACGCCTGCTGCAAGGGCTCGAGCAAGCGCCTGCCCTGGGCCCGCGTGCTCAACATCGTCATGGTTCCCATTCTTCCATCGCCCGGGAGCGGCGGGGCATCGGTGGCCGTGGCCGGGTGGCGGCTTGGGCGTCTTGGGAGTCCGAGGCGCGGTCGCCCCGGGCGTGGCCGAGGTGTTGGGCCACGCGGAGTGTCGCCGGCGCCGAACAGTCGGCCGCTCGAAGTCTCCCCACCACTCCCCCGGATCGCTCGGCAGGCCAGGCGTCGCCGGTGCTCCGCCGCAGGCCGGGTACGCCGCCCGGTGGCCCCACGCGACGTCGCGCGTCGTCGGGCCGTGGTGCCCAGTACGGCCTCGATCCGGCCCGGTGAGGGCGCCGCGGCTCCGGGGCAACGCCTCTGCGGCCCGCTCACGCGTGCTGGCGCACGGAACCGCTCGGCGCACCCCGGCGACGACTCCTGCTCCGAGCGCCACTCCCCCCCGGCAGCTAGCGCGGGTCAGAGCAGAAGCCACAGGGGCCCTCCGCTGCAAAGCGGAGAGCCCCTGTGGCTTGTGCGGTGTGGCTCAGTGAGCCCAGTCGCCGCGGGAGAGTTCGAAGACCCAACCGATGATGGCCACGATGGCCAGGCCGGCGCCGATGAACAGCACCCACCAGCCCACGGCCAGGCCGAGGAAGGAGATGGCTGCGGACGCACCCAGCACCAGCGGCCACCAGGACCAGGGGGTGAAGGTGCCGAACACGCCAGACTTCTCGGCGATTTCGCCGTCGTTGCGGTCCTCGGGGCGCTCACCGATCACGCGGGAGTGCTTGTAGAGGTACACGCCGACCATCATGGTCATGACGCCGACCAGCGGAATGGCCAGGAAGCCAACCCACTCGGTCCACTTGGTCATGAAGCCGTAGACGATGCCGACCGGGATGAAGATGATGCCGGCAAGGAAGATCTTGGATTCAGTACGCATGAAGGATCACTTGTCGCTCTGGTCGGCGGGGCCGAACACGTGCGCCAGGCCACCCGTGGGGGTGTGACGCGACGAGGCAAGCTCCGGGTGGTGCAGATCCAGTGCCGGGCGCTCGGAACGAATGCGCGGCAGGGAGTGGAAGTTGTGACGCGGCAGCGGGCACGGGGTGGCCCACTCGAGCGAGGCGCCGAAGCCCCACGGATCGTCCACGGTGACGCGGCGACCGGAGCGCGCGGTGATGAAGACGTTCAGGAAGAACGGGATCATCGACACACCCAGGAGCATGGCGCCGACGGTGGAGACCTGGTTCATGGCCTCGAAGCCGTCCGACTTCAGGTAGTCGGCGTAGCGACGGGGCATGCCCATGACGCCGAGCCAGTGCTGGACCAGGAAGGTCAGGTGGAAGCCGGTGAACAGGAGCCAGAAGTGGATCTTGCCCAGGCGCTCGTTCAGCATCTTGCCCGTCCACTTGGGCCACCAGAAGTAGAAGCCCGCGAACATCGCGAACACCACGGTGCCGAAGATGACGTAGTGGAAGTGAGCCACCACGAAGTAGGAATCGGAGACGTGGAAGTCAAGCGGGGCGGAGGAGAGCGTGATGCCCGTCAGGCCACCAAACAGGAAGGTGGTCAGGAAGCCGAGGCTCCAGAGCATGGGCGTCTCGAACGTGATCGATCCTCGCCAGAGCGTGCCGATCCAGTTGAAGAACTTCACGCCGGTCGGGACGGCGATCAGCATGGTCATGAAGCCGAAGAACGGAAGCATGACCGCGCCGGTGACGTACATGTGGTGGGCCCACACGGCCACGGAAAGCGCTGCAATCGCGATGGTCGCGTAGACCAGGCCCTTGTAGCCGAAGATCGGCTTGCGGGAGAAGACCGGGAAGATCTCGGAGACCACGCCGAAGAACGGCAGCGCCAGGATGTACACCTCGGGGTGACCGAAGAACCAGAACAGGTGCTGCCACAGGATCGGTCCGCCGTTTTCGGCGTCGAAGACGTGTGCGCCGAAGCGTCGGTCTGCACCGAGCGCGAAGAGCGCGGCGGCCAGCGGCGGGAACGCCATCAGGATCAGCATCGAGGTGATGAGCGTGTTCCAGGTGAAGATGGACATGCGCCACATCGTCATGCCCGGAGCGCGCAGCGTCAGGATCGTGGTGATGAAGTTGACGGCGCCGAAGATGGTGCCGAAGCCGGAGAGCGCCAGGCCGAAGACCCAAAGGTCACCGCCCACGCCGGGGCTGAAGGTGGTGCTCGAGAGCGGCGCGTAGGCGAACCAGCCGAAGGAGGCGGCACCCTGCGGGGTGATGTAGCCGGCCATGGCGATGGTCGAACCGAAGAGGAAGAACCAGAAGGCCAGGGCGTTCAGTCGCGGGAAGGCGACGTCGGGGGCACCGATCTGCACCGGCATGAGGACGTTGGCGAAGCCGGCAAACAGCGGCGTCGCGAACATCAGCAGCATGATGGTGCCGTGCATCGTGAAGAGCTGGTTGTACTGCTCCTTGGTATGCATGATCTGCATACCGGGCTCCCACAGCTCGGCGCGGATGAGCAGAGCCATCACCCCGGCGATGCAGAAGAAGATGAACGAGACGATCAGGTACAGGTAACCGATCTTCTTGTGGTCGGTGGTCGTCAGCCAATCCACGATCATCTTGCCCTTGGAACGGGGCACGACGGTCGGGGCGATGGCGCGGGCCTCGTTGGTGGCGTACTCATACGTCGTCACGAGGGATCACTTCCCTTCCTGGGTCGCGGGCAGCGTGGCATCGATCGTGGGAACGACGCCGTTGCGGTTCAGATCGCTGCCGGCCTCGCCCTCGGGGAGCGCGTTGATCTGCTTGGTGAACTCCGCCTCGGAGACGACCTTCACCTTGAAGAGCATCTCGGAGTGGTACTCGCCGCACAGCTCGGCGCACTTGCCGGCGTACTCGCCCTCAACCTGCGGGGTGAGGTAGATGAAGTTCGTGCGACCGGGAACCATGTCCAGCTTCTGCAGGAACGCGGGGACCCAGAACGAGTGGATGACGTCGCGCGAGTTCAGCTCGAACTTCACGGGGACGTTCACGGGCAGGTACAGCGTGGGGATGTCGGACTCGTCGGTGACGAGGCCGGGCTGGTGCACCTGCTCGGTCTGGTTGTAGCGCTTGTTGCCCTTGTAGTCGTAGTTGAAGTCCCAGGCCCACTGCTTGCCGTAGACGTTCACGACGAGCGGGGAATCGACGGGCTCCTCGATGGCGCGCTCCGTCTTCTGCGAGAACGAGAAGAACGTGATGATGAGCGCCAGCGGGACGGCCGTGTAAAAGACCTCAAGCGGCAGGGAGTAGCTGAGCTGGCGGGGGTAGCCGGTGTCGCCCTTGCGGCGGCGGTACGCCACGATGCACCACAGCGCGAGGCCCCACGTGATCAGACCGATCACGAGGGACGCGATCCACGAGTGGTTCCACAGCTCCATGATGGAACGGGTGTGGTTGGTGGTGTCCGGGTCTTCGAGGGGCAGCCAGCCCTTCTGTGCCTCGGGCGTACAGCCGGCGAGAGCGAGCGCTCCCACGGCGGCCAAGCCGGCGAACCGGATGGCCTTCCGGCGACCGCTGGTCCGGTCTTGCGAACTCACAGACGGCCCTTCCTCTTCGTTGATGCGAATGATGGGTGGAGAGTCCCGCTTCTTGTGCATGCGGGGGGACGCAGGCACAAGGGCGTTCTCTACCTCGTGTAGAGAATACCCCGAACCGGCGCCAGAGACGGCACTGGCGCGCCGTTTGAAACGACGCGCCAGCCCTGTGTGCCTAGTGGAACGAATCCCCGCAGGCGCAGGATCCGCCGGCGTTGGGATTGTCGATCGTGAAACCGACCTTTTCGATGGAGTCTTCGAAGTCGACGGTGGCTCCCGTGAGGTACGGGGCGGACATGCGGTCGACGATGACCTCCACACCCTCGTAGTCCTTCACGGCGTCTCCGTCGAGCACGCGCTCATCGAAGTACAGCTGGTAGATGAGGCCGGAGCAGCCGCCCGGCTGCACCGCCACGCGCAGGCGCAGATCCTCGCGGCCCTCCTGCACCAGCAGGGAGCGAACCTTCTCTGCCGCGCCGTCGGTCAGGATGACCTCGTGGGTGGGCATCTCCGTGGTGTCACCGGGAACGGTGGTGGTCATGACGTGCTCCTCATTCAATGGTCCGTGGAGCTAGGGCGGCCGAGCGGCCTGACCTAGATTCCACCTTCAGTCTACGTCCAACGCCCGCGGGCGCCGTGTGATTCCTCAGGCGCCCTGGCCGGCGTCGTGGGCCAGCCGCGTGAGCAGCAAGGCCTCGGCGAGCACGGCCTTGTCGAAATCACCGATGTGCAGCGATTCGTTGGCGCTGTGCGCGCGCGAATCCGGATCCTCGACCCCGGTAATGAGGATCTGGGCGGCCGGAAACAGCTCCTTGAGGTCGGCGATGAAGGGGATGGATCCGCCGATGCCCATGGGGACCGCGTGCTCGCCGAAGGCCTCGGACAGGGCCCAGAGCTCGGCCTGCGCGGCCGTTCCCTCCAGGTCGGTGCTGAAGCTGGATCCGGCCTCGACCGTCTTGTAGGTGATCTGCGCCCCGAAGAGATCCTGCTTGGCGAAGTGCTCCTCCATGGCTCGCGCGGCGTCGGCGGCCGACTGGCCGGGGGCCACGCGCACCGACACCTTGCCGCGGCAGACCGGGGCGATGGTGTTGGACGAGAGCGCCACCGAGGTGACGTCGAGGCCGATGAGGGAGATCGCCGGCTTGTTCCAGAGCCGGTCGGCCACGGGGCCGGAACCGGCCAGGCGCACGCCGTCGAGGATGCCGGCGTCGGCGCGCAGGGTGTCCTCCGGGTACTCCAGCTCGCTCACCTCTCGCTGGAGCAGCCCCTCGACCGCAACATTGCCCTCGGCATCGTGCAGGGTGGCCACGAGCCGCGCGGCCAGGGTCGGGGCGTCGAGCACCGGACCGCCGTACATGCCCGAGTGCACGGCGTGGTCAAGCACGCGCACCTCGAACTCGCCGGCGGTCATGCCGCGCAGGGAGGTAGTCAGGGCCGGCACGCCGATCTTCCAGTTGCCCGAATCGGCGACGACGATGACGTCGGCGCGCAGCAGCTCCTGGTACTTCTCGAGGAAGGCGCGGAAGGACGGCGATCCGGCCTCCTCCTCGCCCTCGATGAAGTAGGTCAGCCCCAGGCCCGTGGCCGCGGCGGCCTCGTTGATGGCCCGCAGCGCACCGACGTGGACCATGATGCCCGCCTTGTCGTCGGCGGCGCCGCGCCCGAAGAGCCGATCGCCCACGCGCGTGGCGACGAACGGCGGGGTGTCCCACAGCGCCTCGTCGCCGATGGGCTGCACGTCGTGGTGCGCGTACATCAAGACGGTGGGCATGCCGGGCGCGGCGGGGCGGCGGGCCACCACGGCCGTGCGGCCCTGCACGCCGTCCTCCGTCGTGGCGTTCAGCAGCTGCACGTCCTCGAGGCCGGCGCCGCGCAACAGCTCGGCCACGGCCTGAGCGCTGTGCTCGACGTGGGCGGGGTCGAGGCCCTCCCACGCGATCGAGGGAATGGCGACGAGCGAGGTCAGTTCGTCGAGGCGACGCTGGTGCTCGCCGGAGACGGCCTGGCGCAGCGCATCGATGGTGGTCTGGGGCACGGGGGTGCTGGCCCCGGAGGTGGAAGCGGTCATGCGCCCAGCTTAGGCCGAGACGCGGGCGAGAGCCGGGCGGCCGCGCGTCCCCGTGGGGTGTGGCTGGGGCCACGCGCGCGCCGCCGAGCCGGTAGGATGATGGGGTGTTTGGACTGAAGAAGAGCGAGAAGACCGGCTCCGCCGAAACCGTGGAGCAGACCCAGGAGCGCCTCGACGCGGCGGCGTCCGGCGCCAAGAAGGGTCCCACCCCCAAGCGCAAGGATCAGGTGGCGGCACGCCAGCGCCCCCTGGTGGCCGCCGATCGGGCCCAGGCCAAGGTGAACGATCGCCAGCGCCGCGCCGCCGAGCAGGAGAAGATCCGCATCGGCATGCAGACCGGCCAGGAGCAGTACCTCCTCCCCCGCGACCGCGGCCCCCAGCGCCGTTTCGCCCGTAACTTCGTGGATCGCCGCACGTGCCTGGCCGAGTGGTTCTTCCCCATCGTCATCGTGTTCTTCATCGTCTCCATCGGCTTCAGCGGCCTGCTGGGCCTGGCCGGCCAGGCGACGGCGACGATCGCCATGTACGTCGTGTTCTTCCTCGTGGCCGTCGACATGTTCATCACCTCGCGCATGCTCAAGCGCGCGATCCTCGCCAAGTTCGGTGCCCCCGAGCGCGGCGTCATCTGGTACGGCACCTTCCGCTCCATGCAGATGCGCTTCATGCGTCAGCCCAAGGCCCAGGTCAAGCGCGGCCAGTCGATCGACTGACACCGCTTTCCAGGCACAACGCCAAGGCGCCCACCCGGCCTGAGCCGGGTGGGCGCCTTGTTTGTGTGTGTGTGCCCGGTGCCCGACGGCGGGTGGTTGCGTGCGTGCCGACGTCCGGGGTGAGTGCGGTTCGCCCGGTGCGCGACGGCGGGTGGGCGCGTGGGTGCCGGCGCCCCGCGTGGGCGCGGTGAGCGGGACGCGACCCGCCCCACGGCGGCTTGCGCCACCGCCGGCGCGCACAGCACCATGAGGCCATGGACTCCACAGACGCCACCCGCTCGGTGCTCACGGCCGCGGAGGGCGGCCCTGCCCTCGCCTACACCCGCAGACTGCAGGTCCCTGCCCGGCGGGTGCTCGAGGCGTGCTCGAGCGGGGAGGGCCTCGCGACCTGGATCGGTGAGCTGCGCGGCGACGCCGCGTCAGGGGACCTCGAGTTCTCCATGACGGCGGAGGGAAGCGAGGCGCCCTGGGTGCCCGTGACCGTCCGCGCCTGCACGGAGGCGGGCTGGGACGTCGAGCTCGACGCCGGCCTGGAGCGCTGGCGCTTCACGCTCCGCGTGATCCCCGGGCCCGCGGGGAGCCTGCTGCGATTCGAGCACCGGATGGGCACCCTCGAGGAGCTGCGCCCGTACGCCACGGGCTGGGAGTACTACCTGGACCGGCTCGAGCGCGCGCTGGCCGGCGGGGACGTGTCCGGTGTCGACTTCGGGGTCATCGATGCCGCCCTCTCCCCCGGCTTTGAAGGGCTCTTTGCCGCGGCCATCGACAGCGCTGCGGGCGCCTAGAACCCGGCGAGCCCCGCCCGCGGTGGCGGGCCTGCGCGGGCGGGACGCGGTGGTGGGCCGGGCGGGGAGACCCGCCCGGCGCCCGCTCAGCGGCGCTTGCGCAGCGCCTTGTTGATGCGCGAGACCCAGAAGGGTCCCTCGTAGAGGAAGGCCGTGTAGCCCTGCACCAGATCGGCGCCCGCCTCCAGGCGCTCGATGACGTCCTCGGGCGAGCTCACGCCGCCCACGCCGATGAGCGCGATCTCGCGCGGGAGCTGGGCGCGCAGGCGGCGCAGCACCTCGAGCGAGCGCTCCTTGACCGGGGCCCCGGAGAGGCCGCCGGCGCCGTAGGACTCCACGACGGCCGGATCCGTGACGAGCCCCTCGCGGGAGATGGTGGTGTTGGTGGCGACCACGCCGTCCAGGCCGAGGTCGATCGCGAGGGAGGCCACGGCGTCGACGTCCTCGTCCGCGAGGTCGGGGGCGATCTTGACGGCCAGCGGCACGTGGCGCCCGGCCGCGGCGTCCGCCTCCTCGCGCACCGCACTCAGGAGCGGGCGCAGCGATTCGACGTCCTGCAGCAGGCGCAGGCCGGGGGTGTTCGGCGAGGACACGTTGACCACGAGGTAGTCGGCGTAGGGGGCGAGCGTGCGGGCGCTGAGGCGGTAGTCCGCCACGGCGTCCTCCAGCTCCACGAGCTTGGTCTTGCCGATGTTGATGCCAACGATGGGCCGCGTCTTCCCCGCGTAGCGCTTCTGCAGGCGCTCGCGCGTGGCGGCGAGCCGCGGCGCCACGGCCTCGGCCCCCGGGTTGTTGAAGCCCATGCGGTTGATGAGAGCGGCGTCCTCCACGAGGCGGAAGAGGCGAGGTGCCGGGTTGCCCGGCTGCCCCTGCCCCGTGACGGTGCCGACCTCGATGTGGCCGAAGCCGAGTTCCGTCAGCGCCGTGGTGCCGTGACCGGCCTTGTCGAAGCCGGCGGCCAGGCCGAACGGCGAGGGGAAGTCGAGGCCCATGACCGTGACGGGGCCGGCCGGGCGCGTGATGCGGCGCAGCACGGCCCCCGCGCCGCAGCGCTCCGCGAGGCGGATCATCGAGAAACCGATGTGGTGCGCCTTCTCGGCCTGCATGCCGGAGAAGAAGATCTTGAAGAAGGTCGGGTAGAAGCGCATGGCGTCGGTGGGTCTTTCGTGCTCGTGTGCTGGGCTGGGCTCAGGCCGGGGTGACGGTGGGGCCGGTGGTGGGCGCGTCGACGGCGCCCCCGTAGCGGCGATCGCGGCGCGCGTAGGCGTCGATGGCGCGCCAGAGGGTGCGGCGGTCGACGTCCGGCCA
Organism: Arthrobacter sp.; assembly: GCA_031277795.1. Taxonomy (GTDB): domain Bacteria; phylum Actinomycetota; class Actinomycetes; order Actinomycetales; family Micrococcaceae; genus Galactobacter. The sequence continues at coordinate 42,278 of JAITLQ010000012.1, forward strand.
GAGCTCGTCGAGGAAGACGAATTCGGCGTAGGCGGACTGCCACAAGAGGAAGTTGGAGGTGCGCTGCTCCCCCGAGGTGCGCACGAAGAGATCGACGTCCGGGACGTCCGGCTCATCCAGGCGCGCGGCGATGGTGCGTTCGGTGATGCCTCCGGGCTTGAGCCGGCCGGCGGCCACCTCGGCGGCGATCTGCGTCACCGCGTCGACGATCTCGGCGCGGCCCCCGTAGTTCACGCACATGACGAGGTCCAGGACCGTGTTGTGCTGGGTGAGGCGCTCCGCCTCCTTGAGCTCGTCGATGACCGAGCGCCACAGCCGCGGCTCGCGGCCCGACCAGCGCACGCGCACGCCCCAGGCGTTGAGTTGATCGCGCTGGCGGCGCAGCACATCGCGCGAGAAGCCCATGAGGAAGCGCACCTCCTCGGGCGAACGCTTCCAGTTCTCGGTGGAGAAGGCGTACACGGAGAGGTAACGCACGCCGGCCTCGATGGCGCCGGCCACGACGTCGAGCAGGGCCGCCTCGCCCGCCGTGTGCCCCGCCGTGCGGGGCAGCCCCCGCTGATTGGCCCAGCGGCCGTTGCCGTCCATGACCACGGCCACGTGACGCGGCACCAGCTCTGGCTGGAACGCCGGGACCAGCTCGCCGCTGGGATGGGGAGCCGGATGCTCGACGACGCGGGGGGCGGCCTCCGGCGCGGGCCGCCGGCGTGAGATGCGGGGACTCAAGAACTCAGCTTCTCTCCACGAGGCGGATCGATTTGAGGGCACGCTCGAGGTGCCACTGCACATATTCTCCCACGATCGCATCGGCCTCCCCGACGCGCGCGGGGTCGGTGCCGGCCACGACGGCCCAGTCCCCGCTCAGCAAGGCGGCGAGCAGGCGCACGGTCGCCGGGTGCGGGCTACGGGAGCCGGCCGGGCGGCACTGCGCGCACACGCTGCCGCCCAGGGGGACGTTGAGCGCCTCGTGCGGGCCGGGTGCCCCGCAGCGCGCGCAGTCGGTGAAGCTCGGGGCCCAGCCGGCCGTGGAGAGCGCGCGCAAGAGATAGGAATCCATGATGGTGGCCGGGGGCGCGGGGGAACGGGCGATCATGGCCAGGGCCCCGTGCAGGAGCCTGAAGTGCGCGGCGGTGGAATCCACATCGGTGCTCGTGAGTCGCTCGGCCATCTCCACCATGGCGGCGGAGGCGGTGTACGCCTCGTAGCGGGCGGCGATCGCGTCCCCGTAGGGGTTCAGCAGCTGCGCCTGTGTGACGGTATGCAGGTTCTTGCCCTGCAACAGCTGCACGTCGACGTGCATGAAGGGCTCGAGGGTGGCCCCGAGCTTGGAGGAGGTGCGGCGCACGCCCTTGGCCACGGCGCGGATCTGCCCGTGTTCGGGGCTCAGCAGCACGAGGATGCGGTCGGCCTCGCCCAGCTTGTAGTGGCGCAGCACGATGGCCTCGGTGCGATACGACTTGGCGCTGAAGCCGCCCTGGCGACGTGCCGTGTTCCTCGCCTCCTTGGGGGCCGGTGCTGAAGGTGAACGGGTGCCGGGGTGGGCGCGCCGCGCTGGCGCGCCCACCCCGGCACCGGGAGGCCGATCAGGCCTTGGCGGCGTCGCGGATCGCGCGGTTCACGGCCGAGACGACGGCATTGAGCGAGGCCAGCGTGGTGTTGGTGTTCACGCCCGCGCCCCACAGGACGCGATCGCCCACAGCGCACTCGACGAAGGCGGCGGCGCGGGCCTGGCCGCCCTCCTCGAGGGCGTGCTCCGTGTAATCGAGCACGCGCACGTCGACCCCCTCGGCGCCCAGCAGCGCCACGAGGGCGTCGATGGGGCCGTTGCCGACGGCCGTGCGCTGGTGCTCGGCACCCTCGATGAAGAGCTGCGCGTCCAGCTCGAGGCCGCCGTCCTCCTGCGAGGTGGTGGACACACGACCCAGGCGGTAGTGGCCCCAGCGCTCACCGGAGGCCTCCACCGGGAGGTACTCGTCCTGGAAGATGCCCCACAGCGCCTCGGAGGTCACCTCGCCGCCGCCGGCGTCGGTGTGGCGCTGCACCACGCCGGAGAACTCGATCTGCGCGCGGCGCGGCAGGTCCAGGCCGTGGTCGTGCTTGAGCAGGTAGGCCACGCCGCCCTTGCCGGATTGCGAGTTGACGCGGATGACCGCCTCGTAGCTGCGGCCGATGTCGGCGGGATCGATCGGCAGGTAGGGGACGCCCCACACGAGCTCGTCGACGCTCTTGCCCGCCGCCGCGGCGTCGGCCTCCATGGCCTCGAAGCCCTTCTTGATGGCGTCCTGGTGCGACCCGGAGAAGGCGGTGAAGACCAGGTCGCCGCCCCACGGGGAGCGCTCGGGCACCGGCATCTGGTTGCAGTACTCCACCGTGCGGCGGATGTGGTCCATGTCGGAGAAGTCGATCTGCGGGTCGATGCCCTGGCTGAACAGGTTCATGCCGAGCGTCACGAGGTCGACGTTGCCGGTGCGCTCACCGTTGCCGAAGAGGCAACCCTCGATGCGGTCGGCGCCGGCCAGGTAGCCGAGCTCGGCGGCGGCGACGCCCGTGCCGCGGTCGTTGTGCGGGTGCAGCGAGATGATCATCGAGTCGCGGTGGCGCAGGTTGCGGTGCATCCACTCGATCGAGTCGGCGTACACGTTCGGGGTGGCCATCTCCACGGTGGAGGGCAGGTTGATGATGAGCTTGCGCTCGGGCGTGGCGCCCAGTTCCTCGGCCACGGCATCGCAGATGCGGCGGGCAAACTCGAGCTCGGTGCCCGTGTAGGACTCCGGCGAGTACTCGTAGTGGATCTCCGTGCCCGTGAGCTGTTCCTCGTACTTCTTGCACAGGCGCGCGCCGTGCAGGGCGATGTCGACGATGCCGTCCTCGTCCTGGCGGAAGACCACGCGGCGCTGCAGCACCGAGGTGGAGTTGTACAGGTGCACGATGGCGCGGTGCACGCCCTCGAGCGCCTCGTAGGTGCGCTCGATGAGGTGCTCGCGGGACTGCGTGAGCACCTGAATCGTCACGTCCTCCGGGATGAGGTTCTGGGTGACGAGCGTGCGGACGAAGTCGAAGTCGGTCTGCGAGGCGGACGGGAAGCCGACCTCGATCTCCTTGTAGCCCATCTTGACCAGCAGCTGGAACATCTTCAGCTTGCGGTCGGTGTCCATGGGATCAACGAGGGCCTGGTTGCCGTCGCGCAGGTCCACGGCGCACCAGCGCGGGGCCTGGGTGATGACCTTGTCCGGCCAGGTGCGATCGGGCAGCGAGACCTCGATCTGCTCTTGGAAGGGCAGGTACTTGTGGATCGGCATGCCGGAGGGGCGCTGACGGTTCTGCATGAGGGTTCTCGTCCTTGAAGATTCAGTGTGGGTGGCTTGGCGGCCGGCACGCGTGAACTCCGCGACGAGGGGTCGGCCGGGACCTTAGACGGTCGCTAGCACCTCGCCGCGGCAACCAAGAAGAAGGAGGCCCTGCAGCATGCCTGGAACGTTACCATCGTGGCGGGCACGCTCCCCGCAATGTGACGGCCGGCCGGCCGCTCACCTCAAGGGGCTCCCAAGACGAGCCAAGGCACGACGGCGCGCGGGCGCCGTCGTGCCTTGGCTGCGGCGGGTGCCGCCACGCGGCACGCGCGGCTAGAAGCCCAGGCGACCGAGCTGCTTGGGGTCGCGCTGCCACTCCTTGGCGACCTTGACGCGCAGGTCGAGATACACCTTGGTTCCCAGGATCTTCTCGATCGAGGCGCGGGCGCGGGAGCCGACGTCGCGCAGGCGCGAGCCGCCCTTGCCGATGACGATGGCCTTCTGCGAGGGGCGTTCGACGTAGAGGAAGGCGTGAATGTCCGTGAGGGGATTGTCCTCCGGACGATCCTCGCGGGCCTTCATCTCCTCGACCACCACGGCGAGGGAGTGCGGCAGTTCATCGCGCACGCCCTCGAGCGCGGCCTCGCGGATCAGCTCGGCCACGAGCACGGCCTCCGGCTCGTCCGTCAGCTCGCCGGCCGGGTAGAGCGGCGGCGAGAGCGGCAGGTAGCGGCTGAGGACCTCGTCCACCGAGTCGACCTGGTGGCCGGCGACGGCGGAGACGGGCACGATCTCCTTGAAGCCGCCCTCCCCCAGGATCTCCTCGCCCAGCTTGGCGACGGCGAGGAGGTGCTCGCCGAGGCGATCCTTGCCGACCTTGTCGGTCTTGGTCACGAGGGCGATGATCGGCGTGCGGCCGAGCAGGGCCAGCTGCTGGACGATGAAGCGGTCGCCGGGGCCGATCGGCTCGTCGGCCGGGGTGCAGAAGCCCACCACGTCGACCTCGGACAGCGTGGCCTCGACGAGGTCGTTGAGGCGCTGGCCCAGGAGCGTGCGCGGGCGGTGCAGGCCGGGCGTGTCCACGAGCACCAGCTGGTGATCGGGGCGGTGGACGATGCCGCGGATGGTGTGGCGCGTCGTCTGCGGCTTGGAGGAGGTGATGGCGATCTTGGTGCCGACGAGCGCGTTCGTGAGCGTCGACTTGCCGGCGTTGGGGCGCCCAACAAAGGAGGCGAAGCCAGCCTTGAAGTCGGCGGGGGCGTTGGCCGGTGTCAGCGGCTCGTTCTCTTCGTGATTCATGAGCGCGGCTCCTGCTCTGCTGGGTTCTCTGGGGATGTGGCGCGGGGGGTGACGCGCGTGACGCGGATGGTGCCGACGCGATTGCGCCGGCCGGAGAGGGATTCTGCGCGCAGCTCGAGGTCGCCGACCACGGTGTGGGAGCCGACGATCGGCACGCGCGAGATGGCCTTGGCGAGCAGGCCGCCCACGGTATCGACCTCGTCGTCGTGGAGCTCCTCGCCGAACAGGTCGCCAAGGTCATCGATGTCGAGCCCGGCCGGGACGAGGAAGCTCTCGTTGCCGAGCGGCTGGACCTCGGCGCGTTCGGCGTCGAACTCGTCGTCGATCTCGCCGACGATCTCCTCCAGCAGGTCCTCGAGCGTGACGAGGCCGGCGGTGCCGCCGTACTCGTCGACGACGATCGCGAGGTGCGTGGCCTCGCGCTGCAGCTCCTGCAGCAGCTCGGAGACCAGCTTGGACTCGGGAACGTAGCGCACGGGACGGCAGGCGCCGGCGACCGGGTCCTCTCCGCGCCCCTCCTCGAGGGAGAGCCGGGCCAGGTCCTTCAGGTACACGGCCCCGCGGATGTCATCGGTGTCCTCGCCGATGACGGGCAGGCGCGAGCAACCCGAGCGCAGCGAGAGCCGCAGGGCCTTCTTCACCGAGACGTCGTGGCCCACCGTGATCATGTCGGTGCGCGGCACCATGACGGCGCGCACCCGGGTGTCGCCGAGGTCGAAGACCGAATGGATGAGGTCGGCCTCGACGTCCTCGAGCACCTTGGCCTCGTTGGCCCGGTTGACGAGGTCGCGGAAGTGCTCCTCCGTGAAGAAGGTGGCCTCCTCGGTGCTGGCCGACGCCGGCGTGACGAGGCGCACGAGCCAACCGGGGACCGGCCCGAGCACGACGGTGCCCGCGCGCACGAGCGCGGCGGTGGCCGCGGCAACGGCGCCGGCGTGCGCTCGCCCGATGCGGCGCGGGGAGGCCCCGACTACCACGAAGCCGAGCGCCGCCATGGTCAGCGTGGCCCACAGGCCGGCCCACCACACCGAATCGAGCCAACCGACGAAGGCGAGAGCCGTGGCGACGCCGGCCGCCGCCTCGAACCAGATCCTCCAGAAGCGCACGGCACGGGTGTGGCGCACGGGGTCCTGGAGGATCGAGGCCAGCCGGGGGCGGGCGCCGTCCTCGGTCAGGCGCTCCGCCTCGGCCCTGGACAGGGCGAGGTAGGCGGCCTCGACGGCCGACAGGATCGCGGCCGTCGCGACGAAGACGACCGCGACGGCCACGAGCAACCAACCGGTCACTTAAGCGATCGTCTCCTTGGGAGCGGGGCGGCCGAGGAAGGCCTCGAGGAGCTCGCGCTGCAGGCCGAACATCTCGGCCTTGGCCTCCGGCTCGTCGTGGTCGTAGCCGAGCAGGTGCAGCACGCCGTGGGTCGTGAGCAGGTCGAGCTCGTCCTGCATGCTGTGGCCTCCTGCGGCCGCCTGCTTGGCCGCCACGGAGGGGCAGAGCACGATGTCGCCGAGCATGCCAGGGCCGCTCAGAGAGCTCGGGGTGCCCGGGCGCAGCTCGTCCAGCGGGAAGGACATGACGTCGGTGGGGCCGGGCAGGTCCATCCACTTCAGGTGCAGTTCCTCCATGGCCGCCTCGTCCATCAGGACGATGGAGAGCTCGGCGTCCGGGTGCACGTGCAGCGCGTCGAGAAGGTGCCCCGCGAGCGCGGTGAGCTCCTCCAGATCGGCCTCGAGGCCGGACTCATTGCTCACTTCGACGCTCACTTGGCGTTTCCCTTCGACTGGTGGGGGGCGCCGCGACGGCGCCCGGGGGTGGCGGGGCGGTTCTCGTCCCACCTCGTGTAGGCATCGACGATGTCGCCGACCAAGCGGTGGCGCACCACGTCCCCGGCGTCGAGCCGGCAGATCGCGATGTCGTCGATGCCGGCCAGGATCTCCGTGACGATCTTCAGGCCGGAGGCCTTGCCGCCGGGGAGGTCGACCTGGGTGACGTCGCCCGTGACGACCATGCGCGAACCGAAGCCCAGGCGGGTCAGGAACATCTTCATCTGCTCGGCCGTGGTGTTCTGCGCTTCGTCGAGGATGACGAAGGCCTCGTTGAGGGTGCGCCCGCGCATGTAGGCCAGCGGGGCCACCTCGATGGTGCCGGCGGCGATGAGGCGCGGGATCGTCTCCGCCTCGACCATGTCGTGCAGCGCGTCGTAGAGCGGGCGCAGGTACGGATCGATCTTGTCGGCCAAGGTGCCCGGCAGGAACCCGAGCGACTCCCCCGCCTCGACGGCCGGGCGGGTCAGGATGATGCGCGAGACCTCCTTGGACTGCAGGGCGGCCACTGCGCGCGCCATCGCGAGGTAGGTCTTGCCCGTGCCGGCCGGGCCCACGCCGAAGGTGATGGTGTGGGTGTCCATCGAGTCGATGTAGGCGGCCTGGTTCACCGTCTTGGGCCGGATGTGCCGACCCCGGTGGCGCAGGACGTCCACCGTGAGGCTGGGGTCGGGGGCCGGAGCCACCAGCTGTTTCTCGGCCCGGATCAGCCGCTCGACGACCTGCGAGGTGATGGCGGCGCCGCCCGCGGCGGCCGATCGCGCCTGCGCGATCACGCGCCCGACCGATTGCACCTGATCCGCTGGGCCGCTCACGAGGAGCCGCTCCCCCACCGGTTGCAGCCGCACCTCGCGCCAGACGCCGGCCAGGATGCGCAGGAGCGTGTCCTGCGGGCCCAGGGTGGCGATCATGGTGGGGGCGTCCGGGAAGACGACGTCAAGGGTATTCGGTTGGCTCGGGGAGCTCTCCGTCATGAAAGCCTGTGGCCTCTCATCGCTCGGGGATCGTGGTGCACGCCAGTCTACTGTTCCGGGGCCACGGGGGCACGGGTGCGGCGGGAGCCCCACCTCGGCCCAGGACGGCCTCGGGGGCGAAGGCGCCCAGGGCCGAGAGGACCAGGACCAAGGCGACGGTCCCGGCCGTCGAGGCGCGCAGCACCTCGCGCCCCAGGATCACGACCTCGGCGCCCGCCTGCCGCAGGGCGTCCAGCTCCTGCTCGGAGATCCCGCCCTCCGGTCCCACGACGAGGAGCAGCTCGCGCCCGCCGAGCGTGGGGACGCGGCGCTCGAGCACCTCGGGGATCGCGGTGGTGGCCGACTCGTGCAGGATCAGGACCAGGCCGCCCGCCTGAGTGACGGCGCGGGTCCTGGCCACGAGGCCCTTGGTGCTCAAGAGCTCTTCGACGGGGGGCAGGGTGTCCCGGCGCGATTGCTTCACGGCGCTCGCGACGAGGTGTTCCCACTTGGCGTGCGCCTTGGAGGCGCGGTCCTCGCGCCACCGCACGATGGAGCGGTCGGCCTGCCACGGGACGACGGCGTCGATGCCGATCTCCACGCAGCTCTCCACGGCCTGCAGATCGCGATCCTGCTTGGACAGGGCCTGCACCAACACCAGGCGCGGCCGCGAGGCGGCGGCCTCGCCGCGCAGCGCCTCGAGCACGTCGAGGAAGACCCCGTGTTCAGAGATCTCCGCGACGGCGCACACCAAACGCAAGCCCGCGCCGTCGACCACCGAGATCTCCTCCCCCACGGCGAGGCGCTTCACGCGGGCGTGATGCGCCTCGGCCGGCGAGAGCTCGATCCGCGCCCCCACGGTGGCGCCGGCGGCGGCCGCCGGGTCCAGGAAACTCTGCCTCGACACGCTCAGCCCCTCAGCTTGTCCCTCAAGCGCGACATGAGGCCGCGGGTCTCGAACTTGCCCTCGGTGAACGTCTCACCGCGCAGCGCGGCCAGCTGCTCCAGCAGCGCGCGCTGCTCGTCGTCGAGGTTGCGCGGCGTGGCCACGCGCACCTCGACGATGAGGTCGCCGCGGCCGCCGCCACGCAGGCGCGGGACGCCGAGATCGTCGAGCTTGACCGTGTCCCCGCTCTCCGTGCCCGGACGGATGGAGACGTTCTGCTCGCCGTCGAAGGTCTCCAGCGTCAGGTCGGTGCCGAGGGCGGCAGCGGTCAGCGGAACGGTGAGGACCGCCTTCAGGTCGTTGCCCTCCCGCTCGAAGACGGGGTGACGCTCCACCTCGATCTCCACGTAAAGGTCGCCCTGCGCGCCACCGCCCGGGCCCGCCTCGCCCTGGCCTGCCAGGTGAATGCGGGTGCCGGTGGCGACGCCGGCGGGGATGCGCAGCTGCTTCTCCAGCTGCGAGGCGACGCGACCGGAGCCGGAGCATTCCGGGCAGGGCTTGGGCAGCGTGGTGCCGTAGCCCTGGCAGGCCGGGCACTCGGCGACCGTCATCATCTGGCCGAGGATCGAGCGGACGGGGCGCTGGACGTGGCCGGCACCGTGGCAGATCTCGCAGGTCTGGGGGTGGGTGCCCGGCTCGGTGCATTCGCCGTCGCACACGGGACAGACCACGGCGGTGCGCAGCTGCAGCGGGTACACCGTGCCCTTGACGGCGTCCTCGAGCGAGATCTCGACGCGCACGAGGGCGTCGCGGCCCGGCTCGCGGCGCGAGCGGGGCCCGGCCTGGCCGCCGCCACCGAAGAAGGACTCGAAGATGTCGCCGAAGCCGCCAAAGCCCCCGCCGAAACCGCCCTGGGCGCCGTTGCCGTTCTCGTTGCCCGTGGCGTCGTAGTTCGAGCGCTTCTCGGTGTCGGAGAGCACCTCATAGGCGTGGGTCACTGCCTTGAACTGATCGGCCGCCTCGGGGCCGGGGTTCACGTCCGGGTGCAGCTTGCGGGCCAGCTTGCGGTAGGCCTTCTTGATTTCCTCGCCGCTGGCGTCCTTGGACACGCCGAGGGTTTCGTAGTGCGTCGCCATGATGCTTCGCTCCGCTTCCTTTCAGATGCTTGCGGGTGCCTGCTCTCGTGAGCGGGCGCCCAACGTCTTAGGCCGAGAGAATTCGGCTGAGATAGCGGGCGATCGCGCGCACCGCGGCGATCGATCCCGGGTAGTCCATGCGGGTGGGCCCCACCACGCCGATCATGGCGTGGTTGCCCGGGCCGTAGCCCGACGCGACGACGGAGGCCTGCGTCAGGGTGGCGTGGGGATTCTCGCTGCCGATGCTCACCGCGACGCCGTGGGCGTCCTGCTCCAGCTCGGAGAGCAGCCGCAGCATCACCACCTGCTCCTCGAGCGTCTCGAGCACCGGAGTGATGTTGCCGCGGAAGTCGTCGGAGAAGCGTGCGAGGTTGGCGGTGCCGGCCCAGAGCATGCGGTCGACACGCTCGGCCTCGGCCAGGTCGACGAGGGCGTCGGTGACCGCCGCGGCGAGCGGGTGCAGGGACGGGACGAGGCGCCCGGGCAGGCCGGCCAGGAGCCGGCCGATCGCCGCCACTGGCTCGCCCCCGACGAGGCCGAGCACCGCCTCCTTGACCAGGGCCACCTCGGCGTCGACGAGCTCGAGGTCCACGGGGAGGACACGCTGGCGCACCGCGCCGGCGCTGGAGATGAGCACGAGCATGAGCTGGCGGGCGCCGAGCGTGACCAGTTCGACGTGGCGCACGCGCGCCTTCTCGATCCGGGGCACCTGGATCACGGCCACCTGGTGCGTGAGGTGGGAGAGCACCCTGGCCGTGCGCGAGAGCACCTCGTCCAGGTCATCGCTTCCCTCCAGCAGGGAACGAATGGCTCGGCGCTCGGCGGAGGACAGGGGCTTGACCTCCTCGATCCGGTCCACGAAGTAGCGATAGCCCTTCTCCGTGGGGACCCGCCCCGCGGAGGTGTGCGGTGCCGTGACGAGGCCGTCGTCCTCCAGCGCCGCCATGTCGTTGCGGATCGTGGCGGCGGAGACGCCGAGGCCGTGGCGTTCGACGAGCGCCTTGGAACCCACGGGCTCGCGGGAATGGACGTAGTCCTCCACCACGGCGCGCAAGACCTGCAGGCGGCGCGCCTGCGAACGCTGTTGATCGCTCACGCTGGGATCCAGCTCCTTCCGGTTCGACCGATCTACTTTGGCACTCGTGCCCTTCAAGTGCCAATTCTAGTTCGCCCTCTGCTGAACGCCAGCCCGATGCGTCAGCGCGCCCTCCTGCCACCCGGGACCGGCCGCGCATAGCCTTGAACGGCACCCACTGAACCCACTTTCTTTGGAGGAACATCACCGTGGACTACGCCTGGGGCCCGGGTTCCATCACGCCACCGAAGCGCACGCCCCCGCGCAAGGTGGGCGCCCGAGTCGGGCTGCTGCTGGAGGACGTGGAGTCCGGCTGGGTGGGCGAGCTTGTGCGCACCGAGCGCTCCGGTGGCGTCCGCCTCCTGGTGCTCGAGGACCGCCGAGGCAAGACCCGTAGCTTCCCGGCCGGCTTCGGCTTCCTCATCGATGGAGAGCCGGTGGAGATCGTCGAACCCGCCGCCGCCCCGGTCGCGCCGACCGCCCAGGCCGCCCCCACCCGCTCGGCCTCCGGCTCGGTGTACGTCAAGGGCGCCAAGGCCCGCACCGCCCGCGCGGCCCGCATCTGGGTCGAGGGTGCGCACGACGCCGAACTCGTGGAAAAGGTCTGGGGCCACGACCTGCGCATCGAGGGCGTCGCCGTCGAACCCCTGCACGGCGTCGACGACCTCGCCTCCGCCATCAGGGACTTCGCTCCGGGGCCGCAGCGCAGGCTCGGCATCCTCGTCGACCACCTCGTGAGCGGCAGCAAGGAGGAGCGCATCGCGCGCGAGGCGATGCGCGTTCCCGGTGCCGCGGGCCACGTGCTCATTCTTGGACACCCCTACATCGACGTCTGGCAGGCGGTGAAGCCCTCGGTGATCGGGGCCGCGGCGTGGCCGGTGGTGCCGCGCGGCGAGGACTGGAAGACCGGGATCCTCGCCAGATTGGGCTGGCCGCACGCGAGTAAGGAGGACGTGGGCCTGGGCTGGAAGCGGATCCTCTCCGGCGTGCGCCACTACGGGGACCTCGAGCCGAGCCTCCTCGGCCGGGTCGAGGAACTGATTGACTTCGTCACACACGGTGAGGCGTAGCCTCCCCCCGGCCTCCCGCGTCCGTAGACTAGGGACAGCTTCATGTTCACCCCCTTCGAGGAAGGCGGCGCAGTGTCACCGCAATCCACGCCGGGCCCCTCGGTTCCGCCCGGCCGCGACGCCGGCCTGAGCGGTTCCGCACCGCAGGCCTTGCCGTTGACCCCGGCCGAAGATCGGCGCTGGGCCACGATCGCCCATTTCTTCTCCCTGGCGGGCTTCGTGCCGAGCCTCATCATTCACCTGGTCTACAAGGAGCGCGGCCCGTTCACGGCCCAAGAGTCCAAGGAAGCCTTCAACTTCACGCTGCCCCTCTCCGTGGCGGTCGTGGTGCTCTTCGCGCTGGGCTTCATCCCCGCCATCGGCTGGGTCTTCCTGCTGCTGGCGGTGGCCGTGTGGATCTTCATGACGATCTCCGGGATCGTCGGCGGCATCCAGGTGAACAAGGGCAGGCCCTACCTGTATCGCCTGAATCTGCGCCTCTTCTAGCGCAGGCGCCGGACGCGGCGCCCGGCGGCCGAGGCCGCACCTCACCGCACACGGCACGACGGCGCCGTTCCCACCCCAGGGTGGGAACGGCGCCGTCGCGCTGTGTTGGGGTCTCAGAAGCCGAGCAAGGTGCGCACCACACCGTCGGCCAGGAGCCGGCCGCGCAGCGTCAGGACGAGTCGGCGTTCGCCGTCCTCCCCCGCCTTGAGCGCGGGCAACGGCTCCACCAGGCCGTCGGCCACGAGCCCGGCGACGCGTTCGCGTTCCTCGGCGGCAAGCACCGAGAGGGGCAGGCCGTCGCTGAGGCGCACGCGCAGCATGACGTCCTCGAGGTGCCTGGCCTCGGCGTCCGGGATCTCCCGCGCGTGGACCGGGGAGAGCCCGGCGTCGAGGCGCTGCTGGTAGGCCGCCGGGTGCTTGACGTTCCACCAGCGCACGTCCCCCACATGGGAGTGCGCGCCGGGTCCCACGCCCCACCAGTCTTGATTGAGCCAGTAGGCCACGTTGTGGTGGGCGCGGTGCTCGGGTCCGCGCGAGAAGTTCGAGACCTCGTACCAGGAGTACCCGGCCTCACCGAGCAGCCGATCCGTCAGGACGTACTTGTCGGCGTGATCGTCGTCGTCGACCGGCGGCACCTCGCCGCGTCGCATCTGCGCCGCGAGCTTGGTCCCCTGCTCCACGATGAGCGCGTACGCCGAGACGTGGTCCGGCTCCATGGCGATGACGGCCTCGAGCGAGGTGCGCCAATCGTCGAGGGACTCCCCCGGCGTGCCATAGATGAGGTCGAGGCTGACGTCGAGCCCGGCCTCGCGGGCCCAGGCCACGGCCTGCGGCACACGCTCCGGCGTGTGCGTGCGGTCCAGGACCTTGAGCACGTGAGGCACCGCGGATTGCATGCCGAAGCTCACGCGCGTGAAGCCGGCCTCGGCCAGCGTCGCGAGGGAGGCCGGCGTGACCGAATCCGGGTTCGCCTCCGTGGTCACCTCGGCGCCCGGGACCAGGCCGTACAGCTCGACGGCGCGGCGCAACGTGGCGGCGAGGGCCTCGGCCGGGAGCAGGGTGGGCGTCCCCCCGCCAAAGAACACGGTGGAGAGGGGGCGCGGGGCCAGCCCCGCGGCGTCGAGCACCCGGCGCGAAAGCGCCAACTCGGCGCTCATCGCGTCCGGATAGCTCTCCTGCGAGGCGCCGTGGCCCAGCTCCGTTGCCGTGTAGGTGTTGAAGTCGCAGTAGCCGCAGCGCACGGAGCAGAAGGGCACGTGAACGTAGAGCCCCAGGGCGCGCCCCGCGGCGGAGGCCATGGCCTCCGCCGGCAGGGAGCCGTCGAGGGGCGCCGGATCGCCGTCCGGCAGGACTGAGGGCATGGCTACTTCTTCTTGGAGTCCTTGGCGTCATCCGAGGACAGCGCGGCGATGAACGCCTCCTGGGGGACCTCCACGCGGCCCACCATCTTCATGCGCTTCTTGCCCTCCTTCTGCTTCTCCAGCAGCTTGCGCTTGCGGGAGATGTCGCCGCCGTAGCACTTGGCCAGGACGTCCTTGCGGATGGCGCGGATGTTCTCGCGGGCGATGATGCGCGAACCGATGGCGGCCTGGATCGGCACCTCGAACTGCTGGCGGGGAATGAGCTCGCGCAGCTTGGTGGCCATCATGGTGCCGTAGGCGTAGGCCTTGTCGCGGTGCGTGATGGCACTGAACGCGTCCACCTGCTCACCCTGGAGCAGGATGTCGACCTTGACCAGGTCGGCGACCTGCTCGCCGTCCGCCTGCCAGTTCAGCGAGGCGTAGCCGCGGGTCTTGGACTTGAGCTGGTCGAAGTAGTCGTAGACGATCTCGGCGAGCGGAAGGCGGTAACGCATCTCCACGCGCTCCTCCGAGAGGTAGTCCATGCCGCCCATGATGCCGCGGCGCTGCTGGTTCAGCTCCATGATGGCGCCGATGAACTCGCTCGGCGCGATGATCGTGGCCGCCACCATGGGCTCGTGGACCTCGAGGATCTTGCCGGAGGGGAACTCCGAGGGGTTCTTCACGTGCAGATGGGACTTGTCCTCGGTCACGACGTCGTACTCGACGTTCGGGGCCGTGGAGATGAGGTCAAGCTTGAACTCGCGCTCGAGGCGCTCGCGCACGATCTCCAGGTGCAGGAGGCCGAGGAAGCCCACGCGGAAGCCGAAGCCGAGGGCCGCCGAGGTCTCCGGCTCGTAGGACAGGGCGGCGTCGTTGAGCTTGAGCTTGTCGAGGGCGTCGCGCAGGACCGGGTAGTCGGAGCCGTCGATCGGGTACAGGCCGGCGAACACCATGGGCTGTGGGTCGGCGTAGCCGCCGAGCGACTCCTGGGCCGGGTTGGCGTTGCCCGTCACCGTGTCGCCCACGCGGGACTGGCGCACATCCTTCACGCCCGTGATGAGGTAGCCCACCTCGCCCACGGAGAGGCCCTTCGTGGGCTGCGGCTCGGGGGCGGAGACGCCGATCTCCAGGAGTTCGTGCTGGGCGTGCGTCGACATCATCTGGATGCGCTCGCGCGGCTTGAGCTCGCCGTCGACGACGCGCACGTAGGTGACCACGCCGCGGTAGGTGTCGTAGACCGAGTCGAAGATCATGGCGCGGGCCGGGGCGTCGCGGACGCCCTCCGGGGCCGGCAGCTGCTTGACGATCTCGTCGAGCAGCTGCTCCACGCCCTGGCCCGTCTTGCCGGAAACCTTGAGGACGTCCTCCGGCTCGACGCCGATGAGGTTGGCCAGCTCCGCCGCGTACTTCTCCGGCTGGGCGGCCGGGAGGTCGATCTTGTTGAGCACCGGGATGATGGTCAGTTCGTTCTCCATGGCCAGGTAGAGATTGGCCAGGGTCTGCGCCTCGATGCCCTGTGCGGCGTCGACGAGCAGGATGGCGCCCTCGCAGGCGGCCAGGGAGCGGGAGACCTCGTAGGTGAAGTCGACGTGACCGGGGGTGTCGATCATGTTCAGGGCGTAAGAGACCCCGTCCACCTCCCAGGGCATGCGCACGGCCTGGGACTTGATCGTGATGCCGCGCTCGCGCTCGATGTCCATGCGGTCCAGGTACTGGGCGCGCATGTCGCGGGCCTGCACCACACCGGTGGACTGCAGCATGCGATCGGCCAGGGTGGACTTGCCGTGGTCGATGTGGGCGATGATGCAGAAGTTGCGGATCACGGCCGGATCGGTGGCGGCGGGCACCGGGGCGGTGCGGGCCTGGGGTGACACGGGGTTCAGCCTCGCTTGCGAACTCGGGGGTAGGAGCGGAGGGCGTGCCTTGCCAAGGGATCCGTTCCGGACTCCCTCGCCGACGGGAGGGCCCGACGACGCGGGCGCGCTTCAGGGGCGCGCTGGCATGCCTTCCTCGGATTCTCTCACGACTTGGCGCGCCGGGCCGCCCTGCCACGCCCTGTCGAGCCCTGGGCCGGGTTCTCCCCCGGCCCCGCAGGGCGCGACGGCGGCCGCGCGACCTCGCCGCCGCGGCGTCAGCCGCCGCGGGGCGGCTGGGCCACGCCGCTAGGATCGGCGCATGGCAAACAACCAGCGCTGGCTCGGCTTCGCCAAGTCGATCCTCTCCCCGCTTTTCGACTCGCTCTTCAAGGGCCAGGGCGGCACCAAGCAACAACGGGGTCCCCGGCGCGGCTCGGGAGCCCCGAGCACCGGCCCCCAGCCGTCCTCTCCCCAGCAGGGTGGCCAGCGCGGCGGCGCGTCCAGCGGATCCGGTACGGCCCGGCGTCAGAACACGTCCGCCTCCTCGTCCTCCTCGCGCGAGGTCAGCGCGGCCGAGGCGGCCCAGCGCGGCGCAAACTACGCCGGCGACTACCGCGGCGCCGTCAACCCGGTCTACTCCCCCCAGCCGGACGGGCAGCCGGACCCGGGCGAGGTCGTGTGGGCCTGGGTGCCGTACGAGGAGGACCACTCGCAGGGCAAGGACCGCCCGGTGCTGATCGTCGAACGCAAGGGCCCGCTGCTCCTGGCGCTCATGCTCACCTCCAAGGACCACACCCGCGAGCACGACCCCGACTACCTCGATGTGGGAACCGGTGCCTGGGATCGGCAGGGCCGTCCGAGCGAGGCCAAGCTCGACCGCGTGCTGCAGCTGGCCGCGTCGGCGGTGCGCCGCGAGGGAGCCGTGCTCTCGCGCGAACGCTTCGAGACGGTGGCCAGGGCCTTGCGCTCGCGCTGATCCGGGGCGGTCCGCACGGGCGGTGGCGGGGTGCCGCCGCGATGCCCCGGCGCCGAACGGCGGGCGGCGCAAGGAGTCGCGAGCGTGAGCGAGGTCTCAACGCCACGGAGTCCGGCGCGCTTCCCGCATCCGGGTCCCCGCCTGATACACTCTTTCCTAGTGTGTCCGCGCAGGTCTGCGGGCACTCGCGCTCAGCGAACGCGGCATCCCCACGCCATCTCAGTTGTGTTGAGTGCGGAACCCTCAGACCATCCATCCATTCGTCAAGAAGGACAACCGTGGCGAACATTAAGTCCCAGAAGAAGCGCATTCTCACCAACGAGAAGGCTCGCCAGCGCAACAACGCTGTCAAGTCCGAGCTGCGCACGGCCATCAACAAGGTCAACGCTGCCGTTGCCGCCGGCGACAAGGAGGCCGCTACCCCGGCCCTCGCCAGCGCCAGCCGCAAGCTCGACAAGGCCGTCAGCAAGGGCGTCATCCACCGCAACAACGCTGCCAACCGCAAGTCGGCCATCTCCAAGAAGGTCAACGCGCTCTGAGCACCGCCGTGGTGAGGTGTTGATGCTCTCGACACCAAACGCTTGAAGGGCCCCGCATCCGTGAAGGATGCGGGGCCCTTTGCGCTCTCCCGTGGGAAGGCGGCGCCGCCCCGGAGGGGCGGGCCGACGCTAGCGGCGGGCGGCGTACCGGGAGAGGGAGACGACGGCGCGCTCGACGGCGTAGCGCGGGTCGCGCGAGGCGCCCTTAACCATGGCATCGGTCTCGGCGACGAGTTGCACGGCACGGGCGAGGTCCTCCGGGGCAAAGCGCCTGGCCACCTCCTGGGCCTGCTGCACCTGCCACGGCGCCATCTTCAGCCGCGAGGCGAGCGAGGCGGCGGACTCCCTGGCGCCGGCCACGGCGGCCGCCTGGCGCACCTTCATGGCGAGGGCGCTCACGAGGGGCACCGGATCCACGCCGGTGGCCAGCGCGTGCCGCAGGAGCGACACGGCCGCCGCCCCGCGTCCGGCCATCGCCGCGTCGGCGACGGCAAAGCCCGTGGCCTCGACCCGGCCCCCGAAGTAGCGCTTGACCGCCGCCTCGTCCACCGTGCCCTCGGTGTCCTCGATCAGCTGCCGGCAGGCCGAGCCGAGTTCGGCCAGATCGCTGCCCACCGCCGAGACCAGGGCGCGCGCCGCCTCGGTGTCGATCCGGCGACGGGCGGCCTTGAAGTCCGCCAGGACAAACTCCTGCTTCTCCGCGTCCTTCTTGAGCGGGCTCGTGTCGATGACGAGGCCGGCCGCCTTGAAGGCATCCAGCAGGCCCTTGCCCCGGTTGCCTCCCGCGTGGTGGGCCACGAGGATGACCGAGGGATCGGGCGAGGCGACGTAGGCCAGGAGATCCTTCTGGGCCGCCTCGTTCATGGCCTCGAGCCCGTGGAACTCGATGAGGGCACCGCCGCCGAACAGGGACGGGCTGGCGCTCAGGAGTAGCTCGCCTCCCGCGTAGTGGGCGGCGTCGAAGCGGGTCACCTCGGTCTCCGGATCGGCGGCACGCGCGGCCTCGCGGATCGCGCCGAAGGCTCGGGCGGCCTGGTAGCCGTCCGAGCCGCTCAGGAGGACGAGCGGTCGCGGCGCCGCCTCCCGAAAGCTGAGTCCGCGCGCGTTCTTCCCCGCGGAACGAGCGGGGGTGCGGGGAGGCATACATGACCTTTCGAGAGGGGGTAAGGCGGTGCAACGATCCTATCCGCTGGTGCTGACGCTGGGGTTCGTGTCCCGCTGCGGACCGGGGCGAAGGAGGATGCTCCCGCTCAGGTCGGTGCGCAGGGCGGGCACCCCGCGCACCGCCAGGGCATCGAGGGTGACGGCGGCCGGGTGGCCGTAGTCGTTCCCCTCCCCCACGCCGATGAGGACGAGGCGCGGCGCAAAGGCGTCGACGAGGGCCATGCCGCCGTTGCGCGCCCCGTGGTGGGAGAGCTTGAGGACGCGCGGCGGCCCCGCGGGCTCCGGGGCCGCGGCTCCGGCCCGGACGGCCGCCTCGGCCGCCCGCGACTCGAGGTCCCCGGCGTCGAGCAACTCGAGCCCGCCGCCCGCGGTGGTCGCGGCGTGGATGACGAGCGAGGCGTCGTTCTCCTCGCTCGAGGTGGGGGCCAGGCGCACCGTGGCCCTCCACGTGCCGCACGTCAGGGTGTCCCCCGCGACCGCGCGTCGGGCCCCCGCGGATGGGGGCGGGCGATCGGCCGTCGAGTACAGCACCGGGGTCCCCGGACGACCGGCCAGCACCGCCTCGAGCCCGCCCACGTGATCGGCGTCGAGATGGGTGAGTAGGACGCCGCAGAGCCGCTGCACCCCCGCCCGCGCCAGGCAGGCCTCCGCCCCGGCGTCCCGCGGGCCCACGTCGATGAGGAGGGCGGCCCCACCCTCGCCGATGAGCGCGAGCGCATCGCCCTGCCCCACGTCGCAGAAGAGCAGATCTCCGTCCCGCGCCGCCGGGAGGACCCCGCCGCGCCGGGCTCCCCACCACAGCCCGGCCCCGCCGGCCAGGGCCAGCGCGAGGCACAGCGCCAGGCTCAGCCTCCACCACCGAGCGCGCCGGCGCCGGCGCACGCGCTCCCTGGCGGCGCCGAGCCAGAGTCGGGCACCCGTGAGCGGGGTGCGGTTCCCGCCCTCCTCGGCCCGCACGCCGCCGTGGGCGACCCGCTCGCTGCCGTGCGTGAGGCGCTGGCCGCCGTGGACAACCCGCTCGCCGCCTTGCGTGGGCCGCTCGCCGCGGTGGGTGATCCGCGCCCTGGCGCGCACCAAGATGAGCGCGGGCAGCCCCCAACACGCCGTCGCGGCGAGCCCCGGCCCGAGCGGCGCCCCCGGCCAGGAGACGAACCACCCGCTGGCGACGCTGAGGCGGCCGAGCCAGGCGATGCCCTGGGCCGGCAGCAAACACACCAGGGCCACCGGCCACGCGGACGCCGGCATGAGCGGCGCGACGAGGGCCAACGCCGGGCCGACGAGCCCCACCACCGCGGCGGCCGGGGCGACGGCCACGTTGAGGGGCACCGTCAGCGCCGATTGATCCGGCTGCAGACCCACGAGGAGCGGGGTGCACGCGATCGTGGCGGCACACGACACGGCTACGGCCTCCGCGAGCGCCCGCGGCAGCCGGCAGCGCTCCCGCAACCAGGCACCGAGCGCGGGGGACGCGAGCGCGATGCCGAGAGTTGCGGCGACGGAGAGTTGGAAGGCCACCCGGGAGGCGTGCCACGGATCGACGGCCAGCAGGAGGATCACGGCGAGCATGGTCAGCCCGAAGGCGAGCCGGGGGCGCCCGAAGACCACGGCCACGGCGCCCAACCCACCGGCGACGCTCGCCCTGAGCACGCTCGGGTCCGGACCCACCACCAGCACAAAGCCACAGAGAGTGGCCAGGCACAGCGGCAGCCGCAGGGCCCGGGGCGCGCGCACGAGCCGGGCCAGGGCCGCCGTCCCACCCAGCAGCAGCGCGACGTTCGCCCCGGAGACGGCGGTCAGGTGCGAGAGGCCCACGCGTTGCATGGTCGCCTCGAGGTCGGCGTCCTGCCCCGAGCGGTCGCCGACCACCATGCCGGGAACCAGGGCCGCAGCATCGGCGAGGGGACCGCCCCTCAGCGGGGCGAACCACGCCCCGAGCCCGGCCCGCAGCGCCGAGGCCGCGGTGGACGGGGGCGGCTCGTGGCCGAGGAGCGGAGAACGAACGGAGAGCATGAGCACCGCGGCGCCCCGTTCGCGGGGTGCGGAGGCGCTGACCCACCAGCTGGCCCGGGTGCCGGCGCCGAGGCGCGCGTCCCCCAAGAGCGAGCGCGGGCCGAGCAGCGTCACGCGGGCCCCCGCCACCGGCTCCGCGGCGGCGCCGCGATCCCGGCGCGCCGAGACGAGGGTCGCCGCGGCGGCGAGGCGGTCGTCCCCGAGGTCCTGGGGCTCGCCGTCGAGGACGAGGCCGGCCTCGAAGAGCTCGCCGCCACCCCAGCGCTGCAGCGTCTCCTCGCGCACCGCCGCATCGGCCACGGCGCCGCTGAGGACGAGTGCGGCGGCCGCGCTGGCGAGGGCCAGCGCCAGGAGCAGGCCGAGCCGCCGCCCGGGCGGGCGTTGCCGCGGGCCGGCGACACGCCCGAGCCGGAGCGCCGAGTACCACAGCACGAGCGCGCTGACCCCCAGCCCGGCCCCGGCCACCGCCGCGGCCTCCGGCCGCAGACCCGTGGTGCAGTACACCGCCGCCAGGGCCCACGCGGCGCAGGCGGCCGGCCACAGCGCCGGAACCCGACCGGTCGTGGAAACCCGACCGGCCGCGGGAACCCGTCGGGATACCGGCCGCCGCCGGAGCGGAGCCTCAGTCATAGCTCACGCTCCCTCGCAGCTTGGCCAGCATGGCGGGGCCGATGCCCTCGACGGCATCGAGATCGGCCTCCCCCGTGAAGCGACCGTGCTCGTTCCTGAAGGCGATGAGGCGCTGGGCGAGCGCCGGCCCGATGCCGGGCAGCTGCTCGAGTTCCTGCGCGGAGGCGCTGTTGATCCGCACGGGGACCGCTGGCGCGCCGCTCGTGCCGCCGCCCGTGCCGCCGGCGGGGTCGCCGCCGGAGTCCGAGGGCGCCGGAGCCGCCCCACCCTGCGCCGCGTAGGGCCCGGCCCGCTCCTGTTCGCCGCGGGCCGGAATGCGCAGCTGCGTCCCATCCACGATCACGGCGGCGAGGTTCACGGCGTCCAGTTGCGCCGTGCGGAGCGCGCCTCCCGCCTTGGCCACCGCATCGCTCACGCGCGCGCCGGCGGGGACGCGGTAGACCCCCGGGCGCTTGACGGCACCGGCCACGTGCACGACGAGACGATCCGCCCCGCTCGCGGAGGGGGCGCCGGAGGAGGCGGCCCGCGCGTCCTCCGCCGGCGCCGAGGAGGCGGGTTCCGCCGTCGCGCTGGGCGCGGGCGAGCGTTCGGGGGCCGAGGCGAGGGGTGGCACCTCGCTCGGCGAGACCTGCGCCTGACCGGTGGCCAGCCGAAAGCCGACCACCGCCGCCGCGGCAAGCACCAAGACCAGGCATCCGCGCACGGCCCAGCGGCGCCCGGCCGAGCGGTAGGCTCCGCGCGCGCGATCGGCCGCGGCCCCCGGCCGATCCCACGGAGCCAAGGCCTCGTCGTCGGCCCCCGACGCCCACGCCGCCGCGTCCGGCTGAGGCGCCAGTTGCGCCGGCGAGCCGCCCGCGTCGCTGTCCCAGCCGTGCCTGCCCATCCATCGAGGCTAAGGAAGCCGCCGCGGGCACGGATCCGGCGCCGGCCCGCCTGGGGAGAACTCACCCCACGCCGCGCGTTGTGAGGGGATCAGGCGCGATCGCGGCGCACGACGAGCGCCACGACACCCGCGCCCGTGTGCGCGGCCAGCACGGCAGGCACGGGGGTGCAGAGCACCGGACGGTCGGTGCACTCCGCCAGCGCGGCGGCCACGGCCTCCGCCTGTTCCTCGGCGCCGAAGTGGTGCAGGCCGATGCTCACGCCGGCCGGGTCCTCCCCCGCCGCGTCGATGCCGAGCTCGATCACGTGCGCCAGCGCGCGCTGCATGCTGCGCGCCTTGTCGGCCGCCACGATGGCGCCCTCGCGGTCGACGGTCAGGATCGGCTTGACGTTGAGCAACGTGCCGAGGACCGAGGCCACCGCCCCGATCCGCCCGCCCCTGCGCAATTGCTCGAGCGAGGGAACCACAAACCACACCGAGGCGTCGCAGGTCTCCGCCGCGGCCAGGTGCACGTCCTCGAGCGGCAGCCCGGTCTCGGCCGCCTGAACCGCGGCCATGACGGCGAAGCCCTCGCCGAGACCCACCGAGCGCGTGTCGAGCACCCTGACGGGCATCGAGGCCTGCTCCGCGGCCCAGCGGGCGGCCTCCACGGTTCCGGACAGCGCCGAGGAGATGCACACGATCAGCACCCCGGCCGCCCCGCCCTCGGCCGCCCTCTCCACCGCCCGCAACAGCTGGCCGGGGGCCGGGCGGGACGTGGTGATCTTCTGCCCCATGGCGAGGCCGAGCGAGAGCTCGCTCATGACATCGTCGACGCCCTCGATGAAGACCTGCGAGTCGACGGTGACGGGCATGGGGATCACCGACAGCGCCGCCGCGTGTTCCTCCGCGTAGCCCAGGGGAAGGGCGGACGCGGTGTCAGTGATGATGTGCACCCCGCCGCCCTGACGCGTCCCCGGAAGACGCAGGCGGGGGCCCCTGGACAGCCGCGTTCGCAGCTCGTTCCAGAGGCCCCCGCCCGGGGCGTTCTCGCCCGCTCGCATGGTGCTACTTGACCACCAGCGACACGAGCTTGGGCGCGCGCACGATGACCTTGACGATCTCGGCGTCGCCCACCGAACGCTTCACGGCGTCGTCGGCCAACGCGAGCTCGCGCAGCGCATCCTCGGAGATGTCGGCGGCCACCTCGAGCTTGGCGCGGATCTTGCCGCGGATCTGCACGACGGCGGTGACGGTGTCCTCGACCAGCAGGGACTCGTCGACGGCCGGCCAGGGCACGTTCGCCACGGAGGGCTCGTGGCCCAGCCGGTCCCACATGTCCTCGGCCGTGTACGGGGCCACGAGGCTCAGCAGCACCGCGACGGTCTCCACGGCCTCGCGCACGGCGGGATCGGCGCCGCCGACCTCGCCGTCGATCGCCTTGCGGGCCGCGTTGACGAGTTCCATGGTGCGGGCGATGACGACGTTGAACTTGCCGGCATCCAGCAGCTCGAGCGCGTCGTGCAGGGCCTTGTGGGTCGCCGAACGCACGGAGCGCTCGCCCGCGGCCGGGTCGACGCCGGGCTGCGAGGTGACGTCGTTCGCGAGGCGCCAAGCGCGGGCCAGGAACTTCTGCATGGCGTGCGGCGCCACGTCGGCCCAGTCCACGTCGTCCTCCGGCGGGGAGGCGAAGACCATCGTGGTGCGGATCGCGTCCACGCCGAACTCGTCGAGCTGCTCACCCAGGTTCACGCCGTTGCCGAGCGACTTGGACATGGCCTTGCCGCCGTTGAGCACCTGGCCCTGATTCAGCAGGGCCGAGAACGGCTCGGGGAAGTCCAGGTGGCCCAAGTGCTGGAGCACCTTGGTGATGAAGCGCGAGTAGAGCAGGTGCAGGATCGCGTGCTCCACACCGCCCACGTACTGTCCGACGGGCAGCCAGTTCTTGACGGCCTCGGCGTCGAACGCCGCGGTGGAGGACTGTGGGGAGGCGAAGCGCAGGTAGTACCAGGACGAGTCGACGAAGGTGTCCATGGTGTCGGTGTCGCGCTTGGCCGCGCCGCCGCAGCTCGGGCAGGCCACGTTGACCCACTCCTCCGCAGCGGCCAGCGGGGACTGCCCCTTGGGAGCCAGGGCCTCGCCGCGCAGGTCGTCCGGCAGGCGGACGGGCAGCTGCTCGTCCGGCACGGCGACCTCGCCGCAGTGCTCGCAGTGGATCACGGGGATGGGGGCGCCCCAGAAGCGCTGGCGGGAGACGAGCCAATCGCGCAGGCGGTAGGTCGTCGTGGCCTCGCCGAGGCCCTTCGACTCGACGATGCCGATCGCCTGGGCGATCGCCTCCGCCTTGTTCAGGCCGTCCAGGTCGCCAGAGTTGACCAGGGTGCCCTCGCCGACGGTGGCCACGCCGGACACGGCCGGGTCCTCCTCGCCGGTCTCGAGGACCACGCGGACGGGCAGGTCCATGGCGCGGGCGAAGTCGAGGTCGCGCTGATCGTGCGCCGGCACGGCCATGATCGCGCCCGTGCCGTAGTCGGCCAGGACGTAGTCGGAGGCCCACACCGGGATCTCCTCGCCGGAGAGCGGGTTGATCGCCGTGCGGCCGAGGAAGACGCCGGTCTTCTCGCGCTCGGAGGACTGACGCTCGATGTCGGAGAGCACCTTGACCGACTCGCGGTAGGCCTCGAAGGCCTCGCGTTGCTCGTCGGTGACCAGCTTGGCGGCCAGCGGCGCGTCCACGGCCACGACCATGAAGGTGGCGCCGAAGAGCGTGTCGGGGCGCGTCGTAAAGACCGTGACGTCGTGCGCGGGCTGCGCGCCGGAGGCCTGGATGCCGAAGCGCACGTGGGCGCCGTGGCTGCGGCCGATCCAGTTGCGCTGCATGGACAGGACGCGGTCGGGCCAGTGCCCCTCCAGCTGATCCATCTCATCCAGCAGACGGTCGGCAAAGTCGGTGATCTTGAAGTACCACTGGTTCAGGGACTTCTTGGTCACCTCGGTGCCGCAACGCTCGCACTTGCCGTTGACGACCTGCTCGTTGGCGAGCACGGTCTGGTCCTTGGGGCACCAATTGACCGGGGAGTCCTTGCGGTACGCCAGGCCGTTCTTGAACAGCTCCAGGAACAGCCACTGCGTCCAGCGGTAGTACTCCGGGTCGGAGGTGTGCAGGCGGCGGTTCCAATCGGCGCTGATGCCGTAGCGCTTGAAGCTGCCGGCCTGCGTCTCGATGTTCTTGTACGTCCACTCGGCGGGGTGCTGATTGTTCTTGATCGCCGCGTTCTCCGCCGGCAGGCCGAAGGAGTCCCAGCCGATCGGGTGCATGACGTCGTAGCCGCAGTGGCGCCAGTGGCGCGAGACGACATCGCCCATGGCGAAGGCCTCGGCGTGGCCCATGTGAAGGTCGCCCGAGGGGTACGGGAACATGTCGAGGACGTAGCGGCGCTCGCGCGATCCGTCGTCGAGCGGCACAAAGGTGCCGGCTTCCTCCCAGTAGGAACCCCAGCGGGCCTCGATGGCCTTGACGTCGTAGACGTCGTCGTTCGCCTCAGGGGTGGGTGCGCTCTGCGCCTCGGACACCGTGAAACCTCTCTCATGAGATACAACTACGCGTCCCGCCTCCATGCTCGATTTCGAGCCGACGCGGGACATGGCTTCAATCCTACGTCAGCCCCGCCATGCCGCGGTTCCCGGCGCACGCTCGCCGCGCCCTTCCCGCACCCCGCCGCGTGCCCACGCGACGCCCGCGCGCGGGGTGAGCACCCGCCGTCGTGCCTGGCCGGCAACGCCAAGGGGCCCCGGGACGCGTCGATGACGCGGCCCGGGGCCCCTCGAGGCTCACCCGATCAGAGGATCACTTGACGTCCTCGTCGACCCAGTCGTAGGACTTGGAGACGGCCTTGTGCCACAGGCGCAGCTGACGCTCGCGCTCGGCCTCGTCGATCGAGGGGCTCCAGCGCTTGTCCTCGGCCCAGTTGGCCTTGAGCTCGCCCAGGCCGGACCAGAAGCCGACGGCCAGGCCGGAGGCGTAGGCGGCGCCGAGCGCCGTCGTCTCGGTGACCTGCGGGCGCACCACGTCCACGCCGAGGATGTCGGCCTGGAACTGCATGAGCGCCTCGTTGGCCGTCATGCCACCGTCCACGCGCAGCTCGGTGAGCGGCACGCCGGAATCCTTGTTGACGGCGTCGATGACGTCGGCCGTCTGGAAGGCGGTGGACTCAAGCGCCGCGCGGGCGATGTGGCCGCGGTTCACGTAGCGGGTCAGACCCACGATGGCGCCGCGGGCGTCAGGACGCCAGTACGGCGCAAACAGGCCGGAGAAGGCCGGCACGATGTACGCGCCGCCGTTGTCCTCGACCGCGGCGGCCAGCTCCTCCACCTGGGGGGCGGAGTCGATCATCTTCAGGTTGTCGCGCAGCCACTGGATGAGCGAACCCGCCACGGCGATGGAGCCCTCCAGCGCGTAGTGGGTGGGCTCGTCGCCGAGCTTGTACCCCACCGTGGTGAGCAGGCCGTTCTTGGACTCAACGACCTCCTCGCCCGTGTTGAAGATGAGGAAGCAACCGGTGCCGTAGGTGTTCTTCGCCTCGCCGGCAGCGAACGCCGCCTGGCCGAAGGTCGCCGACTGCTGGTCGCCCAGGATGCCGGTGATGGGCACCTCGCGCAGCAGCTGGTCGGTGTGCACGCGGCCGAACTCGCCCGAGGAGGGCTTGATCGCCGGAAGCATCGACAGCGGCACGCCGAACTCCGCCGCGATGTCCTCGCGCCAGGTCAACGTGCGGATGTCCATGAGCAGCGTGCGGGACGCGTTGGTCACGTCCGTGGCGTGCACGCCGCCGTCGACGCCGCCCGTGAGGTTCCACAGGACCCACGAGTCGGTGGTGCCGAAGAGCAGATCGCCGGCCTCGGCGCGCTCGCGGGCGCCCTCGACGTTGTCGAGGATCCACTTGATCTTGGTGCCGGAGAAGTACGTCGCCAACGGCAAGCCGACGATGGACTTGAAGCGATCGACGCCGCCGTCCTTGGCCAGCTCGTCGACGATGTTCTGGGTGCGGGTGTCCTGCCACACGATGGCGTTGTAGACGGCCTCGCCCGTGTTCTTGTCCCACACCACGGCGGTCTCGCGCTGGTTGGTGATGCCAACCGAGACGATGTCGTGGCGCGTGATGTTCGCCTTGGAGAGCGCCTGGCCGATCGCCTCGCGCGTGTTGTTCCAGATCTCGGCCGGGTCGTGCTCAACCCAACCGGCCTGCGGGAAGATCTGCTCGTGCTCGAGCTGACCCACGGAGACGATCTGCCCGTCGTGGTCGAAGACGATCGCGCGGGACGACGTGGTGCCCTGATCGATGGCGATGACGTACTTGTTCTCGCTCATGCGTTACTCCTCATCATTGAAGTGGTAGGCCTACTGAAGTGAGTGATGTGCTTCAGCCGGCCAGAGCGGCCAGGAAGTCCACGGGGGCCCCGAACACGCCAACGTAGGCCATGTACACGAGGGCGGCGAGGACGCCGCCGACGATCGGGCCGACCACCGGAACCCACGAGTAGGCCCAGTCGGAGGAACCCTTGCCCTTGATGGGCAGGACGGCGTGGGCGATGCGGGGGCCGAGGTCACGGGCCGGGTTGATGGCGTAGCCCGTGGGGCCACCGAGGGAGGCGCCAATGCCGACGACGACGAGGGCGACAAACAGCGGGCCGAGGGCGGCGCCGGTCGTGTAGCCGGAGACGAGGACGGCGATGACCAGCACGAAGGTGCCGAGGATCTCGGTCACCAGGTTCCAGCCGTAGTTGCGGATGGCGGGACCGGTGGAGAAGACGCCGAGCTTGTTGGCCGGCTCCGGCTCGTCATCGAAGTGCTGCTTGTACGCGAGCCAGCAGGCCACGGCGCCGATGAAGGCGCCGATCAGCTGGGCGATGATGTAGACGGCGATCGAGGCGAAGTCCACGGCAACGCCGGGGACGAACTCGGGATTGTCGGTGCCGGCCTTGGACACGGCGATACCGATGGTGACGGCCGGGTTGAGGTGGGCGCCGGAGGCGAAGGCGGCGTACACGCCGACAAACACGGCAAGGCCCCAGCCCCAGTTGACCATCAACGTGCCGCCGCCGAGACCCTTGGACTTGGCGAGGGCGACGTTGGCGACGACGCCGCAGCCCAAGAGGATGAGCAGGGCCGTGCCCATGAGCTCACTAAAGAAGACTGCTCCCAGAGACATCATTGACTCCTTCAAGGTCGGCGGAGGCTGTGCGCGTCCGCCGGTGCGGGAGGGGCCCCCCGGGTTCGGCGGGCCCCTTTACTGCAAGTGGTGTTACAGCGCGGCCCCCAGGGAGGCCATGCGATGACGCTCGACCAGGACGTCCTGGGCGAACTGGGACTCGGCCGCGGTGCGGTCCTTGTCCCACCCGAGGTGCTGTGCCAGCAGCTCGGAAACTTCGGCGATCATTTCCCGCGTCACCAGGCCACGGAAGGCCAGGTTGGTGCGGCGGATGAACACATCGACGGTGTGCCCCAGCTGCTCGTGAACAGCAAACCATTCGAGCTCGCGGGCGCTGAGCTCATCCGTGGTCCGCAGCGGCGTGTCCTGGCCGGCGGCGAGGAAGGCGGCCACGCCGGCGGCGCGGGTGCCGTAACGCTCCAGCAGCACCGTCGCGTGGCCCAGCCCCAGGCCGGTATCCGTGAGGGACTCGAGGTAACGCTGCTGGGCGGCGTCACCCTCCGGGTAGTCCTTGCCTCCACCGATCGCGAGGTTCTCGGTGGAGACCTTGCGCGAGGCGCCGAGCTCCTTCAGCGCCTCGTCGGCGAGCGTCTCGGAGAGGGCGCGGAACGTGGTCCACTTGCCGCCCACGAGGGAGAGCATGGGGCGCCCGTGCCGCACGGCGCGGTCGATGTGGTAGTCACGGGACACGGCGCCGGGGGTGGAGCCGTCGTGTCGCGGCAGCGGGCGCACGCCGCAGAAGGTGTAGACGATCTCGTCGGTCGTGACCTTGATCTGCGGGAAGACGTGGTGGATGAGGTCGAAGAAGTACTCCACCTCCTCGTCCGTGGCGACGGGCTCGGCGCCCGGTTCCGAATCCAGGTCGGTCGTGCCGACCAGCACGCGGCCGAGCATGGGGTAGATGAGGACGATGCGGCCGTCCTCGTGCTCGAAGAAGATCTCGCGGCCGCGCGTCGCCTCGAGCAGCTCGGGGTGATCCAGCACGATGTGGCTGCCCTTGGTGCCGCCCATGAGGCGCGTGGCCTGGCCGAGGGCCTCGTTGGTCGGATCGACCCAGTTGCCCGTGGCGTTGATGACGACGTCGGCGGCGAAGGAGAACTCCTCGCCGGAGAGCTCGTCGCGCAGCACGACGCCCTCGGCGTCGTGGCCCACGGCGCGCACGTAGTTGGCGCTGCGCCCGTGGCCCGTGGCGTCGCCCTCGGTGACGAGGTCCATGATGAGGCGCTCGGGGTTGTGCACGCTCGCGTCGTAGTAGGTGCCCAGGTACTTCGTGTCCGGGCGCAGCTGCGGCATCTCCTCCGCGACCTTCTTGCGGCCCCACGTGAAGGAATGCTTGGGGGCCACGCGGCCGGCGCCGGAGAAGATGTCGTACATCGTCAGGCCGAGGTTGATGACGATGGCGCCGCGCTCGGCCGGCTTGCCCTGCTTGTGGAAGAGGAACTTCATGGGCGCGTTGAGCAGGCCGGAGAAGACCTTGCGCATGGGCACCGACGTGTGCAGCGGGCGCACATAGTGCGGGGCCAGCTTGAGGAGGCGGTTGCGTTCCACGACGGACTCGTGGACCAGGCGGAACTCGCCGTTCTCGAGGTAGCGGATGCCGCCGTGAATCATGTGGCTCGAGGCGCCGGAGGCGCCGTTGGCGTAGTCAGCCGCCTCGATGACGGCCACGTCGATGCCTTGGAGGGCCAGGTCCCGGTAGGTGCCGACGCCGTTGACGCCGCCGCCGATGATGAGGACCTGGGCGCGAGGCCGCTCGCGCAGCGCCGCCACGCTGGATCGTTCTGCGCCACCCTGGGGTGCGGGTGCGTTGAGGGAGCCGGGAACCGAGTTCGACTGTCCTGACATGTGGATCCTCCGTGGAACTGCTGGGGTGCCGCCGCGAGGCGGCGCGGCCGTGTTGCGGCCGTCACTTCCCGATCCTTGACCCGCGTGCAAGTACGATCAAGCCCAACGCACATACGTGCAAGGAGGCGGCATGAACCGATCACCCGGCGGAACAAACGAGCAGCAGCGACGCGCGGCGATGCTGCTGTCCATCGCCAAGGGTTACTACGAGGAACAGCGCACGATGGACTCGCTCGCGCGCGATTGGGGCGTCTCGCGTTCCACCGTCTCGCGGGCTCTCTCCGAGGCCCGCGAGCGCGGCATCGTGGAGATCCGGCTGCACGACCCGACGCACGGCGTGCGCGATCTGGCCCACCTGCTCTCGGCCAGGCACGGGGTGCGCTTCACCGTGGTCCCCACGATCGTCGGCGACTCCCCCGAGCAGGAACTCGACCGCGTTGCTTCGGTCGCCGCCTCGGTCGTGGCCCACCTCGTGCGCCCCAACTCGGTGGTGGGCCTGGCGTGGGGCACCACGGTCCGCGCGCTCTCCCAACGGCTCGGCCGCCACCCTATGAACGGGTTGACCTTCGTCCAGCTCAACGGAGCCGGCTCCCCCACCTCCACGGGCGAGGACTACGCCGCGAGCATCCTGCGCCGCTTCGCCGACGCCTACGACGGCTCGCTGCAGTCCTTCCCGGTCCCCGCGTTCTTCGACGATCCGGCCGCGCGGGAACTGCTGTGGCGCGAGCGCTCCATCTCCCGCATCGTCAATCTCCAGCGAAAGATGCACCTCATGATCGCCGGCATCGGCTCGCTCAACGCGACGGTCACGAGCCACCTCTACGACGGCGACTTCCTGGATGAGGAGGACTACCGCCTGATCGAACAGGAGGGCGTCGTGGGCGACATCGCCACGCGCTTCTTCCGGGCCGACGGCACCCACGACGGCATCGCGCTCAACGCCCGTTCCACGGGACCCACCTTCGACACGCTGAGCACGGTGCCCCTGCGCCTCGGCGTGGTGCACGGCCGCGGCAAGGTTCCCGGTCTGCTCGGTGCGCTGCGGGCTGACCTCTTCACCCACGTCGTGGTGGACGAGACGGCCGCCCGCTCGCTCGCCGGCGCGGGGGCGGAGCCGCCCGCGACGTAGGCTGGGAGGGTGAGTGCCCCGTCCCCCGCCCCCGTGGACCCGCCCCTGATCGACGACCGCCCCAGCCTGCGCTTCGGCCTGGTGCTGGGCGGGGCCACGATCGCCGTGCGCAGCTACGAACCGGCGGCGCCGCCCGCCGGAACCATCCTGGCTATCCATGGCTTCCGCGGCGACCACCACGGCCTGCGCCGCATCGTCAACGCCCTGCCGGCCTACCGCTTTGTGGTTCCCGATCTGCCAGGCTTCGGCGGCTCCACCGCCTTCGCCGGCGCGGGCGCACCCGCCCACGATGTACGCGGCCACGGGCTCGTCATCGAGGAGCTGCGCTCCCGCCTCGGCTTGGGGCCGGACACCGTGCTGCTCGGCCACTCCTACGGCTCGGTCGTGGCCTCGCACTACCTCGCCCAGCACCCGGGCGCGTTCTCGAGGCTGCTGCTCATCAACCCCATCTGTGAGCCGGCCCTCGAGGGCTCGGCCGCCATCACGACCAAGCTCGCTGAGCTCTACTACGCGGCGGGAGCCCTCCTCCCCGGCCGGCTCGGCGAGGCGATCCTGCGCTCGCGACTCGTCGTGGACGCCACAACGGCGGCCATGCTCACCTCGCGCGACCGCGCCACGCGGGCGTACGTGAAGGCGCAGCACCGCGCCTACTTTGCCGGCTTCTCCTCCCCCGCCACACTCCTGGAGTCCTACCGCGCCTCGGTCGCGCACACCGTCCTGGAGGTGGCGCCGCGGATCGCGGAGCCCACCCTGCTCGTGGCCGGCTCGGCCGATCCGCTCGGCTCGGTGGCAGGGCAGCACGCCCTCGCCGCGGCCTTCCCGCGCGCCGAGCTCGTGATGATCCCGGGCGTGGGACACCTCATCCACTACGAGACGCCCGGCACCGCGGCGGCCGCCATCGAGGCCTTTCTTCGCTGAACCGGCGGCCCGCTACAGGGCGCCCGGGTCGTCCACGCGCACGTGGACGACGGGATCCTTGCGCAGCGATCCCAGCCCCTTGCGCCGCCGCAGCAGCGACGTGACGCGCGGGCCGTGGGCGTGATCGAAGAAGAGGATCCAGCGGTGCTCCTCCGGCTCCTCGCCGGGGGTCGGCCCCACGAGCCGCAGGCCCTCCGCTGCGGCGGCGAGGTCGGAGGCGAAGCGGTCGGCGGCGGCCGCCTGACCCACGAGCACGGCCGAGCGCACGGCGGGAGGCAGCCCCGCCTGGGCGCGCTCGCCCAGCTCGCGCTGGGCCGCCCCGGCCGGGTCCCAGCGCACCAACGCCTGGCCTTGGGGTGAGGCGTGGCCCGTCAGCACGACGACGCCGCCCTCCTTCCGGCCCTTGGCCAGGGAGGCGGCGGCGAACCACCGGTGCAGCGCGTCCTCGCCCACGCGCAGCCCCTCGGGGGCCAGCTGCGCGTCGGCGTCGAGCAGGAGGACGGCGCCGTAGCCGCCCTCGGCAATCGGCTCCGCCCCCGGGGTGGCGATGACCAACGCCGGGGTGGCGGGGACGTGACGCACGCCGTCGGCCCCCGTCGAACGCACGATAGGCACCCCGGGAAACGCCCGCCCGAGCTCCTCCGCCGTGCGGTCGGCTCCCACCGTGCCGGCGCGCAGGCGCCGGCCGCCGCACGTGGGGCAGCTGAAGTCGCGGCAGTACGTCCCGCACCAGCGGCACACGGGATCGCCGCCGGAGCGCGTGAGGGCGAGCGGGCCGCCGCACTTGGGGCACCTGGCCGGTTCGCGGCATCGCTCGCAGCGCAGGGCGGGCAGGAAGCCGGTGCGCGCCACCTGCACCAGGACCGGCGCGTGCTCGAGCGCGCGCTTGGCCGCCTCCCAGGCGATGCGCGGGACGCGGGCGGCGTGCAGGAGCGGATCCCGTTGGGCCGCAAAGTCGTCGGCGGCGGCCCGCACCCAGGGTGCGAGCTCGCGCAGCACGGGCCGGGGCACGCTCAGCTCCTGAGCCCAGCCGGTCAGCACGAGGCGTTGCGCCTCGGCGCTGCGGGCGGCGGAGGCAAAGAGGGCGGCGCACTCGGCCTGGGCGGCGCGCAGCAGGAGCACCTCGCGCGCGTGGTGATAGGGCGCCCGCGGCTCGAGGTAGGAGGAATCGTGGTCGTCCCACATCGCGACGAGGCCCAGGTCGGCGACCGGCGCGAAGGCGGCGTTGCGCGTCCCGACCACCACGCGCGCCTGGCCGCGTGCGGCCCGCAGGAACGCCCGGTAGCGCGGGGTCGGGCCGTCCTCGGCGCTGAGCCGCACGTACGCCTCCGGCCCCACCTCGGCATCGAGCACGGCGCAGAGGGGCTCGAGGTCTCGCGCGTCGGGGACCAGCAGCAGCGCCCCGCGCCCGGAGGCCAGCGTGGCGCGCGCCGCCCGGGCGAGACGGAGGGCCCAGCCGGCACCGCCCTCGGGCGGGCACGAGGTGACCACGCGGGGGCTGTGCCCCTGTGCCAGGGCGGCGAGGAAGGCCTCGCCGCCCTCCTCGAGCGCCCACAGACCGGCCTCGATCGCCTGGGTGTCCGCCCGTTCGGAGGGCTCGTCCGCTGCGGCAGTGTCGCCCGAAGCATCGCTGACGTCAGCGGGGGCCTCGGCCGCGTCCGCCCGCTCGGACGGCGTCTCAGCTGCGGAGGCGTCGCCCGGGGCCTCCCTGGCGTCGGTGGAGGCGTCGCCCGCGTCGGCCGAGACGTCGGCGGGCGTCGGGCGCTCCTCCCGCTCCACCTTCGCCACGCGGGGCGGCAGGGCGGCGCGCAGGACGTCGGCCACCGTGCCGGCGAAGCGCTCGGCGACGGCGCGGGCCAGCGCGAGGACCTCGGGCGTCAGCACCACCTCGGGCGAGACCACGGCGGCCAGCGGCACCGGCTTCACGCCCGGCTCCGGCGTGTCGACGCGCTCGAGGAGGTAGCCGTTGAGGCGCCGCCCACCAAAGGGAACCCGCACGCGCACGCCCGGCAGCGCGGCGTCGTGCAGCTCCAGCGGCACGAGGTAGTCGAAGGGCCGGTCGAGATGCGGGACCGGCGTCTCCAGCAGCACCCTGGCCACGGGCAGCGTGGGGGCCGCCTTGACGGCGCCGAGCGCGGGGGGCGACGGGGCCTCGGGCACGTCGAAGAGGCCGGGGGTGCTCTCCCCCGGCCTCCCCTGAGCGCCGGAGCCGACGCCGCTCATGCGGGCCGGCTCAGGCGTTGAACCAGGAACGCAGCGCGTCCACGCGGTCCAGACGCTCCCAAGTGAAGTCGGGATCGGTGCGCCCGAAGTGACCGTGCGCCGCCGTCTTGCGGTAGATGGGGCGCTTCAGGTCCAGGTCCTCGATGATGCCGAGCGGGCGCAGGTCGAAGATCTCGTTGATCGCCACGGCGATGCGCGCCGGATCGACGGTCTCCGTACCGAAGGTCTCCACGTACAGGCCAACCGGGCGGGCCTTGCCGATCGCGTAGGCGACCTGCACCTCGGCGCGCTTGGCCAGGCCGGCGGCCACCACGTTCTTGGCGACCCAGCGCATGGCGTAGGCGGCCGAGCGGTCCACCTTGCTCGGGTCCTTGCCGGAGAAGGCGCCGCCGCCGTGACGGGCGAACCCGCCGTAGGTGTCGACGATGATCTTGCGGCCAGTCAGGCCGGCGTCGCCCACGGGGCCGCCGATGACAAACTCGCCGGAGGGGTTGAGGATGATCTCGGTGTTGGAGGTGTCCAGATCGGTCGTGGAGAGCACCGGGCGGACGACGGCCTCGAGCAGATCGTGGCGGACATCGGCGATGTCGTAGTCCACGGCGTGCTGCGAGGAGACCACGACGGTCTCCAGCGACACCGGGGTGTCACCGTCGTAACCGATCGTCACCTGGGTCTTGCCGTCGGGGCGCAGGCCGGTGAGCACGCCGTCGCGACGGGTGCGGGTGAGCTGGTGCGAGAGGCGGTGCGCCAGGTGGATGGGGGTGGGCATGAAGGCATCGTTCTCGTCGCTCGCGTAGCCGAACATGATGCCCTGATCACCGGCGCCCTGGCGGTCGCGGTCATCGACGGCGATGCCCTCGCGGACCTCGAGCGAGTTGAAGACGCCGTCGGCGATCTCCTGGCTCTGCTGGCCGATCGAGATGTTGACGCCGCAGCGGGCGCCGTCGAAGCCGTTGGCGCTGGAGTCGTAGCCGAGATCCAGGATGGTGTTGCGCACCAGCGTGGGGATCTCCACGTAGCCGTTGGTCGTGACCTCGCCGGCCACCTGCACGAGTCCCGTGGTGGTCAGCGTCTCCACCGCGACGCGCGAGTCGGGGTCTTGGGTGAGCAGGGCATCGAGGATGGCATCCGAGATCTGATCGCAGATCTTGTCTGGGTGCCCCTCGGTCACTGACTCGGAGGAGAAGAGGCGCAGGGGTGTTGGGGTCTGGGTCACCCGAACACTCTACCGGGCGAGGGCGTCAGAGCGCGTCGGCGATGGCCTGCGTCACGGCGCGGGCCACGTCATCCTTGCTGCCGGCGGCGTGCACGGGGTCGGCGCCGGAGGCAAAGAGGATGCTGACCTCGTTGGCATCGGTGGCAAAGCCCTTCGACTCCCCGACCTCGTTCACCACGAGCATCTCGCAGCCCTTGCGGCGTAGCTTCTGCCGCGCGTACTCGAGCACCGTGTGGTGCTCGTCGCCCGTTTCAGCGGCGAAGCCGACGATGAGCCGCGGCCAGCCGCCGCGTTCGGCCGCCTCTCCGGCGGCGCGCGCGGCGACCGCGCCGGCAAGGATGTCCGGGTTGCGCACGAGCCGCACCTCCGGCGCCTCGGCGTCGTCGGTCTTCTTCAGCTTGGAGCTCACGTACTCGGCCGGGCGGAAGTCGGCCACGGCGGCGGCCATGATGAGCGCGTCGGCCCCGGGGGCCTCCCGCTCGACGGCGGCCTGCAGCTCGCGCGCGCTGGTCACCTGGAGCAGCTCGACGCCGGGCGGCGCCGGCACCTCGAGGTGCGCGGCGATGAGCAGGACGTTGGCCCCCAGGTCCCTCGCGGCGGCGGCCAGGGCCACGCCCTGCTTGCCGGAGGAACGGTTGCCGAGGAAACGCACGGGGTCGAGGGCCTCGCGGGTCCCGCCGGCCGTGACGACGACGCGGCGGCCCTTCAGCGCGCCGCCGCCCAGCAGCGGCAGCGCCGCGGCCACGATATCGGCCGCCTCGGGAAGGCGGCCGGGGCCGGAGTCCGGACCCGTCAACCGCCCGACGGCGGGATCGAGGATCGTGACGCCGCGGGAACGCAGCGTGGCGACGTTGGCGACCGTCGCGGCGTGCTGCCACATCTCGGTGTGCATGGCCGGGGCCATGAGGACCGGGGCCTTGGTCGCCAGGAGCGTGGCCGTGAGCAGGTCATCCGCCCGGCCGGCGGCGGCCCGCGCGAGCAGGTCGGCCGTGGCGGGGGCCACGATGACCAGGCCCGCCTCCTGGCCGAGCCGGACGTGGTTGACGGCGTCGACGGCCTCGAAGACGCTCGTGCGCACGGGGCGCCCCGAGAGCGCCTCCCAGGTGGCGGCACCCACGAAGTTCAGCGCGTTGGCCGTGGGGACCACGTCCACGCGATGCCCCGCCTCGCGCAGCGCCCTGACCACGCCGGTGGCCTTGTATGCGGCGATGCCACCGGCCACGCCGAGGACGATGTTGGCGCCCTCGCGCGCTGAGACCGGTGGCATCACAAGCTCCTTGGAGAGGAAGGTCGGCTCAGAGAGCCAGGCCCTCGGCGGACTCCTCGTCGGCCGGCGCCTCGGTGATCGGGGTGACCTCGAGCAGGCCGTCGTTGAACTCGCGCATCGCGATCGAGAGCGGCTTCTCGTTCATGCGGGTGTCGACGAGCGGGCCGACGTACTCAAAGAGGCCCTCGTGCAGCTGGGCGTAGTACGCGTTGATCTGGCGGGCGCGCTTGGCGGCGTCGATCACCAGCGCGTACTTCGACTCGGCGCGCGTGAGCAGCTCGTCGATCGGCGGGTTGATGATGCCTTCAAGGTTCTGTGCCACTGGCGATCCTTTGTCTTGTGAACGTACATCTTGGTCTAGCGAAAAAGTGTGTGGGGCGCTTAGCCGCGCGGCGCGGTGGGCACGCCCATCTCGCGCACGAGCGCCTCGGCCGCCCGGCGAACGTCGTCATTGACGATCGTGACGTCGAACTCCGACTCCGCGGCCAACTCAATCTTAGCGGTTTCGAGGCGGCGCTGTTGCTCCTCGGCCGACTCCGTGCCGCGGCCCACGAGTCGGCGCACGAGCTCGTCCCAGCTCGGCGGCGCGAGGAACACGAAGTGCGCGTCAGGCATGGACTCCTTGACCTGGCGGGCGCCCTGCAGGTCGATCTCCAGGAGCACGTACTTGCCCTCGTCGGCCGCCTTCAGCACGGTGGAGCGCGGCGTGCCGTAGGAGTTGCGCCCGTGCACCACGGCCCACTCGAGCATGTCCCCGTCCGCGACCATCTGTTCGAAGCGAGCCGGGCCGACGAAGTGGTAGTGCACGCCGTCCACCTCGCCCGGACGCGGATCGCGCGTCGTGGCGGAGACCGAGAGCTCCACCTCGGGGTAGTGCTCGCGGATGTAGGCGGACACCGTGCCCTTGCCCACCGCCGTGGGACCGGCGAGCACGGTGACGCGGGGGCGGGTGGGTGCTGAATCGCTCATGGGCGGCTGCTCCTGCGGGGTTGGGTGCGACTCCTCCCCCGCCGCGGCCCGCGCGCGCAGCGGGGCCGGTGAGGGAAAGGGATTGACCCATCCTACCGGCCCCGCGTGCGTGGTGCGCGGCGGCTCGCGCCGCGTGGGCGCGCTTAGGCGAGTTCCTCGCTCGCGCGTTCGACGGCCTCGACCATGCCCCCGGGGCCCGCCTTCAGCAGCGAGCGGGAGGCCGGGACGAGCAGCTGATCCCACACCGCGGCGAAGTCGCGGCGCAGGTCCGCGCTCGTGGCGCCCTGCGCCCCGTATCCCGGCGTGAGCAGCGGCGGCGCGCCGGCGGCCAGGTCGAGGCCGAGCGAGGCGATGTCCTCGCCCACGGTCGCGCCGACGACGAGGCCGACGCTGCCCAGGGGCTCGGCGCCGTGCTCGAGGTTCCAGGCGGCGACGTCCTCGATCACGCGCTTGGCCGCCGAATCCTCGCCGCCCGCGTGCTGCACGCGCTGGCCCTCCGGATTGGAGGTGATGCCGAGCACAAACACGCCGCGGCCGTTCTTGGCGGCGAGCTCGAGCGCCGGCGCCAGGGCACCCACGCCGAGGTAGGGCGAGAGCGTGACGGCGTCCGAAGAAAGCGGGGTGCCCTCCCCCAGCCACGCCTCGGCGTAGCCGGCCATCGTGGAGCCGATGTCCCCGCGCTTGGCGTCGGAGAGCGTCAAGATGCCGGCCGAACGCGCGTCGGCGAGCAGCTCCTCGAGGGCGGCGAGGCCCGCCGAACCGT
The DNA here is from genome assembly GCA_031277795.1 of Arthrobacter sp. Taxonomy (GTDB): domain Bacteria; phylum Actinomycetota; class Actinomycetes; order Actinomycetales; family Micrococcaceae; genus Galactobacter. Next base: position 80,212 of record JAITLQ010000012.1, read on the forward strand.
GGCGCTCGTAGAGCGCCACCTGGGGCTTGATCGCCGCGGCGCGGCCGACGGCCGCCTGAAGCGCAACGGACGAGAAGCGCCTGAGGCCCTCCGCGTCGTCGGGCAGGCCCCACCCCGCCACGAGGGCGGGGTGGGGATCGATCCCGACGCACAGCCGGCCGTGCGCCGCGATGGCGCCGGCCAGCCGGGAGCCGAAGGACTCAGGCACCGAACTGCTCCGCCCGGGCCGCGGCGAGGGTCGCCTCGTGTTCCTGCAGGCTCGAGACGCTCCACTCGAAGGAGCGGACGGCCGTGATGGCCTGCACGGCGGCGGTGGTCTCGGCCACGGTCGTGATCACCGGGGTGCCCACGCTCGTGGCGGCGGCGCGCAGCTCGTAGCCGTCGTGGCGGGCGTCGCCGCCCGAGGGGGTGTTGATGATCATCGCGATCTCCCCCGCCTCCACCATGTCCACGATGTTGACGCCCTCGGCGCCCTCCTCGTGCACCTTGCGCACCACGGTGGCCTCGATGTCGTTGCGGCGCAGGACATCCGCCGTGCCGCCCGTCGTGACGATCTCGAAGCCGAGATCCTTCAGCGCGCGGACGGGGAGGATGATGTTGCGCTTGTCCCGGTTGGCGACGGACACGAAAATCTTGCCCTCGGTCGGCAGCGGGTTGTTGGCGGCCGCCTGCGACTTGGCGAAGGCCGTGTCGAAGTGGTGGTCGATGCCCATGACCTCGCCGGTGGAGCGCATCTCGGGGCCGAGCAGGGAATCGACGACGCGGCCGGCCGGCGTGCGGAAGCGGGCGAAGGGAAGCACGGCCTCCTTCACCGCGACCGGCGCGCCCTTGGGCAGATCCGCGCCGTCGCCCTGCGCGGGCAGCACCGTGCCGCGCAGCGAGGCGATGGTTTCGCCGACGCCGATGAGGGCGGCGGCCTTGGCCATCTGCACGCCCGTCGCCTTCGAGACGAAGGGGACGGTGCGCGAGGCGCGGGGGTTGGCCTCGATGACGTAGAGGACGTCGGAGGCCAGCGCGAACTGGATGTTGATCAGGCCGCGCACGCCCACGCCCTCGGCGATGGAGCGCGTGGCAGCCGCGACGCGGGCCAGTGTGTCCTTGGCCAGCGTGATGGGCGGCAGCACACAGGCGGAGTCGCCCGAGTGAATGCCGGCCTCCTCGATGTGCTCCATGATGCCGCCGACGTAGATGTCCGTGCCGTCGAAGAGCGCGTCAACGTCGATCTCCACCGCGTCCTCGAGGAAGCGATCCACGAGCATGGGGTGATCGGCGGTGATCTCCGTAGCGGTGGAGACGTAGCGGGCCAGGTTGGCCTCGTCGTAGACGATCTCCATGCCGCGGCCGCCCAGGACGTACGACGGGCGCACGAGCACGGGGTAGCCGATCTCGTCCGCGATCTTCTTGGCGTCCTCGAAGGAGACGGCCGTGCCGTTCTTCGGGGAGATTAGCCCGGCGCGATCCAGGACCCGGGAGAACTCTCCGCGATCCTCGGCCAGGTCGATGGCGGCCGGGGACGTGCCGAGGATCGGCACGCCGGCGTCCTGCAGCTGCTGGGCGAGCTTGAGCGGGGTCTGGCCGCCGAGCTGCACGTAGACGCCGAGGACGCCGCCGCTCATCTCCTCGGCGTGGATGACCTCGAGCACGTCCTCGAGCGTGAGCGGCTCGAAGTACAGGCGCGTGGACACGTCGTAGTCGGTGGAGACGGTCTCCGGGTTGCAGTTGACCATGACGGTCTCGTACCCGGCGTCGCGCAGCGCCATGGTGGCGTGCACGCACGAGTAGTCGAACTCGATGCCCTGGCCGATGCGGTTGGGCCCGGAGCCAAGGATGATGATCGAGGGCTTCTCGTGCGCCGCGATCTCCGTCTCCTGGTCGTAGGAGGAGTAGTGGTACGGCGTGAAGGCCTCGAACTCGGCGGCGCAGGTGTCGACCGTCTTGTACACGGGGCGGATGCCGAGCGCGTGGCGGATGCCGCGCACGACGTCCTCGCGCTGATGCGTGAGCTTGGCGATCTGGGCGTCGGAGAAGCCGTGGCGCTTGGCCTCACGCAGCGTCTCCGGACGCAGGTCCTTGTCGGCGCGGACGCGCTCGGCCACCTCGTTGATGAGGGCCAGCTGATCCAGGTACCACGGATCGATGCCGGAGGCCTCGTAGAGGCGCTCGATGCTCGCGCCGCCCAGCAGGGCCCGCTGCGCGCTGGCCAGGCGTTGGGTGGAGCCGCGCACCGTGGAGCTCACGAGGGCGTCGACCTCGTCGGCGGAGGGGACGTCGAAGGCGAGCTCCGAGCCCTTCTGCTCGAGGGAACGCAGGGCCTTCTGCAGGGCCTCGGTGAAGTTGCGGCCGATGGCCATGGCCTCGCCCACCGACTTCATGGTGGTGGTGAGGGTCGCGTCGGCGGCCGGGAACTTCTCGAAGGCGAAGCGCGGCACCTTGACGACCACGTAGTCGAGCGAGGGCTCGAAGGACGCCGGGGTCTTCAGCGTGATGTCGTTCGGGATCTCGTCCAGGGTGTAGCCGAGGGAGAGCTTGGTGGCGATTTTGGCGATCGGGAAGCCCGTGGCCTTGGACGCCAGCGCCGAGGAGCGCGAGACGCGCGGGTTCATCTCGATGACGACGACGCGGCCCGTGTCCGGCTCGATCGCGAACTGGATGTTGCAGCCGCCCGTGTCGACGCCCACGTTGCGGATGACGGCGATGGAGATGTCGCGCAGCTTCTGGTACTCGCGGTCCGTCAGCGTCATGGCCGGGGCCACGGTCACGGAGTCGCCCGTGTGCACGCCCACCGGGTCGAAGTTCTCGATGGAGCAGACCACCACGACGTTGTCGTTGCGGTCGCGCATCATCTCCAGCTCGTACTCCTTCCAGCCGAGGATCGACTCCTCCAGGAGCACCTCGGTGGTCGGCGAGTACTGCAGGCCGGCGCCGGCGATGCGGTGCAGGTCCTCCTCGTTGTAGGCCATGCCGGAGCCGAGGCCGCCCATCGTGAACGAGGGGCGCACGACGCAGGGGTAGTTCAGGACCTTCGCGGCGGCGAGGGCCTCGTCCATCGTGTGGACGATGATCGACCTGGCCGACTCGGCGCCGGAGCGCTCCACGACGCCCTTGAACTTCTCGCGATCCTCGCCCAGCTCGATGGCCTCGATGTTCGCGCCGATGAGCTCGACGTTGTACTTCTCGAGGGCGCCGGACTTGTCCAGGGCGATGGCGGTGTTGAGGGCCGTCTGGCCGCCGAGCGTCGGCAGGATCGCGTCGGGGCGCTCCTTGGCGATGATCTTCTCGACGACCTCGGGGGTGATGGGCTCGACGTAGGTGGCATCGGCGAGCTCGGGGTCCGTCATGATCGTGGCGGGATTCGAGTTCACGAGGATGACGCGCATGCCCTCCTCCTTGAGCACACGCAGCGCCTGGGTGCCGGAGTAGTCGAACTCGGCGGCCTGTCCGATGACGATCGGGCCCGATCCGATAACAAGGATGGACTTCAGGTCTTCACGCTTGGGCACTTCTTCAGCCTTCCTGGGTGGTCTGCGCGGCGGTGGCGTTGTTCGCCATGGAGTCGACGAAGCGGTCGAAGAGGTACGCGGCGTCGTGCGGGCCGGCCGCCGCCTCCGGGTGGTATTGGACCGAGAAGGCGGGGAGGTCGAGGCAGCGCAGGCCCTCCACCACGTTGTCGTTGAGGCACACGTGGGAGACCTCGACGCGGCCGAAGCGCTCCTGCGGCGCCGTCACGGGGCCATCCAGTGGGGCGTCGACGGCAAAGCCGTGGTTCTGCGCCGTGATCTCGACCTTGCCCGTGGTGCGGTCCATGACGGGCTGGTTGATGCCGCGGTGTCCGAAGGGCAGCTTGTAGGTGCCGAAGCCGAGCGCGCGGCCCAAGATCTGGTTCCCGAAGCAGATGCCGAAGAACGGCAGCTTGCGATCGAGCACCTCGCGGGTGAGCTCGACCTGCACGTCCGCCGTGGACGGGTCGCCGGGGCCGTTGGAGAGGAACACGCCGTCGGGGTTGATGGCGAGCACCTGCTCGAGCGTGGACTCGGCCGGCATGACGCGCACGCGCACGCCGCGCTCGGCGAAGCGCTGCGGGGTCATGCCCTTGATGCCGAGGTCGAGCGCGGCCACGGTGAAGCGCGGCTCGCCCTCCCAGCCGTGGGCCGCGGGCTCGACCCAGTAGCCCTCGGTGGCCGAGACCGCCTCGGCGAGGCTGGCGCCGGCCATGGGCTCCTGCGCGCGCACCGCCTCGAGCAGCTCGGCGACGGGGCGGGCCGCCTCCGCGCCGGAGAAGATGCCGGCGCGCATGGCGCCCTTGTCGCGGACGTGGCGCGTGATGGCGCGGGTGTCGACCTCGCTGATGCCGACGATGCCGTCCGCGACGAGGTTCTCGTCCAGCGTGCGCTCGGAGCGCCAGTTCGAGGGGCGGCGGGCGGCGTCGCGCACCACGTAGCCAGAGACCCAGATGCGGCGGGACTCCTCGTCCTCGCCGTTCACGCCGGTGTTGCCGATGTGGGGAGCGGTCTGCACCACGATCTGGCGGGCGAAGGAGGGATCGGTCAGCGTCTCCTGGTAGCCGGTCATGCCGGTCGTGAAGACCAGCTCGCCGAACGTGGCGCCGGTGGCGCCGTAGGGGCGGCCGGCAAAGACCTTGCCGTCCTCGAGGACGAGCATCGCCTCGGGGTTGCTCGTGGTGCTCACTTGGAATCCTTCCCGGTGGTGTCGGTCCCGGAGGGGACGAGGGCTCGCAGCGCCGAGAGGAGCTCGGCCTTCTGCTCGTGGTAGCGGGGACGGAAGCCGGTGTCGAAGCCGAATCCGTCGTGGGTGTAGCGCAGGACGACGATGCCGTCCCTTTCGACGGCCTTGCCGACCATGTTGCTGGTGGTGTCGACCAGCTCGAGGGAGCCGGCCGGGACAAAGAAGTTGGGGTTGCCCTCGCGCAGGACGGCGACGCCGTCGTCCCCGACCGAGAGCAGCGCGGGGCCGCGGGTGCCCAGCTGGTGAACGGCGATGCGGTCGAGCCGATCGCCGGCTGAGGTGGTCACCACGTACGTGCCCTCGATCTCCACGCGAGGCTCGCTCAGCGTCTGCGGCACCGCCACGGGGGCCGGCACGTGCTCCTGTCGTCGCTGTCGGTTGCGCCAGCCGAGCAGGATGAGCGCGATCACCCCCAGCACAACCACGAGGGTGATGATGACGGCGGGAACGTACTCGGGACTCATGCTTCTGCTTTCGCTGCGGTACTGCTGTGCACCAGCTCGCCCGCGCGCACGGTCTGCTTCCCCTGGAAGAAGACGTGCCGCACGGCGCCGGGCAGGCTCATCCCACGGTACGGGGAGTTGCGCCCCTTCGTGGCATGCGTGTCGGGGTTGACGATGGTTGTGGCGGCCGGATCGACGAGCGTCAGGTTGGCCGGCTCGCCCTCGGCCAGCGGGCGGCCCTGGCCCTCCATGCGCGCGATCGTGGCCGGCGTCGCCGACATGATGCGGGCGACGTCGGCCCACGTGATGAGGCCCGTCTCGACGAGCGCGTGCTGCACCACGGGCAGCGCGGTCTCCAGGCCCGTCATGCCCATCGCGGCGGCCGCCCACTCGCATTCCTTGGCCTCGGTCGGGTGGGGGGCGTGATCCGTGCCGATGCAGTCGATCGTGCCGTCGGCCACGGCGGCGCGCAGGGCCTCGACGTCGGCGGCCGTGCGCAGCGGCGGGTTGACCTTGTACACGGGGTCGTACTCGCGCACGAGCTCGTCGGTGAGCAGCAGGTGGTGCGGCGTGACCTCCGCCGTGACGTTGACGCCGCGGGCCTTGGCCCAGCGCAGGATCTCCACCGATCCGGCCGTGGAGACGTGGCACACGTGCAGGCGGGAGCCGACGTGCTCGGTGAGCAGCACATCGCGGGCGATGATCGCCTCCTCCGCCACGGCCGGCCAGCCGGGCAGCCCCAGCTCGGCGGAGACAATGCCCTCGTTCATCTGGGCCCCCTCCGTCAGGCGGGGCTCCTGCGCGTGCTGGGCCACGACGCCGTCGTACGCCTTGACGTACTCCAGCGCGCGGCGCATCAGGACGGGGTCGGAGACGCAGTGACCGTCGTCGGAGAACATGCGCACCTGGGCGCGCGACTCGGCCATGGCGCCGAGCTCGGCGAGGGCCTTGCCCTCCAAACCGACGGTCACGGCGCCCACGGGGTGCACGTCCACCCAGCCGGACTCGCGGCCGAGGCCCCAGACCTGCTCGACGACGCCGGCGGTGTCGGCCACGGGCAGCGAGTTCGCCATGGCGGCCACGGCGGTGTAGCCGCCCTTGGCCGCCGCGCGGGTGCCCGTCTCCACGGTCTCGGCGTCCTCGCGGCCCGGCTCGCGCAGGTGCGTGTGGGGGTCCACGAGGCCGGGAAGGGCCACGAGGCCCACGGCGTCGATGACCTCGGCCCCGGGGGCCTCGAGGCTGCCACCGGCGGCGACGGTCGTGATGATGCCGTCCACGAGCAGCAGATCGGTGGGCTCTTCGCCCAGCAGGGCGGCGTTGCGGATGAGGTAGGCGCTCATGTCAGGCTCCTTCGGTCGAGGGTGCCCCGGAGAGCACGAGGTAGAGGACGGCCATGCGCACCGCCACGCCGTTGGCCACCTGGGCCAGGACGCGGGAGCGCGGGGAGTCGGCGGCGGCCGCCGAGATCTCGAGGCCGCGATTCATGGGGCCCGGATGCATGATGATCGCCTCGGGCGTGAGCAGGCCGAGGCGTGCCTCGTTCAGGCCCCAGCGGCGCGAGTACTCGGCGACGGAGGGGAAGAACGCGCCGTGCATTCGCTCGGCCTGCACGCGCAGCATCATGACGGCGTCCGGGCCGGTGGCCAGGGCGTTGTCGAGGTCATACTCGACGTCGCACGGCCAGGTCTCGATGCCGACGGGCAGGAGGGTGGGCGGGGCCACGAGCGTGACGCGCGCGCCGAGGGTGTGCATGAGCCACACGTCCGAGCGGGCCACGCGGGAGTGCAGCACGTCGCCCACGATGACCACGCGCGCGCCGTCGAGGCCGCGGCCCGTCGGCTCGACCCCGGCGCGGGCGGCCAGCTCGCGGCGCAGGGTCAGGGCGTCAAGCAGCGCCTGGGTGGGGTGCGCGTGGGTGCCGTCGCCCGCGTTGACGATGGCGGCGTCGATCCAATCGGTGCGCGCGAGGCGCTGGGCGGCGCCGGAGGCCGGGTGACGGATGACCACGGCGTCCGCACCGATGGCCTGCAGCGTCTGGGCGGTGTCCTTGAGGGACTCGCCCTTGGAGACCGAGGAGCCCTTGGCCGAGAAGTTGATGACGTCGGCGGAGAGGCGCTTGGCCGCCGCCTCGAAGGAGATGCGCGTGCGCGTGGAGTCCTCGAAGAAGAGGTTGACCACGGTGCGTCCGCGCAGGGCGGGGAGCTTCTTCACCTCGCGGCCCGAAACATCGGACATGGTCTCGGCGACGTCGAGGATGCGGATCGCGTCCTCGCGGCTCAGGTGAACGGTGTCAAGCAGGTGCCTCACAGGGCGCTCCCCCTCGGCTCGGTGCGGTCGGTGATGAGGACGCGGTCGGCGCCGTCCGACTCGCTCAGCTCCACGCGCACCGACTCGTGCTTGGAGGTGGGGAGGTTCTTGCCGACGTGGTCGGCGCGGATCGGCAGCTCGCGGTGGCCGCGGTCGACCAGGACGGCGAGCCGCACGATCCCGGGGCGTCCCAGGTCGTTGAGCGCGTCGAGGGCGGCGCGGATGGTGCGGCCGGAGAAGAGGACGTCGTCCACGAGGACCACGGTCATGTCGTCGACGCCGGCCGGCGGGACCACGGTGGGGGCCGGCGTGCGGGCGGCGGAATGGCGCAGGTCGTCGCGGTAGAGCGTGACGTCGAGGCTACCGAGCATGTCGCGGGCGGGGATGCCGGTGATGGCCTCAAGCTTGGTGGCGAGGCGGGCGGCGAGGTGCACCCCACGGGAGGGGATGCCGAGCAGGACCAGATCCCGCCCACCCTTCGTGGTCTCCACGATCTCGTGAGCGATGCGGGTGAGCGCGCGATCGATTTCGGCTGCGGTGAGAACCTCGCGGGCGGCGCTGAAGGGCGCTGTGTCTGCAGGGGTGTTGCTCATCGAACCGACCTCCTTCCCCGCCTCTCTGGACGGAACTTAAAGGGTGTCTGCTTCGAGGGAACAATCTACCACGGTGGCCCCTGCCCTCCCGTGCCGCGCCGCCTCCCGGCGGATGCGCCGCTCGTCACATCGGGCACCCTACGCTGGGTGTCATGGCAGCAGACCGCAGGCTCTTCGCTTCGACGCCGACGACGGCGCCCTCCGCCCCGCCCGGGGCGCCGTCGCCGATCAGCCACGTGCGGCTCGCCGCGCCGCAGCGCACGGGCGGCGGCTGGGCGCGGGCCGCCTGGATCGTGCTGGGGCTGGCCGGCTGGTGGGTGCTGCAGTTCCTGCTCGGCACGCTCGGCCTGGGGACGACCCTCGTGACGGGGCTCGTGGCCCTCGTGCCGCTCGCGCTGTGCTTCGCCGCCCTGCGTTACATCGACCGCTGGGATCCGGAACCGGGCAGGCTCGTGGCCTTCGCCGTGCTGTGGGGCGCCGCCCCGGCCGTCGCGCTCGCCCTCGTCAGCGGCGGCTGGTTCGAGGGGGCGGCCCTCAGCGCGTGGGGCGAGCTGGCGATCGCCCCCGTGACCGAGGAGATCGCCAAGGGCCTGGGGCTGTTGCTCCTGGTGGCCCTGGCCAGGCGGCACGTGCACGGGGCCGTGGACGGCGTGGTCTACGGCGGCCTGATCGGGGCCGGCTTCGCCTTCACCGAGAACATCCTCTACTTCTCGGTGGCGCTCGCGGACGGGGGCGAGGCCTTCGGTTCGACGGTGTTGGGGCGCGGCGTCCTCTCCCCCTTCGCCCACGTGCTCTTCACCGCCATGACGGGGGCCGCCGTGGGATGGGCCACCGAACGGGTGAAGGGCTTCGGGGGCCTCGCGGCCGCCTGGTGCCTCGGGCTGCTCCCCGCCATGGCCTGCCACTACGCCTGGAACGCCTTGGCGAGCGGCGCGACGCCGCTCAGCTTTGCCTCCGGCTATCTCATGACGCAGGTCCCGCTCTTCGTGGCCGCCGTGGTCATCGCCCTGCTGCTCGTGCGGCGGGAGCGAGCCCTCACCGTGGGTGCCCTGAGGGAGTATCAGGCGCTCGGCTGGTACACGGAGCAGGAGGTGGCGACGCTGGCCAGCCCCCGCGCGCGCCGCGAGACCGGCCGGTGGGCCGCGAACCGCGGCGCCAAGGCCCAGTGGAGGCACGTGGTCGCGACGGCCGACGCCCTGGCCGTGATCAGGCAGCGCCAGCGGATGAATCCGGGCAACGCCGCCATCGACGCCGAGCAGGCGCGGCTGCTTCACCGCAGCCTCACCGCCAGGGAGGCCCTGCGCGCGGCCGTGAGCACCGGTCCGGGCGGCTGGACCGCCACGGGGGCCTGACGGCCCGCCTTCGGCGCGCGCCCACACCAAGAACGACGACGGGGTTCCCCACCTATCCAAGGTGGGGAACCCCGTCGTCGTGCTTGACGCGCCGCGGGCGCCGGGAGCCTAGTCCAGCAGCGTCGACTTCAACCGCATGAGGCGACCGAGCAGACCGTTGACGAACTCCGGAGAATCGTCGGTCGAGAGCGCCTTGACGAGCGCCACGGCCTCGGAGACGGCCACCGGATCGGGGACCTCGTCGTTGTAGAGGAGCTCCCACAGGCCCAGGCGGAGGGCGATGCGGTCCACGCCCGGCATGCGCTCGAGGCTCCAGCCCTGGGCGTAGGTGGCGAGGATCTCGTCGAGGCGGTCCTGGTGACTGAGTACGCCACCCACGAGCTCGCGCGTGTAGGGGTTGACCGGGTCCTCCCCCTCCAAGCGACGGCTCAGGACGGAGGCCGCGTCGACCCCGCGCTGCTCGGCCTCAAAGAGCACCTCGAGGGCGCGCTGGCGGGCCTTACTGCGGGCGCTCACTCGGAGACACGCCCCAGGTAGTTGCCCTCGCGGGTGTCGACCTTGACCTTGGTGCCCTGCTCAACGAAGAGGGGAACCTGGATCTCGTAGCCGGTCTCCAGCGTGGCGGGCTTGGTGCCGGCCGAGGAGCGATCGCCCTGCAGGCCGGGCTCCGTGTAGGTGATCTCGAGGATCACGGAGGCCGGGAGCTCGACGTACAGCGGGGCACCCTCGTGCATCGCGATGACGACGTTCTGGTTCTCCAGCATGAAGTTCGCGGCCTCGCCGACGGTCTCCTTGGCCACGGTGATCTGGTCGTAGTCCTCCAGATCCATGAACACGAAGTCGCCGCCGTCCAGGTACAGGTACTGGTAATCGCGGCGGTCAACCGTGGCCGTCTCGATCTTGGCGCCGGCGTTGTAGGTCTTGTCGACCACCTTGCCGGAGACGACGTTGCGCATCTTGGTGCGCACGAACGCGCCGCCCTTGCCGGGCTTGACGTGCTGGAACTCGATGATGGACCAGAGCTGGCCATCGATCTTGAGCACGGTGCCGTTCTTGATGTCGTTGCTGGTCGCCACTGCTTCCTCTTTCGTGCGCTCCTCGTCACCCCTGGGCGCGCGTGGGCCGCAGGACGAGGTGTTGGGTGAGATTCTCCGACAAGGGATTCTACCGTAAGCGGGCCCCTCCCCTGTCGCGGGGGCCGACGGCGTCGCCCTAGACGGCGGCCGAGGCGAGCTCGAACGCGAGCCGCGAGCACTCGACGAGGCGCTCGTCGTGACCCGCGGCACGCCGGCCCTCCCACGCCGCCTTGAAGCGCGTGGCCGCGGCCTTGACGTCGCCGGAGGTGTAGAAGTCGGCGCCGAGCTGCTGGAGCACGTCCGCCTCGGCCTCCGTGCCGCTGAACTCCTCGAGCAGGCGGCGCAGGCGGTTGATGGCGCGCTCGGTGTCGCCGTTCCAGCGCGTGACCTCGGTGTCGAGCAGGCGCAGGCGCGCGTTGGCCGGGTCCATGAGGCGCGCCTCGGCGACGACCTCGGCGGCGTCCGCGAAGCGGCCCTGGGCGATGAGCACCACGACGCGGTCCCCCGCGTCCTGCGCCGCGAGGGTGGCCTGCGCGAGGGCGTCGTCCACCACGATGGGGCGCAGCTCGGGGAGCACAAAGCGCACGCCGGGGATGCCGGTGTCCATGAGGGTGCTCTGGGCGATCATTCAGCGACCTCCTGGTAGGCGGTGAACAGCAGGTGATCCTCCGGCGCCTCCAGGACGCCGGGGCGACCCTGCCCATCGAGCACGATGAAGCGCAGGTGATCGCCGCGGGACTTCTTGTCGCGGCGCATGGTGGAAAGCAGGGTCTTCCAGCGATCGGCGCGGTAGCTCGTGGGCAGGCCGAGCGACTCGAGGATGGCGCGCACGCGGTCGGCCGTGGCGTCGTCGGTGCGGCCGACCATGCGGCCCAGCTCCGCCGCGAACACGAGGCCAACGGACACGGCGGCGCCGTGCCGCCACTGGTAGCGTTCCGCGTGCTCGATGGCGTGCGCCAGCGTGTGCCCGTAGTTCAGGAACTCGCGGCGGCCCGCTTCCTTGAGGTCCTCGCCCACCACCTCGGCCTTGACGGCGATGGTGCGGCGCACGATCTCGAGGAAGATGTCGCTGTGCGGGTCCGTCGCGGCGTCGATGTCGGCCTCGAAGAGCTCGAGGATGCGCTCGTCGGCGATGAAGCCGCACTTGACGGCCTCGGCCATGCCGGCGATGAGCTCGTTGCGCGGGAGGGTCTCGAGCGCGTCGAGATCGGCGATGACGCCGGCCGGCGGGTGGAAGGCCCCCACGAGGTTCTTGCCCTCCGCCGTATTGATCCCGGTCTTGCCGCCCACTGAGGCGTCCACCATCCCGAGGAAGGTGGTCGGCACGGCGAGCCAACGAACGCCGCGCAGCCACGTGGCCGCGACGAAGCCGGCCAGGTCGGTGACAGCGCCGCCACCCACGCCCACCACGGCGTCGGTGCGCGTGAAGTCGGACTGCCCCATGACCTGCCAGCAGAAGGCGGCGACCTCGACGCGCTTGCCCTCCTCGGCGTCCGGGATCTCGGCCGTCATGGCCTCGAAGCCATCGGCCACGAGCGCCTCGCGCACCGCCTCGCCCGTGCTGCGCAGGGCGCGCGGGTGGACCACGAGGATCTTGCGGACGCGTTCGCCGAGGAGCGGACCCATCTGGCCCAGCAGGCCGCGGCCGACGAGAACGTCGTAGCCGGGCCCGTCGGGCGTGTTCACGTGCAGGGTGACGCTGGTGCTCATGATGTGTGCTCCTCGTGTTCGGTGCGCAACGCCCGCAGGACGGCGGCGGCGACGTGTGCCGCGCCGTCGGCGTTCGCATCCACGGTGTGGGTGGCCACCGCTTGGTAGTGGGGGGCTCGGTCCCGCGCGATGCGGGCCCAGGCGGCTTGAGGGTTGGCCCCGGCCAAGAGCGGTCGGGTGGCATCCCCGGCCAGCCGGCGGGCCGCCGTCTGCTCGGTGATGCTCAGGTGGATCACGTGGTGCCCGCTCAGGGCGGCGCGGTTGGCCGGCGCCAGCACGGCGCCGCCGCCGGTGGCCAGCACGACGGCAGGCCCGGCCAGGACGGCGGCCAGGGCCGCCGTTTCCTGCTCCCGGAAGGCGGCCTCGCCGCGCTCGGCGAAGAACGCGGAGATGGTGCCGATCCGGCCCTCCAGCTCAGCGTCGAGGTCCACGAAGGGCAAGCCGAGCCGGGCGGCTAGGGCCCGCCCGACGCTGGACTTGCCGCTGCCCATGGGACCCACGAGCACCACGGTTTCGCTCACGCCAGGGTCACTGTCCTGGGGTGAGGTTGCCGGGGATCGAGGCCTCGAAGGCGGCGATGGAGGCGCGCACCTGGGCCACGCTGTCCCCGCCGAACTTCTCGAGGACGGCGTCGGCGAGCACGAGGGCCACCATGGCCTCGGCGACCACGCCGGCGGCCGGGACGGCGCAGACGTCCGAGCGCTGGTGGTGGGCGCGCGCCGGTTCCCCCGTGGCGACGTCGACCGTGGCCAGCGCCTGCGGGACCGTGGCGATGGGCTTCATGGCCGCGCGCACGCGGATCGAGCCACCGATACTCATGCCGCCCTCGATGCCGCCGGCGCGCGCGGTCTCGCGCACGAGGCGACCCTCGGCGTCGGCATGGATCTCGTCGTGGGCCAGGCCGCCGCGGCGGCGAGCGGTCTCGAAGCCATCTCCGACCTCGACGCCCTTGATCGCCTGAATGCCCATGAGGGCGGCGGCGAGGCGGGCATCGAGACGGCGGTCCCAGTGCACGTACGAGCCGAGGCCGACCGGCAGGCCGGTGGCGATGACCTCGACGACGCCGCCCAGGGTCTGGCCGTTGTCGTGGGCGTCGTCCACCTCGCGCACCATGGCGGCGGAGGTCTGCGCATCGAAGCAGCGCAGCGGGTCGGCGTCGAGCGCCTCGACGTCGCCGGGGCCCGGCACGGGCGAACCGGCCGGGACGGCGACCTCGCCCAGGGCGACCGTGTGCGAGACGAGACCGATGCCGAGCTCGCGCAGGAAGGAGGAGGCCACCTCGCCGAGCGCGACGCGGGCGGCGGTCTCGCGCGCCGACGCTCGCTCGAGCACTGGGCGGGCCTCGTCGAAGCCGTACTTCTGCATGCCGGCCAGGTCGGCGTGGCCGGGGCGCGGGCGGGTGAGCGCAGCGTTGCGGGCCTTGCCCTCCAGCGAGCCTTCCGGCACCGGATCCGGGCTCATGACCTGGCTCCACTTGGGCCATTCGGTGTTGGCGACCTCGATGGCCACCGGGCCGCCCAGCGTGGCGCCGTGGCGCACACCGCCGGTGAGCGTGACCTCGTCACGCTCAAACTTCATGCGGGCACCGCGGCCGTAGCCGAGGCGCCGGCGGGCCAACGCGTCTTGGACGGCGGCCGTGGTCAGGGGGACACCGGCGGGCAGACCCTCAAGGATCCCGACAAGAGCGGGCCCGTGGGACTCGCCGGAGGTGAGCCAACGCAACATGACCACCATCCTGCCACGGTGCTAGCGGGGCGAGCCCGCCGGGGTGATGTCCGCTGCGTCACACAACGCGCCGACAACGAAGTCCTCACGGGCGCGTGCATCGCCGGTGAACAACTCGATCTGGGCCACGGCTTGGTAGACCAGCATCGCCAGCCCGTGCACGGCCCGCCCGCCCGCTGCCTGCCACCGCGCCGCGAGCGCGCTGGGCCAGGGATCGTAGGCCACGTCCAGGAGCGGGACGCCCGGGGCGGCGAGGTGCGCGACGTCGGAGGCCGAGGCGTCGGCGGCGCGCGGCGGCAACGCCGAGACGACAGCGCCCGGCGGGGCGAGCCGCGTCACGGATGTGAGAGAGGTCACGTCCACGTCGAGTCCGAGGGCCTCCCCCAGCCCGGCCAGGCCGGCGGCCCGCTGGGGCGAGCGCACGGCGACGGTGGCCGAGTCGAAGCCCAGCTGTGCCAACGCGGCCAGCGCCGCCGCCGCGGTGCCTCCCCCGCCCAGAACGAGGGCCGCCCGCGCCGGGTCGAGACCGCCGGCGGCGCGCAGGGACAGCACGATCCCCTCGACGTCGGTGTTGTGCCCCGTGAGCCGCACCGCGCCGGAGGCCCGGGAGACGACCACGGTGTTCATGGCGCCCAGGAGGCGCGCCGTGGGCGTGACCTCGTCCATCTCGCTTAAGAGGGCGGCCTTGAGCGGCATCGTCGCCGAGAGCCCCAGCCACCCGGGCTCGGCGCGCAGGCGCCGCGCCAGGGCCGGGGCGTCGGCGGCGTCGGCCTCGACGCGCCCGTACTCGATCGGCGCCTCGAGCAAGGCGTACGCCGTGGAGTGCAGCAGGGGCGAGCGCGAGTGCGTGATGGGCGAGCCGGCCACGGCCGCCCGCAGTTGAGGATCGCTCACGAGCAGCGTCCCTCGTTGGCCTGGCACCACTGGCGGTACTTCTCGACGTTGGCGAGGTGCTCGGCGTGGGTCTTGGCGAAGAGCGTCTCGCCGGTGTCGAGGTTCACCGTGACCCAGTAGTAGTCATCCGACGCCTCCGGGTTCGCCGCCGCCTCGATGGCCGCATCGTTCGGCGAACCGATCGGGGTGGGAGGAAGCCCCTTGTGCACGTACGTGTTGTAGGGGTTCGAGGCGTCCTGCTGTTCGGCCCTGGAGACCTGCAGCGAGTAGCGATCGAGGCCGTAGATGACCGTGGCGTCCGACTGCAGCAGGCCGTTCGTCTCGGTGTTCTTGGCCGAGAGTCGGTTCTCGATCACGCCGGCCACCTTGGCGTAATCGGACTTGAGCGCCTCCGCCATGAGGATCGAGGCGATCGTCAGCGTGCGCTGCTGCTCGGAGGGATCGGTGATCCCGGCATCCGTGAGCGTCTTCTTCGTGGCATCGACGAGACCCTGGAGCACCGTCTTGACGTCGGCATCCGCCGGGAAGCGGTACTCCCCGGGGTGCAGCCAGCCCTCCAGGTTGCTTGCCTCCTTCGGCAGGCCGAAGCTGCTGGGCTTGGCCGCCGCCGCCTTGAGGTCCTTGAGGCTGAGCCCCGTGCCCTCCGCGATCTGCTCCAGGGCGGCGTTGAGCCTGATGTTGGGCGTGAGCGCGAAGTAGCTCACGGCAGCGGCCTTGCTCGTGAGCGCCTCGAGCGCATCGGAGGCCTTCATCTCCAGCTTGAGCTGGAACTCGCCGGGGTGGAAGGTGGCCGCCGTGTCCGCGTTCACCGCTGCGTCGAACGCCCCGGTGCTCTTGATGACGCCGGCCTCCAGGAGGTGCTTGCCGATCTGGGTGGAGCCCCAGCCGTCCTGCACGGTGAAGGCGACGTTACCGGAGCCCGGCCCGGGGTAATCGGCCGGCGGGGCCGTGAGTTGCTTGAGCAGGAAGTAGCCGCCGCCGCCCACCGCCAAGAGGAAGACGAGCACGATGGCCGTCAAGATGAGGCCGCGATTGCGGCGTCGCTTCTTGCGCGCGCTCAGGTCCACCTCCTCGCTCGGGAAGAAATGCTCGGCCGGCAGGTATCCATCGGGGACGGCGCCGAAACGCGCGAGCGAGTCCTCGAAGCTCCCGCCGTGGTGCGGAGCCGCCCAGGCCTCCTCTTCCGCCGCGCTCAACCACGCGCCGTCGTCCTGGGGCTGCGCCTCGCCGTCGTGGGCGGTGGGCTCGTCCCACGAGACCAGCGCCGGAGCCTCCTGCGCGTCGAACTCGTCGGCGGGGGCCGCGACCGGAACGGGCGTGGGCAGCGCCTCCTGGCCGGCCAGGGCCAGCGCCTCCTCGACGGCGGCCGAATCGCCCGCACCGTGGCGACCGACGCCGGTAAACCGGCGCGCCGGGGTGTGCCGGCGGCGGCGTCGTCGGGGCGAGAGGCTCTGCTCGGGGGTGAGATCCCCGGGTTCCGTGGTGCTCAAGCGGTGTCCTTCACGGATCGAGGCGGCTGGCTGCCGCCGGGGGCAACGATCAGGCGAGGGGTTGCCCCGCGGGGCGTCCCAGGGATTCTTGCATGTCAAGGGCCTGCTGCAGGATCGCCACGGCGGCGGCCTGATCGATGACGGCGCGGGAGTTCTTCACGTTGAGGCCGTTCTCGTGCAGCTGACGCTGGGCGGAGACGGTGCTCAGGCGCTCGTCGATCATGCGCACCTGGGCCGCAGACCCCGCCTCGGTCAGGGCGAGCGCGAGCTGGGCCGCGTAGTCGAGGGCGTCCTGCGTGGAGGGGGTATGGCCGCCGCTCAGATTGCGCGGCAGCCCCACGTAGACGGTGAGCGCGCCGACCTCGAGCGCGTGCTCGACGACCAAGCGCTGGTCGCTGTGCTTCTTGACGTCGCGGCGCAGGGTGCGCACCGGCGTGGCGAGCAGGCCGTCCGGGTCGGCGGCGGCCAGGCCGACGCGGGCCTTACCGACGTCGACGCCCAGCCGCACGCCGCGGGGCAGGGTCGGGGCCACTTCGGCCCCGTCCCCGCCCCGCGAAGCGTCGTTCAAAGACTCAGGCACGCTGGGCCACGAGTCGGGTGACCTCGGCGAGGGCCGCCGGGATCTGCGCGGCGTCCTGGCCACCGCCCTGCGCGACGTCGTCCTTGCCGCCGCCGCCACCGCCGAGCACCTTGGCCCCGGCGCGGACGAGGGCGCCGGCCTTGACGCCGGCGTCGCGGGCGGCCTGGTTGGTCGCCACGAGGAGGACGGGCTTGCCGGAGACCACGCCGGTCACGGCCACCGTGGAGGCGTCGGCGCCCAGGCGATCGCGGGCCGGCAGCGCCAGGGCGCGCAGGTCGTCTGCGCTGGCGACCTCGCCGGCGTCGTGGGTCACGAGGCGGACGCCCGCCACGTCCGTGGCGGCGGCCACGAGGGCGGCGGAGGCGGCCTGCAGCTTCTCGTGACGCAGGCGCTCCACCTCCTTCTCGGCGGCGCGCAGCTTGGCCACGGTGGAGGTGATGCGCTCACGCAGCTCACCGGCGGGGACGCGGAACATCTCGGTCAGGTCGGTGACGAGCGCGCGCTCCGCCGCGTTGTGCCGGAAGGCCTCCAGGCCGACGAGCGCCTCGACGCGGCGGTTGCCGGAGCCGACGGAGGCCTCGCCGAGCAGCGTCAGCGAGCCGATGTTGGCCGTGCGGCCCACGTGCGTGCCGCCGCAGAACTCGCGCGACCACGCTCCGTCGATCTCCACGACGCGCACGGTGTCGCCGTACTTCTCGCCGAAGAGGCTCGTGGCGCCGAGGGCCTTGGCCTCGTCCTTCTTCATGACGCGGGTCAGGACGTCGAAGTCGCGATCGATGGCGTGGTTCACCACGGCCTCGACCTCGGAGCGCGCGGCGGCGCTCATGGCGTCGGCCCACGTGAAGTCGAAGCGCAGGTAACCGGCCTTGTTGAAGGAGCCGGACTGCAGGGCCTCGAGACCGAGCACCTGGTGCAGCGCGGCGTGCACGAGGTGGGTCGCGGTGTGCGCCTCCTCGCCGGCGTGGCGACGCGCGGCGTCGACGCTGGCCAGCACCGTGGCGTCGGCGGGCAGCTCGCCCTCGCGGACGATCGCGCGGTGCACGGACAGGCCGCGCATGGGCGCCTGCACATCCGTCACCTCGACGACGAAGCCGTCGCCCGTGATGAGGCCGGTGTCGGCCGCCTGACCGCCCGCCTCGGCGTAGAACGGGGTGGCGTCGAGCACGAGCTCGATCTCCTGACCCTGCTCGGCCACCTGAACGCGCTTCCCGCCCACGAGCACGCCGCGCACGGCGGACTCGGTGACGAGCTCGTCGTAGCCGGTGAAGTGGGTGTCGCCGGCGTCGTGCAGCTCGCGGTAGACCGTGAGGTCGGCGTGGCCGGTCTTCTTGGCCTTCGCGTCCTTCTTGGCGCGCTGGCGCTGCTCCTCCATGAGGGCCGTGAACTGCTCGCGGTCGACGGCCAGGCCGGCCTCGCCGGCAATCTCCAGCGTGAGGTCGATCGGGAAGCCGTAGGTGTCGTGCAGCGAGAAGGCGTCGGCGCCGGAGAGCGGCGTGCCGGCGGCCTTGGCGCCCTGCAGCGCCTCCTCGAGGCGGGCGGTGCCGGAGGCGATGGTGCGCAGGAAGGAGCGCTCCTCGGCGTAGGCAACGCGGGCGATGCGCTCGAAGTCGGTCTCCACGACGGGGTAGACGCCCTTCATGGCGTCGCGCGAGACGGGCAGCAGGACGGGGAGCACGGGCTCCTCGACGCCCAGCAGGCGCATGGCGCGCACGGCGCGGCGGATGAGGCGGCGCAGCACGTAGCCCCGGCCCTCGTTGGAGGGGGTCACGCCGTCGGAGATCAGCATGAGCGAGCTGCGGATGTGGTCGCCCACCACGCGCAGGCGCACGTCGTCGGCGTGGTGCGGATCCGCGGGATCCTCCGTGCCCGTGTACGCCTTGCCGGCCATCTCGGCGGCGCGGTCGAGGACGGGACGGACCTGGTCCGTCTCGTAGATGTTCTCCACGCCCTGGAGGATCATCGCGAGGCGCTCGAGGCCGAGGCCGGTGTCGATGTTGCGCTGCGGCAGCTCGCCCGCCACATCGAAGTCGGTCTTGGAGCGCACGGCGGAGAGCTGGTACTGCATGAACACGAGGTTCCAGATCTCGATGTAGCGCGTCTCGTCGACGGCGGGTCCGCCCTCGAGGCCGTAGGCGGGGCCGCGGTCGTAGTAGATCTCGGAGCAGGGGCCGCCGGGGCCCGGCTGTCCGGTGTTCCAGTAGTTGTCGGCCTTGCCCGTGCCCACGACGCGCTCGCGGGGCATCCCGATCTTCTCTTCCCAGATCTGGCGCGCCTCGTCGTCGCGCTCGTCACCCTCCTCGTAGACGGTGACCCACAGGCGCTCGGGGTCCAGGCCGAAGCCGCCCTGGTCCTGCGGCGTGGTCAGCAGCTCCCACGCGAACGTGATGGCGCCTTCCTTGAAGTAGTCACCGAAGGAGAAGTTGCCGGCCATCTGGAAGAAGGTGCCGTGACGCGCGGTTTGGCCCACCTCCTCGATGTCGGCCGTGCGGATGCACTTCTGCACGCTCGTGGCGCGCGGGTACGGCGCCGGCTCCACCGCCGTCAGGTACGGGATGAAGGGAACCATGCCCGCCACGGTGAACAGCAAGGACGGGTCGGATGAGACCAGGGAGGCGCTGGGCACGGGGGTGTGGCCGCGGGCCTCGAAGAAGCTGATCCATCGCTGGGCGATGTCCTGGGATTTCATGCTGCTGTGTGTCTCCTGCTGAAGCGAAGCGAATCGGGAAGGGAAAGGGAGGTGCTAGCGGACGGATCCGTCGGCGTGGCGCCCGCGGGGCGCCTCGTCGATGCCGAGCGCGGTGCGCAGCTCGGCCTCACGCGTGGCCATGCCGTCCTTGAAGGCGGCGCCGGCGGATTCGACCCAGCCGCTCACGCGGTCAAGGGCGGTGTCGGCCAGGGCCAGCGGGCCGCTCGCGCGGGCCTTGGAGAGCTGGCGGGCGCCCAGCACCCCGATGCCCACGCCGAGGGCCACCCAGAACAGTTTCTTCACGTGTGTTCTTCTTTCTCCGTGGTGGATTGCGGTGCCGGAGCGGCGATCGCGGCGGCCCGAAGGCGGGCCGCACCGGCGATCAGCGCGCGCGGCGCCCCGATCCGCGGCGGGTCGTTGACAGCGCGGCACGCACGCCGGAGCTGAACGAGGCGATCTTGATGAGCGGCTTGCCGACGATGGCGGCGGTCAGCGAGGACAGCGCCGTTAGGTTGGCCGTCGCGTCCTGGACGTTGGAGGTGATGGCGTCGACCCGCTCGAGCTGCTGGTGGCTCGTGGCCACGGTCGTGGACACCTCGCCCAGGATCGGCGTGGTGTTGTCGGTGACCTCGCGCACGGCGCGGCGCAGCTCGTCGAACACGCGGCCGAGCTTGATGATCGGCACGGCAAGCAGGGCCACAAGAACGAGGAAGACCCCCGCGGCGATCAGGCCGGCGATGTCTGCGCCACTCATGTGTTGTGCTCCTTTGAGTCCGGGGGGTGTGTCCGTGGGTGCGCCGAGCCTGGCCCAGCGCATGTCCACCTTACCGCCCCCGCGTGCCCCGTCCGCGTGACCCGGTGACGGGACAAGCCCGCCTCCGCAAAAACAGCGGTGACGGGCTTGTCCTTGTTCCCCTCGCGCGAGGCGAGGGGAGCGCCAAGATCAGCGGGCGTAGTACTCGACCACGAGCTGCTCTTCGCAGGTCACGGGGACCTCGGAGCGCTTGGGGCGACGAACCAGCTTGGCCTGCAGCGACTCCAGCTTGACGTCCAGGTAACCCGGGACGGCCGGCAGGACGTCGCGGTGGGCGCCAGCGGCGGCCAGCTGGAACGGGACCATGGTCTCGCTGCGCTGGTGCACGTGGATGAGCTGGCCTTCCTTCACGCGGAAGGAGGGGCGATCGACGCGGATGCCGTCCACCAGGATGTGGCGGTGCACGACCAGCTGGCGGGCCTGCTGGATGGTGCGGGCGAAGCCGGCGCGCAGCACGAGGGCGTCAAGACGCATCTCGAGCAGCTCGATCAGGTTCTCACCGGTCAGGCCCTTGGTGCGACGAGCCTCTTCGAAGACGATCGTCATCTGGGCCTCGCGGATGCCGTACTGGGCGCGAAGACGCTGCTTCTCGCGCAGACGCACTGCGTAGTCGCTGTCCTGCTTCTTGCGGGCACGGCCGTGCTGGCCGGGACCGTACGGACGGCGCTCCATGTACTTCTCAGCCTTCGGCGTCAGGGCGATGCCGAGGGCACGGGACAGACGCACGGTGTTGCGTGCGCGATTGCTGGCCACGATAGTGTCCTTCTCTGTTCCGCGAGCTCTTAGGCGGTCTGGCCTCCGCAAGTGGAGAGAGGGGGGAGCTCGCTTCCCGCCGTTCTGCAGCGCGCGCCCGAGGGCGCGGCTTGCCAGCCAAGTATCTAGCCTACCAGCGTCCCCGCCCCTTCGGCGCACGACGACGCGTACTCACCCGGGGTGCCGTGCGTCACGTGGGCGGCCGGGGGGTCCCGGCGGGCCCCCGAACGCGCCGAGCCGCCCACCCCGGCCTCAGGGCGACCGGGACGGCGCCCGCCGACCCTAGCGGCGGCGTCGTCCCCTGATGATGTCGCGGAGGGTCTCGAGGCGCTGGCGCAGCCCGCGCTCCGCGCCGTTCTCGGTGGGGCGGTAGTAGTCGACGCCCACGAGGTCATCCGGCGGGTACTGCTGGGTGGCCACCCCGTGCGGGGCGTCGTGCGAGTACTGATAGCCCTTGCCGTGCCCCAGCCGCTCGGCCCCCTTGTAGTGGGCGTCCCGCAGATGGGCGGGAA
Organism: Arthrobacter sp.; assembly: GCA_031277795.1. Taxonomy (GTDB): domain Bacteria; phylum Actinomycetota; class Actinomycetes; order Actinomycetales; family Micrococcaceae; genus Galactobacter. The sequence continues at coordinate 101,890 of JAITLQ010000012.1, forward strand.
TGCCCTGGCCCTTGCCGCCGCGCACGTCCGCGATCGCCTCATTAATAGCGAGGTAGGCGGCGTTGGACTTGGGGGCCGTGGCGAGGTGCACCACGGCGTGGCCCAGGATGATACGGGCCTCCGGCATGCCGATGAGCTGCACGGCCTGCGCCGCCGCCACGGCCGTCTGCAGCGCCGTGGGATCGGCCATGCCGATGTCCTCCGAGGCCGAGATGACGAGGCGCCTGGCGAGGAAGCGCGGGTCCTCGCCCGCCTCCATCATGGTGGCGGCGTAGTGCAGGGCCGCGTCGACATCGGAGCCGCGGATGGACTTGATGAGTGCGCTGGCCGTGTCGTAGTGGTTGTCGCCCTGGCGGTCGTAGCGGCGCACCGCGACGTCCATGGCTCGCTCGGCGTCCTCGGCCTCGATCGTGGCCGGCCCCTCCTCCCCCGGCGCGCGACGGTCGAGCGCCACGGCGGCGGCGGCCTCAAGGCCGGTCAGCGCCTTGCGCGCGTCGCCGCCGGAGAGCTGAATGAGGTGATCGAGGACGCCCTCCCCCGGCACCACGCTGGCGCCGAGCCCGCGCTCGTCGGCGATGGCGCGCTCGAGCAGCTCGCGCAGGTCCTCCTCCGTGAGCGAGCGCAGGGTCAGCATGAGCGAGCGCGAGAGCAGGGGCGCCACGACGGAGAAGCTCGGGTTCTCCGTGGTGGCCGCCACGAGCACCACCCAGCCGTTCTCCACACCCGGCAGGAGCGCGTCCTGCTGGGCCTTGTTGAAGCGGTGGATCTCGTCCAGGAAGAGCACGGTCGTCACGCCGCGCAGATCGCGATCCTCGAGGGCCTGGTCCATGACGCGGCGCACGTCCTTGACGCCGGAGGTGATGGCGGAGAGCTCAACAAAGCGGCGGTGCGGCCCGCGGGCGATGACGTGCGCGAGCGTGGTCTTGCCCGTACCGGGTGGCCCCCACAGGATGACGGAGCTGAGGCCGGCCGGGCCGCCGGCTCCGGACTCGGCCAGCTGGCGCAGCGGGGAGCCGGGCTTGAGCAGGTGCTTCTGGCCGGCGACCTCGTCGAGGCTGCGCGGGCGCATGCGCACGGCGAGCGGGGGACGCGGCCTGGCCCCTCCGGCGCCCGAGCGCGCGAGCGAGCTCGGCGCGAACTCCGGCTCGTCGTCATCGTCCTGATGGAAGAGATCACTCACTCCCCCAGGTTAGTGCCACCCGACGACGCCTCCGCGCCGGTCCGCCGTCCCGCCGTCGAACGGTAGCGTGGTCCCGTGCGCCCGCGCGGAGGTCCCGCCCGGGCAGGAGGGTGAAACTCATGCGCGCGCTGGTGCAGGTGGCCGATGGTGCCCACGTCGAGGTGGACGGCGAGGTGGTGGGCGGCTTCGACGGGCACGGGCTCGTGGTGCTGCTCGGCGTCACGCACGACGACCACGAGGGAACGGCGGTCAAGGTGGCGGAGAAGATTGCGCACCTGCGCATCCTCGAGGGCGAGCAATCGGCCCTGCAGCTGCGCGCACCGATCCTGCTCATCAGCCAGTTCACGCTCTACGGCGATGTGCGCAAGGGCCGCCGCCCCGGCTGGACGCAGGCCGCGCCCGGCCCCGTGTCCGAGCCGCTCTACGAGGAGGTCGGCGGCGTCCTGCGCGGCCTGGGCCTCGAGGTGAGCCAGGGCGTGTTCGGCGCGCACATGCGGGTCGGCCTCGTCAACGACGGCCCGTTCACCCTTCTCATCGACTCCGCCGACCTCCCGGGCTAGGCGCCTTCTCACCGCCGGAGCGGGTGCAAGGCCGTGGCCAGCCACCGCGCGATCCGCGCATTTCTCACGGCCATCGGCGAATCTCACGCCGACGATGACCGTGAAAAGAAGCGAAGACCGTGAGAAACGGCGCGGAGCCGGTACTCACACACAGCGCGACGGCGCCGATCCCCACCCAAGGGGGAACGGCGCCGTCGTGCGTTGCGCACCGAAGGCACGCCCCGGCGGGAAGCGAAGCGCCCGGCGGCTTCTCATCCACAAACCGGCTTTGCACCGTCTCAGAGCCGGTGCGAAGACGCCTTGGCGGATGAGAAAACACCCGAGCGGGTGCAACGCCGCGGCCAGCCACCGCGCTCACTGCCCATTTCTCACGGCCATCGGCGAATGTCACGCCGACGATGACCGTGAAAAGAAGCGATGACCGTGAGAAACGGCGCGGAGCCGGTACTCACACACAGCGCGACGGCGCCGTTCCCCACGAAGGGGGAACGGCGCCGTCGCGCGTGGCGAGGGAAGGTCAGGCCTTGGCCTGCTCCTCCTTGGGTTCCTTGGGGGCGTCCGGCTTGGCGTCCACGCCGGCCTCCTTGCGCTGCTGCGCCGTGATCGGCGCCGGGGCGGCGGTCAGCGGATCGTAGCCGGCACCCGTCTTGGGGAAGGCGATGACCTCGCGGATGGAGTCCTCGCCGGCCAGCAGCGAGACCACGCGGTCCCAGCCGAAGGCGATGCCGCCATGCGGCGGGGCGCCGAACTTGAAGCCCTCGAGCAGGAAGCCGAACTGCTCCGTGGCCTGCTCCTCGGAAACGCCCATCACCTTGAAGACGCGCTCCTGCACATCGGCGCGGTGGATACGGATCGAACCGCCGCCGATCTCGTTGCCGTTGCACACGATGTCGTAGGCGTAGGCCAGGGCCGACCCCGGATCCGTGTCGAAGGTGTCGAGGAACTCCGGCTTGGGCGAGGTGAAGGCGTGGTGGACGGCGGTCCACGTGCCGCCACCCACGGCGACGTCACCGGAGGCGACGGCGTCGGCGGCTGGCTCGAACATGGGGGCGTCGACGACCCACACGAACGCCCAGTCGCCGTCCTTGATCAGGCCGGTGCGCTTGGCGATCTCGTTGCGGGCGGCGCCCAGCAGGCCGCGGGTCGGCTTGGTCTCGCCGGCACCGAAGAAGATGCAGTCTCCCGGGTTGGCGCCGACGGTGGCGACGAGGTTCTCGCGCTCCCAATCGGTGAGGTTCTTGGCGACGGGGCCCGTGAGCTCGCCGTCTTCCTGGACCAGCACGTAGGCCAGGCCCTTGCCGCCATGCTGCTTGGCCCATTCCTGCCAGCCATCGAGCTGGCGGCGGGGCTGCGAGGCGCCGCCCGGCATGACCACGGCGCCGACGTACGGCGACTGGAACACGCGGAAGGTGGTGTCCTTGAAGAAGTCCTTGAGCTCGGTGATCTCCAGGCCGAAGCGCAGATCCGGCTTGTCGGAGCCGTACTTGACCATGGCCTCGGCGTAGGTCATGCGGCGGATCGGGGTGGAGATCTCCACGCCGATGAGGGCCCAGATGCGCTTGACGATCTCCTCGCCGAGCTTGATGACGTCCTCCTGGTCAACGAAGGAGGCCTCGATGTCCAGCTGGGTGAACTCCGGCTGGCGGTCGGCGCGGAAGTCCTCGTCGCGGTAGCAACGCGCGATCTGGTAGTACTTCTCGACGCCGCCGACCTGCAGCAGCTGCTTGAAGAGCTGCGGGGACTGCGGCAGCGCGTACCACTTGCCGGGGGCCAGGCGGGCCGGCACCACGAAGTCGCGGGCACCCTCGGGGGTGGAACGCGTGAGCGTGGGGGTCTCGACCTCGAGGAAGCCCTGCTCGTGCAGCAGCTCGCGGGCGACGCGGTTGGCCTCGGAACGCAGGCGAAGGTTCGCGGCCGGCTTGGGGCGGCGCAGGTCGACGTAGCGGTACTTGAGGCGGGCCTCCTCGCCCACCTCGACGTGCTCGTCCACCTGGAACGGCAGCGGCGCGGAGGTGTTGAGGACCTCGAGCGAGGTGGCGTGGACCTCGATGGCGCCGGAGGGCAGCTCGGGGTTCTCGTTGCCCTCGGGGCGGGCCTGGACGGTGCCGGTGACGGCCACGACAAACTCGTTGCGCAGCGGGGAGAACACCGCCTCGTCGTGCACCACGACCTGGGAGACGCCGGAGCGATCTCGCAGGTCAAGGAAGGCGACGCCGCCGTGGTCGCGGCGGCGGGCGACCCAACCGGCAAGGGTGACGGTCTGCCCGATGTGCTCGGCGCGGAGGGTTCCCGCGTCATGTGTGCGCAGCACGAAAGGTCCTTTCGAGACAGGTGTAGGGGCGGCCATGCTGGCCGCGGACTCCCGAACGATTCTACGCGCCCGCCGCACGGGGCGGCGGGCGGGGGCTTGGGGGTGGGCTCAGTGCCCGACGGCGGCGTCCCCGGCTTGGGCGGCGGGGGTCACCGTGGCCGTGAGGTCGGCGACCGGGGGCACCCAGGTGCCGGCGGCGGCGTCGAGCTGTTCGCCGGAGCGGATGTCCTTGACCTGATCGCTCGCGCCGTGCTCACCGAGGAACCAGACGAAGGGGATCCCGCGGCGGTCGGCGTGCTTGATCTGCTTGCCGAACTTCTCCGCCGTGGCCATGACCTCGGTGGAGATGCCGCGCGAGCGCAGCTGGCGCGCGACCTCCTGGGCGCGCAGCCACTCGCCGTCGTTGGGCAGGGCCACGAGCACAGCCGTGGGGACCTCGCGCGAGGGCACGAGCGTGCCCTCGGCCAAGAGGCGGGAGACGAGGCGCGAGACGCCGATGGAGAGGCCGACGCCTGGGAAGGTCTTCTTGCCGTTGGAGGCGAGGGACTCGTAGCGGCCGCCGGAGCAGATGGAGCCGAGCTTCTCGTGGCCCACCAGCACCGTCTCGTACACGGTGCCCGTGTAGTAATCGAGGCCGCGGGCGATGGACAGGTCGGCGATGACGCGGCCGGGGGCCGCCACGGCGGCGGCCTCGACGACCTGCCGCAGCTCGTCCAGGCCCTCCTCGAGTAGCGGGTGCTCAACGCCGAGCGCGTTCACGGCCTCGACGAAGGAGCCGTCGGAGGCGCGGATGCTGGCCAGCGCGAGCGCTTTGGCCGCCTGCTCCTCGCTCAGGCCGTCGGAGCGCAGCTCCTCGGAGACCTTGGCCTCGCCGATCTTCTCCAGCTTGTCGATGGCGCGCAGCACGGCGGCGGTGTCCTCGATGCCGAGGCCGCGGTAAAAGCCCTCGGAGAGCTTGCGGTTGTTCACGCGTAGGCGGAAGTCGCCGAGCTCGAGGGCGCTGAGGGCCTCGGCGATGACGAGCGCGAGCTCCACGTCGTAGCGGAAGGGCAGCGCCCCGTCGCCGACGATGTCAACGTCGGCCTGGGTGAACTCGCGGAAGCGGCCGTCCTGGGGACGCTCGCCGCGCCAGACCTTCTGCATCTGGTAGCGGCGGAACGGGAAGTGCAGGTAGCCGGCGTTCTCCACGACGTAGCGCGCGAAGGGCACCGTGAGGTCGAAGTGCAGGGCCAGCGCGTTGGCGTCGTCCTTGGCCGCAGCGTCATCCTGCAGGCGGGAGACCCCATACACCTCCTTGTCGATCTCGCCCTTGCGCAGCAGCTGCCCCACGGTCTCCACCGCGCGGGTCTCGATGTTGGAGAAGCCGTGCAGCTCGAAGACCCGGCGCAGCGTGTCCAGCACATGCTGTTCCACCACTCGCTCGGCGGGGAGCCATTCGGGGAAACCGGTGAGGGAGGGCTTGCGTGCCATGGCGGGGAGATGCTCCTGGGTTGGGTGTCGCGGGGACAAAAGGTGCTGCTCGGGGCGGGGGCCGATGCCTCCGGGCCGCGAACCCCTCCGATTCTAGGTCAACAAAGCGGGGCGATTCTGCGCATCCGGGGGTGCAGGCCGGTATGGTGGCACGCGTACGTGTGTGTCCGGCCACCGACGCCTGCCTTTGCTGGCGCGGCCGGACGGTCTTCAACGAAAGAGAAGAATCCGGTGAGCGAGCAGCATCTCCCCGAGCAGAACGAGCAGGAGCAGGCCCAGACTGCGGCCGAGCCGACGATCGAGGCCAGCGTCCCCGAGCAGCCGGAAGCCCCGGCCGCCGCGGAACAGGTCGAGGCCGTTGCCCCTGCCGAGGCCGCCCAGGCCCCTGCCGAGGAAGCCCCCGCCGCGCCTGAGGCCGCAGCAGCGGCGCCGGCCGACGAGGCACCCACCCCCGCGGCCCCCGCCGCCAGCCCCGCCGCTGTGAAGCCGACGGCCCTCAAGCCCGCGGCCCCCAAGCCCGCCGCGGCGGCGGCGCCCCAGGCGCCCAGCACCTCCCTGGACGAGGCGCGCAAGTTCGGCCGCGTGAGCGAGGACGGTCACGTGTTTGTGACGGTCGATGGCGTCGAGGTGGCCGTGGGCCAGTACCCCGACAAGACCGCCGACGAGGCGCTCGCCTACTTCGTGCGCAAGTACGACGATCTGCTCGCGCAGATCATGCTGCTGGAGCAGCGCGTGGTGGCCAAGGCGCCGTCCGGCGACATGCCCAAGACGCTCGACGCCATCGACGCCGCCGTTAAGGAGCGCAAGGTGGTCGGCGACATCGCGGCCCTCGAGACGCGCACCGAGAACCTGCGGGTGGCCGTGGAGCACCTGCGCGCCGACGAGCGCAAGAACGCCGACAAGCTGCGCGCGGAGGCCCTGGCCAAGCGCGAGGCCATCGTGGCCGAGGCCGAGGAACTCGCCGGCCGCCCGCCGGCACAGGTGCAGTGGAAGGTCTCCAGCGCCCGCATGGCCGAGCTCTTCGAGGCCTGGAAGGCCGAGCAGAAGACCGGTCACCGGGTGGGCCGCTCCACCGAGGATGCCCTGTGGAAGCGCTTCCGCGCCGCCCGCACGACCTTCGACCGCCACCGCCGCGCCTTCTTCTCCAAGCTCGACACCGACAACTCGGAGGCCAAGTCGCAGAAGGAGGCGCTCATCGCGCGCGCCGAGGAGCTGCAGAACAGCACCGACTGGGGCAACACCGCCCGCGAGTACCGCCGCCTGATGGACGAGTGGAAGGCCTCCAAGCGCGCCTCCCGCCGCGACGACGACGCCCTGTGGCAGCGCTTCCGCGCCGCCCAGGACGTGTTCTTTGCCGCCCGCAAGGCGGACAACGATGCGATCGACGCCGCGTTCGGTGCCAACCTGGTGGTCAAGGAGGCGCTCCTCGAGGAGGCCCGCGCCCTCCTGCCCGTCAAGGACCTCGCGCAGGCCCAGAAGCAGCTCAACTCCATCCGCGATCGCTGGGAGGAGGCCGGCAAGGTGCCGCGCGGCGATCTGCAGCGCGTCGAGTCGGCGCTGCGTCAGGTCGAGGACGCCGTGAAGTCCGCCGAGGACGAGCAGTGGCGCCGTAGCAACCCCGAGACGAAGGCCCGCTCCAACTCGATGCTGAGCCAGCTCGAGGACGCGATCGCCGAGCTCGAGGCGGACGTCGCCAAGGCCGAGGCCAAGGGCGATGCCCGCGCCCTGACCAAGGCCAAGGAGGCCCTCGAGGCGCGCCGCGCCTGGCTGGAGACGGTGCGCCGCTCCGCCGGCGACCTCGGCTGAGTCACCCGCCACAACGCCACGGGGCCCGATTGTCCACAGGACGATCGGGCCCCGTGGCGTTGTAGCGCACCCGCGGCGCAGGATGGACGCCATGCGAGACGCCGCCCGCCCCTCCCCCGTCCCCGGCGCCGCCGCGCCTGGCCTCCTCTCCCCCTCCGGCCCGGCCGGCGCCCTCGGCCTGAGCAGCGGCGAGGCGGCCGTGATGCTCATGGATGGCACGGCGCGCCGATTGTGGGGCGCGTGGCTCTGTCCTGGCGCGACCCCGGCCGATCAGGCCGAGCGGACCAGGCTCCTGGCGCACGTGCTCGAGGGGCGCGCGCCGGCCGATGCCGTCGTGTGTGTTGAGAGCGCGGCGTGGGCCTGGCTGGGCGGGCCGCCGCCGCCTGTGGCCACCGTGCGTGTGCGCCGGTTCCACCGCAGCATGGCGGCCTCCGATCCGCCGTTGCGCGCCGTCGACGGCCTGCCGCCCGAGCGGCACATCGGCCTGCTCCACGGGGTGCGGCTCACCACCCCGCTGCGCACGGCGGTGGAGCTGCTCGGCGCCCGGCCGGAACGGAGGGCTGACGCGGTCGGCTCCGTGACGCGCTTGCTGCGCGCCGCCGGCGCGGAGGAGGCTCAGGAACCGCCGGCCGAGGCCCTGGAGGGCTTCGGGCCGGTGGTCAGGGCGCGCATCCGCGAGGGCTGGGCGGCGCGGCTTCAGGCCTTTCGCTGACCGGCGACGGTGCGGTACACGTCGTACACGCCGTCGATCTTGCGCACCGCGGTGAGCAGGTGGCCAAGGAAGCGCGGATCCCCCATCTCGAAGGAGAAGCGGGAGAGCGCCGTGCGTTCCTTGGTGGTGCTCACGGACGCCGAGAGGATGTTGACGTGGTTTTCGGAGAGCACGCGCGTCACGTCCGAGAGCAGCGAGGTGCGATCGAGCGCTTCGACCTGGATCTCCACGAGGAAGACGCTCTTGGCCGTGGGTGCCCACGACACCTCGACCACCCTGGCCGCCTCTTCACCCTTGAGGTGGGTGATGTTGGGGCAATCGGCGCGGTGGACCGTGACGCCGGAGCCACGGGTCACGAACCCGGAGATCGGGTCGGGCGGGACGGGCGTGCAGCAGCGGGCCAGCTTGGCCATGACGTCCGTGGCGCCCTGGACGATGACGCCCGAATCCGAATGCTGGGGAATCGTTGACACGCCCTGCTGGGTGAGGATCGCCGCCTCGGCGTCGTCGTCCTCGACCTCTGCGCCTCCCACGAGCGCCTGCAGGTGCTCCAAGACGTTCTGGCTCGAGACGTGGCCGTCTCCCACCGCCGCATAGAGGCCCGCGATGTCCACGTGGTGCAGCTCCTGGGCCACGGCCGTGAGCGTCTCGTGGGTCATGAGCTTCTGCAGCGGCAGGCCGTTCTTGCGCAGAGCGCGGGTGAGCTGGTCCTTGCCCTTTTCGATCGCCTCTTCGCGGCGTTCCTTGGTGAACCACTGCCGGATCTTGTTCCTGGCCCGCGGGGACTTCACGAAGCCCTGCCAGTCCTGACTGGGGCCGGCGCCCTCCGCCTTGGACGTGAAGATCTCCACCCAGTCGCCGTTGCGCAGCTCGGTGTTCAGCGGCACCAACTTGCCGTTGACCCTGGCCCCGATGGTGCGATGTCCGACCTCGGTGTGCACGGCGTAGGCGAAGTCGACGGGGGTGGAGCCGGCCGGGAGCGACATGACCTCACCCTTGGGGGTGAAGACGAAGACCTCGGCCGCGGCGATCTCGTAGCGCAGGGAATCGAGGAACTCCCCCGGATCCCTCGTCTCCTTCTGCCAGTCGACGAGCGAGCGCAGCCAGCCCATGTCCTGGCCCTCTTCGCCACCCTCGCCCCGCGCCGCGCCCTTGTACATCCAGTGGGCGGCCACGCCGTACTCGGCTCGCTTGTGCATCTCGTGCGTGCGGATCTGCACCTCCACGGGGCGGCCGCCCGGGCCGATCACCGAGGTGTGCAGGGACTGGTACATGTTGAACTTCGGCATCGCGATGTAGTCCTTGAACCGCCCGGGCAGCGGGTTCCATCGCGCGTGGATGACACCGAGCACGGCGTAGCAGTCCTTGACGGAATCAACGAGGACACGCACGCCCATGAGGTCGTGGATCTCGTCGAACTCCTTCCCCCGCACCACCATCTTTTGGTAGATGGAGTAGTAGTGCTTGGGGCGGCCCGTGATCGTGGCCCTGACGCGGGCCCCGCGCAGGTCCTCGTCGATGGCCTCGCGGACCTGGCTGAGGTAGCGCTCGCGCTCGGGCGTCCGCTGGCCCACCATGCGCACGATCTCCTCGTAGACCTTGGGATGCAGCACGGCGAAGGAGAGGTCCTCGAGCTCCCACTTCACCGTGTTCATGCCGAGGCGGTGCGCCAGCGGTGCGTAGATCTCCAGCGTCTCGCGTGCCTTCTTGGCGGCCGACTCCGGGTTGACGTAGCGCCAGGTCCTGGCGTTGTGCGTGCGGTCGGCGAGCTTGATGACCAAGACGCGGATGTCTTGCGCCATGGCGATGATCATCTTGCGCACGGTTTCGGCCTGCGCCGCCTGCCCGTACTTGACCTTGTCCAGCTTGGTGACGCCGTCCACCAGCATGGCGATCTCTTGGCCGAAGTCCCGCGTGAGTTCCTCGAGCGAGTAGTCGGTGTCCTCGACGGTGTCGTGCAGGAGCGCCGCCGCCAGCGTGGAGCCGGTCATGCCCATCTCCGCGAGGATCGTCGCGACGGCCACGGGATGGGTGATGTAAGGATCGCCCGACTTGCGCTTCACGCCGTCGTGCAGGCGCTCGGCGACCGTGTAGGCGCGCGTGATGAGGTCGAGATCCTCGCGGGGGGAATTGGCCCGCACCGTGCGAAGCAAGGGTTCGAGGATGGGCGGCGCGGAGGACTGCGACGAGCGGCCGGCAAAGCGCACGAGGCGCGAGAACGTGCGGCCCTGCCGGGCACCGGACGTGGGCGGCTGATCTGCCACGCTCATCCCCTCTCAGTCTTCTCCCGCGCCAGGCGCGGGGAACAAGAAACGTCATCCGGCCCGTCAGGGCCGGATGACGTTTCATCCTAGGTTACTCCGGCGTGCTCGGCGCACGCATGACGGGCGACACGCGCGGATGTGCGTCCGCGCGCCTGGCCCGCCCGGCGGTGCCTAGGGGGCCACCTTGTCGGAGGCCTCGCGCGCCGCCAGGATGGCGGCGTCGTGCTTCTTATTGGTCGGCTCGTTGATGCGCAGCTGCGCGTACAGGGGAGCCTGCAGGAACAGCGTCGAGAGCGCCGAGACGATGATGCCGACGAAGAGCGCGAGCGAGAGATCCTCGAGCGTGCCTGCACCCAACAGCATGGAGCCGATGAAGAGGATCGCGCCCACGGGCAGGATGGCCACGACGGAGGTGTTGATCGAGCGAACCAGGGTCTGGTTGATCGCGCGGTTCACCTGCTCGCCGAACGTCAGGTTGGCCTGCTGCGTGTGATCGTGGGTGTTTTCCCTGACCTTGTCGAAGACCACCACGGTGTCGTAGAGCGAGTAGCTCAGGATCGTGAGGAAGCCGATGATGGCGCTCGGGGTGACCTCGAAGCCCGTGGCGGCGTAGACGCCCGCCGTGATGATGACCACCGCGAGCAGGCCGACGATCGCCGCGAGCGACATCTTCCAGGTGCGGAAGTAGAACGCCATCAAGAGCGCCACGAGCACGATGAAGACGACCAGGCCGAGGGCGGCCTGCCGCGAGACATCGGAGCCCCAGGTGGGGCCGATCGAGCTGACGGAGACCTTGTCGACGCTCGTCGAGTAGGCCTCGGCCAGCGCCTTGCGCAGGGCCTCGGACTGGGCGGGCTCGAGGGTCTCGGTCTGCACGCGCATCGTCTGCCCGGCCTGATGCGTCACGTGCGGCGTGATGCCGGGAATGGCCTTGGCCGCCGCGTCGACGCCCGGCTGCACCTCGGTGCTCGCGGCGCCCTGGACCTGGAACTCGTTGCCACCACGGAAATCGATGCCCAGGTTGAAGCCGCCCTTGGCGACGGGGATCAGGATCGAGACGATGACCAGCACGGCAGCGATGGCAAACCACAGCTTGCGGCGGCCGATGAACTGGTAGGAACGCTTGCCCGTGTAGAGCTCATTGCCCCACGTTGCGAGACTAGCCACGGGTCTCCTCCTCGATCTCGTCCTTCACGGCGGTGGCGGTGCCGCCGCCCCTGCGCTCGAGTTCCTCGGCGCGCTTGCGCTCGGCGATGGTCATGCGACGAGCGGCCTCCTTGGCCGCGCCGCGGTCCTTGGCCTTGACCTCTCCGAGATCCTTGCGCTCGCGGAACGTCCCTGCACCCTTGTAGAGCGGCTCGGCTCCCAGCAGCGACGGGTCCAGGCCGGAGAGCTTGTGGCCCTCGCCGAAGAAGCGGGTCTTGGCCAGGATCTGCAGCATGGGGTGCGTGAAGAGGAACACGACCACGAGGTCGGCCACGGCGGTGAGGCCGAGGGTGAAGGCGAAGCCCTTCACGTTGCCGACGGAGACGAAGTAGAGCACGACGGCGGCGAGCAGGTTCACTGCCTTCGACGCCATGATCGTGCGCTTGGCACGACCCCAACCGTTCTCCACCGCGAGGGTGAGCGAGCGGCCGTCGCGCAGTTCGTCGCGGATGCGTTCGAAGTACACGATGAAGGAGTCGGCCGTCAGGCCGATGGCCACGATGATGCCGGCCACGCCGGCCAGCGAGAGGCGGTAGTCCGCCGTCCAGCCGAGCAGCGCGATGGCCAGGTACGTGAGCAGGCCGGCGATCAGGAGCGAGGCGATCGTGACGAGGCCGAGCAGGCGGTACTGGAAGAAGGAGTAGATCGCCACGAGGATCAGGCCGATGAGGCCCGCGATGAGGCCCATCTTGAGCTGATCGGTGCCCAACGTCGGGGAGATCTGCTGGTCGGACTGGATCGTGAAGCTCATGGGCAGCGCGCCGTACTTGAGCTGCTGCGCCAGCTGTGCCGCCGACTGCTGCGTGAAGTTGCCGGTGATCTGCGACTTACCGTCGGTGATGATCGCCTGGGAGACCGGCGCGGAGACGACCGAGCCGTCCAGCACGATGGCGAACTGGTTGCGAGGGGACTCGAGCGCGGTCAGCCGCGTGGTGACCTTCTTGAAGTCGGTGGTGCCCTCGGCGTTGAAGACGAGGTTCACGCCCCAGGCGCCCGTGTTGTAGCCCTGGGAGTTGGTGACCTGACCGGACGTGGCGCTCGTGATGTCGGCGCCCTTGACCTCCACGGGACCCAACAGGTACTTCACGGCCATGCCCGTGTCTGCGTCGATCTCGCACGCGATGGCCGGGCCGTCGGCCGCGAACTGTGTGCGCGGCGTCTTCTGCATCTCGGCGATGCAGTCCCACGCCTCGAACTTCTTGGTCCACTCGGCGTCGATCCAGTTGGTGTCCGAACCATTGTTCGGATCGCCCTTCGCCGTCGGCTTGGGCAGATCGGCTTCCTTGGTGCGGCTCTCTTCCGGCACGGCGGTGATGGTCTGCGAGGCCAACAGGACGGCGCGGAACTCCATCTGGGCGGAGGACTTGATCAGGTCGCGCTGCTCGGTGGTGATCTCGCCCGGCATCGCCACCACGATGTTGCGGCCGTTCTGCGTGGAGACCTGGGCCTCGTTCACGCCGGAGCCGCTCACGCGTTCGCGGATGATCGCCACGGCCTGCGCCAGCTGATCGGCGTCAATCGTGGCGTTCGGATCCTCGAGCTGGGGCGCCAAGATCATCTCGGTGCCGCCTTGGAGGTCAAGGGCGAGCTTGGGGGCGAAGCTTGCGGCGGTCTTGCCGATGGCACCGGTGTTGCTCATCACAACGCCGGTCGTCAGCACCGCAAAGAGCACCAAGTGGATGATGCCGAGCCACAACAACGCCTTGCGTGCGTGGCGGACAGGGGCAGTGGATGCCATGGATGTCCTTCGTTATCAGGTCAAACACCGCGTGGGCGGCCCCGATACGGGGCGCCCACGCGGTGTGAGAAAAGGTCAGTCGCGGTTGCGGTCGGTGCCGTTCTCGCCGTCCTGCTCGCGCTTGGCGCGCTCGGCCTCGTCGGCCTCGGCGCTCAGCGCGGCGGCGGCATCGGCCGGCGAATCGCTGATGACGGCCTTGGGCGAGGAGACCACCTGGGCGACGGCGCGCATGTCGAACGTGACGAGCTGGCCGGGGGAAACCTCGAGCACGAGGCGGTTCTGCTCGGTGTCGATCGAGGAGACCGTGCCGTAAATGCCGGCCGTCGTCATGATCTCGGCACCCGGAACGAGCTGGTTCTTGCGCTCCTCCGCCGCGGCCGTGGCCTTCTTGCGGTTGCGGAACATCATGAAGATCATCACGGCAAACAGCGCCAGAAGAACCAACATCATGGGATTGAAGGCCTGCTGCTGGGCAGCGTCTTCGGCGAGGAGCAAGGAGAGCGTCACGAGAGGAGGTCCGTCCGTTCAGAGGTCAGTGCAGGGGCGCCCGCGCCACAACCGGGCCGGGCACACGTGCCACCTAGCATACCGCCGAGAGGACGTGAGATAGGCGACACGACACAACCCACCCGAGCTTCACAGGAGGGGTTCGGTCTCCCCCCAGGCACCGGGCGCCCCGTCGGGCGCGACGAGCCCCAGATGCCGCCACGACGCCGCCGTCGCGACGCGCCCGCGCGGCGTGCGCCCGAGCAGGCCCTCGCGCACGAGGAAGGGCTCGGCCACCTCCTCCACCGTCTCGGCCTCCTCGCCCACGGCGATGGCCAGCGTCGAGAGGCCCACCGGTCCCCCGCCGAACTTTTGGCACAGCGCCGTCAGCACGGCACGGTCGAGCCGGTCGAGTCCCTTGGCGTCCACCTCGTACATATCGAGCGCGGCGCCGGCCGCCTTGGCATCGATGGTGTGCTGCCCGTGCACGAGCGCCCAGTCGCGCACGCGCCGCAGCAGGCGGTTGGCGATACGCGGGGTGCCGCGCGAGCGCGAGGCGATCTGGGCGAACCCGGCCTGCGTCACGGTGAGATCGAGCATGACGGCGGAGCGGCGCAACACGAGCTCCAGCTCCTCCTGCGAGTAGAACTCGAGGTGACCCGTGAAGCCGAAGCGATCGCGCAGCGGCGCGGGAAGCAGGCCGGCGCGGGTCGTGGCGCCCACGAGCGTGAAGGGCGGCAACTCGAGCGGGATGGCCGTGGCACCGGCGCCCTTGCCCACCACGATGTCGACCCGGAAGTCCTCCATGGCGAGATAGAGCATCTCCTCCGCCGGGCGCGAGAGCCGGTGGATCTCGTCCAGGAAGAGCACCTCACCCTCGGTGAGAGAGGAGAGGATGGCGGCGAGATCGCCGGCGTTCTGGATGGCGGGGCCGGAGGAGATGCGCAGCGGCGCCTGCATCTCGCTCGCGACGATCATGGCCAGCGTCGTCTTGCCGAGACCGGGCGGGCCGGAGAGCAGCACGTGATCGGCCACGCGGCCGCGCAGCTTGGAGGCCTCGAGCACGAGGGAGAGCTGCTGGCGCACCCGCGGCTGGCCCACGAATTCATCGAGGTTCTTGGGGCGCATGGCCGCCTCGAGCGCGCGTTCCTCCGGCTCCTGCCCCGCGGCGGTCAGGGACTCGCTCATCAGCGGCCGGCCTTGAGGCCGGAGGCCCTGCCGATTCCGGCCAGCACGGCGCGCAGGAGCACCGGAACCGAGGCCTGCTCGAGGAAGGGATCGTCGGCCAACGCGGCGGCGATCGCCTTCGACGCGTCCTTCTCGCTCCAGCCCAGGCCCATGAGGGCCTCGAGCACCTGCGCCGAGCGCGCGTCCTGGGCGCTCGCGGCCGGCGCGGCGGCCGGCTGCTGCTCGCCCGTGGGCTGCAGCTTGCCCTTGAGCTCGAGGACGATGCGTTGGGCACCCTTGGGGCCGATCCCCGGCACCTGGGTGAAGGCCTTGGTGTCCTCGTTTGCCGCAGCCACCGCGATCGTCTCCGGCGCGTGCACGGCGAGGATGGCCAGGGCCAGGCGGGGGCCGATGCCCTGCACCGAGACCAGGATCTCGAACGTTTCCCGGTCGCGCTGGGTGTCGAAGCCGAAGAGCGTCATGGAGTCCTCGCGGACCACGAGCGAGGTGAAGGCCGTGGCCTGCTCGCCCTCGCGCCACCCGGCCAGGGCGCGCGGCGTCGAATGCACGAGATATCCCACGCCGCCCACGTCGAGGACAAGCGAGTTGAGTTGGGCGGAGGCGACCGTCCCGGTCAGTTGAGCGATCATGCTGCCCTTCCCTCTCGCGGGCGCCTGCGGCCCGCCATGCGTTCCTGCCGCAGCAGGATTCGAAGATCTCTTCGATGATCCTAACCGGTGCGGCGCCCGCGCGCCCCATGGCGCGCCACGCGTCGTCGGGCATTCCGGGCCTGGCCGCGCTAGGCGCGGCGCTTGGCCATCGCCTTCAGCCGCGCTTCCTCGGCGCGGCGCCCGCCGCCGGAGGCCTTGGCCTGGGCCTGGGCCCAGGCGCGCTGGGCGGGCGTAAGGCCCGCCGCCGTGCCCGACGACGCCGCCGCGAGCGACCCGGGTGCCGCGCCTCGCCACGCGTGGGCGAGGGCGATGGCGATGGCGTCGGCCGCGTCGGCCGGCTTGGGAGGGGCGGGGAGCTTCAGGATCTTGGTGACCATGGCGGTCACGAGGGCTTTGTCTGCCTGGCCGGTGCCGGTCACCGCCGCCTTGACCTCGGTGGGCGTGTGCAGCGCCACCGGGATGTTGCGGCGCGCGGCGGCGGCGATGACGACGCCCGTCGCCTGGGCCGTGCCCATGACGGTTGAAACGTTGGTGTAGGTGAACACCCGCTCGATCGCCACGGCATCCGGGCGGTGGCGGTCGAGCCACGCCTCGATGCCATCGGCGATCGCCAAGATGCGCACATCGAGGGGATCGGTGGACGCCGTGCCCAGGACCCGCACGTCAACGAGGGACGCGCTGCGGTCGCGCTCGACGTCCACCGCCGAGAGGCCGCAGCGGGTGAGGCCGGGGTCGACCCCGACCACCCGCAGCGGCACGGCTCAGTCCTCCTCGAGCTCGGCGAGGACCTCGGCCGAGATATCGACGTTGGAGTAGACGTTCTGCACGTCGTCCAGCTCCTCGAGGGCCTCCTCGAGCTTGAAGAATTTGCGGGCGCCCTCGGCGTCCAGCTCGACCTTCATGGACGGCACGAACTCGACCTCGTCGGTCTCGTACTCGATGCCGGCGGCGTCCAGGGCCTCGGCCACGGCGCGCAGATCGGTCGGCTCGGAAATGATCGAGAAGCTCTCGCCGTTGTCGATCACCTCTTCGGCGTCGGCGCCGGCCTCGAGCACGACCTCGAGGAGGGAATCCTCGGTGTTCTCGCCCTTGGGCAGCACCACGACGCCCTTGCGGGCAAAGAGGAACTGGACGGAACCCGGATCGGCGATGGTGCCGCCGTTGCGGGTGATGGCCACGCGAGTCTCGGAGGCGGCACGGTTCTTGTTGTCTGTGAGGCACTCCACCAGGAGGGCAGAGCCCTGCGGGCCGCGCGCCTCGTAGATGATCTCCGTGTAGTCGACGACCTCGCCGGTCAGGCCAGCGCCGCGCTTGATGGCGCGATCGATGTTGGCGGCGGGAACGGAGTTCTTCTTCGCCTTGGAGACGGCAAGCTCAAGGCCGGGGTTGCCGGCGATGTCGGCGCCACCCGCGCGGGCCGCGACCTCGATCTTCTTGATGTACTGCGCGAAGGCCTTGGCACGCTTGGCGTCGATCGCGGCCTTCTTGTGCTTGGTGGTCGCCCATTTGGAGTGCCCGGACATGTGGCTCCTTGTGTCTGAAGGTGGCAAGTTCGCTTGCGCTGCGCACGCAACCCTTCTCACGTGCCGCGGACGCCTCGCGGGCGCGGTCGCTTCGGTCGGAGTGCACAACGGATCGAGCCCATTCTAGCGGCCGGGTGGGCCGCGCCCCGCGCACGACCGGCCCGGGGCGTGGCACGCTGGGGGTCATGAGCCACGTCTTCACGCATCCGAGCCCCCTCCCCTACGAGCTGCCGCCGCTGGAGAGCATCACGGCGCAGGACCTCATCGACGGCGTGCGCGAGGGCATCGCCGAGCAGCTGGAGCGGGTCGAGGCGATCGTTGCCAACCCGGCGCCCGCCACGTTTGCCACCACGTTCGGCGCGCTGGAGGCGAGCTCGCCCATCCTGCGGCGGGCCATGGGCGCGGCGCGGAACATCATCCCCTCGCACGGCACGCCGGCCATGAAGGAGGCCGAGCTCGTCATCTCGGAGCTCGGCACGGCGCACGAGGACGCGCTGACGCTGCATCCGGGGCTCACCGCCCGCCTGGCCCAGGTGGATCTCTCCGCCCTGAAGGGCGAGGAAGCCCGCCTGGCCGAGCAGACGCTGCTGCGCCGGCGGCTCGCCGGCGCCGAACTGAGCGAGGCAGACCGCGAGGCGCTGCGCTCGCTCAACGAGCGCATCTCCGCGCTCAACACGCGCTTTGGACAGCGCGTGAGCGAGGACATGAACGACGCCGCGGTGCTGCTCAGTGCCGACGAGGCCCGGGGGCTCTCCGCCTCGGCGTTGGCTTCCTCCGCCGCCGCGGCCGAGGCGGCCGGCCGCGAGGGGCACCTGCTGACCCTCATCCTCCCGAGCGTCCAGCCGGCGCTGGCCGAACTGAGCGACGCCGCGAGCCGCGAGCGCCTGCACACCGCTTCGGTCTCCCGCGGCTCGGGCGAGCCGGGCGGCACGCTCGACCTGGCCGTGCAGATCTCGGCCCTGCGCGCCGAGCGGGCGGCCCTGCTTGGCTACGCGCACCATGCGGAGGCGACGCTGGCGACGCGCTCGGAGACGCGCCTGGAGGTGGTGAGGGAGCTGCTGGGCCGCGCCGTGGCCCCCGCGGTGGCCAACGCCGCCGCCGAGGACGCCCGCATCGAACAGGCCACCGGCGCTCCCGTGGCCCCGTGGGACCGGTCCGCCGGGCTGGACGCCGTGGCCGCGCGCGACTACGGCGTCGACGCCGCCGTCCTCAAGGACTACTTCGAGCTCGACCGAGTCTTGGAGGAGGGCGTGTTCCGCGCCGCGCGCCTCGTGTACGGGCTCACCCTCACCCCGCGCCCCGACCTGCCCGTGCATCACCCGGACGCCCGGGTCTGGGAGGTGTTCGAGGAGGACGGCACGGGGCTCGGCCTCTTCATCGGCGACTGCTTCGCCCGCCCGAGCAAGCGCGGCGGCGCCTGGATGAACTCGCTGCGCGAGGGGGCGAGCGCCCTGGGCGAGAAGCCGGTGGTCATGAACAACCTGAACATCCCGCGCCCCGCCGAAGGCGAGCCGGCGCTGTGCACCCTCGATGAGGTCAACACCCTCTTCCACGAGTTTGGCCACGCCCTGCACGGGCTCTTCTCCGCCGCTGCTTACCCCTCGCTGGCCGGGACCTCGATCCCCACCGACATCGTCGAGTTCCCCAGCCAGGTCAACGAGATGTGGGCCAGGCATCCGCAGGTGCTCCCCCACTACGCCAAGCACTGGCGCACGGGTGAGGCGCTGCCCGCCGAGACGCTGGAGGCCCTGGGCGCCGCGGCGCAGTGGGGCGAGGGGTTCAGCACCACCGAGTACCTCGGCGCCGCCCTGCTGGATCTCGCCTGGCACACCCTCGCGCCGGGCGAGCGCGTCGAGGATCCGCTGGCCTTCGAGGACGCGGCCCTGCGCGAGCTCGGCTTCGACCCCACCGTGATCGCCCCGCGCTACCGCAGCGGTTACTTCCAGCACATCTTCGAGTCCGGCTACTCGGCCGGGTACTACTCCTACTTCTGGGCCGAGGTGCTCGACGCTGACACCGTGGCCTGGTTCGAGGAGCAGCCCGACGTCCGCGCGGCCGGCCAGCGCTTCAGGGAGGAATTCCTGGCCCGAGGCAACACGCGAGACACGCTCGCGTCCTTCCGCGCCTACCGCGGGCGCGACGCCGATCCGAGCTTCCTCCTGCGCCGCCGCGGCCTGCTCCCGGCCTGAACGCCCGGGGCGTCCCCCGCGCCCAGGCGGCCCCGCACTCCTGCGCGGCCAACCGCCCTCCCAGGGTGCCTCGGCCGCCCAAGGCGCCCCTGCGCCGTCGTGCACTGCGGCCCCCAACAGCGAGATCGGAGTGGGTTCGTTACGTTTTTCGGCGAGAAACCGTACCGAACCCACTCCGATTCTGAGGTGGTGGGGCGCCCGCTGGGCTGGTCTGGGGTGGTGGGGACGACCTCCGTGAGCGGAGGGACGAAGGCGGGGGCTACGCCGCCGCGTGCGCCGCGGCCGCGGCGACCAGCCACGCGTGCAGCGCCGTCTCACCGGCGGACTCCGGGTGGAAGGCCGTGGCCACGAGGTTGCCCTGCGCCACGGCCACGGGATGCGCGTCGACCGAGGCGAGCACGCTGACGCCCTCGCCCACCGCCTCGATCCGCGGCGCGCGGATGAACACCGCGCGCACCGTCGAGGCCTCCGGCAGCGCCTCGCCCCACGCCGCGAGCGTGAGGTCGCTCTCGAAGCTGTCCACCTGGCGCCCGAACGCGTTGCGGCGCACCGTGACGTCGAGCCCGCCCACGCTCTCCTGTTCCGCGCCCCGCACCACGGCCGGATCCGCGATCGTGTCGGCCAGCAGAATCATCCCCGCACACGTGCCGAGCACCGGCAGCCCGCCGGCGATCGCCGAGCGCAGGGGCTCCATGAGCCCGAACACGCGCAGCAGGTGGGCGATCGCCGTGGACTCTCCCCCGGGGATGATCAACCCGGAGACCGAGGCGAGCTCGGACGCCCTGCGCACCGGCACCGCCTCGGCCCCGACGGCGCTCAGCGCCTCGACGTGCTCGCGCACATCGCCCTGCAGGGCCAGCACGCCGACGCGGACGCGCCCGCCCGGCGCGGCACCCTCGCGGACGCCGTGCAGGCGGGCGGCCTGATCCGAGAGGCTGCTCACCAGCCGCGCTCGGCGAGGCGGTGCGGCACGGGGATGTCGGAGACGTTGATGCCGACCATCGCCTCGCCCAGCCCGCGGGAGACCTCGGCCACCACGGAGGGATCGTCGTGGAACGTGGTCGCCTTGACGATGGCGGCGGCGCGCTGCGCCGGGTTGCCCGACTTGAAGATGCCGGAGCCGACAAACACGCCCTGGGCGCCGAGCTGCATCATCATCGCGGCATCGGCCGGGGTCGCGATGCCGCCCGCGGTGAAGAGCACGACGGGCAGCTCACCCGTGCGGGCCACCTCGGCCACGAGCTCGTAGGGCGCCTGCAGCTCCTTGGCGGCGACGTAAAGCTCGTCCGGCGCCAGCGAGGTCAGGCGGGCGATCTCTGCGCGGATGGTGCGCATGTGCGTCACGGCGTTGGAGACGTCGCCCGTGCCGGCCTCGCCCTTGGAGCGGATCATCGCGGCGCCCTCGGTGATGCGGCGCAGCGCCTCGCCCAGGTTGGTGGCGCCGCACACGAACGGCACGGTGAACTCGTGCTTGTCGATGTGGTTGGCGTAGTCGGCGGGCGAGAGCACCTCGGACTCGTCGATGTAGTCGACGCCGAGCGACTCCAGGACGCGCGCCTCCATGAAGTGGCCGATGCGGGCCTTGGCCATGACCGGGATGGACACGGCCTCGATGATGCCGTCGATCATGTCCGGATCGGACATGCGCGAGACGCCGCCCTGAGCGCGGATGTCGGCAGGCACGCGCTCGAGCGCCATGACGGCCACGGCGCCGGCGTCCTCGGCGATGCGGGCCTGCTCCGGGGTCACCACGTCCATGATGACGCCGCCCTTGAGCATCTGGGCCATGCCGCGCTTGACGCGGGGGCCGCCAGTCGCCTGCTCGGGCTGGGGGGTGGTGGGCTGCTCGGCCATGATGCTCCTGCTTTGCTGTTCGGTGGGGTACAACGCCTGCCACGTTAGGAAGCCCCCGTCACCCCCGCCCAAGGGTGCGCTTCACATATGACGCTCCACCCGGGGCAAAAACTTGACACGCCCCGCCGGGGCGCCCCCGCAGACGACGACGGCCCCCTCCCGCCGTGAGGCGGAAGGGGGCCGTTTCGCTCGGCCTGAAGGCCCGACGTCGGGCGCTTGGCGTGGGTGCCGTGCGTTCAGCCGCGGGTCTGGGCCCGGACCAGCGCCACGCGCTGCATGGCGGTAAAGGCGCTCGCGAGGGCAAGGACCCACAGCACGCCGTAGAGGACCCACGGGGTCAGGCCGAGGCCCGTGAAACCCGTGAAGACCAGCAGCAGGACGATGCGCTCGCTGCGCTCGGCGAGGCCAACGTTGGCCTCGAGGCCGAGGGACTCGGCCTTGGCGCGGGCGTAGGAGACCACGCCGCCCAGGGCCAGATTGGCCAGGGCGAGCGCGCCGAGGTCGGGGCGGTCGCCGCCCGTCAGGAACCAGAAGGCCACGGCGCCGAAGAGGACAAAGTCGACGACGCGGTCGAGCGTGGAGTCCAGGAACGAGCCCCAGGCCTTCTGCCCCTCGGTCCGCTCCGGAGCCGAGCCGTCCTCGTTCGGCAGGCGGGACAGGATGCCGTCCAGCATGTCGGAGAAGATGAACACGGTCACGGCCACCGTGCCCCAGAACAGCTGGCCCTGGGGGTAGGCGATGAGGGCCGAGAGGATCGCGCCGAGCGAGCCGACGATGGTGACGACGTCCGGCGTGATCCCCGCCCTGCGCAGGGCGCGGGCGAGCGGCGTGAAGAGCGCGGTGAACAGACCGCGCGCGTAACGATCGAGCATGGGGCTACCGAACCTCCGCCCAGCCGCGCCGCACGAGCTCCAGCGTCTCGCCGAGGACCACGGGGATGGCCTTGGTCTTGGCGATGATCGGGAAGAAGTTCGCGTCCCCGTTCCAGCGCGGGATGACGTGCTGGTGCAGGTGCGCGGCGATGCCGGCCCCTCCGGCCTGTCCCTGGTTCATCCCCAGGTTGAAGCCGGCCGGGTTCGAGACGTGGCGCAGGACGCGCATGGCCTTCTGCGCCAGCGCCCCCATCTCCGCCGTTTCCTGCGCCGTGATGTCCGTGTAGTCGGGCACGTGGCGGTACGGAAGCACCATCATGTGGCCCGGGTTGTACGGGTACAGGTTCAGGTTCACGAAGCACGTCTCGCCGCGGAAGACGATGAGCGCATCGTCGTCGCTGCGGGCCGGGGCCGCGCAGAACGGGCAACTGGCCTCGTCCTTGACCTGGTCCTGGCCCGCGTTGATGTACGCCATGCGGTAGGGCGTCCAGAGGCGGCCGAGCGCGTCCGGGTCGGCGGGCAGCTCGAAGCCGTCCGTCACCGCCGCGTCCGTCTCAGGATCGGCGCCGGGCACGCGCCCGGCCGCCTGCTGGGATTCAGGCATGGTCGGTGTTCACCCGGTTCTTCACGTGCGCCACGATGCGGGCCACTGCCTCGTCCACGGGCACCTGGTTGTCCTGCTCGCCGTCGCGGTAGCGGAAGGAGACGGCGCCCGCCTCCTGGTCCTCGCCGCCGGCGATGAGCACGAACGGGATCTTCTCCTTGGACGCGTTGCGGATCTTCTTGGGGAAGCGATCGCTCGAATCCTCCAGCTCCGCGCGGATGCCCTGGGCCTTGAGCTTCGCAACAACCTCGGCGAGGTAGTCGTTGAAGGCCTCGGCCACGGGGATGGCGCGCACCTGGACGGGCGCGAGCCACGCCGGGAAGGCGCCGGCGTAGTGCTCCACCAGCACGCCCATGAAGCGCTCGATCGAGCCGAACTTGGCGGCGTGGATCATGACCGGCTCCTGGCGCGTGCCATCGGCCGCCTGGTACTCCAGGCCGAAGCGGGCGGGCTGGTTGAAGTCGTACTGCACCGTGCCCATCTGCCACGTGCGGCCGATCGCGTCCTTGGCCTGGACCGAGATCTTGGGGCCGTAGAACGCGGCTCCGCCCGGATCCGGGACCAGCTCCACGCCGGAGGCCGTGGCGACGCGCTCCAGCACAGCCGTGGCCTCCTCCCACTGCTCGTCCGAGCCGATGAACTTATCGGACTCGGGATCGCGCGTGGAGAGCTCGAGGTAGAAGTCGCTCATGCCAAAATCACGCAGCAGCGAGAGCATGAAGTTCAGCAGGTGCTCCACCTCGGCGGGCGCCTGCTCCTTGGTGACGTAGGAGTGCGAATCGTCCTGGGCAAAGCCGCGCACGCGCGTCAGGCCGTGCACCACGCCGGACTTCTCGTAGCGGTACACGTGACCGAACTCGAAGAGGCGCAGCGGCAGCTCGCGGTAGGAGCGCCCGCGCCCGCGGAAGATGAGGTTGTGCATGGGGCAGTTCATCGCCTTGAGGCGGTAGTCCTGGCCCGGCTTGGTGACGTTGCCCTCCTCGTCGTACTCCTCGTCCACGCGCAGGGCGGGGAACATGGTGTCGGCGTAGTAGGGCAGGTGGCCGGAGGTGTGGAACAGGCCGTCCTTGGAGATGTGCGGCGTGCCGACGTACTGGAAGCCCTCCTCGACGTGGCGGTCGCGGACGTAGTCCTCCATCTCGCGCTTGATGATGCCGCCCTTGGGGTGGAACACCGGCAGGCCGGAGCCCAGCTCGTCGGGGAAGGAGAACAGGTCAAGCTCGGAGCCAAGCCGGCGGTGATCGCGGCGCTCGGCCTCGGCCAGGCGCTCCTGGTAGGCCTTGAGGGCCTCCTTGGTGGGCCAGGCCGTCCCGTAGATGCGCTGCAGCTGTTTGTTCTTCTCCGAGCCGAGCCAGTACGCGGCGGCGGAGCGCGTGAGCGCAAAGGCGTTGGAGATGATCTTGGTGTTCTGCAGGTGCGGGCCGCGGCACAGGTCGCACCACACCACGTCGCCCGACTTGCGGTCAACGTTGGAGTAGATCGTGGTCTCGCCGGCGCCGACCTCGACGGAGACGCCCTCGCCGGACTCGTCGGCGGCGTCGGCCTTGTCGAGCAGGATCAGCTTGTACGGCTCGTCCGCCATGGCCTCGCGGGCCTCGGCCGGCGTGACGACGCGGCGCTCGAAGCGCTGGTTCTGGTTGACGATCTTGAGCATCATCTTCTCGAGCGTCTTGAGGTCCTCCGGCGTGAAGGGTTCCTCGACGTCGAAGTCGAAGTAGAAGCCGTCCTTGATGTACGGGCCGATGCCGAGCTTGGCGTCGGGGCGCAACTGCTGCACGGCCTGCGCCATGACGTGGGCCGTCGAGTGACGCAGGACGTTGAGGCCGTCCTCCGAGTCGATCGTCACACCCTCAACCGTGGTGCCCGCGACCAGCTCGCGGGAGAGATCCTGCAGGGTGCCGTCCACGCGCATCACGACGATGCTGCGGTCCTCGAAGAAGGCTTCGGCACCGGTGGTTCCCTGACTCACCTCCCGCTCGTTGCCGTCGATGGTGAGCGTGATGTTCTGCGACACGGGAGGTCCTCTTTCGTGAATGACGGCTTCAGGGCATGTGGCATACGGTGACCACGGCCAGCCGGGAACCAGTCTAGGTCAGCGCGTGGCCGCGCCGCTTGATGCACGACGGCGTGTGGCCGGGCCCACGCCGTTCCTCACCTCGGGCGCGCCCGGCCGAGGCTTCCTAGACTGGGGGCATGAAGATTGGTGCCTTCGCCGACGTGGGGCTGCGCGTGTTGATGGTGCTGGGCGCCGAACCGGAGGTGCGCCTCTCCACCCGCGAACTCTCGCAGCGCGTTGCCGTGCCGCAATCGCATGTCAGCAAGGCGGTCACCGCCCTGTCCCACCGCGGTTGGATCGAGGTTCAGCGGGGGCGCACGGGAGGGGCAACGGTGAGCCGGGCCGGTCTCGACGTATCGATCGGCGCGGTGCTGCGCTCCCTCGATACCCGCGCCGATGTGGCCGAATGCACCGGCGCCGCCGCGGGAGACTGCCCCCTCGTGGGCGCGTGCCGGCTGCGCGGGCACCTCGCGGCGGCGAGGGAGGCGTTCTACGCGGCCCTCGATCCCGTGTCGGTGCGCGACGTCTCCGGCCCCGCCAGCGGCGGGGCCTTCTTCGCGTCCATCGGCCTGCGCACCAGCACCGACTAGTCCGATTTGGCGATGACTTCTACAAGGCGTAGAACTAGATACACGCATATGAAATGCGTGCTTTAAGCACTAGCCAGGGAGTCCCCATGCTGTCGCAGACCTCGCGCCCCGTCATCGAAGCGACCCTTCCCGTCGTTGCCGAGAACATCGTGGACATCACCACGAACTTCTACGGCCGTCTCTTTGCCGCCCACCCGCAGCTCCTCGACGGCACCTTCTCGCGCTCCAACCAGCGCTCCGGCGAGCAGGCCAAGGCGCTGGCCGGCTCGATCGCCGCCTTTGCCACCCATCTGCTCGAGCACCCGGACCTCGTTCCGGAACGTGCCCTCGCCCGGATCGCGCACAGGCATGCCGCGCTCGATGTGCGCCCCGAGCAGTACCAGGTGGTCTACGAGCACCTCTTCGGCGCCATCGCCGAGGTGCTCGGCGCAGCCGTCACGCCCGAGGTCGCCTCCGCGTGGAGCGAGGTGTACTGGCTCATGGCCAACGCCCTCATCAAGATCGAGGCCGGGTTGTACCTGGAACAGGCCAACCAGAGCGCGTGGACGCCGTGGCGGGTGGCCTCGATCGAGCCCGTCGCTGAGGGGGCCCTGGCCGTGCGCTTCGAGGCCGCCGATGAGACGCCGGTGACCCCGTCGAAGGCGGGTCACTACGTCAGCGTCCGCGTCCGGCTCGCCGACGGCCTGCGCCAGGCGCGCCAGTACACCCTGTGCAACGCGCCGGGCACCGGGCGGGCCATCATCGTGCGCCCTGAAGAGGGCGGCGAGGTGTCGGGGATGATCACCTCGTCACTGAGCGTCGGCGACACCGTTGAGCTCTCCAACCCCTACGGCGAGCTAACCCTCGCGGAGGGCGCGGAGCCGCTGGTCCTCGTGACGGGCGGGATCGGGGCGACACCCACCGCCTCCATGCTGGAGCAGCTCGTTCGCTCGGGTTCCACGCGCGAGGTGCTGGTGCTGCACGCCGAGCGCTCGCTTCGGGGGTGGGCCCTGCGGGAGCAGGTGAGTGCGGCGGCCGCGGCCCTCCCCGGCCTCAGCGCCCACGTGTGGGTCGGGGCAGGCGGCGCGACCACCACCGTGCCGGGCGTCCACATCCACGAGGGCCGCCTGGATCTCGACGCCGTTCGCCTGCCTGAGGGGGCCTCGTGGCTGCTCTGCGGCCCGCTGGGCTTCATGCGCGCCGTGCGGGACGAGGCCATCGCCCGCGGCGCCTCCCCCGACGCGATCGCCTACGAGGTCTTCGGCCCGGACGTCTGGGGCGCCAAGGAGGAGGCCTTCGCGGCGGCGTAGCCGCCCGAGCCGCGGGGATGCCGCCGCCGTGCGGTGCGTTGGTCCGTGCATGAGCGAACTCGCGTTGCACTACACCGCCTTTGCCGACGCGCCGCACGGCGGCAATCCCGCGGGTGTTGTCCTTGATGCCTCCGGCCTCTCCACGGCGCAGATGCAGGCCATCGCCACCGAGCTCGGGCACCCGGAGAGCGCCTTCGTGGTGAGCACCTCCGCCGCCGCCGTGCAGGGGGCCGCGGGCTCCCCCGCGCGCGTGGGCATGCGCTACTTCTCCCCCGGCGCCGAGATCCCCTTCTGCGGCCACGCGACGGTGGCGACCGCCGTGGCCCTCTTCGAGAGCAAGGGCTGGCGGGACATGGTCTTTGAGACGCAGGCGGGCGAGGTCGCCATCTCCGCGGGCTTGGACGACGCCGGCCGGGCGCGGGTGTCGTTTGTCTCGGTGGATCCGGCCTCCCGCGCCATCGATCCGGCCGCGCTGGATGAGCTGCTCTCCGTGCTCACCCTGCGTCGCGAGGACATCGATCCCCGCTTCCCCGTCCTGGAGTCCTTTGCCGGCAATTGGCACCCGGTGCTGGTACTGAAGGACCGCGAGCTCTTCCACCAGTTCCGCTACGACCCGCGGGCCTTGGAACCGCTCATGGAGAGCAACGGCTGGACCGGGACCGTCACCGTGCTCTCGCCGCTCGCCGCCGACCTCTACGAGGCCCGCAATCTCTTCCCGGTGGGCCGCATCAGCGAGGACCCCGCCACTGGTTCGGCCGCCGCCGCCACGGGTGCCTACCTGCGCACCCTGGGCCTGGCCCCGCGGGACGGGCACGTCGAGATCCTGCAGGGAGCCCACGTGGGGCGCCCCAGTCGGCTCCTGGTCGACATCCCGGCCACCGGCGGGATCAGGGTCAGCGGCGGTGCCACGCGCTTCACGCCGGGGTCTCAACGGGGCTGACGCCCCGTTTGATGCACGACGGCGCCTGGCCGACTGAGGCGCGGGTGGCGCGCTCACGCGGTTGCCTCGGGAACGGCAAGCACCTCGATCCGATTACCGAAGGGGTCACTGGCGTGGAAACGCTCGTAGCCATCGAAGGTGTGCCGCTCGCTCCAGTCGACGGCTCCTCCGTGCAGCGGCAGCCGCGCGCCGAGCGCCTCAAGCTCCTTGACGGAGTCAAGCAGGAGCGCCGGATGCGCCTTGGCCGCTGGCCTGAAGTCCGCCTCGACGCCACAGTGGATCTCCGCGAGCACCCGCCCCTCGGCGTCGAGGCGCCTGAACCAGCAGCCCCCGCGCCCGGTCAGCGCCGGCGGCTTGGGAACCTCGCTCCAGCCCGCGCCGCCGATCCAGAACTCGCGTGCCGCGTCCTCTCCTCCCGCCGGGATGGCCAGCTGAACGTGGTGCAGTCGCATCTGCGTTCCCCCTCGTGGTTGTGGTGCTTAGTCTGCCTCAGCCCATTCCACCGGCCCGCTTGACGCGGCTCTCCCCCAGCGCGCCGAGCCCGTCCCCACCACCGCCCGTGGCATCCGAGCCGTCCCCCGGCCGCCACGGAACGGGGCGTCCCGCCACGGCCCCGGCCACGCGGCGTCGGGCACCGCGCCCCGCGCCGGACGCCGCTCCCGCCCGCGTGGGGGCCAGCGCGCCCGCCGGGGCGAGCTCGGCCGCGGTGGCGCCGTTGACGCCGGCCCGGACGATGCCGCGGTACCAACCGCCGGCCTCTCCTGGCACCGAGAGCTCGGGGGCCCTGCGCAGCGCGGCCCGCCACTCCCCCTCGGTGCGCTCGAGGTAGTCGGCCCCCGGCAGCGCGGTGTTCGGGTCCTGCAGGTCCCAGGCCTTCAACGCCTGCACCGACACGGCGCGCGGCCCGGTGCGGCGGGTGACGCCCTCCACGAGCATGAGGTTCGAGGAGAAGAGCAGCGGCCCCGTGGCGTGCTGCGCCTGCGTGAAGAAGGCGATGTCGACGCAGCCGTGCCCGTCGTCGAGCGAGAGGAACACCACGCGCTCGCCCGAGCGCATGGGCGGGGTCTGGGTCGCCACGCGCACCCCTGCCACCAACACGCGTGAACCGGAGCGCAGGCCCAGCAGGCGGTCCGAGGGCGTGGCGCCGACCCTGTCGAGGAAGGAGTGGTGGGCGCTCATGAGGTGGCCGGAGAGGTCCGCCGCCGTGAGATCGAGCTCCTCCCTGATGCGCTGGGTGGGCGTGGGCTCCGGGAAGAGGGGCGTGAGCGCGCTCGTCTCCAGGTCAACGCCCAGCGGCAACGCCATCTGTCCGTCCACCTGCTGCCGCACCGCCTTGCGTGCGCCGGCCGCCCCGGCCCCGCGGCGAGCGCCGGTGCCGTTCATGACGCCCTCGCGTTGGGCGTCGAGGTGGTGCACGAGGTCGGCGCGCCCGCCCGCGCCCTGAACGAGGAAACAGTCGAGGGCACCGAGCTGGGCCAGGCGGCGCAGATTGGTGCGGGTGGGCCTGGCGCGGTCGCGGACGTCCGCGACGGAGTCGTAGGGGGCGCCGGCCTCGAGGCGCACGGCCTCCGCCTCGGAGAGGGAGGTGATGAGGCTGAGGGCCAGGCGCACCCCGAGGCGCCCGGAGGCGCGCACGCCGGGGACGGCCTCGACTCCCCGGGCGCCGGGGATCTCCTCCACGGCAAAGCGCCGCCCGGAGCGGTTCACGTCGAGGGGAAGCAGCGGCACGCCGAGGCGCCGGGCCTCGGCGATGAGCAGGCGCCGCGGATACATGCCCGGGTCGTGTTCGAAGAGCCCGGCGAGGAAGGCCTCCGGGTGGTGGGTCTTGAGCCAGGCGGAGTGATAGGTGGGCACGGCAAAGGCGGCGCCGTGCGCCTTGCAGAAGCCGAAGGAGCCAAACGCGGCGAGCGTGGCCCACACGCGGTCGATGATGGGCAGCGGGTAGCCGCGCTTCAGGGTTTCCGCCCTGAAGAAGCGTTCGACGGCCGGTTCCTTGGCCGGGTTGCCCAGGCGCCGGCGCAGCACGTCCGCTTGAGCGAGCCCGCAGCCGGTCATGACGTCGAGCATGCGCAGGACCTGCTCGTGGAAGACGACCACCCCGTGGGTCTCGGCGAGGATCGGTTCGAGGTCCGGGTGGGGGTAGGCCTCTTTCGCGAAGCCGTGGCGTTGTTCGAGGAAGGGGCGCACCATGTCCGATTGCATGGGGCCTGGCCGGAAGAGCGAGATGTCGATGATGAGGTCGTTGAACTCGGTTGGCGCGAGTTTGCCGATGAGCTCGCGCTGTCCGGGGGATTCGATCTGGAAGACGCCGAGCGTGTTGGTGGTGCGGATCATCTCGTAGGTTGCCTCGTCGTCCAGGGGGACGAGGGAGAGGTCGATGACCCCGTCCTCCCCCAGCCAGGGCGGTAGGGGGGTGCCCGACGGCGTGGGTGCGGCGTCGGGCAGGGTCAGCCCGTCCGGCGCCCCGGCGCCGTCCGGCACCCGGCGGATCACGCCGCTGTATTCCTTGCGCCCCTCGTACCAGGCGCCCATGCTCACGCGCTCGTGCTGCCCCGCGGCATAGACGGCCTCGCCGCTGCCGTGGATGCGGGCGATCTCCTCCAGGGTGTAGGCGATGGTGGATTGCATGCGCACGCCGAGGACGTCGAGCTTGAGCAGGCCCATGGAGTCCATGTCGTGCTTGTCGAACTGGCTCATGGGCAGCCCCAGGCCGGAGGCCTGCACCGGCGTGCGCTTGAGCAGGCGGGCGTCGGACAGGATCACGCCGCAGGGGTGCATGGAGATGTGCCGCGGCAGGCGATCGAGGCGCTCGGTGAGGTCCACGAGCAGGTCCACCTGGTGCCCGCCTGCCGCCCGGTCCGCCTCGAGCCGCTGGGCCAAGGGACGCAGCTCGGGCATGAGGTCGATGGCCTCCCGGAAGCTGCCCGCGCTGAAGCGCCAGAGGCTCTTGGCGATCGCGTCCGTCTCCTCGCCCTCCACACCGAGCGCCAGCCCGGCGTCCCGCACGGCGCCGCGGGCCCGGTAGGCGTTCTGCATGCTCATGAGCGTGGTGCGTTCAGAACCGAAGCGGCGGAAGAGCTCGCGGTAGACCTCGTGGCGCCTGGCGGATTCCACGTCCACGTCGATGTCCGGCAGGGAGGTGCGGTCCCGGGAGAGGAAGCGTTCGAAGATGAGGTCGTGGGCCAGGGGGTTCACGTGGGAGATGCCCGTCAGGTAGGCCACGAGCGAGGAGGCGCCGGAGCCGCGGGCCGCGCTGCGCACCCCGAGGGAGCGGATGAGGTCGGTGGCCGTGGCAACAGTGAGGAAGTATCCGGCAAAGCCGAGGTCGGCGATGACGCCGAGCTCGTGCTCGAGGCGCTCCCTGGCCCCCGGTCGTCCTCCCCCTCCGAAGGCGCTGGACGGGGCGTTCGGGCCGAAGTACCTCTCGAGGCCCTCCTCGCAGCGGGCGCGCAGGATCGCCTGCGGGTCCCCGTCGAGGCCAAGCACCGAGGCCTCGGGGACGGAGGGAACGCCCCAACCGAGGTCGGCCACCGGCTCGAGGGAGCTGGCCTCCGCGAGATCCTCGGTGTCGCGCAGCAGCTCGACGGCGGCCTCCGCGCCGCCGCCCAGCTCGTAGGCCAGCTCCGAGGCGAGGGTGCGCATGTCGGCGGCCGGCTTGAGCCAGCCCTGGCCGTTGGCCTGCAGGACCTCGCCGGGGTGTGGGGGCGTGAGGCCGAGGCTCAGCGGGCTCAGGAGGCGCACCGCGTCCAGGACGTCCGCCGTGGCGGCCCCGTCCGGGAGCAGATAGCGCACGGCATTGCTCAGGACGGCCGGCACGCCCGCCTCGCGCGCGATGCGCAGCATCCTCACGGCGTGGGCCGTGCTGTACGCGGCGCCTGGCTCCGCCGCGTGACTGACCACCTCCACGGCGAGCGCGCCTGGACCGAGCAGTTCCTTCCAGGCTCGCAGGGCCACCCGCGCCCCGCGGTAGTCCCTGGAGGCAGCGGCGCGCCCCACGTCCGAGTCCGGGCCGAGCAGCACGGTCAGCGCCGGCGCCCCCGAAGGGGCGCGCACGAGGCCAGCCAGCTGGGCGGCGGTGACGCCGATGCCCACCTGGGGATCGGGGGAAGGCCCGACGGCGCCCGGGCGGGGCCGGCGCGTGTGCCTCGCCTCCGGCGAAAGGTCACGCAGCGGGGCCAGGCCGCCGTCGTGAGGGGAGGCGGCGGCGTGGGCCCGGCTCACGAGGGAGCAGAGGGCCGCGTACCCGGCCCCCGCCGGGGCGGGGAGCTGGGTGCCGCGGCGCGTGGGAGGCAGGAAGCGCGTGCCGAGGCCTCCCGCGCCCCGCGTGCCCCGCGCCAGGACGACCACCCGGCCCTGCGGCCGTTCCCGCTCGCCCGGGGCGCGCGTGGGGGCGGCGACACGAGAGGAGGCCGGGCGTCCGCCGGGGCGGGCAGGGGGCAGGAGGGCGAGGTCCACCCCGGCGATGGGGGCGATCCCCGCCGCTTGGCAGGCGCCCACGTGCTTGACCAAGCCGTAGAGGCCGTCCCTGTCGGTGCAGGCCAGGGCCGTGGCCCCGTCCGCCGCGGCGGCCTCGGCGAGCGCTTCCGGCCAATCCACGCCGTAGTGGGCGCTGAAGGCGCTCGCGACGTGCAGGTGCGTGAAGCTCATGCGCTGCGCCGTTCCCCCTCGTGACCGGCCGCCTGATCGGGAAGGTTGATGAGGCGCCAGCGGCCGGTCTGGGGCTGGTGGGAGAGGTGAACGGTGCGCGGGGCGTCCCTTGCGCCGAGGCGCACTTGCAGGCGCCAGATCTCCTCGTCCACGAGGCCGGCCCCTGCACCGCGCTGTGCCCTGGCGTTCTCCTCCCACCAGGCGGTGCGGCGATACCAGCGCACGGGGCGGGCGCACACGCGCCAGCTGTGCCCTCCCCAGTCCACGCGCAGCGGCTGCCCTGCCGTGCTCAGCGTGACCTGCACCGATTGGGTGAACAACCCCATCCGGGTCCTCCAAAGGCGCCGGGCGTGAGAGCCCCGGCGCGGGCCATAGAACGGACGGACACCCCTGGGAAGCGGGAAGGGCCGACCCTGCATGATTCGAACAGATGTTCGAATAGCTCTAGTTTGAGGATACCCCCCGACGCTTCGAACGCGCCAAGGGTTCTTCGTCGCCCCTACACTCAAGGCCAGCGCCCGGGCACGCCCGACCGCCCCGCATCGCCACGATCATCGGCCTGCCGCACGAGAATGTCGTGGCACAGAACCCGTGAGCACTCCACCTTCACGCCACACAGGCACGCCGAACAGAGGAGCACCAAGATGAGCGAAGAGATCGCGGCACTCTATGACACCGAGGGGCGCCAGGTCGGCAGCGCGCCGCGCAGCGAGGTCCGCGCCAAGAACCTGCATCACGCCGCCACCGCCGTGGTGGTCTTCGATCGCGCCGGCCGGGTCTTTGTCCACCAGCGCACCGAGAGCAAGGACGTCTACCCCGGCCTCTTCGACTTCGCCGCCGGAGGGGTGCTCCAGGACGGCGAGGACCCCTGGGAGGCCGCCGAGCGCGAGCTCGCCGAGGAGCTGGGCCTGAGCGATCCGCTCAACCGCATCGGCGAGGGCGAGTACGCCGACCCGCACACGAGCTACCACGGCTTCCTCGCCTGGGCCCTCACCGACGACGAACCCACGCTGCAGGCCGAGGAGGTGCAGGGCGGCGCCTGGTGGCCCCGCGAGGAGCTGCTCCGCGCCCTCAAGGAGACACCCGAGAGCTTCATGCCGGACACGGTGGGACTGTTGGGTGAGTGGCTCGCGACGGGGTTGCCAGACCTGCGGGTGCGCCGCGCCACGCGAGGAGACCTCGCCGCGGTGCGGAGCCTATGCCTTGAGTACCAGGGCGACGGCCCCGCCCTCGGCGATGACGTCTTCGCCCGCCGCTACACCACTCTCCAGGCGAGCTCACACCACCTCCTCCTGCTCGCGGAACTTGATGGCATCCCCGTCGGCTACGCCCTAGCCCAGGACTACGGCCCCGGGTTGCGGGAGGACTTCAGCGTCGGGCGCTTCCACGATCTCTACGTCTCCCACTCCGCACGTCGCGCCGGCGTGGGTCAGAAACTCGTGAACGC
This sequence comes from Arthrobacter sp., assembly GCA_031277795.1. Classification (GTDB taxonomy): domain Bacteria; phylum Actinomycetota; class Actinomycetes; order Actinomycetales; family Micrococcaceae; genus Galactobacter. Next base: position 135,472 of record JAITLQ010000012.1, read on the forward strand.
CGTGGCGGCGTGGGCGGCGACGCGGGGCGCCTTCATCCTTGATTGGCAGGCCAGCCCCGGTGCCGTCGCGTTCTACGAGCGACTGGGGTACGAGGCGGACCGGCGTGGCGACTTCGCCGATTACCCAGGCTTCTGCGTAGACACACGTACGGTGCGCTGAGCTCCGGGCAGCAGCGGCGCCCCGACGAAGCGACACCCCGCGTCCTGACCGCGGCCCGAGGTGCGCGAGAATGGGACCCATGAGCTCGTCCCCCAGCACCACCCAGCCCGACGCCGAGATCCCCGCCGAGACCCCGGTCGAAACCACCGTCTCCCCGTGGGACGACGTCAGCGCCGCTTCTCTTCTTGAGGCCGCCGCCGAGGCCGGGCACACCCTGGATGCCGAGCAGCTGGAGGCCATCGAGGCGCTGGCCGCCCCGCACGCCCGCGGCGTGTACCTGCACGGCGCCGTGGGCCGCGGCAAGTCCTGGCTCGCCGACCGCGTCCTGGCGCAGATCGCCGCCCCCACCAAGCGCCTGCACGTGCACGGCTTCCTCAAGGAGCTCCAGCACCACATGGCGGTCCAGCAGCTCCCGCTCCCCGAGGCCGTGGCGGCGCTCATCGGCGACGCCCGCTTCCTGCTGCTCGATGAGTTCCACGTGCACGACATCGCCGACGCGATCATGCTGCGCCGCACGCTCGTCACCCTGCTGGAGGGAGACACGGCGCTCCTCATGACCTCCAATTACCCGCCGGAGCGCCTCCTGCCCAACCCCTCCTTCCACGACGCCGTCCTGCCGGCGATCGAGGCCATCGAGGAGCACCTGGAGACCGTGCACCTGGGCGGCGAGCACGACTACCGCGAGCAGAGCGAGCACACGGGAGGCTTTGCCTCCGGTTCCTGGAGGGTGGGTGAGGCACCCAGCCAAGCGCACGACGTCGTGCAGGTGTCCTTGAGTGCCACGCGCTCCTTGAACGCACTGGCCGCTGGCGAGGGCACGCTGCGCGTGAGCTGGGACGAGCTCTGCTACGGCAACGTCTCGGTGGGCGACTACCTGACCCTGGCCCGCGACTTCGAGCGCTTCGAGCTGCTCGGGGTGCCCAATCCGCAGTTCATGGATCCGGAGCCCTTCCAGCGCCTGGCCTACCTGCTCGACGTCCTCGTCGACGCCGACCGGCCGCTCGACGTCTGGGCCGCCACGGGACGCGAGGCCTTCGCCACGGCGATGCGCCGCCCGCGCGACGTCGAGCGCCTCACCTCGCGCCTGCAGCTGCTGCGCGAGGGCTGAGGCCCGGCGCGCGTGTCGGGGCGCGCGGCTACGCTCTGCGTATGAGCCCAGCAAGCGCACCCCAGTTCGTCACCGCCCTGACCCTCGGTGTCCGCGATGTTCAGGCCTCGCTCGCGTTCTACACGCGGGCGCTTGGCCTGCCGCTCGTGCACCACATGCCGGGCGAGATCGCCTTTGTGCAATCGGCGCCCGGCCAGCTCCTGGCGCTGTGGAACATCGCCTCCATGCCGGGCGAGTACGGCGAGGTCGGCTTCTCCCCCGACTCGGCCCCGCCCGTCTCCCTCGGACGCAACGTGGCCAGCGCGGGAGAGGTCGCGCCGCTCATCGAGCGGGCCCTCGCCGCTGGCGCCACGCTCGTCGGGCCGGTGACCACCCGGGAATGGGGCGGCACGAGCGGCTGCGTCGCGGATCCGGACGGCTACCGGGTGGACGTGGTCCACAACCCGGCGTTCTCCATCGGCGAATACGGATCCGTCACGGTGTGACGCCCCTCGGTGGCAGGATGCCTCTATGACCCGCACCACAGTGACCGAGCTCATCAACGCCACCCGCATCGATTCCCTCCTCACCTCGCCCGGCGGCCGAATCGTCGCCAAGGCCAGCTCACCGGACGCCAAGGGCACGAGCTACCGCAGCCGGCTCGTGGAGCTGGACGGCGGGGCGGCCGTCGGCCTCACCCGGGGCGCGGCTTCCGTGGGATCCGCCGCCCTCGCAGACAACGGGGCCACCTACTTCACGGCCAAGCGCGTGGGCGAGGACGGCGCCGAGGCGGAGGACGCCGCCCTCTGGGGGCTGCCGCCGCGCGGCGAGGCGGCCCAGCTCGCGGCCCGCCCGGGCGGCTTCGGCCGCATCGAGGTGCGCGGCAGCGTGCTCATCGCCGAACTCGACGCCCACTCGCAGGCCACCGACGAGGCAAGCCACGCCGAGCTGAGCAAGGCCCGCTCCGACGCCAAGACGAGCGCCGTGCTGCACGCCGGTTTCCCGCTGCGCTACTGGAACACCGACCTCGGCCCGGGCCGCTCAGTGCTGGCCGTGGCGGCGCTGCCCGAGGACCTCGACGCGCTCGCGCCCCTGCAGGGCACCGCCGACGCCGAGGAGGAGCCGGGCTCCGTCCTCGACTTCCGCTGGGCCCTCATGCCGGCCGGGCGCCTGGAGGACTGGGAGCCCTCCGCCGAGGGAGACGCGGCGCTCGTGACGATGGGCGTGTCCATCCCGGGCCAGCTCGGCGCCACGGAACTCTGGGTCGTTGACCTCGCCACGGGGGCCGCCCCGCGCCGCGTCGCCGACGCCGAGGTCTCGCATTCGATGTGGGGAGGGCCGATCAGCCCCGACGGCAAGCGCGCCCTGGTGGGGCGCGAGTCCCACTGGACGCCCACAAGCGACCTCGACTCGCACACCCTGATCCTCGACCTCGCCACCGGCGCCACCACCGAGCTCTGGCCCGGTCACGACTACTGGCTCGCCCCCGCGTGGCTCGACGATCACACGGTCGTGGCCTCGAGCGACGACCACGGCCGCGGTTCCCTGTGGATCGGCGGGAGTGCTGACCACGAGCCGCGGCGCCTGGCAGGAGGTCCCGAGGACAAGCTGACCTTCGACGCGCCGAAGGTCGCCGGCGGGCGCGTGATCACGACTGTCTCCGCCATCGACGTTGCCCCGTACCCCGTGGCCGTGGATCCGGCCTCAGGCCAGGTCACGGAGCTGCCCACTCCCGCCACGCAGCCGGCCCAGACCGGCACGCTGACGGAGGTCACGGCCACGGCGGAGGACGGCACCGTGCTGCGCGCCTGGCTACGCCTGCCGGCCGGCGAGGGCCCGCACCCGCTCGTGGTCTTTGCCCACGGCGGCCCGTGGGGGTCGTGGAACGCCTGGACGTACCGCTGGAACCCCAATCCCTTCGTTGACGCCGGCTTCGCCGTGCTGCTGCCCGATCCGGCCATCTCCACCGGCTACGGCCAGGCCATGATCGCGCGCGGCCAGCAGCAGCTCGGCGGCGCACCGTACACCGACATCCTGGCGCTCACCGACGCCACGATCGCCCGCCCCGATGTGGACGAGACCCGCACGGCGTTCGCCGGGGGCTCCTACGGCGGCTACATGGCCAACTGGGTGGCCGGGCACACGGGGACGCGCTTTGCCTGCATCGTCACGCACGCCTCCCTCTGGGACACCGAGTCGATGGGCCGCACCACCGACAACGCCGAATGGGCCCCCGCCATGGCGCAGCAGTACGCGCAGTACTCGCCGCACCACTACGCCGAGGCCATCGAGGTCCCCATGCTCGTCATCCACGGGGACAAGGACTATCGCGTGCCGATCGGGCAGGGGCAGACCCTCTGGTACGACCTGCTCACCCGCTCGGCCACGCCGCTCGCGGAGGACGGGAGCACGCAGCACCGCTTCCTCTACTTCCCCGACGAGGGGCACTGGGTGGCGCGCCGCGGCAACGCCGAGCTCTGGTACGAGACGTTTATCGCGTTCCTGGCGCAGCACACACTCGGCGAGGGCGCTGAGCGGCCGAGCACTCTCGGCTAGGAGGAAACACCGGCATGACTCACGCTCCTCGCGCAAGTCATCCTCTCCGGGACGGCGAAACGGCGCGCAGCGAAACCTCCGCTGCGCGCCGTTGCGACGTGAAACCCGGGGTTCAGAAGAGCGAGCCCACCGGCTCGATCAGCTCCGGCCCGTTGTTGCGCACGTTGCCCACGGCCGAGCCGACCTCGCGCAGCGCCCAGCCCTGCGTGGCCTCGACGGCGCGAGCCCTGACGGCCTCGACAAGAGAAGCGGCGTCCTTGTTGCTCGGATCCAGCCACGCGGCGATCGCCTCGTCATCCACGAGCGCGATGGGCAGGCGGTCGTGCAGGGCGCCCAAGGCGCCCCGCACGCCGTCGTCCTCCGGCGAGGGCGAGGCCGTGGTGAGAATGGTGCACGACAGCACCCACTGCCCCTCCTCGCCCTCCGGCACCGCCGGGTCCTTCCACCACTCGTACAACCCGGCAAAGACGATGGGCTTGCCGTCCTCGCGGTGGACAAAGAACGGCGTCTTGGACCCCTTGCCCCCGGCCGGTGCCCGCCACTCGTAGTAGCCATCCACCGGCACCACGCAGCGCTTGGACTTCACGGCCGAGCGGAACGAGGGCTTCTCGAGGACGGTCTCGCTGCGGGCATTGAAGGCGCGCGAGGAGAAGGACGCGTCCTTGGCCCAGGCGGGCAGCAGCCCCCAGCGGGCCACGTGCAGCTCGCGGCGCACCGAGCCTGCGGCGGCCTCCACCCCGCCGGGCGTCCCGGGCTCCACGAGGCGCTCGAGCACGATCGGGACATCCGTGGTGGGTGCCACGTTGTAGTTGGGCCGCAGGAGGATCTCCTCCTCCGGCTCCCACGCGTCGAGTTCGTCGACCAGGTCCCCGGCCGCCCGGGCGATCACATAGCGTCCGCACATGCCCTCAGCGTGACACACGGGGGCGACGACGCGCACGGGAGTCCCCAAACATGATCGGATGAGGGTGACGGGTCACGCCCGTCGACAGCCAGGACACGGCCGCACGCTCCCCCGCGCGGCCGGGACGCAAACGAAACGGAGAAGTCATGCCGCAGACCGTCAAGGGCGCCGTGGTGCTCGCCAAGAACGCCCCCGTCGAGATCGTCGACATCGTGATCCCCGATCCCGGACCGGGCGAGGCCGTCGTTGATGTCCTCACGTGCGGCGTGTGCCACACGGACCTGCACTACGTTCACGGCGGCGTGGGAGACGACTTCCCGTACCTGCTTGGCCACGAGTCCACCGGGGTGGTCTCCGCGATTGGCGAGGGCGTCACCAACGTCAAGGTGGGCGAGCGGGTCATCCTCAACTGGCGCGCCGTCTGCGGCGAATGCCGCGCGTGCCTGAAGGGCCAGCCCCAGTACTGCTTCAACACCCACAACGCCAAGCAGAAGATGACGCTGGCGGACGGCACCGAGCTCTCCCCCGCCCTGGGCATCGGCTCCTTCGCCGAGAAGACCCTCGTGGCCGCCGGCCAGTGCACCCCCGTGCGAGAGGACGTCGACGCCGCCGCCGTCGGCCTGCTCGGCTGCGGCGTCATGGCCGGCGTGGGCGCGGCGATCAACACCGCCGCCGTGCAGCGCGGCGAGTCGGTGGCCGTCATCGGTTGCGGCGGCGTGGGCGTCGCCGCCATCCAGGGCGCCCGCCTCGCCGGCGCCACGACGATCATCGCCGTGGACATCGACCAGGCGAAGATCGATCAGGCGCTGCGCCTCGGCGCGACCCACGGCGTCAACTCGCGCGAGCAGGATCCGGTCGAGGCCATCCGCGCCCTGACCGGCGGCTTCGGCGCCGACGTCGTCATCGAGGCGATCGGCCGCCCTGAGACCTACGAGCAGGCCTTCTACGCGCGCGACCTCGCAGGCCGCGTGGTGCTGGTGGGCGTCCCCACGCCCGGCATGCGCCTCGACCTGCCCCTCGACGACGTGTTCGGCCGCGGCGGCTCCCTCAAGTCCTCCTGGTACGGCGATTGCCTGCCCAGCCGCGATTTCCCCATGCTCGTGGAGCAGTACCGCGCCGGCCGCCTTGACCTCGACGCCTTCGTGTCCGAGCGCATTGGCATCGACGAGATCAACGAGGCGTTCGAGAAGATGTCCAAGGGCCTCGTGCTGCGCTCCGTCGTGGAGGTGGCCAAGTGAGCGCGCGCATCGAACGCCTCGTCACGAGCGGCACCTTCAGCCTCGACGGCGGCACGTGGGACGTGGAGAACAACGTCTGGATCGTGGGTGACGATCACGAGGTGATCGTCATCGATCCGGCGCACGACGTCGCGGCGGTCACCGAGGCGGTGGCCGGGCGCCGGGTGCTCGCCGTGCTGCTGACGCACGGTCACGACGACCACGTGCGCCAGGCGGTGGCGGCCGGGGAGGCGCTCGGCGCGCCCGTCCTGTTGCCCGCGGCCGACCGCATGCTGTGGGACATGGTGCACGAGCAGGCACCCGACGGCGTGGTCGAGCCCGATCAGGTCTTCGAGGTCGCCGGCACGCAGCTGCGCGCCCTGCCCACCCCCGGGCACACGCCTGGCTCGACGTGCTACTACGCCGAGGACCTGGGCGTCGTGTTCAGCGGCGACACGCTCTTCAAGGGTGGGCCAGGGGCCACGGGGCGCTCCTTCTCGGACTTCAGCACGATCATCGAGTCGATCACGACGCGCCTGTTCTTCCTACCCGGGACCACGCGCGTGCTCACCGGCCACGGCGACGAGACGAGCATCGGCACCGAGGAGCCACAGCTGCCAGAGTGGATCGCCCGCGGGCACTGAGTCGACGGAAGGGGGTACGGCCGCACGGCCGTGCCCCCCTTCCTTGTCCGCGCGTCGGTCTGCGCGCCGGTCCGCGCGCTCGTCTGCGCGCCGCTCAGGAGAAGGTGTAGCCGGCCCCGGCCCAGGTCCGCAGCACCGAGTCGAGCACGCTCGTGGGCGTGGGGACAGAGACCCCGGATCCCACAAGCCCGACGGCGTCCCCGACGGTGCGGGGGTCAAGCTCCAGCCCCAGCGCGGCGTAGACGCGCGTCGTCACCTCGCACAGGGACGGCGCACCGGAGACCACCAGCACCGACGTGAACAGCCACGCCCCCGCGACCACCCGCTGGGCCGTGCCCACGAGCTTGACCCGCCCCACGCCGTCGGGCGCCAGGCCCCGCTCCGGCGTGCCGTGCACCGAAAACTCCCCAGGGCAATACTCGCCGGGGATCTCTCCGACCGCCGCGTCGACGCCCACCCCCCGCAGGGCCTGCGCGTAGAGCTCGCCGAAGCGCGCAAAGCGCGCCTGGTGCCCGCGCATGGCCTCTGGCTCCGACTGGATCTGGTCGATGATGAGGCAGCCCTCGTGGTAGGCGGCGGCCCGGCCGCCGGCCGAACGCACCACGGGGGCGAAGCCCAGCGCCGCGGCCGCCGCGGACGCCTCGCCGAAGCCGGGCAGGCGGGCGTCGCGCTGACCGAAGGCCAGGGTGCGAGCCGGCGTGTAGGCACGCAGCAACGGCCCGCGCGCGCCGGAGGCCACCTCGCGCAGGAGGTGGAGGGAACAGTCGAGGTCGGCGGCGGCGTCGCTTGTCGCGTGCTCGCGCAGGAGGGTCAGTGGCGTCGCATCTCTCACGTTCGCGAGCCTACGGCAGGCAACGGGACGGGGTTGAACACATGAATGTGGGATGATGCTGGGCGTGTCAGATCCCGCCGCAGCCCCCGCCGTCCCCGTCATTCTCCTGGGAGGCGCCTCCGGTTCCGGCAAGAGCTACCTGGCGCAGCACTACGGCCGGCCCGCGCTGCAGCTCGATAATTTCTACCGCAACATCGCGGAGGATCAGAGCGATCCGATGCCCCGCACCGCCTACGGCGAGATCGATTGGGACGATCCGGGCACGTGGAACTGCGAGGCCGCCGTCGCCTCCGTGAAGCAGCTGCTCGGCACGGGCGAGACCTCGGTTCCCAAGTATTCGATCGAGCAGAGCACCTCGTTCGGCCGGATCCGCGTGCGCCTGCAGGCGGGCGGCCAGGTCGTGGCCGAGGGCGTGTTCGCCCGCACGGCGCTGGCGGCCCTGCGCGCCGCCGGCGTGCCGGTCACCGCGTACTACGTCGACTCCCCGCGCCTCGTGACCACGCTCCTGCGCTTCGCGCGCGATGTGCGCGAGCACCGCAAGCCGATCCCGTTCCTCATCAAGCGGGGTTTCGCCCTGTACCGGGCCGACCCGGCCTTCCGCCGCGCGCACCTGGAGGCCGGTTTTGTGCCGGTCCCCAAGCGCGAGCTCAAGCGCCTGCTCGCGGCCGGAAAGGCCGGCTGAGCCACGCGCCGCCCACGCGTTCCGCGCGCGGCGGCCGGCCGGCGTGGGAGCGACGCGATCACGCCGGGGGGCGCTGCGATCGCACCGTGAGGATCTGCTCGGCCCGGCCGAACGGGCCGGCCTCGTCGTGCAGCACCGAACTCGTGAGCCCCACCCCGTCCGCACCCACGCTCTGAACCACCTGAAGGCCCAGACGGCGGCCCCGGGGCGCGCGGAACACGTGGATCTGCAGATCCACATTGGGGAAGGCCCACTCCCGCGGGTCAAGCCGCGGGGCCACGCCGTTGGCCGTGTCAACCATGCCAAGCAGGCGCGCCAAGGGGCTCGTTTCCTCCCCCGCCACCATCTCGAGGTCGTTGCTCAGCCACGCCGCGCCTGAGCCCCCGCCGCTGGCCGGATCCCCCACGCCGGTGAGCGAAGCGATGTACCCGCCCGGCCAGCGGGTGGAGAATCCGCGGGGCACGCACTCCTCGGGCCCGAGCATCCCGACCTCCTGAACGTACGCCACCTCGGACGTGTCCGAGGTCAGCAGGCGCCAGGCGCGGGCCACGATGGAGGTGCGGCCGTGCGCCTCGAGCGTGGCCTCGACGAGTTCGATGGTGCGGCCGGGACGGAGCATCCGGGTCGTCACGGAGAAGGCACCGCCGGGGATGAGACCCAGGATGTCGAGGGAGACGCGGACCATCCGCATCCCCTCACGCCGCTGGAAGCGTTCGAGCTCGTGGACCAGGATGCCCGTGGCCGGTGCCATGTGCTGCTCACCGGGATTCCAGGCGCCTTGAGCGTGGATCGTCGAGCGGAAATGCGCCACCTCGCCTTCGCGACCATCGAGGACGTAGTACGCCTCGGCGACGCCGAGATCTTCCGGCAAGCGCTCCGGCGCAAAGCTCATGGGCCTTCTCCTGACGATTCCGGGCCCTGGCAGGGCCAACCTGTGATCCACATTACCCGCGCGTACATGGTGTCCCGACCAACCCAAACCCTGGTCCTTCTCATTAGCCCATGCCTACGATGACCCGAGGAAGACGCCGAGACGGAGGAAACCATGGATGTCGCTCGTTTTGTGCTCGAACTGATTGTCGTCCTCGCCTGCATCGTGATGGGAACCAGGGCGAGCGGCGTCTCACTCGGCTTCTGGGGCGGCGTGGGTGTGGCCATCTTGGTCTTCGGTTTCAGGGAACCCGCCGGTTCTCCACCGGTTGACGCGCTGCTCATCGTGCTGGCCGTGGTGGTGACGTCCTCCGCCATGCAGGCGGCCGGCGGCATCGATTGGATGGTGACGGTGGCCGCCAAGGTCATCGCCAAGCGGCCCAAGCAGATCACCCTGGTCGCTCCGCTCGTCGCCTTCCTCTTCTCGGTCGGCGCGGGCACGTCAAACATCCTCTACCCCTTGCTGCCCGTCATCACCGACCTCTCCTATCGCAACGGCGTGCGCCCCTCGCGCCCGCTCTCCCTCTCCGTGGTCTCCACGGGCGTGGCGCTGGCCTGCTCCCCCGTGTCCGCCGCCATGGCCATGATGCTCGTGCTGACGGAGAAGGAGCCGTACCTCTTCGACCTGGTCGACATCCTGAAGATCACGATCCCCGCCGCCATCATCGGCATCGTCGCCGCCTCATTCGTGGTGGCCCGGTTGGGCAAGAACCTCCAGGACGACCCCGAGATCCAGGCCAAGCTCGCCGCCGGAGGCCTCCCCGAGGCCTCGGAGACCCCGCGGGCCACCGCGGCCGGCCGCAACGCCGCCATCATCTTCCTGCTCGGCGTGGTCGCCATCGTGGTCTTCGGCCTGTTCAAGGTCCTGCGCCCCCAGGACGCGGCCGGCGCACCGATGGGCATGACGCAGATCATCTCCATCATCATGCTGGTGGTCGGGGCGCTCGTGGTTCTCGTCTCCAAGCCCAAGGTCTCCGAGATCCCGTCCAGCTCCGTCTTCAAGGCCGGCATGACCTCGGCCATCGCGCTGTTCGGCCTGGCCTGGCTCACGAGCACCTTCCTTGGGGCCCACGACACCGCGATCGCCAACTCGGTCGGCGGACTGGTGCAGGCCGCCCCGTGGATCTTTGCCCTCGGCGTCTTCCTGGTCTGCGTCCTCACCACGAGCCAGTCCACCGCCACCCAGACGATCGTGCCGATCGGCCTGGCGGCCGGGCTCGCCCCGGGCCTCGTGGCCGGCATGTGGTCCGGCGCGTTCGCCGGCATCTACGTGTTGCCCACCAACGGCTCGCAGATCGCCGCGGCGAACTTCGACTACACGGGCTCCACCAAGCTCGGCTCCAAGCTCATCGACCACTCCTTCTTCATCCCGGCGCTGGTCCTGGCCCTGTTCACCTGTCTCGCCGGCGCGCTCCTGGGGGTGGTGCTGGGATGAGGCCGCTCACCGCGTGGGCCGAAGGCGAGTCCACCCCCGCGCTCATCCCCGCCGGCACGTGCTTTACCCCGGAGGACCTGATCTTCTACGCGGATCAGGAGCGCCGCAGCCTGGAACAGGCGCTGGCCGAGGCGGACCTCATCGTCACTTGCCCCCACTCCGGCTCGGCAGCACCCCACGAGGTGGCCCGCCACCTCGTGCCCGAGTACACGCGGCGCCTGCAATTCGACTACACGGACCTCTCCACCGCACCCATCGTGCGGCGCTGGGCCCAGATCGACCCGCGCGTCATCTACGTGGAGAATCCGCACCCGCGGCTCGTGCGCGACCCCAATCGCGCCAAGCCGGAGGACGTCAAGGCCACGCTGCGCGAGGCCTTCGAGCGGGTGCACGCGGCCGGCCCGCTCCAGCGCGTGGACCTGAGCGGGGTGGACGCGATCCGACCCGTCACGTTCTCCTTCCACCCGCTCTTCAACGAGCCGGAGTCGGAAGCCGAGTGGGACGCACTCTTGGCCGACTTCGAGGCGGCCGGTGCGCTGGGCGTCGACGTCTACGAGGACACGCGGCGCTCGCTGCTGCGCCGCTGGTTCGGCGTGCATCAAGGGCTGGGGACGCGGACCCCGCTGACCACGCTGTCCTTCCACGACACGATGAACACCACGACGCGGCCCGACGGCGCCGTGGTGGTCGAGCGGGCTGAAGCGGACCGGCTGCCGGCGGTGGTGTCGCTCTCCAACCGCGGCACGGCGGCGGGCGAGCCGCGCGGCGACGCGGCGCCCTTCGACGGCGTGACGATGGACCCTCGGCGACTCCGTGCCCTCGCCTCGGCGTTCAGGGACTCCTTCTCCGAAGGTTTCGGAGCGGCGCCCCAGGACGTGAGCCTCAATCAGCCCTACCTGGGCAGCCAGGAGATCATCGAGGCCCGGGACACGGTCGGCATCGGCCGGCGCACGCGCGAGGCCGGCCCCCTCATCGACGCGGTCCAAGCCGAGTTCCTGCGCGAGTTCCTGATGGGCCAGGCCGCCGTGGAACGGCTGCACTCCCCCGGCACCACGTGGCCCTCAACCGATGAGGAGCGCGTCGACGCCATCGCGCGCTGCTGCCGGGCGGCCTGGGACGCCTACCGGGCCACGCTGGCCGGGTAGGCGGGCACGGCACACAACACAGCACGACGGCGCGTGGTCACCACGCGCCGTCGTGCTGTGTTGTGTGGGCACCGGGCATGCGGGGCTCCGGCGGCCGGTGCGGCGATTTGCCCACATCAATGGTCGGAAGTACAGTCCTGAACGGTGTTCAATTGAACACTGTTCAACGAGAGGATCGTCATGACCACCCGTCCCCTGGCTCGCCGCTTGAGCGCAGCCGACCTGGCGCGCGTCGCCACCTTTGCCGCCGTCGTGGCCGCCCTGGGGCTCCCGGGCAGCTTCATGGTGTTCGGTGGCGTGCCGATCACCGCCCAGACCCTTGGCGTCATGCTCGCGGGAGCCATCCTTGGCCCGTGGCTCGGCGCGCTCTCGATGCTCGTGTTCCTCGCTCTCGTTGCGATGGGCCTCCCGCTGCTGGCCGGCGGTCGCGGCGGCCTCGGCGTCTTCGTCGGTCCCACGGCCGGCTACCTTGTGGGCTGGATGGTTGGAGCGTTTGTCATCGGCGCGATCGTGTACTGGGGTCGTCGCAGGCCCACGTGGTGGCGCACCGCCCTGGCCTGCGTGGTGGGCGGCATCCTCGTGATCTACGCGTTTGGCATCCCCGTCCAGAGCGCCGTGACGCATCTACCCCTAGGCAAGACCATCGTGGCCAGCCTCGTCTTCCTGCCGGGCGACCTGCTCAAGGCCACCGTGGCGGTGCTCATCGTGAGCGCGCTCGTCAAGGCCTACCCGCGCGCGTTCGGTTCGCTCACCACGACCCCGGCGAAGGCAGGACGGCCCGCGTCGGCGGTCGACGCCGCAGCACTCCCGTCGGTCGGCTCGGCCGCCGACCTCGCCCCCGCCCGGAACACCGCGGCCCACTGATGCCCCGGCTGGTCCCGATCGAGGGCGATCAGTACGAGCAGTTCGGGCGAATCGCCAGGGCTCGCGCGCAGGGCGAGGTCCCGCTGGCGCTCGATCCGCGCTGGGCCCCGGAACTGCGCGAGTCGGTGTTGAGGTCACTCGACGCGTGGAATCGGGAGGGGGCCGTCCCCTCGGACGCGGCGTGGGCCACCACCACCTCGGGCAGCTCCGCCCGCCCACGGATCCTGGTGCGCAGCGCATCATCGTGGGCGGCGGCCTACCCAGCCGTCACTGGGCTCCTGGGGGCTGACGACCACGCGGCGGTGCTGCTCCCAGCGCCGCTGGCCGCCTCCATCACCCTGTTCTCGGTGGCCCACGCCCTCGAGGGGCGTGGCCCCAGACCCGTCTTCGGGCCGGAGCCCGGCGATGCGACGTGCTTCCATGGAACGCCGCACGCCCTGCGTCGCTTCCTCGAGACCGGGCGCACGGGGCGCGTGACCTCCGCGCTCGTGGGGGGCTCGCGGCTCGATCCGGACCTCGTGGCGGCCGCCGCCGCGCGCGGCATCCGGGTAAGTTCCTACTACGGGGCCGCCGAACTGTCCTTCGTGGCCCTCGATCGCGGCGACGGCCTGCGCGCCTTCCCCGGGGTCGAACTCAATGTGCGCGGGGGCGTGATCTGGGCCAAGACGCCGCAGGCCGCCCTGAGGTATCTCGGGGCCGCCGGCCCCCTCGAGACGGACGGCGAGTTCGCCACGGTGGGAGACCTCGGCGCGCTCGAGCACGGAAGGCTCACCGTGCACGGTCGCAGCGACGGCGCCATCCTGACGGCCTCGGCGACCGTGATCCCCGAGGAGGTCGAGGCCTGGCTCCGCACGCAACCCGGCGTGCGCGACGCCGTCGTCCTCGGGCTTCGGGTTCCGCGCGTCGGCGCGCTGGTCGCCGCGGTCGTGGAGCCCACCCCGCACGCACAGCCCGAGTTGATGGCGCTCCGCGCCGCGGCGCGGCGGGACCTGGGACCGGCCCACCGACCCCGCGCGTGGTTCAGCCTCGCCCTGCCACGCACCTCTGCCGGCAAGCCGGCCCGGGCGGAAGTCTCACGGCTCGTCTCCTCCGGCGAGGCGGTGCGCCTTGTCTGAGATTCCGCTCATCGTTGCGGCGCGCCGCACGCCGATCGCGACCCGCGGCAGGGCGTTCGCGGACGTCCCGGCCCACGTCCTGGCCGGCAGGGTCCTCGAGGCCACCCTCGCCGACGCCCGGGAGGCGTGCGGGGGCGAGCTGCCGGTCGCGGACGTGTTGCTCGGAAACTGCATGGGGCCGGGCGGAAACACCGCCAGGCTGTCCGCGCTCGAGGCCGGCCTGGGCGCCGCCGTCCCCGGCATGACGGTGGATCGTCAATGCGGCAGCGGCCTCGCGGCCATCGTGGCCGCCGCGGAGGCCATCGCGGCGGGAGACCCACGCCCCCGTCTGGCGGGCGGCGTCGAAAGCCCATCGACCCAGCCGCAGCGCCTCGCCAACGGCGTGGGCTACTCGCGTGCGCCCTTCACCCCCACCGGCTGGCCCGACCCGGAGATGCCCCGGGCCGCCGAGGCGCTCGCCAGCGTGCGCTCCATCTCGCGCGAGCGCCAGGACGCCCACGCCAGACGCAGCCACGAGCGCGCCCTCGAGGCCGCCGGCGCCGGACGCTTCGACCGGGAGATCGTGGGCCTGGGACGGGCCGTGCGGGACGACTCGCCCGGCAGGGGGCTGCGCCTCATCGACCGTGCGCTCCCCCTCTTTAACGCGGGAACCGTAACGGCCGCGACGTCGACGCGGATCAGCGATGGCGCGGCCGCCGTGTGTGTTGTTCCCGCCGTCCCGCACCGCCGGATTACCGGCCTGGCGCTGCGCTCGCACGCCGTGGTCGGCGTCGACCCTGCCCTCCCCGGCCTCGGCGCGGCCCCGGCGATCAGCGCGGCGCTGGCCGGGGCCGACGTGTCGCTCGAGCGCATCGCCGCGTTCGAAATCGTGGAGGCCTTTGCCTCCCAGTCGCTCGCGGTGCTGGGCGAGCTCGGGCTGGAGGATGACGACGCGCGCGTCTGCGCAGATGGCGGGGCCCTTGCCCTCGGGCACCCGTGGGGAGCGAGCGGCGCGGTCGCGATGGTGCGGCTCTTCTCGAGGCTCGTGGCGGCGGGCGCGCCGGCCGGCACCCTGGGTGTCGCCGCCTGTTCCGTCGGCGGCGGCATGGGCATCGCAGCGCTCGTGGAGGTGGTCCGATGAGGCCGCCGTGGAAGACCAGTCCCTGTGAGGCGCCGATCGAACTCGGCGAATGGCAGACCGACGCGGCGGGCGCGGCCTGGGCGTCGCTCTCCGAGGCCGGGGTCGAGCTCGGCGGCACCACCGTCTTGGGCCGGGTCACCCTCGCCCTCGAGACGCGCACCGTTGCCGTCATCGGCGACAACGGCTCCGGCAAGTCGACGCTGGCCAGGCTGCTGGCGGGTCTCACACCGGCGACCCAGGGGACGTGCCGCGTGCTCGGTCTGGATCCGCACCGCGACGAGCGCACGCTGAGGAGCCGCGTGGCCGTCGTCTTCTCGAACCCGGACGCGCAGATCGTGATGCCCACCGTGGCGGAGGACATCGACTTTTCGTTGCGCGGCTTGGGGCTAGCGAAGTCCCAGCGCCAGGAACGCGTCGCGGCGGCGATGCGGCGTGTGGGTCTCACCGAGCTCGCCCAGCGCGGATGCCACGGCCTCTCCGGCGGCCAGAAGCAGCTCCTGGCCCTGGCCGGCGCGCTGGTGCGCGAGCCGGAGCTGATCATCGCGGACGAACCGACCGCCTACCTCGACGCCCGCAATGCGCGGTCCGTGGCGGACCGCCTCCTCGAGGACGCCGGCCACCGGCTCGTGCTGGTGACCCACGATCTCGAGCTGGCTCAGCGCTGCGACGCGGCCCTGTACGTGAGCGAGGGGCGCGTCGTCGCCCAAGGCGAGGCGCACGGCGTCGTGCAGCGCTATCGCGAGGACCTCGCGTGCTGAGCCTGCCGACGCGCGGCGACGGCCCGTGGCACCGCGCGCCCGCGGGGCCCAAGGCCGCGTTCATCGCGGCGCTGATCCTGGGCGTCTCCCTGCTCCCCACCCGAGCGTGGGCGGGCGCGGCGGCCATGGCGGTCCTCGTGCTCGCCCACGCCGTACCGGGCGTCGGGCTCCGGGCCTTGCTGGCGTTGCTGCGGCGCACGGCTCCGCTGTTGCTCTTCACCCTGCTGAGCCAGGCGCTGCTCCTGGGATGGGAGCCCGCCCTGATCAACACGGCCCGGGTGACGGTGGCGATCGGCCTCGCCTCGCTCCTCACCCTGACCACTCCCCTGGGCGAGCTCATGACCGGGGTGGAGCGCGGGTTGCGGCCGCTGCGTCGCGTCGGCGTGGACCCGGAGCGCGTGGCTCTCACGCTGAGCCTCACGATGAGCACCCTTCCAGCCATGGCCAGGGCGGCGCAGCAGGTGCGAGAGGCGCAGCGGGCACGCGGCGGCGGGCGCAGCCTCAGGCACTTTGCCGTACCGTTCCTCGTCCTGGCGCTCAAACACGCGGACGAACTCGGCGAAGCGCTCGCGGCGAGGGGCGTTCGATGACCCGCCCTCACGTGCACGGTTCCACCGTCGACGAGCAGACCAGGTGCGTTCACTACGCCACCGAGCTCGACGTCATCGCGATCCGTTTTGCCTGCTGCGACCGCTACTTCCCGTGCCACCTGTGCCACGAGGAGGTAGCGGATCACGAGGGGCGGGCTTGGCCCGCCGGATCGGGGGCCGAGCTGGCGGTCTTGTGCGGCGTTTGTTCAAGCGAACTCAGCATCGACGCCTACCGCGGCGCCCCGCGCTGCCCGGAGTGCGCGGCGCGCTTCAATCCGCGCTGCGCCGCTCACTATCCCCTGTACTTCGACTGAGGCAGAGCACCGTGCTGGGGGCCGGGCTCGCGTAGGACGCGGCTCAGCCGCGCGGTGAACGCAAGGGTGGCCCGGAACCACGCCGCAGCGCGGTTCCGGGCCACCCCCGGGCGGAGCCGATCAACCCTCGGTGGCACTAGAAGTCCCAGTCCTCGTCCTCGGTGTTCACGGCCTTGCCGATCACGTAGGAGGAGCCGAAGCCGGAGAAGAAGTCATGGTTCTCCCTACTCCCCCGGAATCACGCCGTAGAAGCGCAATCCGTGGTGACGTCGTGGTGACCGACCCTCTCCAGACCATCCGAAAGACCCGCCAGATTCGCATCGTCTGACTCCGACAGGTGGGCTTACACCTTGAGCGTCAGCGACAAGTCCTTGTGCCCGAACCTAGCCGCAACAGCCACCGGCGAGACCCCTCAGCGATGAGTTGCGAGGCATGGTGGTGCCGGAGCTGATGCCAGCCGCGCCCCATGTTGATGTCGGGCAGGAGCCCTCGCGCGCGTCGCCATTCCTCAGTTGGCCAGCGCCCCGTCATACGGCCGCCATCGACACCGGTGAAGACGGGCTCCGCTCCCCCGCGTCCTTCCACCAGAGGCCGGAGCAAATCCGTAGTTGCACTACCGATCGATAGGCGCCGGCCCCTTCGCGCCGTCTTCGGCTTCATGTACCCACCGGTGGATGCACCACCCTGCCACTGCCGGTCTACGAGGATCGACTGCCGCTTGAGTTGCACCCTGTCCACCGTGAATCCCGCGAGCTCACCCTGACGCGGCCCGGTGGACGCGGTAACCACGGCCAGGCGCGCATAGTCGCTGGTGCTACAACGGGCGGAAGGGACGGGGATGAGCTGGCACGAGCCGCGCAGAGCACCCACCGTCCACCTTGGGTGCAGACGCCGACTCCACCTCCCGGGGCGGCGCGGCGTCTCACCCTGTGGCAAGACCATCGACAACACCAGGGCCGAGACCAACCCGCCGGGCCACCTCAAATGCGAGCGATGCCAACGCTCGTACGACCGCCGAAAGGACCAGCCATGACCGCGCAGACGCCCGGCACCGAGCAGGCGCACGACGCCTGCGCACTCGGAAGCGACGAGCACGACACCATGTCACCCGACCAAGGCCGGGAACGCTTCGACGCTTGGCTCGCCGCCCACGACCGGAAGGTTGCGGTGCGGGCGCTCCGGGAGGCAGCCAATCCGATTGGCGGCAACCGTAGTCCACGCGGCATGCGAATGGCAGATGAAGTCGAGTGGGCGCAATGGCTCAACGACCGCTCCGACCACATCGAGGCCGGGGGGGTGAGTAACCTCAGTCCGCATTGACGGGGGTGACCTTCTGGCGGTCAGCCAGCTTCTTGATCGTGGCCTTGTCGGAAGTGATGTAGGTGCGACCGCTCATGAGGTAGGCATGTTTGCTCCCTCCGTGCTCCGCCCAGGTCTGCTTGCTGGCCTCGATGGACGAGCGCATTACCTCGGGGGATTCGAAGACCACGAACACGGTTCCTCCTTGACCAGTGCATGACACGAAAGTTTGGTCCCGCTCGACGCGAGGGCCATTCGGCACTGGGCAATCAATCCCATAGTCGTGCTCCAGCACGTAGGTCACCGACTCCACGGAGTCGAGATTGGCTGGCTCCTGCGCGGAGCAGCCAACCAGGGCAAGTGCGGCCGCGGCCGCCACAACAGCTTTCATGGCACGAGTCATGAATGCAGTATCTCGATCCTGAAATGAATCACGCTGTGGCAATTCAAGATGACACCATCACCGGGCGGACGGGTGACGCGCCGGGGGCCTCCGCGTGGTCGGCGACGTGGCCACGAACGTCGCCGCGTTGGGCGAGGGCACGCACGTGGACTACGCCCGGCACTCCGGCGGAATGGAACCGGACAGGCCCGCGCCGGCCGCCGCGCTGCGCATCACCGTCCCCGGCGACCCGGTCATGCAGGGCAGCATGCGCGCCTTCGCTCGTGGCGGCCGCGCGATCGTCACGCACGACAAAGGTCTGGCGCTCAACCAATGACACTCGCGGGTGACGTTAGGGGCGCGCCGGGCGTGGGGCCGCGCCGTCACCCCGCCCCGGGGCACAGGGGCACCTGATCGGGCAACACCAACCCCAAGGAGGTCCCGTCTCCCGCGCCAGGGTCACGGCGCACGTCCAAGGCGAGCGCGCACGACGAACACCGCCCCAACACCAGCGAAGGCTGGCACGGATCAGATCCGAGGGGGCACTCCCCCCGGGTCAACGGCTCACGGGCTGTGCATGAGACCCGCGCCGTCCCACTCCGGCCGAAAGTACCCCACGACGGCGGTACTCTTTTACGCCGAGGGCGACCTGCCCCGGGAATACGCTCAGTGATAAGGCGGCCTCTGAATCTCCATCGGGTCAGCAGGCATTGGGAACTCGCCCACGAGTTCCGGATATCCACCTCGCGTGTCCAGCTTCCAAGTTGCCCGGAATCGGTCGTCCCATTGGATCTCAGCCGCCGGATCGTCAGTAGCATCCCAGCTGTCCTTTCCCTGCTCGTCTGCCACTGTGAATTGAAAGCTCCATCGTGCTCCGGCGGGAACGGAATCCAGGTTCACTTGCCGTCCGTCGACACCAAGCTGGAAGCGCGGTGTATCACCGCTCACCGTCAGGTTGCTCATCTTGTGGGACGTTGCAATGTGCGCGTCGACCATCCGTGAACCCGACTGGTTCACGATGGTGAGCTCCAGATAACCGCTTTCCATGTCACCGTCAGGCCCTGCGAATGCAGAACTCACCTTGACCGACTCAATCGAAACGTCAAAGGCCCTCATGAGGGCATCGTCGTAACGCAAGAGCTTGCGGTATCCCATCTCCTTTTCCAAAGCGTCCCGCTGTTTTCCAAAAGCCCGCCCGGCGTACAGCACGGCCCCGAATGTCCCCAGCGTGGCAAGGACACCCGTCACAAACGTGCCAATCTCCGCCCAGTTCGGCTCGTTTGTCAAGCTGACGGGCAGTGGAACGGGGCTCGGATCAGGAACAGGCATGGCGGCCGCGAGGTTCAGCAGGTCGAGGATCACCCCAGCATCTTCCCCTAGGAGGCCAACATGCCCGCGCCCACCACGCCGACCCAGGTTCCGGACGAGGTCCGCGAGCACCGCGTCGAGCGGCTCATCCTCTCCCAGTCCTGCCAGGGCGACCCCGAAGCGTGCGGATGCGGCGGCGCCTGCCCCATGATGAACACGGCGGCCTAAGAGAAGCGTCAGGTCGACGCAGTCGGGACAGGATTTGTTCGCAGCGCCGGCCAGGTTCCAAGCAAGACCAGAGCAGACGCTGTCCGCAGAATCATGCCCCACGTTTCCCAGAAATGGTCAGAGATCTGTCCAGCGAACGCGAGCGCTGCGCCTGGGTTGGCATCCGCCAGCTCGTCCAGTTTGGCAAGCTGTTTGATGTGAGTCACAGCTGCGCCTCCCAGCCCCGCCGCAGTGATAACGCCCGTACTCCAAGCAGAATTGATGGCGTCTTTGACCCAGCTCCCGGTCAGCCGGAAGGGTGCAACGCGATTTGCCAGCACACATAAGAACCCCGCGGGAACGGCCAACAATAGCCAGAGAATGGCAACAATCACGGACTGTTGGGAAAGCTCTCGACCGCCTAGATATCCGCCAACGGCGAGCATGGTTGCTGCCGCAAAGTTCAGTGCGAAAGCTGCCCAGAATCGTCCAGCTGACAGACAAGTTTGTTCATAGCTCATGTGCTGAACCATAGGGCCAAGCACCCCCGCAGGAGGCGAGCATGACCGTCTCCGCGTTCGGGCTCATGGCCCAGGCGTTCGAGAAGCCCAAGCCGCGATGGGCGACGCCGGGCGAGCTGGCCGCGCATCGAACGCCAAGACCGCGCAGGCGCCGCGCTCGACCTCATCGACGCGGCTCTCGTGCGGGCCTTCAACACCCCTGACGCCCGGCTCATCATCAGCATGCCGCCCCAGGAGGGCAAATCGATGCGGGCGGCCAACGACTTCCCCATCTGGTCTCTCACCCAGAACCCCGAACAGCGCATCGTCACGGCGTCCTATGCCCAGGCCTTGGCGAACCGCAACGGCCGCGCCATCCGCAACCGCATCACCGGCGCCCCCGACGTCGGCCTCGTCATCGCACGCGACAACGGCTCTGTGGCCGAGTGGCGGCTGGCCGGCCACGAAGGCGGCGTGCTGCCCGTCGGCGTAGAGGCCGGTGTGACCGGCCGACCCGCCGACATGATGATCATCGACGACCCCATCAAGGACCGCGCCCAGGCCGACTCCAAGACCTACCGCGAGAACGTGTGGGACTGGTGGACAGACGCCGCGTCCGCCCGCCTTGCCCCGGGCGCGCCCGTGCTCCTCATCCTCACGCGTTGGCACCAGGACGACCTCGCCGGGCGGCTACTCGCCGCTGAGGACGGGCACCGCCGCGAAGCCGTCCACACCTGCCGCCAAGCCCACCGCAAAGCCCGCTGGCAAGACCTACCTCGACCTCAAGCGCGGACCCACCGGCGCGGACGTCGTGGCCGTGGCCCGAACCCTGCGCAAGGAGGGCTACAACCGGCAAGGCGACACCCGCATGGTCACCGCGCAGCTCGAGACCAACATCCGCGACTACCAGCGCCGCCTCCACCTCATCATCGACGGCGTGGCCGGCGAAAAGACCCAGAAGCTGCTCGGGCTCTAGGGCGTCACCATGACGCAGTTCCTCAAGTCAGAAGCCGGCCGACGCTGGCTGTCCGGCGTCGCTATTGCCGTGATCGCCCTGACCGCGTTCTGCGGCCTCATCACGCAAGAGTCCACCCTCCTGTGAGTCGCCGTCGTCGCGGCCCTCCAGGGCTTGCCTGTGGCGTCCGCATACGTCCGCAACGCCCCCGACAACGGTCCGGACCACCTGGCCGAATGAAAACGTGCCCCACATCCGGTGAAGGATGCGGGGCACGTTTTGGCGTTTCACCAACACTCAGCCTTGGTCCGGCCGATACCAGGCGCCGGGGTTGTGCGCGGTCGCATCCGACTCGCACGCGTGGTGATCCTGTGGTGATCTGGTGGTGACCGAAACAGCCCAGGCGTACCCAAACAGGTTCAATACGGTCATGACACACCGGAGGGGCATCCGGCCGATCGCATCAGCCGGACACCCCTCCGAGTGATCAAAATTCCCGAGAATCCGCGGAAACTAGAAGTCCCAGTCCTCGTCCTCGGTGTTCACGGCCTTGCCGATCACGTAGGAGGAACCGGAGCCCGAGAAGAAGTCGTGATTCTCGTCGGCGTTCGGCGACAGCGCCGAGAGGATTGCCGGGTTCACGTTGGTCACCGTGGAGGGGAACATGGCCTCGTAGCCGAGGTTCATGAGCGCCTTGTTGGCGTTGTAGTGCAGGAACTTCTTGACGTCCTCGGCCAGGCCCACCCCGTCGTAGAGCGAGTGCGTGTACTGCACCTCGTTCTCGTAGAGCTCGTAGAGCAGGTCGTAGGTGTAGTCCTTGAGCTCGGCCTGGCGATCCGCCGGCACCGTCTCGAGCCCGCGCTGGTACTTGTAGCCGATGTAGTAGCCGTGCACCGCCTCGTCGCGGATGATGAGGCGGATCATGTCGGCCGTGTTGGTCAGCTTGGCGTGGCTGGACCAGTACATGGGCAGGTAGAAGCCCGAGTAGAAGAGGAAGGACTCCAGCAGCGTGGAGGCCACCTTCTTCTTGAGCGGATCGTCGCCGTGGTAGTAGCTCATGACGATCTGAGCCTTCTTCTGCAGGTACTCGTTCTCGACGGACCAGCGGAAGGCGTCGTCGATCTCCTTGGTGGAGGCGAGCGTGGAGAAGATCGAGGAGTAGCTCTTGGCGTGCACCGACTCCATGAAGGCGATGTTGGTGTACACGGCCTCCTCATGCGGGGTGATCGCGTCGGGGATGAGCGCCACGGCGCCCACGGTGCCCTGAATGGTGTCCAGGAGGGTCAGGCCCGTGAACACGCGCATCGTGAGGAGCTTCTCCTCCTCCGTCAGCGTGCCCCACGACTGCACATCGTTGGAGACCGGCACCTTCTCCGGGAGCCAGAAGTTGTTGGTCAGGCGGTTCCAGACCTCAACGTCCTTCTCGTCCTGGATGCGGTTCCAGTTGATGGCCTCGACCTTGCCGAGCAGCTTCACGCCGTCGCTCATGTCCTCGTGATTCCTCTCCCCCGTCCGGCCCGTGGCGGGCCGGCGGTGCGGGTGACGCCGATGCACGACGTCGGGTGGTTGCGTTGGGTGCGGGCTGACCCGCGGATGCGGTGGTTGCCGCCGGCCCTCACGGTCGGCGGCAACCACCGCTCAAGCGGTCACAGCATGCAGGAAACGCAGCCCTCGACCTCGGTGCCTTCCAGTGCCAGCTGACGCAGGCGGATGTAGTAGATCGTCTTGATCCCCTTGCGCCACGCGTAGATCTGCGCCTTGTTGATGTCGCGGGTCGTGGCGGTGTCCTTGAAGAACAAGGTCAGCGACAGGCCCTGGTCCACGTGCTGCGTGGCGGCGGCGTACGTGTCGATGATCTTCTCGTACCCGATCTCGTACGCGTCCTGGTAGTAGTCCAGGTTCTCGTTCGTCAGGTAAGGAGCCGGGTAGTAGACGCGACCGATCTTGCCTTCCTTGCGAATCTCGATCTTCGAGGCCACGGGGTGGATCGAGGAGGTCGAGTTGTTGATGTACGAGATGGAACCGGTCGGCGGCACGGCCTGCAGGTTCTGGTTGTAGATGCCGTGCTCCATGACGGAGGCCTTCAGCTCGCGCCAGTCCTCCTGCGTGGGGATGTGCACCTTGGCGAAGAGCTCGCGCACCTTCTCCGTCTCCGGGGCCCACTCGCGCTCGGTGTACTTATCGAAGAACTCGCCGGAGGCGTACTTCGAATCGGCAAAGCCATCGAACGGGCTGCCGGTCTCGATGGCCATGAGGTTCGAGACGCGCAGCGCGTGGTAGAGCACCGTGTAGAAGTAGATGTTCGTGAAGTCCAGGCCCTCCTCGGAGCCGTAGTACACGCGCTCGCGGGCCAGGTAGCCGTGGAGGTTCATCTGGCCGAGGCCGATGGCGCGGGACTTCAGGTTGCCGTCAGCCACCGAGGGGACCGAGGAGATGTAGCTCATGTCCGAGACGGCGGAGAGCGCGCGGATGGCACCCTCGATGGAGGCGCCGAAGTCCGGCGAATCCATCGTCTTGGCGATGTTCATGGAGCCCAGGTTGCAGGAGATGTCCTTGCCGACGAACTCGTAAGACAGATCGTCCTTGAAGGTCGAGGGCGTGGAGACCTGCAGGATCTCCGAGCACAGGTTGGACATGGTGATCTTGCCCTTGATCGGGTTGGCGCGGTTCACCGTGTCCTCGAACACGATGTACGGGTAACCCGACTCGAACTGGATCTCGGCGAGCGTCTGGAAGAACTCGCGGGCGTTGATCTTGGTCTTCTTGATGCGCTTGTCATCGACCATCTCGTAGTACTTCTCGGAGACGTTGATCTCGGAGAAGGGCACCCCGTAGACGCGCTCGACGTCGTAGGGCGAGAAGAGGTACATGTCCTCATTGGTCTTGGCCAGGTGGAACGTGATGTCCGGGATGACCACGCCGAGGGAGAGGGTCTTGATGCGGATCTTCTCGTCGGCGTTCTCGCGCTTCGTGTCGAGGAAGCGGTAGATGTCCGGGTGGTGCGCGTGCAGGTACACCGCGCCGGCGCCCTGGCGGGCACCGAGCTGGTTGGCGTAGGAGAAGGAATCCTCGAGGAGCTTCATCACGGGGATGACGCCGGAGGACTGGTTCTCGATGTGCTTGATGGGGGCGCCGTGCTCGCGGATGTTGGTCAGCGAGAGGGCCACGCCGCCGCCGCGCTTGGAGAGCTGCAGGGCGGAGTTGATGCCGCGGGCGATGGACTCCATGTTGTCCTCGACGCGCAGCAGGAAGCAGGAGACGAGCTCGCCGCGCTGGGCCTTGCCGGCGTTAAGGAACGTGGGGGTGGCGGGCTGGAAGCGGCCGGAGATGATCTCGTCAACGAGCAGGCGGGCCACCTTCTGGTCACCACGGGCCAGGTGCAGGGCGACCATGCACACGCGGTCCTCGAAGCGCTCGAGGTAGCGCTTCCCGTCGAACGTCTTGAGCGTGTACGAGGTGTAGAACTTGAACGCGCCAAGGAAGGTCTCGAAGCGGAACTTCTTCTTGTAGGCGAAGTCGAAGAGCTCGCGCACGAACTCGCGCGGGTACTGCTCAAGCGTCTCGGGCTCGTAGTACTTCTTCTCCACGAGGTACTCGAGCTTCTCGTCGAGGTCGTGGAAGAACACCGTGTTGTTGTTCACGTGCTCAAGGAAGTACTGACGGGCCGCATAGCGGTCGGCGTCGAACTGAATCTTGCCGTCCGAGCCATACAGATTGAGCATGGCGTTGAGCTCGTGGTAGCCGAGACCCTGGTAGGCCTCGGGCAGTTCCTTGCCGCCGCGGCTCACGGCCGACTCTGCGAGCGAAGTGTCCAAAACTCGTCCAATCCTTGGTTGACACGGGCCACATCCTCTGGCGTGCCCATGAGTTCAAACAGATAGAGCACCGGTACACCGAGCTTCTTGGCGATCTTGTGCGCCGCAAGGTTGTAGTTGGTGCCGAAGTTGGTATTGCCCGCCCCGATCACCCCCTGCAAGTGCTCCCGATTCTCGGGATCCCTGAGGAAGCGCAGGACCTGCGGCGGGATGGCGTGTTCGCCCTTCTCGCCACCGTAGGTGGGCACGACCAGGACATAGTCACTGGCGCAAGCAAGCTCCGGCTCGCTGCGATGCAGCGGGATGCGTTGAGCGTCCCTGCCGAGCTTGTCGATGAATCGCTTGGTGTTCTCCGAAACGGAGGAGAAGTAGACCAAGCGCGCGTGGCTCACGAGCCGTTCGCCCTCGGGGGCGAGCGCGGCGGAGGAAGTGTCGACGCTCATGGGCGCCTCCCCTCCCCCGCCGAGCGGGTGATGTTCACTGGTTCAGGCCACGGAAGCGACCTGGGCACCCAGCTCCTCGATCTTGTCGGGGCGGAAGCCGGACCAGGAGTCGGACTCGGTGATGACCACCGGGGCCTGCATGAAGCCGAGCTCGCGGATGCGCTCCAGGGCCGCAGGATCCTGGGAGATGTCCACCTTCTTGTACTCGATACCCTTCTTATCCAGGGCACGGTAGGTGGCGTTGCACTGAACGCAGGCAGGCTTGGTGTACACCGTCACGGTCATGTCGATATCCCTTCGATCAGCGGCCACCACGGGCCACTCCTGGTGCTGGTGAAGTTCTGAGGTTGAGGCCCCACGCAGGTCCCCCGCGGGGTGTTTCGGGGCGATTCCCTCACCGGGAGTCGCGATCCGCTCAACTGGAACAAGTCTACCCCCGACCACTACATCTTGTGCCCCCCCGCCTCCTTGACCCCAACATCATGTCTTACACGGCTGTGGTTCTTCCACCGGAAATCCACACCCTCTGCGCCGCCGCAGCCGCAAGAAACCGCGGTTGCCGCCCCGTCATCCACAGGCTGTGCGCACCGGCGATGAGGCGTTGTGCACAACGCCCGCGTCGGCGTGTCTCTCCCCGACTCGGCGTGTCGCCCCGTTTGGACGAGGGGACCGACTCCTCGCGCCCAAGGTCTTGCCACGGCGCGCGCGGCGGTGAAGTCTGGTGGGGGGCGCCGAGCGCCACCCACGCGGCCCTCGGCGCAGCCCGGGCCACCAGAGAACGAGGGAGGACGCCATGGGGACCGTGGCTCAGCAACTCATCGACTCGCTCGCCGCGGCTGGCGTGCAACGGATCTACGGTGTCCCGGGCGACTCGCTCAACGGGCTCACCGACGCCATCCGCACCACCAAGGGCCTCGCGTGGAGCCACGTGCGCCACGAGGAGGCGGCGGCCTTCGCGGCCGCGGCCGAGGCGGAACTGAGCGGGCGACTGGCGGTCTGCGCCGGCTCCTGCGGCCCAGGAAACCTGCACCTCATCAACGGCCTCTACGACGCGGCCCGCACCCGGGTGCCCGTCCTGGCGATCGCGGCCCACATTCCCTCGGACGAGATCGGCTCCGGCTATTTCCAAGAGACCCGCCCCCAGGAGCTCTTCCGCGAGTGCGCCGTGTATGCCGAGCTCGTCTCCGACCCGGCGCAGATGCCACGCATGCTCCGCACCGCCATGCAGGCGGCCGTGTCTCAACGCGGCGTCGCGGTGCTGGTCATCCCGGGCGATGTGGCGCTCAAAGCGGCCAGCGGTCCGGGCCTCGCGACCGCCTTCGACGCCGCGCCGCGCGTGCTTCCCTCCGAGCTGGAGCTGGAGCGCCTGGCGTCCGAGCTCAACACGGCGGGCCGCGTGACCATCCTGGCCGGGGCCGGGGCCGCCGGCGCGCACGACGAGGTCGTGGCCCTGGCCGATCGCTTGGCCGCGCCCGTTGTTCACGCCCTGCGCGGCAAGGAACACCTCGAGTGGGAGAACCCGTACGACGTCGGCATGACGGGCCTGCTTGGCTTCGCCTCCGGCTACCGCGCCATGGAGGCGGCGCAAACGGTGCTCGTCTTGGGCAGCGACTTCCCGTACCGGCAGTTCTACCCGGACGGGGCCCGGATCGTGCAGGTGGATGTGCGCGGTGAGCAGTTGGGCCGCCGGGCCCAACTGGCGCTCGGCGTGGTCGGTGACGTCGCCTCAACGGTGACGGCCCTCCTCCCCCTCTTGGACACCGGGCGGGATCGCTCGCATCTCGAGGAGAGCACGCGCCACTACGCCAAGACCCGCGAGAAACTGGACGAACTCGCCGAGCCGGCCAAGGAGGGCAAGCCCCTGCACCCCCAACACGTGGCGGCGAGGATCGACGCGTTGGCCGACGACGACGCCGTCTTCATCCCCGATGTCGGCTCCCCCGTGGTCTATGCGGCGCGGTACCTGCGCATGAACGGGCGACGGCGGCTGCTCGGTTCCTTCATCCACGGAAGCATGGCCAATGCCCTCCCGCACGCCATCGGCGCGGCGAGCCTGGATCCCGGGCGCCAGGTGGTGACCCTCTCCGGCGACGGCGGCCTGACCATGCTGCTCGGGGAGCTCTTCACGCTCGTGCAGTCGAAGCTTCCCGTCAAGGTGGTCGTCTTCAACAACTCCTCCCTGAACTTCGTGGAGCTGGAGATGAAGGCGGCCGGCTTCGTCACCTTCGGCACGGACCTCGAGAACCCCGATCTCGCGGCCGTGGCCCGGGCCGTGGGGTTGGCGGCCTTCAAGGTGGAGAACTCCTCGGAACTCGACGCCGCCCTCACCGCCGCCTTTGCCCACGACGGCCCGGCGCTGGTCGATGTCAGGACAGCGCGCCAGGAGTTGACCATCCCACCGAAGATCGGGCTCGAACAGGCCAAGGGCTTCGCCCTCTACGCCCTGCGCTCGGTCATGAGCGGGCGCGGGGACGAGCTCCTCGACCTCGCCTCGACCAATTGGCGCCAGCTCTTCTGACCCGGCCACAACGCAGACGTCGGCCCGCCCCACTCAAGGGGACGGGCCGACGTCCGGCAGGTCACGGAGCGGCCGGCGGCCGCTCCCAACGCGCTCAGGCGGGCTGGGCGCCTTGCTCGGCCTCGGGCAGCTCGGCCGGCGCCTCGGACTGCTCGATGCCGGGCAGTTCCAGGCGCGGCGAGGAGGACCACAGGCGGTCGAGGGCGTAGAACGCACGGTCCTCGGGGTGCTGAACGTGGACAACAAAGTCCCCGTAATCCAGCAGCACCCAGCGGCCGCTGCCGCGGCCCTCGCGGCGCAGGGGCAGCTCTGCGTGCTCCTCGCGCAGCGCGTCCTCGACGGCCTCGGCGATGGCCTCGACCTGGCGCTCCGAACCTCCGGAGAGGATGAGAAACACGTCGGCAATGCCGAGGCGCTCCCCCACCTCGAGGGCGAGGACGTGCTCTGCCAGCTTGTCTTGGGCGGCCTTGGCGGCGCTGAGCACGCGCTCGGCGACGATGGTTGGGACGCTCACGGATCTCCTTGTGGGTACTGATGGTGCGGGACGTTCGTCCCGCGAAGGGTGATGGGGTGCCTCAGGCGGTCAGCGCCCAGACAACGGCGGTCACGGCGACGAGCACGGAGGCCAGGACAACGACGAGCCCCCAGCGGCTGCGCTGGACACCGGCCGACTTGTACTCGAGCGGGTCGAGGCCGTGTGCGCTGCTCGCGGCGATGGGCCCGGTCGAATCCGCGGCCTCGGCCTCGGCCTCCGCCCGCGCCCTGGCCGCGGCGGCGGTGGTGGACTGCTGGGGCACCACCACGCTGACCTCTTGGGTCACGGGCGAGATGAGGCCCGTGTTCTCGAGGCGCTTCTGTGCCGCGCGATCCTCGACCTGCGCCGGCTGGGCCCGGCGCCCGCCCTTGCGGGGACGTTCCTTGGCCGGCGGCGCGGAGGGAAGGCCCAAGAGATCGGAGAACGACGTCGCGGGCGCGGCGTCGGTGGGGGCCGCCCCGGCGTCGGTCGGGGCACCTGACACCCCGGCGCTGGGGCCGGGCGTGGAGGCGGCCGGTCGCTGCCACGGCACGGGGCCGGTGGGTGTTCCCGGCGCGGGGAACTGCGCCTCGCGCTCGCCCGGCCGGCGGGCCGAGCGCGGCGGGCGCGCGGGCTCCGGCTGCGTGGCACCCGGGGTACGCGGCACGTGCGGCACCGCCGAACCCGTGGTCGGAAGGCCGAGCGCCGAAGAGAAGGACTCCTCGGGAGGGCTGGTATGGCGACGGGCGAGCGCGCGCCGCAGCGCCGCCTCGCGGGCCGCGGCCATCGCCTCGATCTCGGCCTGGGCGGCCTCGAGGGTGGGCGAGGCTCCCAGCGCCGCCTGGAGCTCGGGCGAGTGGTGCTGCCCGCCGGTACGCCGGCGGCGGTGCGAGGCGTGGTCCTCACCAGCGGCCGCCTGCTCGGCGGGAGCGGCGTTCGCCGGCGTCGGCTTCTCGGCCGTGGGGCTCGCGGTCGGGGCCGGTCCGTTGCTGGGGGCGGAGGGGCGCGGCGTCGCAGGGTTCGCCGGGGCCGAACCGCTCGTGGGGGCCGAGGGCCGCGGGGACCCTGGTGCCGAAGGAGCCGGCCGCGCGGGCGTGGTCGGCGTGGGCCGGGGGGCGGCGGTCCGTGACGCCGCCTCGGCCGCGGCCTCCCGCGACGGCGCCGGCGTGCTCGGCCGCACCGGGGCGGAGGGGGTCGCCTCCGCCCCGGTCGGCCGGGCCGCGGCGCCGGGGATGAAGGTGTCGTCGCTCTGGTCCGCGTCCGGTGCCTCGCTGTCGACCGCCAGGCGGGCCTGCTCCGCCTGGCGGCGGAGGCGTTCCTTGCGGCGCGAAGTGTGGGCCTCGCGCCCCTGGGGCGCGGTCGGCTGGGCGACGCCGGCGGCCGGTTCCGGTCGCTCGGTGGCCTCGGCCGGGCGAGCGGCCGGCGTGGGTGGGACGGCGGGCGCCTGAGGCGCGCTCGCCTGGGCGGCGTCGGACCGTGCGGGAGCGGGCGGCGTCGGCGCCGTGCGGGGCAGGAAGAGGGTGCCGGGGGCCGGGTCGGCCGGCCGACGCTGGCGCCGAGCCGCCTGGGAGGAGCCCTCGTCCGGAACACGCGGCGAAGCGCCCGGTCCCTGACCGGGCGCTTCGTCTGCGGCTGAGGCGGCACGGTTCTGCAGCTCCGCCTCGCGGCGGGCACGCAACTCGCGCAACTCGCGGCGGGTCAGCGGCGGCTGAGATTCCGTCATCCTGAAATCACTCCTGTGAGCTCTCCGGGTCCCGATAGAGCTCGTACTTGTTGATGTACTGAACGACCCCGTCCGGCACGAGATACCAGACCGGGTCCTGCGCGGCGACACGCCGACGGCAGTCGGTGGAGGAGATGGCCATGGCCGGGACCTCCAACAAGCTGACGTCGGAGAGGCCCATGTCACGCAGGACGTGTCCAGGCCTCGTCACGCCCACAAAGTGGGCAAGCGTCTGCAGTTCCTCGACATCCTTCCACGACATGATCTTCTCCAGGGCATCCGCGCCGGTGATAAAGAACAATTCGGCGTCAGGGCGCTGCTCGCGCAACTCCCGGAGCGTGTCGATCGTGTAGGTGAAGCCCGGGCGTTCGATGTCAACGCGTGACACCGTGAAGCGCGGGTTCGAGGCCGTGGCGATCACCGTCATGAGGTAGCGGTGTTCGGAGTCGGTCACCTCGCGGCCGTCGCCCTCCTTCTGCCAGGGCCGGCCGGTCGGAACAAACACCACCTCGTCCAGCCCGAACCTGGCGGCCACCTCGGAGGCGGCCACCAGGTGTCCGTGGTGGATGGGATCGAACGTCCCGCCCATCACGCCGATCCGGGCGCGAGGCATGAGCGAGAGGTTCAGTGCGCGGAGGGGCCGAAGGGACCGATCTGCTTGCTCGGGTCAACGACATCCGGGCCGGCCTCGTGCTTCATGCCGACGTTGGAGTACGAGCCCGTGATGAGCCACAGGACGAGGAAGAGCACCATCATGCCGCCGCCGACCACGAAGCCCCAGAAGAGGCCGTTGCCACCCTCGTGCTCGGCGGCCTCGCTGGCGAGGGTAACGGCGCTAGCCAGAACGTTCATCGACTTGTCTCCTTGAGGGGTGCGCGGGGGCAGGCTGCTCCCGCAAAGTGCTTGCCACCATCCTACCGAAGGGGCGGGCCGGCTCAGGCACGGACGTGGCCGTCGCCCTCCACAATCCACTGCGTCGTGGTGAGTTCGGAGAGGCCCATGGGCCCGCGGGCGTGCATCTTCTGCGTGGAGATGCCCACCTCGGCGCCCAGACCAAACTCGCCTCCGTCGGTGAAACGGGTCGAGGCGTTGATCATGACGGCCGCCGAATCGACGCCGCGGATGAACTCCTGCTGGCTCGCGATGGAGTCGGTGATGATGGCCTCGGTGTGTCCGGTGGAGTACCTCCGGATGTGCTCGAGTGCCTCGGGCAGGGAGTCGACCATGTGCACGGCCATCTGCAGATCGCCGTACTCCGTGGCCCAGTCCTCCTCGGTCGCGGGCTCGATCTCCAGCTCGGGCACGAGCGCGGCCGCGCGCTGGTCCGCGTGCAGCCTGACGCCAGCCGCGGCCAACGCCTGCATGACGGCGCGTGCTGTGTCGCTCGCCTCCGCGTGGAACAGGAGGGTCTCCGCCGCGTTGCACACGCTGGGGCGCTGCACCTTGGCGTTGAGGGCGATCTCGACGGAGCGCTGCAGGGGCGCGTCCGCGTGCAGGTACAGGTGC
Source organism: Arthrobacter sp. (assembly GCA_031277795.1). Classification (GTDB taxonomy): domain Bacteria; phylum Actinomycetota; class Actinomycetes; order Actinomycetales; family Micrococcaceae; genus Galactobacter. The sequence continues at coordinate 166,995 of JAITLQ010000012.1, forward strand.
ACATTGCCCTCGCCGGTCTGCACCACGGGGACGCGCGAGTTGCGCACGACTTCTTGGATCAGGGAGTGCCCGCCCCGGGGAACCAGAAGATCGATGAGCCCGACGGCGCGCATCATGGCCTGGGCGGCCGGGCGGCCGCCGTCGTCCACCGTCTGCACCGCGTCGGCGGGCAGGCCGGAGGCGCTCAGCGCCTCACGGATGATGGAGACGAGCACCTGGTTCGTCTCGAAGGCCGCCGAGCCGCCGCGCAGCAGCACGGTGTTGCCGCTCTTCAAGGCGATGCCGGCGATGTCGACGGTCACGTTGGGGCGCGCCTCGTAGATGACGCCGACCACGCCGAGGGGCACGCGGACCTGGCGCAGGCGCAGGCCGTTGGGCAGCGTCTGCCCGCGCACCAGCTCACCGATGGGATCGGGCAGGGCCGCCAGCTCGAGGAGAGCGGAGCGCAGGCCCTGGATGCGCTCGGGGCTCAGGCGCAGCCGATCGAGCATGGAGGCCGAGGTGCCGGCGGCCTCGCCCCTGGCCAGGTCCTGGGCGTTGGCGGCCAGCACGCGCGCTTGCTGCGCCACGAGGGCGTCTCCGATGGCGACGAGAGCGGCATCCTTGTCCTGGCGGCGCAGGCCGGCCAGCTCGCGGGAGGCGGCGCGCGCCGCCTGCGCCCGCGACTCGACGAGGGACTCGGCCGGCTCCGGCGCCTGGGCCTGGGCGGCTGAGGCGGAGGAGGGCTGGGCGTGATCGATGCTCGTCATGCCCCCATGATAGTGATCCGCCCCGCCACCGCCGACGTCCATGACGGGCGGAGACGGGGCGGGGCGCCGGCTGCTAGCGCTTGAGGGAGACCAGGGCGAGGTCGTCTGCGTGCACCACGACGCGCTCGTAGTGGGCGCCGAGGTGCTCGCGCAGCTCGTCCGTGGAGCGGCCAAGCATCCCCGGCAGCTCGTCAGCGTCGTAGTTCACGAGGCCACGGGCGACGACGTTCCCGTCCGTCCCGGCGATCTCCACCGGGTCACCGGAGGCGAACTCGCCCTCGACGCCGACGATGCCGGCGGCGAGCAGCGATCGCTTGCCGCTGCCCACGGCGGCGACCGCGCCGTCGTCGAGCACGAGGCGGCCCCGCGTGGTGGCGAGGTGTTCGAGCCACAGGAGGCGCAGCGGCCGGCGGCCGCGACGCGCGGCGAACCAGGTGCCGACTTCCTCGCCGGCCAGTGCCTGCGCAGCCAGGGTGGCGGAGGTGACGAGGGTCGGGATCCCCGACTGCGCGCCGATCGTGGCCGCCTGCACCTTGGTCACCATGCCGCCCGTGCCCACGCCGGCGCGGCCGATGGAGCCGAGGGTCACGCCCTCGAGGTCGGCAGGCGAGGAGACGGTGCGCAGGGGCGTGCCGCCGGCCGAGGGCGGCGCCGTGTAGACGGCGTCGACATCGGAGAGCAGCACGAGGGCGTCGGCCTTCACGAGGTTGGCGACGAGCGCGGCGAGCCGGTCGTTGTCACCGAAGCGGATCTCGTGCGTGGCGACGGCGTCGTTCTCGTTGACGATCGGCACCACGCCGAGCGCGAGGAGCTTATCGAGGGAGCGGTAGGCATTGGCGTAGTGCGTGCGCCGCACCAGATCGTCCGCCGTGAGCAGCACCTGCGCCACCGTGCGCCCGTGGCGCGCGAAGGCGCTGGAGTAGTGGGCCACCAGCAGCCCTTGCCCCACGCCGGCGGCCGCCTGCTGCGTGGCCAGGTCGCGCGGGCGGCGCTCGAGGCCGAGCGGGGCGAGCCCGGCGGCGATGGCGCCGGAGGAGACCAGGACCACCTGCGTGCCGCGCGCCAGGACGGCGTTGAGCGCCTCCTCCAGGCGCTCAACAGCGCCGACGTCGAGCCCGCCGTCCACGCTGGAGAGCGAGGAGGAGCCGATCTTGACGACGATGCGCTTGGCGTCCAGCAGGCCGGCGCGATCCTTGACCGGGGAGGGGCGACCGCTCCCCCGGCTCACTGGGCGCCGTCCGTCTCCACGGCCGTGCCGGAACGCCCCTCGGTGTCGACGTTCCACAGGCCCGAGCGGCGCTCCGCCTCGAGCTCCTCCTGCGTGGCGGCGCGGCGATCCTTGCGGGCCTGCAACGCCTCGCGGCGCTCGGTCGTGGTACGGCGCGTGCTCTCGTGCAGGCGCAGATCCTCGCCGCGGTTGCCGAGCAGCTCGGCACCGGCGGAGACGGTCGGCTCCCAGTCGAAGACCACGCCGCCCTCGCCGCCGATGACCACGGCGTCGCCGGGCTTGGCGCCCTCCGCGTACAGCTTGTCCTCGACGCCGAGCTTGTTGAGGCGATCGGCGAGGTAGCCAACGGCCTCGTCGTTGCGGAAGTCCGTCTGGAGGATCCAGCGCTCCGGCTTCTCGCCGCGCACGCGGAACAGCGGGGCGTTGTTGCGCTCCTCGCGCTTGATGGTGAACTCCACCTTGGTGACCGAACGCGGGCGAAGCACGGGGACCTCGACCTCCTGCTCGGGGGCCTTGATCGCCGCGCGGGCCTCGTTCACGAGCGCCGCCATGGCGAAGGAGAGCTCCTTGAGTCCCTCGTGGGAGGCCGCGGAGACCTCGAAGACGCGGTAGCCGCGCTCCTCCAGGGTGGGGCGAACGAATTCGGCCATGTCGCGGCCGTCCGGGACGTCGACCTTGTTCAGTGCCACGAGGCGCGGGCGCTCATTCAGCGGGACGGCGCGGCCGTCCGCGCCGGCGAACGAGGCATCCACGGCGTACTTGTCCAGCTCGGCCTCGATGACCTCGAGGTCGGCCAGCGGGTCGCGGTCGGTCTCCAGCGCGGCGGTGTCGAGCACGTGCACCAGCGCGGCGCAACGCTCCACGTGTCGCAGGAACTCCAGGCCGAGACCCTTGCCGTCCGCCGCGCCCTCGATCAGGCCGGGCACGTCGGCGATGGTGAAGCGCGTGTCTCCGGCCGCCACGACACCGAGGTTCGGCACCAAGGTGGTGAAGGGGTAGTCGGCGATCTTGGGACGCGCGGCGGAGAGCGCGGCGATGAGCGAGGACTTACCAGCCGAGGGGTAGCCCACCAGCGCCACGTCGGCGACGGACTTGAGCTCGAGCACGACGGAGGATTCCTCGCCGGGCACGCCGAGCAGGGCAAAGCCGGGGGCCTTGCGCTTGGGCGAGGCGAGCGCCGCGTTGCCGAGGCCGCCCAGGCCGCCGGCCGCCGCCACGTACTCCTGACCAACGGAGACGAGGTCGGCGAGGATGTTGCCTTCCTTGTCCTTGACCACGGTGCCGACCGGCACGGGGAGGATGAGCGGCTCGCCGTTCTTGCCGTGGCGGAAGTCGCCCTTGCCCGGCTCGCCGTTGCCCGCGCGCTGGTGCGGGGCGTGGTGGTAGCTCAGGAGCGTCGTGGCCTGGATGTCGGCGCGCAGGACGATGTCGCCGCCGTTGCCGCCGTTGGCACCATCCGGGCCGCCGAGCGGCTTGAACTTCTCGCGGTGCACGGAGACGCAACCGTGCCCGCCGTTGCCACCGGTCAGATGCAAGGTCACGCGATCGACGAAGGCCGCCACGACATACTCCTGGGGTTGTGAGCCGCTGCCGGCGGGGCGCCGGCGCGGATCGAATGAAAGAAAAGCGTACTTACGCGAGAACGGGGGGCGGGCACCAGGCCCACCCCCCGTTCATCTCTGCGTGTAGCGTCAGCTCACTCGCCGACGATGTTGACCACGCGGCGACCGCGGGCCGTGCCGAACTCCACCGCACCGGCGGAGAGGGCAAACAGGGTGTCATCCTTGCCGCGGCCCACGTTGGCGCCGGGGTGGAAGTGGGTGCCGCGCTGGCGGACGATAATCTCGCCGGCCTTGACGACCTGGCCACCGAAGCGCTTCACGCCCAGGTACTGAGCGTTGGAGTCGCGGCCGTTACGAGTAGAGCTTGCGCCCTTCTTATGTGCCATGGTTTCTACCTACCTTCGAAGCTGTGCTTGAACCGGATCAGGCGATCGAGGTGATCTCGACCTTGGTCAGCGCGGCGCGGAAACCCTGGCGCTTCTTGTAACCGGTCTTGTTCTTGTACTTCTGGATGACAATCTTCTTGCCACGCAGGTTCTCCAGGACCTTGGCCTGGACCTTCACACCTGCGAGCTCCTTGGCATCCGAGGTGACCTTGTCACCGTCGACCAGCAGCACCACGGGAAGCTCGATGGAGGCACCGATTTCCTCGCGCACGCGATCGAGGGTGACGACGTCGCCCACGGCAACCTTCTCCTGGCGCCCGCCAGCGCGAACAATCGCGTACGACACTTGGTACTCACTTCTCTCGACGTTGACATTAAATGCCGCAAGACGGTGAGAGACCGCCTGCGGAAAACTTCTGATGGCCGTGCCCGCCGCTGCCCGCAAGGGGGGTTCGGTTTCGGGTACACGCACCGAGGATCAATCTTACGGTAGCCGCGCGCGCCGGGGCAAATGAAGCGGCCCCGGCGCGTCGCGGCGTAAGAGAGATCACAGTTCGGAGGCGGGGACTCCCACTCCGAGCATCACCGGCTCGGCCGCCGGGGCGGCCGTGGACTGCTTGGCTGCGCCGGAAACGGAGACCGTGCCCTGCGCCTCGGAGGACTCACTCACCGACGTGGTGCTCGAGCCCTGCTCCGAGGAGGCGACGCGGCGCTGGCGGCGGCGCGTGGCCGGACGGGCGGCCGGGGCCGCCGCTTCCTGCACGACGGCGGGCGCGGGCTCGGTAGCGCGGCTCGCCTCGGGCTCCGGCTCGGCGGCCGGGGCCTGACCGACCTCAACGGGCTGCTCCTCGGCCTCCTGCTCGGAGGATTCAGCGGCGTTCGAGGCCGACTCCTCCCCCGTGCCGCGGCCGCCACGCCCGCGGCGTCCGCGACGGCGGCGGCGACGCGGCTTGCCGTCCTCGCCGAGCTCGGCGTGCTGGTCGGCGGGACCGTGCGCGTTCTCCTCGTCGGCGGCCGCGCCGGCGGACGCGACCTCGCCGTGCTCGCCGTGCTCGGCCGTGTGGCTCGAGGCGGCGGCGATGCTGGCGAGGGCGGCGCGGGCCTTCTGGGCGCGCTCCGCCTCCTCCGGCGTGGGCTCGGCGGCGGGCGCCGGGGCGGTCTCCGCCTGCTTGGGTGCTGCGGCGGATCCACCGGCGGCCTGGCCGTTGCCGTTGGCGTTGTTCTTGCGGCGCTCGGAACGTGTGGGGCGCTCGGAGGGGACGTGCACGTGCTGCGGGCGCGAGCGGCCGGCCAGCGGCTCGTCCTGCAGCACCACACCGCGGCCGTCGCAGTGATCGCAAGGCTCGGAGAAGACCTCGAGCAGGCCGGTGCCGATCTTCTTGCGGGTCATCTGCACGAGGCCGAGCGAGGTGACCTCGGCAACCTGGTGCTTGGTGCGGTCGCGGCCGAGGCACTCGACGAGGCGACGCAGCACCAGATCGCGGTTGGACTCCAACACCATGTCGATGAAGTCGACCACGATGATGCCGCCCATGTCGCGCAGGCGCATCTGGCGGACGATCTCCTCGGCCGCCTCCAGGTTGTTCTTGGTGACGGTCTCCTCGAGGTTGCCGCCGGAGCCCGTGAACTTGCCGGTGTTGACGTCGATGACCGTCATGGCCTCGGTGCGGTCGATCACGAGGGAGCCGCCCGAGGGCAGGTTCACCTTGCGATCGAGCGCCTTGCGGATCTGCTCGTCGATGCGCAGCTCGGTGAAGGCGTCGCCCTCACCGTCCCACTGGTGCAGGCGGTCCACGAGGTCCGGCGCCACGTAGGTCACGTAGGCCTCGATCGTGTCCCAGGCGTGCTCGCCCTGGACGATGAGCTGCGAGAAGTCCTCGTTGAAGACGTCGCGGACCACCTTGATGGTCAGGTCCGGCTCCGCGTAGAGGAGCTCGGGCGCGCGGGTCTTGGTGGACGTGGAGGCCTTGAGGATGCCCTCCCACTGCACGCGCAGGCGGTTGATGTCGTTCATCAGCTCCTGCTCGGCCGCACCCTCGGCGGCCGTGCGCACGATGACGCCCGCCTTCTCCGGCAGGTGGTCCTTCAGGATCTTCTTGAGGCGATTGCGCTCGACGTCGGGAAGCTTGCGCGAGATGCCGGTCATGGAGCCGCCAGGCACGAACACGAGGTAGCGGCCCGGGAGCGAGATCTGGCTCGTCAGGCGGGCGCCCTTGTGGCCCACCGGATCCTTGGTGACCTGCACCAGGACGGTGTCGCCCGACTTGAGGGCGTTCTCGATGCGGCGGGGCTTGCCGTCCAGCTTCGCAGCGTCCCAATCGACCTCGCCGGCGTAGAGCACGGCGTTGCGGCCGCGGCCGATGTCGACGAAGGCGGCTTCCATGGAGGGCAGCACGTTCTGGACCTTGCCGACGTAGACGTTGCCGATCATGGAGTCCTGCGTGGTGTGCGAGACGAAGTGCTCGGCGAGCACGCCGTCCTCGAGGACGCCGATCTGGATGCGCTCGTCCTTCTGGCGCACGACCATCTTGCGGTCGACCGACTCGCGGCGCGCGAGGAACTCGGCCTCGGTGATGCCGTGGCGGCGGCGGCCGGACTCACGGGACTCGCGGCGGCGCTGGCGCTTGGCCTCGAGGCGGGTCGAGCCCTTGATGGACACGACGTGATCGATCGGCTTCTCGCTCGCGGCGCGGGGGGCGCGCACGCGGGTGATGGTGCCCGGCGGATCGGTTTCGGTGCCGCCCTCGATCTCCATGTCCTCGGTGCCACGGCGGCGACGACGACGGCGACGGGTGCCCTCCTCCGGAGCGTCGGCGTCCTCGGCGGACTCGGGCGCGGCGCTCAGGACCAGGGCCAGCGACTCGGGGATGGCGAAGGGATCGAAGACGACGGGCTCCGAGGGGGCCTCCTCGGCCTTGGCCTGGGAGGGCACGACGTCGCCCGCGGACTCGGCGGGTGCGCTCGCCTCGGGCGCGGCGGTTGCCTGCTCCTCGGTCGACTCCGGGGCGGGCGCTGCCTTCTTGGCGCGGCTGCGGCGCGCGGGGGTCTTCTTGGCCGGCGCCTCGGCGGCCGCAGCCGACTCCGCGACCTCGGCGGGGGCCTCGGTGCCCTCGGCTGCCTCGGGGGTCGCCTCGGCGGTGGTCTCGGTGACCGCGGCGGGAGTCTGCGCGGCGGGGGCGGCCTCCGCCGCCTTCTTGGCACGGCTACGGCGCGCGGGGGCCTTCTTGGCCGGCGCCTCGGCGGCCGCAGCCGACTCCACGGCCTCGGCGACCTCGGAGGCCTCGATGGGCTCGACGGCCTCGGCGGACGCCACGGTCTCGACGGTGGCCTGCGCGGCGGGGGCGGCCTCCGCCGCCTTCTTGGCGCGCGAACGGCGCACCGGGACCTTCTTGGCCGGCGCCTCGGCGACCGGGGCCGACTCCACGGCCTCGGCGGCGGACTCGGTGCCCGCCTGCGTTGCCGCCGCCGTGGCGGCCTTGGCGCGCGTGCGCCGGGCGGCGGGAGCGGCCGGGGCGGCGGCGTCCTGCCCGGTGGTGGTGGCGTCCTGGCCAGCGGCGGAGGCCGACGCGGCCTTCGCGGCGGACTTCTTGGCGGCCGGCTTGCGGGTGGCCTTCTGCACGGGGGCGGCCGCCGCCTCTTCCGAGGCCTCGGCCTCGGCCGGGCTCGCGGCGCGCTTGGCCGGCGCCTTCTTGGCGGCGGACTTCTTCGTGGCCGGCTTCTTGGCCGGGGCCACGGCGGGCGCCGCCTGCTCGGCGGGGGCCTCGGCCGCCTGGGCCGTGGGCTGTTCGGTGGGGCTTCCGGCGGGGGCGCTCGCGACGCGGCGCGGGCGGCGGGCCGGGGTGGACGAAGACGAGGTGGTCTCAGCCATGTTTTCTCCTACGCCAAAGGAACCCCCACAGCGGGATCCTCCGACGTTCCTGTCGGGTGGTCTGCACCAGGCGCCTCACGGCGAGTCGGGCGACCGAAAAGTCAGTGATTCCCTCTGTGCGGCACCCGGGGCACCGCGCGGAGGTCACTCCCACCCCCGTTCCGTCCTGGCGCGAAATGCGCGCCCGGCCCGATGAAGCGGGCCTCCCGCGGTCGGCGCGTGCCCGATGAAGCGGGCCGCGCGATGTCTGCGACGGGAGGACGTACGGTTCAAGAGCGGAGTGCCCGCCACCGTCTGTGGTTGGCGGCGAGTACCCGCGCTCATTCTCGCACACGCCGGGCCCACCGGCCGGAGCGCCGCCGCGCGCTCGCACCCTCCATCGCCGTAAGCTGAATTCGACACAGCGTCGAAGTGACCCCGACCGGGGCCGCAGAGTCGAAAGGCACTCTCCACGTGAACGAGAGCATCACCGCCGTCTCCGGGACAACGGCCCGGCAGGCGGACGATCCCCAGTCCCTCCCCTGGTGGGCCCGCCGCGTGGGCTTCGCCTGGATCACGATCATCACCGGCTTGGGCAGCCTGGTCGCCGCCGCGGTGCTGGTGGCCGAGCGCGTCCACCTGTACATCGACGCCAACACGCGCACGAGCTGCGACTTCGGCGGGGCCTTTTCCTGCTCCTCGGTCATGAAGTCGGAGGCGGCGCAGGCCTTCGGCTTCCCGAACCCGTTCATCGGCCTCGTGGGCTTCTCGGTGCTGATCGTGATCGGTGTGACGGTGCTCTCCGGCGCCTCGATGCCTCGTTGGTACTGGATCGGCTTCCAGGTGGGCGTGCTCGCCGCCTTCGGCTTCCTCGTGTGGCTCTACTCCGAGGCCGTCTACTTCATCGGCGCCCTGTGCATCTACTGCATGATCTGCTGGCTCATGATGACCATCCTCATGTTCGTCTCGCTCGCCCGCTCCATCCTCACCGGCGTGATTCCGGCCCCGGCCTGGCTCCACTCCTGGGCCAGGGGCTGGGCCTGGATGACCGCCATCATCGTCCTGCTCGCCTGCGCCGCCTCGATCCTGTTCCGCTTCATGGGGCTCCTGATCCCCGCCTGAGGCACGCCCGCCCGGGCGGACCGGCCGCCCCGGCCGGCCACCCGGCGTCGGGCAGTGAAAAAGGGCCGCCTCCCACTCACGTGGGAGGCGGCCCTTTGCCGTGGGGCGGCTCAGGCGCCGAACCAGATGCCGATCTCGCGGGCGGCGGACTCGGGCGAGTCCGAGCCGTGCACGAGGTTCTGCTGCACCTTCAGGCCCCAGTCGCGGCCCAGGTCGCCGCGGATGGTGCCGGGGGCGGCCAGCGTGGGCTCGGTGGTACCGGCCAGCGAGCGGAAGCCCTCGATGACGCGGTTGCCCTCGAGCACGACCGCGACCACGGGGCCGGACATCATGAACTCGACGAGCGGCTCGTAGAAGGGCTTGCCCACGTGCTCGGCGTAGTGCTGCTCGAGCAGCTCGCGGGAGGCGGTGAGCTGCTTGAGCTCGACGACGTCGTAGCCCTTGCGCTCGATGCGGGAGAGGATCTCGCCGGTCAGGTGGCGCTTGACGCCGTCCGGCTTCACGAGCACGAGGGTCCGCTCGAGGGACATGGTGGTCTCCTTGTGTGGAGGGAAGGGTTCTCTTCCCCTAGTTTAGTGCCACCAACGGCGAGGGGCCGACCGGGTGCTTGCGCAGCCGGTCGGCCCCTCGTGTCGTGACGGGTCGTTGCCGCCCGCCGGAGCGCTCACTCCGGGTTGGCCGCCTCCCAGGCCGCCTGTTCGCGGGCCCGCTGGGCGTTGTCTCGGTCCATCTGCCCGCCCTTGACCATGGCGTACGCCCAGGTCAGGCCGAAGGCGATGCCGACGATGAACATCGTGGGTTCGAGGATGCCCATGAGGATCAGCAGCACCTGCAGGCCCCACCCCAAGGAGATGCCCCACGGCTTGTTCACCACGGCGCAGGCCAGGACGAAGACGAGGGCCAGGACGCCGAAGGCGATGAGGAGGGGAAGCGCCCCGCCCTCGATGCGACCACGCAGGCCGAAGATGGCCAGGCCGGCGAAGGCGACCACGAGGGCCTCGAGCACCAGGATGGTCGAGGCGAACATGACGCGGGAGCTGCGGCGGACCTTGGTCTGGCCCGGGCGCCACTCCAGCTGCTTCTTATTCAGCTTGGCCACGGTTACTTCCCTCCGTCGGCGGGGCCGTTGCGGTCGGCGCCCAGCAGGAGGCGGGCCTCGGCCACGAGCGTGATGGAACCGGTGACGAGGACGCCGCCGCCCATGTCCTCGGTGTCATCCGCCCTGCCGGCGGCCCAGTCGAGGGCGTCGTCGAGCTTCTCGGTGACGTAGAGATCGTCCTCGTTGAAGCCGGCGTCGATGGCCATCGCGGCCAGCTCGCCCGCCGGGATGGCGCGCGGGGAGGCAGACTGCGTGATGGCGACGTCCTGCACCAGGTCGCCGTACTCCTCGAGGAGCTGGGCGAACATCGCCGGGGCGTCCTTCTCCCTGAGGATGCCCACCACGAGGGCGAGCTTGCTGAAGCCGAAGGACTCCTTGACCGCCTCCGCGCTCACGCGGATGCCGGCCGGGTTGTGCCCGGCGTCCACCACGATGGTGGGCGAGGTGCGCACGATCTCGAGGCGGCCGGGGCTCGAGGCGGCCGCGAACCCCTCGCGGACCAGCTCCTCGTTGAGCGGGCGTTCGCCGCCGCCGATGAAGGCCTCCACGGCGGCCAGCGCCACGGAGGCGTTCTGGGCCTGATGCTCGCCGAAGAGCGGGAGCATGATCTCGTCGTAGTGCGCGGCGAGGCCGCGCAGGGAGATGACCTGGCCACCCACGGCCAGGACGCGCTCCTGCACGCCAAACTCGATGCCCTCGAAGCGGAACTCCGAGCCGACCTCGCGGGCGCGCTCGAGCAGCACCGTGGCAGCCCCCGCCTCCTGGACGGAGGAGACGAGGAAGCCGCCCGGCTTGATGATGCCGGCCTTCTCCTGGGCGATGTCCTCGACGGTGTCGCCCAGCAGATCGGTGTGATCCAGGCTGATCGGGGTGACGACGCTGACGGCGCCGTCGGCCACGTTGGTGGCGTCCCAGCTGCCGCCCATCCCGACCTCAAGGACCACGGCCTCCACCGGCTCGTCGGCGAAGATCGCGAACGCGAGGATCGTGACGGCCTCGAAGAAGGTCAGGGCGTGCTCGCCGCGCTCCGTGAGCTCGGCGTCGACGATCTGCAGGTAGGGGGCGATCTCGTCCCAGACCCGCACGAAGGTCGCGTCGGCCACGGGCGCGCCGTCGATGACGATGCGCTCGGTGACCGAGCTCAGGTGCGGGCTCGTGTAGCGGCCCGTGCGGATGTCGTGCGCCAGCAGCAGCGACTCGATCATGCGGGCCGTGCTGGTCTTGCCGTTGGTGCCCGTCAGGTGGATGACCGGGGCGGCCTTCTGGGGATCACCCAGGACCTCCATGGCGCGGCGCATGGGGGTCAGGCGCGCCTCGACCTTGTTCTCCGGGGCCCGGGCGAGCAGCTCCGCGTAGACGCGGGCCACCCCCTCGGGGTCCGGGATCGGCGTGTAATCGCTCATGATGTGCCTCAGGCCTCCACTGCTTCGACAACAACCACCGGCTCCGGCAGCTCCACCACGTTGAGCTCCAGCGCGGTGGAGAGGGTCTCCCCCATGACGAGCTCGCGGAAGGCCTCGGCAGCCTCGACCGTGGCCGCCTGCGCCTGCACCGAGGTGCGCACGCGGTCGCCGACGTTGAGGTCGGCGGCCTTGCGGGCCGACTGGATGGCGCGGATGAGGTCGCGGGCGGCGCCCTCGGCCTCGAGCTCCGGGGTCAGGACGGTGTCGAGGACCACGAAGCCGGCGCCGGGCAGGACCGCGGCGGCCCGCTCGGCGGCCGCCGACGCGTCCACCGCCGTGGTGAGCGTGTACTCGCCCTCCTGCAGCGCCAGGCCGCCGGAGGTCACGGTGCCGTCCTCCGCCACGGACCAATCGCCCGACTTGGAACCCTTGATGGCCAGCTGCACCTGCTTGCCGAGGCGCGGGCCGGCCGCGCGGGCGTTGACGGAGAGCGTGCGGACGATGCCGTAGGAGGCCTCGTCGGCGTCCTCGGCGTCGACCAGGGTGATGGACTTCAGGTTCAGCTCGTCCTTGATGATGTCGGCGAAGGTGCCGGCCAGGCCAGCCGCCTCCGGCACCACGACGTCCATGCCGGCCAGCGGCAGGCGCACGCGCAGCTTGGCGGCCTTGCGCAGGCTGGAGCCGGTGGAGGCGATGGTGCGGGTGAGCTCCATGCGCGTAACGAGCTCGGCGTCCACCGGGAAGAGGGAGTCGTCCGGGTAGTCCGTCAGGTGCACGGAGCGCCCGCCGGTCAGGCCGCGCCAGATCTCCTCGGTGGCCAGCGGCAGCAGCGGGGCCGCCACGCGGCACACGGCCTCGAGGGCCGTGTAAAGCACGTCGAAGGCCTCGGTGTCCTCGTCGAAGAAGCGCTGGCGCGAGCGGCGCACGTACCAGTTGGTCAGCGTCTCCATGTAGGCGCGCAGGGACTCGGTGGCCTCGGAGACCTCGTAGGCGTCGAGCGCGGCGCGCACCTCGCGGATGACGTCGCCGGTCGCGGCCAGGAGGTAGCGATCGAGCGGGTCCTTGGCGTCATGGCGCAGCGTGGCCTCGTAGCCAGCCCCGCCGTTGGCGGAGTTGGTGTACAGCGTGAAGAAGTACCAGACGTTCCACAGCGGCAACAGGACCTGGCGGACGCCCTCGCGGATGCCCTCCTCGGTCACGATGAGGTTGCCGCCGCGCAGGATCGGGGAGGCCATGAGGAACCAGCGCATGGCGTCGGAGCCGTCGCGGTCGAGGACCTCGTTGACGTCCGGGTAGTTGCGCAGGGACTTGGACATCTTCTGGCCGTCCGAGCCCAGGACGATGCCGTGGGAGATGACGTTCTTGAACGCCGGGCGGTCGAAGAGGGCCGTGGCCAGGATGTGCATGGTGTAGAACCAGCCGCGGGTCTGACCGATGTACTCGACGATGAAGTCCGCCGGGTTGTGGGTGTCGAACCAGTCCTTGTTCTCCATGGGGTAATGCACCTGGGCATACGGCATGGAACCGGAGTCGAACCAGACGTCAAGGACGTCCTCGACGCGCTTGAGCGTGCCCTCGCAGCCCGGCTCGGGGCAGGCGGCGGTGAGCTCGTCGATGAAGGGGCGGTGCAGGTCCGGCTCGCCGGCGTGGTTGACGGGCAGGCGCCCGAAGCGGGCCTTGAGCTCCTCCAAGGAGCCGAAGACCTCCTCGTGCTTGCACTCGGCGTCGGAGCACTGCCACACCGGGATGGGCGAGCCCCAGAAGCGGTTGCGGGAGATGGACCAGTCGCGGGCGTTGGCGACCCACTTGCCGAACTGGCCGTCCTTGACGTTCTCGGGGATCCAGTTGATGCCCTGGTTCAGCTCGCCCATGCGCTCCTTGACGTCCGTGACGCGGACGTACCAGGAGGAGATGGCGCGGTAGATGAGGGGCGTGCGGCAGCGCCAGCAGTGCGGGTAGCTGTGCTCGTAGGTGGCCTGGCGGAACAGGCGCGCGTCGGCCTTGAGGTGGGCGATGATCGCCTTGTTGGCCTCGAAGACCTGCACGCCGGCGATGTCGTCGAGCGCGGTGCCCTTGAACAGCGGCAGGAACTTGGCACCCTCGTCCACGGAGAGGACCACGGGGATGCCGTTGGCCTCACACACGCGCTGATCGTCCTCGCCGTAGGCGGGGGCCTGGTGAACCACGCCCGTGCCGTCGGAGACGGTGACGTAGTCGTCGACCACGATCTGCCAGGAGTTCTCGGTGCCCCACTGCTCGGCGTCGGCGAAGACGTTCCACAGCGGCTGGTAAGCAAGGCCCTTGAGCTCGGAGCCCAGGTAAGTGGCCTGGACCGCCTCGGCCGCGGCAGCGGCGTCGGCGTACCCCAGGTCCTTGGCGTGGGCGCCAAGCAGGTCAGCGGCGAGGAGGTAGCGCGCTCCCTCCGGGAGCGTGTTGGTGTGGGGCTGGCTCGGGCCGGCCGGCACCACCACGTAGGAGATGGAGGGCCCGACGGCGAGCGCCTGGTTGGTCGGCAGCGTCCAGGGGGTGGTGGTCCAGGCCAGGACGTTGACGCCCGTGAGTTCCGCGGCCAGCGCGGCGTTGCCGCCCTCGAGGGCCGCGCCGGTGAACGGGAAGGCGACGGTGACGGTGGGATCCTGGCGATCCTTGTACACGTCGTCGTCCATGCGCAGCTCGTGATTGGAGAGCGGCGTCTCGTCCTTCCAGCAGTACGGCAGCACGCGGAAGCCCTGGTAGGTCAGGCCCTTGTGGTGCAGCTCGGAGAAGGCCCACAGCACCGACTCCATGAAGGAGGGGTTGAGGGTCTTGTAGTCGTTCTCGAAGTCGACCCAGCGCGCCTGGCGGGTCACGTAGGACTTCCACTCGTCCGTGTACTTGAGCACGGACGCGCGGCAGGCGTCGTTGAACTTGTCGATCCCCATCTCGAGGATCTCCTGCTTGTCGGTCATGCCCAGCTGCTTCATGGCCTCGAGCTCGGCCGGGAGGCCGTGAGTGTCCCAGCCGAAGCGGCGCTCAACGCGGCGGCCGCGCTGCGTCTGGTAGCGGGCCACGAGGTCCTTCACGTAGCCCGTGAGGAGGTGGCCGTAGTGCGGCAGGCCGTTGGCGAACGGCGGGCCGTCGTAGAAGACGAACTCGTTCTCGCCGGCCGCGCGCTGGTCGATGGAGGCCTGGAAGGTGCCGTCCTCGTCCCAGTACTTGAGGATGCGCTCCTCGATCTGGGGGAAGCGCGGGGAGGCCGGGGTGTTCCCGGACGGATCGCTCGTGACGCGGGGATAAAGGCTCATGGCGTGGCTTTCCTGCGAGTCCTTCTGCGCTGCCCCTGTGGCAAGCGCGCATTGCTGTTCGCCGACGTACAGGGACGACGCACCGGCGCATGGGCGCCGGGGCCGCGGTACCACCCCGCTTGCTTGCGCTGCCCCGGTGTTCCGGGGCGGCGCGAGCCGCTTAAGTCAGCTGTGACGGGCTGTTCCCGTTCGGTTCTACTTGCCGTTCGGGTGCGGCGCCGGGCGCCGCGGGTGAACGGGGTTCTTCCGAAGGCTCACCGGTGATGGCCGGGTCGATGCCTGTGTTGTTTTCAAGTCTAGCGCGACGCGTCAAGCCGTGCGCCGGTGCGGCTACTGCTTGCGCAGGAGCTTGTGGTTGGCCGCCTGTGCCACGGGGCGCAGGACGATCTCGTCCAGGTTGACGTGGTGCGGGAGGCTCACCGCGTAGCGGACCACGTCGGCGACATCCTCGGAGCTCAGGGGCTCCTCGACGCCGGCGTAGACGGCGTCCGCTGCTTCCTGGGAGCCCAGGCGGCGGAGGGCGAACTCGTCGCTCTTCACGAGGCCCGGGAGGATCTCGATGACGCGGACGTTGTGCTCCGCCTCCTCGAGGCGGAGGGCCTGGGTCATGGCGCGCTGGGCCGACTTGGCGGCGTTGTAGCCGCCGCCGCCCTCGTAGCTAACCAGGGCCGCGGTGGAGGTGAGGTTGAGGACGGTGCCGCCGCCCTGCGCGGAGCGCAGCTGCGGGAGGAGGGCTCGCGTGAGCTTCATGGTGCCCATGACGTTGGAGCGGAACATCCACTCCCAGTCGTCGGTGTGAGCCTCGGCGATGTGCTGATTGCCGCGGGCGCCGCCCGCGATGTTGATGAGGGTGTCGACGCCGTTGGCCTGGGCCGAGGCGGCGATGGCCGCGACGTCCTCGTCGTTCGAAACGTCTCCGGCCACCCAGGCGCAGCCCGTCTCCTCGGCGAGCGCCATGAGGCGCCCCTCGCGGCGCGCGACGGCCACGACGTCCCAGCCCTGGGCACGCAGGGCGCGGACGGTGGCGGCGCCGATGCCGGCGGAGGCGCCGGTGACGAGGGCACAACGGGGGGAAGACGCGGGGGCGGAGGTCATAGCTCAAGCCTACGACCGGGCGGGCCGGGGTGCGCGCGGGGCGAGCATGGCGGCGGTGGGTGCCGCGGGCGTAGCGGCACCCACCGAATCGGCCCACACGCCTTGACCACCCGGCGTGCGCTGCGGGCGGAGGGTCGCACCCGAACTCCCGGAAGTATCCCTGAGATTTCGGTGCCAAAACCGACCCACAGGCGTAAGATTAGAACATACATTCGAAGCGTTCGAAGGGAGGTCGCCATGCTGGATGCTCAGCCGCTCAAGGAGGCGACGCTCCTCGTCCGCGAGACGCTCGCCTTCTCCCCCGGCTCCTGGGACGCAGCCCACGAGGACGAACTCGTGGATCTCCTGGGCGCAGTCGCCGACCTCTCACGGGCCGTGGACGCCCTCCGCGTCGGCACCGCGGGGGCCGTGAGCCGCCGCTCCGAGGGTTTCAACCGCGCCGAGTCCTTCGCGGCTCGGCTGGGCTTCCGCGGCACCAAGCAGCTCCTCATGCAGGCGTTCGGGGTGCAGGCGCCCACCGCAGACCTCCTCGTGTCCCTCGCACAGGCCACCGCTCCGCGTTCGGGCTTCTCGGCCGGGGAATTGCCACCCTTCAGGCCCGCGCTCGCAGCGGCGCTGAAGGCCGGGGAACTCAGTGCGGATCAGGCGGCGGCCGTGCACCGCGAGCTCCCCCATCCCGGCGCGCCCGAGGCCGTCCCAGGCATGATCGCCGCGGCCGAGGTCTCGCTCGTCGCCGAGGCGACGGGCGGGCGCATTGACCTCTCTCGGCCGCCGCTGCCACCCTCCGGTCAACGGAACCCGGACTCGGGCGCCTCGCTCCCGACGGGCCACGACACCGAGCTCGGCGCCGGGCCCTCCGGGCGGGACCCGCTTGGCTCACTGGGCTCGCTTGCCGGTCAATCCGAGCACGGCGGCCACCCCGAGCAGAACGGTGCGCCAGGCCAGATGTACGGGGACGGCGCCGGGGACCGCGCCTCGTTCGGCGGTGTGTTCGCGGGTGAGCCCATGCCCGCTCCGCGGCAGGAGACTCCCGCTGGCCCCACCTGGGACCAGGATCCCTGGGGCGGGCGGCGCATGGAGGTGCACCTCGTCAGGACGCAGGCCAAGGCCTGGGCCAACCACATCGACCCGGACGGGCCGGAACCGCGCTACGCGGAGCAGCAGCATCAGCGGGCCTTCCGCCTGCAGGCCGCCCGTGGAGGCGGCTATCGCCTCAGCGGCTTCGCGCCGGAGGCCGAGGGAGCGCTCCTGTTGACGGTCTTGGACAGCTTCACCGCGCCCGGGGCCCAACGCGGACGAGCGGCTTCACCCGAACGCCTCCCCCACCCCGGCGCCGGCGGCCAAGAGGACCCAGGCGCCGCTGGCGGCCCCGAGGACCGCAGCCAGGACCAAAAGAACTTCGACGCCTTGCACGCCCTCGTGGAGGAACACGTGCGCTCGGGCTCCACCGCCGCCGGCACGAGCGCGAGCAGCGCACTCGTCGTGAGCGTGACCCTCTCCGCCTTGGAACGCGCGCTCGCGGCGAGCGAGGCCGGGCTCGCCGACGGGCAGTCGGCGCTCGCCGGGCTGGACCTCGCGGCGCTCGCGTCCCCGCGCGGCCAAGCGTTCGCCTCCTCCGCGGAGGACCCTCGCGGACTGGCCCTCGCCACTCTCCTGAGCGCGCGTGCGGCCCGGCTCTCTCGTTCCGATGAGGTGCTCCCCCTGTCGGCGCTCGCCGCCAGGCTCTGCGAGGACGCCGTCGGGCTGCTCGTCACCGACGATGCGGGCTCCCCTCTGGCCTACGGCCGTTCGCGGCGCCTCTTCTCGCCGCAGCAGCGGCGGGTGCTGACGGTGCGGGACGGCGGATGCCGGGCACCTGCCTGCAACGCGCCTCCCGGCTGGTGCCACGCGCACCACGTCGTTCCATGGGAACAGGGCGGGCCAAGCGACGTCACCAACGCCGTGTTGCTCTGCAGCTTCCACCACCACGAGGTGCATCGGGGCCGGCTGATCGTTCTGCCGGCCAGGGGTGGCAACGGATCGCCCGCGGTGGTCTCGGCGCTGACGGCGAGGTCGATGGCCTCGCGCGAGACCATGCCCGCTCCCGGCGCCCAAGGCCGGGGTGCGCACGGCTGTGGTTCAAGTGGCCGGTCCGCCCAGGGGCTCGCGTCGGGTCATCGCGGCTGGACCGCCCGGCTGACGAACCATTCCTCGCCGCCCGGGCCAGTCGATCCGGCCATCCGCACGAGTCGGGCGAACCGCAGCGGGCGGGGTCGGCCAGCCGTGGCGGCGGCGCAGACTGCGCTCGCTGGGCACATCGGGCACACCGGACGAACGAGAAGCGGCACGAAGCCGCGCGGCATCAGCTGGCGGCGCCATGATCACCTGATCCTGACGAGCCAGTCGGGTAACGCCAAACGGTCGAGATCGCCGGGTCCGGCGTCCAGGCCGCTCCTCCGCCCGCGGAGGTGAGCCCGGGCGACGCCCCATGGTTGCCATGCGAGTCGGGCGGGGCTGAGCGTGCACTTCCCGCCCAGGGCTCAGGGCTCAGGGCTCAGGGCTCAGGGCTCACGGAGCGCTCTTGTCAGCCGCAACGCCAGTAGACGCCCGGCGTGTCGGCGACCGATCCGTGTGCTCGAGCGCCGAGCTGACGTCGCCCCGGCCGCCGGCTCTGCGGCTCACCCAGGAGGAGGGAACGAGCAGGGCAGCCATGTCGTGGAACGATGGCAAGGTGATCTCCCTGCGCCGCGCCACCCCAGACGATGTCCCAGCCGTCCTCGGCCTCTTCGACGAGGCCATCGCCTGGTTCCTTTCCATCGGCAACAAGGGCCAATGGGGCACCGAACCGTGGTCGCCCCAGGAACGCCAGCAGCGACGCGTCACGGAGATGCTCGCCCTCCCCGGCGCCTGGGTCGCCGTGAACGAACACGACTCGGTGCTCGGGGCGCTCGTCGTGGGTGAGGCCGGCGAGGAGGTACCCGCCGCCACCGAGCCCGAGCTTTACGTTCGCGTCCTCATCGGCTCACGCCGCCCCGAGGCCAAGGGCGTCGGCCGACGCCTCATGGCCCACGCGGACCGCCTCGCCGCCCAGGCCGGCCTCGAGTACTTGCGCGTCGACTGCTACGCCGGAGGCACGGGAAAGCTCGTGGAGTTCTACGAGTCGTGCGGCTACGAGCGACTCGTCACCTTCGAGGTCGAGGGTTGGCCCGGCCAGGTGCTCGGGCGCAGACTGAGCGCCGCGGCCGCACAGGCGTCGGCTGAACCCTCGGGGAGCAGCAAGTGAAGGCCGCCGAGCGCGAACGGCTCACCACCCTCCCGGACGGCACCCTCACGCTGGCCCAACTCTGGCCCGCCGACGACGAACTCCCCGCCTGGGCCTGCATCGTTGGGGGCAAGACCTCCCCCGGCGCCATCACCAACGGGCACTTCTACGTGGGGCCCATCGGCCGCCGCCAAATGGGCCGGCTCGCCGACGCCGGGCTGTACGCCCCGACCGACGCCCCCTTCCAGGACGAGGTCGCGGCCGCCCAGGGCATCGGCTTCGTCAACCTCTCGCAGGTCCCGCGCAGCAAGGACGACCCGGAGACGCTGACGCTCATGCGGGAGCACTCCCCCGCCGTCGAAGCGGAACTCGCCCGCCGCGACGTCGAGCTCGTGATCTCGATGTGGCGCCACGGCGCCCGCGAACTCGCGGGCACCGAGGGCCGACCCGGCTTTCACCCAAACGGGACCTCCTGGGGCGCCGAACTCTTCCGCATGCCCAGCCCCTACGCGCGGGCCATCGAGGCGGTCGTGGTCATGGACGAGCTGCGCGACTTCCTGGAACACAACCGCCTCGGCGCCCACCGCTGAGGGCTACTTCTTGGCGCCGTCCACGTTGATCATGGGCGTCGTCTTCCCATCCGTGATGATCAGCTGACCCTTCTCCGCCGCCGTCTTCAGGGCCTCGATGTACTGCTGCTGCAGCACCTCGGGGGTCAGCGCCTTGGACCGAGCTGCGTTGGCCTTGGCCTCACCCTCCGCCTCCACGAGCTTCTTCTTGGCCTCCTGCTCGGCCGTGACCGTGGCCGCCTTCGCCTCCTCTGCGCGCGTCTGCTCCGCGGTCAGGTTCTCGAAGCGCTCCATGATCTGCTCGGGGTAGCGAATGTCCTGCAGCGCCACCTGGATGCCCGTCACGCCCCACCTCTCCCAACGCTTCTCCAGCGCCTCCAGGATGTTCGCCGAGACCTCCTCGCGCTTCGAGAGCACCTCCACCGTGGTGTAGCGGGACGGAACCGTGCGCACCATGGCGGCGATGTCCTGGTTGATCAGGCGCGTGCGGAACATGTCCTGCGTGCGGTACTCCTTGTAGATCGCCTCGACCATGTCCGGGCGCACCGCATAGGTGACCGTGACGTCCATGGAACCGCGCGTGCCGGCCTTGTCATTGAACGGGATGGAGTTTCCCGTGGTCCCGGAATCCGCATCCGAGAACTTGGCGACGTTGTTGCGCGTGTCGAAGGTGACGGTCTCCACCCACGGGGCCTTGATGCCGATGCCGGGCTCCACCTTCGAGCCCACGAGCTCACCAGTGAACGAGCGCAGCGCCTTCGCTTCGCCCTCGTCCTGCGTGTACAGGAACGAGGTGCCCAGCATCACCAGGCCGAAGACAGCCAGCACACCGGCACCCACCCCGGTCCACCTGGCGGAGCGCGCCGGTGCTTCGGCCCCCGCCCGCTTGGTCCTGGCACGGAAGTACCACAGCGCTCCGACGGCGATCACGATCAAGACAAGGGACAACACGAACTGGGCCACGCCAATCCTTTCGGGCATGCAACGAATGATGCATTTCACTCTAGGCGGGACGTGAGCGCCCCCGACACGCGGCCCGCGGGCCGCGCCACTCATGGGAGAATGGCCAGCATGGCTGAGATCACCCCGGGCACAGACACGCCCGCATCCTCCACCGTCCCCGACAAGCCGGCCCTCGAGGGCCTTGAGGCCAAGCTCAACACCCGCTGGCGCGAGGAAGGCACCTACGCCTTCAACCCGCAGACCACGCGCGAGCAGGTCTACTCGATCGACACCCCGCCGCCGACCGCCTCCGGATCGCTGCACGTGGGCCACGTGTTCTCCTACACGCAGACCGACGTCCTCGCCCGCTTCCAGCGCATGCGCGGCAAGAACGTCTTTTACCCCATGGGGTGGGACGACAACGGCCTGCCGACCGAGCGCCGCGTCCAGAACTACTTCGGCGTCCGCTGCGACCCCACGTACAAGTACGTGGAGGGCTACCAGCCCCCGGAGAAGCCGGCCAAGAACCAGCGCGACTGGGACGTCGTCTCCCGCCAGAACTTCATCGAGCTGTGCGAGCAGCTGGCCACCGAGGACGAGAAGGTCTTCGAGGACCTCTTCACCACGCTCGGTCTGTCCGTGGACTGGGACATCACCTACCGCACGATCGATGACCACTCCCGCGCCACGAGCCAGCGCGCATTCCTGCGCGACTTCGGCAAGGGCGACGCCTACCTCTCCGAGGCCCCCACCATGTGGGACGTCACCTTCCGCACGGCCGTCGCCCAGGCCGAGCTGGAGGACCGGGAGATGCCCGGCGCCTACCACCGCTACAACTTCACGGCCGAGGACGGCCGCGGCATCGAGATCATGACCACGCGCCCCGAGCTGCTGCCCGCGGCCGTGGCCCTCGTGGCCCACCCGGACGACGAGCGCTACCAGGACCTCTTCGGCAAGAAGGTCACGAGCCCACTCTTCGGCGTCGAGGTCGAGGTCAAGGCCCACCCGCTCGCCAAGCCCGACAAGGGCACCGGCATCGCCATGGTCTGCACCTTCGGCGACCTCACCGACGTGACCTGGTGGCGCGAGCTGCAGCTGCCCACGCGCGCCATCATGGGCCGCGACGGCCGCCTGCTCTCGGAGACCCCCGAGTGGATCACCTCCGAGGCCGGCCGCGCCAACTACGAGCGCATCGCGGGCAAGACCGCGTTCTCCGCCAAGGAGGGCGTCGTCGCGATGCTGCGCGAGAACGAGCTGCTCATCGGCGAGCCCGAGAAGATCAGCCACCCCGTGAACTTCTACGAGAAGGGCGACAAGCCCCTCGAGATCGTCACCTCCCGCCAGTGGTACATCCGCAACGGTGGCCGCGACGCCGAGCGCCGCGAAGAGCTCATCCAGCGCGGCCGCGAGCTCGAGTGGCACCCCGGCCACATGCGCTCGCGCTACGAGAACTGGGTCGAGGGCCTCAACGGCGACTGGCTCGTCTCGCGCCAGCGCTTCTTCGGCGTGCCGATCCCGGTCTGGTACCCGCTGGATGCCGAGGGCAACCCCGACTACGAGCACCCCATCGTCCCCGACGAGGCGCTCCTGCCCGTGGACCCCGCGGCGCAGGCCCCGGCCGGCTACGAGGAGTCCCAGCGCGGCGTCGCCGGCGGCTTTGTTGGCGACCCGGACGTCCTCGACACCTGGGCGACCTCCTCCCTGACCCCGCAGATCGTGGGCGGCTGGGGCGTGGACGACGAGCGCTTCCGCAAAGTCTTCCCCTTCGACCTGCGCCCGCAGGGCCACGACATCATCCGCACCTGGCTCTTCTCCACGATCGTGCGCGCCAACTCGCTCGAGGGTCAGACCCCGTGGAAGCATGCGGCGCTCTCCGGCTGGATCCTGGATCCGGACCGCAAGAAGATGTCCAAGTCCAAGGGCAACGTGGTGGTCCCGACCGACATCCTCGAGCAGTTCGGCGCCGACGCCGTGCGCTACTGGGCGGCCTCCGCCAAGCTCGGTGCCGACACCGCCTACGAGATCGGCCAGATGAAGATCGGTCGCCGCCTGGCGATCAAGGTCCTCAACGCGTCGAAGTTTGCCCTCGGCATGGGCGTCTCCGCGGCCGACGTCGTCACGGATGACACCTCCGTCATCACCAACGAGCTCGACCGTTCGCTCCTGGCGCGCCTCGTCGCCGTCATCGAGCAGGCGACCCGCGCGTTCGAGAACTACGAGTACGCCCGCGCCCTGAACCTGACCGAGTCCTTCTTCTGGTCGTTCACCGACGACTACGTGGAGCTCATCAAGGATCGCGCCTACGGCGGCGTCTCCCCCGAGGAGACGGCGTCCGTCCGCGCCACCCTGGCCACCACGCTGGACGCCGTGCTGCGCCTCCTCGCCCCCTTCCAGCCCTTCGCGACCGACGAGGTCTGGGGCTGGTGGCGCGAGGGTTCCGTGCACCGCGCGTCCTGGCCGGAGGCCGACGCGCTCGGCGCCGGCCTCGAGGGTGCGGACCCGGAGGTCCTGCCCACGGTCGGCGTGGCCCTGGCCGGCCTGCGCAAGGCCAAGTCCGAGGCCAAGGTGAAGCAGCGCACCGCCGTGCTCGCTGCGACCATCACGGCCCCGGCCGAGCAGATCGCCCGCCTGCGGGGCGGCCTCGGCGACCTGAAGGCCGCCACGGCCGCCGCCGAGCTCACCCTCGTCACGGGCGGCGAGGAGCTCCTCGTCTCCGACGTGGAGCTGGAGGCCCCCGAGGAGGCCTAGTCCCCCACGCAAAAGGCGCCCGACGGCGTGTGGTCACCACACGTCGTCGGGCGCCTCTTGGTCTGTGCGGCCGGAAGGCGGCCCGCCGCTCAGCCCTCGGCCGTGGCCGAGGGGTCCTCGGTGCGCGAGCGCTTCAGCTCGAAGAAGTGCGGGTAGTTCCCCAGCGTCACGGCGGCGTCGAAGAGCTCGCCCGCCAGCTCACCGCGCGGCACGCGCGTGATGACGGGGCCGAAGAAGCCGACGCCGTTCAGGCCCACCACGGGGGTGCCGACGTCGGAACCCACGAGGTCCTGGGCGGCCTGGGTGCTCTCGCGCAGCGACTGGTCGTACTCGTCGGAGTCCCACGCGATGAGCAGCTCCTCGGAGAGACCCACGGAGGCCAGCGCCTCGGCGATGATCCGCTTGCGCTCGTCCGCGTCGCCCTTGAAGCCGGCGTCGTGCGTGCGGGTGCCGATCGCCGTGTAGAGATCGCCCAGGATCTCGGGGCCGGCCTGCGCCGCTGCCGCGGCCACGACGCGGATGGGACCCCACGTGCCGTCGATGTGCTTGCGGTATCCGGGATCCAGCTCGCGCCCCTCATTCACGACGCCGAGGGAGATGAGGTGCCACACGACCTCGATGTCGCGCACCTGCTCCACCTCCTTGATCCAGCGCGAGGTGCACCAGGCGAACGGGCACGCGGGGTCGAACCAGAAGTCCACAGTGTTCTTGCTCAAGGCAACGCTCCTTAGCGGGGAAAAATGACCTCGCCCCCATCCTGTCACCTTGGGGCGTGGATGGGGGCGAGGCGGAAGCGAAGTGCGTCGAAGCCTTACGCCGACTTGGGGCGGCGGATCTCGTGGCGCAGCACCAGCTCGGGGTCGGCGTGGTTCAGGACGGTGTCCCGCGTGACGATGACCTCGGCCAGATCGTCGCGGCTGGGCACCTCGAACATCACCGCGCCGAGGGTTTCCTCGAGGATGGAGCGCAGGCCGCGGGCGCCCGTACCGCGTTCGAGGGCGAGGTCGGCGATGGACTCCAGCGCGCCGAGCTCGAAGGAAAGCTTGACCCCGTCCAGGTGGAACATCTTCTGGTACTGCTTGATGAGCGCGTTCTTGGGCTCCGTGAGGATGCTGATGAGCGCGGCGCGGTCCAGGTTCTCCACCGCCGTGATGACGGGGAGGCGGCCGATGAACTCGGGGATCAGGCCGAACTTCAGCAGGTCCTCCGGCTGCACATCCGCATAGGACACCTCCGCGGACTTCAGGTGCTCCAGCGGGGCGCCGAAGCCGATGCCCTTCTTCCCGGCGCGGCCGGCGATGATGTCGTCCAGCCCGGCGAAGGCACCGGCCACGATGAAGAGCACGTTCGTGGTGTCGATCTGGATGAACTCCTGGTGCGGGTGCTTGCGGCCGCCCTGCGGCGGGACCGAGGCCACCGTGCCCTCGAGAATCTTCAGGAGCGCCTGCTGCACGCCCTCGCCCGAGACGTCGCGCGTGATGGAGGGGTTCTCGCTCTTGCGCGAGATCTTGTCGATCTCGTCGATGTAGATGATGCCCTGCTCGGCGCGCTTGACGTCGAAGTCGGCGGCCTGGATGAGCTTGAGGAGGATGTTCTCCACGTCCTCGCCCACGTAGCCGGCCTCCGTGAGGCTCGTGGCGTCCGCCACGGCAAAGGGAACGTTGAGCCGCTTGGCGAGCGTCTGCGCCAGGTACGTCTTGCCGGAGCCGGTGGGGCCGATCAGCATGATGTTTGACTTGGCGACCTCGACCTCGTCCAGCTCGCGGTGCTCCAGGGCGCCCTGGCTGGAGGAACCGGCGCCGTTGATGCGCTTGTAGTGGTTGTAGACGGCCACGGACAGGGCGCGCTTGGCCGCCTCCTGGCCCACCACGAACTCCTGCAGGTGATCGAAGATCTCCGCGGGGCGAGGCAGCTCGAACTCGGGCTCCTCGGAGACCTCGACGGACTCCTCCTCGATGATCTCGTTGCAGACCTCGATGCACTCGGTGCAGATGTACACGCCAGGGCCGGCGATCAGTCGGCGCACCTGCTTCTGGCTCTTGCCGCAGAAGGAGCACTTCAACAGGTCGGAACTCTCGCTCATCGCTGCCTTCTTCGTGTCGGGGTGGGCGCATGTTCTGCACCCGTCAATCCATGGTAGGCGGTGGCCCCCACGACATGCGGAAGGCGCGGCGTCGGACTCCGTCATGAAGTCCGGCGCCGCGCCGTCTGCCGTTTAGCGCGAGATGGCCGTGGGCTTCATCTTGCGCGGGGAGATGACCTCGTCGATCAGGCCGTAGGCCTTGGCGGCGTCCGCCGTCATAAAGAGGTCACGCTCGATGTCCTTGTCGACGCGCTCCGGGTCCTGCCCGGAGTGGCCGGCCAGCGTATCGGAGAGCCAGGCGCGCATGCGCATGACCTCTTCGGCCTGGATCTGCAGATCGGTGGCGGTGCCACGCTCGCCGCCGCCCAGGGCGGGCTGGTGGATCAGCACGCGGGCGTTCGGCAGGGCCAGGCGCTTGCCCGGCGTGCCGGCGGCCAGCAGCACGGCGGCGGCCGAGGCGGCCTGGCCGAGGCAGACGGTCTGGATCTCGGGGCGCACGAACTGCATCGTGTCGTAGATCGCCGTCATGGCCGTAAACGAGCCGCCGGGCGAGTTGATGTACATGGTGATGTCGCGCTCGGGGTCCATGGACTCCAGAACGAGCAGCTGCGCCATGACGTCGTCGGCCGAGGCGTCGTCCACCTGCGAGCCGAGGAAGACGATGCGGTCCTCGAAGAGCTTGGCGTAGGGATCCTGGCGCTTGAAGCCGTAGGGGGTGCGCTCCTCGAACTGCGGGAGGATGTAGCGCGAGGTCGGAAGGTTCTCTGCCTTGCCGTTGAAGAACATGATTTCTCCTGAAGAAGACTGAAGGAAAGAAGGGCGGGAGGGGTGGGGCGCGCTCAGGCGCCCGCGCCCACGCCGCCGCCGCCGGAAACGTGCTTGGAGCTCTGCGCGATGTGGTCGAAGAAGCCGTACTCCAGGCCCTCGGCCGCCGTGAACCAGTTGTCGCGCTCGTTGTCCTTGAGGATCGTCTCGATGCTCTGCCCGGTCTGGGCGGCGGTGAGCTCGCTCATGACCTTCTTCATGTGCAGGATGAGCTCCGCCTGGATGCGGATGTCGGAGGCCGTGCCGCCGATGCCGCCGGAGGGCTGGTGCATCAGGATGCGGGCGTTCGGCGTCGCGTAGCGCTTGCCGGGGGTGCCGGAGGAGAGCAGGAACTGCCCCATCGAGGCGGCCAGGCCCGTGGCCACGGTCACGACGTCGTTCGGGATGAACTGCATCGTGTCGTAGATGGCCATGCCGGCGGTGATGGAGCCGCCGGGCGAGTTGATGTACAGGAAGATGTCCTTCTCGGGATCCTCGGCGGACAGCAGGAGGAGCTGGGAGCAGATCGCGTTGGCGATGCCGTCCTCCACCTCGGAGCCGAGCCAGACAATGCGCTCCTTGAGGAGGCGGTTGTAGATGTAGTCCTCGCGCGCGGCCGGATCCACCGTGCTCATGCGGAAGGTGGCGTCGTTGGTCATCTTCGATTCCCTCTCAACGTGTCCGGGCGCGCCGCGCCAGCGGCGCCGTCCGGTGATGATCTGCTGGCTCGACCCTACCCAGCCGCGCCGCATTGGGCAGGGTGTCGCGGCCCCGTTTCGCTGTAGGCGCACGGTGCGGAAGGCGGCGAGGCGGACAGTGCACGACGGCGTGTGGCGGACGGGCGGGCGGGTGGCGGGCCCGGCGGAGCCAGACGCGACAAGGGCCCCAGCACCATGGGCGGTTTCTATGGGTCCTCGCAACACCTGGTGGTTTAGGCGGCTTTGATTAGATCACGCATGCGCTCGGCTGGGGTTTCCCAGCCGAGCGTTTTGCGTGGGCGGCGGTTGAGTTTGTTGGCGACGAGTTCGAGGTCTTCTGGCCCGTACACGGACAGGT
>JAITLQ010000004.1 GCA_031277795.1 Arthrobacter sp.
ATCGACCGCGGCAGACTCAAAGTCACCCACCACCCACACACCAACGCACGCTTCGAACACAAATACACCGTCGAAACCACCTGGACACCACCACACCGCACCCACTACCGCCCCACCGGCTAAGCGGCCGCGGAGCACCAAAGGCAGCACCGCACGACACGTCGCTCCCACAGAGAGGTGCACGCTCACGCGTCGACGGAGGCAGCCCCCGTCTCTGGGGAGGACGCCCCGCGGCCCGCTCACAAGGTGGTCGGTGGCGGTTTCGTCCAGGCGGCGGGGAACGCCGGCCATCAAACGCCGCCGAAGCACGGCCGCGTCACCGAAACGCCGCGTCACCTGCCCTGGCCAAGCACCGCCGGCGGTGGGAGGCTAGAAAACATCACTCCGCCCCTGAGCACCCGACCGCCCACACCCAGCCAATCGACGCGAAGGAGCGCAGCATGAGCACCGTGAATGTGAACAAGCGAGGCCAGGAGTTTGTTGACCTGCATGCCTCGGGCGAGCTGATCGTCTTGCCCACCGTGTGGGACGCGTGGAGCGCCAGACTGGCCGAGGCCGCCGGCTTCAAGGGCCTCACCATTGGTTCCCACCCCGTCGCCACTGCGTTTGGCGTGGCCGACGGCGAGAAGCAAGATCTCGTCGAATACATGCGCCAGGTGGAACGCATCGCTGAGGCTGTCAACATTCCCGTCAGCGTGGACGTCGAGGCCGGGTACGGGTTCTCGCCGGACGAGATCGTCGGCCTGGCCGTCGAGGCGGGCGCCGTGGGCCTGAACGTGGAGGACACCGTCCACCACGACGACGATCGCGTCCGCGGCCTGCGCGAACACGTGGACTACATCGAGGCGATGGTCCAGGCCGCCGCGGGCCTCGGCGTCCCGTTTGTGGTCAACGGCCGCACCGACGCCTTGGTCCACGGCACGGCGCTGTACGCGGACCCACTCGCCGAGGCCATCGCCCGCTGCCAGGCCATGGCGGAGGCCGGTGCCCTCTCCGTCTATCCCGTGCACCTCCCGGACGCCGCCTCCGTCAAGGCCGTCGTGGACGCGGTCCCGATCCCGGTCAACGTCACGGCGCATCCGGTCAACGGCACGCCCGCTGGCGGCCTCGAGGAGCTGCGCGCCCTCGGTGTGCGCCGCGTGAGCTTCGGCCCGCTGTGGCAAGCGGCGCTCGACGACACGGCGACCTCTCAACTGCAGGCCTGGCGCGGCTGACGCCGCGCTTTACTGCTCGACGGCGGGTGGCCGGGTCAGCCTGGCCCGGCCACCCGCGGTATCTAGTCCGTGGTGTCCTGGGCGTCGACCTGACCGGAGGCCTCACCCGCCGGGGCGGAAGCTGCGGAACCCGGCCCCGACGTATCGCTCTGACTCGTCCCGTCGGTGAAGGGGGCGGGTGCGCCGTCCCGGCCGCCCACCGTCGTGCGCTTGCCAGGCAATCCGGGCAAGGCCCGCCCGAAGAGGCGGTGCCGCTCGCGTTCGGGAAGCGCGTCCGCCACATGCGTGAGCCCCTGAACCAAGGTGCGGCGGCGCCGTGAGGTGAGCCCCGACCACCAGCGGTCGGCGAGGCGCTGTTCCGAGGACACCGCGTCGTCGTCGGAGTCGAGGTTGAACTTCTCCTTGAGGTCGGCGACGAGGGCGTCTCGCCGCAGCCGGTCGGCACGGGCCACGTTGCGCGCGAGCGCCTTGGCGGTCGCAATGCACATCAGCACCATGATCACGCTGAACGGCAGGGCGATAGTGATCGCGAGCGTCTGGATGGCCGAGAGGCCGCCGGCCAGCAGCAACGCCGCCGCGAGCCCGGACGTGGCGAGCGTGAAGAACACGCGGATCCACGCGCGCGGCTCCGCGTCGCCGCCCGTGGCGAGCATGGCCATGACGAGGGAGCCGGAGTCCGCCGAGGTGACGAAGAAGATCGCCGAGAGCAGGATCGCGCCGATTACCAGGATGCCGCCGGCGGGCAACTGCTCCAGCACCTGGAAGAGCGCGGAGTCGGCATCCACGGCCCCGTCGGCCCCGATCACGCTCGTGTAGCCCTCGGGCCGGGTCAGCTCGTTGGCGATGGCGGTGCCGCCCAGCACACCGAACCAGACGAAGGTGATGAGAGCCGGCACGAGCATGACGCCCATGACGAATTCCTTGACCGTGCGCCCGCGGGAGATCCGAGCGATGAAGACGCCGACAAACGGCGCCCAGCTCATCCACCAGCCCCAGTAGAACGTGGACCAGGATGCCTGCCACTCAGCACCTTCGGCGCCGGCGAAGGCGGAGGCGTCCGTGGACATTCCGAGCCAGGTCTGCAGGTAGTGGCCGACAGACTGGACGATCTCCTTGGCCAGGAACTGTGTGGGGCCCACGATGAGGACGAACAGCAGCAATCCCGCGGCAAGGATGAGGTTGGTGTTGGAGAGTAGCTTCATGCCGCGGGCCACACCGGAGAGCACCGACCAGAGCACCACACAAGTCACGAGCGCGATGATCGCGTACTCGATCCAGTGGTTGTTCGGGTCCACGACACCGAGGGAGGCCAGGCCAGCGGCGATCTGCGTGACGCCCAGGCCAAGCGAGGTGGCCACGCCGAAGACGGTGCCGACCAGGGCGATGACGTCGACGGTGTTGCCCCAGCCGCCGCGCACGGCCTTCTCGCCGAGCAGCGGCTCGAGCGCCCACCGCACCGCGAGCGGACGGCCGCGGCGGTGGATCGCGTGGGCGAGCGCGAGGCCCACCACCACGTAGATGGCCCAGGGCTGGAAGCCCCAGTGAAGGAAGGTGGTGGCCATGGCTTCTTGGGCCACGGCGCCCTGAGACATGCCCTCCGTATTGAGGCTCGGGCGCGGGGTGGCGTAGTGCGTGAGGGGTTCGGTGACGCCGTAGAAGACGAGACCGATGCCCATGCCCGCGGCGAAGAGCAGCGAGAACCAACTCACGAGCGAAAACTCGGGCTCGTCCTCTGGGCGGCCCAGCTTAACGTTGCCCTTGCGGGACAGCCCCAGGTAGACGCAGAAGAGGACAAAGCCGAAGGCCAGGAGGATGTACCACCAGCTGAAGTTCGCGATGATGGCGCCCTGCACGGCGCCGATGCCGGCGCTCATGGCGTCAGGGTTGACGATCGTCGCGGCAACGAAGGCCAGGACAAGGACGGCCGTGGGCCAAAAGACCCAAGGCGCGATGCCCTGACGGTGCCCGGCCTGGTCGGTCGATGCCGCCTCGGCGGGTGGGCTTGCGTGCGTGGGTTTCGACGGGGAAGCCATCTTTCTACCCTAACAAAGTGAGAAATGCGGCGTCCGGCGCGGGGCGGAAATCGAGGGGGGAGGGCGGCGGACGGCGGGTGGCTCCGGGGGGGGCGGGTGCCGGGCGGCTCGGCCGGCCCGCGGCGGGCTCGGCGCGGGTGACGGTTCCGGCCCCGCCTGCCTCAGTAGTCTGGTGCCGTGATCTTGCTTGGGGTGGGCGTTCTTTCGCTGGCGTTGTTCGTGTTCATGTACCGCCGGGACCGGCGGCGGCTGCGCAACGGATTCGTCATGGTCTTTGCCGCGCTGTGCCTGGTGCTCGGCGCGGCGGATCTGCTCTCCACGTGGTTTCCGTGGACGGCATACGTGTGGCTCGTCCTCATCCTGCTCACGCCGCTCGCCGTGGTGGTCCTGGGCGGGTACCTCGTGGCCAATGGCGTGACGATGTGGCGGCTCGAGGGGCGCAGCCTCGGCAATCTGCTCTCGCTCGCGGCCGGTGTCTTGGTGTTTGTCCTCCCGGTGCTCGCCGTGTTCCTCGTGGCCACGGCCGAGCCGACCGCGACCGGCCTGGCCCTCCTGCTGTTCTTCCTCAGCTCCTACGTGGGCGGCGTGTTTGTCGTGTTTCTCGCCTACGCCCTGGCGTACGCGCGGATGAAACCGGCCTTCGCGCCGGATGCGATCGTGGTGCTCGGGTCGCGCATCATCAACGGCAAGGTGCCGCCGCTCCTACGCGCCCGCCTCGACCGGGCTCTGGAGCTCTACCGCGCCACCGAGCCGCGCCCGCTCGTGATCCCTTCCGGTGGGCAGGGCCCCGACGAGTCCGAGCCCGAGGGCGAGGCGATGGGTGCCTATCTGCTCGGCCAAGGCCTCCCCGCGGAGGACCTGGTGGTGGAGGACCGCGCCGTGAACACCGAGCAGAACCTGCGCTTCGGGCGCGCGCTACAGCTCGAGGCCGGGCGCACCGGCCCGCTCATCGCCGTCACGAACGACTACCACGTGCTGCGCAGCGCCATGCTGACCCGCAAGCTCGGCTTCCCGGCCGACGTCGTGGGCGCCAAGACCGCGCGCTACTACCGGCCCAGCGCGTTCCTGCGCGAGTTCGTGGCCGTCCTCTCCGAACACAAGTGGCTCAACGCGCTCGCGTGCCTGCCCTTCCTCGCCCTGTCCGTGCTGCTGGTCATCTACGCGTACTCGGTGCGCTGAGCTGCCGAGAAACAG
Source organism: Arthrobacter sp. (assembly GCA_031277795.1). Classification (GTDB taxonomy): domain Bacteria; phylum Actinomycetota; class Actinomycetes; order Actinomycetales; family Micrococcaceae; genus Galactobacter. The sequence goes on from JAITLQ010000004.1 coordinate 4,442, forward strand.
CCGGGGGCTACCCTTGAACCGCCCGGTGTCCTCATCACCGCCGGGCCGTCGCACCCCAAGGAGTCTCCCGCGTGCCCACCCGCACCTCCGGCACGAACCCGGCCCACCGCCGTCGGGCGCTGGACCCCGGGACCGCCAGCCAGAGCGGCCCCTCCGCCCCCGGACTGCCGAGCCGTCGCGCCGTCCTGGCCGGCGCCGTGACGGCCGCCGCCTCGACGTGGCTGCTCGCGGCCTGCGACGCGGGGCACACGGCCCGCGACGCCGTCGCCGCCGCGCCCCCCGGCGCCGTGACCCTCGCGCTCACGGCGCCGCCCGCGAACCTGGACTTCACCACCACCTCGGGCGCCGCGATCCCGCAGGCGCTCATGGGCAATGTGTACGAGGGGCTCGTGGCGGTCAACGATGACGGCGAGCTCGTCCCGGCCCTGGCCAGCGCGTGGAGCGTGGACGAGGGCGGCACCCGCTACACCTTCGAGCTGCAGAAGGGCGTGCGCTTCTCCAACGGGGACGAGTTCAGCTCCGCCACGGTGAAGTTCTCGCTCGAGCGCGTCAACACCGACGCCTGGACCAACGGGCTCAAGGCGGGCATGGCCTTGCTCGAGCGCGTGGAGACGCCGGACCCGCTCACGGCCGTGGCGGTGCTCAAGCGCCCCTCGCTGGCGTGGCTACGCTCGCTCGCCACGCTGATCGGCGCCATGTTCACGCCCTCCGCCGTCACGGGGCTCAAGGGGAGTGCCGTGGGCACCGGGCCGTTCGAGGTGAGCAGCTGGAAGCCGGGGCAGTCCCTGGCCCTCACCCGCCGCGCCGACTACTGGGGCGAGCCGGCCGCCTCGCCGCAGGTCACGCTGCGCTACTACGCGGACAACACCACTGCGGTGAACGCCCTGCGCGGCGGCGCCGTGGACGCCGTGGTGGGGCTCGCGAGCCCCGAGCTGCTCGCGCCCTTCGAGAAGAACCCCGAGTACCGCATCACGCAGGGCACCTCAACGGGCGAGGTGGTGCTCTCCATGAACAACCAGGCCGCGCCGTTCACCGACGTGCGCGTGCGCCAGGCCGTCATGTACGGCGTGGACCGGGCGGGCGTCTTGGCCTCCGCCTACGACGGGCGCGGCACCCTCATCGGTGCCCCGGTCCCGCCCACGGCCCCGTACTTCGAGGACCTCACGGGCGCCTACCCGTACAACCCGGCCCGCGCCACCGAGCTGCTCAAGGAGGCCGGCGTCTACGGCACCACGGTGACCTTCTCCGTGCCCGACCTCCCGTACGCCGTCGCCGCCTCCCAGGCCGTGGCCTCCGACCTCACCAAGGTGGGCCTCAAGGTCAAGATCAAGGTGCAGGAGTTCCCGGCGGTCTGGCTGCAGGAGGTCCTCACCGCCCACCGCTTCCAGCTCTCCGTCATTGCGCACGTGGAGCCGGACGACCTGCTCACCCTGCTCTCCTCCGGCTACTACCTGGGGTACGACGGCGCCCGGGTCGCCTCGATCGCGGCGGCCGCCGATGCGGGGGACACCCGGGAGTACATCGCGGGGATGCGCGAGGTGGTGCGCCAGGCCATCGTCGAGGACGCAGCTGCCGACACGCTCTTCCTGCTCCCGGCGCTGAGCCTCATGCGGGCCTCCCTGCGGGGGCTGCCCGTTAACTCCCCGACCACGGCGCTCGAACTTTCCCGGGTGGTGAAGGCATGAGCGGGCTGTGGCGCGGGATCGCGCTCGCCGTGGCGCGCACGGCCGTGACGCTCCTCCTGGCCTCCGTGGTGATCTTTGTGTTGCTGCGCCTGGTCCCCGGCGACCCGGCGCAGGTGGCGCTCGGCGTCGACGCCACGCCGGAGGCGGTGGCCGCCACGCGCGCGCACTTTGGCCTGGATCGGCCCTGGGTGATCCAGTACGGGGAATGGATGGGCGGTCTGCTGACGGGGCACTTCGGCGAGAGCTTCGTGTCCGGGCAGGACCTGAGCGCCATCATCCTCGACCGCACCAACGTGACGCTGTGGCTCGTCATCCCGTCCGTGGTGCTGGCCCTGCTCATCGCCGCGGTGCTCGGGACCTGGGCGGCGCTGCGGCGCGGCAAGGTGGACGGCTTCCTCATCACGGTGGGCTCGCAGCTGCTCATGGCCGTGCCCGGTTTCCTGGCCGGTGTGCTGCTCGTGCTGCTCTTCTCCCTTGCGCTGGGCTGGCTGCCGCCCTCCGGCTGGGTGGTGCCGAGCGACGCGTTCGGTCCGTTCCTGGCCCGGCTCGTGCTGCCCGTGCTGGCCCTGACCGCGGTGCAGGCCGCGATCCTCACGCGCTACGTGCGCTCCGCGGTGCTGGACGTCTCGGGCGCGGACTTCCTGCGCGAGGCGCGGGCCAAGGGACTCTCCCGCTCCGAGGCCATGCTGCGCCACGGCCTGCGCAACGTGGCCGTCCCGGTGCTGACCGTCACGGGCGTGCAGCTCTCCTCGCTGCTCGTGGGCGCCGTGGTCATCGAGTCCGTCTTCGATGTTCCCGGTGTTGGTTCGCTGCTCGTGGAGGCCGTGGGCCAGCGCGACATGGTGAGTATCCAGGGCATCGTCATGGTGCTCGTGGCGTTCACCGTGATCGTGAACCTGGCCGTTGATCTCCTGCAGACGCTCGTGGATCCGCGCCTGCGGGTGAGCCCACGCGTGAGCGGGGCGGCGGCATGAGGCGGCCCAACGTTTCCCTGTGGATCGGCGGCGTGCTGACGGCGCTCGTGGTGCTCACGGCGGTGGTTTCGGTGTTCTGGACGCCCTTCGACCCCACGGCGGCCGACGCCTCGCAGCGCCTCCTGGGTCCGGGCGGGGAGCACGCGCTCGGCACCGACAAGTTTGGCCGCGACGTGCTCTCGCAGATCATGGCCGGCTCCCGCGTGACCCTGGTGGTGGGGCTCGTCTCCGTGGGCATCGCGCTCATCATTGGCACGCCGCTCGGCATCATCGCGGGCATGCGGCGGGGCTGGGTGGAGGAGGCGATCCTGCGCTTCTCCGATCTGCTCCTGGCCTTCCCCGCGCTGCTGTTGGCGATCGTGTTCGCCGCCGTGTTCGGGGCCGGGACCGTCTCGGCGATGGTCGCGATCGGCCTGGGGTCCGTGCCCGGGTTCGCGCGCGTGGCCCGCTCGGCCACGCTGTCCATCATGCGGCTGGAGTTTGTGGTGGCGGCGAGGGCCTCCGGGCGCTCGGCGTGGGGCGTGGGCGTGCTGCACGTGCTGCCCAATCTGGTGGGCCTCCTGCTGGTGCAGAGCACCGTGACGTTCTCCCTGGCCGTGCTGGCCGAGGCGGCCCTGTCCTACCTGGGCCTCGGCACGCCCCCGCCCGAACCCTCGTGGGGTCGCCTGTTGCAGGAAGCCCAGCCGTTCCTCGCGGCGCAGCCGCTGCTCACGGTGTGGCCGGGAGCCGCGATTGCGCTCACGGTGCTTGGCCTCAACCTGCTGGGGGATGGGCTGCGGGACAGGCTGTCGGTGGGGCGCGACGGGCGCTGAGCGCCGGCCTCACTCTTGAGCGTTGCGGCGGAAGAGCTCGTCCAGGTTGATCTGCTCCACCTCGCCGCGCCGCTCGGCGGCGTGGCGGGCGCCCGCCCCCGCGGCGCGATGGGCCGCCCGGCTGAGCGCGGGATCGAGGATGGAGGGGAATCCCCCGCGGACGGCGGCGGTTCCTCCGAACGCATCGGCTCCGCCGGAGGCACGGGCGCCAGCGGTCGTGCTGGCTCCGGAAGGCGGTGCGAGGCTGGAAGCCGCGGCAGCGCCGCCGTCGGGCAGTGAAGCCGTGACTGCCGCCCACTCAGTCTCCTCCCGCGCCGCCTTGCGGCGCTCGGAGCGCTTGGTGAGGAAGACGTAGAAGCCGGCGGCGAGCAGCACACCGAGCAGGATGACGGCCCACCACGGGAAGCCGACGGCCGTCTTGACGATGGAGGCCGAGGGCGGGGTGGGGGTGACGCGCTCGGCGGTCACGAGGATGCGATGCGAGTTCACGCCGATCGGCGTGCACGTGATGAGCGTGATGAGGTCCTTGCCCATCACGGGGCGCAGCGAGTCGGTCTGCGTTGGCAGCGTGACCTCGCTCGTGGTGACGCGATAGGCCAGCGTGCGGCCCAGGACGTCGATGTAGATCATGTCGCCGGGCTTGAGCTGGTCGAGGTCGGTGAACATGGTCGACTCGGGCAAGCCGCGGTGGCCCGTGAGGACCGCGTGGGTGCCGACGCCACCCACCGGGAGGGCGGTGCCCTGCAGGTGGCCCACTCCGTTGCGCAGGACGTCGACGCCCGTGCCGTGATAGATCGGCAGGTTCACCGTGATGGAGGGGATCCGGACGCGGGCCATGATGCCGTCGCCCGCCGGATCGAGCAGCGACCAGTACGGGTCATCGGTCTTGACCGTCTTGGCATCGGGCGAGGCGAAGGGATCGACGACCCGTTCGCCCGAGGCGAGGGAGGCGTTGTAGTCCTCGGCCTCGCTGAGTTCCGTGGCGCGGGAATCGGGTGCGAGCGACTCGACCGCGGAGACGTAGTTGCTGCTCTCCTGTGCTTGTAGCACATCCGCGAACCAGGACGCCCCCGAGGGGTACAGCATCACGACGGCGCCCACCACGAGCGTCACCGCGGTGATCCAGGAGGAGACACCCGAGCGGCGGCGCCGGGCGCTGGAGCCGCTCCGGGCGGGGGCCTCCCGCGGTGCGTCGGTGATGCTCATGGTGTCCTTTGCCGATGGCCAGAGGGGGACGGATGCCCCGGCGCGGGTCCCAGAGGGGACCCACGCCGGGGGTGGATCGGGCGCCCGGGCGGCCCGGGCCCGCCTCGCTCGGCGAGGCGGACGATGGGCCCGGCCCTGGTGCCCGATCCGGTGGGGGGCTCAGGCCCGCTGCTGGCGGCGGCGAACGCCGGCGAGCAGGAACGAGGAACCGATGAGGGCCACACCCACGCCAACGAACAGCGCGATGCCCGTGCTGCCCGTGAGGGGCAGCTGGAACGGCGGAACGATCTCGTTGGTGACCTCCAGCAGCGCCGGGGTGGCAGTGGAGCCAGCGGTGATCTGCACGGGATGCTCGGTCGAGTCCAGCTTGTAGCCGAGGGGGGCCCTCGTCTCGATGACGATGTACTTGCCGACCTTGAGACCGTCCACGCTCACCGTGCCGTCGGCACCCGTCGTGAACGTGGTGGTCGAGGTGGCCGGGTTCACGAGAGCGTTGCCGGTCTTGTTGCCGGCGGCGTCCGTCGCGTAGATCTCGAACTCGGCGCCCGAGAGGGTCTTCGTCGTGTCGTCCTTCTGCACCTTGGTGATCTTGAGGGCGCCCCAGGGGGTGTTGACCTCGTTCGAGTCCACGGTGTTCTTGGGATCGTTGACGTAGAGCTGCGTCTTGTTCTTGATGGTGCCGTCGCCGATGGAGTTGATGGTGGTGTTGATGACCACCTTCACCTCGGCGCCTTGCACGGTCTTGAGCTTGGCCAGTCCGGAGGCGGTGAAGTCCACCTTGAAGTTGGGGCCGGGCGTGATGGTGTAGTCGGCGGCGTTGAGCGTCAGCCCCGCCACGGTCACGACGGCATCCTTGTAGGTCAGGCGGGCATCGAGCGCATCGGTGAAGCCGAACGCGGTGAGGGCCTGGGCGGCCGGAAGGTTCGGGACCTGAGCGGTCAGGGTGAAGGCGATCGGGTCGCCGATGATGTGCGCCTGGGAATCATCCACGGCCTTGCTCACGGCCGCGACGGTGTTCTTCGGGTACACGTGCACATCGTAGAGCCAGTCGTTCTTCACCGAGAGCGGGATGGTCACCAGGAACGGGGCGGAGCGCTGCACCACGGACGCGGGGGCGTTCGTCTCGGTGACGAGGTAGAGGCCAACCGGCAGGTTCGGGAAGGCGGCGACGCCGTCGGCGCCGGTGACGACCGCGGTCGGCGCGCCGGTGAGGTTGGCCTGGGCCTGGGCCACGGTGTAATCCTCGAGACCCTGCCACTTCGAGGGATCCGTCAGGTCAACGTTGACCTGCTGGACCGTGAAGGTGACGTCCGCGAGGGGCGTGGCACCCGTGACGGTCTGTTCCGTGCCGTCGTTCGCGATGCCCGTCGGAGTGGTCGGTTCCGCGTACTTGTGCACCGTGATGGAGCCCAGCTTGTTCGGGTCGATGTTCTGCGCCGCCTGCGCTGGAGCGGCGGAGCCGAAGGCCAGCGCCGTGCCGAGCACTGCGGCCCCCACAGCCGCGATGACGCCGCGCACGCTACGCGTGCGGCGGATGAGTGAAGACGTCATGATGTCTCTTTCTTGTGTGTGACAGGGTTGTGGCCAACGGCAGCCGGACGGCGTCCTTCGCCGCACCACCCCTGGGGTTGAGGTGGTGACTTGTCAGCGCTGAGAGCGCCGGGACCTGCGTCGCAGCCAGGCCGTCCCGAGGGCCAGAGCAACGACAATCGAACCGACGATCACGTACGGGGAGGCCCCGGAGCCGCCGGTCAGCGGAAGGGTGAACGCTTGCGCGTCGCGGTTGATGAAGCGATAGACGGCCTGGCCGTCCGCGGCCACGGAGACGGCGGCCCGGGGATCGGCCACCGTGCTCCAGTTCGCGTCGTTGGCCAGCTGGGCCGCATTCGTGGGATCGGTGCCGGTGAACTTCTGGACGGCCCGATTGACGTACCCGCCCACGCCGGCCTCGCTGAGCGCATAGCCGGAACCCGGGCGGACCTGGATCTTGTTGGCGGCCGACGACGTGGCGGAGCCCGTCACGGTGCTCGGGGTCAGCCCCGCCGCGGAGGGCGTGGCGGTGAGCTTCCAGTCGCCGGGCGTCGCCGTGCCGGTCCCGTTCACGTTCTCCACGACCTTCAGGATCGTGAGGAACGCGGTGCGGTTGGTCGCGGTGCAATCGATCATCTGGCCGAGCTTCGGCGTGATGACGCCGTTGAGCCCATCACGCGCGCCGAGGCCGTTGGCGATCGTGGCCCCGGTGGCGTCCACCGCCTTGCACTGCCAGGAACCGCTCGCCAGCGGGGAGGCCGTGGACTCCGTCGCGGTGCGGACATCATCTTGCACGTAGCGAGCATCGCCACCGCTCTCGGCGAGCTGGTATGAGGTGCCGGAGGTCACGGAGCCGGTCTTGCCCGTGGCGCCGGTCAGCGCGGTGGCGCCGCCGGAGGTCTTGGCGGTGAGCGTCCAGGCGGCGGGGTCGGCGCTGCCGCCTTCCACCTTCTTGTTGAGGGTCAGCGTGGTGTCGCAGGTGACGGCGTTCGTGACCGTGGCGGTGTTGCTGCCGCTGACCATGGTCAGGGACGTCGGCACATCGCTCGTCAAGGCCGTGGAATTGAAGGAGGTGAGCTGCGAGGAGGTGAGCTTGCAGCCGGGCATGCTCGCGTCGATCGTGGTCTTCTCCGAGACGGCGACCTTCTGGCCGGCCTTCAGCGCGGTGACCTTGGTTCCCCACTCAACGGGTGCGGCCCCGGTTCCGGTGTCCAGGCTCAGCGCCGCGGTGAGACCCGCGGGCTGCTTGCCGTCGGCGTAGCTGGTGGTCTTACCGTCTGCCGTGACGGACCAGGTCTTGGCCACCGTCAGGTCCGCGGTGCCCGGCGAGTTCGTCAGGGTGCACACGACGGCGGGTGCCTGCTGGCCGGTCTTCAGGGAGGTCAGGGCGGGGATGGTGACGGAGCCGGTGGTGCCATTCATGGCGGAGCCCAGTGCTTGCGGGCCCTTGCCGTCACCGTAGTCGGCCGTGCACACGGAGGTGGTGGTGTAGTCGCGGGGCAGATTGGCCGTGGTGGTGGTCGAGCCGGACGCCATCACCTCGCGGAAGTCGTACGTGCCGCCGGCGACAACGGGTGCCGGGCCGGTCTGTGCCGCCTGCAGGCCCGTCGCTGTGCCGGAGGTCGTGGCGCTCAGGGTCACACCGGGATCAGTGTTGCCCCGGGGATTCACGCTCAGCGTGAACTGATCGCTCGCGGCGACGCGGCCCTGGACGTCCTTGCGCACCGAGAGGGTGGAGGGCATCGCGCAGGAGGCGAGGTCGGTGCTGTCGGCCAGCGCCGTGCCGCTCAAGGGCATCGGAGCGGTGCCGACGGCCTGCCAGGTGGACGGATCGAAGCGCGAGAGCGTGGTCCCGGTGCCGAGGACCACCGTGCCGTCGGCGTCGAAGGCCAGGCCGTTGTACGACGCCACGGGAATGTTGGACGTCGCCTGCGCCTTCACCGGAAGGGTGGCCGCCGCGTTGGCGGCGGCCGTGGCGCTGGCCAAGTCTGCGGCGGGGAGCATCCAAATCTTGGTGGTGCCCGTGGTGTTCTGGGCGCCCAGGATGTACAGGTTGCCGGCGCGGTCGAAGGCGATGTCGCCGTTGACGCCATTGGCGCCCTGACCCGTGTCGAAGGAACCGAGCTGGGTTGCGGCACCGGTGCTCACATTCACGCTGAAGAGCGTGAAGAAGTAGTTTGTTTTCCCCGCGGGCTTGGCGTAGCCGCCCACCAGGTAGGCCCCCGTGGCGGGCGAGGCGGCGCCTGCGACGAGGCCCGCCGCGACGGCGGTGGTGGTGGTCCCTCCGATCCAGCTCCAGCTATCCGTCGCGGTCGAGTACTTCGCGACGCGGAACTTGTAGTTCGAATCGGTGGACTGGTAGCGGAAGAAGGCGTAGGCGTTCGCGCCGTTGGCGTCGAGGGCCAGCCCGTTCAGACTGCCGTTGCCGGCGGCGTCCCCGGGGCTGGCGAGCGAAGACGGGGCCGTCATCGGGCTGATCACGGCCGTCCCCGATGTGGTGGTGGCCTTGTACATCCCGCTCTTGCTCAACGGCTGGGTCGACGGCGACGTCACGCCGTAGATCGTCCCCGGTGAGCAGGAGAAGGCGGCGGCGGCCTGCGCGCTCGGCGCGCCGGTCACGTCGGCGACGACGCCGGCGGCCACCGGAACAAGGCCGGCCGCGGCCAAGGCGACGGCGGTCAGCGCGGCCTTCCAGGAGCGAGAAGGGCGCGTGGATCCCAAGATGCGCTGAGGCATGAAAACACCAATTCGTGGATGACAGGAAGTGCTGAGCCTGGTGAAATCGGTCGTTCCCCAACGATCATTTCGGCACAGGAGAATCGGTCTCTCGGATCCCCGCGCCTTGGCTACCGGGAAGTTAGCATCGAATTTGTGGCGGCTGCAATGGTGCTTGTGAGTGGTAGTAGTCACCTTTTCGGCAGGCGGCAGGGGACGTTCCTCGAGGGAATTAAGAGTCACGGTGTCAGGCAAGGGTGATTTCCGTGCCACGGCGCGGGTGTCCGATCGCGTCGGTTGGTCTCGTCCGGCCGGCTTGGTGGAATCCCTTTCGGAGGGTCGGGGCGAAAGTATATTTCTACGTGGCGAGCGCGCCGGCCTTGACTCGGCCTCGGGCAACCCTCGTCCGTCCGGGGATGCTCCCCGTGAGGGAGCATCCCCGGACGCACCCAGGTGCCGGTCTCGCTGCGGGGCAGTCGCGGTGGAAGGCAGCCTCCAGCGTCGCGGCGCGCTCCTCGTGCCCGCCGCGCGGCGGGGGAAGGGCGACGCCAGCTGAGTCGGCCGGCCGTCCCGAGGCCCGCCCGCCTTCCCCACACCGTGCAGTGCTGACGGCCCGCCCACCTGGCGGCCGCTGCCACGGTGGCGCCACGCGCCGAGCCGCGGCGCCGTCGGGCAGTCCTGGCAGCGCCGCGCCTTCCCGGCACCGCCGCGGCGTGCGCCTTGCTGGCCGCGCCCCGCCCACCTGACGGCCGCTCCCACGGCGGCGCCACGCGCCGAGCCGCGGCGCCGTCGGGCACTACACGAAGGCCGAGACCCCCGTGAGCGCGCGCCCCACGATGAGGGAGTTGATCGAATACGTGCCCTCGTACGTGAAGATGATCTCCGCGTCCGCCCAGAGCTTGGAGGCCAGGTGCCCCGGCTCGGTGACGAGGCCGTTGCCGCCGTGCAGGTCCCGGTTCAGGGCCACGGCGGCGCGGGTCAGGCGCGTGGCGGTGGCCTTGGCCATCGCGGCCTGGGCCATCTTGAGGCGGCCGTCGTCCTGCAGCCTGGCCATCTGCATCATCATGCCCATGGCGGCCGTGGCGTTGCCCGCGATGTCGGCGATCTGCTGCTGCACCAGCTGGAACTTGGCCAGCGGCTTCTCGAATTGGTGACGGGCCAGGGAGTAGGCCCGCGCGTCGTCGAGCGCGGCGTGGGCCAGGCCGACGGCCTGCCAGCCCACCCACGCGCGGGAATCCAGGAGGAGCTCGTTGGCCTTGTCGAAGCCGTCACCGCCGGGGAGCCGATCGGCCTCCGCGACCCGCACGTTGTTGAACACGATGTCGGCGTTCTGCATGATCCGCAGGCCCACCTTGTTCTCGATCTTGGTGGCGGAGAAGCCGGGTAGCTCGGAGCGGATGAGGAAGGCCTTGATGATGCCGTCCGCTTCGTCCCGCGCCCACGCGAGCACGACATCGGCGATGGTGCCTGCGCCGATCCAGCGCTTGGCGCCGTTGATGACCCAGGTGTCTCCCTCGCGCCGTGCCGTGGTGGCGAGGCCGCCCGCCACGTCCGAACCGTGCTCCGGCTCGGTCAGGGCAAAGGACCCGATCGCGTCGAACACCTCGAGCCGCGGCAGCCACTCGGCGCGCTGCTCGTCCGAGCCCAGGCGATCGATCATGCCCACGATGAGCTCGTTGTGGATGCCCACGAGCGCGCAGAGCGAGGTGTCGGCGCGGCCCACCGCCGCGTACACGAGGCCCTTGAAGAGCCGGCTCGTGCCGTCCGTCTGGATCCGGCCGAGGCCCAGCTCGCCGAGGCCCGCGAGCCAGTGCCGGGGGAACTCCTCGCGGTTCCAGAACTCCAGCGACTGGTGGGTGATGTTGGCCTGCAGGTAGTCGTCGATCTCGATGAGCCGCTGCCGCTCGTCCTCGGGCAGGATCTCCGCCGCGCCCAGGAGGTCCCGGCTTCCCTCGGCGATGTTCCAGCTCTTGGGGGAGTCGCCGGCGCCGGCGATGCCGGTCTGGCGGCTGCCCGGCGCCGGGGCGGTCCCCACGGGGGCAACGGAGGGGCGGGGCTGAACGGCGGTCATGACATGTCCTTTCGACGGTGGCCGAAATGTAGGATTTGGCGAAAGAAGCATCGGCACCGATGGGTGCCGAACGGGGCGTCGCCACGCCCCGAAAACAAGGAGGCCCCGTGCAGGAACCGTTGCCGCGCGACCCGATCGCCGAGGCCGCCCGCAATTGGGAGCGCCACGGCTGGGGCGAGTACGCCGAGCCCATGGCCGCCGTCACCTCGATCATGCGCGCGCAGCAGATCCTCATCGGCCGCGCCGAGGCGATCATGAAGGGCTTCGGGCTCACGTTCGCGCGCTTCGAGATGCTGCAGCTGCTCAGCTTCGCGCGCGGCTCGCAGATGCCCATGTCGCGCGCCTCGCGCCTGCTGCAGGTGCACCCCACCTCGGTCACGAGCGCCGTGGACCGCCTCGAGAAGGACGGCCTGGTCCGCCGCACGGCCCACCCCACCGACGGGCGCACGGTGCTCCTGGTCCTGACCGACGAGGGGCGCGATCTGGCCCGCGGCGCCGCCGAGGCCCTCAACGAACAGCTCTTCGCCAACACGGGCTTCAACGCGCGTGACGTCGCCTCGCTCAACCGCATCCTGCAGCGCTTCCGGCAGAGGTCCGGGGACTTCGCGGCGCCGCTGGATTGAGGTCCCGCCGCCCGCCCTGGGCGGCGACCACCCGGCGTCGTGCGTTTTCTCACCCTCTTGGGGCCTGTGCACCGTCCCCGGGACGGTGCACAGGCGCTGAGGGGGTGAGAATCCGCGGATCCGGGTGCCCGACGGCGCCCGCTCGCCTCCGGCGCGCGGCGCATCTGGCGCTCGGTGCGGGCCGGGTCCGCCGGGAGCGCCGGGAGTGCTGGGCGCGCAGGGAGCGCCGGGCCCACCGGGCGCGCCGGGAACCGCGCTGCGGCTCACGCCGTCCCCGAGCGGTCGCGGATCGTGGTGATGACGCCGGAGAAGTCGCGCCCGGCGCCGCCCTCCTCGTCGCGGAAGCGCCGATAGATCTCCTCCGCGTGGCGCCCCAGCTCGGCCGCCGTGCCCGTGGACTCGATCGCGGCCAGCGCGAGGCCCAGGTCCTTGGCCATGAGCGCCCCGGCGAAGCCCGGCTGGTAGTCGCGGTTGGCGGGTGAGGTGGGCACCGGGCCAGGCACGGGGCAATTGGTCGTGAGCGCCCAGCACGCGCCGGAGGCGTTGGAGGCCACGTCGAAGAGCGCTTGGTGCGAGAGCCCCAGCCCCTCACCCAGCACGAACGCCTCGGCCACGGCGATCTGGCTGACCGCCAGGATCATGTTGTTGCAGACCTTGGCCGCCTGGCCCAGGCCCGTGCCGCCGCAGTGCACGATCCGCTGGCCCATGACCTCCAGGATCGGCAGGACGTCGGCAAACACGTCGTCCGGCCCGCCCACCATGAAGGCGAGCGTGCCGGCCTCGGCGCCGACCACGCCGCCGGAGACCGGGGCGTCCGCGGCGCGGTGACCCGCGGCGTGCGCCAGCTCGGCGGCGGCGCGGGCCTCGTCGACCGAGATGGTGGAGCAGTCGAGCAGGATGGAGTCCTTCTTCGCCGCGCTGAGCAGGCCGGGGGAACCGTCCACCGCATCCTCGTAGGCGGCGATGACGTGCGTTCCGGAGGGGAGCATCGTCAGGACGATGTCCGCCTCGGCCGCCGCCTGCGCCGCCGTGGGGACCACGCTCACGCCGGCCGCGGCGGCGGCCTCCAGCGTGGCGGGGACCACGTCGAAGCCCAGCACGCTGACGCCGGCCTTGACGAGGTTCGCGGCCATGGGGCCGCCCATGTGGCCGAGGCCAATGAACGCGACGGTGGTGTCCTTCAGTTCAAGTGCCATGTTCGCTCCCTGGGATGTGGGTTCTTCACTGGATGGTGGGGCGGGGCGGCGCCGTGCGCCGCGAAAAGTCACGGCCTTCGCGCTTTCTCACGGCCAAGGTGAGCGTGAGAAAGCGTCTTGGCCGTGAGAAAACGCCCGACGCCGGGGGCCTGGCTCCCAGCGCCGGGGCGGGTCACGCGGGCGGCAACACGGCGTCCACCGGGCTCAGGTCCAGCGGTAGGTGCGGCAGCGGCGCCAGGTACGCCTCGGCCGCGCCGGGGGAGAGCTCCTCCAGGCGGGCCGGCTGCCAGTCCGGGGTGCGGTCCTTGTCGATGACCTGCGCGCGGATCCCCTCGGCGAAGTCGTGGGCGCCCAGGAAGCGGTAGCCCACGCGCCACTCGTTGCGCAGCGCGCCGGCGAGGTCGGCCCGCGCCCCGGCGCGCACGGCGGCCAGCGCCACGGCGACTGCGGTGGGGCTCTTGGAACGGATGACGGCGGCCGCGTCGCGCGCGGCCTGCTCCGGGGAGGCCTCCAGCGCGCGCACGATCTGCAGGGCCGAGTCGGCGGCGTACGCGTCCTCGATCCAGGCCGCGCCGGTACGCAGGGCCGACTCCGGCGCCGGGCCGGCGAGGCGCGCGATCGCCGCGTCCGGCTCCTCGGACTCCAGCGCGCTCAGCAGCTCCGGGAGCCGCCCGCTCGGCACGAACGCGTCGGCGAGCCCCAGGTACAGGGCGTCTCCCGCGTCGAGGTGCGCGCCGGTCAGGGCGGCGTGGGCGCCGGCGGCCCCGGGGGCGTGGCCCAGCAGGTACGTGCCACCCACGTCGGGGCTGAAGCCGATCTGGGTCTCCGGCAGTCCGGAACGCGTGCGCTCGGTGACCACGCGGTGGCTGCCGTGTGCACTCACGCCGATCCCGCCGCCCAGCACGAGGCCGTCCATGAGCGCCACGTAGGGCTTGGGGTAGCGCGAGATGAGCAGGTTGAGGCGGTACTCGTCTCGCCAGAAGCCCATGGTCTCGTACGGCATCCCCGGCGTGCGATCGGGGCGCGTCATGTCGGCGTGGATCGCCACGATGTCGCCGCCCGAACAGAGCCCGCGCTCGCCGGCGCCGCGGATCGCGACGGTCCGGACCGCCGGATCGTCGGCCCAGCGGACCAGCGCGGCCCACACGAGGTTGACCATCTCGTGGTTGAGCGCGTTGACGGCCAGCGGCCGGTTCAGGGTGATGAGCCCGAGGCGCCCGCGCACCTCGGTGAGCACGCTGGGCTCGGCGGGGGTTTCGCCGCCCGACGCCGCGTGGCCGGCTTGACTCGCGCCCGCCGCCGCGGGAGCCGCGCTGGCCCCGGGCACCGAGCCGCCCTCGGGTGCCGGGACGGCACCCGAGGCGAGCCGGGCGGCGAAGGCGAGTGCTGCGTCGTCGTGCATCAGGAACCCTGCGGCATGACGAAGGAGGCGCCGTCGGAGACGCCCTCCGGCCAGCGGGTGGTGACGGTCTTGGTGCGCGTGTAGAAGCGGAAGGCGTCCGGGCCGTGCTGGTTGAGGTCGCCGAAGCCGGAGGCCTTCCAGCCGCCGAAGGTGTAGTAGGCGATCGGCACGGGGATGGGGATGTTGATGCCCACCATGCCGACCTCCACTCGCGTGGCGAACTCGCGGCCGGCGGCGCCGTCGCGCGTGAAGATCGAGACGCCGTTGCCGTAGGGGTTGGCGTTGACGATGTCGAGGGCGTCCGTGAAGTCGGCGGCGCGGACCACGCAGAGGACCGGGCCGAAGATCTCCTCGGTGTAGATCGGCATGTCGGTGGTGACGCGGTCGAAGAGGGTGGCGCCCACGTAGAAGCCGTTCTCGTGACTGGGGACGCTGACGCCGCGGCCGTCGAGGACGAGCGTGGCGCCGGCGTCGACGCCCTGCTGGATGAGGCCCTCGATGCGTTCCTTGGCCTGGGCCGTGACGACGGGGCCGAAGTCGGCACCCTCGCTGAGCGACGGGCCCACCGTGAGGCGCTTGGCCTTCTCGGCGAGCGTGGCGACGAGGGCATCCGCGGTGCCCTCGCCCACGGGGACGGCGACCGAGATGGCCATGCAGCGCTCGCCGGCGGAGCCGTACGCCGCGCCGAGGAGGGCGTCGGCGACGTGGCCGAGGTCGGCGTCCGGCATGACGACGAGGTGGTTCTTGGCGCCGCCGAAGCACTGCGCGCGCTTGCCCGCCGCCGCGGCGCCCGTGAAGATTGCCTGCGCGATGGGCGTGGAGCCCACGAAGCCGATGGCCTTGACGTCCGGGTGGTTGACGAGCGCGTCTACCGCCTCCTTGTCGCCGTTGATGACCTGGAAGACGCCGTCGGGGACGCCGGCCTCGCGGTAGAGCTCGGCGAGGCGGAGGGGGACGCCCGGGTCGCGCTCGCTCGGCTTCAGGATGAAGGCGTTGCCGGCGGCGAGGGCAGGGCCCGACTTCCACAGCGGGATCATGGCGGGGAAGTTGAAGGGCGTGATGCCGGCGACGACGCCGAGGCTCTGGCGCAGGCTGTGGGTGTCGATACCGCCGCCGACCTCGGTGGAGAACTCGCCCTTGAGCAGCTGCGCGGCGCCGCCGCCGGCGAACTCCACGACCTCGATGCCGCGGTTGATGTCCCCCTTGGCATCCTCGAAGGTCTTGCCGTGCTCGCTGGAGAGCAGGGCGGCGAGCTCGTCCATGTTTTCGCGGACGAGGTCGACGAACTTGAGCAGGATGCGCCCGCGGCGCTGCGGGTTCAGGGCGGCCCACTGCGGGTGGGCGCGTTGGGCGACCTGCACGGCGTGGGCCACCTCCGCCGTGCTGGCCAGGTCCACGGTGGCCTGGACCTCGCCCGTGCTCGGGTTGAAGACGTCGGCGGTGCGGCCGCTGGTGCCGGCGACCACCTGGCCGTTGATCCAGTGGGGGAGGTGGCGCACGGTGGGCTCCTGGTTCTTCTGTGCCGCTGCGTGGCGGGCCGATGGCTGGGGTGCGGCGTGGTGACGCCGGTCACTCATGCCACCACGCTAGCGCGTTTGCGGCGCGCAGAAAAGGTTGGATGTCCTAGTAGTTTTCGTGCGCGTGCCGGAGTCCGCGGCGAGCGGGGCGGGGTCCGGTTCCCGAGTGCCGTGTGTTGCCTTGCGCCTTTCCCGAGTGCCGCGTGTCGCCGGAATCGTCGTATCGGCGACACGGCGCACTCGCGAGCGCGCGGCTTCGACACAAGGCACTCGCCAAACGCGACAGGGCCCCTTCCGCCTCGAGAGGAGGAAGGGGCCCTGCATCCGGCCGCCGAAGGGGAGCGCGACCGGCAGACCGGCGGGGAAACCGGCTGGATGTCGGTGAGCGTCAGACGCTCTCGACCGCGGTGGCGTCCTTAAGGCGCAGCTTCTCACCGATGAAGCCGCCGATGGCCGTGATGAGGGCGATGATCACGAGGATCACGACCGCCGGGGTGGCCGTCGTGGCGCCCGTGGCACTGATGACGCCGGCCGCGATGAGCGGCAGGAAGCCGGAGAGGGCGCCGGCGATGTTGTAGCCGAGCGAGACGCCGGAGTAGCGCAGCTGCGCCGGGAAAAGCTCGGTGAGCAGCGCGCCCGTCACGGCGTAGGTGACGGTCAGCAGCGCGATGCCGATCGCCACGGCGAGCGTGATCGCGAACGGCGAGCGGGTGTCGATCAGCCAGAACAGCGGCCAGGCCGCCACAGCGGTGGCGAGGCCGCCGATCATTGTGACGCGGCCGGGGCCGATCTTCTCGGCGATGCGGCCGAAGAGGACGATGACGACGATCTGCACCACGGCGGCCACGAGGGTCGCGTTGACGGCGATCTGCTTGTCCAGGCCCAGGTTGTTGGCGACGTAGCTGACCACGAAGGTGTTCATGACGTAGAAGCCGCCGACGCCCAGGAAGGCGGCCGCGACGGCCACGAGCAGGCGCCCGCCGGCCTTCGTGAAGACCTTGAGCGCGGGGACCTTCTCGCGCTGATCGGACTTGAGCAGCTCCTCGAAGACGGGTGACTCCTCGACCTTGAGGCGAATGAAGAGCGCGATGAGCAGCATCGGGAAGGCCAGCAGGAACGGGATGCGCCAACCCCACGCGTCGAACGTGGCCGAGGGGAGCAGGAGCACCAGGGCAAACGCGCCGGAGGAAAGCAGGGTGCCGACCGGCGAACCGATCTGGACGAGCGCGGCGTAGCGGGCGCGCTTCTTGGCTGGGGCGTGCTCGATCGCCATGGTCGTGGCGCCGCCCCACTCGCCGCCCACGGCCAGGCCCTGGAGCAGGCGGACGGTCACGAGCAGCGCGGGGGCCCACAGGCCGGCCGCGGCGTAGGTCGGCAACAGGCCGATGAGACCCGTGGCCACGCCGATCAAGACGATCGTCATGATGAGCGTGGGGCGGCGGCCGATGCGATCGCCCAGCACGCCGAAGATGAAGGCGCCGATGGGGCGGGCCGCGAAGCCGACGCCGAAGGTGGCCAGCGAGGCCAACACCCCGGCCGTCGGGTCCAGGCTGGAGAAGAACAGGCGGCTGAACACGAGCGCAGAGGCCGTGCCGAAGAGGTAGTAGTCGTACCACTCAAGGGCGGTGCCGACGAAGGCGGCGTTGGCGATGCGGCGGACGTCCTTGTCGGCCACTTTGACCGTGGTCTGGGGCGGCACTTCGGCGCTCTGGGTCGAGGTCACGTGGATCTCCTCAAGGGGGTGTGCGGTGGGGATACGCCCATCCTTCTGTGCCGCGGATCACCATCCAATGGAAATGTGCCCCGGGGTGGCACGCGTTGGTGTGCCTTTGCACAACGCGGGTGGGATCAGGGGAGGGGATGCCTGGCGGCATCAAGAAGCACGACGGCGAGCGCGGCCTGCCGGGGCAGGTTCAGATCCAGCCCGGTGTGACTCCGGAACACGCCGAGCCGGTTGATCACCGTGTTGCGGTGGCAGAAGACGCGTTCGGCGGCGGCCTTCACCGAGCCGGTGTCGAGGTAGGCCCTGGCGGTCGCGAGGACGCGTTCTCGTTCGTAGTCCTCGAGGTCGTCGAGCCCGGAGAGGAGCGCGGCGACAGTGCCGGGGGCCGCGCCGTCCAGCGCGTGGGCGGCGAGCGGGGCCCAGAGCTCGGGGACCCGCCGGAGCCGGTCCGTGCTCGGAGCGGCTTCGAGGACGGTGCGGCCCGTGGCGGCGGCGCGGGGCAGATCGGCGATGCCAGCGGCGGGGATGAGGACACCGGGGATGCCGTCGAGCCGCTCCAAGGCGCGGGCACCCCGACCGCTCTCTGCCCCGGCGTCCCTGAGCCAGAAGAGGCACTCGATGTCTCGATACGCGTAGGAGAACGCGCGCCCGGACAGCAGCGCCTCCTCCGCGATGCGCAGTGCCTCGGCGGCGTGCTCGCCGGCAAAGGCGGCCAGCTCGAAGGGCTCGCCGGCCTCCACCCGCATCGCGGCGGCCACGCGCTCGATCTCCGCCTCGCTCAGCTCCGGGGCGTTGAAGAGGTGGGCCAGCTCGCGTTCGGTGCCGAGCCGCGCGTCCCTGGCGAGTGCGGCCTGCTCGCTGAGGAACGCCTTTTGGACCGCGAGCACGTAGGAATCGAGCACGCGCATGACGTGCTCGAAGCGCGAGGCAACGAGTCCCACCTGCGCGGGGCTCGCGAGCAGATGGAGCTGGCGCCACACGAGCTGAAGGTCGATCCGCACGGCCTCGGTGAGCGCGTCAAGCGGGACGCCCTGCTGGGCGCGGCGGGCGCCGAGGCGTTGCGCCATCGTGGCGGTGTCCGCGCTGGGATCGGCGATGGAGCTCAGGAGCGTCGCGAACGATTGCGGCGCCGTGCGGCGGATGTCCTCGTGGTCCACCGGCAGGCCGGCGTAGAGCGAGCGAGCCTCGACCTCCGCCATGAAGTCATCAACCAGCGCGGGGATGTTCTCGTGGAGGGAGGCCAAGAGGGCGAGCCACGCCGCCTCATCGTGTTCGGCGCTCAGGGCGCCCGCCGCCGTGGCGGCGGGGGAGAAGGGGGACGACGCCGGGTGCTCGGGTGCTGCGGTGGCGCCCGAGTCGGTGCCGCTCGTGGGGGTCTCGCCGTGGTGTGCGGCCCGTGCCCTGCTCTTGTCCCACGCGTCCCGCACCGGGCCCTGTCCTGAAGCCATCTGGCCAGTCTATGCAGATGCACAACCTCGCCCAGCATTGTGTTGCGCCCTCCCATTGCCGGGTCCCGGCGCCGGGGCGTGTGATGAAGGAACCAGCGCGGCGGGCCTCCCCGCCGCCGCGCCCGCACTTCAGGAGGAACCATGCTGCTGGACCTGATCGTCCGCAACGCCCGCATCCGCACCGGTGACCCGGCCCGCCCCACGGCGAGTTCGATCGGCGTGTGGCAGGGGCGCGTGGTGGGTCTCGATGAGCAGCTCCTGGGCCTGCGTGCCGCCGAGGAGATCGACGCCAAGGGCGCCTTCCTCATGGCCGGTTTCAACGATGTGCACGCCCACAGCGTCTGGTTCGGGCAGACCCTCGCGGAGATCGACCTCGCGGGGTTGCCCACGCCCGCGGCCGTGTATGCGGCGCTCGAGGCCGGCCGCGAGCGGCAGGCGGGGGAGGCGTGGATCGTCGCCTCCAACTTTGATCCGTTGGGGCTGGCCGGCGATCTGGACCGCGACACGCTCGACGCGGTGGCGCAGGGCAAGCCGATGCTCATCAAGCACGCCTCCGGCCACGCCTACACGCTCAACGGCGTGGGCCTGGCGGCGGTCGGTGTCGCCGAGCGCCCCACCGAACGCATCGACGGCGGCGTCATCGGCGTGGATGCGCACGGCCGGGCCACGGGCCTCCTGGAGGAGAACGCCATGCGCGTGGCGCAGGCGGTGCTCATGCCGGAACCGATCGCCGAGCTGCAGGCGGCCCTGGCCCGGGCCACCGAGCGCTACGCGCAGGAGGGCCTGACCTCGGTGTCGGATGCGGGCGTCGGAGGGGGCTGGATCGGCCACGGGCCGCGCGAGTTCTCCGCCTATCAGCGAGCCCGCGAGGCGGGTCAGCTCAAGACCCGAGCCCAGGTCATGATCGCCGCCGATGTGTTGCACCCGGTGGCGGGGCACGCGAGCGAGCCGGAGGTGCAGACGCTGGATGCGGGGCTGCGCTCCGGCCTGGGGGATGAGTACCTGCAGCTGGGCCCCACCAAGATGTTCCTGGATGGCTCCTTGCTCGGGAAGACGGCGGCCATGAGTGAGGACTACTGCGAGTGCTCGCACTCCGGCTATCTGCAGGGCGACGCCGAGGCCATGGCGGCCAAGGCCCGCGAGGCCGCGGCGGCCGGGTGGGCGCTCGCGCTGCACGCGATCGGCGACCGCGGCATCGACCTGGCCCTCGACATCATCGAGGAGTCCCTCGCGGCGCACGGACCCGCCGCCCTGCCCCATCGCATCGAGCACGGCGGCTACGTCCGCCCGGAACAGATCGACCGCCTGGCCCGGCTGGGCGTCTACCTCGTGCCGCAGCCCTTCTTCATCCCGCTCTTTGGCGACGGTATGGCGGCCGCGCTGGGTCCCGAACGCACGCAGCACTCCTACCCAGCCGCCTCGCTGCTGGAAGCTGGGCTGGCCGTTCCCGGCAGCAGCGACCGCCCCGTGGCGCCGGGCGCACCGCTGCCCATCATCCAGGCCTTCGTGCAGCGGCTGACCCAGAGCGGCGCCGAGTACGCGCCCTCGGAACGGCTCAGCGTGGAGCAGGCCCTCGACGCGTACACCGTGGGTTCAGCGGCGGCAACGGGGTGGGCGGGGCGCAAGGGTGTGCTGCGCGCGGGTGCCCTCGCCGACCTCGTGGTTCTGGCCGAGGACCCGCGCGAGGTGGAACCCGCGTCCATCGGCGGCATCGAGGTGCTCGCCACCTTCCTCGGCGGCGAGCCCACGCACTGCCTTCTCGGCTGAGCCGACGCGGGCCGGGCGGCGCGTAGGACGCCCGCGCGGCCTCGACGGCAGCCGCGGGACACCGCTTGGCCCCCTCCCAGCCATCCCGCCCGGCGCGGCCGGGCGGCGTCCATCCGACCCGACCGCCCGGCGTCGGGCCCTTCATCCTCAAAGATCCACCGAAGCATCGGAGCAACACGTGAGCAGCCAGCAGACCCACCTAGCAACCCTCGCTGACCCGACGGGCTTCCTCCCCGACTTCGCGACGATGTCCGCGTTCGGCGCCACGCAGGGGGGAGGCGTGGAACGCCAAGCGGGCAGCGCCGCCGACCACGCCACCCGCGCCTGGTTCACGAACTGGCTCGTGGAGCGCGGCTTCACGGTGCGCGAGGACGCGATCGGCAACATCTTTGGCCTGTACGAACTGGTGCCTGGAGCGCCGTACGTGCTCATGGGTTCACACCTCGATTCGCAGCCGCTCGCGGGCCGCTTCGACGGGGCCTACGGCGTCCTGGCCGCCGCCCACGCCGCCCACGCCGTGGTCAAGGCCAGCGAGGAGGGCCGGGTGCGGCCGGCGCTGAACGTCGCCGTGGTGGATTGGTTCAACGAGGAGGGAAGCCGCTTTGCCCCGAGCATGATGGGTTCCTCCGTGGCCACGGGCAAGCTGGCCCTCGCCGAGGCGCTGGCCGTCACCGACACCGCGGGCATCACGGTGGCCGAGGCGCTCGGGGAGCGCCCGGTGCCCGTGCCCGGCCTCGAGGTGGCCTCCTATGCCGAGATCCACATCGAACAGGGCCGCCTGTTGGAGGAGGCACAGACGACGATTGGCCTGGTCCACGCGACCTGGGCTGCGAGCAAGTACCGCATCAGCGTCAACGGCGCGCAGGCCCACACCGGCGCAACGGTCATGGAGGACCGCCGCGACGCGCTCTACGGGGCCTCGCTGCTGGTGGTGGCCGTCCGCGAGCTCACCGAGGAACTGCCGGCCGGCGCGCTACACTCCTCCGTCTCCGAGATGGAGGTGCTGCCGAACTCGCCCGTCACGCTCGCGCGCCAGGTCAACATGAACCTCGACCTGCGCTCGGCCTCGGAGGAGGTGCTGGCCCGCGCCAACGAGTTGCTGGCGGAGAAGTTCGAGGCGATCGAGGCCAAGGCTAAGGTGAGCATCGAGCGCCGCCTGACCCACGCCTGGGGGCTGGTCGACTACCCCTCGGCCGGCGTGGAGCTGGCCCGCGAGTCGGCGGCCGCGCTGGGGCTGAGCCACACCCCGATCATGACGGTGGCCGGGCACGACTCCACGAACATGAAGGACGTGGTCCCCACGGTCATGCTCTTTGTTCCGAGCATCCAGGGGGTCTCCCACAACGAGGCCGAGGACACCACCGACGCCGACGCGGTGGATGGCGTGGCGATGCTCGGCGATGTCGCGGCGCGCCTCGTGGCTGGCGAGCTGCACGAGGGCGGTTCCTACCGCCTCGCCTGAGGCGAGGCACCCCAGGTGAGCGGGCGGCGTCGGGCGGTGATGCCCGACGCCGCCCGCTCGCGTGCCCGCTCTGGCGGAGACTTCGCGGGTGTCCGGTGCCGGTGGCCCCTCGTGTCGAGCGCCCGACGCCGCGCGGCCGGGCCCCAGCGCGGCCCGGCGAGCGCTCACCAGCCCCCTGGCGAGGAATCCTGGGCCACGCGCCGCAGGGCGTGCAGGGCCTCGTCGATGCGCGCGCTGCGGCGGCGGCCCGGCGCCGTGAGCGCCACGGCCGGATTGGCCTGGCGCTCGTCGGAGAGGGGGAGGTAGGCCAGGCGCAGGCCCTCGAAGGAGCGCGCGTCCGGGTGCGGCACGGCGTTGATGAGCGAGAACCCCAGCCCGCGCGCCACGAGGGAGCGGATGGTCTCCGCCGAGGACGAGGTCCAGCGCACGTCCACCTCGAGCCCCAGGGCGTGGATGCGCTCGAGCAGCAGCTCCTGGGTGGGCGGGATGTTGAGCAGGATGCAGGGGAGCTCGGCGAGGTCGGCGAGCGCCACGGAGTCCCCCGTGGCCAGGGGTGAGTCGGCCGGGAGCATGGCGTGGAGCTGCACCTCCGCTAGGTGGAACGCCTCGAGGGTGGGCTCGCGGACCTGGCGCTCGTACATGACGGCCACGTCGAGGGTGCCCGCGGCGACCTCGTCCTGCAGCGTGAAGGGGTCGGACTCCTGCAGGCGCAGCTGCACCTCCGGCCACTTCTGGGTGAAGTGCTCAACCAGGCCGGGGAGGATGCGCGGCGAGACGGTGTGCATACATCCGACGGAGAGCGGCCCGGAGAGCTCGGTGAGCGAGGCGTCCACGGCATCCACGGCGTCGTTGACGGAGGCGAGGACGGCGCGGGCGCGCGCGCCGAACTCCAGGCCCTCGGGGGTGGGGAGCGCGCGCCGGGCCGGGCCGCGCAGCAGCAGCGTGGCGCCGAGCGTGCGCTCGAGGGCCGCGAGCGCGGAGGAGACCGTGGCTTGGGAGACGTGGCACGCCTGCGCGCCGGCGCTCACCGAGCCGGCGTCCAGCACGGCCACGAGGTATTCCATCTGGCGCAGCGTCACGTCCTTCATAGGCACAGCCTATGTTCAAGCACGGTTCTTTTGTCTTTTCCGATTGATGTGCGCGCGGACACACTTGAACCACGACCGGCCGTCGCAGCCCCCGCGCCCCGCCTGCCCCTTCCCCCGGGGCGGGCGCGTGCACCACACCCGCACCTGACTAGGAGCACCCATGCAGTCAACATCGAGCCCGCGCGTCATCACGCTGGGCACCGCCGGCGGCCCCCGCTGGTGGAAGGGCGACACGAAGGACCGCGCGGGCATCGCCACGGCCGTGGTGGTCGGCGAGCGCTTCTACCTCGTTGACGCGGGACACGGCGTGGGCCGCCGCATCCGCCAGGCCGGCCTCGAGCTCGCCGATCTGGGCGGCATCTTCATCACGCACCTGCACTCGGATCACACGATCGATATCCCCTCGCTGGTCGTCTTCGGCACCCACGAGCTGCAGCACCGCGCCGGCAACCCCGTTCCCGTCTTCGGCCCGGGCAACCGCGGTGCCCTCCCGCCGGTCAGCCCGTTCGCCACCGAGGCGCCGCAGCCCGTGGCCCCGGAGAACCCCACGCCGGGCACGGCCGACATGATCCGCGGCATCGTGGCGGCCTACGCCACCGATCTGAACGATCGCATCCTCGACTCCCTGCGCCCCTCGCCGCTCGAGCTCCTCGAGCTCAACGACATCGAGATTCCGGCGGGCCTTGGCTACCACGTCAACGAGAACCCCACCCCGGACATGGAGCCCTTCGAGGTCTTCCGCGACGAGTACGTCACCGTCACGGCCATCCTCGTTGAGCACCCGCCCGTGGCGCCGGCCTTCGCCTTCCGCTTCGACACCGCCGGCGGCTCCGTGACGATCTCCGGTGACACGTGCGCCACCGCCAACCTCGTGCGCCTGGCCAAGGACACCGACCTGCTGCTGCACGAGGCCATCGACTTCGAATGGGTCGAGGGCCTCTATGGGCACCGCACCGACGACGAGGGCCGCGCCTCGCGCGATCACCACTACAAGTCCCACACCTCCGTGGCCGGTGCGGTGGAGCAGGCCAGGGCCGCCGGCGCCCGCCGCCTGGCCCTGCACCACCTCGTGCCGGGCTCCGCGGATGACACGGTCTGGGCCCAGGGTGAGACCCTGTTCCCGGGACGTTTCTTGGTTCCGGAGGACCTGGACGTCATCGATCTGGTGCCCGACGCCGCGGCGTCGGGTTCCAGCCCCACGCCGGCCTCCGCTGGCGCAGGCTCCCGGGACGAGGGCACCCAGGTGCCCTCCGGCACCACCGCCCCCACCACCGTCCCGGCCCGCTGAAGGAGGCGAGAATGACAAAGCACACCGACACCCCCGCCGTCGGGCACTCCGAGGTCGAGGCCGATCTGAACGCCGACGGGACCCAGCGCTCCCTGACCACCAAGGACATGCGCCGGATCCTCGCCTCGAGCTTCATGGGCTCGATGATCGAGTTCTACGACTTCATGCTCTACGCGACGGCCTCGTCCATCGTGTTTGCGCACCTTTACTTCTCCGGGCTGGGCCCGGCGCTGTCGGTGTTTGCGTCCTTCACGACGCTGGCCGTTGGCTACCTGGCGCGCCCGCTCGGCGGCGTGATCTTTGGGCACTTCGGCGACCGCGTGGGGCGCAAGGCCGCCATGGTCACGAGCATGCTCATCATGGGCGGCGTGACCGTGCTGATCGGCGTCATGCCCTCCACCGCCGCCATCGGAGTCACCGCGCCGATCGGCCTGCTGGTGCTGCGCATCCTGCAGGGCATCGCCGTGGGAGGCGAGTGGGGCGGCGGCGCGCTCATGGCGCTGGAGCACGCGCCCAAGAAGAAGCGTGGCTTTGCGGCGTCCTTCGCCAACGCCGGCGGGCCGGCCGGCGCCGTGCTGGCCACGCTGATCCTCTCCCTCATGACCGTGGTCACCGGTGAGAACTTCCTGACGTGGGGCTGGCGCATCCCGTTCCTGTTCTCCGCCGTGCTGATCGTGGTGGGCCTCGTGATCCGCCTCAAGGTCTCCGAGACCCCGGTGTTCCGCGAGATGCAGGAGAAGGAGGGCGAGCGCAAGGCCCCCATCCTGGTGGTGCTGCGCCATCACCTGCTGCCCGTGCTCGTGGGCCTGCTGGCGACCATCAGCGTCTACACCACGCAGGGCCTGACCACCGTGTGGGGCGTCTCCGTGGCCGTGGCGGCCGGCGAGGACAAGACCTCCGTGCTGAACATCAAGGCGCTCGCCGCCGTGCTGACGATGGTGGTGACGTTTGCCTCGGCCCGCTGGGGCGACCGGATCGGCCAGCGACGCATGCTCATCGTTGCCTGCGTGGCCACGGCGCTGGGCGCCCTGCCGCTCACGTTGCTCATCGTTTCCGGGCAGCTCGGCTCCTTCGCCGTGGCGATCATCATCGGCAACGGCATCCTGCAGGGCCTCGTCTACGGGCCGATTGCCGCGTACGTGTCCGAGCTCTTCCCCGCCGCGATCCGCTACACCGGCGCCTCGCTGGCCTATCAGACGGCCTCCGCCGTGGGCGCGGGACTCTCGCCGATGATCGCCTCCGCGCTCATGCTGATCCCGGGTGCCGGGCCGTTCCTCATCGCCGGGTTCTGGGCCGTGTTCGCCGTGGCCGGGGCGCTGGCCGTGTGGGGGTATCGGCGCCCGCGGGGCGCGAGCGGATCGGTCGCTGGCGCTGCAGAGGTCGCCGCCGGCGCCGATGTGCCGACGCGGGCCGCGGTCTGATCCGGCCCCGTCGTTGACGTTGCGTGCCTCGTGCGCTCGGAGGGCTCCCCTCGAGCGCGCGGGGCACGCACAGTTGTTCCTGAGCATCCCCTCCAGCGCAGAATTGAGAACCATGAGCCGCGACTCCGCCCCCGAGCCCGTGCGCGACGACGCCCTGGGCCGCCGCCTTTTCCCCGACGGAGAGGAACCGGACGCCCGCTTTACCCTCGCCAACGAGCGCACCTTCCTGGCCTGGATCCGCACCGCCTTGGCGTTCGTCGCCGCCGGCGTCGCGATCGAGGCCTTCACGCTCGGCTCCCTCCCGCCGGGGGTGCGCAAGGGCTTCGCCGTGGCGGTCATCGCCGTGGGCGTGCTCATCGCGGTGGGCGCCGGCTTCCGCTGGTGGCGCGTGGAGACGGCCATGCGACGCAAGCGTCCGCTGCCCGTGCCGGGGATCGTGCCGCTGCTCGGCGTGGTCGCCGCGGCCGGCGCCGTGGTGGCCGCCGTGCTGGTGGTCTCGGCGTGAGTCTCGGCGGGGGAGCCGGCGCGCGCGGCGTCCCCCTGCCCGGGCCCTCCGATCCGGGACTCCAGCCCGAACGCACGGCGCTGGCGTGGACCCGCACCGCGTGCTCCCTCGCCGTGGTGGGCCTGCTCGGCCTGCGCTGGTCGGGGCCCTTCGGGTCGGCGTTCCTCCTCGTCGCCGGGTTCGCCTGCCTGGCCGTGCTGCTGGTGTTGGCGCGGGGGCGCCGCCGCTTCGCGCGGCTGGGGCATGCCCTGCACGACGGCGCCGGCTCGCGTCCCGGGGCGCTCTCGCCGGGCGCCGTGGCCGGGAGCCCCGGGGCCGGTGGTGAGCGCGGCGGGAACGGCGGGGGTGGCGGTGAGCGCGGCGGGAACAGCCCGGCCCGGCCCGCCTCGCGTTCGGTCCTAGCGATGGTGAGCGCCGTGGCCCTCCTCGGCGCGACCGCCGCCGTGGTGGTCGCCGCGGTCTGAACGGGTGCGCGGGTGCTTTGTGTTGTCTCCGCGAACTCGCGAGTGCCTTGTGTCGCGAGAAATGCGGATCCGACGACACAAGGCACTCGCGAACGTGGTGGTTCGACGTACGGCACTCGCGAGCGCCCGCCTCGGCCCGCTGCGGCCGGCCCCGCGCTGCGCCCGGCCCGTCCGCCCTGGTGCCCCCCGCACCCGCTTGCCCTGGTGCGCCCCGCCCGGCCTCGTGCCGTCGGGCGCCGAACCCGGCAACGTGGAATGCCAAATGCGCTCAAACGACCCCTCTTGAGCGCGTTTGGCACTCCAAGTTCATCGGGAGCGGGCCGCGCCGCGTGCTCGCGAGTGCCTTGTGCCCTTTCCTCGAACTCGCGAGTGCCTTGTGTCGCGAGAAACGCGGATCCGACGACACGAGGCACTCGCGAACGTGGTGGTTCGACATAGGGCACTCGCGAACGTCCACCCCCCGGCGCCTCGCCGTCGCGCGCCCCCACCCGCCGAGATGGCTCCACGCGCGTTGACTCTCCCGGCGGCGTGCTTGAACGTTCCTGCCCAAAGCCCCGAACGCTGTGGCCCCGCTCACGTTCACTGCGGGAGTCTCGCCAAGGAGCCGAGCGCGACCATCCCCCGGATCGCCGCCGGCCCGCACCCGAAACACCTTGGAGGAACCCCCATGACGATCACCGCGAGGTCCGGCACCGACCGGAACTTCAACCTCTACATCGCGGCCTTCTCCGCCGTGCTGTACTCCGTGCTGCTCGTGGCACCCATCGTGACGAGCCAGCTCATGGTCCAGTTCGAGCTCGACGCCTCTTCCGCCGGCCTCCTGGCCTCGGTGGAGCTGGGCTGCTTCAGCCTCGCGACGCTGCCGGCGTACCTGTGGCTGCGCCGCGCGAACATCCGCACCGTGACGATCCTGTGCGGCTCGCTCGTGGTGATCGGCAACGTCCTCTCGGCGCTCATGCCCACGTACGGTCTGCTGCTGCTCATGCGCGGCCTGACGGCGCTCGCCGCCGGCTCCATCACGGTCATCATCCTCTCGCTCTCGGCGAAGACGTCGAAGCCCTCGCGCTCCTATGGCATCTTCATCGTGGCGCAGCTGGGCATGGGCGCGATCATCCTCTTCCTCTTCCCGGCGATCTACGCGGGCAAGCCCGTTGCGGCCGTCTACTTCACGCTCGCCGGGCTCGGCCTCCTATGCCTCCCGTTCGCGTGGTGCGTCAAGGGCCATGAGCTCTCCGCCAAGGCCAACCCGGTCGAGGCCGACGCCGCCGGCGCCCGTCGCGTCCTGCCGTTCGTCGCGGCGCTCGTGGCCGTGTTCGGCTTCTACGTGGCCCTTGGCGGCGTGTGGACCTTCATGGCCAAGATCGCCGAGACCGGCGGCACCGAGCTCGGCACCGCGTCCACGACCATCGGCGTCGCCACCCTGTTCGGCGTGGCCTCCTCGCTCGTCGGCACCCTCGTGGGCGAGGGCTCCCGCGCCAAGTACTACGTCCTCGGCGGCTACGCGGCGATGGCGGCCGCGATGTTCCTGCTCTTCGGCGCCCCCGGCCTCATGCGCTTTGCCCTGGCCGCCGTCCTCTTCAAGATCGCCTGGTCCTGGCTGCTGCCGTTCCTGCTCGCCGCGGTCTCCCGCGTGGGCGGCGCCCAGGTCATGAACTCCACCAACCTGATGATCGGCTCTGGCCTGGCCGTCGGCCCCATCCTGGCCGGTGCCATCATCGACGCCACGGGCGGCTTCTCCGCGATGCTGACCGTGTCCATCGTGATCCTGGCCGTGTCCGTGGCTTGCTCCGTGGTGGTCATGCGCGCCCCGGCCGCCGCGGAGGCGCCCGCCACCGAGAGCGAGCCGGCGCCGGCCGGCGCCCGCTGAGTTCCGGCGGTTCTCACCCCACGCCCGACGGCGCGTGGCCAGTTTTCTGGCCACGCGCCGTCGGGCGTTGTGCCGGGTGGGGAGGCCCCAGCCGCCGGCCGTCCGACCGGTCCCATCGCCGCCGACCGGTCCCATCGCCGCCGACCGCCCACACGGCCGAGTGACCGTCGTCCGTTCGTGAGGCCCCGCCGCCGTCTGCCCCACCACCTCGGGCGGTCCTCTCCCCTCGAAATCGGAGTGGGTTTGGTACGTTTTTGGGCCCAAAAACGTACCAAACCCACTCCGATTCGGGAGGTGGAGACGGAGGAGGGGGCGGCCGGAAGGCGCCGGACAGAGAAGGGGCCCGGCCGGAATGATACGGCCGGGCCCCTTCCGTTCGCCCTACGGGACGCGCAAGCGTCAGGCGACGGGCTCCCCGAAGACCTGCTCGCCGCCGAAGAACGTGGCCACGGCGCGCGTGTGCGCCAGCTCCTGCACCGGGACGGTGAACGGATCGCGGTCGAGGAACACGAAGTCGGCGGAGTTGCCCACGCGCAGGCGGCCGGTCACGTCGCCCAGGCCGATCGCGTCGGCGCTGCGGCTCGTGACGGCGGCGATGGCCTCTTCGCGCGTGATCGCCTGCTCGACGAAGAGCGTGCCGGGGAACTGCCCCGAGGGGTCCTCGCGCGTGACCAGGCCGGCCACGGCGTGCCACGGGTTGGGGGACTCGGAGACGGGCCAGTCGGACCCCACGGCGAGGTGCGCCCCGGCGTCGAGCAGCGAGCGGTTCGGCTGGATCCCGGCGAAGACCTCCTCCGGCAGCACCTCCTCGAGCGCGTTGGCGATGATGCCCGGGAACCACAGGAACGGCGAGATCTCGGCGACAACCCCCAGCTCGGCCAGGCGCGGGCGATCGGCGGGGTCCACGAACTGACCGTGCGCGATGTGCACGGGCACCTCGATGCCCTCGGCGCGGGCCTCGGCCACGGCGTCGAGCACGAGGCGCACGGCGGCGTTGCCGGTGCAGTGGATCTTGATGCCGATCCCGTGCTTCTGCGCGGATCGCAGCCAGCCGGCCAGCTCGGCGAAGTCCAGCAGCGTGGCGCCGAGATGGTCGTGACCGTGCTCGGCGTCCTCGACGTACGGGGTGAGGAACGCGGCGTTGCGGCTCGGCGGCACGCCATCCAGGAAGATCTTGGACCACGTGGGGCGGTGGTGGGCGCGCGCGTACTGCGCGGCCTGGCCCAGCAGCTCCTCGCCGATGACCTCGTTGCCGAAGATGTTGTCGTTGATGAGCGCCGAGGAGACGACCCACGCCTTGAGCCGGTTTTCGTCGTCCAGCTTGGCCAGGCCCTTCAGGGTGTGCAGGCCGGCGGCGGCGTCCTGGAACGCGACGATGCCGTGCTCGGCCAGCATCTCGATCCCGCGCTCGGAGCAGCGGGCATGGAACTCGTCATCCAGCGTGACGGTGCTCAGGCGGTGCTGCTCCACGATGGCCGCGGCGGCCTCGTAGAGCAGGCCGGTCGGGGCGCCCGCGGCGTCGCGGATGATCTGGCCGCCGTGCGGGTCCTCGCTCATGTCGAGGATGCCGGCCGCGCGCATGGCCGCGGTGTTGGCCCACTTGTTGTGGTGCGAATCGTCGGTGAGCAGCACGGGGCGATCACCCGTCGCGGCGTCGAGCGCCTTGAGCGGCTCGCCCGTCGCAAGCTCGGGGCCCAGGTTCGAACCCCACAGGCCGCCCACGAGCCACTCGCCCTCCGGCAGCGTCGCGGAGTACTCGGCCACGGCCTCGATGACCTCGGCCACCGTGGCGGTCGCGGGGAAGGAGAGCTGGAACAGGTCCTCCTTGCCGGCCTCCGCATGGTGATTGTGGGCGTCAAGCAGGCCGGGCAGGATGGCGGAGGAGTGCTCGACGACGGGCGCCTCGCCCCCCAGCTCGGCGCGGACCTGGGCGAGCGTGCCGACCGCGGCGATGAGGCCGTCGCGGACGCCGACGGCTTCGGCGGTGGGCACCTCCTCGTCCATGGTGTGGATGGTGCCGGTGACGATGTACGTGGGGGAGAGCGTGCCGCTCATGCGTCCTCCTGCTCCTGCGGCGGGGCGACCCGCCGGGCATGGATTGCGGGCGCAAGGTCCCGCAGTGATCCATCCCACTCTTTCCGTCTCCGAGCGTCGGCGCTAGGACGTGGGTGCACGCAGTTGGCTCAGGGCCGCACGCCGGGGGACGGGCGTCGCAGCGCCACGGCGCAGAGCGCCGCCACGAGCACCTCGGCGAGGGCCAGCCCCAGCATGGAGGTCCCCATGCCCGACGTCGCGTGCCCGCCTCCCGCACCCAGGGCACCGGAGTGGTGGGAGCCGCCGGCGGCGGCCCCCGAGGCGAGCATCCAGGCCACGTGCACGGCGACCATGGCGGCGCTCATGCCGAGCAACGCCGTGAGCTCGCGGCGGCACGGCGTGACGAGGCAACGCACGGCGCAGGCCGCGCAGCCCAGGCCCATGAGGCCGACGATCACGGCAAAGAGCGGGTCGTGGGCGTGCGCCACGGAGACCGCCGCGTGCAGCGCCAGGGCGAACAACGCGGCGACGGAGGCCGCCCGCCCCCAGCCCCGTGACGGGGCCGCGGACCAGGCAAAGGGTGAGCGGGCGCCGTCGTGCGTTGCACCGCGCCCCGCCGCCGGGGCGAGCGGGGTGCCCGAGGGCGAGCGGGCGCCGTCGAGCACGGGGTGCGCGGGCCCGGAGGCGGGCACGGCCCGCCCCGCGCGAAACGCGGGACGGGCCGTGGGGAGCGAGGTCATGATCCTCAGTGCTCGCAGTGGCACTCGCCGCCGGCGCAGCAGCCGTGCGCCTTGACCGGCGCCGGCACATCGAGCACGGGCGAGCGGTCGAAGAAGCCCTCGGGGCGCAGCTTGAAGCCCACGGTGTCGACGGGCATGATCGGCCAGTCCTCGACGCGCGGGTAGTGCGTCAGGCCGAAGGTGTGCCACACGACGTCCTGCTGGCCGTCGATGTCGCGGTCCGCCTCGATCCACTGGGCGATGCCGTCGGCGCCCGGGTTCTGGTTGGCGAAGTCGCCCGTGGGGTACTTCTGCGTCTCGTCGAAGCGCGTGACCCACAGGCCGTGCGTCATGACGTTGGCGCGCTTGGCCACGGAGGAGTCGGGGTCCGCGAGCAGCGTGGGCGTGCCCATGGGGTGCAGCTTGAACGCCACCGGCTCGCCGAGGCGGTTCGTGGACTCCGGGTTGGAGATGACCCACGAGCGGCCGACGCTCCCGTCGGCGTCGCGCACGCCCTCCTTTTCGGTGGCGAGCACGGTGCGCCGGCGGGTGAAGGCGTTGCCGCGCGGGTTACCGGGGCCCATGGGGACGCGCACGGCGTCCTCCTCCTCCACGCGGGAGGCGCCGCCGTCGAGGGCGAAGTCCAGGCGCGCGGCGAACTGGTGCTGGTGGAACGGGGCGCCCAAGCCGGGGGCCAGCTGGGAGTTGTACGTCGGATCGCCCTGGTAGCCGGAGGTGAACACGATGCCCGTGGCCTTGGCCTCGAACTCGATGGTGCCGTCCAGGTAGAGGTACCAGTAGAAGCCGTAGTCGTAGTTGCCCACGGTCGTGAAGATGGAGATGACCAGGCGGCGGTTGCGGCGCGTGTAGTCGACGCCGCTCCACAGATCGGAGTGCTTGGAGAGGATGCTCCAGTCCTCCTCATGCATGCAGATGCCGTTCTTGATGGTGCGCGGGTTGCCGTCGTTGTCCGCGATCGTGGGGGAGAGGTAGGTGATCTCGCCCAGGCAATCGCAGCCGAGCTCCAGCGAATTGGCGCACTGGCCAATCAGGTACTCGCCGGTGTCGAAGTAGTTCTGCCAGCTGCGCACCGGGTTCGGATCGCCGTAGGGGACCACCATCTCGGCGATGGAGGCGCGGTTGAGGATGCGGCGGCGGCCCTTGTTCGGGTCGTCGAAGCTGATGTTGTGCAGCACCAGGCCGTCGCGCATGTCGAAGCCCACGTCCAGGCTCCAGCGCTCCCACTCGACGTGGTTGCCGTTCGTCACTTCGAAGGACGGGCCCTCCGGCTGGGTGATGACGATGGGCTTCTGGGTCTCGCGCAGCGGGCCCGTGAGCTCCGGATCCGTGTAGTTGCCGTGCTCCTTCGGGATCTCGACGACGCCGAAGTCCAGCACGTTCTCCACCGTGCGGTTGGTGATGTCGACGTAGGCGAGCAGGCCCTCGACCGGGTGGGCCCAGGCCGAATCCTCGGGGAACTCCTGCACGAACGCGAGGCCGCGCAGCATGCGGCGCCCGGCCTCGTCCGGGTACTCGTCGGCGTAGACGCCGGCGGAGAGCGGGGCCACGCGGACCTTGACGACGTCGAGGCCGCGCTTGGCGAGGGCCTCGAGCCAGCGCTCGTCGGTGGCGAGGAGCTCCTCGACCACGCCGTAGTCCTCGTCCTTGACGGGCAGCTCGCCCGTGGCCGCGGTATCCAGCTCGCGCACCGACTCCACCACGCCGCGGGTCACCGAGACGATCGCGTCGCGGGAGATGCCGTCGGCGGTGTCGAGGGTCTGGACGCGGAAGCGGCGATCGACCGGGGCGTCCTCGGTAAGGCCGAAGGCGGGGTCGATGAGGCCGATGTAGGCCAGGCGAACGGTCTCAGAGAAGTTGCCGGCCTCGGCGAGCAGGCGGCGGGCCTCGCTCACCTCCTCCGGGGTGGCCAGCGTGTGATGGCCAACGACGGCGGTGCCGCTGTGCGCGCAGGTGGTCTCAGACATGGTGTCTCCGATCCGAGGGAAAACCGAGAGGAGCAGCGTGACGTCGGACACGCTTTTTTCTATGGTTGTAGAGAATAGGGGAGTGGATACGATGTGACAAGCCCCACCTGAGGATGTGAATAGGAGCACCGTGCCGAAGATCGTCGATCACGACGCCCGCCGCCGAGAACTGGTGGAGATCGCCTCGCAGGTGATCGCCAAGAATGGCGTGGAGGGTGCCACGCTGCGGGAGCTGGCCGCGGAGGCCGGCTTCTCCAACGGCGCCATCAAGCCGTACTTCCCCACCAAGGACTCGCTCTTCTCCGCCACGTTCACGCACGTCTTTGGCCGCACCAACGAGCGCATCGAGCGCCGCGTGCGCGGCCTGCGCGGCTGGGACGCCGTGCTGGCCTTCGCCCAGGAGGTGCTGCCCCTGGATGCCGCCGCGATGGACGAGGCCCGCGTGGTGGTGGCGTACTGGGCGCTGGCCGCGCAATCCCCGGACACCGCCCAGCTCATGGTGCAGCAGCAGGCGCAGTGGCGGCAGTGGCTCACCGACTGGGTGGCACAGGCGATGGCGGACGGCGAGGTGCGCCAGGGCGTGAGCGTGAGCTCCGCGGCCGAGGCCCTCCTGACCTTCTTCGAGGGCGCGCAGATCGTGGGCGTGGTCGACCCGGTGGGCGGCTCCGCGCGGGCCCTGCGGGGGCAGCTTGACCAACTCATCGACGGCTGGATGGCGTGGGACTCGGCACGCGGGGACGGCGAAGGTGGCCGGCCGGAGGTTCACAGCTGACGGGAGGGTGACTTTTTCTCTCTCCCGGCGTAGATTCTCCAGGTGATCCGGATCACCCTGTGGCGTGTTTCTCGCCAAGGCGTCCCGGGCACTGCCTACGAGTGCAGGGGAGAGGAGCGAGTCGATGACGACCACCGCCCAGCCGCGATCCCGCGAGGAGCACACCCTCGCCGAGTCGGCTGACTTCGAGTCCTTCCAGCGCGCGGCGTCAACGGCGTTCGTTGGCCTGCACGCGGAGGCCATCAGCGCCACGCCCTTTGCCGGGCGGATCCTGGCCCACCGCTACGACGACGTCTCGCTCTCTCGCGTCGATGCCCGAGCCCACCGTGTGGTCCGCACCGACGACCTCATCGCGGCCGGCGGCGGCGGTCAGTTCAAGTTCACCCTGCAGCTCTCGGGCCACGGACTGCTCATCCAGGACGGCCGCGAGACCCTCCTGCGCCCGGGCGATCTCGCCGTCTACGACACCTCCCGCCCGTACTCCCTCACCTTCGAGGAGGAGTGCGGCATCTTCGTTGCCATGGTCCCGCGCGAGCGCCTCGGCTCCACGGCGGAGGACGTCGCCGAGCTCACCGCCCTGCGCCTCGGGGGCGACGGCGGCCTCCTGGACATGGTGGCCCCCACCATGGGCGGCCTGGCCCGCCGCATGGCGCAGATGCCTGGCAACGGTCGCCGCCTGGTCGGCAACACCGTCGAACTCATCGTCACCCTCTGCGATGACGAGGCGCAGCGCCGCCTCGGCGACACCGAGTCCGGGCGCCGCGGCACCCTGCGCCGCGTCCACCACTTCATCGAAGATCACCTCGCCGACCCGCGGCTGAGCCCGCAGCTCGTCGCGGACGCCCACTACATGTCGGTCCGTGCGCTCTACAAGCTCTTCGACGACACCGGCAGCACCGTCGCCGCGTGGATCCGCCGGCGCCGCCTCGAGCGCGCCCGCGCCGATCTCCAGGACCCGGCGCAGCGCACCATCCCCGTCGGCGTCGTGGCGGCCCGCTGGGGCCTTCCCGACCCCGCCCACTTCTCGCGGCTCTACCGTGCCGCGTACGGCTGCTCGCCCTCGGAAGAGCGGCGCGCCGAGGCCGCCTGAGGCGGCTAGCAAGCGCAAGGAACGCCCGACGGCGTGTGGTGAGCACGCGACGTCGGGCGTTTCGGTCCCCGCCGGGAGGCGCCCGTCAGGGCGGGCCGCGGTGAGGGAGTCACGCCCGCGCACGCATCGTCAATTGGCGTGCGGGGCAATGACAGACACGGGCCTGTGATGTGGGCCACCCTGGAATATCCACCCGATTCTCCTGCCTGGAGGTGTTTGCTGTGAGCAGCACTCGCACCGCGGCCCCCGCGACGTCCGGCACGACGTCAGCGGCACCCCGCAAGATCGGCACGCTGGCGCTGATCCTCATGATCATCGCGGCGTCCGCGCCCCTCACGGTGGTGGCCGGCGGCACCACCAGCAACTTTGCCGTCACCTCGGTGCTCGGCATCCCGCTCTCCTTCGTGGTCCTCGGCATCATCCTGGCGCTCTTTGCCGTGGGCTTCTCCGCCCTCTCCACCAAGGTGCAGACCGCCGGAGCGTTCTACTCCTACGTGGCTCGCGGCCTGGGCCGGGTGCCCGGCGTCGCCGCCGCGTGGGTCGCGATCATCGCCTACAACGCCATGCAGATCGGCATCTACGGCATGTTCGGCTACGCCACGGCCGACCTCTTCTCCTCCGTGTTCTCGCTGACGGTCCCGTGGTGGGCCTGCGCGATCGGCGGCTGGGTCATCGTTGGCCTGCTGGGCATCAACGCGGTTGACCTCTCGGCCAAGGTGCTTGGCGTCCTCGTGGCCCTCGAGTTCCTCGTGGTGTTCGTCTACGACTTCATCGCCATCGGCACGGCCCCCGAGGGCATCTCCTCCGCTGGCTTTGCCCCGGGCGAGCTCTTCACGGGCGGCGTGGGCGCGGTCCTGGCCTTCTCCGTCGCGGCGTTCATGGGCTTCGAGTCCGGCGCCATCTACACCGACGAGGTGCGCGACCCGCGCAACACGGTCCGCCGCGCCACCTTCGGCGCCGTGATCGTCATCGCCGTGTTCTACGCGTTCTCCGCGTGGGCCATGGTCATGGGCGAGGGCCCCTCCCACGTGGTCGAGAACTCGGCGACTAACGGCCCGGGCGTGGTCTTCGCGATGCTCGGCTCGGCCCTGCCGATGTGGGCCGTGCATCTGGGCCAGGTCCTCTTCGTGACCTCGCTGCTCGCGGCACTGGTCTCCTTCCACAACGTGGTCTCGCGCTACCTGCGCTCGCTCGCCCGCGAGGGTGCGCTGCCGTCCTTCCTCGCCAGCTCTCGTGGCGTGGGCCAGGCCCCCGTGGCCGGCTCGCTGACGCAGTCCACGCTCGCCATTGCGGTGCTGGTGATCTTCGCGATCGCCGGTGCCGGCGCCGAGGATCCCATCATGTTCCCGGTCCTGACGCTCTTCACGTGGCTGACGAACGTGGGCGCGCTCGGCCTCGTCACGCTCATGGCGCTGACGAGCTTCGCTGCGCTCGTGTTCCTGCGCCGCCACCCCGATGGGCACGGCGTCTTCACCCGCGTGGTGGCGCCGCTCATCGCCGGCGTGGCCCTGGGTGTGCTGGTCGTGACGATCATCATCCAGTTCCCCGTGCTCGTGGGCCTCGAGCCGGGCAACGTCCTGAACTGGTTGCTGCCGCTCATCGCGCTGCTGCCCGGCGTGATCGGCGCGCTGTGGGCCATGTGGCTGCGCGGCACTTCGCCCGAGCGCTTCGCCCGCATCGGTCACGGCTCCGCCGCCGAGGACGCGGACGGCGTGGGGCTCTAGGGCTCGCGCGCGGCCCGCTGGCCGTCCAAGATCAAGAAATCGACGGGAGATCGCCTGAGAGGCGATCTCCCGTCGATTTCTTGATCTCCGGCGCTGAAGGGTGCGCACGACGGCGCGTGGGCGCGGCTGTGCCCGCCGCACCGCCGCGCGCCCGCCGGCCTCCCTGCCCGACGTCGGGCAGGCGCCACTGTGCCTGGCGCACCGCCGCGCGGGGTCCGGTGGTGCCCCGCGCCCAACGCGCGGCGCCCGCCCGAGGCGGGCACACGCCGTCGTGCACTCAAAGACAAGCCGCGTGCCGGGATGCCGTGGCCCCGCCCGTGTGCCCCGAGCATGCTGGAGGGAACGCGGGCGCGAGCCCGCCCTGAGAAGCAGAACCACGGAAGGACTCACCCGCATGTCCGCTGAAGCCACCACCACGTACCCCTCCGCGCAGGAGCTGCGTCAGGCCTTCGGCCTGGCCGAGGCCGGCCGCGAGATCTTCGACCCGGCCACCGGCGAGCTCGTCGGCTACGTGCCGGCCGTGACCGAGGCCGACGTCGACACCGCCGTGGAGACCGCCCGCGCCGCCCAGAAGTCGTGGGCCGCGCTGCCGCTGTCCGAGCGCCAGGCCTACATGCTCAAGGCCGCCGACGCCATCGAGGCGCGCGCCGAGGAGCTCGCCGTGCTGCTCTCGCGCGAGCAGGGCAAGCCGCTCAACGGCCCCAACGCCCGCTTCGAGGTCGGCGCCTGCTCGGCGTGGCTGCGCGCCACCGCCTCCTTCGAGCTGGAGCCCGAGGTCCTCTTCGACGACGAGTCCGGCCGCGCCGAGCTGCACTACCGCCCGCTGGGCGTCGTGGGCGCCATCGGCCCGTGGAACTGGCCCATGATGATCGGCATCTGGCAGATCGCCCCGAGCCTGCGCATGGGCAACACGGTCATCGTGAAGCCCTCCGGCTACACGGCGCTGTGCGTCACCGCGATGATCAACGTCATGAACGAGGTCCTGCCGGCCGGCGTGCTGCAGATCGTCGCGGGCGACCGCGTGGTGGGCAACGCCATGACGACCCACGCCGGCATCGACAAGATCATGTTCACGGGCTCCACCCCGGCCGGCAAGGCCATCGTGAAGGCCGCAGCCGACACCCTCAAGCGCACCACCATGGAGCTGGGCGGCAACGACGCCGGCATCGTGCTGGACGACGCCGATCCGGCCGCCATCGCCGCGGATCTGTTCTGGGGCGCCTTCATCAACACGGGCCAGACCTGCGCCGCGCTGAAGCGCCTCTACGTCCCCGAGTCGCTCTACGAGGCGGTGTGCGAGGAGCTCGTGAAGGTGGCCCAGGCCTCCCCGATGGGCGTTGGCCTCTCCGAGGAGAACGTGCTCGGCCCGCTGCAGAACAAGGCCCAGTTCACGATCGTCAAGGACCTCGTCCAGGCGGCCAAGGACTCCGGCGCCCGCGTGCTCATCGGCGGCGAGGCCCCGGCCGAGGACTCCGTCGGCTTCTTCTTCCCGACCACGCTGATCGCCGACATCGACAACGACAACCCGCTCGTGACCGAGGAGCAGTTCGGCCCGGCCCTGCCGATCATCAAGTACACCGATCTGGAGCAGGCCATCGAGTGGGCCAACGCCCTCGAGGTCGGCCTCGGCTCCTCCGTGTGGTCCTCCAACCGCGAGCGTGCGCTCGAGGTGGCGGCCCGCCTCGAGGCCGGCACCACGTGGATCAACAAGCACGGCGCCATCGACCCGCGCATGCCCTTCGGCGGCGCCAAGCAGTCCGGCTTCGGCCTGGAGTTCGGCGTCGAGGGCCTCAAGCACCTCGGCCAGCCGCACGTGATCAACTTCTGATCGCTTCCGTCACCGGCCGCGTGCGGCGGTCGGTGACGGGCCAGGCGCCCGCTCCCTTCCCGGGGCGGGCGCCGCCGCTCTCGCCAGAGCACACGACCCGGCGCCCCGTTCATCGTCATGGAGGACGGGGCGCCGTCGCGTGTCCGCGGGGCGTTGCGGGATGGAAGGTGCCCGACGGCGGACACCGGGTGCCGCGCGTGCGCCGACCGTCGCCCGGACGCGCAAGAATGGTGACCATGGACCCCCTGCTCTCCCAACTGAGCCTCTCGCACGTGACGAGGGACTTCGGCCCGCCCACGGTGCAGCGGGCCCGGGGGCTTGAGCGGGGCGTGCGCATCTCCGAGCGCTCCGTGAGCCTGGGCCGCTACGTCGCCATGGGCACCGTGGAGGGCAGCCGTCGCTACCAAACCATGGTGGTCCTGAGCGAGCACGCGAGCGGCGTGAAGATCTCCGGCACCTGTTCATGCCCCGTGGCGCATCAGTGCAAGCACGCCGTCGCCATGTGCTTCGTCCTCATGGCCGAGCAGGGCCCGGCCGTCCTGGCCACCCGCCGCCCCGACGTCTGGGCCGACCCGCTGGAGGAGATGCTGCGTGAGTTCGCGGCGCTCGGCTCCGGCTCCGGCGCGCGCAAGCGCCAGGATGCGGCGGCGGCCATGGCCCTGCGCTTCGAGCTCGATCCGACCCGCTCGCGCTACGGCGGGCCGCTGGCCCTCACGCTGCGGCCCCTGCGTGTCGGCAAGACCGGCCGCTGGGTCAAGGCCGGCGCCACCTGGGCCGACGTGAATTCCTACAGCGCAGGCGTGCTCGACGACGCCCAGAAGGCGGCGCTCGAGACCGTCGTCGTGGCGCTGGATGGGCCGGGTGCCGCGGCCCAGTCACGCTCCATCGAGGGCGCGACGCCGCGGATTTGGGCCGCGCTCGAACGCGCGGCGGAGGCGGGCGTCCAGTTCCTCGGGGACGAGGGCCTGCGTTCGGTGGTGCTCGCCGCGGAACGCGCCTCCGTGGTGCTGACGGTGGAGGGCAAGGACGGCGCCGCGGGGGAGGAAGGGGACGCCGACGGTGGTGCCGGCACGACCGGGGCGAGCGTGGGCCTCGGCGTGGAGCTGGACGGACGCGTGTTCGACGGCGGCGAGCTCATCCCCGTGGGCCGGCGCGCGCACGGCGCGCTGCTGCTGATCCCGGCGGAGCACGCGGCCGGGGACACCGAAGCGCACCTGTTCGACGGCGTCCTCGTGCGTTTCGAGCGGCCACTCACCGACCGACTGAGTTACATGCTTCGGGCGGCACGTTCGGTGTCGGTCCCCGGCGAGGGGCGCGCCAAGCTCGTGGACGAGCTCCTGCCGCGCCTGGCCAGGCACGTCCCCGTCGTGGCCGAGGATCCCGCCTGGCGCGCCAACATCCCCGAGCCGCCCGCGCTCGTGGCCGTGGTGCGCTGGAACGGCTTCGGCGCCGCCCAGCTGGCCTTTGCGTTCGCGCACTCGACCCCTCACGGGGAGGAGCTGACCTCCCTGCGCGCGGGCGTCGCCGGTCCCTTCGCCGACCCCTTCTCCGACGTCCAGCCGGTTCCCGAGCGGGGCGCAGCGGAGCGCGCCCGCAGCGCGCTTGCCTTCCTCGGTGCCGAGCCGCTCGGCGAAGACGAACTCTCGGCAGGGCCGGCGGGCGAGTCGAAGGGCTGGCCGACGGACGGCGCGGGGACCCGCCAGCCCTCCGGCACGGGTGCCGGAACGTCCGCCGAGGCCGCCCCCGCGTCCGGCAGCGACATCCACGGAGCCCACGCGCGCCCCGCCGCCGTGGCGCGCAGCGCCCAGGAGGAGGCCGAGGCGCTCGAGGCGTTCGCCCCCGGGCCCCAGGCCCGCGCCCTGCTGGAGCTTGACCGCCTGGGCAAGCCCCGCGCCGTCGTGCATTCCTTTGACGGGCCGCGGCTCATCCAGCTGCAGCGCCGGCTCCTCCCCGAGCTGCGCGAGCAGATCGGGGTGCG
Source organism: Arthrobacter sp. (assembly GCA_031277795.1). Taxonomy (GTDB): domain Bacteria; phylum Actinomycetota; class Actinomycetes; order Actinomycetales; family Micrococcaceae; genus Galactobacter. The sequence goes on from JAITLQ010000004.1 coordinate 45,336, forward strand.
GGAGATCGGTGCGCCCCCGGAGCTGCGCGAGCTGTCCGGGGACCCGGAGATCACCTTCGAACTCGCGGGTGAGGCGCCGGGCGGCGTGGACTGGCTGGACCTCGCGGTGTCCATCGTGGTGGACGGCGAATCGGTGCCGCTGTCCGAGGTGATCGGCGCGTTCACGGCGGGGGAGGAGCACGTGCTGTTGCCCTCCGGAGCGTATGTGGGGGCGCAGCATCCTGTGCTCGCGCGCCTGGCGCAGATGGTGCACGCGGCGCGCGAGGTGCGCCGCGGCCAGCGCGACCCCAACGCCGTGCGGGTGAGCGCCGGCGACGTCGCCCTGTGGGACGACGTGGACGAGCTGGGCCTCGTGAATCCCGGCGCCGAGCGCTGGCTGCGCGCCGCCCGCGCCCTGCGCCCCGGCGGCGAGCTGCCGCGCGTGGAGCCGCTCGGCGTCGTCACCGAGCTGCGCGACTATCAGCGCGAGGGCTTGGATTGGCTGCACTTCCTACACGCCAACGGGCTCGGCGGGGTGCTCGCCGACGACATGGGCCTGGGCAAGACGCTGCAGGTGCTCTCCCTCATCTCCTCGGCGCGCGCCGGCGGTTCCGCGCCGTTCCTCGTGGTGGCGCCGACCTCCGTGGTGGGTGCCTGGAAGCGCCAGGCCGCGCAGCACACCCCCCACCTCACCGTGCGCACCATCCAGGCGACCAGGCGGCGCCGCGGCACCAGCCTGGCCCAGGAGCTGGACGGTGCCGATGTGCTCGTCACGAGCTACACGCTGCTGCGCTCGGAGGCGGAGGAGTACGCGCAGCTGACGCTGGGCGGGTTGATCCTCGACGAGGCGCAGGCCATCAAGAACGCCGCGAGCAAGACGTTCCAGGCGGTGCGCGGGCTCGCCGCGCCGTTTGCCCTGGCCGTGACCGGCACCCCGGTCGAGAACCGGATCGGCGAGCTCTGGCCGCTCCTGGCGGTGGTGGCTCCGGGTCTCTATCCCACGCAGGAGTCCTTCACCCGCCTGGTCGTCACGCCCGTGGAGCGGCACCAGGACGAGGTGGCCATGGAGCGGCTGCGTACGCGGGTGCGCCCGTTCCTGCTGCGGCGCACCAAGGCCCTCGTGGCCTCCGCGCTGCCGCCCAAGCAGGAGGAGGTGCTGCCCGTGACGCTCGGCAAGGCGCACCGGCACTTCTACGACGTGCTGCTGCAACGCGAGCGCCAGGAGGTCCTGGGGCTCGTGGAGGACCTCGACTCAAACCGCGTCGCCGTCTTTGCCGCGCTCACGCGCCTGCGCCTCGCGTCGCTGCACGCCGGGCTCGTGGATCCGGAGCAGGAGGACGTGGAGTCGGCCAAGCTGGAGGAGCTCATCCCGCGCCTCACGCAGCTGGCGCAGGAGGGGCACCGGGCGCTCGTCTTCAGCCAGTTCACCTCCTTCCTGGGGCGCATCCGCACCGCCGTGGAGGCCGCCGGGCTCGAGGCCGTCTACCTGGACGGCTCCACGCGCGACCGCGCCGCCGTCCTCGACTCCTTCACCGAGGGCTCGGCGCCCGTCTTCCTCATCTCCCTCAAGGCCGGCGGGGTGGGGCTCACCCTCACCGAGGCCGACTACGTCTTCATCATGGATCCCTGGTGGAACCCGGCGGTCGAGGCGCAGGCCGTCGACCGCGCGCACCGGATCGGCCAGGAACGGCCCGTCATGGTCTATCGGCTCGTGGCGCAGGAGACGATCGAGGAGAAGGTCATGGCGCTCAAGGAGGCCAAGGCCGAGCTGTTCGACGCCGTCATGGGCGCGGCGCAGGCGACGCCAACGGCGCTCGGCGAGGCCGAGCTGCGGGAGCTGTTCAGCTAGGTTCCGGGGCGGACGGCGCGGATGCTCGACGGCGTGGGGTCGGGCTGGGTCGCTGGTGTCGGGGCCGGCGAGGGGTCGGGTGACACGCGCTGCGTCGGGACGGTCAGCCGGCGGCCGAGGCACCCGGGGCGCCCGAGGTGCCCGCCCGCTCGACGTAAGCGTTGAGCAACGCGGCGGCGGAGACGGCGTCGTCCACCGTGACCGTGAGCGAGCTCCCGTTGGTGCGGGTGACCTGCACGGCCTCACCGCTGCGCATGATGACGCCCCAGCCGGACCCGGGGGAGTAGCGCCAGCCCCAGCCGCCGAACTGGCCCATCGCGCTGACGGGAAGCACCTCGGCGCGCTCGATGTCTCGCGTCTTGGCGCTCAGGCGGGGGAGGCCGAGCAACCCGCGGATGCTGAGCCCGGAGGCGTCGACGCGAACGGTGACCGAGGTCAGCGCCGGCACCATGAGCAGCACGAGCGCCGCGACGCCGCAGGAGACCCACAGGGTGAAGGCGGCACCGTCCGGATGCCGGCGGGCATCGACCACCGCCACCACCACGATCACGGCGCACAGCGCCACGACCGCGCCGTTGATGATCCACGCGACCTTGCCCAGGCCCACGCGTCGGGACCACGTGTTGTCCGCACCCTGCGCCAGCGGCGCGGCGGCGGGGCGGACGGGCGCGTCCTCGCCCTCCACGTCCCACGTGACGCGGTAGGCCCACCAAGCCGCGAGCCCGCCCAGCGCCGCGCCGGCCAGGATGCCGACCACCAGGCGCGGGCCGAGGTCCTCGTCGCCCGCGCCGGACACGCTCAGGCAAATCGCCAGGAAGACACCGGTGAAGACGGTGTTCGCGGCAAGAAAGCGCAGGCGCTGGCCGGGTCCGTTGCCGTCCGCCTGCCCCACGCCGCTGAGCCCGATCGCTGCCAGCAGCGCCACCACACCCGAGCCGATCCCCGCCGTGATCGCGGGGAACGTCCAGGCGGGGCCCCACCCGTCCACGACGCCGCCGGGGCCCCAGTGCGTGGGGACGGTTGCGGTGAGATCGGGGATCAAGAGCACCTGGGTCGCGGCGGCGGCCAGGACCACCACCAGCGGGAAGACGAGGGCCACGAGGACGAAGCGGCGCCTCGCCACGGGGCGCGGCGCGGTGCGGTCGGCGGGACGGGTGGAGGGTGTTCCTGCGTTCACGATGCTCCTGGGTTGCGGTCCCACCATCCTGCCCCAGCCCGGGGCGCGGTCAAGCGCCGCGCCCGGGTGGGCGTGGGGCCGCGCCGTTCCGGGGGCGGCGGCCGCGCTCTCGATAGGGTGGGGCGCAAGAACACGGTGTCACGCGTCTACGAATGTAGACTTGTCGGAACTGTGTCGTCCAGCCTGTCCCCGTGAGGAGCCTCCGTGCCTAAGAAGATCGACCATGCCGAGCGACGCCGGCTCGTCACCGACGTCACGCGCGGGCTGATCATTCAGGGCGGGCTCGAGGCGGCGACGATGCGCGAGATCGCCAAGGAGGCCGGCTTCGCCAACGGTGCGCTCAAGCACTTCTTTGATTCGAAGGACGACATCATCAAGGCCACCTACGACTCCTCTTTGGAGCGCATGGGGGAGGTCGTCAACGAGGCCGCCGAGGACGTGCGGGGCCTGAAGGCCCTGCGCTCCATGGCCTTCGCCGCGATGCCGGACGACGAGGAGAAGCGCACGGCCGGCCGCGTGCTCCTCGCCTTCTGGGAGCGCGCAGCGACCGAGAAGTCCATGGCGGACACCTATCGAGAGCACCTGGATCAGTGGCGCACGGGCCTGCTGCAGTATCTCGCGGAGGCCCGCGAGGACGGCGACGTCACGGCGCCCGAAGCGGACGAGGTGCTCGTCTCCGAGATCATCCTCATCAACGCCGGCGTCAACGTCATGGGGCTGCTGGCGCCGGACGTCTTCAGCTTCGAATCCCAGCGCGAGCTGCTCAACGCCTTCTTCGAGCGCATCACGCGCCGCGACTGACCCCGCGCCCGCCCGCCTGACCCAAGCGCACCGCCCAACCCGGCCGCCCGTCGTCGTGCTTTGAGGCGTCTTTGTGCCTTTGAGGCGCGTTTTTCGCGCCTCAAAGCAGCAAACCCGCCTCAAAGCGCCTTGCCTGGCGGGCCCGCCCGCACTAGCAGCAACGCCCCCTCGCCCCGTGCAGGCGGGGGAGGGGGCGTTGCTGTTGCGGGGACCGACGGCCCTGAAGGACCCCGCGGGCTTGAGGAAACTCAGACGGCCTTGGCGACCAGGAGGCGGGGCGAGCCGGGCAGGGCCAGGAGCTCGGTGGGCTCGAAGCCGGCCTCGCGGACCCAGCCCTCGACCTCCTCGCGCGGGAACACGAACGTGCCGTCGATGTTGTAGTACTCGCCGGCGTGCACGGCGTCGAGCTTGCGCGGCACGGCGTCGGAGTCCAGGTAGAAGTCGAGGACCAGCAGCGTGGCGCCCGGCGCGGCGGCGGCGCGCGCGGCCTTCAGGATGGCCCGGTTCTGCTCCACGGAGAAGCGGTGCAGGACGTGGTTGACCATGACGAGGTCGTGTTCACCCTCGGGGGCGGCCGACTCGGTCGCGGCGCCGACCACGGTGACACGATCGGACACGCCGGCGGCCGCAGCGGCGCCCTCGACGGCGGGGGTGAAGGCCGGGTCAACCACGAAGTCAACGGTGGCCTCGGCGTTGGCCTTGAGCAGGTTCACGGAGAACGACGGCGAGAGCGTGCCGAGGTCGAGGACGCGCTTGAACGGCGCCACGTCGAACTCGCGCACGAACTGCTGGGCGTGCAGCTCGTTGTAGCCGGAGACGCCGGCCATGAACTCGCCCCAGCCGGCCTCGTCCAGCTCCAGCACGCCTGCGGCGTCGGTGTCCACGGTCTTCTGGTAGCCGCGCCACTGGTCGTAGGAGATGGTGCCGAGGAAGTTCAGGAAGCCCGTGAGGTCAAGCTCGGCGGCGTCGCCGGCCAGGTAGGCACGGGCCACGTCGGTGAGCTCGTAGCTGCCGTCGGTGCGGACCAGCAGGCCGTGCGCGGCCATGGAGTCGGCCAGGATGCGGACCTGGTGCTCGCTGCGCTTGGTGGCCTCGGCGAGCTGCGCCGAGGTGAGCGGGCCGTCGGCGAGGGCGGCGAAGAGGCCGATGCGCGCGGCCGAGATCAGCTGCTGCGAGCCCATGAAGGCCGTGGCGAGCTCGAGGACGGGGTCCGGCGACACGTTCAGTGCAGTCTGGGTCATGGCGATCCTTTGTCTTCGGTGATGGGGGCTTGCCTTGGGGTGCCGCGGGCCCGGTGTGCGCGGGTGCCGCGGAGGGTTCCGGCGTGACCGGTTCGAAGGTAGTCTACAAACGTAGACATTCAAAGTCGAGACCCGGATCACACCCGGCTCGCCCACTGAGAGGACGCCATGGCGACCACCCCCCAGCTTTCCCTCCGCCCGGCGCCCGCGGCTCAGGCGTCACTGCCCGACGGCGACGCCGCTGCCGCGGCTTCCAGCCTCGGCGCGCCGGCCGTGGTGCTGATCCACGGCATGGCCTCCTCGAGCGAGCGCGACTTCGAGCAGAGCGGCTGGGTGCGAGCGCTGCACGAGGCCGGGCGCGACGTGGTGCTGGTGGACCTGCCCGGGCACGGCACGGCCGCCGGTGACGGCGGCGCGGTCGGCGGTGCGGCCGCCGGCGAGGGCGGTGCGGAGGTGCCGGTGCTGGACGTGCCCGAGCTGCTGGGGCACATCGCCGCCGGTGTTGCCGAGCTCGTGGCCGGGCCGGTCGACGTGCTCGGCTTCTCGCTGGGTTCGCGCCTGGCCTGGGACCTGCCCGCCGCCGGGTTGGACGTCCGTCGCCTCGCGCTCGTGGGCCTCGCGCCGCAGGAGCCGTTCGGCGCCCTCGACCCCCAGGCCTTCGCCGCGGTGGTGCTGGAGGGTGCAGCTCCGGCGGATCCGCTGACCGGCATGATCGCCGGCATGGTCGCGCAGCCCGAGGCCGGGCGCGCCGAGCGGGTCGGCCTCGTGGCGGCGCTGGGCGCCACCCCGTTCGACCCCCAGGCGGCCCCGGCCGTGCCCGCGCTGGTGGCCGCCGGCGCGGAGGATCCGGTGGCGGGCTCGCCCGAGTGGGCCGCCGCGGTGCTGTCCGCCGGTCAGACGCTCGTGGTGCCCGGCGATCACGTGGGCTCGCTGCTGAGCGAGGAGTTCCGCGCGGCGGCGCTGGCGTTCCTCGCCTGAGCCATCCCGCGCCTCGGGGCCTCGCCCCGTGAACCCGGGCCCGCCCCGTGAACCCGGGCCCGCGCCGTCGGGCGCTTGCTAGGTTGGGGTGATGGTGAACCGCAGCTATGCAGAGGTCGATGTCTTCTCCGTCGAGCCGTACTTCGGCAATCCGCTGGCGGTGGTGCTGGAGTCCGAGGGGCTCGGCACGGAGGCCATGCAGCGCTTTGCCAAGTGGACCAATCTCTCCGAGACCACGTTCCTCTTGCCGCCCACGCAGCCCGGCGCCGACTATCGCGTGCGCATCTTCACCGGAACGCAGGAGTTTCCCTTTGCCGGTCATCCGACCCTAGGTTCCGCGGCCGCGTGGCTGCGGGCCGGTGGCGTGCCGGCGCGGGACGGCGTGGTGATTCAGGAGTGCGGGGCCGGCCTGGTCCCCGTGCGCGTGGACGGGGAGCGGCTCGCGTTCAAGGCGCCGCCGCTCACTCGCTACGAGCCCTTGACGGAGGAGCTGCTGGTGAGGATCGCCGCGGCGCTCGGGGTGCCCCGGGAGCGCCTGCTGGACGCTTCGTGGATCGTCAATGGCCCGCCCTGGATCGGCGTGCGACTCGCGAGCGCCGCCGAGGTCCTGGCGCTCGATCCGGACCCCGTTGCGTTGGGCGAGCTGTGCGTCGGCGTGGTGGGTCCGCACGCCCCCGGAGCGGAGGCGGAGGTGGAGGTCCGCGCCTTCGTGGGCGAGGATCCGGTGTTCGAGGACCCGGTGACGGGCAGCCTCAACGCCGGCCTGGCGCACTGGCTGCTGGACACGGGCGTGATGAGCGGCGGCTACGTCGCGGCGCAGGGCACGGCGATCGGCTTCCGCGGGCGTGTGCACCTCAGCGTGGACGACGACGGCGAGATCTGGGTGGGCGGCGACGTCACGAGCTGCGTGAGCGGGACCGTGGAGCTCTGACGATCCGGTCAGAACACTTCGGTCCGAACACTAAGGAAGCCCCGGCCGCTGTGGCCGGGGCTTCCTTTGTCATCACTCGCACCCTTGAGGATGTCTACGACACTACGGGGCCAAAGTGAGAGGCTCCTGTGTGAGTGCCTCCGCTTGCCTGGGTGTTGGGGGTGGTTCGGGTGAACGGCCCGGCTCAGGCTCCCGCGGGTGCGGGGAAGGTGCCGTCGGCCGGCACGTCCTGGTCGCGCTGCAGCTCGGCGCAGGCCGCGCGCAGGTCCCCGGCGCCCACGCGCTCCAGCAAGTCAAGCGCGGCGGCGTTCTGGCGGAACTGCTCCACGGAGGAGGCGCCGAAGAGCACCGAGCCGCAGGCCTCGTGCGTCAGGGTGAAGGCCAGGGCGAGCTGGGTCGGCGTGGCGCCGAGCCCCTCGGCGACGGCCTGCACGCGCGGATAGGCCTCGACGATGCGCTCGCGGATGCCGCCCACATCGGCACCGATCTTGCGACCGGGGGTGAGCTTGCCGGCCAGGATGCCGCCCTCAAAGATGTCGGAGGCCTGCAACCCGAGGCCGCGCTCGAAGAGCTCGGCGTACGGCGCGCCTTCGGCCATGGAACGGCGCACGAGCGAGTACTTCAGCTGTGCGAAGCTGGGTCCGACGAGCCCGTAGCGCTCGGCGTGCTCCATGGCGCGGCGGGTCTCCTCGACGTGCCAGTTGTTGACGCCCCACTCGGCAAAGAGTCCGTCGTTGATGAGCTCGTTGGCCTCGTCGACCACGCGCTCCACGTCCAGTTCGCCGAAGTGATCGCCCACCACGACGTGCTCGGCGTGGTCGGTGCCGATGCGCTCGAGCGAGGTCTCGAACTGTCCGCGGAAGCCCGTGGCCGGGTAGTCCCAGAGCCAGAGCTTGCCGCAGAGGATGTAGTCCTCGCGGGCCACGCCGGCGGCGGCGATCGCGTCGCGGAAGCGCAGGTCGGTCACGGCCTGCTCGGCGTGCGGGCCCATGTTGTAGTGCGCCACGTCGAAGTAGTTGGCGCCGGCGTCCACGGCCTCGCTGACCAGGGTCGCGGCGGCGTCCGGCTCCATGCGGTCCCACGTGTTCCAGGAACCGAGGGCGAGGACGGGAACCTCGGGCCCGGCGGCGCCGAGCCGGCGGCGGGGGACGCGGGGAAGGGGCTGATTCATGGGTTTCTCCTCGGTGACTGCCATCACGTTTTTTCGTCTACGCTTGTATACTATAAAACCGAGACCCCCCCGAATTCCATGCCAAGGAGGCATCCATGAGCAGCGATCGACTTGTCCTCATCACCGGCGGAGCCGGCGGCATCGGCGCCGCCCTGGCGCAGGCCTTCCTCGACGCGGGCGACCGTGTGGTGTTGCTGGACCGCGAGGCCGAGGCGCTCGCCGCCCGCGCCGCCGAGCTCGGGACGGCCCACGCCGTCGTCGACATCACCGACCCGGACTCCGTGCGCGCCGCCGTCGCCGCCATCGCCGCGGAGCACGGCACCCCGGACGTCCTCGTGAACAACGCGGGCCTGCTCTCCCTCCACGGACCGGTGCTCGGCCTGGCGCCCGAGGACTACAAGAAGATCCTCGACGTCAACGTGGTCGGCACCTTCACCGTGACCCAGGCCGTGGCCGCCGCGATGGTTGAGGCGGGCCGCCCGGGCGCCGTCGTCAACATCTCCTCCATCGGGGCCTCTCAGCCCACCCCGGGCATGGGCGGCTACGAGTCCTCCAAGGCCGCCGTCGACGCGCAGACGCGCTGGGCCGCCATCGAGCTGGCCGCGCACGGCATCCGCGTCAACGCCGTGGCCCCCGGTCCCGTGCTCACGCCCATGATGGCGATGGCCATGCCGGAGGGTTCGGAGGCCCGCAGCGCGTGGACCTCGCGCATCCCGCTGGCGCAGATGGCGGCCCCCGAGGACGTCGCCGCCGCCGCCGTGTTTGTCGCCTCCGCCGCGGCCAAGCACCTCACCGGCATCGTCATCCCGGTGGACGGCGGGCAGTTGCTCGGCTGAGACCCCGCCCCGGCCCGCTTGCGCTGAGCCGGGGCGGTCGCTGGCGCGCGGGCCCGACAACGGGTGGTCGACGGCGCCGCAACGCCAGTGAGGCGGGCACCCGTGCCGGGGTGCCCGCCTCCTTGCGCTCCGTGCTCCCGGCTTTGCCCACCCTCGTTGCGCTTTGCCCTGGGAATTCCCCGGGGCAAAGCACCAAAGACATGGGCAAAGCCAAGGCCTCGCCGGTCGGGCGTGCTCGTTCTGGTCAGCCGAAGTGCTCGTTCTGCTTAGTCGACGGACGCCGAGCTGGGCGGTCCCGTCTCCGGGGCCGTGGTCGTGGCCGGCTCGATGCCTTCGGGGAGAGCGAGCGTGAAGCCCGCGTCCCAAACGCTGGAGCCCGAGAGGCGCACGCGTTCGCCACCGCCGATCAGGTAGACCGCGTGCCCCGATCCGGCCTGGGCCTCGGTGTCCTCCTCGACCCGCACGTTCTCCGCCGTGATGTCCGCTGCCTCGAACACCTGCTTGGTCCGCTCCAAGAGCTCGTCGGTGACGTAGTTCTTGCCGGCGCCGGCCCACGCGGTGAGCGCACGGCACGCCCCGCCGGTGTCGCCGGCGTAGGTGGCCTTCACGAGCTGCTGGCCCGCCTCCTCGAAGGAGGTCATGGGCTGGCGGGCGTCGCACGTCTGCTCGCTGTAGTCCTTGAAGGCGTTGCAGGCGCTCAGCGCGGCGGCCGCGGTGATGGCCAGGGCGGTGCACAGGGTCAGGGTGCTGCGGTGCATGTCTCTCCTTCGTCAAGATCACCCATCCTGACACGCCGAGAGCGTCGCACGGATCCACTCCTCGTGCAGCCCCAGCGCCCACCCCCGGGCCCTCCGCACAGACCCCGTGACCACCCGCGCCCCGCGCACAGCGCCAGCACCAGCCCCAGCGGCCCCCGGCGGAACCGCCGGGAGCGGATCCGCCGCGAGCCGCGCGCCGTTCACGCCCGGCCCGGTCCGGCGTGAACTTGCCGCATGGCAAACACTGAACCCGCGCCGTCGGGCCTTGAATCCCAGGTGGCGGCCGGCCTGCTCGGCCGGCGCATCATCCTTCTCGACCGGGCACTGGAGGACGCGAACGTCTCCGCCCTGTGCTCCCAATTGCTCCTGCTCTCGCAGGAGGACCCGGCCGCCGACATCGTCCTGGCGATCAACTCGCCGGGCGGCTCGGTGCCCGGCATGCTCGCGATCGCCGACCTCATGGCGCTCATCCCCAACGACGTGCGCACGCTCGCGCTGGGCATGGCCTACTCCGCCGGGCAGTTCCTGCTCTCGGCCGGCACGCCGGGCAAGCGCTTCGCCCTGCCGCACGCCACGGTGCTCCTGCATCAGGGATCGGCCGGTTTTGGCGGCTCGGCCGTGGACATCGCGCTGCAGGCGCAGCACCTGCGCGCCACGCGGGACACGGTCCTCGGGCTCATCGCCGAGCACACGGGGCAGAGCCTCGCGCGCGTCACCGAGGACTCGCAGCGCGACCGCATCTGGGACGCGCAGGGGGCGCTGGAGTACGGCTTCATCGACGAGGTGGTGCACGACGTCGCGTCCGTCCTGAGCACGAAGCGCAGCGTTGGTCACGCGGGGCCTCGCGCCACGGGCGCGGGGGAGGGGAGCGTCCGATGAGCACGTACGTGGTGCCGCACGTGGTGGAGCGAACGGCGAACGGATCCGAGCGCGTCACCGACGTCTTCTCCCGCTTGGTGTCGGAGCGGATCGTCTACATCGGGACGCCGGTGGACGACGACGTCGCCAACTCCGTGATCGCCCAGCTGTTGCACCTGGAGAGCGTGTCCCCGCAGTCGCCCATCGACCTGGTGCTCAACGCGGCTGGCGGCACGGAGTCGGCCGTGCTGGCCGTGCACGACACCCTGCGCTACGTGAACTCGCCCGTGGCGACCACGGTGGTGGGGCAGGTGTCCGGCGCGGCGGCCTTGCTGCTGGCCGGTGCGCAACCGGGGCGACGCCTCCTGCTGCCCCACGCGCGGGTGGTGCTCCACCAGCCCGTGGCCGAGGCGCGCGGGGCCATCCCCGATCTCATCCCGGAGGCCGAGGAGGTGGAGCGCGTGCGCTTGGTCGTCGAGGGGCTGCTCGCCGGGTATGCGGGGAAGGCCGCCTCGCAGCTGCGGGCCGACACCGACCGGGCGCTCGTGCTGCCAGGGCACGCGGCCGTGGCCTACGGTGTGGCGGACGAGGTCATCGAGGCCCGTCGCCCGGCCTGAACCGGAGGATCCGTTGGCGCGCCCGGCCTGCCCGGCGCGGGTGGCCGCAGGCCGTCGCTTGCCGCTTGCTGTGGCGCGGGGGAGGGCGGCGGGGCGTGGCGCTGGCGCGTGGGCGGGCGGCGGAGGGGCGCGGCGGTGGCGCGTGAGTGGACGGCGGAGGGGCGTGGCCGTCGGGCGTGATCGTCGAACGCGAAGGGACGTTCAGGCGGCGAGCAGGAAGGCCTCGCCCGTGCCGCCCCAGGGGGTGCCGGTCCGGTCCGCGGAGCCGAGCGGATGCTCGAGCAGCGGATCGCCGGCCGCCTCGGTGGAGGCAAGGGTGATGCCGGGCAGCGCGTCGCCGCGCCGGACGGCCGCCGCGAGCGAGACGAGCTCCGCCTCCCTGGCCGCCCGGCGCAGCCGCGCGGCGGCTCGGAAGCCCAGCTCCGCGGCGTCGATCCCCAGGGCGCCCGCCACTGCGTCGAGCATCTCGGAGGAGGGGTCCTTGAGGCCGCGCTCGAGCTCGGAGAGGTACTGCGGCGAGACACCGGCGTCGCCGGCCACGTCGATGAGACGGCGGCCCAGCTCGTGGCGCTGGTCCCGCAGGGCCTCGCCGACGGCCTCGCGCCACAGGGGTGAGGTGTGCTTGCTCGCGTCCATGCGGCGAGGCTAGCCCGGTCGCCCGCGGGGCAGGGAGGTCGCTCCGCTCCCAGCGGAACGGGCGCGCGGCCCTGGCCCCGCGACGTCGGGCACCCAGCTGGCCCCGCGCCGTCGGGCGTCCCTCAACAGACTTTGCCCATCCCCTGTGCGCTTTGCCCCGAGCAATACCCGGGGCAAAGCGCACAAAGGGTGGGCAAACCCGAGGTCGGCTACGGTACGGACGGGGCCTCGGGGGAGTGGACCACGCGCCCGCCCACCACGGTGTGCGTCACGGCGAGTTCTGGCAGCGCCTGGATCCCGGCGGACACCGGATCCGCGGCTAGCACGCACAGATCGGCGAGCATGCCGGCCCGCAGCACGCCCTTGGCGTCCTCCGCGTGGTCCTGCCAGGCGCCCGCGGTCGTGACGGTGTGCAGGAGCAGCTCGGCGCGCGCCGCCGGGTCGGCGGCGGGCCCCATCCAGCGATCGGCCGCGGCGAGCGAGGCCCGCCAGTCCGGCGCCACGACGGGCGCGTCGGAGCTGAGGGCGAGCCGGATGCCGGCGTCGAGCACCTCGCCCAAGGGCCAGGCCCGCGCGGCGGCCTCCTCGCCCACGGCCCCGGCGAGCCAGGCGGCCGTGGTCTCGGAGATGACGGGCTGCGTGTTGAAACCGGCGCCGAGCTCGCCGAAGGTCCGCACGGCCTCGGCGGAGACCAGGTCGCCGTGGATGACGTAGTGGCGCAGCGCGGCAACGGAGCCCGGCGCCGCGGCGTCGAGCGCGCCCCAAGCGGCGGCGACCTCGTCCAGCGTCCGGTCTCCCGTCGCGTGCACCGCCACCTGCAGGCCGCGCGCGTGGGCCGCCCCGATCATCGACCGGAGGTCCTCGGCCGCCTCCCGGTCGGGGCCCGTCTCGACGAGCAGCCCGCCCGATCCGCCCTCGGGGTAGCAACCGTGGATCCACGCGTTGCGCGCCGGCGGGATGCCGTCGGCAAAGACCTTCACGCCCAGCACGCGCCAGAACGCGGCGGGATCCTCGGCCAGCTCGCCGGCCCCGGCACGCCCGCCCACCGTCTCGGCGAGGCCCGCGAGCCCGGCCTCGAACGCCTCGGCCGTCGACGCGCCGTCGAGCAGGCCAAAGAGCGTGAGCGCCGAGACGCGCGCCGTGAGCTCGCCCGCCTCGGCGAGCTCGCGGTACGCGCGCAGGGTCGCGGTGCCAAAGACGCCGGTGGGTCCGTCGTCCTCGCCCGGGCCGAGGCCGGGCTCGGTGTAGCTCGTGATGCCGAGCGAGGCGGCGATGCGCTGGGCGCGCAGGATGGCCTCGCGCAGCTCGGCCGCGCCGTTCACGAGGCGCGGCTGGGCGCCGTGGTGGTCGGCCTCCATGCCCGACGCCGCGGCCCCGCCTTCCAGCCCCGGCGCGCCTTCCGCCGCGGCCTCGCCGAACGGCTCGATCGCTTCAAGACTGCCGGAGTCTTCGGGCTGTTCGGGAGCGATCGGGCCGTTGGACGGGCCCGGCCCGCCGAAGAGCGTCTCCGGCCAGAGCGCCCCGAGCCACGCGCCGTGCAGGTGGGAGTCGTTGATGCCGGGCAACACGCACGCGCCGTCCAGCTCGATGATGCGGGTGCCCTCGCCGGTCCACGCCGCGATCTCCTCGGTGGAACCCACGGCAACGATCCGCTCGCCGGAGACGGCGAGGGCGCTCGCCACGGTTCCGGCGCCGTCGAGGGTGCGGACCACGCCGCCGCGCAGGACGAGGTCGGCTGGCTGGGGGCTGCTCACGGCGGGTCTCCTTGGGGGTTTTGATTTGCGTCAACATCTGTAGACTAACCCACACCGGTGGCCCAGGTCACACGCTCGCCGCCGAAGAATCCAGCACCACGCAAGGAGCATCCATGGCCCTGCCCACCTCCACCGAAGCCGCCGTCCTCGTCGAGTTCAACGCGGATCTGCAGCTGCAGGAGCTCCAACTCCCCGCCAGCATCGAGCCAGGCGCCGTCCTCGTCGAGATTGTCAACGCGACCCTCTGCGGTACCGATGTGGAGATCTGGCAGGGCAAGATGCCCATGCCGGAGATGCTCCCCATGGTCCTGGGACACGAGATGATCGGGCGCATCATCGGCGTGGGCGCCGGCGCCAAGGACGTGCTCGGCCGCGAGCTCCAGGTGGGCCAGCGCATCGGATGGTCGGAGTCGACGTGCGGCGAATGCCATGCGTGCCGCGTGGAACGCCGCCCGGTCGGCTGCCAGCAGCGCGGCTACGGCTTCCTGCAGCGCTCCGATCGCTTCCCCTTCTCCACGGCCGGCCTCGCACGCCACGCCTACGTCACGCCCCGCGCCGAGAAACTGCTCCTCCCCGAGGAGATCGACCCGCGCATCGCCTCGATGGCGGGCTGCGCCGCCAAGACCGTGCTGCGCGCCTTCGACCGCGCCGGCGGCATCCGCGTGGGCGAGGACGTCGTCATCCAGGGCTCCGGCGCCCTCGGCATCTTCGCCACGGCCGTGGCCCGCCTCTCCGGCGCCGGCCGCGTCATCACGGTGGGCGCCCCCGAGGAGCGCCTGGCCATGGCCTGCGACTTCGGCGCCGACCTCACGGTGGGCCTGGAAGGTGGCTCCGAGGCCCGCGTCGGCGCCGTGCTCGAGGCAACCCACGGCCGCGGCGCCGCCAAGGTCTTCGACTTCGCCGGCGCCCCCGGCGTGGGCACCGAGGGCGTGCACATGACCGGCGCGCGCGGCACGTTCGTGGTGGTCGGCTCCACGGGCCCCGTGCCCAACGAGCTCGTCCTCGGCGAAATCATGGGCAAGGAAATGGCGATCGTCGGTTCGCTCAACGGCGATGTCTCGGACTACCACCACTCCATCGAGTTCTTCACGTCCTTCGCCAACGCGATGCCGTGGGAGCGCCTCTTCTCCCCGGCCGTCCCGCTCGCCGGCGCCTCGGACGCCGTGCGTTCCATGGCCGCCCTGGAGACCATCAAGGCCGTCGTCGACCCCTCGCTCTGACGCCCGCGCGCACCCCGGCGCGCACCCACACCCTGCCCGACGGCGGGTGGTGACCACCCGCCGTCGTGCCCCCCCTTTTGTTGTTCTCACCGCCGGCCGCCGCCGGCACAGACAGGAGACACCGTGAGCACCCCCACTTCCTTCGCCGTTCCCCGACGCGAGCTCGGCAGCACCGGCCTGAACGTCTCGGCCTTCGCGCTGGGCTCGTGGCACACCTACGACCGCATGGACTTCCGCGACGCCGTCTCGCTGCTGAGCGAGGCCGTGGATGCCGGCATCAACTTCTTCGACGTGGGCGTCTACGCCATGCCCGGCGGCCCGCAGGTCTTCACCGACGTCATCTTCTCGGCGATGGTCCGCGCCACCGGCCTCCAGCGCGACGACTACCTCGTCTCCTCCAAGCTCTGGCTGGAGGGCTTCACGCCGGAGGAGGGGTTCGAGCCGCAGCTGGCCAATGCCCTCGTCCGCGCCGGCGTGGAGCACGCCGATGTGGCCGTCTTGGGCGATCTGCGCCGCGACGACCTGCGCCTCGAGGATCTCGTGGCAGACCTTGAGGACCTGCGCCAGCGCGGCCTGCTGCGCGCGTGGGGCGTGAACAACTGGTCGGCCTCCAACGTCCAGCGCCTCTTCGACATCGCCGACGAGCAGGGCGCGGCCCGCCCCGCGTTTGCGCAGCTGAAGTACTCCGTGGCCCGCCGCTCCATCCCCGAGGGCGAACCGTTCGCGCGCCTCTTTGAGCAGGGCTTCGAGCTGCAGGCCTCGGACGTCATGGAGGGAGGCATCCTCGCCGGGCGCCCCGTGGACTCCCGCGAGGTGGGCCGCGACCCGGGCGGGATCCGCCAGCGCACCATCGACCTGGCCCCGGAGATCGCGCGCATCGCCGCTGAACTGAACGCCACGCCGGCCCAGCTGCTCATCGCCTTCACGCTGACCCACCCTGCCACCTTCACGACGCTCTTCGGCACCTCCCGCGTGGCGCAGCTGCGCGAGAACCTGGGCGCCGTGGCTCTGCTGGAGCGCGTGGGGGCCCCCGCCCTGCGCGCCGCGGTCGAGGGCCTGTGGGCCGACCGCGGCCTCGTGGACCCCGAGGGCCCGTGAGCCGCTGAGGCGTACCGCCCGCTGCGGCCCGCGCCTCAGCGGGCGCCGTGCCGCGCCGTCGTGCCGAGCCCGGCCCCGCGCCGTCGTGCCGCGCCCGGCCCCGCGCCGGGCTCACCGCGCGCACCCCACCCTGCCACCCGCCGTCGTGCCCCCAGTCACCCGAGCCCCAAGGACCCCCATGAGCACCACCGAACAGCGTTTTGTCCCCGTCCCCTTCGACCCGGAGGTGGCCCCCATCGTCGAGGCGATGGGCGCGGCCCCGGCCATGAGCCTCGAATCGATCCTCGCCTCGCGCGGCGAGACCGGCTCGCCCTTCGGCGACCCGGCCGAGCTGGTCAAGGGCCTGCCGATCACCCTCGAGGACCGCGTCATCCCGGGGCCCGCCGGCGCCCCCGACCTCGAGATCACGATCCTCACCCCGAGCGATCTGACCCCCGGCGAGGCGCTCCCCGCGCTCTACAACATCCACGGCGGCGGCATGGTCGTGGGCCACCGCAGCTGGGAGACCGGCCGCCTGCTCGATCTCATGAGCCGCCACCGCGTGGTCTGCGTCAACGTGGAGTACCGCCTGGCGCCCGAGGATCCGTACCCGGCCGGCGCCGAGGACGTCTACGCGGGCTTCGTGTGGACGCACGCGAACGCGGCGTCGCTGGGCATCGACCCGGAGAAGATCGTGGTGATGGGCGGTAGCGCCGGCGGCGGCTTCACGGCGGCCGTGGCGCTCATGGCGCGCGATCGCCGCGGTCCCGTCATGGCCGGGCAGCTGCTGCTGTGCCCCATGATCGACAACACCGGCACCACCGTGTCGGCGCAGCAGTACCGCGGCCTCGGCACGTGGACGCGGGAGGCGAACGACCTCGCGTGGACCTGCGTGCTGGGCGAGGAACTGGCCTTTTCCACCGACGCGCTTGAGTACGCGGCACCCTCCCGCGCCACCGACCTCTCCGGCCTGCCCGCCGCCTTCATCGAGGTGGGCGCGGCCGAGACCTTCCGCGACGAGGACGTCGAGTACGCGTCCCGGATCTGGGCCGTGGGTGGCCGGGCCGAGCTGCACGTCTGGGACGGCGGCTGCCACGGCTTCGACATGTACGCCCCCGAGGCGCGCATCTCCCGCGCGGCGCTCGACGCCCGCGACTCCTGGCTGCGTCGGGTGTGGGCGTGAGCGGGAACGCGCGCGACCACCTCGCGGCGCCGCCGTACGATCCGCAGCTGACCGACGCCCTCTCCTGGTTCAAGGCCACGTTCGAGCCCATCCCGCTGCTGCCCGGCAACATCCAGGAGAACCGCGACATCGTCGCGGCGATCACGCCCACCCTGGCCGCGGCCATGGAAAGGCACGACGGCGTGGTGTCGAGTGAGCGCGTGGCCGTGGGCCCGCGCGGGGAGATCGAGTTGACGGTCGTGGAGCCGGTGGTCCGCACGGAGGCGGCACGGCCAGCGGCGCTCGTCATTCACGGCGGTGGCCTGGTGCTGGGCGATCGCTTCTTTGCCGCGGGCGAGGCGATCGGTCTGACCGAGCGCTACGGCGCGGTCGCGGTGCTCGTGGAGTACCGGCGCGCGCCGGAGTTCCCCGGCACGGCGCCGGTTGAGGACTGCCACGCGGCCCTGACATGGATCGCGGAGCACGCGGCCGAGCTGCACCTCGATCCCGAGCGGCTCGTCGTGACGGGCTTCAGCGCGGGTGGCGGGCTCTCCGCCGGGGTCGCGCTCATGGCGCGGGATCTGGGCGGGCCGCGCCTGGCCGGGCAACTGCTGGGCTGCCCCATGCTCGATGACCGGGACGCCACCGTCTCCACGCGGCAGTACGACGGCATCGGCGTGTGGGATCGCACCAACAACCGCACCGCGTGGAGCGCGGTGTTGGGCGAGGAGCCGCGGGGCGAGGTGTCGCCGTACGCGGCGCCGGCCCGCGCCACCGACCTCTCCGGCCTGCCGCCGGCGTTCGTCGACGTGGGCGGGGCCGAGGTGTTCAGGGACGAGGCCATCGACTACGCCTCGCGAATCTGGGCGGCTGGCGGCTCGGCCGAGCTGCACGTCTGGGATGGCGGTTTCCACGGCTTTGCCGGCTTCGCTCCGGAGGCCTGGGCCTCGCGCGCCTCGGCGGTCGCGACCGACTCGTGGTGGCGGCGCGTGCTGCGGCTCGACGGCGCGGGGCCGGCGCTGGTGCCGGCCGAGGAGGGCGCGGTCGCGCTCGGTGGCGACGCCGCGGTGGGAACCGGTGCCGGGGCTGGGGCGGACGTTGGTGCCGCGGCCGCCCCACCCGTCGCCGGTCCCTCCGCCCCGGGCGGCGAGGCCGCGCGCGGTGGCGACGCCGCGCCGTCGGGCATCGCATGATCGCCGATGACGTGAAGCGGGGGTCCGGCTCCGGCCGGGCCCCGCTCCGGTTGGCCCTGACGCTCGGGGCCGTGGAGGCGTTTGGCCCGCTGTCCATGGACGTCTACATGCCGACCCTGCCGCACCTGGCGCAGACGCTGAACACCTCGGACTCCATGGCCCAGCTGACCATGAGCGTATGCATGATTGCGCTCGGCCTGGGCCAGCTGGTGGTGGGGCCGCTCTCGGATCGGATCGGCCGCCGGTGTCCTCTGATGCTGGGGGTGCTCGGCTTTGCGCTCTTCTCCGGGCTGTGCGCTGTGGCCCCGAACATCGAGCTGCTGCTCGTATTCAGGGCGCTGCAGGGCCTGTGCGGCGCGGCGGGCGTGGTGCTCGCCATCGCGATCGCGCGGGACCTGACGAGCGGGCGCGAGCTGGTCCGCATGCTCTCCCTCTTGGCGCTCGTGGGGTCTTCGGCTCCCATCGTGGCCCCCGTTGTCGGCGGCCAGCTGGCGTTGTTCATGGATTGGCGCGGCATCTTCTGGGTGCTGGCGGTCATCGGCCTGGGACTCCTGGCGCTGGCCAGGACGATCCCCGAGACGCTGCGCCGCGAGCCGAACGTGCCCGCGGTCAAGGGGTCCTTCGGCGTGCACCTGCGCGCCGTGCTCGGGGACAAGGTGTTCGTCATGCTGCTGATCGGCGGGGCCATCGGAGGGATCGGGTTCTTCGGCTACCTCTCGATGTGCTCATTCGTGATGCAGAACGAGGTGGGCCTCTCGCCGCAGGCCTTCTCCGTGGTGTTTGCGCTCAATGCCGTGGCCAATCTCTTGGGTGGCCAGGTCAGCCGTTTCGTGGCCCGCAGGGGAGTGGTCTTCACTTACTTGATCGGTCAGATCGGCTCGGCGGCGTCCACGGCGTTGTTCCTGACGGGGGTGATGTGTCACTGGCCGTGGCCACTCACGCTGGCGTTCCTGGCCAGCTTCCTGTTCTGGGTGGGCGTGGGCGGCCCGCCGCAGACCACGCTGGCCATGGACGGACACGGGCAACGCGCGGGCACCGCGAGCGCGCTGCTCGGCGTCGGGACCTTCGTCATCGGCCCGATCGTGTCTCCGCTCGTCTCGCTTTCCGGCGTGACCGCCGTGGCGATGGGCGTGCTCCTGTGCGCCGCCACGGCGGCCACGATGCTCATGGCACTGACCGTGACGGCGCCGCTCATCCGGAAACGGGGCGCGATCTAGCCCGGCGCTCCACGCGCAAACGGCCCGATCGCTTCGCAACGGCCCGAAGGTTGCGGCAGTGGTGAAGCGATCGGGCCGTTTGAGGGCCCGCACGGAAGGCCAGACGGCGGTGGGGCCGGGTCAGCGACCCGGCCCCACCGCCGTCGAGCACTCACTCCCCGCGAATGCACCAACTCCACTGAAATCCCCGTGGGGATGTGGTGGATTCCTGGGGAGTGGACGGGGTCAGCCGCGCGGCAGCGCCACGGCGCCGGAGTTGATCGCGGCGATCGTGCCGCCGTCCACGAGCAGGTCGGTGCCCGTGATGAACGTGGCGTCGGGGCCCACGAGGAACGCGGCGGCCGCGGCGATGTCGGAGGGCGTGCCGAGGCGCCCCGTGCCGGAGCCGTCCACCATGGCGCGCATGCCGGCGCCCGACTCGCTCGCGAGCTCCTGCTGACCCATGGGCGTGGAGATGACGCCGGGGCTGATGGTGTTCACGCGGGCGCCGCGCGCGCCCCACGCGAGGGAGGCGGACTGGACGCGCAGCTGGTTGGCGCGCTTGGAGAGCGAATACGCAGCGCCGGCGTTCGGTACGGCGCCCTCGGCGAACATCGGCAGGGCGAGCAGCTCGTCGGAAGGCGTGGAGCGCAGCGCGGCCTCGACCTCGGCGGGCAGCGAGCCGGCGGCCATGGTGCCGGCCATGGAGGCGATGTACACGCCGGCCCCGCCCGGCGCGATCACGCGGCCGAACTCCTCGAGGCTGAACGCGAAGCCCAATAGGTCAACGGCGAGGATCGCCTTGATGGGCGCCTGTGCGGGGGAGAGGCCGGCGGTGTGGATGACGGCGTCGACCGAGCCGAGGCTCGCTGCCTCGTCGGCGAGGGCGGCGAGCGACTCGCGCGAGGACGCATCCACCTTGCGGGTCAGCACGTTGAAGCCGTCGCCGCCCAGCGAGGACTCCAGGCGCGCCAGGATCTCCTCGTTGAAGTCGGCCAGGACCAGCTTGGCGCCGGCGCCGATGCGGCGGGCGATCGCCTCGCCCATGCCACCTGCGCCGATGATGACCACGACGTGCTTGCTCATGAGGCTCCTCAGATCATTAACGAGACACTCTGCCTCGTTAATCATTACGCTACACCCGCGGCGCTACGGTGGGAACATGCCAAGTAAGGGTCGCCCCCGCAGCCAAGAAGCCCGCACCGCCGTCCTCACGGCCGCCGCGGAGCTGCTGCGCGGGGACGGCTACGAGTCCCTCACCATCGGCGGCATCGCCGAGCGCGCCGGCGTGGGCCGCCAGACCGTCTATCGCTGGTGGGCGTCCAAGGCCGCGATCATCACCGAGGCGGTGCTGGCCGGGGTGATCTCGATGCCGGTGCCCCCGACCCCGCCCTCGTGGGGCGCCGGGACCGATGGTTCAGCGCCCGACGGCGCCGTCCCCGGCTTGGGCGCGTGGCTCGCCAGCTTCGGCGAGGCCGTCACGCGCGACGACACGGCCTCGGTGGTGCGGGCGCTCGCCGCCGCGGCCGCCGAGGGCGGCTCCGACAGCGAGGAGATCTACGCGCTCTACACGGGCCCGGGCAAGGCGACGATCGTGGAGATCGCCACCGCCTCCGGGGCGTCCGCCGCGGACGCCGCCGTGCTGGCGGATGCGGTGCAAGGCGCGCTGCTCGTGAGCGCCCTGACGCGTCGACCCGTGGACGCCGCGTACCTGGAGTCGCTGGGGCGCCTGGGCTTCGCGCCGCGCTGAGCGCACTGTGCGCGGGCCGGAACCACCCGCGCCGGCCCCGCGCCGTCGGTCACCCGGCTGGTCCTGCGCCGCGGGGAAACGGCAACTGCCGGATCGCTTCAGAACTGCTGCGACCTTGCGGCAGTTTTGAAGCGATCCGGCAGTCCGGGCACGGCCCCAACCCCGGCTACGCGGAGGCGAGCTCCGCGGCGCCGGCCGCGCGCAGCGCCAGCCACTCCGCGCGCCGCACGGCCTGCCGGGCCGGATCGGCCACGGGGGACGCTGCCAGCAGCCGCTGCGTGTACGCCTCGCGCGGCGCGGAGGTCACCGCTACTGCGTCGCCGGTCTCCATGATGTCGCCGTGGTACATGACCGCCACGCGGTGGCACACGCGCCGCACCACGCCGAGGTCGTGCGTGATGAAGAGGTACGACACCCCCGTCTCGCGCTGCAGGTCAACGAACAGGTCGAGCACGGCCGCCTGCGTCGTCAGGTCCAGGGCGGAGACGGGCTCGTCGCAGATCACGAGCCGCGGCTTGCGCACCAGCGCCCGCGCGATCGCGATGCGCTGGCGCTGCCCGCCGGAGAACTCGTGCGGCAGGCGATCGGCCATGGAACCGGGCAGCAGGACGCGCTCGAGCATCTCGCGCGCCCGCCGATCGGCCTCCTTCGGGTCAACGCCGGCCACGATCATGGGCTCGGCGATGGACGTGCCAACGCTCACCCCCGGATCGAGCGAACCGTACGGGTCCTGGAACACCACCTGGATGTCCTTGGCCAGCGCCCGGCGCACGCGCCGCGACGCGTGCGTGATGTCGGTGCCGTCGAAGTCGATGCTCCCGGAGGTGGGGGATTCGAGGCCGAGCACGGCCTTGCCGAGCGTCGACTTGCCCGAACCGGACTCGCCCACGAGCCCCACGCACTCGCCCGGCGCGATGTCCAGGGAGACGCCCTTGAGCGCCCTGAAGGTCTTGCCGCGCTTGAGCTTGTAGTCGAGCGTCAGGTCGGAGACGGAGAGCAGATGCTGGCTCACTTGGCCGCGCTCCCTTCGATCGAGGTGCCCGACGGCGTGGGGCCGGCCTGGTCGGCCGCCTCGCCCTCGGCACTGGCTGGGGTGGAGGTGGGGGTGGCGGCGCGGCGGCCGGCGGGCACCGGCCCGGCGGCAGTGCCAGCATCGACGGCGCCGCTCGCGTCGGCGAAGCGCGCATCGGCCGTCACGCGCGGCTCGGCATCGTCGAGGCACGCGGCGATGAGCTCGGCCGTGTACGGATCGGCCGGGCGGTTGAAGACCTCATCCACCGTGCCGGTCTCCACGGCGGAGCCGTCCTTCATGACCACCACGCGATCGCACAGATCGGCGACCACGCCGAAGTTGTGCGTCACGATGACGAGGGCCATGCCGTCCTCGCACTGCAGCTCGCGCAGCAGCTCGAGCACCTCGGCCTGGACCGTGACGTCGAGGGCGGTGGTGGGCTCGTCGGCCACGAGGACCTTGGGCTTGCCCGCCACGGCGCCGGCGATGAGCACGCGCTGGGCCATGCCGCCGGAGAGCTGGTGCGGGTAGGAGCGCAGCACGCGCTCCGGATCGGTGATGCCCACGCGGGTGAGCGCCGCGAGCACCTCGGCACGCGCCTGCTCCTTGCTGCGGCCGTGCACGGTGCGCAGCGGCTCGGTGAGCTGGTACCCCACGGTGTAGGAGGGGTCCAGGTTGCTCATGGGCTCCTGCGGGATGTAGCCGAGCGTGGTGCCGAGCAGCTTGCGGTGCGCGCCCAGGTTGGCGAGGTCGACGCGCGTGCCGTCGACCCACAGCTCGCCCGCGCCGACCGCCGCGGTCTCGGGCAGCAGGCCCAGGAGCGAGAACACGGTCTGCGACTTGCCGGAGCCGGACTCGCCGACCAGACCGAGCACCTCGCCGGGGCGCACGTCCAGGGAAATCCCGTGGACCACCTCCTTCATGGTGTTCTTGCTGGAGGGGTAGGCGACGCGCAGCTCATCGATGCGGACCGCCGACTCGGCGCCCGCCAAGGTGACCTGACCGGTGGAGCCGGGCACGGCGGCGTCGTGCGCCTGAACGGCCTTCCGGGCGGCCGAGAGACGCTTGGCCGGGGGCCGCACGGCGAGGGCATCGCCCAGCGCGGTGCCGAAGATCGCGAGCGCGGCGATGGTCAGGCCGAGGGCAAGCGAGGGCCAGAGCATGAGCGTGGGGTGCTGGCGAATGATCGTGAAGCCCTCCATCATCATGGCGCCCCAGGACGGGGTGTCCGAGGTGCCGATGGAAAGGAACTGCAGGCCGGCCTGCATGCCCATCGCCATGCCGGCGGTGAGCGAGGTCTGGATGATGACGGGCCCGCGGACGGTGCGCAGCACGTGCTTGAGCAGGATCTTGAAGGGGCTCATGCCCGCCACCACGGCGGCGTCGACGTACGGCTCGGAGCGCACGGAGAGCACCGTGGAGCGCGTCAGTCGGTAGAAGCCGGGGGCCATGAAGACGCCCACCGTGATCATGATGACCACAAAGTTGGAGCCGGAGGCCGCCGCAACGATGAGCAGGATGATCATGCCGGGCACGGCCTGGAGGGCGTCGGAGACCCACATCGAGATGCGGTCGAACGCGCCGCCGAAGTAGCCGGCCGCCACGCCGGAGGGAACGCCGAGCAGGAGCGAGAAGGCCACGGCGATCGCCGCGCCGTAGACCGTGGTCTGCGTGCCCCAGATGAGGCGCGAGAGCACGTCGCGGCCCTGGCTGTCGCCGCCGAGCAGGTGCTCGGGGGAGGCCGGCGCCTTGACGATGTCGAGGTTCACGAAGTTCGGATCCTGCGGCGAGAGCAGCGGGGCCAGGATGCCCACGAGGATCACGAGCGCGATGATCACCAGGGAGATGACGCCCTCCGGCTTGCGCAGCAGCCGGGAGAAGGCCGTGCCGCGGGCCTGGCGGGTGGACGACGACGCCGCGGGGCCGGCCTGGGTGCCGGGCGTCCCGGGGGTGCCGGGCGTGCCGGGTGCGCCGGCGGTGCCGGCGCCGCCGGCCTGCGTTCCGGTCGCGGGGGAGGAGACGGGAGTACTCATGACTGACGAGCCTTCGGGTTGATCCAGCCGAGGAGGAGGTCGAGCACCAGGTTCACGAGGACCACGAAGGCCACGGTCACCACGGTGATGCCGAGCAGGATGGGGATGTCGCCGTTCTGCGAGGAGGCGGTGGTCAGCGCGCCGATGCCGGGCAGCGCGAAGATCTGCTCAACCACCACGGCGCCGCCGAGCAGGCCAACAAACATGAGGGCCAGGATGGTCAGCGAGGTCGGGGCGGCGTTGCGGACCATGTGCAGCGTGACGCGGGCGTTGGAGAGGCCGCGGCTGCGCAGGGTGCGGACGTAGTCGAGCTGGCTCGTCTCCACGAGGGCGTTGCGCAGCTGCGAGGCCACCATGACCACGGCGCCGAGCGCCAGCGAGATGCCGGGCAGGGCGAGCGAGCGCAGCCAACCGGAGAACGAGGTGCCCGGCTGCACGTAGCCGACGGCGGGGAACCACTTGAGGTTCACGGCGAAGGTGATGACCAGGACCAGGGCCACCCAGAAGCCGGGGAGGGCAAAGAGGATGACGGAGAGCCACTGCAGCACGCGGTCAACCACGGTGCCGGGGCGCAGGCCGGTAGCGATGCCGAGCAGGGCGCCGAAGACGGCGGTGAGCAGGATCGCGAAGGTCACGATGGAGAGCGTGACGGGCAGCTTGAGGCCGATCTGCGAGGAGACCGACTGGAAGTTGCGCCACGAGTCGCCGAAGTCGCCGGTGAGGGCGTGGCCTGCCCAGTCGAAGAACTGGACGATGAGCGGGCGGTCGGTGCCGATCTTGGCTGCGAGCGAGGCCATCTGATCCTGCGTCGCGGAGCTACCGAGCAGGCCGATGGTGGGGTCGCCGATGGCCAGGTGGGCCAGGAAGAAGGTGGCGGAGGAGACGACGGCGACCAGGATGATGCCGGAGATCACGCGCCGAATGACGAACTGGAGCATGGGGGTCCCTGGGGTGAGGCTCCGCGGGCGGGACGGCGATGAGCGCCGCCCCGCCCGCGAATGAGTGGGTCTTACTTGAGCTTGATGTGGTTCAGGGTCGGGTACATCTGACCCGTGACCGGGGTGATCTCGATGTTGGACTTGGAGACGTAGGCGTTGTTCGCCTGGTACCAGACCGAGAAGAAGGCGTTGTCGGTGACGAGCTTGTTGAGGGTCTTGATCTCCGCCTCCTGCGCATCGGGGGCGGCCTCCATGACCTTCTTCACCTGGGCCTCGACCTCGGGGAACTTCTCCAGGCCGGGGGTGGGGTTGTACCACTGCGGGGTGGAGATCTGGCGGGTCACGTTGGCCACGGCGTTGGAGTCCATGGAGATGAACGCGATGAACATGGGGTAGCTGGAGGCCTTGGCCATGTAGTCCGTGTACTGCATGGAGTCCCACGTGACCTTGATGCCGAGCTGCTTGAAGGTCTGCTCCACCGAGGGCTGCCAGGTCTGGTAGATCGTGGTCATCGGCAGGGAGATCTCAAAGCCATCGGCGTAGCCGGCCTCGGCGAGGAGGGACTTGGCCTTGTCCAGGTTGAACGCGTAGGTGTCGTTCAGGGACGGGTCGTTGCCCGTCATGCCCACGGGGAAGATCTGGTTGGTGACCTCGCCGGCGCCGGAGCCGATGGAGGAGAGGATCTTGGCGCCGTCGAAGGCGTAGTTCAGGGCCTGGCGAACCTTGAGGTTGCCCACGATCTCGCTCTTGGCGCCAGCGCGATCGGAGAACTGCAGGCCAACCCAGCCGGAGACCTTCTTGGCCACGTTCCAGTTGTTCTGCGGCGCCATGTCGATGGCGGCCTGGTCGGCGTAGTTGACGTCGATCTGGCCGGACTGCATCGCGTTGGCGCGGGCGTTGGCGTCCTGGATGGGCTGGATCTTCAGCGGGTCACCCTTGTAGGCGGCGGCGTCCCAGTGATCGGCGACCTTGGTGAAGTGGTACTCGGAGCCGGCCACGGAGTCGGCGGCGAGCGTGTACGGGCCGGAGCCCACGGGCTCCTTGGCCAAGGTGCCGGCGTCGATGGCCTTGGGGGAGGCCATCCACGAGCGGCCGAGGCCCATGAAGTAGAGGATCGTGTCGTCGCGCTGCTTCAGGTCGATCTCGATGGTGTCGTCGTCCACCTTCTTGACCGCCGAGACGTTGGTGTAGGCCTCCTGCGAGCGCGTGCCCTTCTTCAGGTACTCCAGGTTCTTCACGGCGGCGTCGGCGTTGAAGGCCTCGCCGTCGGAGAACTTGGCGTCGGTGCGCAGGTCCATGGTGATCTTCTTGAAGTCGGAGGAGACCTCCCACTTGGTGGCCAGGGCCGGCTGGGGGTTGCCGTCGCCGTCCACGGTCAGCAGCGGGTCGTAGACCGCCGAGAGGTAGGTGACGTCGAAGCCGACGTCGGCGTTGGCCGGATCCCACGAGGTGATGTCCATGAACTGGCCGATGTTCAGCGGCTGGTTCGCGGCGCCGTCGCCGCTCGAGGCGTCGGAGCCGCCGGAGCAGCTGGTCAGGGCCAGGGCCGCCGCGGCGGCCACGGCGAGCAGGGGAGTCTTCTTCACGATCTTCTCCAGGTGTGCGCTGGGGGTCGCGGTGAGCGCGGGCGGCCTCGTCGACGTGGGGGTCAAGGGTGCGTGGCCTGAGTCACAGCGGTTCGGATAGCGGAAAGTCTACACACGTTGACAATGGGTGCAAGGGTGCGATTCCCCCGCGGCGGGCGCGCTGTTCAGATTCCGCACCGTTCCGCGGAAGTGGCGCCGCTCAATGCACGCATCGTCAACTCCGTGCACGCCTCGCGTGGCGCCGGGACGTGGGATAATTTGGCTCCAAAGGCCCTTCCCCCGGTGTGGGAATGGCCGTGATGCCGGGGGGACTGACGTGCCGAGAATTGTTGATCACGACGAGCGCCGGGCCGAGTTCATGGCCCACGCCTGGACGATCATCGCGCGCGCCGGTCTGGGTGGCGTGACGCTGCGCAGCGTTGCAGCGGCCTCCGGCATGGCCAACGGCGCCCTCAAGCCCTACTTCCGCAGCAAAGAGCACCTCATGGTGGCCACGTTCGAGTACGTCATGGGACAGGTGGCCCAGCGGCTCGAGGCGGACGCCGAGGGCTTGAGCGGCTTCGATGCCGTGCGCGCCTTTTCGCTGCAGATCCTGCCGCACAACCAGCAGCTCGTGGACGAGGCCCGCGTCATCATCGGCTTCTGGGCGCTCGCGGCGCACGATCCGGCCATGGCCGAGGTGAACGACACCTACATGGGCCAGTGGCGCGCGCTCCTGAGCGGCTGGGTGCGGGAGCAGGAGGCGGAGACCGGCTTCCGCGAGGGCATCACGGTGGACATCCTGGTGGACGGCCTCATGACCTTTTTGCTCGGCTCTCAGGTCACCGTCACGGTGGACACCGTCGCCGTGCGCCCCGACATGATGGCGGCGCACCTCGAGGCGCTGCTGAACACGTACCTGCCGGACGACGTCTGGTGGGAGGCTGGTCGACGCGGCCTCAAGGAGGCGGCAAGAATGCGCGACGCCGGATAGTCGCCGCACGCGCAACGAGCCGCCTCCCAGCCCTTGACGGGCTGGGAGGCGGCTCGCTTGTCGTGGCGGTGACGTGCGGCAGCTCGCCGTTCTGTCACGTTCCGGCAAGCCGTGAACGGCGACCACGGTGAATGTCATGATGGGGCATGCGCACCCTCGACGACCTTGAGCGCGGCATCGCTGCCGCCTTGCAGATCAACGGCCGCGCCTCCTTCCGGAGCATCGCCGGTGTCCTTGGTGCCAACGAACGCACCGTTACCCGAGCCGGCCAAGCCCTGCTGAATGAGGGCGTGGTAGGGGTCACGGGGCTTCGCGCGCATTCAGGCGCCGTCCTGCTTCGCACTGCCTGCACCATCGGGGCGGCCAAGATCGCTTGTCTTGGCGTGGCACAGCGGCCGGAATGCACCTTTGCCTACACCGTCACCGGGGACGTGGACATGGTGGCCGAGCTGACCGTGCCCACGTCGCGCATGTCGTCGCTGATCAACAACGAGCTCGTGGCCCTCCCCGGCATCGCTCGGATGGAGACCTTTCCGGTCTTGAAGTACTTCCGCACGGTGGCCAACTGGCGCCTTGGAGTTCTGGATGCGGAGCAGATCCGCGCCCTGCGGCCACGTGACTTCGGCACCATCTCGACGCTTGGACGCGAGCCGGAAACGGAGCATGCCGCGGACAATCGCATCGTGGAAGCGCTGCGGGCGGACGGGCGCATTTCCGCCGAACGGGTGGCAAGGGAGGTTGGCGTTTCCGAAACGACAGCGCGCCGGCGCATCGATTGGCTCCTGGAGCGTCAGGTGGTGCAGCTGCGCGCGCTCGTTGAGCCCGCGGCTGTGGGGCTGCCAGTGGAGGCGCTGCTGTGGCTCAAGCTGTCCCCGGCACGGTTGGAGGAGGCCGGACAGGCTTTTGCGAGGCATCCCCGGGTCCGTTACGCCGCGGCCGTCGCCGGCGCCGCGCAGCTGGTGGTGAACGTGACAGCCAGCACGGTCCAGGAGTTCTATGCGTTTCTCACGCACCCGGATTGGGCCTCGATGCTGGATGACGTCGTCATCTCCATGGTGACGGGAGCACGCAAGCGTGGTGGGTGGCTGCTCCCACCGCTCGACGGCTAGTGAAGGTCGTGGCCCGGAGCCGGGGACGGAGGAAGGGCACACTGGACGCCGTCCAGTGTGCCCTTCCTTCACCCGGTAGTACGCTCCGCGCGCTCAGGCGGGCGCGAGCGTGCGGAGGCTGCGGGCGTCGCAAGCAGCGAGCCGCGGGGAAATGGGCGCCGCGTCATGCCCGCTCGCCTTTTCGTAGGCCTTGCCCCAGGCGAGCAGCTCGGCATCGGTGTAGTGGAAGCCGCTCAGCTGAACGCCAGTGGGCAGTCCGTCCCCGTCGAAGCCGGCAGGCGCGGCAAGTGTTGGCACTCCGGCTGCCGAGAGGAGGCAGGCCGAACGCATCCAATCGAGGTAGGTCGTGGAGGCCACCCCCTCGATCTCGGCGGGAAATCGCTGGGTTGCGTCGAACGCCACCACCTGCGCACCCGGCGAGATGAGCAGGTCGAACCGGCGGTGGAACTCGCGCATCGACGCTTGCAGACGCGTGAGGAGGGCCCGCACGCGCAGGAGGTCGCGGCTGCTCAAGGACCAGCCGAGCTCAACGTTCCAGATCACCTCGGGCTTGACGAGTTCGCGTTGCGATTCGACGAAAGAGCCGAGACCCGCCGCAAAGTCCGTGGCGCGCGTGGCATCGAACACCTCGGCCGCCCCGGTCAGGTCGGGGCTGGCCTCCTCCACCGTGGCACCCATGGCCTCAAAGGTCGCGGCGGCCCGTCGCACTGCTTCCTGCATGGCGGGCTGCACCGGCAGGCCAAGACTGGTGGTGAAGCCAACCCTCAAGCCCCGCACGCCTCGCACTCCACCGCGCTGGGCGCCGGGGACCTGCCCGAACGCCCCGCGAAGATCGGGGGCACCCGGCGTGACCTCGGGAGTGGGGCCGGCGACGGCGTTCATGAACAGCTCCAGGTCACCGACCGTTCTTGCCATGGGGCCGGTGCGCCCCAGCCAGGCCCAGGCGTTGACGGGGGAGGGCATGGGGATCACACCCCACGAGGGTCGGAAGCCAAAAACGTTGCAGAAGCTGGCGGGGATGCGCAGCGAGCCGCCCATGTCGCTGCCCTCGCCGAGGGGCTGAATTCCCGAGGCAAGTGCCGCGGCGAGCCCCCCCGAGGAACCGCCGGCCGATCGTGAGGTGTCGTAGGGGTTGGTGGTGGTTCCGAAGACCTCGTTGAACGTGTGCGAACCAGCCCCGAACTCGGGCACGTTTGACTTGCCGGTCGCGACAACCCCGGAAGCCCGGAGTCGGGCCACCACGAGGTCGTCGGTGTCAGGCACGAAGTCCTTGAGACACAGCGATCCATTCGTCGAGCGCATGCCAGCCACGTTGTGGGTGTCCTTGTGCGTCATGGGAAGCCCCGCTAGGGGACCGAGGAGTTCGCCCCGGGCCCTTGCGTCGTCGCTCTGCCGAGCCCTGGACAGGGCACCCTCCGCATCCACCGTGACGATGGCGTTGATGGGGGCGTTGACCTCGTCGATGCGACCCAGATGTGCCTGGGTGAGCTCGACAGAGCTGACGTCGCCGGAGTCCAAGAGAGCCAGTTGCTGCGCCGCGTTCAGTGACGCGTACTCGCTCGGCTTCATGCGTGGGTACCTCGTTTCGTTCCGGCCCCGGGGCTCTGCTCCCCGCGGTGCTTCGGTGATGACTGGACACAATCACGAGGAGGGGGCCTCGGGTGGTGCGTGGCGGAATCCGACAGCGATGCGTCGAATTCCGCCAGCGCTCGCACTTCCAGGGATTCGTGCGCGACTGTGAACTACATCACTGACGCCGCACCCCCGCGGCGCTCCACCTTTCGGAAGGAGGGGGCATGGCCACTGTTGTTGCAGCCGGCAGCTCCACGGACATCTGGGCGGTCGCTAACCACCCCGTGCTGTGGATCTTTGCCCTCGGCGTCTTCGCCGTGATCTTCGTGCAGTCATTCATCTACATCAAGGCGGCCCGCAAGGCAGGCCCTGATGTCGGCGTGCAGCGGGAGGACCTGACCCGGGCGTTCCGCTCCGGAGCGGTCGCCTCGATCGGCCCGTCCCTTGCCGTGGTCATCGTGGCGATCGCGCTGCTGGCGCTCTTCGGCACCCCGGCCGTGCTGGTGCGCATCGGCCTCATCGGCTCGGCTGCGACAGAAACGGCCTCGGCCCAGATCGCAGCGACCACCATGGGCACCACGCTCGGTGGCGAGGGCTACAACCAGCAGGTATTTGCCGTGGCCTTTGCCGCCATGAGCATTTCGGGCGGCGCCTGGATGCTTGCCACCGTCATCCTGACCCCCCTCCTCAAGCGCGGAGGCGCCAAGCTCTCGGTCGTCAACCCGCTCATGATGGCACT
The DNA here is from genome assembly GCA_031277795.1 of Arthrobacter sp. Taxonomy (GTDB): domain Bacteria; phylum Actinomycetota; class Actinomycetes; order Actinomycetales; family Micrococcaceae; genus Galactobacter. Next base: position 76,482 of record JAITLQ010000004.1, read on the forward strand.
GATCCCGGGTGCCGCGTTGCTTGGTGCCTTCTCGGTGTTGACGATCAGCGAGGTGCCGAAGTCCTGGATTCACGCCGTCACGGTGGTGGTGTCTGCGCTCGTGATGGCCGGGCTGCTGGTGGTGGCCAGGCGCTATCACGTGCATTGGCTCAAGGAATGGGCCCTCGGCATCTCGATTCTCGCGGCGCTGGCCGTGGCCTTTGTTGCCCATTCGTCAACCCTGGCCGCGGCCTGACCTCGGAGGAAACATCATGAGCATCGCAACGACATCGCGTGCCGACGCGAGCATGGCCGGGTTTGAAGCGACGACGTCCCGCTGGGGCAGGATCACCATGCTGGTGGCGCTGCTTCTCTCCCTCTGCGGGCCGGCCTACCTCGTGTTCTTCGGCAACCTGGACGTGACCGTCCAGCAGATACTCACCGCCTACGCAGCCGTGGCGGGCACCTTCCTGATCTTTGCCCTCGTGGAGCCGGTCACCTACTTCCCGATCCTGGGACAAGCGGCCATGTACCAGGCCTTCATGATCGGCAACATCTCGAACAAGCTGCTCCCTGCGGCCATCGTGGCGCAGGACCGCATCGGGGTGCGTCCGGGCACTCGCAAGGGTGATCTCGCCGCGGTGATGGCGATCTGTGGCGCGGCCATGGTTCACCTGACCTCGCTCCTGATCTTTGTTGGAATCCTCGGCACCTGGCTGCTCTCCCTCATCCCGGCCGAGATCACGATCGTTGCCCGCAGCTACATCCTTCCCGCCATTCTTGGCGCTGTCCTGGTGCAGGCGATCGCAACGGTCAAGCAGGTGCGCACCACCGTGGTGGCGCTCGCGGTGGGCGGTCTCTTGGTGCTCGTGTGCGTGTGGGTGAAGCCGCTGGCCCCGTACGCCACGGCCCTCGGGGTCCTGTTCACCATCGTCATCGCGTGGTTCGCCCGCAACCGCAACCAGGTCCTGCCCGCCAGGCCCGCCGCTGATTCGGAGCCGGACCAGCCGGTCAAGAACGCGGACACCGCCGGCATCGCCTGAGCCCATGGCGGCGGCGCGGGGTGCAATCCATAGCCCCGCGCCGCCGCTTGGCACATGACCCTCTTCGTCCGGCCTCGAAAGCTCTAAGGAACGTTCATGCTCCCTCATTCACTCCCTGTCGCTGACCCCCAGAACCCCCGAAGCGCAGACGCCGTCGGACCGCTCACCGGCACGTTGGTCATCGACCTCTCGCGGGCCCTGGCCGGCCCCCACGCCGGGATGATGCTGGGTGATCTCGGTGCGCGCGTGATCAAGGTTGAGGCGGAGGGAAGCGGCGACGACACCAGGGGTTGGGGACCCCCGTTCGTCGGTCCGGACGAGGACCCCATTTCCACCTACTTCCTCTCGTGCAATCGCAACAAGGAATCCATCGCCCTTGACCTCAAGTCGGCCGCCGGCGCCGGTCTCCTCGAGCGTATGGTGGCCGGGGCGGACGTCCTCATCGAGAACTTTCGGCCCGGGGTGCTGGACCGGCTCGGTTTCTCGTCCGCGCGGCTCTTGGAGATCAATCCGCGCCTCGTGTTGCTCTCCATCTCCGGATTTGGCCACGACGGACCGGAAGCGCAGCGCGCGGGCTATGACCAGATCCTGCAGGGCGAGGCGGGCCTCATGTCGCTGACCGGATCGGGTCCGGATGACCCGCAGCGGGTGGGTGTCCCCATCGGGGACCTTCTGGCGGGGATGTATGGCGCCTTCGGCATCCTCGCGGCGCTGCACGAACGCGAGCTGACGGGGCGGGGACAGGTGGTTCGCACCTCGCTCCTGGCGGCCATCGTCGGCGTGCATGCCTTCCAAGGAACGCGGGTCAGCGTGGCCGGCGAGGAACCCCGCGCCCAGGGCAATCACCATCCCTCCATCGCTCCGTATGGGCTCTTCGCGTGTGGCGACGGACAGGTGCAGATCTCCGTCGGTTCCCCCAAGCTCTGGGACGCACTCGTTGCTGCCTTCCACCTGGAAGCGAAGGTGGAGGGGTTCGCGAGCAACGCCGAGCGGGTGAGCCACCGCGGCGAGCTGATCGCGATCCTGGAGGAGGCCTTCTCCGCCTTTGGTGCCGAGGAGTTGCTCGAACGGCTTCGCGACGCCGGCATTCCGTGCGGCAAGGTGCGCAGCCTGTCCGAGGTGTACGCGTGGGAGCAGGTCGCCAGCCAGGGACTCGTCGTCCCGGTGGAGCACCCGGTGCTGGGGCGCGTGAACCTGCCCGGACCGCCGCTTCGATTCTTCGACGCAGCGGGCCGCGAGGTCACCCGCACCCAGCATTCGGCGCCGCCCCTCCTCAACCAGCAGGCACCGCAGCTGCTGGCCGAGTTTGCGCAGCCGCGGGGGGTGCACGCCCGATGAGCCAGCTCACCGGAATCCGGAAGGATCATCGATCGCGCGTCGGCGCGCGGGAGCTCCTGGAGGGCGTGCTCGACGTCGGGAGTTTCGTCTCGTGGGATCGTCCCGTGGCGCTGGACAGGCTACCGGCGTCGTATGCCGAGGAGCTGCGGGCCGCCGCCGCCAAGACGGGTGTTGACGAGGCGGTCGTGACGGGGGAGGGCACCGTGCGGGGCCGCCGCGTTGCGGTGGTCGTGTCCGAATTCGGCTTCCTGGCCGGCTCGATTGGCTCGGCAACGGCGCGGCGCATCGTGGAGCTTTTTGAGCGGGCGACGGCGGAGGGGCTTCCAGTGCTGGCGAGTCCGGCCAGCGGTGGCACACGCATGCAGGAAGGAACGCCGGCGTTTGCCCTCATGATGAGCATCACCGCAGCCGTGCGGCGGCACAAGGAGGCGGGGCTGGCCTATCTCGTCTATCTGCGCCACCCCACCACGGGGGGTGTCATGGCGTCGTGGGGTTCGCTCGGGCACGTGACGATCGGGGAACCGGGTGCCCTGCTCGGTTTTCTTGGGCCGCGCGTGTTCGAGGCACTCAACGGTGCCCGTTTCCCTGAGGGCGTGCAGGTGGCCGAAAACCTCTACGAGCGCGGCCTCATCGATGCCGTGGTCCCGCTGGACGGGCTCGCCGAGGTGGTGGAGCGGGCCATCGGCCTGCTCTCCCGTGCTGAGGGCATCGCGCCGGCGCGGCCGGACGTTGTCCGCACCATGCCGGCGTCCGTCGCCGAGGAGAGCGAAGCGCAACGCGAAGAGCGGGTGTGGGCATCGATTGCGACCACGAGGGACCCGCGCAGGCCGTCGGTGCGGCACCTGCTCAAGTACGGCGCCCGGGACGTTCTTCAACTCTCCGGCACGGCCCAGGGCGAGCGCGATGCCCGCTTGGTCTTGGCCCTGGCCCGGCTTGGCGGTCGGGCCTGCGTGGTGGTGGGGCAAGACCGGAGCCGGGAGCCTGTGCAGGCCATGGGGCCGGCCCTGCTCAGGGAGGCACGGCGGGGCATGCGGCTCGCGGCCGAGCTGCGGATTCCTTTGGTAACGGTGATCGACACCGAGGGGGCTTCGCTCTCGCGAGAGGCGGAGGAGGGCGGAATGGCCGGAGCCATCGCTCGCTCGCTCTCTGACCTCGTGGGCCTGCGCACGCCCGTCGTGTCCGTCCTGCTGGGGCAGGGCACGGGCGGCGGCGCCATCGCGCTGATGCCCGGAGACATCACGATCGCCGCGGAGCATGCGTGGCTCGCGCCCCTGCCGCCGGAAGGGGCCAGCGCGATCCTCTTCCGCGACGTGGGGCGGGCCAAGGAGCTGGCCGCCGCCCAGCGCGTCGATGCGTGGAGTTTGCTAGAGGCGGGGGTGGTCCAGGAAGTGGTGTTGGAGGGTGACGGTGCCGCGGCTCGTCCCCGCGAGTTTTCGGAGCGTTTGGCGGGTGCCATCGGGGCTGCCTTGGACCGCCTGGCCGATGTGCCCACTGACTCCTTGTTGATGGGCAGGGAGCGCAAGCTGGCCCGCATGGGGTGACGCCGCGCCGTCGAGCATCGATACCCTCGGCCGCGGCCCGAAGGAGGTCGCCAGATGCCCGACGCCGGGAGCTCGCCTCATGCACGGCGAGCCGCCTCCCAACCCTTGACGGGCTGGGAGGCGGCTCGCGTTCGTCACGGGTGCCGTGCGGCACCGAGGCGACGGCTCAGTACATCTTGATCGTGCCGCCGTCGGCCATGAGGGTCTGGCCCGTCATGTACTGCGAGTCGTCCGAGAGCAGGAAGGCGATCACGGGGGCCACGTCCTTCTGCGGGTTGCCGAAGCGACCGAGCGGCACCTTGGCGACGGTCTCGGCGTACATCTCCGGGAAGGCTTCCTTCCAGGCCGCGACGCCGGCGGTCAGGGCCATGGGGGAGACCACGTTGACGCGGATGCTCTCCGCAGCCCACTCGTTGGCGACCACGCGGGAGAGGCCGCGGATGGCCTCCTTGGCCGCGGCGTAGGCGGCCTGCGTCTTCTGGCCCTCGATGCCGGCGCCGGAGCCGAAGTTCACGACGGCGCCACCCTGCTTGGTGAGCTCGTCGTGGGCGGCCAGCATGAACTGCAGGGTGGCCTTGAAGCCGGTGTTGAAGGAGAGCTCCCAGTCGGCCTGCTCCAGCGCAACGAAGGGCTTCTGCTTGGAGGCGTGGGCGTTGTTGACGAGCCCATTGAGCCCGCCGAACTCCTTGACCGCGGTGTCCACGGCGCTGCGTGCGGTCTCCTTGAGCGAGACGTCGCCCTGGATGAAGCGCACCGCGTCGCCCAGCTCGGCCGTGAGGGCTGCGCCGGCCGCGGCGTTGATGTCGACGGCCACGACCTTGGCGCCGCGCTCCACGAGCTCGTGGGTGATGCCCCCGCCGATGCCGGAGGCGCCGCCGGTGACGATGATGACCTTGTCCTGAAGCTGCATGCTTTTTCGCCTGCCTTGATGTTGTTCCGGGCGGCGCTCGCCGGTGGCCTGCGCCGCCATCACCCAGTGTAATGTCCGCGCGACAGTATTTATTCCGTCTTGGCGCGCGGCGGCGTCGGGCGGGTTTGCCTGCCGTGCTCCACGAGGGTGCGCGCGGCCCGTGTGTCCTGCCTCACGCGAGGGAATCGGGGGTGCCCTCAGGCGGTTGCGCACCGTAGACTTGAACGGTTCGCCGCGAATGATTGAGGAATCTCTATGAGTAGCACCGCCCCGCCGCCCGCACCCCAGCAGGACAAGCTTCCCGCCGCCGTGAAGACCGCGCTGACGGTCCTCATCGCCGCCACGTTTGTCGTCATCCTGAACGAGACGATCATGGGCGTTGCCCTGCCCAAGCTCATGGAGGACCTGCGCATCGACGCTGGCCAGGGCCAGTGGCTCACCACGGGTTTCATGCTCACCATGGCCGTGGTCATCCCGGTCACGGGCCTCATCCTGCAGGTGCTGCGCACCCGCACCGTCTTCATCATCGCCATGGGCCTGTTCAGCGCGGGCACGGCGCTCGCCGCGATCGCCCCCGGCTTCCTCGTGCTGCTCCTGGGCCGCGTGGTCCAGGCCGGCGGCACGGCCATCATGCTGCCGCTGCTGATGACCACGGCCATGACGTTCGTCCCGGCCCACCGCCGCGGGCGCACCATGGGTCTCATTTCCATCGTCATCGCCGTGGCGCCGGCGATCGGCCCCACGCTCTCCGGCCTGATCCTGCACGTGCTGCCGTGGCGCTGGCTGTTCATCTTGGTGCTGCCCATCGCCATCGCGGCGCTCGTCCTGGGCGTCACCGTCCTGAAGAACATCGGCGAGACCCGCCGCGTGCGCGTCGACGTCTTCTCGATCGTGCTCTCCGTGCTCGGCTTCGGCGGCCTCGTCTACGGGCTCTCCTCGATCGGCGAGGCGGCCAAGGGCGCCGCCGAAATCTCCCCGCTCGTGCCGCTCGGCGTCGGCGTGGTTGCGCTCGCGCTCTTTGTCTGGCGTCAGACCCAGCTGCAGAAGACGGACAGCGCGCTGCTCGACCTGCGGCCCTTCACGGTGCGCACCTTCACGGTCTCCATCATCCTGGTGGTGCTCTCCTCCGCCTCGCTCTTTGGCGTGCTCATCCTGCTGCCGCTCTACGTGCAGAACGTGCTCGGCTGGGACACCCTGGGCGCGGGCCTCATGCTGTTGCCCGGCGGCATCGTCATGGGCATCTCCTCGGAGATCGTGGGCCGCCTGTACGACCGCTTCGGCCCCCGCCCTCTCGTCATCCCCGGTGCCTTCGTGGTCTCGGCGGCGCTCTGGGTCATGGCGAGCTTTGGCCTGAGCACCCCGGCATGGCTCATCGTGGCCGCCCACGTGGTGCTCTCGATCGGCCTCGCGTTCATGTTCACGCCGCTCATGACCAACGCGCTCGGCTCGCTTCCGTCCTCGAGCTACTCCTACGGTTCGGCGATCTTCTCCACGCTGCAACAGGTGGCCGGCGCGGCGGGCACCGCCCTCTTCGTCACGGTCATGACGCTCGTCTCGGCCAACGCTGCGAAGGCAGGCGAGCCGCTCGTGCGGGCCACGGCGGACGGCCTGCACCAGGCCTTCGTGGTGGGCGCCGCGCTCTCGCTCGTCTCGGTGGTGCTCTCCTTCCTCATCCGCCAGAGCCCGGCTCAGAAGGAGGCGGAAGGGCACGACGGCGTGCCGTTGGGTGCTGCGCACTAGTCACTGAGGGGGTGCGCTTCCGACCCGGAAGCGCACCCCCTCAGCAAGCGACATCACTCCGCGTCGTCACCCTCGTGGCGACGCCTGTCCTGCGAGGCGTCCGCCCCGTTGTCCTTCACGCCGTCGCGTTGCTCTTGACGCTGGCGGTCGTGCTCCTCGCGTTCTTGACGCAGTTCATCCTGGTTTTCGCGGCCCATCGTGATCTCCTGACGTGCAAGGCGGCCGACGGCCGCGGGTGCCAGCACCCTAACCCCGAAGCGCCGGGCCGCACCGGATTTTCGCCGCATCACAGGCAACTCCGAGGCCGGCCGCCCGGTGTCTCCGGCACGGCGGCCCTTCTGAGGGTGACCACCGCCGGACGCGACGACTCCCCCTGACCCTTCGCGCACGCGGGGCCGGGTTCCGAAAGGAACCCGGCCCCGCGTCGTCGTACTGCTCAGTCGTCGTACCGGTGCAGCGAACTACAGGAAGAGATCGTCCTCCACCGGATCCTCGATCTCCTCGTCCTCCGGCCTCGACTCGTCGACCCGTTCGAGCCAGCGCAGCACCAGCTCGTAGAGGGTCTCCGTGGCGGCCCGCGACTCCTCGTCGCCTGCCTCCATGAAGAGGTGCTCGGCCCCGGGCAGGAGGCGCAGCTTCACGTCACGCCCGCGGGCCACGAGCGCCTCGGCGGCGGCGAGGTCCCCGTCCTCCACGAAGTCGCGGTCGCCCTCGGAGGCCAGCACGCGCAGGGGAAGCGAGCGGGGCCATGGGGCGCCCACGCCGTCCTCGTCGAGGCAGGCCCCGGCCAGGATGACCGCCGCCACCGCGTCGTTGCCGACACCCACCCGCATGGCGGGAATCGCCCCGAGGGAGAAGCCCGCCACGACGAAGCCGGGGGAGAGGTCGGCGGCGGCTTCCTCGCCGCGCGCGCTGATCGTCTCGAAGCCGACGCTGCGCGCATAGACCACGCCCTCGGCCACGGTGTCGAAGATCCTGCCGTCCAGCAGATCGGGCACCACCACCTCGTGCCCGGCCGAGCGCCACGCGTTCGCGAGCGCCCTCACCCCCGGCGTGATGCCGCGGACGTGGTGAAGCAGGAGCAACTGGGCCATGCGAACGGCCTTTCGAGGGAGTCAGGAAGTCCTAGAGCTCGGACGATACAGCCCACAGATTGATGTCGGTATCCCCGCCGGTGATGCGGTCGATCGCGGCGAGCTCCTCGACCGAGAATGCGGTGTTCTCGAAGGAGGCGAGGTTCTCGTCCAGCTGCGCCGTGGAGGAGGCGCCGATCAGCACGGAGCTCACGCCCTGGTGCAGCAGCCACGCGATGGACATCTGCGCGAGCGATTGCCCGCGCCGCGCCGCCACCTCGTTGAGGGCGCGCACCTTGGCGAGGTTCTCTTCGGTCACGTGATCCTGCACGGAGGAACGCCCACCCTGGCGCTCGGCGGGCGTCTCGCCCAGGTACTTGTTGGTCAGCAGGCCCTGCGCCAACGGCGTGAAGGCGATGGAGCCGAGGCCGGAGCGGTCGAGCACCTCGGTGAGCCCGTCCTCGACCCAGCGGTTCAGCAGAGAGTACGCGGGCTGGTGGATGACCAGCGGCGTGCCGAGCTCGCGGGCCACGGCGACGGCCTCCTCGGTGCGCTCGGGGGAGTAGGAGGAGATGCCGACGTAGAGCGCCTTGCCCTGGCGCACCAGGGTGTCGAGCGCGCCGATGGTCTCGGCGACCGGCACGTTCTCGTCGTAGCGGTGGCTGTAGAAGAGGTCCACGTAGTCCAGGCCGAGGCGACCCAGCGAGGCCTCGGCGGAGGAGAGGATGTACTTGCGCGAGCTGCCCACACCGTACGGGCCGGGCCACATGTCCCAGCCGGCCTTGGACGAGACGATGAGCTCGTCGCGGTACGGCTTGAAGTCGGTGCGCAGCATGCGCCCGAAGTTCTCCTCGGCCGAGCCGAACGGCGGTCCGTAGTTGTTGGCCAGGTCGAAGTGCGTGATGCCGCGATCGAAGGCGTGACGCAGGATCTCGCGCTGGGAATCGAAGGTGCGATTGTCGCCAAAGTTCCACCACAGCCCGAGGGACAGCGGGGGCAGGTACAGGCCGGAGGTGCCCACCTGGCGGTAGGCGGTGCCCTCGTAGCGATCGGCGGCCGCCACATAGGGGCGGTGCGATTCCTCGGTGGGCACGGGGCGGATCTCGTTCAAGCTCATGGCACCAGGGTAGACGGGGCCCCGTGGTGCCGCCGGGGCGCCACAGCGCCTCCGGGCGCGTGACGCGCCGTGACGTCACGAACGCGTGGCGGCCGGTCACATGACGCCCGACGACGCGGCGAGGCTCGGCTTGATTGCCCCGCGTGACGCACGGGGTCGGGGCCGTGACGCCCGGGGTGCGGCGCGCGCCGCGGCTCTGCTTGAGTCGGTCCCAGCCATCCAGAGCGACCGAGAGATCTGGCTCGTCGACGTCGCAGCAACCGCCCCATCCGGGGACGGTGCTCCCGCCAGAACCGATGGGGCTGACCCGCCGCTTGCGCGCGGCGCCGGCATGCTCGGGGGAGTCGAACCGCCTGTGATGGACGGAAGGACTGCCCCGTCATGGCCACCCCTGCCATCGCCCACCTGCCCAGCGGCCCCACCCGCCGCGTCGTCACCCTCGCCGGCCTCGGCGGCATCGGCGCGCTCCTGCTCGCCGCCTGCGGCGCCGGCTCCGGTTCCTCGAGCGACGCGCTGCTTGATGTTGACCCGGCCTCCTTCAAGGGCCAGAAGCTCAGTGCCCTGCTCATCACCTCCCACCAGGGGGCCGCCGATTGGCTCAAGGCCGAGTACAAGAAGCTGCGCGGCGTCGACGTGGACCTGACGATTGTTCCTTACGACGAGATCGGCTCCACGCTGCAGCTCGACCAGCAGTCCGGCGCCAACAAGTTCGATGTGGCGGCCCCCTGGTACGTCTCCCTTGGCGACCTCGCCGACGCCGGAGCCATCAAGGACCTGACGTCCTGGATCGACGCCGACCGGGACCAGATCAAGCCGGATGACTTCATCCCGGCGATCTACGACCCGTACTCGCTCATCGACGGCAAGCGCTACGGCCTGCCCTTCGACGGCGACACGCACGTGCTCTTCTACAACAAGACGATTCTGAAGCGCAACGGCATCACCAAGCCCCCGGCCACGTGGGACGAGTACGTGGAGATCTCCGCCAAGATCACCGCGGCGGAGAAGGACCAGGGCGTCTACGGCAACGCCGTCTTCGGGCAGAAGTCTCCGCTCATCCTCGGCGCCTCCTACGCCAATCGCCTCGCCGGATTCGGCGGCAGCTTCCTGGACGCCTCGGGCAAGCCGAGCCTGACCTCCGACGCCGCCGTGGCCGCTGCGGAGAACCTCGTGGCCTCCGTCGCCTCGGCGTTCCCCACCGCGGCCGAGACCGACTTCGGCGTCGGCAACGGCGCCTGGTTCCGCGGCAAGGTCGCCTTCATCGAGAACTGGACCGACCTCGGCGTGGGCTCCCAGCTCAACGACGACTCCACCGTCAAGGACCAGTGGGGCGTCATCACGCTGCCGGTCGGCGGCACCAACACCACCCCGCGGGCCTCCCTCGTGGCCGGTTTCAGCTGGGTCATCGCCGGCGGCACGGAGAAGGAGGCGCTGGCGCGCGACTTCATCCGCTTCGCCACGAGCTCCGAGACGAACGCGGCCCTCCTGGTCTCCGATCCGCCCACGGGCATCGACCCGAACCGCAAGTCCTCCCTGGAGTCGGCCGCGTACACCAAGCAGTACCCGGAGCTGCAGAAGGTCAACACGACGACCCTCTCCGGCGCGCTCGCCTGGCCCCAGGTCAAGGGGGCCACTCGCGCGGCCGAGGTGCTCACCGACGAGCTGGCCAAGCTCATCGCCGGCCAGGGCGGCACCGCCGCCGAGGCGCTCGGGCGCGTGCAGAGCGAATGGGAGAAGATCCTTGGCTAGCCAGACGCTGTCGGCCGCCCCGCCCGGGGCGGCCCCGGCCTCCCCGGAAAAGGGCCCGACGGCGGGCGGCCGGGCGGGCGCGCCGGCCCGCCCCGCGCCGGGCGCCGGACGCACGCGCCGCTTCGGCCGGCTCCTGCTCACCCCGGCCCTGCTCGGCTGGGTGCTCATCGGTGTGGTGCCGCTGCTCTTCATCGTGGCCAACTCCTTCTTTGAATCGACGCTCGGCAAGCCGCTGCGCCGCTGGGCCGGCCTGGAGAACTACCAGGAGGCGCTCGGGGATCCGGACGCCGTGGCGGCGCTGTGGCGCACCGCCGCCTACGCGCTCGGCGTGACGGCCGCGTCCGTGGCCCTCGGGGTCGTCCTGGCGCTCGCCGTGTACTCGGCCTGGCGCCGCCCCGGCGCCCTGCGCACCGTCCTGCTCGTGCCGCTCTTCATCCCGCCCGTGGTGGTGGGCGTGTTGTTCAAGCAGGTCTTCAACCCCGAGGGCGGCCTCCTCGCGGTGCTGGCCAAGGCCGTGGGGCTGCCCGCCCCGGGGGTGCTCTCCTCCGCCGACTCCGCGCTGTTCGGGGTGGCCGCCGCCGACGTCTGGGAGTGGACGCCGCTCGTCTTCCTCCTGGTGCTCGCCGCCCTGCTCACGGTGGATCGCAGCGTCCTCGAGGCGGCCCGCCTCGACGGCGCGCACGGGCCGAGCCTCTTCTCCGGCGTCCTCTGGCCCGCGATCGCCGCCGCCGTGGCCTCCGCCGCGCTCATCCGGCTCGTCCTCGCCTTCAAGGTCTTCGACCTCGTGAGCGTCATGACCTCCGGCGGCCCGGGGCAATCCACCACGGTGGCCTCCTACCTGATCCACCGTGTGGCGCTGCGCGAGTTCGACCTGGGGCGCGCGAGCGTCCTGACCTTGGCGCTCGCCGTCCTCGTCACGCTCATCACCCTGCCCTTCATCGCCCTCAACTCCAGGGCCAGCCGTCTCGAGGAGGAGGAAGGCGCATGAGCACCCCAATCCAGGCGACTCCCGGCGCCGCGCCCACCGGGGCGGCCCCTGCACACGAGCCCGCCGCGAACGCGTCCGCCGCAGCGCTCACCGAGGCTGCCCCCGATTCCGCGCACAGCCTGGCGACTCCCGGCGCCGCGCCCACCGAGGCGACCCCCGCACTCGAGCCCGCCGGGCACGCGCCCGCACCGCTCGGCCCCGGGCCCAGGGGCGGCGGGGCACCGGCCCGCCGCCGCGCCGTCGTGCGTGGCTCCCGCCCGGCCGGAAGCCGGCCCTCCGTGCTCGGCCGGGTGCTCTCCCTCGTGGGGCTCATCGGGGCGCTCGTGCCCCCGCTCTACCTGCTCTCCGTCTCCCTCATGGGCCGCGACGAGACGGTGGCCGGCGTGCTCACGCCGGCCACCCCGCGCTGGGAGAACTACGGCGCGGTGCTGGGGGACTCGGACCTGCCGCTCGCCGTGGGCGTCTCGGTGCTCGTGGCCGTGCTGGCCGGCCTGCTCTCGCTCGCCGGCGGCCTCGCAGCGGCCTGGTCCATCGCCCGGCTGCGGGTGGTCAGCGAGCGCTGGGTCGGGGTGCTCCTGAGCCCCTGGCTGTTGCCTCCCGTGGTGGCCGTGGTGCCGCTGTTCCTGCTGCTGCGCCTGAGCGGCCTCCTGAACTCCATCCCCGGACTCGTGCTCGTGTACGCGCTCGTCAACCTGCCGGTGGTCCTGTGGCTGCTGCTGAGCTTCGTGGCCAAGGTGCCGCAGGAGCTCATCGAGGCGGCGCGGCTGGACGGCGCGGGGGAGTGGCGCATCCTGGCGAGCATCGGCCTGCCGCTGCTGGCCCCCGCGCTCGTGGCCGTGGGGCTCATCGTTGGCCTGCAGAACTACCACGAGTTCCTGCTGGCCACCTTCCTCACGCAGGGCCCCGAATCCCGCACGGCCCCCGTGGTCCTGTCCCTCTTCTATGGGGACCGCATCCCCCACGTCGGCCGCATCGCCGCCGCCGGCGTCATCACCGCCCTTCCCCCGGTCCTGGCCGCGCTGCTCCTGCAGCGGCGGCTCGTCTCCGGGCTGACCCACGGAGCCTCGCGCTGAGCGCGAAGAAGGAACGCCCCATGACCTCCCAGATCCACCTCAACGCCTTCGCGATGTCCACGCCGACGCACCAGAGCCCCGGCCTGTGGCGCCACCCGCAGAGCCGCGCCGATCGCTACCTCGACCTCGAGTACTGGACCGATCTGGCCAGGCTGCTCGAGCGCGGCGGTTTCGACGCGCTCTTCCTGGCCGACGTGCTCGGCGTCTACGACGTCTACGGCAACTCGGCCGCTCCGGCGCTGCGCGATGCGGACCAGGTGCCGCTCAACGACCCGTTCATGGCGGTCTCCGCCATGGCGGCGGTGACCGAGCGCCTCGGCTTTGCCGTGACGGCGGCCCTGACGTACGAGCAGCCCTACGCCCTGGCCCGCAAGTTCTCGACCCTCGATCACCTCACGAAGGGCCGCATCGGCTGGAACATCGTCACGAGCTACCTCGAATCGGCCGCGCGCAACCTCGGCCTGGGTCGGCAGATCGCGCACGACGATCGCTACGACGTGGCCGACGAGTTCATGGACGTGGTCTACAAGCTCTGGGAGGCCTCCTGGGACGAGGGCGCCGTGGTCAAGGACCGCGCGGCCGGCCTCTACACGGACCCGGCCAAGGTGCACCCCATCAACCATGTGGGGCGCCACTTCGAGGTGCCGGGCCTGCACCTCTCCGAGCCCTCCATCCAGCGCACGCCGGCGCTCTTCCAGGCCGGTGCTTCCTCCCGCGGGCGGGCCTTCGGCGCCCAGAACGCCGAGGGCATCTTCATCAACGGCATCCGCCCCGACCTCACGCGCAAGACCACCGACGCGACGCGGGACGCGCTCGAGGCGGCGGGCCGCGGGCGGCACGACGCCAAGATCTACGCGCTCGTCACGGCCATCGTGGCCGATTCGGACGCGGAGGCCGAGCGCCTGCACCGCGAGTACCTCTCCTACGCCTCGCTCGAGGGGGCGCTCACCCTCTACGGCGGCTGGAGCGGGCTCGACCTCTCCGACGTCGCGAGCGACGAGGAGCTGGAGTACCTCGACACGAACGCCGCGCGCTCGGCCCTGTCCATCTTCACCACGGCCGATCCGCACCGCCGCTGGACGCCCGCCGAGGTGGGCCGTTACCTCGGGATCGGCGGGATCGGCCCCGTGCTGGTCGGCTCGGCCGAGACGGTGGCCGACGAGGTGGAGCGCTGGATGGACGAGGGCGGTCTCGACGGCATCAACCTCGCCCACGCCATCACGCCGGGGTCCTACGAGCAGTTCATCGACCTCGTGGTCCCCGAACTGCGCAAGCGCGGCCGCGTCCCGGCGGCGCCGCACGGCACCACGCTGCGCGAGCACCTGGCCGGCGAGGGCGCCACGCGGCTCGCCGCACCCCACCCCGGCGCCGCCTACCGCGGGAGCCTCGCGGGCGGGCCCTCCGCCGTGGACGCCGCGGCGACCCTGACCCCGGAGGCGGTGCTCGGCGCCCGCTGAGCCCGGGGTCCCGGCGCCCGTGTGACGCCTGTGTGTCGTCACACGGGGGCCGGCGCGCGTCACACACGGCCCATCGCCGGCCCGCGGCCCTCATGCGTGACGCCGCATGACGCGGGGAGCGGCGCCACGGCGAAGCGTGACGGGCGGGGATGCGCGGCATCGGCGTTCCTGGTGAGCTGGTCCCAGCCATCCAGAGCGATCGAGAGACCTGGCTCGTCGACATCGCAGCAACCACCCCGCCTTGTACGCGGGGACGGTGCTTCCGCCAGGAACGATGGGAACGCCGTGGGTGTGCACCGGCGTGACTGAGACGGCCCCGCGCAACCGCGCAGGGCCAGATCCTCCGCCCCGGTCGCCCGTGCGGCCGCGGGCCTCCGTACGCGAAAGCAGGAACCCCACATGAGCATCACGGCAGACCAGACCCGCTTCCTCACCCCGTGGCGCGCCACGCCCGAGCGCCCGCTCAACGCCACCGACGCCGAGCTGAACCACTGGCGCGCCGCCGCCGAACGCGCGGCGGCGGTCCTCCAGCGGGACGTGCTGCAGCGCGACCGCTCCAACGCCGAGCCGTTTGCCGAGGTCGAGGTGCTGCGCGCCGAGGGCCTGCTCGACGTGCTGGTCCCCGCCGAGTTCGGCGGCCCCGGCGGCCACTGGGAGAGCGCCTTCGAGGCGGTCCGCATCGTCTCCCGCGTGGACGGCTCGCTGGGCCAGCTGCTGGCCTACCACTACATCAACCAGGCCGGCATCGCCTTCTACGGCGCCCCCGAGGCGCAGGGTCAGTGGTGGGCCAAGGCCGCCCAGGAGAAGTGGCTCTGGGCCGACTCCGTCAACCCGACCGACCCCGACCTCATCCTGACCCCCGCCGAGAACGGCGAGGGCTGGGTCCTGAACGGGAAGAAGCGCTACTCCACGGGCTCCTCGGTGGCGGAGGTCATCGTCATCAACGCCCTCGTCTCCGGCGGGGACGCCGACGGCCAGGTGCTGGCATTCGTCGTGGAGCGCGAGCGCGAGGGCCTGAGCCTCGGCGGCGACTGGGACAACCTGGGCCAGCGCCTCACCGGCTCGGGCTCCGTCACCTACAACAACGTGCGCGTGAGCGAGGCGGACGTCCTCGGCCCCGTCACCGACCTTCCGGTCTCCACCCTCATCACGCCCGGCATCCAGCTGGCCTTCGGCGCCTTCTACCTCGGCGTCGCCGAGGGTGCGTTGGCCCAGGGGCGCGAGATCCTCCTGGCCCGCCCCAACGCCTGGTTCCTCTCCGACGCCCCGGTCTACGCCAAGGACCCGCTCTTCCAGCGCCGCATCGGCGAGCTGAAGGCCCACACGGCCGCCGTCGCGGCGCTCGCCGAGAAGCTCTTCCGCCGCTTCGACACCGAGCTCAACGCCGACGCCGACTACTCGGACGAGGCGCGCGGCGCCTTCGCCGTGGCGATCGCCGAGCTCAAGGTCGCCGCGACCGACGTGGCGCTGCAGGTCGCCTCCGGCATCTTCGACGTCACGGGCTCCGGTTCCACGGCCAACACGGTGGGCCTGGATCTGCACTGGCGCAACGTCCGCACGCACTCCCTGCACGACCCGGTGGATTACAAGAAGGTCGAGGTGGGCGCCTACTTCCTGGACGGCACCACCCAGCCCATCTCCCTCTACACCTGAGCCGGCCCCGGCCACCAGCACCGAGACCCACGATCAGGAGAGAACCATGAGCATCACCACCGAGGCCACCTTCACGGTGGTCGGCCAGCACGCCACCGCCGAGGAACTCGCGGCCGTCCGCGGGCGCCTCGCCCCGGCGCTGGAGATCCTGCGCCACGGCGTGATCGAGCGCGACGCCGCCCGCGAGCTGCCGCGCGAGGGCATCGTCGCCCTGGCGCGCGCGGGCTTCGCGGCGCTGCGCGTGCCCCGCGCGCTGGGAGGCGCCGGCCTGTCGCTGACGCAGCTCTTTGCCATCCTCACCGAGGTGGCCGCCGCCGATCCCAACGCGGCGCAGGCGCTGCGCGGCCACCTGGCCTTCGTGGAGGACCGCCTGGTCTCGCGCCCCGGCCCCGAGCGCGAGGCGTGGTTCGAGCGCTTCGTGGCCGGCGAGCTCGTCGGCAATGCGTGGACGGACGCTGCGGTGTCGAAGCAGGGGCAGACCTCCACGACGCTGAGCCGCGCGGGGGAGGACTGGGCGCTCGAGGGAACCAAGTACTACTCCACCGGCAGCATCTTTGCCCAGTGGATCGACGTGTACGCGCACTCGCCGGAGCACGGCGGCGACGTCATCGCCTTGGTGCGCACCGACGACGCGGGCGTGCGGCTCAGCGACGACTGGACCGGCTTCGGGCAGCGCACCACGGGCACGGGGACCACGGTCTTCACGGGCGCCAAGGTGCAGGACGCCGACGTGGTCCCTGGCGAGGAGCGCTTCGGCTACCAGACGGCCTTTTACCAGCAGGTGCTGCTGGCCACGCTGGCCGGCATCGCCCGCAACGTCGCCGACGACGCGGCGACGGCGCTGCGCTCCCGCGCCCGCGGCTACTCGCACGGCGCTGCCGCCTCCCCGGCGGCCGACCCGCAGCTGCTGCAGGTGATCGGCGAGCTCGATGCGACGGCGTTTGCCGCCGCCGCCGTGGTGGACGCCGTCTCCGGCGCCCTGGAGGGCGCGGCGGCGGCCGCCGAGGCCCGCTGGAGCGGCGGGGGCTCGACGGCGGACGCCGACCAGGCGGCCGAGCGCGCCTCGGCGCGGGGTCAGGTGGCGCTCTCCGCCTCCGTGCCCGCCGCGGCCACGCGCCTCTTCGACGCCCTGGGCGCCTCCGGCACCTCGGTGCACGCTGGGCTGGACCGCCACTGGCGTAACGCGCGCACGGCAGCGACCCACAACCCGTGGGTCTACAAGGCCCGCATCTTGGGGGACGGTCTCGTGAACGACGTCGAGGCGCCGCTGCTGTGGAGCGTCGGTTCCGCCTAGCTAGCCAAGGGACCCCGCCGGATCGCGCGACTCGATAGCGGCACAATGCGACGCCCGGCACCCACGGTGCCGGGCGTCGTCGTGCGTGTGAGCAACCTCTCCCACCGCCCTGTCAAACCGGTAGACGATTTGTCATGCCGCCCACCGGCGAGACACCATTTGTCCACTGGGGGCCGACTCTCATCCCCTTTCGTTCCCTTCTTGTGGGGAGCGGAGGGCAAGGTGTGAGATGGTTCACAGCACTCCGTCACCCTTGAAATTAGGAAGAGAGCCATGAAGCGTTTCACCGGCCTCAAGGTCGCGGCCGCCGCGGCTGCACTTGTCCTCACCGCCACCGCCTGCGGCAACGGCGGCTCCACCGGCTCCTCGTCCTCCGGCGATGCCGGGGCCAAGAAGAAGATTGAGATCCTGCAGTTCGTCACGCACGACGCGCTGGATGCCACCAACAAGGGCTTCCTGAAGGGTCTCGAGGCCAATGGCTTCCCGGCGGACTCGCTGGAGATCAACCAGCTCAACGGTGCCGGCGACAACTCCAACGTCACGCAGATGGCCACGAAGATCTCGCAGTCCAACCCGGACCTCGTCTTCGCGATCGCCACGCCGGCCGCCCAGGCCGTCGCCAACACGGTCAAGACCGCCCCGATCCTCTTCACCGCCGTCACCGATCCGGTCGGCGCCAAGCTGGTCAAGTCGCTGGAGGCCCCGGGCGGCAACGTCACGGGCACCTCGGACGCCAACCCGGTCAAGGAGCAGCTTGAGCTCATCAAGCAGCTCAAGCCCGAGGCCAAGACCGTCGGCATCGTCTACTCCTCGGCCGAGTCCAACTCCGCCGTGCAGGTCGAGTGGGCCAAGGCCGCGGCCGCCGAGCTGGGCCTGACCATCGAGGCCAAGGGCATCTCCGCCTCCTCCGAGGTCTCCCAGGCCGCTTCCTCGCTCAACGTTGACGCGATCTACGTCCCCACGGACAACGCCGTCGTCTCCGCCATGGCCTCCCTCGTGAAGGTGGCCGAGGCCAACAAGACCCTGGTCATCGGCGCCGAGGCCGGCACCGTCAAGGCCGGCGCCGTCGCCACCGTCGGCATCAACTACGAGAAGCTCGGCGAGCAGACCGGCGTCATGGCCTCCAAGATCCTGAAGGGCGAGGCCAAGCCCGAGTCCATGCCGGTCGAGACGCAGACCGAGTACGACGTGTACATCAACGAGACCGCCGCCAAGAACATCGGTCTCACCCTCCCGGCAGACCTGGTCGCCAAGGCCGTCGAGAAGTACTGAGCCAAGGCCAATGATTCGGGGCGCGGGTCGGAATCGCTTCCGACCCGCGCCCCGGGCATGACGAGGAGTCACCCGTGAACTTCATGAACTTCGGCGCGCAGCTGCCCGGCGCCACAGAACTGGGCCTCATCTATGCGGTGGCCGCACTCGGCGTGTATCTCACGTTCCGCGTGCTGGACTTCCCCGACCTCACCGTGGACGGCAGCTTCACCACCGGCGCCGCCACCGGAGCCGTGCTGATCTCCTCCGGCACCCCGCCCGTGCTCGCGATCATCGTGGCCTTCCTCGCCGGCGCTGTCGCCGGCTCCATCACGGGCCTCTTGCACACCAAGGGCAAGATCAACGGCCTGCTGGCCTCGATCCTCATGATGATCGCGCTGTACTCGATCAACCTGCACATCATGGACGGCAAGGCGAACGTGCCGCTGCTGGGAATCGACACGATCTTCACCCCGCTGGAGAACGCCGGCTTCATGCGTAACTCGTGGGTGGGCTCGCTCATCCTCGCCGCGTGGGTCCTGCTGCTCGTGGTGGTCCTCGTGGCCTTCCTGCACACCCGTCTCGGTCTCTCGCTGCGCGCCACGGGCGACAACGAGCAGATGTCCGGCTCCTTCCGTGTGAGCACCGACGGACAGAAGATCCTGGGCCTGGCCATCTCCAACGGCCTGGTGGCCGTATCCGGCGCGCTCATGGCGCAGTACAACGGCGCGGCGGACATCACCTCCGGCATCGGCCTCATCGTCATCGGCCTGGCCTCGGTCATCGTTGGCCAGGCGCTCTTCGGCCAGCGCCGGGTCTGGCAGGCCGTCCTGGCCGCGGCCCTCGGCGCCGTCATCTACCGCTGGGTCCTGCAGATCGCCATGGCCGTCGGCCTGGATCCGGCCGACCTCAAGCTCGCCTCCGCCGTCATCGTGGTGGCCGCGCTGCTACTGCCGCGCCTGTCCTTCGTGAAGAACCTGCGCGCCAACCGCGCCAGGACCCGCCAGGAGGACGCCCTGGCGGACCTCGTGGACGCCACGGACGAATCGCACCCGGCCGCGGCCATGCCGGCCGGCGCCGAGATCAAGGGGCAGAACAATGCTTGAGATCAAGAACCTCGCCAAGACCTTCTTCCCCGGCACCGTCAACGAGCGCAAGGCGCTGCAGGGGATCAACCTGACGCTGCAGGACGGGGACTTCGTCACCGTCATCGGCTCCAACGGTGCCGGCAAGTCGACGCTGCTGAACATGATCGGCGGACGCCTGCGCCCCGACGTCGGCTCCGTGTCGATCGGCGGGCGCAACGTCACCAAGATCGCCGAGCACAAGCGGGCCCGCTGGGTGGGCCGCGTGTTCCAGGACCCCATGGCCGGCACCGCCCCCCACCTGAGCGTGGAGGAGAACCTGGCCGTGGCGATGGGCCGCACGCGCATGCGCAATCTGCTGCCCGGCGTCTCCGGGAAGGACCGCGCGTTCTTCAAGGAGCAGCTCGCCTCGCTCGAGCTGGGGCTGGAGAACCGCCTCAAGGCCGAGGTGGGCCTGCTCTCCGGTGGACAGCGCCAGGCCCTGAGCCTGCTCATGGCCACCATGACGCAGCCGGAGATCCTGCTCCTCGACGAGCACACCGCGGCGCTTGACCCCCAGCGCGCCGCGCTGGTCTCGCAGCTCACGGGCGCGATCGTCGATCGCGACAAGCTCACCACCCTCATGGTCACGCACAACATGGAGCAGGCGCTGCAGCTTGGCAACCGCCTCATCATGATGCACGAGGGCCGCATCATCCTCGAGGTCGACGGCGAGACGAAGGCCGGCATGACGGTCAAGGATCTGCTCGGCGAGTTCGACAAGCTCAAGGGCGGCGGGGTCTCCGACCGCACACTCCTGCAGTAGCTTCCGCGGGTGTTCCCGCACGACGGCGCCCGGTCGCCTTTGCTTGCTCATCCCGCCTTGGCGGGGTGAGGGGTGAGGCGACCGGGCGCCGTCGTGCTGTGGCGCGCCTGTGTCGGGGGATCGGAAAGCTGACAGTTTTCTGAAGTGACGCATCACGACTTGCCGTGTCGTGATCCTTTCGTTACCTTAGATGAGTCACGTTTCGATAACGACGCCCCGCGCACCGCGTTCGGGGACGAGTCGGAACGGCGGAAGGGGCGGCTCGTGCCGTCCGCGCCCCTTTCTCACTGTCACGATCACGAGATCGCGCCGGACGGCCGCCCGCTGAGTCATGCGCGGGCGGGGGCGGCGCAGGAGAAAACCGTGACCAAGAAGAACACCCCCTTGCTTCGCCGCGCCCGCCGGGCCGGCGTCCTCGGCGCTGCCGCAGCCCTGCTCGCCGCCGGCGCGGCCGTCGCCGCCGCCCCCGCGCAGGCCGCCACCGCCTCCGCCAACACCTGGGATCGCCTGGCCCAGTGTGAGTCCAGCGGTAACTGGTCGATCAACACCGGAAACGGCTACTACGGTGGCCTGCAGTTCTCCGCGAGCACCTGGAAGGCCTATGGCGGGTCCGGCCTGGCCTCCAACGCCTCCAAGGCCGAGCAGATCCGCGTCGCCAAGAAGGTGCAGGCCGCGCAGGGCTGGGGCGCCTGGCCCGCCTGCTCCGCCAAGCTGGGCCTGTACGGCTCCTCCGGCGCCTCGGATGGCGCCACCTCCTCCGGTAGCAACACGAGCGGCACCGCGTCCACGAGCTCCTCGAGCAAGGCGACCACCAAGTCCACCGCCTCGAGTGCTGCCAAGTCGACGACCTCGAGCGCCGCCAAGAGCGCCGCCACGTCGATGACCTCGAGTGCCGCCAAGTCCACGACCTCGAACGCGGCCAAGTCCACGACCTCGAACGCGGCCGCCAAGAGCACCGCGGCGCCCGCCTCGAGCGCCTCCACGCTCGTCCTGCCGAGCAACGTCAAGGACTCCGGCAAGAACTACACGATCAAGTCCGGCGACACGCTCGCCAAGATCGCCAAGGCCCAGGGCTACAGCTCCTGGCTCTCGCTCTACGCGCTGAACAAGGACGAGATCGCCAATCCCGATCTGATCTTCGTGGGTGCCGAGCTGGATCTGCCCGCCAAGTAACGCTTGACCCCGGCGTGCCGGGGCAAGACCGCGCAGGCCGCGTCCGCCCTTCCGGGTGGCGCGGCCTGCGGGCGTTTCCCGACGGAATTTCAGTGAACGACTATTCACTGAACGGCTGGGGCGGGGTACCTTGGAGGCTGTGCCCGCGCCGCTGTGGCGCGGACCGTTTCCCAAGCTGAATCCCAGGAGTATCCCGATGGCCAACCCCCGCAAGCCCGAGGGCGTGTTGGCCCGTGTGCGGGCCCTGTCGTTGTGGCAGCAGGCGCTGATCTGGCTCGGTGTCGCGGTGATCGTGATGGCCGTGGTGGTGCTCGCGGCGAAGGGCCTGCGCGCGCTTCCGGCCGTCAAGGACTTCATCGGCACCTACCCGGGGCACACCACGCCGCCCGCCGGAACGCCGGAGGGCTTCCCCGGTTGGCTGCGCTGGCAGCACTACCTCAACTTCTTCTTCATGGTGCTGATCGTGCGCTCGGGCCTGCGTGTGCGCACCGTCCAGCGGCCCTCGGCGTACTTCACGCCCAAGAAGCGCGGGCGCGGCACCGCTCCCAAGAAGATCAGCCTCGACCTCTGGTTCCACCAGAGCATCGACATCCTGTGGCTGGTCAACGGACTCGTCTTTGCCGTGCTGCTCTTCTCCACCGGCCAGTGGGCGCGCATCGTTCCGACCTCCTGGGACGTCTTCCCGAACGCCTTGAGTGCCGCCCTGCAGTACGCCTCGCTCGACTGGCCTACCGAGAATGGCTGGGTTTCCTACAACGCGCTGCAGTTGCTGACGTACTTCCTCACCGTGTTCATCGCCGCCCCCCTCGCCGCGATCTCCGGCTGGCGCATGTCGGGGCTCTTCCCCGCCAAGAACAAGAGGCTGGCCAAGGCCTACCCCATCGAGTGGGCACGGGCCGTGCACTTCCCCGTCATGCTCTACTTCGTGCTGTTCGTCATCGTTCACGTGGTGCTGGTGCTCTCCACGGGCGCCCTGCGCAACCTCAACCACATGTTCTGGGGCCAGGATGTCTCCGGCTGGGCCGGCTTCATCGTGTTCGTCATCGGCCTCGCCGTGGCCATCGGCGTCATGGAGGGGGCGCGCCCCGTGGTGCTGCGGCCCATCGCCTCCCTCATGGGCAAGGTCTCCCGCAACTAACCGCTTCGCCTGGCCGTAGGTTTTCAGCAGGTCCCTCGCCGATTCGGCGCCCGTTTCGCCGCGTGCGGCACCCGACGCAAAGGAGCATCAGGATGCAGATTCAAGGAACCACGGCCCTCATCACCGGCGGGGCCTCCGGCCTCGGCAACGCGACGGCGCGGGCACTGCTCGCCGCCGGCGCCGAGGTCTTCCTGCTCGATCTTCCCGGCGAGGCGGGGGAGAATGCCGCCGCCGAGCTGGGCGAGCGCGCGCACTTCATCGGCGCCGACGTGACCGACGAGGAGGCGGTGGCCCTCGCCGTGCAGCGGGCCGCGGCCGGTGGGAGCCTGCGCATCGTCGTCAACTGCGCCGGGGTGGCCACGCCGGGCAAGCTCGTGGGTCGCGAGGGCCCGCTCACCGCCTCCGCGTTCATGCGCGTCATCAACATCAACCTGCTCGGCACGGTCAACGTCATGGCCCAGGCCGCGGCTGCCATGCAGTCCATCGATCCGGTCGGCGAGGAGCGCGGCGTCATCATCAACACCGCCTCCGTGGCGGCGTTCGACGGCCAGATTGGCCAGATTGCCTACTCGGCCTCCAAGGGCGCTGTCGCGGCGCTGACCCTGCCGGCGGCGCGCGAGCTGGCCCGCTCCCAGGTGCGCGTCATGACCATCGCCCCCGGCATCTTTGAGACGCCGATGATGGCCGGCCTGCCACAGGCCGCGCAGGACTCCCTGGGTCAGCAGGTGCCGCACCCGGCCCGCCTGGGCAAGGCCACGGAGTACGCGCAGCTGGCGCAGGCCATCATCGAGAACCCCATGCTCAACGGGGAGACGATCCGCCTGGACGGCGCCATCCGCATGGCCCCGAAGTGATCCGCGCGCGGCCCTGAGTCGCGAACGCGGGCGGCATCCCCGGTGCGGTGCCGCCCCCGGGGCCCCGTGCGTCTCAGGCGCGCGGGGCCTTCCTCGCGGCGTCGTCGGCCACGATGCGGCCGAGCGCCGCGGCGTCCACGCCCTCGAGGGACTGCAGCAGGTGGAGGTCGGCTAGGCGCGGCAGGCCCTGCATGAACGGTACACCGAGCGTCACGAGCCCGGCCGTGAGGGCCGAGGCCGTGCCGGGGCGCGAGTCCTCGATGGCCAGGGAGCGTGCCGGGTCCAGTGTTCCGTGCTTGGCGCTGAGCAGCTCCAGGCCGCGGACGTAGGGCTCGGGGTCCGGTTTGCCGCGCGTGACCACGTCGCCCGTGACGACGGCGTCGAAGGGGTTGAAGGGCAGGCCCTCGATCAGCGCCTCGGCCAGCGGCGTCTCGCTCATCGTCACGAGCGCCTGCGGCACGCCGGCCGCGTGCAGCTCGAGCAGCAGGTCGCGCGCCCCCGGACGCCACTCGACCGCCGTGCGCAGCCCGGCCAGGACGTGCGCGATGAGCGTGTCGACGATCTCTCGCGTCCCCAACGCCAGGCCGGCGCGCTGCAGCACGCCGGCGCCGTCGGGCAGGGCCATGCCCACCATCTCCAGGGCGTCCTCGTGCGTCCACTCGAGCCCGTGGCGCGCCATGAGCTCGATCTCGCCGCCCATCCACAGCGGCTCCGAATCGATGAGCGTGCCGTCCATGTCCCACAGCACGGCCTGGGGGAGCGAGGGGGACGGGGTGGGCTGCATGTCTGCCTCCGGGATGCGCTCGGGAAGGTGGGTCGGCGGTGCGGGGGCACCGCTTCCAGTCTAGTGAGGCAGTCCAGCGCGGGGTCCAGCCGGGCATCCGGGCTAGACTGATCGAAGGAATGTTCGATCACGCCAGGGAGGAGGCACCGTGGGCCAGACGTTCGACAGCCGCGGCGGCCGCGCCCTGCCCGGCGCAGATCGCTTCGATGCCGCCTCCCGCGTGGGCGAGGGCGGGGCCGGCACCGGCGCCCCGGAGCAGGCCCACGGCTTCCCCTCCCCGGCGCAGGACTACTTCCACGGCGGCCTCGACCTGAACCGCCTCCTCGTGAGGGACCGCGCCAGCACCTTCCTCATGCGTGTTGAGGGCAACGGCATGGCGGCCGCCGGCATCAGCGCCGGGGACGAGATCCTCGTGGATCGTGCCCTCACGCCGCAGGACCGCAGCGTGGTCGTGGCCGTCCTGGACGGCGAGCTCACGGTGCGCCGCTGGCACGTGCGCCCCGGCGGCGTCGTGCTGGCCACGGACGACGGCGCCCACGTCACCCGCGTGGGCGAGGACACCGAGCTGGTCCTCTGGGGCGTCGTGACGCGGAGCCTGCACCGTGTCTGAGCTGCAGGGCCGCCGCGAGGACTGGGCCGTGGCCCACCTGGACGGCACGCTCCTTGACCAGCGCCAGCACGAGCGCCTGGCCCTCGTGGACGTCAACAACTTCTACGTCTCCTGCGAGCGCGTCTTCGACCCGCGCCTGCGCGGTCGCCCCGTGGTGGTCCTCTCCAACAACGACGGCTGCGTGGTCTCGCGCTCCCAGGAGGCCAAGGACCTCGGCATCAAGACGGGGCAGCCGTGGTTCAAACTCGAGCCCTTCGCCGCGCGCTGGGGTCTCGTGGCCCGTTCAAGCAACTACGAGCTCTACGGCGACCTCTCCTCCCGCGTCATGGAGGTGCTGGGCCGGCACGGCCTCTGGCAGGAGGTCTACTCCATCGACGAGTCCTTTGTTGGCGTGGCCGGCGCCCCGGACGAGCTCCTCGCCCTGGCCCGCCGCATCCGCGCCGACGTGCTGCGCTATGTGGGGGTCCCGGTGTGCGTGGGTGTGGCCCCCACCAAGACGCAGGCCAAGCTCGCCAACCACATCGCCAAGGCCCGACCGGAACTGGAGGGCGTGTGCTCCTTCGACTCCCTCGCCGAGGCGGACCTCTGGCGCCTCCAGGAGCGCCTGCCCGTCACCGGCCTGTGGGGCGTGGGCCGCAAGAGCGGCGAGAAGCTCGTGGCCGAGGGCATCGAGACGATCGCCGATCTGCGCCGCGCCGACCCGGCCAAGGTGCGCAAGCGCCACTCGGTGGTCCTGGAGCGCACCGTCCGCGAGCTGAACGGCGTCAACTGCCTCCCGCCCACGGCGGAGAAGGCGGACCGCGCGCAGGTCATGTATTCGCGCAGCTTCTCCTCGCCCGTGAGCACGCTCGCCGAGCTGGACGAGGTCATGAACCTCTACACGCAGCGCGCCGCCGCCCGCCTGGCGGCCCAGGGCATGCTCGCCAAGGTCCTTACGGTGTCCGCGGGCACCAGCCGCTTCTCGGGGGAGGCCTCCTTCCCGTCGCGCTCGGTGGCGCTGCCGGAACCCACGGCCGACCCCGTCCTGCTGACCCGCTACGCCGTCTCGGCGCTGCGCTCCGTGGTGGTGCCGGGCACGCCCTATGTGCGCGCCGGCGTCATGCTCTCCGGCCTCGGCCGGGACCTGAACCACGGCGGCCGCGAGCAGCTGGAGCTCTTCAGCCTGGACGGCTCGGAGCCTTCACCGCCCGACGCCGCGGGGCCGGGCGCCGCCGGCCCCTCGCCCCGGGCGGGTGCGGACCTGAACACCCTGCTGGCCTCGGTCAAGGGACGCTTCGGGCACGCCGCGATCGGCCTGGGCCGCGGCGGCTTTGCCGAGGAACCCGAGTGGAGCATGAAGCGCGAGTTCCGCTCGCACCGTTTCACCACCGAGTGGGACGAGTTGCCGATCGTCAAGGCCTGAACACGCCGCGGGCCCCGGCGGATCCGTGGATCCGTCGGGGCCCGCGACGCCGATCGGGCATCGTCAGCGGAAGGACACCACCTCCGCCTTGCCGCCGTCCTCTGCCTTCTTCTTGCCGGAGAGATCGCCGGTGGCGTTGTGGTGGTGCAGGAGCAGCAGCTTCTGCGACGTGTCGCTCAGCGAGACCTGGAGCTTGCGGCCCGGCAGGTCGGCCACGGTGGTGGCGCCGGTGTTCACGTCCACGCCCGGTGCGAACGGGTTGAACGCGATCCACCCGGTGGAGTCCACCGGCACGCTCTCGCCGTCGGCGTCGCGGTTGTACTGGCTCCACGTGTTCACGCGGTAGCGCAGCTTGGACGCCGTGGACTTATTCAGACCCATCGCGGCCAGGCTCACGGGGAGCACCGCCACATTGGTGTCGTAGGAGTTCATGTCCGTGTCGCCCAGGCGGTTGTTGAGCACCTGCTGATCCACGGCCTTGCCGGTGGCCACGTTCACGAGGGTCACGAGCGTGAGGTCCAGATCGTCGGCGCCCGTGGTGTAGGCCGCGTAGTCCACCTTGCCGTCGCCGTTGGTGTCGAACAGGGCGTCGATCTCCAGCGGCCCACCGCTGCTGGTCGTGGTCAGCGTGGTCCAGTTGGCCCACGTCGAGACACCGATGTCCAGGGTTGCCGCGTCCGCCGAGACGGAGCGGGCGTTGGAGCTGGCGCCCACGTACTGCAGGTCCATGGAGCGCGCCCCCGGGATCTTGTCTGTGGCCGCCGGGAGGCGCTTGCTGCTCGTCCCCAGCGTGAACGTGGAGAGTTGAGCGGCGTAGCGCTCGTCGGCCGCGCCCTGGTTCAGGCCCTTGCCGTTGAGCTTCACGGTGGCCTGCTTCTTGCGGAGGTCGACCTTGACGCTCTTGGCCTGCACATTGCTGACCGGCTTGGGAGCCGCCGTGACGGGCAGGCGCAGCGTGGGCTGCGTGGAGGAGGTGAACTGCAGGCGCCCGGTGACGTCGGCGAGGTAGCTGCGCGCGAGGCCCAACTGCTCGGCGTCCGAGGTCGGGTCAAGCGTCTTGGAGAGCTTGGAGCCCTTCAGCGTCAGGGTGACCTTGACGCGGGCGATGCCCTTGGCGGGGACGCTCACCTGCTTCGTGTCCAGCGAGATGGTCGCGCCGGGCATCGTGGTCGCCGCGAGGTAGGAGGCGTTGTAGTTCACGGTGCGGGTGCCCAGGTTCTTCAGCTCCACCGTGCGCGTGAGCTTGGTGGTGCCCTGCTTGGCCTCGACCACGCCGAAGACCACGCTCGTGACGTCAGCGGCGTCCTTGTCGTAGGCGATGACGCGGTCGGTGAGGGCGTTGCGGGCCTCCACGCGGCCGGAACCGACGCGGTGCGGGCCGTACGCGACGCCGTCACGCAGAACATCCGTGGTGGCGGTGTTCATGATGAGCGCCTTGATCTGCTGCGGCGTGTAGTTGCCGGAGGCGGCCACCAGTGCGGCGATGCCGGCCGTGTGCGGCGTAGCCATCGACGTGCCGGACATGACGGCCGCGCCGTTGCCCGACCCCACACCCACGGAACCGATCGAGGTACCCGGCGCCGCGACGTCGGGCTTAGAGACGCCGTTGGTGCCGTGCACACCGCGCGAGGAGGACGCGTTGAGCGAGTCCTTGACGCCGGTGGGTGTGGTGATCGTGCCGCGCTTGGCCGGATCCACGTTCACCTTGAGGGTGCCGGCCTCCGCGGCCGCGCGCAGCTTGTCGGAGGAGGTTTTCGTCAGCTGGACACCGGGGATGGTGGCGTTGCCGGCAATACCCGCAGTGAAGTAATCGGTGGGGGAGTCGAGGACCACGCCGGCGGCGCCGGCGGCCGCGGCGTTGTTGAAGCGCACGGCGGAGCCGCAGGGCAGCTCGGCGCCGGTCGGGTCATCCGTCCAGTGCAGGAAGACCCACTTGCCCTTCACGTCCCCCGTGATGGCATCGCAGCCGGTGGTCGAGGAGCCGCCGTCGGCGACCACCACGTTGCCCGAGACGGACCCGGACCAGGGGAAGTTGGCCGAGAGCTGGCTGGCGAAGGCGCCGGCGAGGTCGGACGGGGCGCTGACGTCGGTCGGGTCGGCCGCGGCGAGCGAGCCAACGGAGTTGGCCACCGTGAGCGAGGAGCGCGAGTTGCCGGGGGAGCCGCCCACATCGGTGACGTCGGAGGCGTTGCCGGAGGCCACGACGGAGAGGATGCCCTGCTCGGAGAGCGCATCGACGATGTCGTTCTCCGGGTCATCGGTGGGGGAGAAGTCGGAGCCGAGCGACATGTTCACGACCTGCGCTCGGTCGGAGAAGTCGCCGTCGCCGTTGGGATCGAGCACGTAGTCCAGGGCCTGGCCCACGACGTCGGAGGAACCCACGCAACCGAACACGCGGATGCCGACGAGCGAGGCCTCCGGCGCGGAGCCGGGGCCGATGCGCATGGCCTTGACCTGCTGCTCGGTGAGCTTGGAGTAGTCGCCCGTGAAGGTCTTGCCGTCCGCCGTGGTGCCGTAGCCGGCCGCGGTGCCAGCCACGTGCGAGCCGTGGCCCGCCGTGGAGCAGTCAAGCGGGTTCGGGTCGGGGTGGGGCACGGGCTGGTACGTGGGGTTGTTCGGGTTCGCGTCGTAGTCGTCGCCCACGAGGTCCCAGCCGCCGATGAACTTCTTGGGGTCCAGCAGGCCGGAGCCGGCCGACGGCAGCGTGGCGGAGGCCTGGGCCTGCTTGTACGCCTCGAGGGTGCCAGGGCCGCCGAAGTCGGCGTGCGTGTAGTCGACGCCGGTGTCGAGGACGGCGATCGTGATGCCCTCGCCCGTCTGGTCGAGCTTCTGCCAGGAGGCGAGCGTGTTGGTGTCGATGTCGGTGCCCGAGTTGTCCGGGTGCTTGGGGACGATCGCGGTGATCTTGGCGACGTCCGAACGGGCGGCCAGGTCGGTGATCGCGGTGGCGTCGCCGCGCAGGGCCACGCCGGGGAGCGCGTTGGAGGTCTTGTAGATGACCTTGGCGTCGGCCTGGGAGGCGGCTGCGGTGCCCTTGGCCTCGATGCTCTTGCGCAGGGACTTCACCTTGGCGACGTCCTTGGTGGGGCGCTTCTTGCCCTGCTTGACGGCGTCTGACTGGGTCGCGGCGAAGGTGCCCTCGCCCGTGAACTGCACGTAGACGCTGACCTCGCCGGTGGCGTTGCGCAGCGAGCCGGCGACCTTCAGATCCTTGAGGCGTTGGAGGCTCTGCTGCGAGGCGTTGGGGGTGTCGGGTTGCGTGGGCGCCGCGACGCCCGGGGTCAAGAACGAGAGGGTGAGCGCACCGGCTCCCAGGGCGGCGGCCGCCGCGCGGGGAAGCAAGCGCAAACGAGGATGACTCATGATGCTCCTTGGGGTGAAAGGGCCAAGCATCGTGCGCGTGAGCTGTCTCACTGCGCACGAAGACTCCTCACTTTGTGACGCCGTTAGAACAATGTCAAGAACTTCTTTGACATCTCCTGTGGTGTCTTTCGAGACGGGTCGAATCTTCTCCGGGGGAAGAAAAACGTCGGGCCCCTTCCGCAAAGAGGAAGGGGCCCGACGTCGGGTGTGCGGCCGGGGTGCCGCGCCTGGGCTCAGGCGCGGGCGCCACCCTGGAACACGGCGTCGAACGGGGCGGCCGAGCCGACGCGGTGCTTGATCGCCTCGGTCACGAAGGCCTTGGCGTTGCGGGCGGCCTCGAGCGGGGCGACACCCTTGGCCAGCTCGGCCGTCACAGCCGCGGCGAGCGAGCAGCCGGCGCCGGAGACGGCAACCTCGCCCACCTTGGGGGTCGCGAGCACCTCGAGGGTCTCTCCGTCGTAGAACACGTCCACGGCGTCGGGGCCCTCGAGGCGCACGCCGCCCTTGGCCAGGACCGCCGCACCGGACTTCTCGTGGATGACTCGGGCGGCCTCCTTGAGGTCCTCGACGGTCTTGATCTCGAGGCCGGAGAGCACCTCGGCCTCGAAGTGGTTCGGGGTGACGAAGGTGGCCTTGGGCAGCAGCTGCGCCTGCAGGGCCTGGTCGGTGTCGAGCGCGGCGCCGGGCTCCTGGCCCTTGCAGATCAGCACCGGATCCAGGACCACGTTCTTCCACTCCTGGTTGGAGAGGGCGGCGGCGACCGTGGCGATGGTGTCGGGGGTGCCCATCATGCCGAGCTTCACGGTGTCCAGGACGCCGGCGTAGGCGGTCTGCGTCGCCTCGAGCTGGTCGGCGATGACCTGCGGCGCGACCGGCACGAAGCGGTGGCCCCAGTCGTTCTTGGGGTCGAAGGACACGATGCAGGTCAGCGCGATGATGCCGAAGGTGCCGAGCTCCTCGAAGGTCTTCAGGTCAGCCTGCGCGCCGGCGCCGCCGGTGGCCTCTGAACCGGCGATCGACAGGGCGATGGCGGGAGTGGAAGTCGTCATGCACCCATCGTAGGACCGCCCCCGCCGGGCACCGGGGGGAGTGTGAAGGGCCACCTTGGCTACGTGACGCGCGGACCCTTGCGGATCCGTCCGGCCTGTGCTGCCGGGCGCCCCGAAACGTGAAAGAATGGCCCCTGGTCCTTCGGCTCCACGCCGTTGACGAGTGGTGGCAGCGCTCAAGACACGCGCTTCGCCGACCCCTCGTTTCCCTGAAGGAGCTGCACCGATCGTGAACGATCAGCACGCCGCACCCACCCCTGCCCCCGCCGTCGAACGGCGCCCGGCCGCCGCCTTCGCGCCCGTCGGCAGCCGTTTCTACGCCGTCATCGTCTCGGTCATGGCCGTGGTGGTGGTCCTGTCCAACATCGGCGCTTCGAAGGGCGTGGAGTTCGGCCCCATCATCACCGACGGCGGCTTCTTCCTCTTTCCGCTGGCCTACATCCTGGGCGACGTGGTCTCCGAGGTGTACGGCTGGAAGGCCTCGCGTCGCGCCGTGCTCGCGACCTTCGCGATGGCGGCGTTCGCCGCCCTGAGCTTCTGGGTCATGATCGTGTTGCCCCCGGCCAGCTTCTACGACGGGCAGGAGGCGCTCGAGCGCACGCTCGGGCCCATCTGGCTTGTGGTCGTGGCCTCGCTGGCCGGCTTCCTGGTGGGCCAGCTCTCCAACGCGCTGGTGATGGTCTCGCTCAAGAAGCGCCACGGCGAGCGGCGCCTCATCGTCCGGCTGCTCGGCTCGACGGGCGTGGGCGAGTTCCTCGACACGCTCATCTTCTGTTCCATCGCGGCGAGCGTCATCGGGATCGATTCCTGGGGCGCCTTCTGGAACTACGTGGCCGTCGGCTTCCTCTTCAAGACCGCCGTGGAGGTGGTGCTCTCGCCCGTCACGGCCCTGGTCATCGGCTGGGTGAAGCGCCGCGAACCCGGCTACGTCGCCGCCGTCGCCCAGGCCAAGCGCGCGCAGGGCGAGCCCGCCGCCTGAGCCGGCCACCCGCCGTCGGGCACCCGGGCCGGCCACGCGCCGTCGCCCAGGCCAAGCGCGGGCGGGGTGAGCCGTCCATCAGCGTCCCCGGCCGCCGCCCGAGCCGCCCCGGAGCCGTCTCCGTGCGGCCCGTCCCGTTTTCGGACAAACTCCGCGGTTTCGGACACGCTTCTGGCCGTGATCGTGGAGCCCTTGCGCGGCCTGCCGCAGAGTCCACGATTTCGGTCAGGCGCGGCGTTTCCGGTACGGCGCTTGGCCCCAGCCCACGGTGCCGCTCGCGCCCAAGCCGGCGGCCCGACGTCGGGCGCTGACTCACAGCGCGGCCGCGCCATCGGCGCGGGGTGGGACGACCGCCGGACTCGGGCGCGCTGCCGCGGAACCGCGCAAACCCTCCACGAAAACGGATAAACTCCACGCCAAAAGCGTGGAGTTTGTCCGTTTTCGCGGAGGGTGGCGCCGATCAGCCCGGCCGCCGCCCGATACGCGGCCGTCAGCGGCCCTGCGGGTCGCCCTGCTTGGCGTAGTAGTCGCCGAGCACCTTCTCCTTGAGCTCAAAGAATGTCCCGTCCTCGATCGCCTGGCGCGCGCGGTCGACCAGGCGCACCGTGAAGGCGATGTTGTGGATGGAGATCAGGGTGTGGCTCAGGAGCTCGTCCGCCTTGTAGAGGTGGTGCACATAGGCGCGCGTGTAGTGCGTGCACGTGTAGCAATCGCAGCCCTCCATGAGCGGCGTGAAGTCCTCCTTGTAGCGCCGCCCGGCGAGGTTGAAGCGCCCATGGTCCGTGTAGAACGCCGAGTTGCGGGCCACGCGGGTGGGGGAGACGCAGTCGAAGGTGTCCGCGCCGTTCTCGATGGCCCAGAAGACGTCGTCCGGCTCGGAAATGCCCAGCAGGTGGCGGGGCTTGTCCTCCGGGAGCTCCTCGGCGCACCAGCCGACGATCGTGCCGAGGTTCTCCTTCTCCAAGGCACCGCCCAGGCCGAAGCCGTCGAACGGCATGGAGGCGAGATCGCGGCAGGCCTGGCGGCGCAGATCCTCGTACTGGGCGCCCTGGATGACGCCAAAGAGGGCCTGGTAATCCTTGCCCTCGCGCTCGTCCGTGAGGCGGAAGTGCTCGAGGATGCAGCGCTCGGCCCAGCGGCGCGTGCGCTCGAGGGCCTCCTCCTGGTAGCCGCGGGAGTTGTGCAGCGTGGTGAGCTCGTCGAAGGCGAACATCACGTCGGCGCCGATCCCGTGCTGGACCTGCATCGACACCTCGGGCGTGAAACGGTGCTTGTCTCCGTTGAGGTGCGACTTGAACCAGACGCCGTCGTCGTCCACATTGGCCAGGCGCTCCTTGCCAGGCGCCACGGCGTCGTCCGGGCCCGAGGTGTCCACCGAGTTCATGTCGATGACCTTCTTGAAGCCCGAGCCGAGGCTCATGACCTGGAAGCCGCCCGAGTCCGTGTAGGTGGGGCCCTGCCAGTTGGTGAACTGGCTCAGACCGCCGGCCTTGTCCAGCAGCTCGTGCCCCGGCTGCAGGTAGAGGTGATAGGCGTTGGAGAGCATGGCCTGGGCGCCCGTGGCGGCGACCTGCTCCGGCGTCACGGCCTTCACGGTGGCCTTAGTGCCCACCACGATGAACGCCGGCGTCTTGATGTCGCCGTGCGGCGTGTGGATCACGCCGGTGCGGCCGTGGTGGCCGGGCAGGCGCGTGCCCACCTCGAAGGAGAATTCGCTCTGGCGCTCGTGGGAGGCGGGCAGCTCGGGCTTCACGTACGGAGGGCGGATGGCCGCCTCTTCCGCGCGGCGGCGGGTCTTGTCAGTAGGCACGCCTCCTAGTTTGCCGCATGCTTTGCCTTGCCTCGATGCCCGACGGCGGGTGGTGGAGGGTGGTGCGGCGGTCCGCCAAGGTGCGGGGAGGGGAGACGACGTGACGGGTGTCTCGCCTACGCTACTGGCATGACGGGACAACGGGCGACGGTTGCGGGGGCGCGCTGCGTGCTGCTCGCGTTGCTGGCGCTCGGTCTGAGCGGGTGCGTCGTCTTCCCGTCGGATTCCGTTGAAGCGTCCTCCGTTCCCACTCAGCAGGCGGTGCCCCCTTCCATGACCGTTCCTCCCGCTCGCGTTGTGTCCGAACAGGCCGCCTTCTGGGCGGTGATCGATTCCGTGCAAGACGTGCCGGATCTCGACGATCGCGTCGAAGCCGTTCAAGCCGCCGTCGAGCGGCTGAATCTGCCGCAGCTCGAGGCCTATCAACGCGGGTACGTCGACGCGCATCGCCAGCTGTACACGTGGAAGCACTGGGGCGCAGCCACGGCGTACCTGGGCTTCGTGAGCGATGATGTCTTCTTTGATTTGCGTGGCTGGGTCATGCTGCACGGCAGCGCCGCCTACCAGCGTTTCGAGAAGGATCCGGACACCCTCGGCAGCCTCTCGCTCACGCTCGCGGCGGACGACGGCGAGGTCAGTTCAGGCGAGGTCCTCGACTACGTGACCCACGAACGCTTCAAGGCACTGGGCGGTGAGGATATCAGCGAGAGCGACGAACTCAACGTGTACTCCGCCCTGGGGGATCCCACGGGGGAGGAGCTCCCCGAAGATGTTCCGGTGAGCGAGCTGTTCCCCAAGAACTACGCCGCCGGATACGGCCAGCCCTGGTACCTCGATCCCGGAGCGCTGGGCGTGGGTTGACGGTGGCCACTCTCACCCGCAGCGGTGCGCGGCGTCGCTGACAGCCGGTGCACCCGCTGACTAGCCTGGGGGCGACATGACTTCCACCCCCACCCTGAGCCCGGCACCCGGCGACCGCTTCCGCCTCAAGAACCTCTTCACCCTTGCCCCCTCGAACGGGGATCACTGGGTGGGCCTGCGCGCGGGCCTCGGCGTCATGCTGCCGCTCCTGCTGCTCATCGCGATGGGCCGCCTCGACCTGGCGCCGTACGTGGTGTTCGGCGCGTTCGTGGGGATCTACTCCCGCGTCCCTGGCCACCTCGACCGCCTGCTCATGCAGCTCAAGGCTGGCGGGCTCATGTGGCTCGTGGTGTTGCTCGCCTGGTTCTCCGGCAATTACCTCGTCCGTGGCGCGGCGGACACCGCCGGGGTGTGGGCGCTCGTCGGCGCCACCACGATCGTGGCGGGCGGGGCCTCCGTCCTCGCCGGGATGCTGCGCCTGCGCCCGGCCGGCTCCATGTTCCACATCTTCGCGTTTGCCGCGATCTCCTCGATGCCAGCCCAGCCCCCCCTGGGCGAGGGCATGTTTGCCACGACCGCCACGATCTTCCTCGCCCTGATCCTGGGGCAGCTGGGCCGCCTCGCGCCGCTGCAACGCACCCCGTGGCAGGTCACCCCGGCCCCGCCGCTCTCGCGCCGCATGAGCCGCGCCATCTGGCAGGAGGGGCTCGCCTACATGCTGGCCGCCGGCGCCGCCGGCACCGTGGCGGCCCTCGTCTCCGGGCCGCTTGGCATGGGCCACACCTATTGGGCCATGGTGGCGGCCGTGGTGCCGCTGGCGGGCAAGACCACCCGCCACCGCCTCGTGCGGGCCGTGCACCGCGTGCTCGGCACCGGCGGCGGCCTCGTTCTCATGGCGCTCATCGTCCTGCTGCAGCCCCAGCCGTGGCTGGCCGTGCTCATCATCGGCCTGATGCAGTTCCTGGCCGAGGTCTACGTGACCCGCAACTACTTCTGGGCCCAGCTCTTCGTGACCCCGCTGGCGCTGGTCGGCACCTCGCTCGGCAAGCCGCTCACGGGCGCGATCCTCTACGACCGGGCCGTGGAGACCCTCATCGGTGTGGTGATCGGTGTGATCGTGGTGGTGCTCATGAACGCCGCGTCGCGCCCGCAGGAGCATCGGGTCCACGTGCTCGAGGCGCCCTAGCGGTACCCAACGCCGGGCCGCCGGGCCCTGCACCCTAGGGCCCGGCACCGCGGATCACCCGGAGGCTAGCCGGCCTCGTCCCCCAGGACGTTCGCCTCGCCGCCGGGACCCAGGGCGATGAACTCGGCAGCGATCGCCCGGCCCAGGTCGGCCGGCCCGATCCCGGTGCGCCCGTGGGCCAGCTGCGTCAGCAGCACGTCGAGCCGAAGCAGCCGCAGCTCGCGCTCGTCCAGGCGTGCCCCGGTGTCCCGCGCGCGCTGAATCTCCCGGTCTGGCAACACCGGATCCGTGAGTTCGCGGCGCCTGATCGCCTGCGCGGGGCCGCGCAGCTCGGCGATCGCCGCCTCCTCGCCGGCGGTGAGGCGGGCACCCAAGGCGACGGCGGCGTCGTCGTGCCCTTGGCGCCTGGCCAGCCACGCGGCCAGCGCGAGCGCGTGGCGGATGGGTCGCCAGCGGCCCTCGTTGCCGTCAAAGTCGAGCGAGGTGAGGAAGGCCAGGAGCGGCGTGGCGGCGGCCGGATCCCCGTGCTCCACCGCGAGGCGGTCGGCGGCCCAGGCGAGGTCGGAGAGGTGGGCGCCGGCGCGCGGGTTGATCCTGGGCCCCAGCTTCAGCGCCACGTCCATGAGCGCCTCGTCCTGCGGGCGGGCGGCCGAGGCGGCGATGAGCGCCTCCTCGGCCGAGCCGGCCTCGGCTTCCACGGCGATGAGGTCCTCGAGCCCGCGACCGGGGGTGCGCTCGGTGTACACACGGATGGACGAGGCGATCGCCACGATCACCTCGGTGCCGTCCACGAGCCGGACGCTCACGTAGGCGT
The DNA here is from genome assembly GCA_031277795.1 of Arthrobacter sp. Taxonomy (GTDB): domain Bacteria; phylum Actinomycetota; class Actinomycetes; order Actinomycetales; family Micrococcaceae; genus Galactobacter. The sequence goes on from JAITLQ010000004.1 coordinate 112,601, forward strand.
CGGTGCCGAAGCTATCGCGCACCACGCGGGAGCTCTTGACGGGCGGGCTGGGCAGCCCGCTGCGCCGCATGAAGCGGTCGCCAGGGGCGATGTCCCTGGCCGGGACCGAGCGGCGGTGGCGCGGGGCCTCGCCGTCGAAACGCACGCTCACGCGCTCAGCGCCCCCAGCCGACGTGGGCCAGCGCCGCGCGCACGATGTTGCCTCGGCCTCCGGCAAACTCCGCCTGCACCGATTCGGACAGCGCCTCATCCGGCGTCATCCAGGTCAGCTCGAGGGCGTCCTGGCGCGGGGAGCATTCGCCGCGCACCGGCACCACGTAGGCCAGGGCCACGGCGTGCTGGCGATCATCGGTGAGGCCCGTCTCCGAGGGGGACGGGAAGTACTCGGCCACGGTGAAGGGGACGGGGGAGGCCGGCAGCGAGGGCATCGCCATGGGCCCCAGGTCCTTCTCGAGGTGGCGCATGAGCGCCGCGCGGACGGTCTCGCGGTACATGACGCGGCCAGAAACGAAGGTGCGCTGGAAGTGCCCGTTCTCGTCGCTGGTGTAGAGCAGCCCGATCTCGCTCACGTAGCCGAGCGGGTCGACGCGCACGGGGATCGCCTCCACGTACAGCATGGGCAGGCGGTGCCGTGCCTCGTAGAGGTCATCATCTGACAGCCAGCCGGGGTTCGGGTCCGGGGTGCGAACGCTCATGCTTCATTGATACCGCACCGAGGCCGCGCGCGGGGGCATGCGCGCCGAAACGTCGAAAGGCGGTTGGGTCACGGACGGTGCCCGACGGCGGGTGGTCACGCGGGCGTGGATCCCGCGCCGGGGCGCGGGGCCGGGGCCGGCCCGGTCCGGTCACGCGCCTCGGGCCAGCCCTGGGCAAGCCCGCCCCGGGCAAACTCGCCCCGGTCCGGTCACCCGCCCCCGGGCCGGCCCACGCCCGGCCGGCTCAGAAGCGGGCGCGCCAGTACTGCGGAGCGGCGTGGATGGCCTTGGACGGCACGCCGAGCGAGGCGGCGGCCGCGGCGGCCCAGTGCGGATCGCGCAGCGCGGCGCGGCCGATGCTGATGGCGTCGGCCTGGCCCGTGGCGAGGATCGTCTCGGCCTGGTGGGCGTCCTCGATGAGCCCGACGGTGCTCACCACGGCGCCCGTCCCCTCGAGGGCGGCGCGAACATGAGCCGCCAGGGCCACCTGGTAGCCGGGGCCCACGGGGATGCGGCCACCGGCGAGGCCGCCGGAGGAGACGTCGAACCAGGAGACGCCGTGCTCCTCGGCGAGCGTGCGGGCCAGGCGGGCCGTCGCCCGCTCGTCCCAGACCGTGCCGTCCTCGCCCTCGACCCAGTCGGTGGCGGAGAAGCGGATGCCCAGCGGCTTGTGGGCCGGCCACACGGCGCGGACGGCGTCGACGACGCGCAGGACCAGGCGCGTGCGCCCGGCCTCGTCCCCGCCGTACTCGTCGGTGCGCGTGTTGGTCAGGGGCGAGAGGAACTGGTGCAGGAGGTAGCCGTGCGCTCCGTGCAGCTGGAGGGCGTCGTAGCCGGCCGCATCCGCCCGGCGGGCGGCGTCGGCGAAGGCCCGGATCACGGTCTCGATGCCGGCGGCGTCCAGCGCCTGCGGGGCGTCGAGCTCGGGGAGGGTGGGCGTGCTCGTCGCGGACACGGTGGCCCAGCCGCCCTCCGCCGCGGGGACGGTCCCCTCGGAGGCGCCCGGCAACCAGGGGTAGGTCGAGGCCTTGCCGCCGGCGTGGCCGAGCTGGATGGCCGCGGCCGCCCCCTGCGTGTGGGCGAACGCGGTGAGGCGGGCGTGGGCCGGGATCTGGGCGTCGTCCCACAGGCCAAGGTCGCGAGGCGAGATGCGCCCGCGGGCCTCGACGCCCGTGGCCTCGACCGTGACGAGGCCGAAGCCGCCGGCCGCCATGGCGCCCGTGTGCACGAGGTGCCAATCGGTGGGGACGCCGTCCTCGGCGTCGACGGCGTACTGGCACATGGGCGGGACCATGGCGCGGTTGAGGAGGGACAGGCCGGGGCCCTCGGGGGCCGGCAGGGTCACGGGGCTGAAGAGCAGCGGTGAAGTCACATCAAGGCTCAACCCGCACGCCCGCCGGGGCATTCCCGGCCGCCCACGCGCCGCGGCGGCTAGCTCGCGAAGCGCGTGACGAAGTTGCGCAGCACCTTGCGCGCGTGGGAGACATCGGAGCTCAGGGCGAGGCGCGTCAAGTCCTCGGCCTCCTGCGGCTCGAAGTAGCCGTGGTGCTTGTAGGCGTCGATGCGCTTGGCCAGCCCGGCACCGTCCAGCTCGGGGTGGAACTGCGTGGCGTAGACGTTGCGGCCCAGGCGGTACATCTGCACGGGCGCCGGCCCGGAGACGGCGAGCAGCACGGCGTCGGCTGGCAGGCGTGTTGTCGATTCCTTGTGTCCCACGAAGGCGTCGAAGGTGCGCGGCAGCCCGGCCAGGAGCGGGTCCACCGCCCCGTCGTCGGTGACGCGCACGTGCGTGAGCCCCACGGGTTCGGGGAAGCTGCGATCGACGAGCCCGCCAGCGGCCCGGCCCAGGATGCCCACGCCGTAGCAGAGACCCAGGAAGGCGCTGTCGCGCTCGAGGATGAGCGCGAGCAGCCGCTCGAGGTCCTCCTCCACCCGCACCTGCACGGCGGAGCGGTCCTCGTCGGTGGACGTGAACGGGCTCCCGCCCAAGATCACGCCCGAGTACCGACGCAACCACGCGTCGTCGAGCACCGCCGGAAGGGGCAGCGCCTCGAGGCGCCACTGGAGCACATCGCCGGGCGTGAGCCCGGCGAGCTCCACGACGCCGCGGAGCTCATCCGCGGCGAGCTCGTCGTCGTCGCGGGTCGAAATCAGGAGGTACGGCTTCATGGCTCCCTCGAGGAACGCCGGTGGCAAGCGCCGGTCAGGGGGTGGGCAGGCCCTGGAGCGCCAGGCGTTCATTGTGGCTGATCTCCTGGCGGCGGGCCAGCGCGGTCAGGAGGGCCACAATGCCGCCGACCCCGGCCACGACCATGAGGATCGGGTCGTGCCAGCCGCCCACGAGGCGGGCCACCATGAGCCACACGGCGCCCCAGCCGAACGCAATCGCGGGGACAAGGCGCCCGCGCTCCGACATGCCGACCACGCACACGGGGATCATGCAGGCCAGGAGGGTCAGGGAGGACCACAGCGTCACGGGTTCCACGATCCAGCCCGTGGCGGCGGCCGTGGCGGAGAGGGACCAGGCCACGCTGAACGCGCCCCAGCCCAGGAGCGCCTCGGTGGGGGCATCGGTGAGCCATCGCTCGCGCCGCGTGCGGGCCGTGAGCAGGTTGAGGCGGCGCACGCCCTCCCACCCGCCGGCGAACACCAGGAGCGAGGACGGCAGGGCCAGCCAGGTGGGCCCGAAGGCCGCGGAGAGGGCCCACGCGACGCCGCCGGCACCGGCCAGCGCCCAGGGCAGGCCGAGGGTGCGCTGGCGGCGGGCGCTGCGCTGATCCGGTGCCCAGCCGTGCGCGGCGAAGGCGAGGGCGGCGACCCCCAGGAGCGGCCAGGCGAAAGCCGCGACCGGCCACGGGGCCAGCGGCGAGGTGCCGGAGGCGAGCGCCGGGGTGAGGCCCTGGGCGGTGAGCACGGCGCCGGCCACCGCGAGGGCCACGGCCAGCGCCGTCAGGAGGACGCGGCGCAGCAGATCAAGCGGCGTCGGGGCCGGGTTGGGGGAGCGCTCAGGCAGGTTGTACGGGGCCACGTAGACGGACGCCGGGACGAGCTCGATGGGGAGCAGGGAGGTGATGCCGTGGGACTCGCGGGCGATCGGCACGTACTCGACGCGCTCGGCGTCCGGATCGGCCTCGGCCTGCCGCGCTGCAGCGATGGCCTCGTGCGCGTCCCACACGACGGAGGCCAGCTCCGGGGCCGCGGCCTGGCCCCTCAGCGCCGCGCGCGCCTGGCGGATGGTGGCCTCGCGTTCCTGGGCCTCGCGCTCGCGCTCGACCTCCTGGCGCGTGGCGGTGCGCTCCGCGTCGGCGCGGTGCTCCGCCTCGTCCTCCGTCTCGAGGTCGAAGGGCGTCTCGCGCGCGGGGCGGCGGATGGTCGTGGGGCGCTCGCGCGGGGGAAAACGCAGCGCGTCCGGCGCGCCGACGTCGGGCACATCGGCCGCTTGCTCAGCCGGTTCCCGTCGAGCTGGTCGGATCATCGCGTCTCCCCCGTTGTGAACGCCGTCTGGCCCACCCGATCAGCGCGGGTATGGCTCCGATCAGCGTACCGACGGCCATGCCCACGAGCGCGGAAGCCCACGCCGGGAGTCCCGTGGCGGATTCGGTGACCTGGCCGATGAGCACCATGAAGAACACCCACGCGAGCGAGCCGACGGCCGTGGCCAGCCACTGCGTGCGCCGCGGCACGGCGGCGAGGCCGGCCGCGACGTACGAGGCGGTCCGTCCCCCGGAGACGAAGCGCAGGCCCGCGAGCACCGCGAACGTGCCGCGCTCGCCGAGGGCACGTTCCCCCGCCTCTGCCTTGGCGAGCAGCCAGCGGCCGAAGCGCCAGCGGTCTAGGACGTGGCGGTAGCGCTGCACCACCCAGGCGAGCCAGACGTCGCCCAGCATGTTGGCGATCCACGCGACGGCCACGGCGGCCCAGAAGGACACGAGCCCGCGGCTGGAGAGCGGCCCGATCGCGAGGACAAAGAGCTCCTGGGGCAGCGGCGCGATGAACGAGTCGAACACGTTCAACACGAACGAGAGCGGGTAGTACCACCAGCCAAGCGAGGAGGGATCGGCGAGGTTCACGCGCTCACCCCGCTGCCCAGGGCGCCGGAGGCGCCCTCGCCTAAGAGGGAGGCACCCACGGTGCCCGACGGCGCGGGGCCGGGGACGGCGGCGTCGGGCACCGGCGTCTCGCCGAGGCGCAGGCGCGAGCTGAAGGCGCGCGGGCGTCCGCTGAGCGGGTCAACAAAGGAGATGGTGCGGGCCAGCAGCTGCAGGGGGCGCGCGTGGTCATCGGGCGCCTCGTCGAGGAGGACGGGATAGAAGGGGTCGTTGAGGATCCCGATGCCGAGGGCCGCGAGGTGCACGCGCAGCTGGTGGGTGCGGCCGGTGCGGGGGCGCAGGCGCGTGTGGATGACGGGCAGGCCAGCGCGGTGCCCCGCCGAGACCCCGCTGGAGAGGAGCTCCACGATCGTCTCGGCGTTGGGCTCGGCCGCGTCGTCAACCACCACGCGCAGGGTGCCCTTGATCTTGTCGATGTGGTCGCGATAGGTCAGCGGCGTGGGGACGCCACGCAGCCGCGGGTTCGTCGGGTCCCAGCCGGCCGGCTGCGCCGAGACGGCCTCGTAGACCTTGGAGATGCCGCGGCGCTCGAACAGGGTCTGGTAGGCGCCGCGCGTCTCGGGGCGCACGGAGAACATGACGACGCCGGCCGTGGCGCGGTCCAGGCGGTGCATGGGCGTCAGGTGCGGCAGGCCGAGGCGGTTGCGCAGGCGGACCAGCGCCGATTCCTGCACGTAGCGCCCGCCCGGCGTGGTGGGGAGGAAGTGCGGCTTGTCCACCACGAGCAGGTCGGCGTCCAGGTGCAGGAGCGTCTCGTGGAACGGGACGGGCGTCTCGGCGGGGGCATTGCGGTAGTACCAGAGGAACTCGTGTTCCCCGAGCGGCGTGGTGGCGTCGATGACGGCGCCGCCGATGCCCTGGACCTCGCCCGTGGCGAAGCGCCGGCGAAGTCCCGCCTCGTCCACGTGGCCGAAGCGAGCGAGCACGTAGTCCTGAATGGTGTCCCACGGACCGGACAACGGCAGGTGGAGGCGCGTGGCGTTGACCCCGTCTCGAACGGGAAGGGGGGAACGCAGGGCCATGGACCCAGTTTGTCACGTGCCGCTGTGGTGACGCTGTCGCCCTGGTGCGTTTCAGGCGCGAGCGAGGACGAGTGCCACGTTTTGGCCGCCGAACGCGAAAGACGTGCTCAGCGCCGCGCCGATCGTCGCGGCGCGGGTGGCGCCCCTGACGACGTCGAGCCCGCACGCGGCGTCGTCGGGCGCCACGTTCAGCGTGGGCGGGATGAGGCCGGTCTCCAACGAGCGGACGGTCGCGATCGCCTCGACCGCGCCAGCGGCGCCGACCAGGTGGCCCGTGGCGCCCTTGTTCGCGGTGACGGTGGCGTGCCCCAGCCCCGCCGCGCGCAGGGCGGCGGCCTCGGCGGCGTCGCCCACCCCGGTGGAGGTCGCGTGGGCGTTGACGAGGTCGACGTCACCGGGGGTCAGCCCGGCCCGGCTCAGTGCGGCGTCGATGGCGGAGCGCTGGCCCGTTCCCTCGGGGTCCGGGGCCGTGATGTGGAAGGCGTCGGAGGTGATGCCCCATCCGGCCAGGCGGGCGCGCACGCGGGCGCCGCGCGCGGCGGCGAAGGCCTCGCTCTCGAGCACGACGATTCCGGCGCCCTCCCCGAGCACGAAGCCGCGCCGGTCCGCGGCGAACGGGCGAGAAAGGGTGGTCGGGTCCTCGCCCGGGTGGAGGGTCGCGAGGGCCTGCGACTGCGCGAAGGCGGCCAGCGTGAGCTCGGAGAGGGCGGCCTCGGCGCCGCCGGCGAGCACCACGTCGGCCTCGCCGGCTGCGATGAGCCGGGCGCCGTGGGCGATGCCCTCGGCCCCGGCCGCGCAGGCCGAGACGGGCGTGTAGGCGCCGCCGCGAGCCCCGAGCTCGATGCTCAGCTGCGACGAGGCGGCGTTGGCCATGAGCATGGGGACGGTGCGCGGGGAAACCCGGCGCGCCCCGCCCTCGCGCAGGCGATGCTCCTGCTCGAGGGTCGTGTTCAGGCCGCCCACACCGGTGCCGAGGCTGATCGCCAGGCGTGCGCCGTCGACCTCCGGGGAGCCGGCGTCGGCCCAGGCCTCCCGGCCTGCGAGCAGGGCCCAGCGTTGGGTGGGATCGAGCCGGCGGGCGTTGGCCCGGCCGAGCGCGGTCTCGGCATCCATCTCCGCGAGGCCCACGGCGGCACGGCCGGAGGGGAATCGCCCCGGGTCTAGGTCCAGGGCGCGCACGCCGGAGCGCCCGGCGATCAGCCCGTCCCAGAGCGCGGCGACACCGCCGCCCAGCGGCGTGATCGCCCCGTAGCCCGTGATGACGACGTCCATAACCCAACCTCTTTCTTGTATTGCGTACAAACTAAGTTGTACGGCATACAATCTATCCATGTCCAGTTCCCCCGCCCCGTCTCCGGCCTCGTCGTCGACCGCGAACCGGCAGGGCGCCCGCACCCGCGCCCTGATCAGGGCCGCCGCCTCGGCGCTGGCCCTGACGCGCACCCCGGGCCAGTTCACGGTGAAGCACGTGGCCGAGGCCGCCGGCGTGTTCCCGAACCAGATCACCCACCACTTCGGTTCAAAGGACCGCCTGTACCTCGAGGCAGCCTTCGCCCTGCTGCTGCGCGACTCCGGCCGACTGACCCGCGTGGCGCGGGGCGCGAGGAGCCCCGAGGAGTTCGGCCGGGCCCTGGCCCGCACCGCGCTCGCGCTGCCTTCGCTGCCCTCCGTCACCTCCGCGCTCGCGCTCGCCAGGGGGCACGAGGAGCTCGGGCAGCTGGCCAGCGGATACCTGAAGGTGCTCTTCGCCCGCTCCGAGCGCTTCCTCGAGCGGCGGCTGCAGCGCGAGGGCTGGGTCGCCGGCCACGGCGTGGCGCGCGCGAGCAAGACCTTCTGGGTGGCGGTCTTCGGGGCGGTACTGGCGCACGAGGCTGGCTTTGCCGGCGGCCCCACCGATCTGGACATCGCCTCCGGGCTGGCGCTGACGCGGGGGAGCGGCTCTGCCACGATGGGTTCATGATCTCTTCGCTGACGCTGCCGGTCACCCTGGCCTCTCGAGCGGGAACGCTGCGCCTCGAGGCCGCCGTTCCCGGTGACCTGGATGCCCTGATGGCCCTCCTGGCCGACGACGCGGTGTCGGCGTCCCGCGGCGATGTCGCCGCCGAGGGGGACAGGGAGCGCTACGCCGCCGCGCTCGCCGCGATCCAGGCGGATCCCTCCAACGTGCTGCTCCTGGCGCGCGACGGCGGCGGCGTGGCGGTGGCGACGATGCAGCTCACCGTGATCCCCGGGATGGCCCGCCGCGGCTCAACGCGGCTCCTGGTGGAGGCCGTGCGCGTGTCCTCCGAGCGGCGCTCGGCGGGGATCGGCGGGGAGATGATGCGCTGGGTCATGGGCCCCGCCGCGCTCGCGTGCGGTGTCTCGCTCGTGCAGCTGACCTCGGACGCCGCCCGCGTCGACGCGCACCGCTTCTACGAGCGGCTCGGCTTTGTTGGCTCCCACGTGGGCTTCAAGTACCGCGTCCCCGGTGGGGCGGCGTGATGCGCGGGGACGCCCTGGCCACCAAGCCCACGCTGCGCGGCGAGCGGGTGCTGCTGCGCCCGTTCACCGAGGAGGACATCGCGGCGATGGGCCCCATCCTGGCCGATCCGGAGGTGCAGATCCTCACCGGCTCGGTGGGGTCCACGGCGGAGGCCGCCGCGGCCTCCCCGGAGCTGGATGAGCGCACCCTCGAGTGGTACCGCAGCCGCGCGGCGCAGCCCGACCGGCTCGACCTGGCCATCGTCGACGCCGCGACGGGGCGCTGCGTGGGCGAGGCGGTGCTCAACGAGCTCTCCGTCGAGGACCGCTCCTGCAACTTCAGGATCCTCATGGGGCCGGAGGGGCGCGGGCGCGGCCTCGGGACGGAGGCCACGCGGCTCACCGTGGCCCACGGGCTCTCGGTGGGCCTGCACCGCATCTCCCTCACCGTGTTCACGTTCAACCCGCGGGCCCGCCGGGCCTACGACAAGGCCGGCTTTGTCCACGAGGGAACGCGTCGAGACGTCATGGAGTTCGACGGCGCGTGGCTGAGCGAGGACCTCATGTCCGTGCTCTCCACCGATCCGGGCTGGGTGAGCGCATGAGCCAGTTCGAGGCGTTCTGGGAGCGGGTGTTGGCCTCCGCCGAGCCGGAGGCGATCGAGCGGGCCGAACGAACGCTTGCCGCCGTGCAGGGCTTCGACGTGGAGCTGGAACTGAGCGTGTTCACGGACGAGGACGCCCCCTGGCTTCCCTCCGTCTGGGTCACGCCCATGGGGCGGCAGCACTGGGAGGCAGCGCGCGCGAGCGATGCCTCGCGGCAGCTGCTCAACGTGAGTTTCGGCGAAGACGGGGAGGCGCACCTCAACGCAGAGGAGGCGCCGCTGGGTGGGATCTTCGAGCCCATGACGAAGCCGGAGGACCCCCGCGCGGCGCTCGGTGCGCTGATCGCGGCCTGGATCGGGCGGATCTGGGACGAGCGCTTCGCGGACCGCGCTGAGGCCGTGGTCCGGCAGGCCGACGGCTGCTAGCGGGGCCGCCGCGCGTGTGTGGGCTACGGGTCCGTCGCGAAGTCCAGGGCGACGGCGGCCGGATAGCCGCCGTCGAAGGCGTAGGGGTGGTGGCGCACGCCGCGCGCGTTCCGGAGGGTGACGAGCGCTGAGGACCCGTCGGTCGAGGCGCCCAGGAGCAGGCCGGTTCCCGTGCTCGCGAGATCGTCCGGGCCCGAGGCGAGGTCGCGCAGGAGCTCCACCCAGTCGAGGTGCGGGCCACCGGCCTCGATGGGAGGCAGCTCGCCCTCGTGCGGCGGGTCCAGGGCGATGCCGGCCTCGGTGAGGAGCCGATGCAGCTCACCCCGGGTGGCCCCGAGCGGCACGGTCACCTCGCGGCCCGCCGCGCTCAGCACGACCGCGCCCTCCCGGACGCTGAACGCCGTGCACACGAAGCGCTCCTGCCCGCGCTCGAGCTCCGAGAGCTCAAAGAGCAAGGTTCCGAGATCCATCACGCCCCTTCCTGCGTGGGCGCTCGCCAGAGCAGGCCCTCGCGTCCGCCACCGATGATGCCACGCATCCCGGCCGCGCCGGCCAGCGGCTCGAAGCCCGCCGCGCGGTGCATGGCGACGCTCGCTACGTTGTCTGCCGCGCACACCGAGAACAGCTCCTCGCCGCGCGCCGCCGCCCACCCGGCGCGGGCCAGCACTAGGGCAAGCCCGACCCCGCGGCGCCTGGCCACGGAACGGACCAGGGAACCACCCAGATACAGCCCGGCGGGGGCGGGGCCGAGCGATTCACCCCAGCGATGGGTCTTGCCAAAACCGAGCAGCGCGCCCGTGGCGGCGTCCGCCGCCACCACGGCGCAGGCGTCCACCTCGTGGATCGCGGCCGCGATCGCCGGGGCGCTCGTGTCCCGGCGATCGGCCGAGTACAGCGCCAGCACCCTCGCCACGTCCCGCGCGGTGGCCGGCCGCACCACCAAGCCCCGCGGCGCGGGGGCGCTCACGCGGCTCATCGCGCCCGCCGGTCCCGGCCGGGGCGCACGCCGGTGCCGCGAACGCGAGGCGACCCCGCGGCGTCCGGCAAGGAAGGCGGCACTGGCCCCGGTTGGCAGCGCGGGCACCAGAACACGTCCCTCGCGACCGAGCGCAGATCGCTGCTGTCGCCACCCACGTAGCCGCGGGCCAGCGTGGGGTCGGCGAGCGGCGCGCTCTCCACGCGTCCGTGGGCGCGCGGGCAGGGACGCCCCGCCCGTCCGTAGACCCAATACCGCTCCGGCCAGCTGGGACCGGCGGTGCGCCGGGAGGCGCGCTGCGCGTTCTGCCTGAGCTGCGCCGCGGCGACCTCAAGCACGCGAGCCAGCGCCGCGTCGTCGTGCTCTCCCACGCGGGAGAAGGGAGAGAGCCCGGCCACGAAGAGCGACTCGGAGCGGAAGATGTTCCCGATCCCGGCGACCACGCGCTGATCGAGCAGGACGGCGCCGAGCAGTCGCTCGGGATCGGCGCGCAACAGCGCGAGCGCGAGCTCCGCGTCCCACGCGTGGATCGGATCGGGGCCGAGCGCTGCCACCATCTCCTCGCGCCGGGGCTGCGTGATGGCCTCGAGCACGCCGAGCTGCACGCCAAGCAGCTGCGCGTGTTCCGTCTCCAGGACGGCGCGGACCCGGGCGGCGGGGACGGTCCATCGCTCGCCGGGGGCGAGCACGAGCCAGCGCCCCTCCATGAGCAGGTGGGAGTGGATGACGTCGCCGCCGTCCACGCGCAGGAAGAGGTGTTTGCCGTACGCGGCGACCTCGGTGATGGCCCGCCCGCGCAGATCCAGGGTGGCCATGGAGGGCACGCGGAAGTCGCTGCGCACGAGCGGGGTGTCCAGCAGGAGCGGGCGCAGGCGCTGCTCCACGCGGGCGAGGGAGTCGCCTTCCGGCATGCTTTAGCCTTCGAGCGCGCTCACGACGCTGGCGGCGTGTTGAGCTGCCAGGAGACGCCGAAACGGTCGTTGACCCAAGCGAAGCGCGGGCTGAAGGGGTATTCCCCGGCGGGCATGAGCGTGCCGCCGCCCTCGCTCAGGGAGGCGGCGAGCGTGTCCACCTGAGCGGCGTCGTCCACGTCGAGGAAGAGCGAGAGCGAGGGCGTGAAGTCGAACGCGTGGTTCACGAAGGAATCGAAGTAGCGCAGGCGCTGGCCCGCCACCACGAGGAAGCCGGCGGCGACGGTGCCCGCGGGGCCCGGCCCCGCGTCGTCGTACAGATCTTCCGATTCGAGCGAGGCCTCGATGCCGGCGGCGGCGCACGCCTCGAGCGTTGCGGAGGCCCAAGCGCGGGCCGTGCCGCCCTGGAACATGAGGAAGGGGGTCAGCGTAGCCATGGGGTCCTCCGGTCGTCGCTGGTGTGCTCGGGTGACCAGCCTACAAACACCCCCGGACGCTGGGCCCGGTTAGGGTGAAACGCATGAGCGGATTCAACGTTGTGCGCGGCACGAGCATCGAGGCGGCGCTCGCGGCGAACGCCCGGCAGTACCTCGTGGGGGACCTGGCCAGGCCGCAGGAGCTGGCCAACGCGACGGTGGGCGCCACCGAGATCGGGATCGTTGACTACGCCGAGGTGGCCCTGGAACCGCCGCACTTCCATCCGGAGAACGGAGAGTTCGTCTATGTTCTGGCTGGCCGGATCCTCATGTGGGACCTCGAGGCCGACGTGGTGCACACCCTGGAGGCCGGGGACTTCCTGGCGATGGCGCCCGGCCACCCGCACGCACAGAAGTCGGCGGCCGGCACGCGGCTGCTCTTCGTGAAGTCACCGGGCGGGAACGACAAGACGCTCATGGAGCTCACCCCGGAGATCCTCGCCTGGCAGCGCGACGCGCAGGTGTAGGCGCGAACCGGGAGGCGCGGACACGACCACGGGCCAGGGCAGGCCTAACCCCGCCAGCGCAACCCGGAGGGCAGCGTCCCAAAGCCTGCCGCCACGAGCGCGCGGGCCACGGGCGTGCCCAGGATCGGCAGCCCGTTGACCTTCTGCATGCTCATCTTCTCCACGCGCGCCGTGCGCAGCGCCTCCGTGAGCGCGGGCGCCGCCACGGCCAGCGTGGCCTCGCGCTCGTCGAAGCACAGCAGCGTCTTGCCGCCGCGCTCCACGTAGAGCGCCAGCTCGCCGTCCACCAGCACCACCACGGCGCCCGCCTTGCGGCCCGGTCGATGACCGGTGGCCGTGGCGTTCGTCCCGTCGGGGACGGGCAGGGTGGGCCACGCGAGGGCGGCGCCGTAGGGGTTGGCCGGATCGGTCGCGGCGAGGGCCAGCGCGACGGGGGTCTCCCGGCGCACGTCCTCGTCCCTGGCGTGCGAGCGCAGCCGATCCACGGTCGCGGCCGTGGAGAACTGCGCGGCGCCGAGCCGCTCAACAAAGTAGCCGCGCCGCGCGATGCCCTGCTCCTCCATGCGGCTGAGCACCTTGTAGAGCATCCCGAAGCCGCCGGGCACGTCCTCGGCCTGCACCGAGCCCTTCGTCAGCACGCCGTAGCGATCGAGCAGCACCTCGCTCGTGGCGTGGGCGCGCAGGGTCGCGTCCGGTTCCGGCGTGGGCAGCAGGCTCCACCGACCCTGGGCCGCCGGCAGCGACGGGGGCGCGGCGCGCCCCGAGCCGAAGCGATCGATGCCCGACGCCGCGTGCTCGCCTCCCAGCGCGCCCCGCGCGCCCGGGACGGCGCCGCCGCCTGCCCAGTCCGCACGGCCGGCGCGCTCGGCCGCGGAACCCGGCCCCGCGGAGTCGCCCGCCGTCGTCTCGCCCCACCCGGCGCCGGGCGCCTGGGGTGAGCCACCGGCGTCGGGCCTCAACCCCCGCCCGAGCCCGGCGCCGTAGCCGCGCGTGCGCAGCCCGCGCACGTGGCCGAGCCGGGCCGTGCGGGCGCGCGGGTCCTGCTTGCGCTTGTGCGCCGCCTTGCCGCCGGAGAGCATGCCGCGCACGGCGCCGTAGGAGTCGTTGGTGATGAGGCCGGCCCAGACGAGGTCCCAGAGCGCGGCGGCGAGCTGCGCCTCCGGAACGTGGCCGTCCCCCTCGAGGCGGGAGGCGAGCTGGCCGAGGAACCACCCGCCGCCGCCGGCGAGGGCCTCGAGGATGCGCAGGTGCAGTGCGCCGGGCTCGAAGTCCTCGTCGCGGCGCAGGGTGAGGGGCGCGGAATCGGCGAGATGCAGAGCCACCCAGCCGTCGTCGCCGGCGAGGGAGCCGGCGCCGGAGAAGAGCACCTCGCCCGAGGTGAGCAGCTCATCCAGCCACGCAGGCTGGTAGCCCCGCACGCGCGAGGGCAGGACGAAGCCCTCCCACGCGCTGGCCGGGACGGGGACGCCGGCGAGCTGTTCCACGACGAGGGCCACGCCGTCCACGCCGCGCAGCTGCTGGGGAAGGTACTGCCAATCGGCGAGGAAGCGGGCCAGGGCCGGCTGTTCCACCGGCTCCACCTCGGCGCGCAGGGCGGCGAGGGAGCGGCGGCGGATGCGGCGCAGGATGTCCTTCTCGCACCACTCCTGCTCGCCGCTGGGTGTGGGACGGTACTCGCCGGGCGTGACGCGCTGCTCTTGCGCCAGGCGCTGCAGGGTCTGGGTCACCACGGCGCCCGCGAGCCCCAGCGCGGCGGCCGCCTCCGAGGCGGTGAAGGGGCCGTGGGTGCGGGCGTAGCGGCCCACGAGGTCGCCGAGCGGATCGGGGACGGGCTCCACGAACGCCAGGGGGACGCCCATGGGCAGGGCCACGCCGAGGGCGTCGCGCAGGCGCGAGGCGTCCTCGATCGCGGCGTAGACGGGGCGGCCGTTGAGGTGCACGGCGAGGGCCCGGCGGCTCGCCACGAGCTCCTGGGCCCAAGCCTCTGCTTGTTCTGGGCTCGCGTGGGGGCTGTCCGTGTCCGCTCCCGGTGCGTCTTCGGGGCTCGCTGCGGAATCCTCCGCGGTGTCGGCCAGGGAGGCGTCCGAAAGCGCGGAGTTTGTCCGGAATCCGGGGGCGCTCGGGGCTTCGTCGCCCAGATTCGGTTCGCCGGGGGCCCCGTCCGGGGCGCGGAGGCGCGCGGCCAACTCCTCCGCGGAGAGCGGGCCGAGCAGGCGCAGCAGATCGGCGGCGCCCTCGAGGCCGCGCAGCCGCCGCTGCGGCGCCAGCCGCTGCGCCTCGGCCTCCACGGCGGCCATGACGTCGGCGTCGAGGAGCTCGCGCAGCTCCTCGCGGCCCAGCAGGTCAGCGAGGAGGGACGGGTCCAGGGAGAGGGCGGCGGCGCGGCGCTCGGCCAGGGGCGAATCGCCCTCGTAGAGGAACTGCGCCACGTAGCCGAAGAGCAGGGACTGGGCGAAGGGGCTCGGCGAGGGCGTCTGCACCTCGACCACGCGGATCTTGCGCGATTGCAACGCGGACGCGAGCGCGTTGAGGGCCGGCAGGTCGTAGACGTCCTGGAGGCACTCGCGCACCGTCTCCAGGATGATCGGGAACTGCGGGTACTTGGCGGCGACCTCGAGCAGCTGCGAGGCCCGCTGGCGCTGCTGCCACAGAGGAGTGCGCTTACCGGGGTCGCGGCGGGGGAGCAGCAGGGCGCGCGCCGCGCACTCGCGGAAGCGCGCGGCGAACAGCGCCGAGCCGCCCACCTCGGCGGTGACGGCCTCCTGCAGCTCGTCCGGGTCGAACAAGAAGAGCTCGGCGCCCGGCGGCTCGTCGTCCATGAGCGGGACGCGCAGCACGATGCCGTCGTCCGCCGCCATGGCGGAGCCGTCCAGGCCGTAGCGCTCGTGCAGCCGCGCGCCCACGGCCAGCGCCCACGGGGCGTGCACCTTCATGCCGTACGGGGAATGCAGGATGACGCGCCAATCGCCCAGCTCGTCCTGGAAGCGCTCGAGCACGAGCGTGGTGTCGCTCGGGACCGTGGCCGTGGCCTCCACCTGCTCGCGCAGGTAGGCGAGGAGGTTGTCCTGGGCCCACTCGTCCAGGCCCATCGCGGCGAGCCGCTCGCGCGCCGCCGCGTCCTCCGTCCCGGCCAGTTCGCGCTGGAACGCGCCCTGCGCGGCGCCCAGCTCGGCCGGGCGACCCAGGCCGTCCCCGTGCCAGAACGGCAGCTTGCCCGGCTGCCCGAAGGCGGGGGAGACGAGCACGCGATCGTGGGTGATGTCCTCGATCTTCCAGCTCGTGGCGCCGAGGGCAAACACGTCGCCCACGCGGGACTCGTAGACCATCTCCTCGTCCAGCTCGCCCACGCGGCGGTTGCCCGTGCCGGCGTCCTGAGACCCGGCCAGGTAGACGCCGAAGAGCCCGCGGTCGGGGATGGTGCCGCCCGAGGTCACCGCGAGGCGCTGCGCCCCCGGCCGCCCCTCGATGGTCCCGGCGTCGCGGTCCCAGATCAGGCGTGGGCGCAGCTCGGCGAACTCGTCGGAGGGGTACTTGCCGGCCAGCAGATCCAGCGTGGCCTCGAACGCGCTGCGCGGGAGCGAGGCGAAGGGCGCGCTCCCGCGCACCAACTCGAACCACTCCTCCACATCGATGGGCCCCAGCGCGCACGCCGCAACGGTCTGCTGCGCCAGGATGTCCAGCGGATTGGCCGGCACGGCCATGGACTCGATGCGCCCGGCGAGCATGCGCTCCACCGTGATGGCGCTGGAGACCAGGTCCCCGCGATGCTTGGGGAAGAAGACGCCGGTGGACGGCGCGCCCACCTGGTGGCCGGCGCGGCCCACGCGCTGCAACCCCGAGGAGACGGAGCCAGGCGCCTCCACCTGGATCACCAGGTCAACCAGGCCCATGTCGATGCCGAGTTCGAGCGAGCTCGTGGCCACGACGCAGCGCAGCCGCCCGGACTTCAGGTCGTCCTCGATCTGCGCGCGGCGCTCCTTGGAGACCGAGCCGTGGTGCGCGCGCGCCAGCAGCTCCGGCGCGCCGGCGGTCTGCCCCGCCTGCGCCATCACCTGGGCCGGGGCCCGGTTTGCCGGCACCCCCCAGCTGGCTTTCCCGCCCGACGGCGCTGGCTCGACCGGGTGCCCCGGGGCACCCGGGATGCCGTCCCCGGCACCCGGCCACACGCCGTCGGACAGCGATGCGCCGCCCGCGGTTCCGGTGTCCCCGGCACCCGGCCACGCGGCGTCGAGCACCTCGGACAGCGGCACTGGCGCCCCGGCGTCTCCGTCCGCGGCGATGGCCGATTGGCCGAAGGCCGGCGGGTGCAGGATCTCGCGGCTGGGCGAGCCGATGCCGCCCACCGTGAAGGCCGGGACGGCGTCGGACAGGCCCAGCCGCGCCGCGTGGATCTCGTTGAGGCGGCCCGTGAGGCGCTCGGCGAGGCGGCGGGAGTTGGCGAAGACGATCGTGGAGTTCTTGGCCTCGATGAGGTCGACGATCTTCTCCTCGACGTGCGGCCAGATGGACGCGTTGGGCTCGGGGGAGGAGCCGGGGCCGAGGTCGTGTGCGGCGGAGGCGCTGGGCAGGTCCGCCATGTCGGGGACCGGGACGGTGATGCTCAGGTCCCAGGCCTTGGTGGATTCCGGCGCGACGATCGCCACGGGGCGCGAGCCGCCGAGGAAGCGCGCCACCTCCTCGCGTGGTTCCACCGTGGCGGAGAGGCCGATGCGCTGGGCCGGCTTGGGCAGGAGGGCGTCGAGGCGCTCGAGGCTGAGCGCGAGGTGCGCGCCGCGCTTGGTGTTGGCGACGGCGTGGACCTCGTCCACGATGACCGTGTCCACGCGCGTGAGGGACTCGCGCGCCTTGGACGTGAGCATGAGGTAGAGCGATTCCGGCGTGGTGATGAGGACGTCCGGGGGGTGGCTCGCGAGGGCGCGGCGCTCCGCCGGTGTGGTGTCTCCCGAGCGCACACCGACCGAGACCTCGGGGACCGGGACGCCCAGGCGGCGGGCGGTCTGCGTGATGCCGATGAGCGGGGAGCGGAGGTTGCGCTCCACGTCCACGCCGAGGGCCTTCAGTGGGGAGATGTAGAGGACACGCGTGCCCTCGTTCGCGTGCTTGCGCTGGGCGGCCTGTGCCTTGTCCTTGAGCGAGGCCGGTGGGGCGATGGCGCCCGTGGCCGGATCCAGGCCCGGGAGCGTGCCCTGTCCCTGTGCGTTTCGGATGAAGGAGTCGAGGGCCCAGAGGAACGCCGAGAGGGTCTTGCCCGAGCCCGTGGGGGCGATGACGAGCGCGTGATGCCCTTGGGAAATGGCGTCCCAGGCCCCGATCTGGGCCGTGGTGGGCGCCGGAAAGGCCCCCTGGAACCACTCGCGGGTGGCGGGGGAGAAGCGCTCAAGCACGCTCGCGGCGCTGGGGGACTGCGGCATCATGGTCAGGGTACGCGTGGAGGGCGACGAGATGTCCTTCGCGCCAGGTCGAGGTGAGGTAAGTGAAGATGGCACGGGATCAGGCCGCGAGCGGTCGCGACGAGAAGAGCAGCTTTCTGCCGTTGGTGATCGGGCTGATCGCCCTGGCGCTCATCGTGGGGCTCATCGTCTACATCTCGATGAACAACGGCGGCGAGGAGAAGAACGACGCGGCCGCGCCGCGCGCGATCGCCGGGTACAGCTACTCCCAGGTGCTCTCGCGCCAGGAGGCGCAGGCGGTCGGCATGTTCGACGCCGCGTCGCTGGGTTCGGGGACCTCCCTCACCTTGGAGCGGGCGGACTGGCCGGGCATGGTGGATGCCGTGGAGATCGCCGCGGCATCCTGGGGCGACGGCGCGGATCAGGCCGCGCTCAAGGCGGCCACGGCCATCGTTGAGCGCGGCAACTCGGTGGACAACGAGCTCATCGACGCCGGGCACCCGCGCACGCAGTTGCCCTCCATGAACGTGGAGGCGTCGAAGGCCCAATGGGAGCAGACCCTGTCGGTGCTCAAGGACGCCCAGCCGCGCGTGGGGTCGGACGCGCAGCCCGCGCTGGGCCGGGTCATGGAGTCGATCCAGGCGCAGCTGGCCAAGTAGCGGCCGGCCGCGGCCGGCGGCGGGTTGCGGACGTGGCGGCGGCCGGCGGTGGTGCGAGGCCGACGGCGGGTGTTGCCGGCCGCTGCCGGAGGCTAGGGCGTGTCGCGATCCACGAGGGCGCGGGGCGCGAGCACGACCGACGATCTGAAGGCCTCACCCGGCGCGACGCTGAGCTGAAAACGGTTCTCGAGGCTGCCCCACGTGACGGTGCCGGTGCCCAGACCGTTCTCGGGGACGGTGATGCTCGAGGCCCCGGTCTCGTCCGTGGTGGCGACGTGCTCGGTGCCCCCGAGCCGCCACATGACGGTGGCCTCGGGGAGGCGCGCCAGGGTGCAGGTGGAGCCGTCGCACACCTCGATCCTGACGTCGACGGCCAGCGTGGCGCCCGACTGCTCCTGCGGCGAGCAGGCCGTCAGGAACGCCACCGAGGCGGCAGCGGCGAGTGCGAGGGCGGTGCCCCGGCGGCGAGGTGCGCGTGCGCTGCCGCGCGGCCCCGCCGGGGAAGTGCTGGCTGATGCTGTCACGACGTCCTCCAAGGGAAGGCGGGATGGTGGACTCGATTCAAGAGCCCAGCGACCCTCCGCGCAAGCGACGGGGCGCCAGCGTGTCGCGCTCAGTCCTCGAGGGGCGCAGGGATTTGACGACCTTCATGGGGAACTTGCTCGAGACCTTCTGGATGCCGGGCATCGCCAGGAGCGTTCTTGAGAGGAACTTTTCGTAGGTCGGCAGGTCCTCGACGGCCACGCGCGCGAAGTAGTCGGGTTGGCCGAAGAGGCGGTAGACCTCCAGGACCTCGTCGTACCCGGCCATGGTGTTCTCGAAGCGTTCGACCGTGGCGGCCGAGAAGTCGGTGAGCTCGATGTCGAGGATGACCTCGAACGCGGTCTTGTCCGCGCTGGGACTGACGAGGGCCTCGTAACCCAGCAGCACGCCGTCGTGCTCCAGCTTCTGGACTCGTCTGAGGCACGGCCCGGGCGTGAGGCCCACGCGGTCAGCCAGGGCGACGTTGGAGATGCGCGCGTCCACGCGCAGGGTCTCGATGATTGCGCGATCGATCTTGTCCACGCTCAATCGTTGCACGGATGAGCGGTTTCCGTGCCCCAAACAGCATCCGGTTGCCGAGCTTTTGGGGCACAATAAGGTGGTATCAAACACGTCGAACGGCGTGCTGTGGTCAGGGCGGAGTGTAGGCCCCCTGACGGCAGCACGCCGTTCGGTGTTTGTGGGGCCGAACGTGAGGTGCACAGCGGCGTACGCTGGCCGCAACGAACGCGAGCACCGAGGGGGACGCCGTGGCCTTCGAGCCTCAAGACCTTGACCACACCTTCAGCGCACCGATCGGCGTGGACGTGAAGGGCGAAGTGTGGTCCTGCGTTGAGCTTCCGGGGTCAAAGGAGTTCTTCGGTACAGGTAAGTCGGTCAAGGTCGAAGGGACCGTTGACGGGTTGCCGCTCACGAGTGCGTTCATGCCCACCGGGACCGGCGGGCACATGGTCTCCATCAGCGCCAAGTTGCGCAAATCGCTCGGCAAGGAGCTGGGGGACACCGTGGAGATCCACCTGAGCAAGCGGCTGAGTTAGGGGCGCGTCATGCCGGGAATCGTGTTGGTGACGGTACTGCTCGTGGTCTTGGTGGGCCTGGTCGTGGTGATGGGGGTGCGTCTGGCGCGCCAGCGTCGGGCCGGGGTGGCCCCGCCTCCCGCCAACGAGCAAGACATGCTGTCCGCCCAGCAGATGATGATCAATCAACAGTTCCTGAACCCGCCGCCGCAGCCGTAGCCGCTGCCTCAGAACGGTTTGCTGTACCCAGAACGGTCAGCAAACCGTTGTGCGTCCAGCAAACCGCTCTGTGCGAGGGGCCGGGGCCGGGCCTCCAAGCAAAAACCGAGCCTCGCTGAACAATCCACGCACTCGAGTGCTCGGATTGTTCAGCGAGGCTCGGAAAACGCCGGAGCCCGCCACCAAGAAGCGCGAACGCTCCGCGATTTCGGCCACAACCCCCGCCGAAGGCGGTGAGTCAGTCCGAAACCGCGGAGCGTGGCGCGTCGGCGCGGAACCCGCGTCAGAACAAGAACCAGCGTCAGTGCGTGGACGGCTCCTGGGCCACCTCGGTGCGGTCGCCGCTCCACAGCGTGTGGAACGTGCCGGACTTGTCCACGCGCTTGTAGGTGTGGGCGCCGAAGAAGTCGCGCTGGCCCTGGACCAGGGCGGCGGGCAGGCGGTCGGAGCGCAGGCCGTCGTAGTAGGCGAGCGAGGAGGAGAACGCCGGGGCGGGGATGCCCTGGCCGGCGGCCTGGATGACCACGCGGCGCCAGGCGTCCTGCGCGGACTCGAGGTGCTCGCGGAAGTACGGGGCCAGCAACAGGGCCGGCAGCTCCGGATCGGCGGCGTAGGCGTCGGCGATCGTGTTGAGGAACTGGGCGCGGATGATGCAGCCGGCGCGCCAGATGCGGGCGATCTCGCCCTTCTTCACGTCCCAGCCGTACTTCTCGGCGCCGGCCACGATCTCGTCGAAGCCCTGCGAGTACGCCACGATCTTCGAGGCGAACAGCGCCTGGCGCACGTCCTCAATGAACGCATCGGCGTCGTCCACCGCCACGGCGGACGGGCCGGCCAACTCGCGCGCGGCGGCGCGCTGGCCGGCGGAGGAGGAGAGCGAACGAGCGAACACGGCCTCGGCGATGCCGGTCACCGGCACGCCGAGGTCCAGGGCGTTCTGCACGGTCCAGGCGCCGGTGCCCTTGGCGCCGGCCTGGTCCAGGATGACGTCAACGAGCGGCAGATCGGTCTCGGCGTCCACCTGACGCAGCACCTCGGCGGTGATCTCGATCAGGTAAGAGGAGAGCTCGCCCTGGTTCCACACCGAGAACACCTCGGCGATCTGCGCGGGGGTCTTGCCGGTGCCGCGGCGGATGAGGTCGTAGGCCTCGGCGATGAGCTGCATGTCGGCGTACTCGATGCCGTTGTGCACCATCTTCACGAAGTGGCCGGCGCCGTCGGTGCCCACGTGGGTCACGCAGGGCGTGCCGTCCTCGGCGCGCGCGGCGATGGATTCGAGGATGGGGCCGAGCGTCTCGTAGGACTGCACGGAGCCGCCGGGCATGATGGACGGGCCGTTGAGCGCGCCCTCCTCGCCGCCGGAGATGCCGGTGCCCACAAAGTGGATGCCGGTCTCGCGGATGCGGGCCTCGCGGGCGATCGTGTCGTGGAAGTTGGCGTTGCCGCCGTCAACGATGATGTCGCCGGGCTCGAAGACGGAGAGCAGCTCGTCGATGACGGCGTCGGTGCCCTTGCCCGCCTGCACCATGATGACGGCGGTGCGCGGCGCGGAGAGCGAGGCGGCGAACTCCTCGTAGGAGAAGGCCGGCACAAACTGCGCCTCCGGGTGGGCGGAAACCAGCTCATCGGTGCGGTAACGCGAACGGTTGAACACCGCCACGGTGTTGCCCTCGCGGGAGGCCAGGTTGCGGGCCAGGTTGGAGCCCATGACGGCCAGGCCGACCACGCCGATGTTGGCGCTTGCCTGCTGGTTCTCAGACATGTTGTTCCTTCTCTCGCGGCGCGCGGCCGCGTTCTGTGCTCGAGGACCCAAGCGGTCCTCAGTAGAACTCGTGGGTATCGATGCGGTTCTTCAGCGGCTCGCCATCGAGCAGGCGCCGGGCGTTGGCGACGAGGAGCTGCGCGATGAGCGCGTCCTCGTCCCGGTTCATGGTGGCAGCGTGCGGGGAGACCAGCACGTTGGGCATGTCCCACAGTCGGCTCTTGGACGGTAGCGGTTCCGTCTCGAACACGTCCAGCGCGGCGAAGGCAACATGACGCAACTCGAGCGCCTCGGTGAGGGCGGCCTCGTCGATCACGGTGCCCCGTCCCACGTTGACGACGGTGGCGCCGGCGGGGAGCGCCGCGATGACCTCGCGGGAGACAAGATGACGCGTGAGCTCGGTGCCTGGCAGGGTCACGACGAGCGCGTCGGCCTGGGCCGCCGCCTCTTCGAGGCGATCGGGATGCACGACGGCGTGGGCGTGGGGATCGCTCGTGGCGTGGCGGCTGGTGCCGGTCACGTGGGCGCCGAGCGAGCTGAACAGGCGAGCGACCTCGCGCCCGATGTGGCCGAGGCCGAGCACGAGGATGCGCGCGCCGACCAGGCCGCGCGGGAAGTCGCCGCGATCCGGCCACTCGTGATGCGCCTGCTGGGCCTTGAGTTCCGGCACGCGCTGGAAGCCGGCGAGCACGCCGAGGAGCGCGAACTCGGCCAAGGGGCGGGCGTGCACGCCGGCGCTCGTGGTGAAGGCGACGCGATCGAGGGTGGCGCGGTCGAGGCCGGCGGCGCCGATGAGCGAGCCGCCGCCCGCCGCCGTCGTGGAGACCCAGCGGACCGAGGGCGTGCAGACGCGGGCCACCTGGGCCGGGTCCTCGTCCGGGATGCCGTAGACGGCGTCCGCCTGGGCCAGGAGGGCGTCGAAGGCCGCCTCTTGCTCGGGGGTGCGCTTGAAGTCGGCCTCACCGTAGTGGTCGGAGGGGAAGCGTTGGGTCGGCAGCAGCGAGGGCTCGAAGAGCAGCTCGATGCGAGGCTCGGCGCGCAACACCGCCTCGGCGTCGGCGGGCAGGGGCGTGGCGATGGCGAGCTTGAGGCG
Organism: Arthrobacter sp.; assembly: GCA_031277795.1. Taxonomy (GTDB): domain Bacteria; phylum Actinomycetota; class Actinomycetes; order Actinomycetales; family Micrococcaceae; genus Galactobacter. The sequence continues at coordinate 135,429 of JAITLQ010000004.1, forward strand.
AGGCTCAGACATGGTGATAGGACCCTCCGGCCGAGATTTCCTGTGCGCGGTAGACCTGCTCCGTGAGCATGAGCCGCACGAGCTGGTGGGGGAAGACGAGTTCGGAAAGGGACCACACGAGGTTGGCCCGCTGATGCACCGAGGCGTCAACGCCGTAGGCGCCACCGATCACGATGGTCACGTGTTTGCCGGCATCCAGCGGCTTGCGCAGCGCGGTGGCCAGGCCGGGGGAGGAGAGCATCTTGCCGCGCTCATCCAACAACACCAGGAACTCGTCCGGTTTGATCTTGGCCAGCAACCGCGCGGATTCCTCCTCGCGGGCCGCCTGTTCCTGCCGGGAGGAGTGCGGGATGAGCTGATAGTCGAGGTCCCAGGGCTTCTTGAGCCGCTTTGAGTAGCGGTCGATGCCCTCAGAGACCCAGGACTCGTGTTTCTTGCCGACGGCCAGGACCCGGATGCTCATGGCGTCCATTGTTCCAGGCCCGGGGAGGGTGCCGTGCCCGCGTGACGCACAGGGTGGCCGGGGCGTGCGTGTCCGCCTGGACATGCACGCCCCGGCGTCGCTCAGCCGTTGATGCGGGCGTCCAGCGCCACGGCGAGCCGCAGGAGCTCCTCATCGCGGTCGCGCCAACCTTGGATCGTCAACCCGGCGGGGAGCCCCTCCGGGGTTCGCCCGCTGGGAATCGTCAGCATCGGCGCGCCGAGCATCGTCCCGGCCCCCGTGTGCCGCGTGTACAGACCGAACGCATCGACGCGCTCGCCCCTGTGGCTCACGTTCTGGCCCTGCTCCAAGAGCGGTGCGGCGGCCGGCGTGGTGGGGAAGATGAGGGCATCGAGGCCCTCTTCGCTGTGCAACTCCCAATTGTCGATACGGGCCGTGAAGGTTGAGCCCAGGGCCTCGGCGTACTCCTCGTCTGTCACCGGATGCGAGAGCGTGGATTCGAGGATCCCCCGCACGTCGTCGCTCGCGACACTCTCCACGAGTCGGCGAGACGCGGCCTCCGCTGGCGCGCCGAAGGCGGTGGCCGCCACCTCGCTCAGGAGGCCCACGGCCTCCCACAGCACGACGGGCATCTCGGCCGCCCGCGTGTTTTCAAGGACTGAACCCCACTCCACCAGCACGATCTCGACGTCGTCGAGCCGTTCGATGGCGGCGATGAAGAGCGCTTCGATCTCCGGGTCCAGGTCAAAGAGGTACTCCTGGGGCACGCCGACCCGGAGGTGTGAGGGGGGCTCGCCGAGCTCCCCGCGGGACGTGATGGTCGCGTCGGCCTCGATCACGTCCGCGAGCGAACGCGCGAAGAGGCCGGGGGTATCGCGGGTGAAGGACAGACCCACCAAGCCGTCGGTGGGGTAGCGTCCGGTGCTCGGCCGGAAGCCGTAGATGCCGTTGAGAGCGGCGGGAATGGAGACGGAACCCCCGGTGTCGGTGCCCACGCCCAGGTCGGCGTGCCCGCGGGCCACGATCGCCGCGGAGCCGCCGGAGGAGCCGCCAGCCGAGCGGTCGGGATGACCGGGCAGCGTCACGGGTCCGTAGCTTGCGTTGTCCGACGTGATGCCGAAGGCAAGCTCGTGCATGTTGCTCGTCCCGAGGATCCTGGCGCCGCCTCGGCGGAGGGCGGCCACCACCGGGGCATCCTCGCTCGCAACGTCACCCGCGAGCGCGGCGCAGCCGGCCGTGCGGGGGAGGCCCCGCACGGCGATATTCGCCTTGACGGTCACGGTGGGGCCAGCTGTGCCCTCGGTTTCGTGGACGGCCTCTGTCTCTTGCTCGGCCAGATCGATCCAGTCCCCGGGGAACGGGAACTTTGCGGGTGAATCGGTGCTCATCGTGACGGCTCCTCGAGGTTCTTGCCCTGGGTCTTCGGTGCCACGAGGCTAACCAATGTCGTTGCGACGAGGAACGTTGCGACGCCGACACGAACAAAGCCCCGCCACCGCGAGGGGAACACGCGGTGGCGGGGCCTTGAGGGTGTGGCCGGCACCCAAGCCGGCCACGCGCCGTCGTGCCCCGAAAGCGAAGGGCACGGCGACGGTGGTGCCGGCTCAGCACGCCGGCGCCACGGAAATCAGGCGTTGACGCCCAGCACGGCGGCCTTGCCGGCGGTCAGGATGCGCGTGGTGGTCGAGATCGAGGTCAGCAGGCCCTCGATCTCGGCGGCGCGGCGCTCCATCGGCGCGAGGCCGTTGCCGCCCATGAGCTCCTCGAACAGCGACAGGGCGACGGTGGCGCGCAGGTCGTACATGTCGAAGTTGGCGACGATCTGGCGCCACTGCTCGGTGGCGCGCACGCCGCCATCGGCACCGTAGGACACGAAGGCGATCGGCTTGGCGTTCCACTCGGGGGCCAGGGAATCGAAGGCGTTCTTCAGGGCGCCGGGGACGCCGTGGTTGTACTCGGGGGTGACGAGGATGAAGCCGTCCATCTCATCGATCTTCTGGCCCCAGGCCAGCTGCGCCTGGTCGGTGTAGGCGCGGTTCAGCATGCCGGGGAGGGCGGCCGAATCCAGGAGGGGGAGGTTGTAGTCGGCGAGGGCGATGACCTCGAAGCTCAGGTCCTCGGACTCGAACGCAGCGGCGCTGTCCTTGACCCACTGGGCGACGTGGGCGGAGTTGCGACCCTCGCGGATGGACCCGGAGATGATGCCGATCTTCATGGGGTGAAGCCTTTCAGGTGAATGCAGCGGGGCAGTGTTTCCCGCGTTCTCAGAAAGTTGAAGCGTCAGCGATCCCCAGGACATTCCCCGCTCGGCTGTGAGGTGGATCACGCCGCGCCTGAGGGGTGTGCCCAACGTCCGGGCCTACGCTCACCCCTATGTCCACGTCAGCGAAGCGCCGCCCGGATCTTCGGGCCCTTTTCTCGCCGTTCGGCCCGGCCCCGGCCGGGCCTCTTCAGGGCACGACGGCGGGTGCTCGCGCGGGTGCAGAAGGCCCAGCGGGCGCGGAGGCGAGGGCGGGGTCGGGGGAGGCAGCGGACCGGGGCGCCGCCGGGTCCGGCGGGGTGCGCCGCTGGGTGTTGTGGGCCGCGCTCGCCTCGGCGTTGCTGGCGCTGCTCGCCGCGGCCGGGGTGTACGAATCGCTCGGCGAGGACGACGATCTCGCCGCCTACGATCGCCCGGTCCTCGACTTCTTCGCCACGCACCGCCTGGCGTGGCTGACACCCATCGTGGCGGCGTTCACGCGGGTGGGCTCGGCCCCGGTGCTCAGCGTGGTGCTCCTGGCCCTGGTCGGCTGGCTGTGCTGGAGGCGCCGCACGCTCTATCCGCTGCTGGTACTCGGCGGCGCGGCCGTGGCCTCCGTGGTGTTGACCGTGGTGCTCAAGACCGCGCTGGATCGCTCGCGTCCGCCCTACGAGCTGGCGGTGCCGCCCTTCGAGACGTCTGGGTCCTTCCCCTCCGGTCACACGCTGAACTCCACGGCGCTGGTCCTGGTGCTGTGCTATCTCCTGGTCCGCCTCACGCGTCCGCGCTGGCTGCACGCCGTGGCCGTGGTGGTCGGCCTGGCCTACATCCTGGCGATGGGCGTCTCGCGCCTCTACCTCGGCGCGCACTGGCTCACCGACGTCGTCTCCGGCTGGGCCCTTGGCGCCATGCTGGCGGCGCTCGCCGTGGTGGTTGACCGCTTGCTCCTGCGACGCACCCCGGCGCGCGTGCTGGCGCCCGGGCGCCGGGGCCTGCTGGCGGGCCCCGGCAACCTGACCTGAATGGCCGCCGCGGGGCGAACGATTCAGACCGCCAGACTCCGCCATCTGATCAACGGTGCGTCCGTTGGGCCGGGCGAGGCTGCCTGTGACGTGGTAGTGGTCTGGGCGGAGACGGCGGCAAGTTTGCAGGCCTGCGCTGAATCAGCAGCCGGGAGCATCACTTGCCTCGTATTCGTCGATCAATGCAACCTTCTGTGCTGAGGCGCTTGCATGATCGAAAACGTAGCCGAGCCATTCTTTCGTCAGCCTCCTCGCCAGCTCCAAGCCGATGACTCGTTGCCCCAGGGCAAGAACCTGCGCGTCGTTACTCAAGACCGCTCGCTCAACAGAAAAGCTGTCGTGTGCCGTCACCGCGCGGATGCCGTGCACCTTGTTCGCCGCAATGGCCACGCCAAGCCCCGTCCCGCAGACCAGCAACGCTCGGTCGGCTCGCCCCTTCGCTACCAGTTCCGCCGCTGCAATGGCGACAGATGGGTACGGGGTGTGAGCGTTGACATCCACTCCGACATCGATCACCTCAAGGACACGCTCGTCCGCCGCGAGGTCGGCTTTGAGCGCCTCCTTGTACTCAAACCCAGCGTCATCCGCACCCAGTACGATGCGCCACGGTGCAGTCATGCCTCGTTCCCTTCCAACATGCCGGTCGCAGCGCCGGCAGCCATGTCGACGTGCGAAGATTTTTCAAACACCGGGGCCAGTGCCCCGTAAATTAGCTCGTACGTGCCCAAGCGTTGTTTGGCCCTCAGGTGCTGCTCGTCCCGAGGGGCAACCACCCGCGCAGTAGAACTCATGGCAGCAACCACCTGTTCCAGGCCGGTGCCTGCAAAGCCAACGGCCGCGGCAGCAAGCATGGCGGCCCCCAGCGCCGTCGCCTCGGTGGTGCCTGCAACACGCAGCGGCACCCCTGTGATGTCGGCGATGATGTGTAGCCAACGGTCGGAAGCCGACCCACCTCCTGTCACCACGGCGGAGTCGATCCGCTCCCCGCCTTGTTGCAGCCCCTTGAGCAAGAGCGCAATCTCAAAGGCCAGTCCCTCGAGAACGGCGCGGTAGAAATCCGCCCACCCGTGTCCCTCGTTGATGCCAACAAAGGAACCGCGTGCCTTGTCGTCCCAATACGGTGTGGCAGAGCCGCTGAGGTACGGCAGGAAGTACAGATTGCCCTGAGTCGCGGCCGTGGCCTCCAGGCTCGCGTCAAAGGCATCATCGACGCAGACCGTTTCCGGCGCCCCGGCGCACGGGAACGCCTGGCGAAACCAGGAAACGGAGAGAGCTCCAGAAGCGATGAAGGATTCAGCCGTGAGACCAGCCCCTGTCGGCGACGTCAGTAGGCGGTAGCTTCGCGAGAAATCGGCACTCTCGACGTGACACCCGAGAGTGATGGACGTCCCCAGACTCAGGTAAGCGGTCCCCGGTTCGGTGATGCCCGCACCCAGGCCGGCGCATTGTCCATCGCCTCCGCCTGCCACGACGGGAAGGCCCACCGGCAGGCCTGTGACGGCCGCGGCTTCAGTCGTCACCCGGCCGACCAGCTCACCCGGCGCGAGCAAAGTCGGCAGCTGTTCGCGCCGAACGCCGACCTCTCCGAGTAGCTCGTCTGACCAGGAGCCAGACGCCACGTCGATCAAGCCCATGGGGTCAGCCGAAGCTACGCTCGTGGCGAAGTGCCCCGTCAACCGTTGGGAAAGCAAGGCGTGAACATCGCTGATGTGTGCGGCAGACTCCACCACTCCCGGTTCATGTTTCTTCAGCCAAGCGATCTTGTAGAAGCTGGGAGTCGTTGAAGGAGGCTTGCCTGACAAGGAGCTGACCCTCTGCGTTCCCAGTTCCTGCACCTCCACGCCAGAACGCGCGTCCAGCCACAGAATGGCAGGTCGCACCGGTTCGAATGCTGCATCTAGGCAGACGAAGCTCTCGCGCTGATGGGTGATCCCGAGGGCGATCGGTGTGTGGGCTTCACCGGCCAATTCCGCCATGAGTTGAGTCAGAGCCCGAGCGCTCGAATCCCACCAGGCGTTGGCGTCCTGTTCGTGCCATGCAGGTTGTGGACTCCAACGTTCGATCGACGCACGTCCCACCGCTACAACTTCTCCGTTGGCGTCAAACGCCACGGCCTTGCTACTTGTCGTCGACGAGTCGACGGCAATCACGACATCCACGATGATGCCTCCAAGAAGAGAAGGGTCAGATTTCCAAAGCGCCATGCAGCGCGGCCTCGGCCGGTGCTTCCCGGTGGAGGAGGGCATCGAGGGCGCTCAAGAGTGGCAACTGCGACGCCCCAAGCCCCAGACGCTCCGTCAACCGCACTGCGAGGGGCGCGGCGGCGATCCCCTCGACGGTCAAACCCAGATGGTGCATGGCCTCGGTAGCCTCCGGAACGCTCTCGCCCGTCCCCAGGCGCATGCCGAAGACCTTGTTACGACCGGAAAGGCCCGTGACTTCAAGATCGCCGACCCCGGCCAAGCCGTAGACCGTCTCCGGGCTGCCACCAAGGTGAGACGAAATGAGGCTCATCTCTCTCACCGCCCTGGCGAAGAGCGCAGCCTTGAGGTTGTGGTGTGGAGCCCCGTCGCGTGCTTCGAGCCCCTCCGCCAGTCCAAGCGCAATGGCGTACACGTTCTTCAATGGGGCCCCCACTTCGAGCCCCACCTCGTCGTTGCTCGCTTCGATCACGTACGTGGGAGTGGCAAGCAGTTCCTTGGCCCTTGCAACGTGCTCTGGGCTAGTCGAAGCAAAGACGGTGGCGGTCATCCTTCCGGCCGCGACCTCGTTTGCCTTGCACGGCCCACCTACCGAGACGATCGGCCGCGTCGCTTCCCCTAGTCCCGAACGCAGTGCCTCCGGCAGGAGCTCAATTCTTCCGTCCGACGCCTCATGGAAGCCTTTGCTCGTCATGAGGAGGGGAACGTCGGCCGGGATGGCCCCCTTGAGGAGCCGTCCTGTGTCAAATACTCCGCCAGAGGCGACGGACACGATGACGAGGTCGGCGCCGTAGAGGGCCTGCTCGAGATCTGCGCTCGCGAAGCACTTGACTGAGGGTGGCAGCATCACCGCTGTTCCGGGATGGGGCGCGCCTCGGCCGAGTGTCTCCAATACGGGTCCATCCAGATGCGTACCCCACAGTCTGACGGTGTGCCCCCGCTGCACGGCCGGAGTTGCTAGGGCGGAACCCATGGCGCCTGCGCCAAGGATCGTGATGGTCGTCATCACGGCACCAACGCGTACTTGCTGCCGCGACCAGCAGCCATGTCTTCGAGGCTCTCCACAAGGGCCCCGAGCGGACGCACCTCGCTGATGAGCGACATGCCGTCTACCTTTCCGCTCGACAGCAGGTCAACAGCGATGGCCACGTACTTTGGTGCGTGATGGAAGACTCCCTTGAGTGTGTACTCCTCGTAGTGCATGGCCGAGGAATCAACCGAGAACGGAGCGCCCTTCGGCGTGCCGCCAAAGAGGACCGCTGTCCCGCCCGGACGCAGGGCCCTGACCGCCTGTTCCCACACCACGGGAAGTCCCACTGCCTCAATGCTGACGTCGGCGCCACGCTTCCCGGGAGTCACCTCACGAATGGCCTCGTCCACCTGCGCCGGGTCAAGGCCAGCGATGTTGATGGTGCGCTCTGCACCTGCCACCAGCGCCTGGTCCAGGCGGAAGGGGGCCTGATCAACGCTGACGACGTGAGCGCCGCGTAGGGTGGCCAACCGGACAAACATCAGGCCGATGGGTCCGGCGCCGTGCACCACAACGGTGTCGCCAAGTTTGATGCCGGACTCGTCCATTCCGTGCACCACCGTGGCCAGCGGTTCCAGCGGTGCAGCTGCCTCAAAGGGCAGTTCATCGGGGATGCGGTAGGTGTTGCGCTCCACGATCGCGCGAGGAATGACCACTTCTTCCGCGAAAGCTCCGTTGAGAAACTCGAGATTTTCGCACAAGCTCTCGCGGTTGAGGCTGCAGGCCCAGCAACGGCCACACGGTGCGGTGTTGGCAGCAACAACGCGCTGACCCACGGCAAATTTCGTGACGCCTTCTCCCACTTCGGAGACGATGCCGGCAAACTCGTGTCCAAAGCGGGCGGGGAGCTCAGGGAAAAGCTTGGGATGGCCCCTGCGGTAGGACTTCAGGTCAGTGCCGCACGTTGCGGCGGCCTTCACCGTTACCGCAATCTCGCCCGGGCCAGGCGCGGTCCGCTCAACGTCTTCGATGGCCAGCTGGCCTGGGCCGCGAAAAATGGCTGCCTTCATCTGGGAATGTCCCTTCCGGACTGGACCGACTGGCGGTCACATGAGGGAGATCAGCGCTGCACAACCGGAGCAACGATGACGTGCTCGGCCGAGGAGCGCAGTGCTCCGAGGGTGTCTTCGTCGATGTCGCTGTCGACAATAACGGCGTCAAATTCCTCCAAGCCGGCCTGTCGGTGCAACGCCCGGCGGCTGAACTTGGAGTGGTCAATCAAGAGCAAAGAATGCTCGGCCTGGCGCAGCATGGCCCGCTTGACGAGCAACGGCGCTTCGGCCGGGTTATAAAGGGCTCCCCTCCACACCGACGTCGCCGAGATGCAGGCGACGTCCACCTGGATCGATCGAACAGATTCGATCGCGCTTGCGCCGTGGAAGGACTGGAACTGGGGGTCGAATGCGCCGCCAATGCCGATCAACTTGGCGGCGTCTGCCTCCGCGATCCGCTCGATGGCGGGGCGGAAATTAGTGACGAGGGTCAAGGACTCGTCGGTCGACAGCAGATCGGCGAGGGCAAGCACGGTGGTGCTGTCGTCGAGCGCCACCACGGAGAGGTCATCTCGTTCACGGATCCACGCGGCCGCCGCAGCGGCGATGGCCCGCTTGTGATCAAGCAAGTGGTGTTGACGGAACGTCACGTTGCGCTCGATGACTTCGAGCGGGGTCGCTTTGGCGCCCGAACGAACCTTGGAGAGCACTCCGCGTTCGTTGAGGTCGTCCAGGTCGCGGTGGATCGTCATGGTGGTGACGCTGAAGTGATCCGCGAGTTCGTCAATGCGAACAAAGCCCTGCTCGGCCACCATCTCTGAAATCTCAGCCCGACGGTGGTCGGCTGCAGATCGCTGGCTCATGCTGTCTCCTTCTGATGTGATGCAGCGAACATAACACCCAATCACGTTACGTTCTACCCGTTGACATGTGATTTTTGCTGTCCTACGGTCTGTCCAGTTGTTATGTTGCGTCGGTCACACCGGCGCCCAGTCGATTGGAGGCGCTCAGCATGACTCACGCGTTGTCCGTCCAGGGTCTCAAGAAGTCCTTTGGTGGCGTGCCCGTCCTGCGCGACGTGTCATTCGACGTGGACCCGGGTTCCATTACGGTGCTGGCAGGTGAGAACGGGGCTGGCAAATCCACCCTTTTCAAGATCATCAGCGGCCAGCTGTCCCCTGATGCCGGCCACGTTCAGCTTCATGGAACGGCCCTGGAAGCGGCGCACCCCCGGGCAGCGCGAGCCCTCGGCGTCGGCATCGTCCCGCAGGAACTGGCTCCCTACTCGGATCTCAGCATCGCCGAGAACCTGTTCGTGGGCCGTGAGCTACGGACCGCAGGCTTTCTGCTCAAGCGTGGGGCCATGCGTTCGCGAACAGCCAGCATGCTCGCCGAGTTTGGCATCGACCTCGACCCAAGCACTCCGATGAAGAATCTGTCGGTGGCCCTGACGCAGATCGTGGAGATCATCAAGGCCACTTCCTCAGGGGCTTCAGTTCTCCTCCTCGACGAGCCGACCTCGTCCATCGCGGAGACCGAGGTGGAGCGCCTCTACGACATCGTGAGGTCTCTGCGTGCGCGCGGGGTGGCGATGCTCTACACGACGCACCGCATGGCAGAAATCCAAGCCATCGCTGACCGCGTCGTCACGCTCCGCGACGGTCACCTTGTCCTCGACGAGGCCGTCGACGATGTCACGCCGTCGGACATCGTCACGTCCATGATCGGCCGTGAGCTCGGCCAGCTTTTCCCGGATATCGCTGCCCCCAGTCAAGTGACGCGACTCAAAGTCAACGGGCTGCGAGTGCGTCCTTCAAACAACCCGATCGATCTCCAAGTCCACGCGGGAGAGGTGCTCGGCATCGGCGGGCTCGTTGGCGCTGGCCGTTCGTCCCTCCTGAAGGCGCTCTTTGGCGCTCAAAAGACAACGGCAGGACAGCTCGTCGTGGACGGACAAGCCCTCCCCGCCAAACTCACGCCAAGTGCAGCCATCGCCGCCGGCATGGCGTTTGTCCCGGAGGACCGAAAGGGCGAAGGGTTGGCGCTTGGACTCACCCTGGAGGAAAACTTCTCCCTCCCTCGGCCAGACCTCAGTTCCTCTGGCGGGGTGACGCGCACTCGCAAACGTAGGGCCATCGCCCGCGGCCTCGCCGACAAGGTCCAGCTGCGATACCGCCACATGAGCCAGCCGGCTGAAACTCTTTCCGGAGGCAACCAACAGAAGATCGTCATCGGTCGTTGGCTTGCCGATGAGCCAAAGGTGCTGCTCCTCGACGAGCCAACCCGCGGCGTCGACGTGGGCGCCCGCGGCGAGCTCTACCGCATCATCGCGTCGTTGGCCGAGTCCGGCCTCGCTGTCGTCCTCGTCAGCTCAGACATGCCAGAACTGATCGGCATGAGCCATCGCGTCTGCGTCATGTCTGGCGGCAACATCACGGGAGAGCTCTCCCGCGCCGAACTTGATGCCCCGGACGCTCAAGCCAAAATTTTCGCCTTCGCTAGCGGTGACCACACCGAAGAGCAGGCCACTTCTCCCGCCCCCACTGCCAAGGACAGCTCGTCATGACCGTCGATCAACCGACCACACTGCGTCGTCGCTTCTCGGAGATCTCGCCCAAAGACCTGATCATCCGCAACGTGATGGTCATCGTCCTGGTGCTCGTCATCTGCTATTTCACGTATAGAAGCGCTCGCTTCGCCACGGCCGACAACGTGCTGACGATCCTCGTGGCGGCGGCGCCCTTCGCGCTCGTTGCGATTGGGCAGACCCTAGTGATCTTGACGGGCGGCATCGACCTCTCCGTTGGTTCCGTCATTGCGGCTAGTGCCATGTCTGCCGCCTACGTCAGCGTGCGCAACCCTGATCAGCTGTGGTTGGCCCCGGTGGCCGCGATCGGTATCGGCCTCGTGTGCGGTCTGATCAACGGACTCGTTGTCAGTGCGCTCAAGGTTCCGCCCTTTGTCGCAACCCTCGGCATGATGACCGCTGCGTCCGGTCTCGCCTACGTTATTGGCAACGGCGCTCCCATCAACGGCCTCCCCTCCGGCTACGGAGCCTTTGCGAACACTGCCTTCATGGGGCTGACCATTCCCGTCATCCTGATGATCCTCGGCTTTGTCATTATCTGGTTTGTTCTCAAGCGCACCACGTTTGGCCTCCACGTCTACGCCGTTGGAGGCAACGCCAACGCTGCCTCGCTTGCTGGCGTTCGAACGGGGCGAACGCTCATCGGCGTCTATCTGCTCAGCGGCGCGCTGGCCGGCGTGTCCGGTCTGATGATCTCTTCGCGTGTCATTTCCGGCGCGCCGAGCCTTGGCCAGGGTTACGAACTCGACGCCATCGCCGCTGTCGTCATCGGTGGTGCCAGTCTCTTCGGCGGCCGCGGCAGCGTCTGGGGGACTCTCCTCGGCCTGCTGCTAATTCAAACCCTCAACAACGGTCTGGACATCCTCGTTGTCCCCGCCTACTGGCAATCAATCATCAAGGGCGCCCTCATCGTCGCCGCTGTCGCCCTCGACGTCTGGGCGTCCAGACGCGGGCGTCGATAGTCCTCCCCCTTCTTTTCCTCGCCGTACCCGCACCGACAAAAGGAACATCATGAAGCGCTTCACCAAGCTGGCCATCGCGGCCGCAGCCACGTCCACGCTCGTCCTGTCCGCATGCGGCGCAGGCGACACCACGGCCCAGACCGACAAGACCGTCGTTGGCGTCACTGTGTATGACATGTCCTCGTTCATCACGCAGGGGCAGGAAGGCATGCAGGCCTACGCCGACGCAAACAACGTTGACCTGCGCTGGAACTCTGCAAGCCTCGATGTCTCAACCCAGGCCACCCAGATGCAGCAGTACATCGACCAGAAGGTCGACGCCATCGTCGTGGTGCCGGTTCAGGCCGATTCACTTGGCCCGCAGCTGGCCGCGGCCAAGGAGGCGGGTATTCCCGTCATCACTGCCAACGCTGGCCTCAGCGACACCGCCAACGTCACCGCTTCCGTCCTGCCAGACGACGTGGCTGCCGGAGAGCACGAGATGGCTGCTATGGCTAAGGAGCTGGGCGGAAAGGGAAAGATCGTGATCCTCCAGGGGCCGCTTGGCCAGTCGGCCGAAGTGGACCGCACCAAGGGCATCAACAATGTCCTCGCAGAGAATCCCGGCATCGAAGTGCTGGCCAAGGACACCGCGAACTGGACCCGCGATGAGGCCGTCAACAAGATGAAGAACTGGATCTCCGCATTCGGTGACGACATCGACGCCGTCGTGGCCGAGAACGACGACATGGGCCTTGGCGCCCTCCAGGCGCTCAAGGAAGCCAAGAAGGACATCCCGATCGTTGGCATCGACGGGATCGAGGACGGACTGAAGGCGGTGCAGGACGGCTCCTTCATCGGTACCAACCTGCAGCACGGCCGCGTTGAACTCGGCGCCGGCCTGGCCGTGGCGCTGAAGGCCGCCAAGGGCGAAACCGTCGAGTCCAACTACGTGTACAAGATGCCCGAGGTCACGGCCGACAACGTCGACGACTACTACGCCAACGTCGTCTCGGACAAGGACGCTTTCCTCAAGCGTCTTCCCGCACTCATCGATGCAAACCTCGCCTCCGGCGACATCTCCAACGAAAACTCCTGACGCGCTCGGGGCCGCGCTTGAGTCCAAGCGCGGCCCCGCCCGTCACCCCTTCCTTCTCCAGAAAGTACTCAGCGTGTCCACGACCATTGACGCCTCTTTCGATTCCCTCTCCCCCCTGCAGCAGTGCGTCGACGTCTCCCGCCGACTCGGCTCGGATCCCACGCTCGTGCTGCACGGCGGCGGTAATACCTCCATCAAGGAAATCATCACCGATCTGACGGGCGAAAGCCTCGAGGTAGTGCACGTCAAAGGCAGCGGTTGGGACCTCGGCACCATCGAAGAGGCAGGGTTTGCCCCATTGCGACGCCAACGCCTCCTCGAACTAGCGCAGCTGGAAGAGCTGGACGACACTCGACTCGTCAACGAACTCAAGCAAGCATCGCTGCACGCCAACGCCCCCACCGGTTCCATCGAGGCCGTCCTACACGGACTCCTGCCGGCACGAGTTGTCCTGCACACCCACGCCGACGCGATTGTTGCGCTAGGTGATCAACCCAACGGCGCCCAAATCGTTCGGGAGGTCCTCGGCGAGAGACTCCTTGTCGTTGACTACGTCAAGCCCGGCTTTGACCTGGCGAAGGCCGTCGCCAACGCCTGGGCTGGGCGAGAGAGCGACGTCGACGCGATCGTCTTGCTCAAGCATGGCCTCTTCACCTTCTCCGATAGCGCTCTCGAGGCGTATGCGCGCCACCTCGACCTGGTGCGTGCCGCCGCCACCCACACTGGGCTTCCCCTCCCTGGAGAGAACGCTGAGGTCACACCCCCGGCGCCCGATGCAGTCGATCCGATTGCGTACGCCCAGTTGCGCTCAGAGGTGTCAGCCGCAGCAGGCGCCCCGATGGTGCTGCACCGTCGCCCGTCCGCTGCCGTCTCTTCGCTGCTGACGGCACCAAACAGCCACGACATCTCAACCCGCGGAACCATCACTCCCGAACACGTCATCAGGACCAAGCGGCTGCCGATGCTTGGTCGAGACGTTGCCGCCTACACCCGCGAATACGAGGAATATGTGGAGCGCAACCGCGCCCGCGCAGAGGCCCCGCTGGCCGAGATCGATCCGGCGCCCCGCGTCATCCTCGATCCCGAACTCGGGCTCGTGACGGCCGGTCGCACGGTCAAAGAGAGCCTCGTTTCGGCTGATATCTATGAACACACGGCGCTCGTGATCCAGGCGGCGGAACGCGTGGGGAGCTACGACCCCGTCAGCGAAGCTGAGGCCTTCGATATTGAGTATTGGGAGCTCGAACAGGCCAAGCTGCGCGCGGTCGGGGCTTCCCCCGCCTTCGCCGGAGAGATCGCGTTGGTGACCGGAGCGGCGTCGGGCATCGGCAAGGCCTGCGCCCAGGCCCTCATGGCCGCGGGGGCCGCCGTCGTGGCTCTTGATCTGTCCCCTCACGTGACCGAAGTGTCAGCCGATCCTCGCTGGTTCGGTGTCGTGTGCGACGTCACCGATCCGGAGGCAGTGCGCCGGGCGGTCCGCGCCGGGGTGGAGCGCTTTGGCAGCCTCGACATCGTGGTGCCTGCGGCCGGAATCTTTGCCGCAAGCGCCCCCATCCAGGAGCTTGAGCGCAACGCCTGGGACCTCAGCATGGCCGTCAACGTTGACGGGCTGTTCTCGCTTCTCCAGGAGGTGCAGCCTTATCTCGCCCTTGCACCCAAGGGTGGCAGGGTCGTGTTGATCGCTTCCAAGAATGTCCCTGCGCCCGGTCCGGGCGCGGCCGCCTACTCGGCGTCGAAGGCCGCGGCTACGCAGTTGGCCAGGGTGGCCGCTCTTGAATGGGCCGGCTCGGGCGTCCGAGTCAACATGGTGAATCCGGACGCCGTCTTCGACACAGGCTTGTGGACACCAGCGCTTCTTGCCGAGCGAGCCAAGAAGTATGGGATGAGCATCGACGAGTACAAGCGTCGCAACCTGCTGCGTACCGAGGTCACGAGTGCCCAGGTCGCGTCTGTAGTGACGGATCTGTGCCGGGATCAGTACAGCGCAACGACGGGTGCGCAGGTGCCTGTGGATGGCGGAAGCGACCGCATCGTGTAACCCCTGGCATCGCGTGCGCCACAACGATGGCCCGGGTTCACGTCCTGGGTCATCGTTGTGGCGGTGCGGTGCACCCCGAATTTGAGCCATATTCGGCCGGCGGTGCACAGAAGCCGCTCAAGTACGTACGGACGAATCACAAGCCACGGTGCGCCCGCCGTTGCTGCAAGCTAGGCCGCGCCCTCGCGCAGGGAGGCGTCAACCCGCGGTGCGACACCCGCCGGCTCGGCCGGCTCCCCGGCCCCTCCGGCCAGGAACGCCTCGTAGTCCGGATCGCTCGCCTCGAGGACACGGAGGACGTTCTCGTGGGCCAGGGCGCGCAGCTCCGGCTCGCTCCAGTGCCGCGAGCGCAGCTCATCCAGCAGGGCCGGGTAGGTGGAGACGTCCTCGAGTCCCACGGGCATCACGTCGGTGCCGTCGAAGTCGCCGCCGAGGCCCACGGCATGCACGCCGGCCACCTCGCGCACGTACTCGACGTGATCGGCCACCTGCGAGAGCGTGGCCCGCGGGGCCTCGGCCGGGCGCTCGTCCTCCGGCAGCTCCCAGTAGTCGCGCACCTCCTGGCTCACGAAGCGCGGCACGAACGTCACCATCTGCACGCCGCCGCCCTCGCCGATCGCCGCCATGACGTCGTCCGGAACATTGCGCGGGTGATCGCAGATCGCCAGCGCGGACGAGTGGGAGGTGAGCACGGGGCGCGTGGAGACCTCGAGGGCCGCGCGCATCGTGGACGGCGCCACGTGGGAGAGGTCAACGAGCACGCCGATGCGGTTCATCTCCCGCACCACGTCCCGGCCGAACGCGCTCAAGCCGCCGTGGATGGGAGCGTCCGTCGCGGAGTCCGCCCACTCGGTCGTCTTGTTCCAGGTGAGGGTCATGTAGCGCATGCCGGCGCGCGCGTACTGGCGCAGCACGGCGAGCGAGGAATCGATCTGGGCCCCGCCCTCGGAGCCCATGAGCGACGCGATCCTCCCCTCCGCCATGGCGGCCCGTACCTCGGCGGCCGTCCTGGCCAGCGCGAGTTCCCCCGGCGCCGCCTGGACCAGCCGGTGCACAAAGTCGATCTGTTCGAGCGTGGCGGTGACCTGTTCCGCCCCCTCGAGCACCGGATCCACCCACAGCGACCAGAACTGCCCGCCCATCCCGCCGGCGCGCATGCGCGGCACGTCCGTGTGGAGGCCGGGGACGGCGCCGTCGAGCCCTTGGGCGGTGTAACCGCGCTTCTCGCGGCTGGCCCACGGGAGGTCGTTGTGGCCATCGATGACGGGAATCATGCGTGCTCCTGGAAGAGGGGTGGGGACACCAGGCTAGCCCTGCGGCAGACGGCGAGCGGCCCGCCCCCGGTGGGGGCGGGCCGCCGGACTGGTGCGGGCCGTGGCAGGGTGGCGGGGCTCAGTCCTTGGTGGTGAGGGTCTGCTGCTCGATCAGGCCGGTGACGGCCTGGTTCTCGTCGAAGCCGGCCACCTTCTGGCGGAAGCCCTTGGTGATGTAGGTCAGGTAGGCCAGGCCGAGGACCGTCCAGATGAGGCCGCCGATGAGGGCGTCCATCGACAGGTTGACCCACAGCAGGCCCGTGAGGAGCATGCCGATGCCCGGCATCACGATGTAGTTGAAGATGTCCTTGGGCGTGTGGCGGCGGTTCTGGCGCACGGCGAACCAGGCGATCACCGAGATGTTCACGAAGGTGAACGCGATGAGGGCGCCGTAGTTGATGAAGGACGCGATCAGATCCAGGCTGAAGGACATCGCGAAGAGGCAGATCGCGCCGACCAGGATGATGTTGTAGGTCGGGGTGTGGGTCTTCGGGTTGATGTGGCCAAAGAAGCGGCGCGGCAGCACGTTGTTGCGGCCCATGACCAGCAGCATGCGGGAGACCGAGGCGTGCGAGGCGAGGCCGGAGGCCAGGGTGGCGCAGAAGCCGGCGGCGGTCAGGACGGCCTGGAAGACGGGGCCGCCCACCACCTCGCCGATCTGGGTCAGCGCCGAGTCGGAGAGGGAGGCCTCGTTGAACTCGTTGTAGTCGGGGAAGCGCAGCTGCGTGAAGTAGCCGGCGATGAGGAAGATCGCGCCGCCCAGCAGCACGGTCAGCATGATCGCCTTGGGCATGATCTTGGGGGTCTTGGCCTCCTCCGCGTACATGGTCACGGCGTCGAAGCCGATGAAGGAGAAGCAGACCACCGTGGCGCCGGCCAGGACCGCGCCCATCTCGACGCCGTTGTGGAAGAACGGCTTGACCGAGGCCACCGTGCCATCGCCGGAGCCGCCGGCGAGCTGGGTCCAGACCATGACCACGAACACGACCATGACCACGATGGAGAAGACCAGCAGCAGCATGTTCAGGTTCGAGGTGCCGCGCATCGTCAGGTAGATCACCGTGGTGACGAGGATGCAGTACGCGATGACCCACCAGCCGGACCAGATGGCCGGGAAGAGCTGCTCGAGGTAGTTGCGGATGATCAGGGCGTTGACCATGGGCAGCAGGACGTAGTCGATGAGCGAGGTCCAGCCGACCATGAAGCCGAGGTTCGGGTGGATCGACTCCTTGACGTAGGTGTAGGCGGAGCCGGCGCTCGGGATGGCGGCGGAGATCTTGCCGTAGCTGATGGCGGTGAACAGCATGACGATGAGCGCCACGAGGTAGGCCATGGGCACCACGTTGTTGGTCTCCTCGGCCACGATGCCGAAGGTGTCAAACACGACGGTGGGGGTCATGTAGCCCAGGCCGAGGCCGACGATGGCCCACAGTCCCAGGTTGCGCTTGAGGCGCGGCCCGCTGGGGGCCAGGGTGGGTGCTGACATGAGAACTCCTACCTCTACGGTGTCGCGGCCGCGGGTGTCTGCGGGCGGCCAGGGAAGGGACCGACACTCGGCCCAAGGGTGCACTGAGCGAGTGTGACTTATGTCATACCACGACACGCGTGTGTAAATGAATGCTTTTCGTGGAAATTCACGGGATGGAAACACCATCCCGAATCTGAGCGGGATTGCTGTGCGCGGATTCAGTGGCGGAAATGGTCGATGACCACGGGCGTAGCCTGGCCGCATGGCAGCAGCCCTCTCCCCGGCCCAGCGCGCGGTGCTCCTCGTGGCCATCCTGGCCTCCTTCGTCACCTCGCTGGACGGCTCCGTGACCAACGTGGCGCTGCCGGCGATCGCGCGGGACCTGGGCGGTGGCCTCACCACGCAGCAGTGGACCGTGGACGCCTATCTCGTGACCCTGAGCGCGCTCATGCTCCTGGCCGGTTCCCTCGCCGACAGCTACGGCCGCGTGCGGATCATGCGCTGGGGCCTCGTCGGCTTCGGCATCGCCTCCGTGGCGGTGGGCGCGGCGGCGAACCCCGAGATGCTCATCGCGGCCCGGGCCCTGCAGGGCGCCGCCGGTGCGTTCCTCTTGCCGAGCTCGCTCGCCCTCATCACCTCGCGCATCCAGGGCCCGGCCCAGGGCCGCGCCATCGGCATCTGGACGGCGGCGAGCACGGCGGCCATGATCGCCGGTCCCATCCTGGGCGGGCTCTTCACCGACTACCTCTCCTGGCGCTGGGTCTTTCTCATCAACGTGGTGCCCATCGGCGCCACGCTGTGGCTCTTGCGTTCCGTGGGGCCGGAGCCTCGGGTTCAGGGGCAGGCCCTGCCCGACGCCGCCGCTTCGCCGGCCGGGGTGCCAACGCCGCGGCCCGACGCCGCCGCTTCGCCGGTCGGCGCGCCAACGCCACGGAGGGAACGGGGTGGCTCCCGCATCGATTGGTTGGGCGGCGCGCTCATCGCGCTGGCCTTGGGGCTTGGCACCTTCGGCATCATCGAGGCCGAACGCCTGGGCTGGGGAAGTCCGCCCATCGCCGGGAGCCTCGCCGCCGCCGTCGTGCTCTTGCTCCTCTTCCTGTGGCGACAGGCGCGCGTCAGCGCGCCGGTGCTGCCGCTGGGGCTCTTCACCGTGCGCACCTTCTGGGTGGGAAACGTGGCCACGCTGCTCATCTACGCGGCGCTGTCCCTGCAGGGCTTTGTGGTGGGCGTGTACCTGCAGGACCCGAACGGGCCGGGCCTGGGCGCCACGGGCGCGGGGCTCGTGAGCCTGCCCATGACGATCCTCATGATTGTGCTCAGCTCCCGCATGGGCGCGCTCGCCGGGAAGTATGGGCCGCGGCTCTTCATGGGGGTGGGCCCCTTGTTGCTCGGGGCGGGGTGCCTGCTGCTGTTGGCCGTTGGCTCGCCGTTCAACTACTGGACGCAGGTGCTGCCCGGCGTGATCGTCATGGGTCTGGGGCTCTCCGTCATGGTTGCGCCGTTGACCGCCGCGATCCTCGGATCGATCGGGGCCGAGCGCGCCGGCATCGCCTCGGCCGTGAACAACGCCGTCTCCCGCGTGGCGGGGCTCGTGGCCGTGGCGCTCATCTCCACGCTGGTGGGCGGGACGCTGGACCTGGCCGGGTTCTCCACGGCGCTGGTGGTCTGCGCCGCACTCTTTGCCGCCGGCGGTGTGGTCTCGCTGCTGGGGATCAGCAACGCGGAGGTCAAGGCCGGGGCGGGCGAGTAACGCCGGCGCAACCATTGCCCGGAGAAATCCTCCGGGTTAGCCTCGCAACAACGGGGCGCGGCGCCCCGCCACACCAGCCCTGGAGGCTCAGGGCGCGGCACCACGGAGGCGTAGTGATCCCCACCGACCCGCAGCCCGTCCCCCAAGAGGCCGCCACCGGCCCGTTGCCGCAGTGGGACCGGGTGGAGGAGCTGGTCCACGAGGCTTACCAGCGCTACCACGGCCACGCCGAGGGCACCGTGGCCGACTACATCCCGGTGCTGGGGCGCGCCGATCCGGGCCTGTTCGGCCTGGTCGTCACCGACGTCGCCGGCGGCAACCACGCGGTGGGGGACGCCGAGGTGCTCTTCTCGATCCAGTCCATCTCAAAGCTCTTCGTCTACGCGCTCGCGCTCGAGCGGCACGGCCACGCGCGCCTGCGGGACGTGGTCGGCGTCAACAACACGGGCCTGCCCTTCAACTCCGTCATGGCGCTGGAGCTTAACGCCGGTCATCCCATGAACCCCATGGTCAATGCCGGGGCCATCGCCACCACGGCGCTGCTGGGCGACGGCGATCCCTTCGCCAGTTGGGCGGCGCTGGACGCCGGGCTCGCGGCCTTCGCCGGGCGCACGCTCAGCCTCGACGAGGAGGTCTACTCCTCAGAGGCGGAGAGCAACGAACGCAACCTCGCCCTGGGCAAGCTCCTCACCAACTACGGTCGGCTCGAGGGCGACAGCGACGCGCTGGTGGATGTCTACACGCGCCAGTGCGCGCTCGCCGTGACCGCCCAGGACATCGCGCTCATGGGCGCAACCCTGGCCGACGGCGGCGTGAACCCCGTGACCGGGTTGCGCGTGGTGAGCGAGGAGGTGGCGCGCGACGCCCTCTCCGTGGCGGCGGCCGCCGGGATGTATGAGCGCTCCGGCGAGTGGCTCTTCGAGATCGGGTTGCCGGCCAAGTCCGGCGTGGCCGGCGGGATCGTCGCGGTGGCCCCCGGTAAGGGCGCGGTGGGCGCCTTCTCCCCGCCGCTGGATTCGGCCGGCAATTCGGTGCGCTCGCAGCTGGCCATCGCCTTCCTCTCCCGCGCCATGGGGCTGAATCTCTTCGCCTCGTCGGTGCGCTAACCCCTCACTTGTTGTCCATCACCCCCCCAAGGAGCCAGCGTTGAACCAGAAACAACCGGGCGCACCCACGGGCGCTTCGAGCGCCCCAGCCCCCTCGGGTCCCTCAGCCTCGACACCGGCGGCCGCGGAGGAGAAGGCCTCGTGGCTGCCCATGATGGCCCTCTTCATGGCCCAGGTGCTCATGTCCTTCAACGTGGCGGCGCTGCCCGTCTCGCTCGGCGGCATGGTCGATGACTTCGGCGTGGCGCCCACCGTGGCTAGCTCCACCATCGTCACCTACGGCCTGGCCGTGGCCGCCGTGGTCATGACCGGCGCCAAGCTGGGCCGCCGCGTGGGCTGGGTCAAGATGTTCCGCGTGGTCGTGGCGATGTTCATCGGCTCCTCGATCATCATGATCGTCTCGCCGAACGCCGGCTGGGCCATCGCCGGCCAGGCCCTCGCCGGCGTGAGCGCCGCGATCATCGTGCCCGCCCTCGTGGCGCTCATCGCCGAGAACTACCGCGGAGCGCAGCAGGCCACGGCCGTGGGCTCGCTCGGCTCGGCGCGCGCCTTCTCCGGCATGGCGGCCTTCCTGATCGGTGGCACGCTCGGCACGCTTGTTGGCTGGCGCCCGGTGTTCGTGGTGGTGCTCGTCATCGGCATCATCGTCTTTGCTTTGAGCTTCACGCTGCGTGGCGACCGCGGGGACGCCACCGTGACGATCGACCTCGTGGCCTCGCTGTTGATCGGCGTTGCCATCGTCTGCCTGACCCTCGGCTTCAATAACCTCAACGGCTGGGGCGCCGTGGGTGCCACGGACAGCGCACCCTTCTCGATCCTGGGGCTCTCGCCGGCGCCCGCGCTCATCGTGCTCGGCATCGTGCTCGGCCAAGCGTTCTTCAGCTGGACCCGGCGCCGCGCCGCCTCCGGCCGGGAGCCGCTCATCGACCTGCGCGTCCTCGGCTCCAGCCGCGAGCGCGCCGCCGTCTACGCCATGTTCATCGTGGTGGCGCTCGAGGCCTGCGTGAACTTCACGATCCCGCTCTACATCCAGATCGTGCAGGGCCGCACGCCCTTTGATACCTCGCTGGCCATGATGCCCTTCAACCTCACGGTCTTCGTGACGGCCACGCTGGTGGTGCGCTTCTACAAGCGCTACCCGCCGCGCACCATCGGCGTCTTCGGCTTTGGGCTCACCACCTTGGCCCTCGTCTGGCTCGCGTTCGTGGTCAGCAACAACTGGGAGACGCTGCCGACCATCCTTGGCCTCGTCGTCTTCGGCGTGGGTCAGGGCGCGCTCGTGACGCTCGTCTTCAACGTGCTCGTCACGGCCGCTCCCGCGCGCCTGGCCGGCGACGTCGGTTCGCTGCGCGGCACCACGCAGAACCTGGCCTCGGCCGTCGGCACCGCCGTGGCCGGCGCGTTGCTCGTGGCGATCCTCGGCACGTCCGTCGCCACCGCCGTGGCCAAGACCCCCAATCTGCCGCCGGCGCTCGTGAGCCAGGTGCAGGAGGGCAACGTGAACTTCATCAGCAACGACGAGCTGGGCACCGTGCTGCGTGAGCGGACCGATGCGAGCGAGGAACAGATCGCTTCCGCGATCTCCATCAACGAAGATTCGCGCCTGCAGACCCTGCGCCTCGGCCTGCTCATCCTGGCCGGCCTCAGCGCCGTGGCGATCTTCCCCGCCTCGCGCCTGCCGCGCTACGTGCCGGAGGAGATCCCGGATCCCTCGCCGGCGGGCGGACCGGCCGAGGACTAGCGGGAGTCCGGAGGCAACACCCCGGTGGTTGCACACAACCCCGTGCAATACACGGGGTTGTGTGCAACCACCGGGGATGTACGACGGCGGCCGGCCGGGTCGCCGGGGCGGCTCCCTGCCCGGCGCCGCGCCACGCCACCACGACGACGGCGGCCACCCGGGTCGCCGGGGCGGCTCCCTGCCCGGCGCCGCGCCACGCCACCACCACACGGCCGGCGGCCGGGGCCACGCCCCGGCCGCCGGCCGTGTGCTCCGCGCGGTGAACGCGCGCCAGAGGCTCACTCCCCCCCGGTGGCCGCGTCCGCCGTCGTGCTCTGCTTGCCCTGATCCAGCACGCTGGGGCGCCGCATGAGCAGCATGACCACGGCGCCGAGGACGAGCACGCCGGTGGGAAGCAGCATGGTCTGCGCCATGGCGCGGGAGAAGTCCTCCACGATCTGCGTCGGCAGGTGGGACTCGCCGGAGCCGAACGCCGAGGTGGACGTGGACATACCGGGCAGGTTGGCCGAGAGGCGCGACTGGATGAGCGCCGCGATGGAGGCCGAGCCGATGACCGAGCCCACGGTGCGGGTCGTGTTGTAGACGCCGGAGCCCGCCCCGGCCAGGCGCGGGGGCAGGTTGCGGTTGGCGGTCGTGGCCAGCGGGCCCCACATGCCGGCCTGGCCCACGCCCATGAGCGCCGACGGGAGCAGAAGCATCCAGATGGGGGTGTCGGCGTTCATGAGCGCCGCGTACCACAGCATCGAGGCGGCAACGATGGCCAGGCCGGGCACCAGCAGCAGGCGGGGATCGATGCGATCGAGCAGGCGGCCGGCCACGGGGGCGAGGCCGCCGGAAATGACGGCCATGGGGATCATGAGCAGCGCCGTCTGTGTCGGCGTGAGGCCGCGCGCGATCTGCGCGTAGAACATGAGCGGCAGCGTCATGGAGGTGATGGAGAAGCCCACCGTGCTGATGCCGAAGTTCGCCACCGAGAAGTTGCGGTCCTTGAAGAGCGAGAGCGGGACCAGCGGTTCCTTCTTGGTCTTGGCTTGCATCCAGATGAACACGATCAACAGGATCACGCCGGCGGCGATGAGCTCCCAGATGGTGATGGGACCCCAGATCTCGCCCCAGTTGTAGTGCTCGCCCTCCTGCAGGCCGAACACGATGAGGAAAAGCGCCGCAGCGGAGACCAGGACGCCGGGAATGTCGAAGCTGTGCTGGTGCGTGGGCAGCGTGGGGACGAGGATCCAGGCCGTGATGAAGGCGATGACGCCCACGGGAACGTTGATGAAGAAGATCCACTCCCAGCCCAGGCCGTCCACGAGCACGCCGCCGAGCAGTGGGCCCACGAGCGAGGCG
This sequence comes from Arthrobacter sp., assembly GCA_031277795.1. Taxonomy (GTDB): domain Bacteria; phylum Actinomycetota; class Actinomycetes; order Actinomycetales; family Micrococcaceae; genus Galactobacter. The sequence goes on from JAITLQ010000004.1 coordinate 158,742, forward strand.
ACGCCGGCCGTGGCGCCCCAGAGGCCCATGGCGGCGCCGCGGTTCTGCGGCGGGAAGGTACGCGTGATGACGGCCATGGTCTGTGGCGTCATCATGGCGGCGCCGAGGCCCTGGACGGCGCGGGCGGCGATGAGCCCGCCGAGCGAGTCGCTCAGGCCGCACCACAGGGAGGCGAGCGTGAAGACCACGAGGCCGACGAGGTAGACGTTCTTGGGCCCGAAGCGGTCGCCGAGGCGGCCCGTGACGAGCAGCGGGACGGCGTAGGTGAGCAGGTAGGCGCTCGTGACCCAGATGACGTTGTCGAGGTTGTTCGTGGCCGGGTCCAGCGCCGCCTTGATGGCGGGGTTGGCCACCGAGACGATCGTGGTGTCCACGAGGATCATGAAGAAGCCGATGACCAGGGCCCAGAGGGCCGGCCAGGGGCTGCGGGCGGGGGCGGCCGCGGGGGCCGGTTGCTCGGTGGCGCTCATGCTTGCGCTCCGTTCGGTGAGGAAGTCTGCGGGTGGGGGACCGGGGCGGGGGTCCCGCCTGCTGCGTCGGTGGCGGCCGGGGCGGCGCCCGAGGTGGCGCCCGTGGCGCCGGCCTCGTGCTCGGGGGAGCACTGCCAGGAGAAGGCCCGGTCGGCGAGCTGGGCCAGGAGATGTTCGGTCCAGTCAATGTCGGCCTTGAGGAGGGCGAGCGAGCGCTCACCCTCGATGAGGTATTGGGGGTCGACGCCGCGCGCGTACGCGCCGTCGAGGCCCCCTCGCCATTCGAGGTATTCGGCCTGCAGAACCTCGAGGCGCGCGCGCATCAGCCGCGCGAACTCCTCGCGGGGCAGGTTGTGCGCCTCGGCGAGGGCCACGCGCAGATCCGCGAGGCGGTTGCCCGTGCCGATGCGGTCCCTGACCCAGTCGGCGGTGGCGGCGCGGCCGGCCGGGAGCAGGGTGTACGTGGTGCGCTCGGGCCGGTTGCCCTCGCGTTCAACGCCCTGCTGGGCGATGAACCCGTCGCGTTCGAGGGTGGCGACCTGGTGGTAGAACGTGCCGTTCTGCAGCTTGACGAGGCGGTCCTCGCGGCGGGCGCGGAGGGTGCGCATCATCTCGTACGGATGCATGTCCCCTTCGCGCAGGAGCGCCAGGATCATGACGCCGAGCGGGCGCAGAGCCAGCGGGTTGGGTGAAGTCACGGTGCCCCGGATGGTCGAAGTCGATTAGTCGATCTGGACTATACGGGTGGGCGCTGGGCAACGCCAGGGGTTCTTGCTGTGGACTGCCCGACGGCGCGGGGTCGGTGGGCGCGGAGCGGCCCGCGAGCGCGGGGCAGCCTACGCGGCCCTGGTGCGCAGCAACGGCGTGGAGAACTGCTTGCCTTTGAGCTCGAGGTAGAGCGTTCCCTCGGTCAGCGTCAGGTTGAGCTCGTTGCGGCGCTCGATCGCCTCGGCGGCGTTGTCGATGGAGTGCGGCTCGAAGCCGATCACCTGAATCTCGCGGCCGCGGTGCAGGGTCTTGCCGTGCCACGAGGCGGCGAGCCGCTCGGGATCGCGCTGCGTGTAGACGGTCGCGCTGCCGGCCAGCTTGGAGCCGTAGTGCAGGCGGGCGGCGTCCGGCGCACCCACCTCGATCCACGCGGTGAGCTCGCCGGTCAGGTCCTTCACGAACACGGCGGGTTCCTTCGTGGCCGCGATGCCCTGGCTGAGCTCGATGCCCTCCTGGAACTCGAGGGCGTAGGCGATGACGCGCAAGAGCAGATTGCCCTCGGTCTCGGAGGGCTGACGCGCGGTGCGCAGCGAGATCTCCTCGTAGATGCCGGCATCAATGTTGGCCAGCTGGACGGTGAAGGTGTGCACAACGGCGCCGATTCCCATGGACCCCATGGTAGGCGCGGGCCGGCCGACGGCCCCTATTCGTAGGCGACGGTCACCGAGGCCCCGGAGGCGCGCAAGGGGTGCTCCTTGAGGCCCAGCTCGGCCGGGCGGATGCGGTCGCCGGCGATGAGCGTGCTCGTGTTGCTCGCGAGCACGCTGCCGTGGGTGGTGACGAGCGTGGCCCGGCCGGGGAAGCGCTGCAGCAGCGGAAGCAGCTCGCGCTCGAGGTCGCTCATCTTGATGTCCACGCCCGCGATGCCCACGGGGCGCCCGTGCACGGTGCTCTGCGCCGTGAGCGTCACGACATACTCGTCCACGCCGAGGTAGTCGATGTACGGCCCGGTGATCCAGTGCTGGCCCGAGCCGAACGTCATGACGAACCACTCGATCTTCTCGTAGTCGTAGAAGCGATCGCCGGCCGGATTCAGGCCAAAGGCGTAGCGGTGCACGCCGAGCGAGGCGTCGCGTTCCCACCACTCGATGACGCCGCGGCCCTCGGCATCCGCCGCGCGCGCGAAGATCACGCCGGCGCCGTCGGCGCTCGGGTGCTCGTTCAGGAAGCGCTTGCTGCGCTTCTTGATGCCGTCGCGGCCCAACCGGGCCAGGGCCACGACGTCGTCCTCGGGGCTCGAGACGGATTCGAGGTGCTCGCACAGGTCAACGTTGAGGGTGTCGAGGTCGGCGAACGCGCGCGTGAACCAGCGGGAGACCGCGTCGATTTCGGGGCGACGGCGGCGGCTCACCAAGGCGGTCGCTTCGGCTGACTCTGGGGTGGGGTTCACGACGTCGGGGCTTCCAGTGAGAGCTTGGCGTCAATGACGCGGTGGACATCGGCCGTGATGTGCTCGGTCATGGCCTGGGCGGCGCGGGCCCCGTCGCCGGCGGCGATGGCCGCGACGATGGCCAGGTGATGCTCCTGGATCTCCTCGGCCACACCGGAGCCGAAGACGCCTTGGGCCCATACGAGGGGGCTGATTTCGCTCTGCAACCCCAGCTCGGCGCTCATGAGGCGGCGGGATTGGGCCAGGACGGCCACCTCGATGTGGAAGCGGCTATCGGCGCTCGCCGCGGTCGCGGCCGTGGCGGAGGAGGTGACGCCGGTGGCGAGTTCGCGCAGGCGGGCGAGCGAGCCGTCCCAGGCGCGTTCAGCGGCCAGCCGGGCCGTCGTGGCCCCCACGGCGATGGAACCGTCACGCAGATCGCGCAGCTCAACCACGCTGAGGCCCTGCAAGCGCGAGGCGGACTCCGCATCGCTGGGGAAGGGGGCCTTCACCACGAAGCTGCCGCCGCTGCGGCCGCGATGGGTCACCACGATCCCGCGCTCCCGCAGCACCGCCAGCCCCTTGCGCAGGGTCGCCACGGCCACCCCGAACTGCTGGGCCAGCTCGATCTCCGGCGGCAGGCGCTCGCCCACGGCCAGGAGGCCGAGCGAGATGGAGTTCGTGATGCGGTCGGCGATGGCCTGGCCGTTGCCCGTCTGCAGTGCATCCTCGGCCACCGGCGCGGCCGGATGCTCGTTTCCGGTGCTGATCACGTGACTCCTGTTCGCGGACAACGGGGAAGGGCGGGCGTCGCGCCCAGTTTACGTCGGGTGCGACGCCCGCCCCGTCGGCGAGTTCTCGGCCGGTGGCGCCGGAGGTGAGCCGCCGGCGCCACCGGACAGGGCGCTTACTCACCCGGCTGGATGCCCCCCTCAAGCCACGGGTAGCCGTTGGCCAGCGGCGCGCCGTCGTCGTACTTGGCCAGCCAGTTCACGGCGTGCTCGTGGTAGCGGTGGAAGCCCTTGTAGTCCACGAGCTCGTGATCCAGCGAGGCCAGCGCGCGGTGCATCCGCTTGGCCCAGTCGGGGGCGTGCTCCACGAGTTCGGCGAGCGAGATCAGGTAGGTGCGCACGGGGAAGACCACGGCGTTGGAGCGCGGCAGGCGGTGCAGGGGCTGCAGCTCGATGCGCAGGTACACGCTCTCGCCGGCGTTCTCCTCCGTGACCGTGGCGCGGTCGGGCGCCCAGTCAGGCAGGGTCTCCACGGAGGTCTCGAGGCGCGGGTTCACGGTCAGCGACCAGTTCACGCGGCGCACCGGGTGGCCCGGCTTCATGCGCAGCAGGAACTTGAGGGCGCGATCCAGGATGCCCATCTCGTGCAGCTTCGGCACGGGGCCGTGGAACTCGTAGAAGTGCATGCCGAGGTTGAAGCGCAGCGAGTAGTCGGCGCGCTCGGTGGCCATGCCTGCGCCGATGACGAGGTCGTTGTCCTTCTCCTCCAGGACGATGAACTCGCCCTGAGCCTGACGCGTGGCGTACTCCATGGGATCCATGGGCAGCGTGGAGGGATCGCCGAAGGTGAAGGTGTCGTCGATCTGCAGCAGGCGGTTGACCCAGTGCCACTCGTTGCCGTTCTTCGTCAGCGTGAAGTGCTCGGGGTAGTCGCGGGCGTAGGCCTCGAAGATCACCTCGAGCAGGTCCCACTGGGCCTCCAGCATGTGCGGGAGCGCCGCGTAGTGCACGCCGGGCATGTCCTCGAGCATCTGCGCGCGGTGGCGGCACTCGGAGACGTAGTGCTCGTCGATGTCGAACTCGGCGCGCAGGGCCCCGTCGCCCGTGGGCACGTGCGGCTCCAGATTCATGGAGTACATGTACTCGTCATCCGGGAAGGGGAACGGGGAGCGGCGCACGCTCTCGCGGGAGTTGACGTAGTCGAACTCGCCCTCGGGGGTGTACGTCTCGTGCGTCTTGAAGGTGGGGGTGGAAGACATCGAACTTCTCCTCAGGCGTTGATGACGAGCTTGGAACAGAGGCCGCGGGACACGCACGGCATGATGTGGGAGTTGGCGGCGCGTTCCTTCTCGGAGAGCCAGTCATCCCGGTGATCGATGGTTCCCTCGATCTCGACGACCTCCAGCTCGCACTCGCCGCAGGCACCGCCGCGGCAGAGATAGGGGAGGCGGTAACCCTGCTCCTCCGCGGCCTCGAGGAGGCTCTGATCGGGGGAGACGTTGATGACCACGCCCGTCTTGGCCATGGTGGCGCTGAAGGGCTCGCCGGTGGAGCCGGCGTCCTCAAAGCGCTCGAAGTGGATGTGCGAGTCGGTCCAGCCGAGGGCGTGGGCGGAGTCAACGACCTCGTCGATCATGCCCGAGGGGCCGCACACGTAGACGTGGGTGCCGAGCGGGCGCTCGGCCAGCACGGAGGCGATGTTCATGCGGTTCCCCGTGCCGCCCTCGTAGAGGGTCACGGAGTCCCCGTAGCGCTCGCGGAGCTCGTGGCCGAGGCGGGAATGCTCGGCGCCGCGGACCGCGAGGTGCAGCTCGTAGGTGTCTCCCTTGAGGGAGAGCTCCTCCAGCTGGGCAAACACGGGGGTGATGCCCACGCCGCCGGCGATGAACACGTGGTGGCGGGCGTGCTTGGAGAGGGGGAACAGGTTGGCCGGGATGGTCACGGGGACGATGTCGCCGGCCTTGACGTTGCGGTGGATCGCCACGGATCCGCCCTTGCCGTCCTCAACCCGGCGCACGGCGATCTGGTACTTGCTCGCGTCATAAGGGGAGCTCATGAGGGAGTAGGCGTTGCGGTGCGTGCCCTCCTTCGTCTCGATGAGGACCGTGACGTGGCTGCCACCGGAGAACGGGGGGAGCCACGAGCCGTCGGTGGGGACGAAGGTGAAGCGGCTGATCTCCGGCGTGACGGGCTCGACGCTCTCGACGCGAAGGTGCAGGGTGCCTGCGCTGGCGGTGCTCACGTGTCCAACTCCTCATCGATGTCGGGAAGCTCTCCGGGAACTTCGCCGTCTGCTTTGACCCCCTGGAACGCGGCCAGGCGGCTCGAGTAGTGATCGCGGACCACGAGGTTGAGGTGGCAGCCCGGGCACTCGAAGACGCGCATGGTGACGTTGTCCGTGTACGTGTCGCAGTGCGCGCACCAGACGCGGCGGACCAGCGAGCCGGCCTGCTCGCGCAGCACCTCGTCGCTGTCCATGCCGAAGGAACTGGCGACCTGCATGGCCGTGCCGATGAAGCCCTCGGAGCCGGCCAGGTAGAGGCGGGTGCCCATCTTGGCGGTGGAGAGGACCTCGCGCAGGGTCTCGAGGGCCGCGGCGTTGGAGCTCTGGGGGATCAGCCCGGCGACGGACTCGGTGGTCAGCGCGGCCAGGTGGTTGTCTCCATCGAAGGACTCGGTGGAGTAGATGAGGGTCGTCAGCGCGCGCTGCTCGGGCGTCATGGCTGAGAGAAGTCGGAGCGAGGGAGCTCCTCCACTGCCCTGGGCGGCCACGACGTGGCGGTGTCCGCTGCTCAGGGGGGTCAGCTCGTCGTAGGTCGGGCGACTCTTGATACCGGTGATCAGCACGGGCTTCTCCTTTCGGTGAGGGTTGCCACTAATCATTCATATCTGAATCTTTTGCGTCAAGCCCCGATCGTGCCCCGCGTCACGCGCCAGGGTGGCGCGGGTCACGCTGCGGCGGCCTCAATCTCGAATTCCGAATGTTTCATGCGTGATAACGGTCACGAAAAGCCCTCGACGCGGGCGCACCCCGTGTGTTAAAAATCTACAGCTCTATGTTTTGATCCCTCGCAATCAGGAGTGCACCCTCATGACTGATCAGGCTCCTAAGCCAGCGTCGCTCAGCGACAACGAGCACCTCGCGGTGCTCGGCTACGACGACACCTTCAAGCGCTCAATGAGCCTCTGGGCCAACTTCGCCCTCGGTTTCACCTACCTCTCGCCCATCGTGGGCGTGTACTCGCTCTTTGCCGTCTCCCTGAGCGTGGGCGGCCCGCCGTCCGTGTTCTGGATCTTCATCGTGGGCGCCGGCCAGCTGCTGGTCTCGCTCGTCTTCGGCGAGGTGGTCTCGCAGTACCCCATCCACGGCGGCATCTACCCCTGGGCCAGAAGGCTCTGGAACCGCCGCTACGCGTGGATGGCCACGTGGGTCTACATCTGGGCCATCATCGTCACCATCACCTCGGTGGCGCAGTACGGCGCCGGCTTCGCCGCGAGCCTCTTTGGCATGGATTCGTCCAACCCCACCGTGATCTTGCTGATCACGCTCGGCCTGCTGCTCCTGGCGCTTGGCATCAACTTCTCCGGCACCAAGTGGCTGGGCCGCGTGGCCCGCATCGGCCTCATGGCCGAGCTCATCGGCGTCATCGGCCTGGGTCTGTACCTGCTCATCTTCCAGCGCAAGAACAGCTTCAGCGTCTTCTTCGACTCCATGGGTGCCGAGGGCGCGGGTAGCTACAGCACCGCCTTCTTCGGCGCCGCCCTGGCCGGCCTGTTCCTCTTCTACGGTTTCGAGGCCTGCGGCGACGTGGCCGAGGAAGTGGAGAACCCCGCCAAGCGCATCCCCGTGGCCATGATCATGACCATCCTGGTGGGCGGCGTCTCGGCGCTCTTCTCCTTCGGCGGCTACGTGCTTGCCGCCCCGAACCTGCAGGAGATCGTCTCCGGCGAGGACCCGGATCCCATCCCGAGCATCCTCGATTCCACGGTGGGCCCCATCGGCACCAAGGTCTTCCTGATCATCGCCGTGACGGCGTTTATCTCCTGCGTGCTCAGCCTGCAAGCCGCGGCCAGCCGCCTGCTCTACTCCTTCGCCCGCGACGGCATGCTGCCGGGGCACAAGTGGCTCTCCAAGGTCTCCGAGCGCACGCAGGTCCCCACCAACGCGCTCATCGTGGCCTGCACCGTCCCCGGCGTGCTCGCCGTCATCGTGTGGATCAACCCGGCGCTCATGGTGCCGATCACGGGCTTTGCGGTCCTCGGCATCTACTGCGCGTTCCAGTCGGTGGTCCTGGCCTCGCTGCGCCAGCGCATCAAGGGCTGGAAGCCGGCGGGTCCGTTCTCGCTCGGCCGGTGGGGCCTCGTCGTCAACGTCGTGGCCCTGGCCTACGGGCTCTTCGCGATGTTCCTGCTGGCCAAGCCGGGCAACACCGGTGACTTCTGGGCCGACTACGTGGTGCTCATCGGCCTCGTGGTCGTGGCCGGCTCCGGCATCCTCTACCTGAGCATCGCCCGCCCCGACCGCGTTTCGGATGCCCCCGAGGGCGACGCGATGATCGTGGCCGAGCAGATCCGCGCCCTGACGAGCAAGGCCCAGGACAAGGTCAGCGCCTGATCCACCTGCTTCCCTCCCCGGATGCACCGGAGGCCCCGCCTGATGGCGGGGCCTCCTTTGGTGTGTGGGGTTTTCAGTGCCCGACGGCGGGTGGTCGCCTCACGCGATGGGTGCGGTCCCCGGCGCCGGCCGAACGCCTCGTTGCGAGCGCCGCCAGGAGAAGAGCGCCACGGCACCGAAGGCGATGAGCGCCCCGGGAAGACCGAGGTACAGCAGGGCCTCCGGCCCGGAGGACGCGTAGGGCAGCACGGGGACGAGCGTGGCCAGAGCCGCCGCGGTTCCGGCCACCATCGCGGCCTTGAGCGGTCGGGTGGCGGAGGCGCCCTCCTGCGCTGCCTCCGCGATCGCGCCCACGCCGCCGGCAAACGCGCCGATGAGTCCGCCAATGATGAGGAGCCACGGCGCGATGGAGGGGAGGTCCTCCCACGTGAGGCCTGAAGCCATGCCCCACACAAGCGCGTAGAGCGCGCCGGTTGCTGCACCGATCATGGGCAAGAAGCGTCTCTTCATGGCGGTTCCTCCGAACCTCGCAGCGTTGCTGATGCCGCCAGACTACGCGCTGGACGGGGCGCCACATGCCGGGTGCCTCCGCGGTCGGCTACTCCTGGAAGAGGGGGATCTGCGCGTACGTGGCGATCTCCGCCTGCACGCGCTCGAGCGCGGCCGGATCGAGGGTGGACCCCGTGCTGACCTGCTCCCACCCGGTGAGGACCACGTCGCCGAAGTTGTGGCCGTAGGAGGCGGGGACCGCCTCGCTCACGAGCATGTCGAGCGTGACCTGCAGGCCTGTCACCACGGGGATCCAGTGCATCGAGGGGCTCAAGTCTGCGCTGCGTTGCTCGGGCGTGAGCCAATCGGGGCGCCGCCAGAAGAGCTCGGGCGAGAGCCACGTGATCGGGTCGGTCGCGTGCTGGAGATAGAGGACGCGCGGGCGCTCCCACTCGCCCTGCCCTGCCGCCCCGTCGCCGGGGCGGGACATCCAGCGGACCTGCCGCCCGCCGTCGAGCACCGGCTGCCATTCGGGGGTGCCGGCGTCGCGCTGGGACTGGAGCGTGCGCCACATCGTGGAGCCGTTGGGGCTACCGACGAGGAGCGCGCCGTCGGTGCGGGCGCGCAGCTCGTCCACGTCGGAGAAGACGGCCTGCGTGCCGTGTGCGCCGAGGCTCAGTCCGTAGGCCAGGAGCTGCGGCCGCGCGTCCACCGCGAGCTGCTTCCAGCGCGCCTCGATGGCCTCGAAGAGGGCGCGCGAGGCGTCCACCGGCGCGTCCGGGTCGAAGACGAAGGAGACCCAGCTGGGGGTGTAGGCGTACTGCATGGAGGCGATCGCGGTGTCGCCGCCGAAGAGGTACTCGAGCGAATCGACGGTCTGCGCCTCGAGCCAACCGGAGCCCGTGGTCGTGGCGACCATGAGGACCTTGCGCTGGAAGGCTCCCGTGCGCTCGAGTTCCTTGACCACGAGATCCGCCCTGGCCTGCGTGGTCGGCGCCGACTCGAGCCCCGCGTAGACGCGGATGGGCTCCTTGGCCGGCTGGCCCGTGATCTCGGTGATCTTGGCGGCGCTTGGCCCGCCTCCAATGAACGCCGTGCCGTGGCGGCCTAGGGTGTCCCAGGCGATGGCCGAGCCCTCGCCGGCCGAGCGATACGTGGAGGCGGGCTCGGTGACGCCCTCCTCGGGGCCGTGGTTGCTGGCGTAGAAGATGCGGTCGACGCCGGCCAGCGCGCCAGCCACGACGAGGGCGAGCCCGGCCGCGACGGTGCCGGCGGTGAGGAGGCCGGCCAGCGGCGCGCGCAGGCGGCGCGCGAAGCGGCGGTAGAGGCCGCGCACGCCCTTGCCGATGAGGAGGAAGAGCAAGGTGAGGGGGATGAAGGTCCCGAGGAATGCGCCCACGCTGAGGCCGTTGAGCGGTTCCATGCTGACGAGCCGGCGGATCTCGTTCTGCCAGTGCAGGGCCAGCGAGGGCAGCGCGATGACGGCGACGAGCCACACGAGCGCGTAGGCGATCCACCACGACTTGCCCGGCCGCGGCAAGGTGTAGCGGCGCAGCAGGGCGGCGCGGGCCGCGCCCCACACCAGGACTCCCACGAGGTAACCGACGCCGAACGCGAGCGCCGCGAGGACGCCCTGTAGAGACGCGGGCCGGGGGAGGAATGACGGAGTGACGGAAAGGATGGCCGCCACCAGGCCGCCGATCGAGCCGGCAAGGCTTGGCACCCACCAGCGCGCGGCGGCGGGCCGGGCACGCTCGGTGGTGGGGGTGGAGGCCGGCGCGGGGGTGCCCGCCTGCGGCGTGGTGGCGGCTCGATCCTGAGTCATCCTTGAATCCTGACCCATCCGCGCCTTGATACCCAGGTCAAGTATCTTTCGTGACGTTTCACCTGCGGCGAAACCGGACGTCTGCTCGGGTGGCACGGTGGACGCGGGGCCTGAGCGGTACCGACGGGATTTGAGACTGAACCAGGAGAGGACGAGCGAGCGGATTCTATCGAGACTCCTAGGCCTCAGACTGCTATGGTTGGCCCAACTTTTGGCTTTGGCCCGAGAACATGCATTTGAGCGTGCAAATGTCTAGCGTTGGTAATTAGTGCTTGGCTGATTCTCCGCACTCAGAAACATGTCGGTGCCCTGGCTGGACAGCTATGATCAAAGAAATGGCGATGCAATGTGGATTACCGGCGACGTCGAGCTCCCTGACGAAATCCTCGACGCGCATGAGCGTGGTGAGTTGGTGTTCTTTGTCGGCGCAGGGGCTTCCGTTGAATCGCCATCAAAGCTTCCGCTATTCAGGAACCTAGCGAAGACCCTCGCGGAGCTAGCCTCACACCCATTCTCTGAATCTGGTGGGCTTGATTTCTTTATTGGCACGTTGGAGTCGCTCGCCCAGGGGTTTGATGCTCACCAGCATGCCAAAACGCTTATATCCGACCCAGAATCTAGATTCAACCCCCTCCACCGTGCAATCGTGGATCTCGCGGGTATTGGCGGCGCGTTCCGTGTCGTTACCACCAACTATGACGATCACCTCGCAGCTGCGGCAAGAAGCGAATCCATCCAGGTTTCGGACACTTGGTATGGTCCGGCGTTGCCGATTGGCCGCGACTTCTCCGGACTGGTCCACTTGCATGGGTCCGTGTTGAGACCTAAGGAGGAGATGATTCTCACCGATCGCGACTTCGGCCGAGCCTATATCACCGACGCTTGGGCAGCTCGGTTTCTGCTTCCGATGTTTGATCGATTTACAGTGGTTTTCGTCGGATACAGTCACGACGATGTGATTATGCGATATCTCGCGCTTGGGCTGCCTTCTAGTGTGAGCGGCACGTCGTCAAAGCGATTCGCGTTTACGGACACTCCGACGGACAGCAAGTGGGGATATCTTGGGATTCAGCCGATTGGCTACCCGGCCGTAGGGACCGATCATCAAGCGCTAGCGGCGGCGCTAACAGCTTGGGCGGACCGAGCCAAGATGGGGAAAACCGACCACCAAGCACGAGTAAAGGTGATCACGGGCGGCGGCACTGCATTGCCGTTTCCCGACCGTGACTACCTCAGAGCACGCCTCCGGACCACACAAGGTGCGTTGGACTTTGCACTAGCTTTAGAATCGCTGTCAGATAAAGCCAAGCTGGAGTGGTTGTCATGGCTGGAAGAGCTTCCTGAGTTTAGGGCCCTGTTTTCAACATTTGAGGTTTCAGAAGCGACGGCAGTTCTGGGTAACTGGTTTGCAAGGACGTTCATCGGGTCGACCACACTTAGTGGTGCTGCGCTCCAAACCGTGCAACGTCTCGGGCAGTCGATGACGACTTCGCTCTACCGGGCTGCGTGTCGGCTCGCTGGGAACCTCAAGAAGGTGGACGAACCTGCCGGAGAACGGTGGCAGGCACTTCTCGCGACTTCGATTCTCGGACAATCAGCTCCACTCGATACCAGCTCTCTGATGCTTCTCGCAACTGACTCGGTGCGCCCGAGTACGACGGTGCTGCGGACGGCCCTCCGCCCATTTCTCAAGCTGGAACGTGCTTGGCTCGCTGACGACTCCGCAGAAAACACGGTCCATCCCGGTGCGAAGGTCACTTGGAATTCAGGCGACAGGGAACTATCCCAGCAGATTATGAGCGCTGTGCAGGAGTCGGATGACGGAGATCGTTCCGTCGGTCTTGTCTTGGAGAATGCCATCAGTGCAGCCTACGACTTGCTCCATGCATACAACGGCAAGAAAGGACTCGATGCTCTGACATTTCATCGCTCCGCGATCGAACCACATGCACAAGACAGATTCCGCAATCCAATCGACGCAATTATTGATGGCCTGCGAGAGTATGGGACAAAAGGGCTGGCGCAACGACCGGACCTTCCCGATCTGTGGTGGGAACTCGACCGGCCACTGTTTCGCCGACTGTCCCTGCATTTGTTAGCCAATGATCCGGCACGGACCGCGGACGACAAACTTCTGTGGCTCCTTGACCGAACCGGACTATACGAAGATGAACTTAAACATGAGGTGTTTCAAGTACTCGCCGCTACGGTGGGAAGAGGATCACAGGCCCTCAAGCAACGGGTGTTGGATGTTGCCGCGATCGGCCCCGATATTGCCGAAGACATGCCGGATCATGACCGCCACTTCGCGTACTCGAAGTTCAACTTGCTCGCATGGCTAACGCAGGCCGATCCCGAGTGGGTGGAGGCGCGGTCCGCTTTCGACGCGCTCCATTCCAAAAACCCGGACTTCGAAGTGCGTGAACATCCTGACTTCAATACCTGGATGACAAGTGGGAGTTGGGGTGGAAAACTTCCGATGGACTCGGACGAATTTGTTCAAGCCATCGCTCAGGACTCGAGCGCTGCGCTTGAGGATCTGCTGTCCCGAGACTATTCGGAACGCCATTTCGACCAGCCAGAATGGAATGATGCGCTCCGACTGGTGATGCTGATTGCCGAGCAAGATCCGGAAGCTGGAATACAGCTTTGGGACGCCGTTAGTATGCGCGGAGACCTTGGCGACAAGCGGAACGCCCTCCTGTACGCGATAACTTATGGCTTCGGGAAAGCCAAGTTAGGTCACTGGGCGCCCGAGGCCGTAAGACGCCTTGGTAATTTGGTGGAGCACGCGGACTCCGCCGGTGCGATCGGGCACTTTCTACTTGAGCAGATTCGGCTGCAGAAAGAAGCCGATGAGTCACTTGTGCTGGCCCAAATGCGCGAGCTGGCGCAGGCACTTTGGCGCGAGCATGGCCCTGCATTTGTGCACAGCGACGATTCGCCGCCCTTGGACTTTGCGCCGTTGTACTTGAACTCGTGGCCCGGGGATTTGGCGCAGTATTGGGCCAATGAGATTGACCGACGCTGGCAGCACCGCCGCGATGAGTGGGATGGACTCAACGTTGAAGAAACGAACGCATTAGTCACACTTTTGAACGGCAACAGGTACGCATTGGACGCAACGCAACCAGCCATCGCCGGGGAACTGTTCTTCTATTTCGCGGCGGATGCAGATTTTGCGTCGGAACACGTGCTTCCGATTTTCAATGACCCAGTACGGCATGTATTTGCTTGGAACCCGTTTCTGCATCATCCGAGGTGGAACGACCGGCTTCTCTCGGCCGGCCTTTTTGATAGCATGCTCGCCGAGCTTGACCGCCTTGACGAGCTGGCAGACGAGAGTAGCCTGAGACACATTTTCTTGGACCTAGTGGCTTCGGTAGTGACATACGCGGGTATTGAGAGCAAAGATCGAGCGAAGCTGCTCGATCAGACTGTCCTCGCATCCGAAGGCACTCATGCCGCCGTGTTCGCCGAAACGGTTGGCCGATTGCTCTTCGAGGACGGCCTTGACGGTGCCGAGGTGTGGCGGAAATGGCTCCGGGAGCATCTTGAACGCAGGTTGGTGGGGCTACCTCGAGTGGCATCCGTGGAGGAACTTGAACGATGGGCAGACGTCGTTCCTGCTATGGGCGACTTCGTCCCTGCGGCAGTGGCGCTCCTTAGTGGGCGTGCCATCGGGTTGGGTGAACGATACTTCAGCCGAGATCTCCCGGAAGGCGCCCTTGAATCCCACGGTTCAGAGATCGTGGCGTTTCTCGCCGAGCGGGTGCGGAACACGATGAACCCTGACCCGATGGTCAGGTACCAAGTTCAGGACCTCGTGGAGGCGGTCAAAGCTGCGGTTGGCGATTCCGCTGCGCACCCACTGACCGAAGCGGCATCACGAGCTGGATTCCTGGAAAGATCCGACCGCTAACGCCCATTCGCGGGAGAAGCCCGAGCTGATTTCCATGGAAGTTTCCCATCGTATTGGGGAACTCGTGGGGCCGAAGAGTCCACTTGCCGTGGGTCACTCAAGGTAAGTTCGCGTCATCAGTGATCGACTTCTCTCTGCGTTCGCCTCCAGCTACTGGACCACCGAAAACGGTGACGAACCGGAGTGTACTTTCGGTCCTATTCATTTCTTGTGGGTGCGGATTGGATCAATTCAAACTGTGGGTTTCTTAATTGCATCCTCACTAATGGGCGCCCCATTTGCATCCAAAAAATTGTCCACATTCGCGGCACCCTGCTTTAGTATGGAGCGATGATCTTCATCATTGCTGAGCAAGTTGTGGATGTCCGTGAGGGAGCGAGCTTCGACTGGGCGTCTCTTATTCCAACCGCAATTGTTGCCGCGATCATTTCCGGCCTGATAAATATTTTCTGGGAACGTAGAAAGCTGAGCAGGTCTGAGAAGGCAGCTGCATATTCAGGTTTTCTCCAAGCTTCCAGCAAGCGTTGGAAGGCTTTTGGCGATCGCGACGGCGCGGCTGCGAGTGGCGATGCCGAACTAGTGGCCAGACTGGACAGTCAACTGGCAGAGATTCGTGACGAGCAGTGGGGGGCGTATGCGCTTCTACAAATTGTTGGAAGTCAAGCCACTGCTGTATACGCGCTTTCGTTGATTAAGGCATTCGACGAGCGCAACAAGAATTTTCGAAACCCGGGAACGGGGAAAAACATAGGAGCAGACAAGAAGTCGGAGATGCAGAACCAATTCGTTGCGGCTGCACGTCGGGATATGGGTCTGCGGCCGCTTGATAAGGAGAAACTTAAGACGGCGTTTGAGCGCTCTCCAC
Organism: Arthrobacter sp.; assembly: GCA_031277795.1. GTDB lineage: Bacteria > Actinomycetota > Actinomycetes > Actinomycetales > Micrococcaceae > Galactobacter. The sequence continues at coordinate 173,796 of JAITLQ010000004.1, forward strand.
GAAACAAGTAATGCTAAGCGGCACAGGGAGTTGAAGCGGTCGGGACTGGTACGCCGAACACAGTGGTTCCGCTCGTGCGGTTTGACGGGCCCCAAGCTGCTGGATGAAGTGTGACGTTTCATGCAGCAATTGAAGTGGGACAGGTTTGCGTCTGAAGTATCCACGGTCATGCCGCGAGAGAAATGAGAAAACGTGTGGGCAAAGCCGAAGGGCCCCGGTTCCTTGAATTCTCAAGGAACCGGGGCCCTTCGCAAACGCGGTGACGGTGGGATTTGAACCCACGGTACGGGATTACCGTACACAACATTTCGAGTGTTGCACCTTCGGCCGCTCGGACACGTCACCAGGCCCGTTCACTCTACGGCACAGGGCGCGTGAGTCCCAAACCGGGGCGTCCCGGTCTGGTCTCACGCGCGCCAGACGCTGCGAAGCCCCGGCCGGCGAACCGGTCGGGGCTTCAACATCACTCGCACCCTTGAGGTGCCTTCGACACTACGGAGCGAAGCTGGAAAATCGCTGAACAATGTGTGGGAAATGACAGGGTGTGTAAAACGAGCTCCCGCGCCGGGTCGCGGCCGAGCCCACGGCGGACACGTGCTCAGTCCCCGCGCCGGTGCGCGGCAAAGAACTCCCGCAGCAGCGAGGCGCACTCGTCCTCGCGCATCCCGGAGTAGACCTCAACCCAGTGGTTCAGTCGCGGCTCGCGCAGCACATCGAATACCGACCCGGCGGCGCCCGCCTTGGCGTCCCACGCCCCGAACACCACGCGCGGCACCCGCGCCAGCACAATGGCGCCGGCGCACATCGCACAGGGCTCGAGCGTCACGGTGAGCGTGCAGCCCTCGAGCCGCCACCCGTCGTCGTCCCCGCGCTCGCGCAGGGTGGCCGCGGCGGCCCGCAGGGCCACCACCTCGGCGTGGCCCGTGGGGTCCCCGTGCACCTCGCGGATGTTGCGTCCGACACCCAACACCGCGCCGTCGGGCCCCGTGACCACGGCGCCGATCGGCACGTCCCCGGCCGCCCCGGCGGCCCGCGCCTCTTCGAGGGCGGCCTCCATCCAGGCCTCGGCCCCTGCGGGCGGTGTCAGCGAGCTCATAGCCCCCACCGTATCGGCCCGCGCGGCGGTAGAATGTCCCCCATGCGCGTACAGGTCGTTGATCATCCCCTGGTGGCCCACAAGGTCACCGTCCTGCGAGACAAGAACACCCCCTCCCCGGTGTTCCGCCAGCTGACCGACGAACTGGTCACGCTCCTGGCCTACGAGGCCACCCGCGAGGTCCGCACGGAGCAGATCACGGTCGAGACGCCCGTCGCCACCACGGTTGGCACGGCCTTCGCCAAACCCACCCCGCTGGTCGTCCCCATCCTGCGCGCCGGCCTCGGCATGCTCGAGGGCATGACCCGCCTGGTCCCCACCGCCGAGGTGGGCTTCCTCGGCATGGCCCGCAACGAGGAAACTCTCGACATCATCACGTACGCCGAGCGCCTGCCGGATGACCTCACGGGCCGCCAGGTCTTCGTGGTGGATCCCATGCTCGCCACGGGCGGCACGCTGGTTGAGTCCATCAAGTACCTCTTCGACCGCGGCGCCGACTCGGTGACCTGCATCTGCCTCATCGCCGCCCCCGAGGGCATCGCCCGCCTGGAGCAGGCCCACGGCGACAACGACCGCGTGCACCTCGTCATCGCCGCCCTGGATGACGGCCTCACCCCCGAGGCCTACATCACCCCGGGCCTGGGCGACGCCGGCGACCGCCTCTACGGCCTGGCCGAGTAACGCCCGCAAGCCACGCCAAGGGGCCGCGCACCGAGTTTCGGTGCGCGGCCCCTTGCGATGTGTGGTGTGCCCCCGCGTGGCGTGGCGTCGCGTGCGCCGGGTAGGGCCCGACGCCGGGTGGTGGCGCCGGGCGCCCGGACCGGGTGCCGCTGGGGTCACCCGGGCCGAGCGTCCGGTTAGTTGGCGGGCTGCGTCAGGTCGTAGACCGTGACGCCGTCCACCGTGGTGGCTGTGTAGTTCTCAGCGACCCAGCTGCTGATCTGCGAGGCGGTCCCGTCGGAGCCGCCGCGCCCGCCTCCCATGCCGGAGCCGGAGGCGATGTAGTAGTGGATCTCGCCCTGCTTCACGTACTCCTGGAACTGTTCCAGGGTGGGAGAGGGGTCGGTTCCGTTGAAGCCGCCGATCGGCATCACCGAGGCCTGGGCCGCCAGCTGGTAGCCGGCGGCGTTCTGCGAGCCGGTCGTCGCGGCCACCCAGCGGTAGTCGCCGGCGTTCTCCTGCAGGAGCTTCACGATCTCGTCACCGGGGGTGGAGGCACCCAAGAGGCCTCCGGCCCCGCCCGTGCCACCGCGCTCCGAGGAACCGCCGAAGCCGCCACCGCCGGTGGTGCCCTGCGTGCTCGAGCCTTGGCCCGTGGACCCCTGGCCCGTGGACCCCTGGCTCGAACCCTGCCCGCCGGGCGCGGCCGGGGGCGTGCCACCCTGACCACCCTGCGTTCCAGGGCCGCCGGTGCCGCCGCGCTGGCCGCCGAAACCGCCCTGTCCACCGGGACCGCCCCCGCGACCGCCCATGCCCATGCGGTCGGTGGGCCCGGCGTAGACGATGGAGCCGGTCTTGGCCACGGAGGTGGTGGACGCGGCGAAGGCCGACTGGGCGCCGAGCGCCCCGATGACGGCGGCCCCGGCGAACCCGGCGAGCAGCCGGGGCGCCCAGCGCCGCGCCGCGGAGGGGCGGGTGCGGCTGGAAGCCGCCCCCGCGCCGTCGGGCAGTGAAGCGGCGGACAGCGGGCTGTCATAGCCCACCGGGGCGTCCCACTCCACCCCGTCGCCGCGGCGCAGCAACGGGCGCAGCGCCAGGCCGAGGCCGGCCAGGACGGCGAGGAGGGTGGCCACGCCACCGATCCAGGTGCCCCAGCCGGCGCTCGCGAGAGCCCACCAGCCGGTCGCCGCGGCCACGACGACGGCGGAGCCGAGCGTGATCGAGGCGCCCCAGCCGCCGCTCTCCCACAGCCACGCGGCGCCGATCGCTGCGACGCCGGCCACGGGCGCGGCCAGGATGGCCGTGTAGTACTCGTGCGTGATGCCCTGCATGAGCGAGATCGTGAGGCCCTCCACCACGAGCCAGCCGGCCAGCGCGATGAACGCGCCGATCCGGGCGCGGCCCGCGTCGCTGCGCCAGGCCCGCGAACGCACCAGCATCACGAGGGCGGCGATCATGAGCAGCGCCGCGGCGGGGAGCAGCCAGGAGATCTGCGAGACGTAGTTCCCGGAGACCAGACGCAGCAGGCCGGGGGTGCCCCACTGGTTGCCCACCGAGCCGTCCTCGTCGCCGTTCAGGCGCCCCAGGCCGTTGTAGCCGAAGGTCAGCTCGAGGAAGGAGTTGTTCTGCGAGCCGCCGATGTACGGGCGGGAGCCGGCGGGCCAGAGCTCCACGAGCGCCACCCACCAGCCCGCGGAGACGACCATCGCAGCCGCGGCGGCGAGCAGGTGCAGGATGCGCTTGCCCCAGCCAACGCGGGCGGCGAGCAGGTACGCGAGCGCCAGGGTGGGGACCACGACCACCGCCTGCAGCTGCTTCGTCAGGAAGCCGAAGCCGATGAAAACCCCGGTGAGGACGAGCCAGCCCACGGGGCCCAGCGGGCGGCGCCAGCGGGGACGGTTCGCGGCGGCCGCGGCGCGGGCCTCGGCCGCCGCCGGGGTGCTCGCCTGGACGGCGCGGACGGTCGCGTAGCAAGCGGCCACCGTGAGCAGGATGAGCAGGGCTTCCGGATTGTCGTACCTGAACATCAGCAGCGCCACGGGGGTGGTGGCGAGCGCCGCCCCGGCCACGAGCCCGGCCCAGCGGCCGCTCACGCGGGAGACCGTGGCGTAGAGCAGCCACACGGAGGCCACGCCCATGAGCGCCTCCGGCACCAGGATGGACCACGAACTCAGGCCGAAGATCCGCACGGACAGCGCCGGGATCCAGAGCGAGGCCGGCGGCTTGTCCACCGTGATGGAGTTGCCGGCGTCGGAGGAACCGAAGAGGAACGCCGTCCAATCCTGCGAACCGGCTTGGATGGCCGCCGCGTAGAACGCGTTGCCCCAGCCGTTGATGCCGAGGTTCCAGAGGTAGAGCACCCCCGTGCCGAGCAGGAGGGCGACGAGGCTGGTCCGCTGGGCCAGGGTTGGCTTCTCGGCGCGCGCCGTCAGGAAGGACGGCGGCCGGTGGCCGCCATGGGAGGCGGAACGCCCGACGCCGTGGGGTCGGCCGGGCGCGAGGGGCCCGGCGGGTGCCGCGAGCCCGGCGGGTGCCGCGGGGACGGGCCCCGGCGTCGGGTGCCCGGGAGGCGTGGCCTCGGGGGCCAGGTAGGCCGCGGGCTCGGGCCGGGAGGGAAGCGGAGAGGAATCCGGGGTCGTGGTGCTCATGCTTGCTCCTGCGTGGGGACGGCGGGCGAGGCGCCCTCCGGGTTGGTCGGGGAATCCGGGCGGGCAAAGACCCATTGCCGGAAGAGGACAAACTTCACGAGGGTCGTGAGGAGGTTGGCCACCACGGCGGCGGCGAGCTCGCGCATGCCGTGCCAGCCGGCCGCATGGGCCAGGCCCAGCGCCGCGGCGGTGAGGGCCCAGCCGATGCCAAAGACGATGAGCCCCTGCAGGTGCTGCGTGATGAGGCCGGCCCGGCCGCGCACCCCGAACGTGAAGGCCCGGTTGGCCGCGGTGTTGGCCACGGCCGTGACGAGGAGGGCCACCAGGTTGGCGCCCTGCGCCCCGAGCGCCCCGCGTAGCAAGGCGAAGAGCAGGAGGTAGGCGAGGGTCGAGACGACACCCACGGCGCCGAAGCGCACGAGGTGCGACCAGAGGCCGCGGTCCTCCTCCGGCGCGGGGTCCCGCCCCAGCTCCGCCCTCAGGTCCGAGAGCGGGATGCGTCCGCGCAGCAGGCCCCAGGAGAGGCGGGCCACGCCCTTGACGTCCTCCCAGGCCGTGCCAGCGATGCGCACCGAGGAGCGTGGATCGTCGACCCAATCCACGGCGACCTCGGAGATGCGCAGCCCGGCCTGCTCGGCCAGGACGAGGAGCTCGGTGTCGAAGAACCAGGCCTCGTCCTTGATGAGGGGGAGCAGGCGCCTGGCCACGTCGGCCCGGACGGCCTTGAAGCCGCACTGCGCGTCGGAGAAGCCGGTGCCGAGGCTGCCGTGCAGCAGCAGGTTGTAGGAGCGGGAGATGATCTCGCGCTTGGGGCCGCGCGTGACGTGGGCACCGGAGGCGAGCCGCGAGCCGATGGCCACGTCGGAGTGTCCGGAGAGCAGCGGTGCCACGAGCGCGGGGAACGCGTCGAGGCCGGTGGAGAGGTCGACGTCCATGTATGCGAGGACCGCCGCGTCCGAGGAACCCCAGGCGGCGCGCAGGGCCCGGCCGCGTCCCTTCTGATCCAGGTGCACCACCCGCACGTGGGGGAGCCGGGAGGCCAGGCTCGCCGCCAGCACACCGGTCCCATCGGTGCTGGCGTTGTCGGCGATGGTGACCCGGTAGCCCGGGCCGCCGGGCGGATAGAGACCGGCAAGGTAGGAATCGAGCCGCAGGATCGAGGCCTCGAGGTCGCGTTCCTCGTTGTAGACGGGGACGACGACGTCGACGAGGACCGTGGTGGGCCGGTGGGTCGGTCCCGCGCTCGCCGCGGGGGAGCCGAGCGGCTGCGCTACCTGGCCCGTGCCCGGCTCGTGGCCGGGAGGGGGCGGTGCCGGAAGCGGGTCGGCGTGGGGGATGGTCGCGGGGGCCGCTGAGGTGGGGAGCACGGATGCCTCCTCTATTGCTGGTCGTGAGGCGGTGGGCGATGTGCCCTCTACCTTGATCAGCGGTGCTGTGAATGAGGACGCGAGTGCTTGTGCCCCAGCGATGACTCCGCGGCGGTGCCGGGCGCGGGACCTGGGACGCCGGGCGAGGGACACCGTGGTGCCGGGAGCGGCAGGCGGCCGGGACGCAGCAACCCCGGAAACGCTGCAGACACGGAAACGCCCAGGCCCGCCCGGTCGGTGACCGGGCGGGCCTGGGCGGTCCGGGGTGGCAAGGCCCCGGCGGGCGCGAGCGGACGGCGGTCCACTGCGCGCGGCGCTAGCCGGCGCTCTGGGCGAGCGGCAGGCGAACGGCAAACTGCGTGCGCCCCGGCTCGGACTCCACGCTGATGTGCCCGCCGTGGGACTCCACGATGGCCTTGACGATGGACAGGCCGAGCCCCGTGGTCGGGGCGGCGCCCGAGCGGGCGGCGTCGGCCCGTGCAAAGCGGTCGAAGACCTTGTCGAGGAACTCGGGATCGATGCCCTCGCCGTTGTCGGTGACGGTCAGCAGCGCCTGTCCGTCCGGCGTAGCGCGCACGCCCACCGTGACGGTGGTGCCGTCCGAGGTGTGCTTGCGGGCATTGGACATGAGGTTCTGCAGCACGCGGTTGAGCTGCGGCTCGTCCCCCGTGACCACCACGGGATGCTCGGCGTCGAACTCCAGCTTCCAGCGGTGATCCTTCGCTGCCACCGTGAAGTCCCGGGAGAGGTCGACCGCGAGGCGCGTGAGGTCCACCGGTTCCTCGGCCGGCGGGCGGCCCTCGTCGAGGCGCGCCAACAGGAGCAGGTTCTCGACCAGCTCCGTCATGCGCCTGGTCTGTTCCCGCACGCGCCCCAGCGAACGGTCGCCGTCGTCGGAGAGCGCCTCGGTGGCGCCGATGAGCTCGGAGTAGCCCTGGATCGCGGCGAGCGGCGTGCGCAACTCGTGGCTCGCATCGGCGGCAAAGCGGCGCATGCGGGCCTCGGAACGGGCGCGCACGTCGAGCGCGCCGTCCACGTTGTCGAGGAGCGAGTTGAGCGCGGCGCCCACGTTGCCCACCTCGGTGCCGGGGACCGCATCCTCCGGGGCCACGCGCACGTCGACGTCCACGTTGCCCTTCTCGAGCGGCTGCTCTGCCACCGCCGAGGCCACGGCCGACACCCGGGCGAGCGGGCGCAGCGCGCGGGAGACCAGCACGGTGCCCAGGGTGCCGATGAGGATGATGCCGCCCAAGGAGACGAGCACCATCGAGACATCGAGCGTCGCGAGCGTGCGCGTGGCCTCGGCCGTCGGCACGCCCACGATCATGGTGGTTTCGACGGAGCCGAGCGCGCCCGTGCTGCTGCGCACCTGCACGGTGGCGGGCACGGCCTGGAAGCGGAAGGTGCCGATACTGAGGTTCACCGTGGCCAGCGAGGCGGACTCGTTGCCCTCGGAGGCCGTCGCGAAGTGCAGCAGGATCGCCTGGTCAGCGGCGGAGACCTCCACGTATCCGGCGTCGGTGGACTGCGGGTCGCGGTAGGAGGGCTGGGCCAGGAACGCGCCGTTGAAGACGGCGCCCACGATGGTGCCGTTCTGCGGCAGGTTGCGGCCGGTCTGGTCGTTGCGCTGCCAGCTGGGCAGCGTGCTTGGCTCGGTGTTGGCATCCATGAGCTGCTGCTGACCCCTGGCCACGGCGCTGCGCAGATCGTCGTTGACCTGGGCGCTGAGGCGGGCCGCCATCGAGGCGTGGGTGACGCCGCCGATGACGGAGAAGCCGACGATCAGCAGGATCAACAGCATGCCAACGAGCCGCGCCCGCAGGGAGAGGGGGCGCTTGCGCCGCAGGGTCGCCATGAGCTTGGCGAACACGCCGGCGGGGCGCGCTTCGGGGGTGGCGGCGGACCCAGGGCCCGACGGCGCCGGGTCGCCAGAGGCGCCCGACGGCGCTGGCTCGCCAGCGGTGCCCGGCTCGCCAGCGGCGCCCGGTTCACCGGCGTCCCGGGGGCGGGACGCCGCGGCGACGGCCTCGGCGGGATCGCCGGGGAGCGACCCGCCGGCCTGGTCCTGGGCCATCGAGGCGTCGGCCCGGGGCGTGGCGTCCTGCGCGGAAGCCGCGGGGGAACCCGCGGCGGAGGCCGGCGGGGCCACGTCGAGCGGCTCGCCGGGAACGGGGCGAGCGCCAGGGCTCACGCCGCGGCCGGCTTCAGGACGTAGCCGGCGCCGCGCACCGTGTGAATCATGGGCTCGCGGCCCACGTCGATCTTCTTGCGCAGGTAGGAGACGTAGAGCTCCACGATGTTCGCTTGGCCGCCGAAGTCGTAGTTCCACACGGCATCGAGGATCTGGGGCTTGGAGACCACGCGGCGCGCGTTCTCCATGAGGTAGCGCAGCAGGTCGAACTCGGTCGCCGTGAGCTGGATCGAGTCGCCGGCGCGGCTGACCTCGCGGGAGTCGGTGTTGAGCGTGAGGTCACCGATGACGAGCTCGGCCTCGTCGGCGGTGGCGGCGCCGGAGCGCTGCACCAGGCGATGCAGGCGCAGGAGCACCTCCTCGAGGCTGAAGGGCTTGGTGACGTAGTCGTCGCCGCCGGCGGCGAGGCCCTCGATGCGATCGTCCACCGTGTCCTTGGCGGTCAGGAAGAGCGCCGGAACGTCGGGAAGGAAGGCGCGCACGCGGCGCAGCACCTCCGGGCCCTCGATGCCGGGAAGCATCCAATCGAGCACGAGCACGTCCGGGGTGATGGCCCGCGCCTGGCGGACGGCCTCCTGCCCCTCGTGCGCCACGGTGACGTCCCAACCGAGCATGCGGGTGCCCATGCCCACGAGTTCGGCGAGCGAGGGCTCGTCGTCCACGACGAGGGCGCGGATGGGGGAACCATCCGGGTGCTCGAGACGGGGGAGCTGCTGGGGCGAAAATCGTGAGGTGCTCATGGCATCACTTTCCCTGTGGGACGTGGGCCCATCCTGTCACGAAGCTGTGAAGGGGCTATGTGAGATGCGATACATGAGCCGTGGTGGCGAGTCAAGAGCAAGTGAGCGAAGTATTCGGTGTCTTGCATGAATATGCGGTTCAGATTGGGAGTTCTCTGAATGGAGAAGTTACCGGGAGGTCGGCAAATCGGGCCGCCTTCCCGTCGGGAAAGCCATATTCAGGCCAATATCAAGCCGATCTTTCACAATTCACGCTCCGTGTGGCGTGTGTCACATTCTGTAGGCAATGTCTCAAGATGTGAGACAAATGCATAATCCACTCTTGCGTGGACGCTTTATTACGCGCATGATGACACGTGTGAAGCAGCACACGACGCCATCGATCACGGGAGCTCCCGCCCGCGATGGTCGCCGCTGTCGAATGCACAGGCCGCGCACGCAGCGCGGCTGACCCGCCCCATTCGACGCCGCAAGGCACCCTGATCCCCTGAGGTAGCAGCATGAGCACGAACGCCGGATACGTCCACATCTCCGTCCGCAACGCGCAGACCCGAGCGGCCGCCGCTCGTCGTCAGGCCGCGTGGCAGCAGCAGGCTTCTGGCATGGGCGTGACTCCCATGTCTCCCGAGGTCACGGCGCGCACGCAGCAGGCCGGCCCGGCAGCGGTGCTGAGCCAAACGCGTCCGGGCCCGGAGCGCGTGGGTGACACCAAGGCCCGCGGCTTTGTCCTCTATGTGGGCCTCGACGAGGCGGCGGCGGCCGCCGCCGGCACGTCCCTCACTAAGCTGGCCACCCAGGTGCGCGGCTTCCTGCAGACGCTTGCCCCCGAGGCGCAGACCCACGCCGCGGTGGCGCTGGCGGCCGCCGGCGCCCCGGGCGCCGACCTCGAGGTCGTCCGCCAGGCGCTCGGCGATCCCACCGTGTCCCGCACCCCGCGCACCTTCCAGCGCCAGTCTCAGCATGCCCCGGCCGCGTCCGGCGTGCTGATCGACCTGTCCCGCCGCGAGGTCCAGCTGGACGGCGAGGTCGTGAACCTGACCTACAAGGAGTTCGAGCTCCTGAACTACCTCGTGGAGAACGGCACCCGCACGGTGGGCCGCGAGGAGCTGCTCGAGAACCTGTGGAAGGGCGCGGACGAGATCCCGAACGAGCGCACCATCGACGTTCACATCCGCCGCCTGCGCGCCAAGCTGGGCCGCCTCTCCAACACCGTGCGCACGGTGCGCGGCCAGGGCTACCGCTTCTACGAGCACCCCGAGGTCACCGTCTGGGCTGCCCCGGAATACTCCATCTGATCCCGGCCGGGCACGCCCCGGCTCCCAGCGGGCCCCGCTTGGCATCACGCCGAGCGGGGCCCGCCGTATTTGGACGCACCTTTCGTAGACTGGATTCATGTCCCAGCCGGCCCGCCACACGCTTTTAATCCTTCGTCACGCCAAGGCGGAGGCCCCGTGGGGGACGCCGGATCGCGAGCGCGGCCTCACCGAGCGCGGAGGGGCGCAGGCGCGGTGGGTCGGCGAGCTCCTGGCCGCCCGGCGGGAGCTGCTTCCGGACGGGGCGCTGGTCTCGGACGCGCGGCGCACGCGCGCCACCTACGCGTGGGTCGCGTCGCGGCTGGGGGAAGAGGCCCCCAGCGCCTACCTGGATGAGCGGCTGTATGACGCGCCGGTCACGCGCGTGCTGGCCAGCATCAACGAGATGCCGGAGACGGTGTCCACACTCGTCGTGGTGGCGCATCAGCCGGCCGTTCAGGAGCTGGTGCTGCGGCTCGCGAGCGCGGATTCGGCCGCGGAGGCCGTCATGGAGGCTTCGTGGGACTATCCGACGGCGGGGCTGGCCGTGCTCCAGGTGCCGGGTCCGTGGGCCGAACTGGACGGTCGAGACGCCCGCCTCACCGAGTTCCTGGTGCCCCCGCGCGAGGGCTGAGCGCCCGCCGGTGGCGCCCACGTGCCCGGGGTGCGGCGCCTTCCGGGGCGACGGGCGACCGGGCCCGCTGAGGCGCCACGCGCCCGGGGTGCGGCGCAATCCGGGGCGACGGCCGACCGGGGCCCGCTGAGGCCCCGCGCGCCCGGGGCGCGGCGCCCGCGCCCGGTAAGGCACGACGTCGTGCCTTGGGTGGGGTGTCTCAGTTCCCCTGCGTGTCGGGAAAGCAAAAAGCCGGTCCGTGAGGACCGGCTTTTGTTGGTGCGCCCAAAGGGATTCGAACCCCTGACCTTCTGTTCCGTAGACAGACGCTCTATCCAGCTGAGCTATGGGCGCATCTTGCAAGCTCTTGGAGGAGCTCACTCAACCTCAAAGAGCTACTCAAGCGAGTAGCTCCTCGTGATTGGTGCGCCCAAAGGGATTCGAACCCCTGACCTTCTGTTCCGTAGACAGACGCTCTATCCAGCTGAGCTATGGGCGCATGATCTTCGCTTCCGCCGTGGCGGTTGCTTGACCTCGATCAAGATTACACGCGGCGGCGGCGCGGGCCAAATCGAGGGCCGGTCTCGCGCGAGGTGACGGGGAGAATGTTCTCTCCAGTTATACCGGTCTATGTGACCTTCGTCACTCGACTGAACGGACGGAGGGGCGGAATTCCGCGGAAGTTGACCTTTCGGGGTCCCGAACGCGGCGTCGAGTGTGAACTGGCTCGCACTGCGGCCCAGCGGCGGCCGGCGCGGCGGCCCTACGATCGATCCACCGACGAACCCAATGGAGGGATTGTTCAATGACGACGATCGCCGATCGCCAGGTCCAGGCAAGCGGGCACAGCGCCCCGACCACGCACGTCAAGCTGGCGCAGTGGGTCGAGGAAGTCGCAGCCCTCACGAAGCCTGATCGCGTCTATTGGGTCGACGGCTCGCAGGAAGAGAACGATCGCCTGACCGCGCAGCTCGTCGAGGCCGGCACGCTGATCAAGCTCAACGAGGAGAAGTTCCCTAACTCCTTCGCGGCGTTCTCCGACCCGAGCGACGTGGCGCGCGTCGAGGAGCAGACCTTCATCTGCTCCGTCAACGAACGCGACGCCGGCTTCACCAATAACTGGATGGAGCCGAACGAGATGAAGGCCAAGCTCAACGGCCTCTTCGACGGCGCCATGCGCGGGCGCACCATGTATGTCATCCCGTTCGTCATGGGCCACCTGGACGCCGAGGATCCCAAGTTCGGCGTGGAGATCACCGACTCCGAGTACGTCGTGGCCTCCATGCGCATCATGGCCCGCATCGGCACCGATGTGCTGCGCAAGCTCGAGGAGCAGCAGTCCTTCTTTGTCCCGGCGCTGCACTCCGTGGGCGCCCCCCTGGAGTCCGGTCAGCCGGACGTGCCGTGGCCGTGCAACCCGGAGAAGTGGATCGTGCACTTCCCCGAGGAGCGTTCCATCGTGTCCTACGGCTCCGGCTACGGCGGAAACGCCCTGCTCGGCAAGAAGTGCTTCGCGCTGCGCATCGCCTCCGTCATGGCGCGCGATGAGGGCTGGCTCGCCGAACACATGCTGATCCTCAAGCTGACCTCGCCCGAGGGCAAGGACTACCACGTGGCCGCCGCCTTCCCGTCGGCCTGCGGCAAGACCAACCTCGCGCTCCTGGATCCCACGATCGAGGGTTGGAAGGTCGAGACCCTGGGGGATGACATCGCCTGGATGCGCATCGGCGCCAACGGCGAGCTGCGCGCCATCAACCCCGAGGCCGGCCTGTTCGGCGTGGCCCCCGGCACCGGCTGGTCCACGAACCCCAACGCGATGCGCGCCATCGCCAAGGGCAACTCGGTCTTCACCAACGTTGCGCTCACCGACGACGGCGGCGTGTGGTGGGAGGGCATGACCGACGAGGTTCCTGCCCACCTCACCGACTGGCTCGGCAACGACTGGAATCCCGAGTCCGATCGCCCGGCCGCGCACCCGAACTCGCGCTTCTGCACGCCGATCGATCAGGTCGACATGCTCTCCGACGAGTACAACAACCCGCAGGGCGTGAAGATCGACGCGATCCTCTTCGGCGGCCGTCGCAAGACGACCATCCCCCTGGTCACCCAGGCCCGCACGTGGACCTCCGGCGTCTTCATGGGCTCCACGCTCTCCTCCGAGACCACGGCTGCCGCCGCCGGTCAGGTGGGCCTGGTGCGCCGCGATCCCATGGCGATGCTGCCGTTCATCGGCTACGACGCTGGCGACTACCTGAACCACTGGGACTCCATCAGCACCCGCACCTCCGAGGATCAGCTGCCGCAGATCTTCCTGGTGAACTGGTTCCGTCGCACCTCCGAGGGCGGCTTCGCCTGGCCCGGCTTCGGCGAGAACTCGCGCGTCCTCAAGTGGGCCATCGAGCGCCTCGAGAGCAAGGCGGACGCGGTGGAGACCCCCATCGGTTTTGTTCCCGCCGCCGGCTCCTTGGACATCAAGGGTCTGGACCTGAGCGAGGACGAGGTCGCCGAGGCCACCCACGTGAGCGTCGATGAGTGGCGCGCCGAGCTGCCGGGGATCGAGGAGTGGTTCTCCCGCTTCGGCGAGTCCCTGCCGGCCTCCCTGCGCGCCGAGCTGGACGAGCTCACGGAGCGCCTGGGCCGCTGAGCCCCGTCCTCACGAGAACGAGGCCCCCTTCCGCACGAGAGAGCGGAAGGGGGCCTCGCGTGTTGGTGCCGCGGCGCGCGTTCGCGCCACGTTCCGCGCCGGCCGGGGCCGCGACGCACCGCGTGAGAGGTCCCCGCGTGCGCGGCGGGGCCGGTCGCCAACGCGAGAGGGGCCGATCGAGACACACGTCTCGATCGGCCCCTCGCTGTGGTCGGTTGCGCCGGCCGGTTCGCCCGGCGCTCCGGCCGCGGCTCAGTCGTCCCAGATGCCGAGCCCCTCGGGCTCGTCCCCGTCCAGCTGACCCCACACGGGGCCAGACTCGCCCAGGGTGTACGGCTGCACCAGGGCGGCGGCGGGGCCGAGCACGTGGATGGCCTCCACGTGGATGGCGTCGGTGCCGCCCTCGAGCAGGGTCACATCCGACACCACGGCGGCAGCCGAGAGGTCGCCGCGCTGGGCGCGCAGGGCCTCGATCAGCTCGGCGACGATGACGCCGCCGTCGATCTCCGCGTCCTCGTCCTCGCCCGTGGGCTCCACGAGCACCATGCGCAGGGAGGGCTCGCCTTCCTCCGGGGCGTCGTTGTCCTCGGCGATGCGGCGGGCCACGGCGGCCTCGTTCTCCAGGACCACGGCGAACGGCATGATGCCGCCCATCTGCACGAGGTGTTCCTGGGCGATGGACAGGGCGGTGCCCAGCACGCCGTCCAGGTCCTGGGCGGCCTCTGACTCGACGCTGGGCTGGATCTCGGGGGTCTCGCTCATGCTGCGCTCCTGACGATGGAGAGGACCAGATCGCGCACGGCGGCCATGGCCTCGGGGGTCTTGGCTTCGCCGTTGTAGCGAAGGAAGGGCTCGGTGTTAGACGGGCGGAGGTTGAACCACCACGCGCCGTCGGCGGCGGCAACGGTGGTGCCGTCGAGGTGGTCAACGTTCACGGCGGCGCCGGCCAGGGCCGCGGGGGCGGCGGCGGACACGGTGCCCGCGCCCTCGTCCACGCCCGGGGCCATGATCTCGAGGACACGGGCGACGGCGCCGGCCTTGTCCTGGACCTCGGAGTTGATCTCCCCGGAGGGGGAGTAGGGCTCGTACTCCTCCGCCAGGGCGGAGAGGGTGCCCTCTTGCTCGCCGAGCGCGGCCAGGACGTGCATGGCGGCGAGCATGCCGGTGTCGGCGTTGAAGAAGTCGCGGAAGTAGTAGTGGGCGGAGTGCTCCCCGCCAAAGACGCCACCCTCGGAGGCCATGACGGCCTTGATGAAGGAATGCCCCACGCGCGTGCGGATGGGGCGGCCGCCCTCGCGCAGCACCAGCTCCGGCACGGCGAGCGAGGTGATGAGGTTGTGGATGATCACCGGGGTGTCCTCGCCGGCGGCCTTGGCCCGGGCGATCTCGCGGCGGGCCACCAGCGCGGTGATGGCGCTCGGCGTCACGGCGTGGCCGAGCTCGTCCACGACGAAGCAGCGGTCGGCGTCGCCGTCGAAGGCCAGGCCGATGTCCGCGCCGTGCTCCACCACGGCCCGCTGCAGGTCAACGAGGTTCGCGGGCTCGAGCGGGTTCGCCGGGTGGTTGGGGAAGGTGCCGTCCAGCTCGAAGTACAGCGGCACGATCTCCAGCGGCAGGCCCGGAAGCAGGGCGTCGCCCAGCACGGCGGGCGTCGTGAGCCCCGCCATGCCGTTGCCGGCGTCGACGACCACTTTGAGGGGGCGGATCCCCTTGAGGTTCACGAGCTCGCGCAGATAAGAGGAGTAGTCGGCGAGCACGTCGATATCCTCGATGGCGGCCGGCGCCTCGACGGGGGCCGGCAGGCCGGAGTCGAGGTAGCCCTGGGCCACGTCGCGGATCTCGAACAGGCCGGTGTCGGAGGACACGGGCACGGCGCCGGCCTTGGCCATCTTGATGCCGTTGTAGCCGGCCGGGTTGTGGCTCGCCGTGAAGGTGACGCCGGCGGCGTTCAGGCGGCCGCACGCGAAGTACAACTCGTCCGTGGAAATGAGGCCGAGCAGGCGGGGAATGGCACCGCGCGAGGCGGCGCCCTCGGCGAAGACGCGCGCGTAGCTGGTGGAGGTGGGGCGCATGTCGCCGCCGACCAACACGGTCTGCCCCGCGAGGCCGAGGACGTCCACGAAGGCCGCACCCACCGCGCGGACGGAGTCCTCGGTGATGGTTTCGCCAACGATTCCGCGCACATCGTAGGCCTTGAACGAGGCTGAGAGGTCGAGAGTAGTCACGACCCTAGGGTACGCGGTGCCGGGCCGGCGGCCCGGCCGCCCGGAGGCGGGGTGGCTCCCCTCACAGCGGTGAGGCATACACGACGGCGCGTGGGCGCCGTCGTGCTGTCGGCTCTCGCTGGGATACTGGTCGGGTGAGCGAAACCCAGCCCTTCACCGTCCACCCGCAGGAACCACGCACCGGCTCCGACTCGGAGCTGCGGCGCGAGGCGACCGGCATCCTCCGCGCCCTCGTGGGGCGCCCGGACGCGGAGTTCCATGCTGGGCAGTTTGAGGCCATCGAGGCGCTCGTGGCGCACGGGCGCCGCGCGCTTGTGGTGCAGCGCACCGGTTGGGGTAAGTCGGCCGTGTACTTCGTTGCCTCGCTTTTGCTGCGGGCGAGGGGTGCGGGCCCCACGCTCATCATTTCCCCGCTCCTGGCGCTCATGCGGGATCAGGTCTCCGCCGCCGAACGGGCGGGGGTGCGGGCTGAGGCCATCAACTCGGCCAACGCCACCGAGTGGGGGCGCGTGCAGGCCCGCTTGGAGGCCGGCGAGATCGACGTGTTGCTGGTCTCACCCGAGCGCCTGAACAATCCGGCCTTCCGTGAGACCCAGCTGCCGCGGCTCCTGGAGACCATGGGCCTGCTCGTGGTGGACGAGGCGCACTGCGTCTCCGACTGGGGCCACGACTTCCGCCCCGACTACCGGCGCATCCGCGACCTCATCGCGCGGCTGCCGCAACGCGTGCCCGTCCTGGCCACCACGGCCACCGCGAACGCCCGCGTGGTGACGGACATCGAGGAGCAGCTGGCGGTCGGCGGCACCGAGGTCTTCACCCTGCGCGGCCCGCTGGCCCGCGCGTCCCTGCGCTTGGGTGTGCTGCGCCTGCCCTCGCCCCGGGCCCAGTTGGGATGGCTCGTGCAGCACCTCGCGGAGCTTCCGGGCAGCGGCATCATCTACGCGCTCACCGTCTCGGCGGCGGAAGACATCGCGGCGCTGCTGAGCCGTTCCGGCTTCGACGTCCTCGCGTACACGGGGCGCACCGACACGGACGAGCGCATGCGGGCCGAGCAGGCGCTCAAGGCCAATCAGGTCAAGGCCCTCGTGGCCACGAGCGCGCTCGGGATGGGTTTCGACAAGCCGGACCTCGGGTTTGTGGTGCACGTGGGCGCGCCGGGCTCGCCCGTGGCGTACTACCAGCAGGTGGGCCGCGCCGGCCGCGCCACGGAGAGTGCGGACGTGCTGCTGCTGCCCGGCACGGGGGACAAGGAGATCTGGCAGTACTTCGCCACGTCCTCCATGCCGGACGAGGCCAGGGCCCAGGCCGTGCTGGCGGCGCTTGCCGAGCAGGGCGGGCCGCTGTCCGTCCCCGCCCTCGAGGTGCGCGTCAACCTGCGCCGCACGCCGCTCGAGCTGCTGCTGAAGGTGCTCGCCGTGGACGGCGCCGTGGAGAGGGTCGCCGGCGGCTGGCAGTCCACCGGCGTGCCGTGGACGTACGACGCCAAGCGCTACGCCCGCGTGGCCCGCGCGCGGCTGGACGAGCAGAACGCGATGTTGGAGTTCGAACGCACCGACGGCTGCCGCATGGAGTTCCTGGCCCGCCAGTTGGATGACCCCACCGCCAGCCCGTGCGGGCGCTGCGACAACTGCGCCGGCCAGTGGTTCCCCGGTTCTGTGGAGGACAGCGCCCTGCAGGCCGCCACCCAGGGCCTCGACCGCGTGGGCGTCGCGATCGAGCCGCGCCGCCTGTACCCCACGGGCGCGGACCGGTTGGGGATCCCCGTCAAGGGCAAGATCCCGGAGGGCGAGCAGGCCAGCGAGGGGCGCGCCCTCGCCAGGCTCACCGACCTCGGCTGGGGCGGGGCCCTGCGCAAGATCTTCGAGGCCGCGAACCAGACGCCGGATGGGCCCGTTTCAGCGGAGATGCTGCGCGCGTGTGCCACGGTGCTCGGCCAGTGGGACTGGGCGCAGCGGCCGGTGGGCGTGGTGACGATGCCCTCGCGCCAGCGCCCGCAGCTGGTGCATTCCCTGGGACAGGGCCTGGCCGAGCTGGGGCGGCTGCGCTACCTGGGATCCCTCGACTACGCGGGAGACGGGCCGCGGCTGGGACCCGGCGGCAACTCCGCCTACCGCTTCGCCGATGTGCGCGGGGCGTTCAGCGTTCCCGCGGCCTGGGCCGAGGCCCTGGCCCAGGCGCCCGGCCCCTTGCTGCTCGTGGACGATGTCTGCGATTCGCGTTGGAGCTTCACGGAGGCGGCCCGCGTGCTGCGGGACGCCGGCGCCCCCGGTGTGTTGCCCTTCGCCCTCGGCCTCGTGGGCTGACCCGTCCGGGCTCCCCACAGGCCGCGCACCTAGACTGGAAGGCATGGACTTCTGGCTGTGGTTGGTACTCGGGCTTGCGGTGGCCGTGGGCGGCTCCGCGATCTGGTTGCGCGGTCTGCGTCGCCGCAACGCCGAGAGCTTTTCGGTGGCGGTGACGCCGGAGCGCGCCCAAGCAGCGTCGGCCAGGCTCACCGAGACGCAGCACCGGGAGGTCTACCGCTTCCTCGCTTCGGACAATGTGCTCGCCGCGGCTCAGGCCATCAAGCAGGCCACGGGCGCCGGTGTCCGCGACAGCCTCGTCGACGCGCAGGCCCTGCGCAGCTTCCCCCAGGTGTGGGCCGCGCCCACCACCGAGGCAGCCGATGCCGCGGCGGCGAAGCTGGGCTCGCTGAACTCGGCTGACCCCGCCGACCCCGCCGCGACGGAGCCGGCGGCGGCGGAGGATGCGGCAGACGTCTCACTCCCGTCCGCCCCGGAGGCCGCCGAGCAGGGGCAGCCGACCCCGGCCGATGCCGTGGCCCCGGTGCCCGGCGGTTCGGCCCAGGACAGCCACGAGGCGGCGGCGCCCGAGGCCAACGACTGGGTGATCCCCGAGCACTGGGCCGATGAGTACGGGGGAGAGAGCACGAGCGAGCTGAACATGGAGCTCACGCGCCTCGATGGCGACGAACTCCGCCGCTTCTCCACGCTCGAACTTCCGGCCGCGGAGCGGGATCAGTTCATGTCCCGGCTCCGCGATGGCGACTACACCGAGGCGGCCGGGCTGATCGCCGAACGTATGGGTGCCGACGCCGCCTCGGTCGAGGAGGCGCTGCGGGCCAACCTCGAGGCCGGCCCCGAGCGCGTCCAAGGCATCTCGCTGCGTTTCGACCTCGGCAACGGCCAGCAGGTCGACTTCTCCACGCAGCTGTTGCCGGAGGAGGACCGAGAGGCGTTCTTCTCGGCGCTGCGGGCCGGCGATCTGGTCGCCGCCGCCCAGATCGTGTCGCGCCACACCGGCATCTCGCCCGAGCAGGCGCTGGGCATGCTCGAGTCCTTCAGGCACCGCCGCGAGCAGTAGCCTCGAACGCCCCCGGTCGCGCCCCGGTCCGCCGCGTGTCGGCGCGCGGGCGGCGGACCGGGGGGCGCCGCCGTCGTCGGCTTGTTCGCCGGCGGCCTCGCCTGTGGAGGGCGCCCCGTGAAGGGCACAAAGAAGGGCCCCGGGGTCTTGATCTCTCAAGACTCCGGGGCCCTCATTCTGCGGAGACGGGGGGATTTGAACCCCCGGTCCACCTTTCGGCAGACCCTTCATTAGCAGTGAAGTCCATTCGGCCGCTCTGGCACGTCTCCACGTTGCAGAAGCAACATCCCCAGCCTAGCGGAGCCAAGGCCCGCGCGCCAAAATGGCCGTTCCGCGTGGCGCGACATGGTGTCGCAGGAGCGAGACGGCCCGGGCCGAGCACGCCGGGCCCGGGCCGTCTCGGCCCACCTGCTAGTGGCGTCGGCGGCGTCGCCCGTCGGCCAGCACCAGGGCGGCGCCGGCGGCGACCAATCCTCCGACGGTGACCAGCCAGGCGCCGACCGAGGCCCCGGTCTGCGCCAGGTTCCCCGCAGCCGCCGCCGAGGCGGCCGCCGCCGGATCGTCCGTCGTCGCGGCGGAGGAGGCCTGGGCGCCGCCCGTGGGTTCGGAGCCGGGTTCCTCCTCGGCCGTCCCGTCTCCGTCCGCCGAGGCGCCGTCGTTCCCCTGCGTCGGCGTTGCGGGGGCCCCCGAGGACGCCGGGGGAGTCACGGTGCCGCCGGGCGTCGGGGAACCCGTGGGCGCACCGGTGTCGGTGGTCGGCGCGGTGGACGAGCCACCGGTCTGCTCCGCGAGCACCTTGACCCGCAGGGAGACGGTCGGCTCGGCCAGCTCCTCCGTGGCCTCCATGTCGAAGACCGGGGTGCCCTCGGCATCGAAGTGCACGCGGCGCACGAACATGTCGCGGCCGGTGAGACCGTTGTGCAGCGTGCGCGCGTGGAAGACGTAGATGAGGTTGCCGTCCTCGTCCTCGCTCCACATGCCGTGGCCGGTCCCCAACTGCCAGGAGCCGTTGAACACGGCCGACTTCTGGATCGGGTAGTTCAGCTTGGTCCAGGACGCGGCCTTCGTCAGATCGCTCTGGCCGGAGGCATCGGCCATGGCCAGGCCGGTCGTGTACGAGTCACCCACGGTGGAGCCCGAATAGATGAGGTAGAGCTTCCCGTCGCGGGAGAGCACATTGGGCCCCTCGGCGATGGTGTTGTCCCAGGCGTACTCGGGAACCACGATGCGCACCGGCTCGGAGGTCAGGCGGGTCGGGACGCTCGGATCGACCTTGGCGATGAAGATCGCGCCGAGCTGCTGCCAGGCGTAGTACGCCTGCCCCGTCTCGTCCTCGAAGTAGGTCATGTCCAGGGAGATGCCGGCCAGCTGATTCAGCGCCGACCCGTCCTGGCGCAGCACGTGCTCGGCCTTGGTCCAGCTCGCCGGATCCAGGGGATCCAGGTCGTTGCCCTCCGCATCCTTGTTCAGCTGCATGATCGAGGCGCGCCCCGTCCACATGTTCGGCTGCGAGGACTGGTTGTAGCAGGGCATGAAGAGGATGGAGAGCTTGCCGTTGATGACGTGGAACTCGGGGGCCCAGAAGCAGCCGGTCATCTGGTTGCCAGCGGCATCGGTGTCGCCGCGCTTGAGCAGCTTCACCTCCTTGGCGCCCGCGGCATCGGACAGACCGGAGATCGTGTCCGCCATCCGCACGGGCATGAAGGCGGCGTTCTGCTGTTCGATGTTTGCACCGTTGAGATCGTTCGTGGCGATCATCAGGTAGACGTTCTTGCCGTTGAGCTCGTACTTGAACACGGAGGGATCGGCTCGCTCGTCGGCGAACGGAGTGGGGTACTCGGTTTGCTTCACCGTGCCCGTGGCGGTGTATTCGCCGGGGGTCGAGGTGTCCACATCGCTCAGGTCCCACGCGGAGACCGGAAGCGAGGCGGTGGAACCGTCGGAGTAGTTCAGCTTCACCTCGGAGGGCAGCGCGGCCTCGTCCACCGACTCGCCCTGGCGCACCGTGACGTCCTCGTACGCCTCGTAGCCCGTGTTGCTGATGCGCCCAAAGCTCTGCTGGAGCCCATCCATGATGCCGGAGGGAACGGTGAGGGCCGTGCCGTGGGTCGTGTCCTCGAGCGAGGACAGCTCGTCCTCGCCGAGCGTGGCGGTGCCGGTCACGGCGCCCGTGGTGGCCCCGGCCGAGGCGGCACGGGACGCGGCCGCCGTCGTGAGCTGGGTGAAGCCCTGCGAGCGGCGCACGCCCGAGTCGGTGGTCCACGAGATGCGGTAGAGCTGCGCGGCGCTGTCCCACACGGCGTGCGGACGGTTGACGCCGCCCTGCTCGTCCAGCGTGAGCAGGCCGAGCTCGGTGTAGCTGCGCAGGTCCTTGGAAGTGGCGAGCAACACCTGGCTGGTCTGCGTCCCATCGGAACCACCGCCGCGGGCCACGCGGGTGGCGATCACGCCGTAGCCGCCGTCCTCCAGCTCAAAGACGGACGGGTCCTTGAGGGAACGCAGGATGGCGTCGCTGGTTCCGCCGGCGGGGACCGCCGTGGAGGTGCCGGGGAAGAAGATGCCGTAGTTCTCGTTGAAGGCGCTCCAGCCACCGGCGGTGGCCCTGGCCAGATGCAGGCTCAGCGCCACATCGGCGTTGTTGGCCTCCTGATCCGTGGTGGGCGTGCGGTCGTAGGCGGCCAGCGTGCCGGAGGAGTCCTTGCCCAGGACGCGCACCGAGAAGGTCTTGGTGACCGTGGTGTCTGGACCCTTGGCGCCGGCCTCGACCACCACGCTGGCGGTGGCGTCCCGCTCCGAGACGAGGGTGTTGCCCTGCAGCGTGGCACCGGTGGCGGACACGATCTTCGCGCTCACGCCGCTGGGGGCGGCCGGCAGTTCCTCGCCCGAACGCACCGTGGGGGGAAGCACGTAGCGATCGGCGGCGGCCTGCGCCTTCTGGGTCGCGTCGACGGTTTCCGGCTGGACCGTCAGGGAAAAGGACTTGCTCGCGTCGACGCCGCGCTCGCTCGCGGTGGCCGTCAGCGTCACGTCGGCGGCGGGGCTGCCGGCGGCGGGCCGGGTGACGGAGCCGTCGGCGGCGATCACGTCGGGTTGCGAGGAAGCCCAGCTCACGCTCCCGGAGGCCGTGGGCAGGGCGAGGTAGTCGGTGGTGACCGGATCGGTCGGCAGGCTGATGGAGGAGAGCGTCTCCTCCGCGAGCCGCCTGACGTCCGCGGCGTTGAGCTGGGCGTCCCGGGTGTTGGCCGCCGCCACCTCGGACGCGGTGAGCGCACGGTCGTACACCCTGAACGCCGAGACGGCACCCTTGAAGAACGGATCGGGCCATGGCGAACGGCCGATGGTGTTCAGGGACTGGTCGGTGATGCTCTTGGGGCTCAGCGACGTCGTCTCGCTGGCCACCTTGGCGCCGTTGACGTAGAAGCTCAGGGTCTTGGCCTCGCCGTCCAGTACCGTCGTGAGGGAGTACCACCGGTTGGCGCTCAGATTGCTCGTGGAGCGGGCGTTGATTTCCCCGCCGGCGGAGCCCACGGTGATGGCCGTTCTGGGGGCGTCCTTGACGGTGCTGAAGAAGTACGCGTCGGACGCGTCGTTGCCGATGTTCCAAAGGAAGTTGTAGGCCGACTTCATCGAGGCATCGAGCTGGACCTCCGTGGTCACCGTCGCCGAGGTGGCCTGGCTCAGGAGGTCCGGGGGCAGCTCGACCCAGGACGCGGTCGTGGAAGATTTGGCGCCGCCCGTGAAGGTGAGGGAGGTGCCGGTCCACAGCGAATCCTTCCCGTTCTTCACGGTGGCGGGGCCGAACGACGAGCCCGCGGCCGAGTTGGCGACGCTGCTGCCGCTGCTCTGGTCGAAGACGTAGTCGACGAGCGGGCCGGCGCTCGCCGCCGAGGCCACGGGCACGCCGCCCACGAGGAGGGGAAGGGCGAGGGCCGCGGCGGTGCCGAGGCTCACCGCGAGCCGCGCGCCGCGGCGCCCGGTTGGGGGGACGGCGCGCGCTGGCGCCTGAAGACGGGAGGTCATGGTTGTCCTTTGCTGGGGGAACAGGGGAGCGGGCGGGGTGCGGCGTCCAGGGGACGCCGCACCCCGGAGGGGGCGGCTACGCCCGACGGCGGCGGGCCGGGGTGGGCGCGCCGGCGAGGGCTCGTTCGGCCCGACGGCGGGCTCGCTAGGCCCGACGGCGGCGGGTGGTTAGGCCCGACGGCGGCGGGCCAGGAGGAGCACGCCGGCGAGGGCCAGCGCCAGGCCAGCACCAACCACCGCGAGCGAGGCGAAGCCGGTCTCACTTAGCTGCGGGGCCGGCGCGGCCTCGGCGGAGGGGCTCGGCGAGGCGTCCGGATCGGCGGCGCCGTTGCCGGTCCCGGCACCGTGGCCGGGCGTCGAGGCGGCGGGGCCCTGCCCAGCCGGGGCGCTCGTGCCGCCCTGGCCGGACGTTGGCGCCGGGGTTCCCGAGGCGGAGGGTGCCGCGGTGGTGCCAGCGGTTGACGTCGGCGAGCTGTCCGTCGGTGCCGGAGTGGTTTCCGTGGGCGAGGTCTGCGTCGGCGGCGTCGACGCGGCGGCGGTGACGACCACGCTGGCGCGCACCGTGAGCGCCGTCGTGCTGCGCAGCACCTTGCCCGGCGCGTCGTAGGCCGTGGACCCGTCGGCACCCACCCAATCGTTGAGGTTGGCGCCGAGCGAGCGCACGGTCCCCGTCACGGGGTAGGTGCCCGGGGTGAGCGGATCGACCCCGCTCAGGTCCCAGTCGATGGGCAGTTCGGCGGTTCCGCGACCGTAGGCGGTGACGACGCCCGCGGTGTCCGGCAGGGCGGCGTCGAGCGGCGCGGGGGCGGCCTTGGCCGCCTGGGAGCCGGGGGCCGCTGAGGCCTCCACCTCGACCGTGCCGAGGTCCTCCTGGGTGAGACCCACGGCGTCGGACGCACGGAGCCTCTGGTACTCGCCCGCCGTGAGCGAGATGATCCCGCCGTGTTTGGTGCTCGGGGCCATGAAGAAGGTGGGGCTGTTTAGCACGGTGAACCCGGCCGAGAGGTCGGTGCTCGTCATGGGGCGGTAGCCGGTGGAGGGGATGACGTCCACGTAGAGGTACCAGCGCTCGGCGTCGTGGCGCTTGAAGACCGCGGGGCCCTCCACGCCACCGGCGTTGCCGCCGGCCCACGCCGCGCCCATCTTGGTCTGGAGGGTGCGCCACGTGGCACCGGCCTCCCACCACGCGGGGGAGTCGGTGGCCTCCATGTAGATGCCCTTGCCCTGGGCGTTGTCCTTGGTGATGCGGTAGGTGGTGCCTCGATCCTGGATCAGGGTTGTGTCGATGGTTTCGCCGCCCGCGTCGATGAACACGCCGCCGTAGGAGTAGGTGCCCTGGGTGAAGTCGGGCGTGGAGCCCCACAGGATGCGGCTGTACTTCTTGGCCTCGTCGGGGAGGGTGGAGGACCAGTAGAGGACAAATGAGCCGTTGCCCTTGCCGTCAAAGTCGGGAACCCAGGTGGCCTCGGGGGCCCAGGCCATGCCTGCCCTGACCGCCTGCGTGCCCTCGGCGGAGCTCGTGACGTTCAGTTCCCTGGCCTCGCCCCACGAGACGAGATCCTGGGACTCCCAGACCATGAAGCTGGTGCTGCCGTTGGTGGACCAGTGGCACCACTGCGTGCACGAGCCGCTGCCGCTGTCCCCGCCGAAGACGCGCAGGTCGGTGGCGATGATGTAGTACGTGCCCGTCTCCGGGTTCTTGGTGATGAACGGATCGCGCAGGCCGGTGGTGCCCAGGTCCGAGGCAAGAATGGGCTTGCCGGAGTTCAGCGGGTCCCACTGCTCGGGGTTGTCTCCCCGGGAGATGTCGAGGTAGATCTTCTCGGCGTAGCCCTCCGAGTCCTCGATGAAGTGGACCATGAGGTAGCCGTAGTCGTCCGTGGCGGCGCTCTGGGGCTGCAGGCTGACCTTGACGTCCGCGCTGGCGCTCACGCCGCGCACGGTGGCGGTCGCCGTGAGGGTGGTGGTCAGCGCGGGGGAGCCGGCCTCCGGCTGGGTGGCGGCGAGGGTCACGCCGTCATCCTTGATGGTGAAGGCGGGGTCGCTAGAGGACCAGGTCACCGCGCCACCGGCCGAGGGCAGCTCGGTCGGGGCATCGCTCAGGAGCAGCTGCGAGCCCAGGGAATCCACGACGGACTGGGCGGCCGCCTCGAAGGAGGCGCCGTGCAGTGCGGCGTCGGCCAGGTTGATGTCCTGGATGTCCTCGGCGCTCAGCGCGCGGTCGTAGACGCGGAACGTGGAGACGGAACCCTTGAACATCGTGTCCGGCCACGGGGCGCGGCCGATCGTGTTCAGGGACTGGTCGGTGATGGAAGCGGGGGTCAGGCTCGTGGCCGTGCTGCCGACCTTCACGCCGTCCACGAACAGGGAAATCGTGCCGGCGTCCCCGTCCACCACGCTCGTGAGCGAGTACCAGCGGTCGGCGTCGAGGGAGGCGGTCGCGCGGGCGTTCTTCTCGCCCGGATTGGACCCGGTGGTGATGGCGGTGCGCGGCGCGTCCTTGGTGTTGGCAAAGAGGTACTCGTCCGTGCCCTCGTTGCCGATGTTCCACAGGAAGTGGTTGGCGTTCTTCATCGAGGCGTCGATCTTCACCTCGGTGGTGATGGTGGCACTCGTGCTCGTGGCGAGCAGGTCCTGCGGCAGCCGGACCCAGTTGCCGGTCGAGGAGCCCTTGGCCCCGCCGAAGAAGACGAGCCCCCCGTCCTTGAACTGACCGTCCTGCGGGTTCTCGATCGTCGCCGCGCCCGCCGAGGAGCCGCTGGCCTGATTGGAGATGGTGTTGCTCGTGGCGCTGGAGAAGTCGTAGGCGGCGACGAGGCCGGAGGTGGGGGCCGACGGCGCGGCGACGCGCGCCGCCGGGGCCGGCGTGGCCCCGGGCGACGACGTCGCGCCCGTCGCGCCCGGCGCGGCGACGAGGCCGGCGAGGGGGACGAGGGCGGCCACGGTGAGTCCCGCAGCCACCCGCGCGAGGCGGGAGGTGCGGGCCCTGAACGGGGGTGCTGGTGGGACGGGATACTGCTCGCTGCTGACGGATGGATTCATGGCGTGCGGGCGCTCCTTGGCTGGGTGCGCCGGGGCCGGCGCACGAACAGGCAGAATGCGCACACCATAATGTGACCGGTAACAAAGTGGCAAGGGTCACATCGTAGTGAGTCCATCGGAGACAGCGACCGACCAGCACGCGGACGCGTGCCGGCCGGTCACCCGGGAGGCTCAGGCGCGGCGCAGGTGCCCGGCGCTGAGGCGCCGCGGCGGCCCCGCGGGGAGGCTCAGGCGCGGCGCAGGCGTTCGGGCGCGGTGGCCGCGAGCCACAGGAAGGAGTAGCTGCGCGCGAGCATGCGCGCCGTATCGGCGTGGTCCACGCTGCCGGCGTGGCCCCCGCCCTCCTCCTCGTGGTACCAGGCGGTGTCCACGCCCAGCCCGTCCAGCGCGGCGGCCATGTGCCTGGCCTGCACCGGCCCCACCCGGTCATCGCTCGTGGTCGTCCACACCAGGAGCGGCGGGAACACGGTCTGCGGATGATCGTGGAGCCGGTGCACGGGAGACATCTCGCGCAGGAACGCGGCGTCCTCCGGGACCTCCGGGTCGCCGTATTCGGCGATCCACGAGTGCCCGGCGGAGAGCGTGGTGTAGCGCAGCATGTCCAGCAGCGGCACGCCGCAGCTGATCCCGCCGAACAGCTCGGGGTAGCGCGTGTAGGCGTTGCCGGCCAGGAGCCCGCCGTTCGAGCGCCCCATCATGGTGGTCGTGGAGGGGGAGCTCAGCCCGTACGCCTGCAGGTCGGCGGCCACGGCGGCAAGATCCTCGAACGCCCGCGGCCGCTTTTCCCGCAGCGCGGCGGCGTGCCAGGCGGGCCCGTACTCGCCCCCGCCCCGCAGATTGGCGAGGACGTAGGCAGGATGGCGACCGTCCGCCGTCGTGCGCTGGAGCCATCCCAAGCCCACGGCCGGCGAATAGCCGGGCGTGAGGGAGGCGCGGAAGCCGCCGTAGGCGCTGATGAGCACCGGCGTGCGCCCGTCCAGCGGCGCGTCGCGGGGCACCACGAGGAAGTACGGGACGCGCGTGCCGTCCGCGGAGACGGCGAAGCGTTGGCTCACCTCGAAGCCGCTCGCGTCGAAGCGCTCAGGCGCGGCGGCGATGAGGGCGGCCGGCACGCTGGCGCCGGCCGAGGCGGCCAGCGTGCCGCGGCGCAGGGTTGAGGGTTCGAGGAAACCGGACGAGAGCATCCAGTAGTCCTCGCCGCACGTGGGGTCCTCGTCGTCCACGGGCCACACCGAGACCGAGGAGAGTTCGGGCACGCCCGGCAGCTCGCTCACGCTCCACCCGTCCGCGGGGTCAAGAATGAGCACGCGGCTGGCGACGTCGCGCAGCACGGTCAGCAGGCCCTTGGACGCCGTGAAGGTGAGGGAGGAGATGGCCTCGCCGGGGCCGGGGACAAACACCGGGCGTGGGGCGCGTTCCCCCGCGAGCCACTCGCTCAGCGGCGCCGTGAGGAGCGTGCCGGGCGCGTACACGGCGCCGCCCACCTCCCACTCGCTCATGGGCCGGATGACGAGCCACTCGCGGAAGAGCGAGACGCGGGCGTCGAGCGGCACGTCGATCTTGGTCCACTCGGGGTCCCCGCCGGAGCCGAGGGCGTCGGTGCGCAGGTACATGATCGAGTCGTAGAAGTCGACGCTGTCCCAGGCCACCTCGCGCTCGAAGCCGCGCGTGTGCTCGCGCCCCGCGCCGGCCGCCACATGCGAGGCGTCCACCTCGAAGACCACGGGCGCGTCCGCCAGGGACGCGCCGCGCGCTAGGCACCGCACGCAGCGGGCGTAGGAGGAACGCGTGACGTCGTCCTCGCCCGTGATGGCGCCGACCAGCAGCTCGTCGGGGCCGGACCACGAGGCGTTCGTCTTGCCGAGCGGCAGGTCGAAGCCGCCGGGCACCCACGCCTTGCTCGCGACGTCGAACTCGCGGATCCGCGTGGCGTCGCCGCCGTCCGGGGAGAGGCTCACGAGCACGCGCGTGGGCTCCGCGCCCTGCGGTTCCGGGCGCCACGTGGAGCCGGCCCACACCCAGTCCGTCCCCTCCTCGGCGCTCAGCGCATCGAGGTCGAGCAGGGTCTCCCAGGCCGGGGCGCCGGCCGCGTAGGACTCCCAGTCGGTGCTGCGCCACAGGCCGCGAGGGTGCTCCTGGTCCTGCCAGAAGTTGGTGTGGCGCGAGCCGTGCTTGGTCACCAGGACCAGGCGGTCGGGCGCATCCAAGGCCTCGGCGATCTGCCCCACGATCCGCCGGTGTTCCGGCGAATCGAGGGCGGCGTCGGTGGCCGCGGCCCGCCGGTGAGCCCACGCGAGCGCCCGCTCGCCGTGCATCTCGTCGAGCCACTCAAGATTCTCCGTGCCGCTGCGCGTCTCCATGCCCCGAGCCTAGGGCCTCGGCGCTCGGGACCGCGGCGCGCAGGATCGCGGCGCGCGGCACCGTGGCGCGCAGCTTGGGCGCCCGCGCGCCGCGATGGGAGCATGGGAGGCGCTGGGCGTTCCCAGCATCAGGGAACGGCGCGGAGGCGGCATGGACACGGCACAAGGCACGGCGGCGCGCGAGGGCTCGGGCGCGTTCCCCGCCGGGGCGGGGGCCGGGACGGGCACGGGGGCAGGCGTCCCGGTGGGCAATCCGCGTCGGGTGGTCGTCATCGGTGCCGGGCCGCGCGGGACGAGCGCCGTGGAGCGACTCGTCTCGAGGGCGGCGGCCGCCGCCCTTGCCGGGAGCGCCGGGCTGCGCATCGACGTGGTCGACCCGCACGAGCCGGGTCCCGGCCACGTGTGGGCCACGGGGCAGAACCGCCTCTTCCTCATGAACACGCCGAGCTACTTTCCCACGGCCGCCCCGGGCTTCAGCTTCGAGGACTTCAGGGCCCGCGGCGGAGGCGAGGCGCGGCTCAGCGCGGCCGAAGAGGCCGAGCTTGAGGCCCTGGGCCGCAACGACTTTCCGCCCCGCGCGCTCTACGGCGCGTACCTGCGCGAGGTGTGGCGGAGGGTGGTGGAGCTCGCGGCCGGCACGCCGGGGGTGGACGGCCCGCATCACCACGCTCGCTCCGCCGTGGCCGTGGACCCCGACGGCGCGGGCGGCTACCGCGTGGTGCTCGACGACGGCACGGTGCTGCGCGCAGACGAGGTGGTCCTGGCCCTGGGCCACGTGCCGGCCCGCCTGAGCCCCGAGCAGGAGGCCGTGGGCCTCGCGAGCGCCGGGGCCGGTGCCGGCTACCTCCCCCCGCACGTGCCGGCGGACGTCGACCACGCCGCGTTCCCCGCGGGGGAGCCCGTGCTGGTGCGCGGCATGGGCCTGAACTTCTTCGACCTGATGATCGCGCTGAGCCAGGGCCGCGGCGGGCGTTTCGAGCCCACGGGCCAGCCGGCGGGGCGTGCGCTGCGCTACGTCCCCAGCGGGGACGAGCCGGTCCTCGTGGCCGGCTCGCGGCGCGGTGCTCCCTACCGCGCCAAGAGCGTGGGGGACAGCTTCGTCCCGCGGAGCGTGCGGCTGCGCCACCTGAGCTTCGAGCGGGTGGTCGCGGCGGCGGGGCACGGCGTGGCCGGCCGGCCCCGCGGCACGGTGGACTTCGACCGCCACGTCTGGCCGCTGCTGCAGCGCGATGTCGTGGAGCACTACTACCGTGCGCTGGCCCAGGCCGAGCCGCACCTCTTCAGCGGGGGCCCGGACGGCTTCCTCGAGGAGCTCGCCGGGATCCTCGACGCCCCGGCCGACATCGGCGACGAGGTCTGGACCATCCGCGTGCGCGACCTCCTGAGGGAGGCGGCCCCGGAGGCCGAGTTCTTCGACATCCGCTCCCTCGCCAGGCCCTTCGCCGGCGTGGGGCACACGAGCGCCGAGGGCCACGCCCAGGCCGTCATCGAGCTGCTCGAGGCGGACGCCGCCGGGGCCGCGCGCGGCGAGGCGGATCCGGAGCACCTCGCGATCGGCGCGCTGCACGCCGGGCGCCTGCTGGTCAAGCGGCTCGTGGCCGAGGGCGTCGTGGACGAGCGCTCGGTGGCCGTGCAGGTGCGCGGCTGGTTCGAGCCGCTCGTGGAGGGCCTGGCCTCCGGGCCGCCGCTCGAGCGCATCGAGCAGCTGGCGGCCCTGGCGCGCGCGGGCCTCGTCAAGATCGTGGGGCCGGAACCGGCCTACGACTTCGACGGGGAGCGCGGCGTCTTCAGCGTCTCCTCGCCGTGGGTGCAGGCCCCGCCCACCGAGGCGCGGTGGATGGTGGAGGCCATGATGCCCGCCAACCGCGTGGCCGTGACCGACTCCGCCCTGTTGCGTGGCCTCCTCGCCTCCGGGCTGGGGCGCCCGCGCCGCCGCGTGACGGCGGACGGCGAGGAGGTGCCCGGCTCCGGCCTCGACGTCTCCGGTGCCGACCGCCGGCTCGTGGGGGCGGACGGCACGGTGCGCGAGGGGCTGCACGTCCTGGGCCTGCAGCTCTCCTCCGTGCAATGGGGCACGGCCATCGCCGCGGAAGCGGGCGGCTCCCCGCACGCTGGCGGCCTGACGCTGGCCGACGCGGACGCCGTGGCGGCCGGCATCCTGACGCGGGCCGGGATCGGGACCCCGCCGCCGGCTGGAGAAGCGCCCGACGACGCGTGGCCGGGCTGGGTGCTTCCCTGACGCTGGGAGGCTCTCACCCGCCGTCGGCCCCCGGTCAGAGCGGCAAGAAGGCCGAAGCCCCCACCCAGTGATGGGTGGGGGCTTCGGCCTTCATTTCCGCGGAAGGTAAGGGATTTGAACCCTTGGTGAGGGGTTACCCCACACTGGTTTTCAAGACCAGCTCCTTAGGCCGCTCGGACAACCTTCCTTGACCCCAGCAGTCTAGGCGATGCCGTGGAGTGCTCCTGCACGCGGGAGCCTGGCCGTGTTCTCGGGGCAAGGCCCGGTGGCGGTGGTGCTCAAGCGGTCCGGGCCCGGTCGCCGACCCTGCGGCGCTGATGCTCCGGATGGCATGCCGCGTGCCACGCAAGGACCCATTCCCGCGCAGGCTGGCGACGCGGCCCCGGCCGTGGCACGGTGGGCACATGAGACTGCTCCCCCCGCCGGACTCGGTGCCCACCACGATGAACGCCGCGCTCTTCACGGCTCCGGGCGGGCCGGAGGTCATCAAGGTGCAGCGCGTCCCCGTTCCCGAACCGGGACCGGGGGAGGTGCTGATCCGCGTGGCGGCGGCCGGCCTCAACCGGGCCGATGTGCTGCAGCGCCAAGGTCACTACAACCCGCCGGAGGGGGCAACGCAGATCCCCGGCCTGGAGGTCGCCGGCACCATCGCCGCGCGCGGCCGCGGGGTGAGCGAGAGCAGCTGGCCGGACGGCACCGCGGTCTGCGCCCTGCTCTCCGGCGGCGGCTACGCGGAGTTTGTCGCCGTACCGAGCACGCAGGTCCTGCACGTACCGGAGGGGCTGAGCCTCGAGGAGGCCGCGAGCCTGCCCGAGGTCGCCTGCACCGTGGTCTCCAACCTCTCGCACACCGTGCAGACGCATCCCGGACAGTGGGTCCTGGTCCACGGCGGCTCCGGCGGCATCGGCAGCTTCGCCCTGCAATACCTGCGCGAGCTGGGCGCCCACACCATCTCCACCGGCTCCGGCGAGGAGAAACTGGCCTGGGCCCGCGCGCACGGAGCGCAACACACCATCGACTATCGCACCGAGGACTTCGTGGAGCGCGTCAAGGAGATCACGGCGGGGGCCGGAGCTGACGTCATCCTCGACGTGGTGGGCGCCAAGTACCTGGCCTCCAACGTGGAGGCGCTCGCCGTGGGAGGGCGGATGGTGACGATTGGTTTCACCGGCGGCACCCGCGGCGAGCTCGACCTGCGCGCCCTCATGAACAAGCAGGGCGGCATCTTCAGCGTGGCGCTGCGCTCGCGGCCCGAGGAGGAAAAGGCGGCGATCGTTGCCTCGGTGGGGCAGCGCGTGTGGCCGCTCGTGGAGGCGGGGCGCATCCGGCCAGACGTCGATCGGGTGTTCGGGCTGCACCAGGCGGATCAGGCCCACGCGTACTTCGATGCGGGTGAGCACCGGGGCAAGGTGCTGCTGCGCGTGTGAGGCCGCCGGGCGGGACGTCGTGCCGGTGCCGAGCAGGGTGCCCCCCGACACCGCGGCGCCCCGGCGGGGCGGATGGCCTTGTGCTGTGGTCAGACCGGAGTACGCTTCAAGGCTGTTAGGTCACACCAATGGGTGACCTGCGCTTCGCACGCACGCATCACCGCCCCGAGGAGGACACCCGCATGTCCATTGCACGCACTCCAGCCACCGGGCGGCCTCCCGCCGGCGTGGACCCGAAGATTCTGGAGCAGGAGGCGCGCCGCCGCACCCCGCTGCGCATCGCGATCTGGGTGGCCATCTCGCTGCTCGGCGCCGTGGCCTGGGCTGCCCTGGCCCTGAACCGCGGCGAGAGCATCAACGCCGTGTGGTTCGTCTTCGCTGCCGTCTGCACCTATCTCGTGGCCTACCGCTTCTACGCCAAGTTCATCGAGAACAAGCTGGTCAAGCCGGACGACTTCCGCGCCACCCCGGCCGAGGTCAAGGACAACGGCCAGGACTACATGCCAACCGACCGCCGCGTGCTCTTTGGGCATCACTTCGCGGCGATCGCCGGCGCCGGCCCGCTGGTCGGCCCCATCCTCGCGGCACAGATGGGCTACCTGCCCGGCACCATCTGGATCATCGTGGGCGTGGTGCTGGCCGGAGCGGTCCAGGACTACCTGGTCATGTTCTTCTCCATGCGCCGCGGCGGCCGTTCGCTCGGCCAGATGGCTCGCGAGGAGCTGGGCGTCATCGGCGGGACGGCCGCCATCATCGCCACGATCCTCATCATGATCATCATTACCGCGATCCTGGCGCTCGTGGTCGTCAACTCCCTCGGCGAATCGGCGTGGGGCGTGTACTCGGTCGGCCTGACCATCCCGATCGCCCTGTTCATGGGCGTCTACCTGCGCTGGATCCGCCCGGGCAAGGTCATGGAGATCTCCGTGATCGGCTTCGTCCTGCTGCTCTTCGCGATCATCTCCGGCCGCTGGGTCGCCGAGTCCGCGTGGGGCGCCGAGTTCTTCCACCTGAACAAGACCACGCTTGCGTGGGCCATCATCATCTACGGCTTCGTGGCCGCCGTGCTGCCGGTCTGGCTGCTACTGGCCCCGCGCGACTACCTCTCGACCTTCATGAAGATCGGCGTCATCGCGCTGCTGGCGATCGCCATCTTGGTGGTGCACCCCAACCTCGAGGTGCCCAAGGTCTCCGACTTCGCCTTCCGCAGCGACGGCCCCGTTGTCTCGGGTCAGCTCTTCCCGTTCCTCTTCGTCACCATCGCGTGCGGCGCTCTCTCCGGTTTCCACGCGCTCATCTCCTCCGGCACCACGCCCAAGCTGGTCCAGAAGGAACGCCAGACCCGCTTCCTCGGCTACGGCGGCATGCTCATGGAGTCCTTCGTGGCGATCATGGCCCTCGTGGCGGCGCTGTCGATCGACCGCGGCATCTACTTCGCCATGAACTCCTCGGTGGCCGCCACGGGCGGCACGGTCGAGGGGGCCGTGGCCTTCGTGAACTCGCTCGGCCTGACGGGCGTGGGCGTCAACGCGCAGGAGCTCACCGATCTGGCGGCCAACGTGGGCGAGACGAGCATCGTCTCCCGCACGGGCGGCGCCCCCACCCTGGCCGTCGGCATCGCGCACATCATGCAGCAGTGGTTCGGCGGCACGGCCATGATGGGCTTCTGGTACCACTTCGCCATCATGTTCGAGGCGCTCTTCATCCTGACGGCCGTCGACGCCGGCACGCGCGTGGCCCGCTTCATGCTCCAGGACGCCGTGGGCAACTTCATCCCGAAGTTCAAGGACACCTCGTGGAAGCTCGGCTCCTGGATCGCCACGGCGATCATGGTGGCCGGCTGGGGGTACATCCTCATCCTCGGGGTGACCGATCCGCTCGGCGGCATCAATACCTTCTTCCCGCTCTTCGGCGTCTCCAACCAGCTGCTCGCGGCCATCGCCCTCGCGGTGGTCATGGCGATCGTGGCTAAGCGCGGTCAGCTCAAGTACCTCTGGATCGTGGCGTTGCCGCTGGCCTTCACCGTGGTCGTCACCACCGCCGCGTCGTGGCAGAAGATCTTCTCCCCGCTGCCCTCGGTGGGCTACTGGGCGCAGAACGCCGCCTACCGCCAGGCCTTGGCCGACGGCAAGACCAGCTTCGGCGCGGCCAAGGACACCGCCGCCATGGAAGCGGTGGTCCGCAACACCACGGTGCAGGGCACCCTGTCCATCGTGTTCCTCGTGCTGACGCTCACCGTCGTGGTCGCGGCCGTGGTGGTCACGCTGCGCCAGGTCAAGGCCCCGCAGGGCGACACGACCGAGGACCCGTTCGTGCCCTCGAAGATCTTTGCCCCGGCCGGGCTCATGCCCACGGCGGCGGAGAAGGAACTCGAGGGGCAGTGGGCGGCCCATGAGGCCGGGGTACTGGTGCCCGACGTCGCCGGCTCGGCTTCGGCGCACGGCTCGCGTTCCGTCGGGCACGGCAGCGGTGGTGCCACGGACCAGAACGACGCCGCGGGGGAGCGGTGAGCTCCGTATCCCCGGCCCCGCGCCGGGAGGCGCGGGGCCCGCTGACCTGGCTGCGCGGCGTCGGGCGCTATCTGAACGGCGTGCTGGGTGGCGATCGTTACGCGCGTTACCTCGAGTTTCACGCCCGCCACCACGCCGGCACCGCACCGCTGAGCGAGCGCGAGTATTGGCGGGCCTACCACGCCCATCAGGACGCGCATCCGGAGGGGCGCTGCTGCTGAAGTGCTCGAAAAGAAGACACGGGAGGGCCGGGGATCGGCCCTCCCGTGGCGCTTTCGCGGTAGTTTGGTCCATCCGAGTGATGAGGGGCATCACGCGGTTCACGCCGAAGGGACCATCGTGCACGACGAGAGCAATCTGACCACCGGGAGGGCGCGCCGCGTGCTCGGCGAGCGACTCCGCCCGGAGATCTACGGGGAGCGCGTCCAGCTGTCGCTGGAGGCCGCCGAACTGCCGGGCGAGCCCATCGCCCCGGCCGAGGGACCCGGGCTCGACTACGCGCCGTTTGAGCTGGGATCCGCGTGGGGCCCGGCCTGGGGCACCACGTGGTTCCGCCTGCGCGGCACCGTGCCCGCCGGCTGGGAGGGGCTGGAGTACGAGGGCGTGGTCGACCTCGGCTTCGATGCCGACACCCCCGGCTTCCAGTGCGAGGCGCTCGTGTACCGCCCCGACGTCACGCCGGTGAAGGCCCTGAACCCGCGCAACCAGTGGATCCCCATCGAGGCGGCCCCGGGCGGTTCGGTTGAGCTCTACCTCGAGGCGGCCTCCAACCCGATCCTGCTGGAGAAGCACCCCTTCCTGCCCACGCAGCAGGGCGACGTCACGACCGCCTCGCGCGCCCCGCTCTACCGCCTGGCGCGCGCCGAGTTGGCGGTCCGCCGGCCCGAGGTCGCCGCCCTGGTGGAGGACCTCGACCTGCTCCTGCAGCTGCAGGAGCAGCAGCCGGCTGGCCCGCTGCGCGCCGTCATGCTGGAGAGCATCGACCGCGCCCTCGACGTGCTGCTGCTCGATGACATCGCCGGGACCGCGGCCGCCGCGCGCGCCGAGCTCGCTCCAGTGCTGGCCGCGCACGGCGGGCAGGTGCGCCATCTCCTGGCCGCGATCGGCCACTCCCACATCGACACGGCGTGGCTCTGGCCGCAGCGCGAGACGATCCGCAAGGTCGCCCGCACCATGTCCAGCATGACCACGCTGCTGGAGCTGGACCCGGAGTTCCGCTTCGGCATGTCCTCCGCCCAGCAGTACGCGTGGCTCAAGGAACAC
Organism: Arthrobacter sp.; assembly: GCA_031277795.1. Classification (GTDB taxonomy): domain Bacteria; phylum Actinomycetota; class Actinomycetes; order Actinomycetales; family Micrococcaceae; genus Galactobacter. Next base: position 209,496 of record JAITLQ010000004.1, read on the forward strand.
CGGCCCGAGGTCTACGCGCGGGTCAAGGCCGCGGTGGCCGAGGGGCGGTTCGAACCCCTCGGCGGCATGTGGGTCGAGTCGGACACCGTCATGCCCTCCGGCGAGGCCATGGTCCGCCAGTTCCTGGAGGGGCAGCGCTTCTTCGAGGAGGAGTTCGGCAAGCGCTCGCGCGGCGTCTGGCTCCCGGACTCCTTTGGCTACTCGCCCGCCCTGCCCCAGCTCATCCGCCGGGCGGGCTTCGAGTGGTTCTTCACGCAGAAGATCTCCTGGAACCAGGTCAACACCTTCCCGCACCACACCTTCTTCTGGGAGGGGATCGACGGCTCCCGCGTCCTGACCCACTTCCCGCCCATGGACACCTACAACGCCCAGCTGCTGGGCGAGGAGCTCTCCCGCGCCGAGCGGCAGTTCCGCGACGCCCGGCGCGCGAGCGGCTCCATCGCCCCCGTGGGCTGGGGCGACGGCGGCGGCGGAACCACGCGCGAGATGCTCGAGCGCGTCAAGCGCCTCGGCGACCTCGACGGCGCGCCCAAAGTGCGCTGGGAGTCCCCGGACGAGTTCTTCGAGCGCACGGCCGCCGAGGTGCCGGACGCCCCGGTGTGGGTGGGGGAGCTCTACCTCGAGCTGCACCGCGCCGTCACCACGAGCCAGCACCACACCAAGGCGGGCAACCGGCGCAGCGAGCACCTGCTCGTGGAGGCCGAGTGGTGGGCCACCGCCGCGTGGATCCGCGCGGGGGTTGAGTACCCGCACGAGGAGATGCAGGAGCTCTGGCGGATCGTCCTGACGCACCAGTTCCACGACATCCTTCCGGGGACCTCGATCGCCTGGGTGCACCGCGAGGCCGTGGCGACGTACGCCGAGGTGGCCCGCCGGCTGCAGGCGATCATCGAGGCCTCGCTCGCCGCCCTGGCGGGGGAGGGCTCGCTTCAGCTCAGCGCCAACCCCACGTCCTTCTCCTCCGACGGCGTGGCTCCCGGCGCCATCGCGGGGGCGCTCGAGTATCCCTCCACCTCCTCCGTGCGCGAGGCCGGCGGCGTGACGTACCTCGAGAACGATCACGTGAGCTTCGGCTTCGACGCCGCCGGCCTGCTGGTGCACGCTGTGGACCTGAGCACGGGGCGCGACTACGCCGTGCCCGGCCGTCCGGGCAACCTCTTCCAGCTGCATCAGGACTTCCCCAACCAGTGGGATGCCTGGGACGTCGACCGCTTCTACCGCGAGACCGTCACCGATCTGCTGGAGGTCAGCGAGCTGCGGGCGTGGGAGGAGGACGGCGCCGCGCACCTGCGCTTGAGCCGCACGTTCGGTGACTCGAGCCTCTCGCAGACGTTCACGCTGCGGCCCTCCGAGACCGCCGTGCGCGTGCGGCAGCGGACCGAGTGGAACGAGCGGGAGAAGTTCCTGAAGCTCGCCTTCCCCTTGGCCGTGTGGGCCAAGGAGTCGGTGGCGGAGACGCAGTTCGGCTTTGCCGGGCGCCCCACGCACGTGAACACCTCGTGGGAGAACGCCAAGTTCGAGACGTCGATGCAGCGCTGGGTCATGGTCCCCGACCGCGACGGCGCCGTGGCCCTGGCCAACGACTCGAGCTACGGTTTCGACGTCACGCGCGATGTGCTCGACGGCGCGGGCGTGGTCACCACCCTGCGGCTCTCGGTGCTGCGCGCCCCGCGCTACCCGGATCCGGAGACGGACCGCGGCATCCACGAGCACGGCTACGCGCTGCAGCTGGGCGGCACGGAGCTCACGGCCACGGAGCTGGCCCACGAGCTCAACGCCCCGCGCCGCGCGCTCACGGGGGCGCGGGCCGTGGCGCCGCTCGTCACCGTGGGCGGCGAGGGCGTGCTGCTCGACGCCGTGAAGCCCGCAGCCGACCGCTCGGGGGACCTCATCGTGCGCGTGCACGAGGCGACGGGCCACCACGCGGCGGCCGAGGTGCGCCTCGACGTCCCGTTCGCCTCCGTCGCCGAGGTCTCGCTGCTCGAGGATGCGCCCCAGCCGGTCCAGGTGGGGGAGGACGGCGCCGTGCGCCTCGGCCTCACGCCCCTCTCCGTGCGCACCTTGCGCTTCGTGCTCGCCTGAACCGCGCGGCGTCGGGCAGGCCAAGGGCCCGACGCCGCGCGGCTGGGCCCACGGCCGCCGGCGCCACGTGGGATTGCGTGACGCGGCTGTAGGCTAATGGACATGGGTCTCTTTTCTGGGTTGCGTGGTTCTCGCTCCGAGGACCGCGCGCTGGGGCTCGGCCTGTGGCGCGTTGACCACGACCGCTTCCGTCGGGCCATCGATCGCTTCCACCAGGTGCTCGAGGGCACCGAGGACGACGCCCTGTACGCCCTGTTGCTCCCGCAGGCCGACCGGCTCGGCGAGCTCGTGGCGCGCGTGCGCGTCGTGTGCGAGCGCGGACACCGCGAACATCCGGTGGACGGCACCGACGTGCCAGGAGCGGTGGAGCCGGTGCACCGGGCGCTCTCCCGGGCCGCCAACGACGCCGCGACGGCGGCCCAGGCCGCGGCGATGTCGCGCTTCGAGGCGGACCCGGCGGCCGTGCTGGCCACCGTGGCCCGCCGCGTCGACACCGTCGAGGCCCGGGTCGCCGACGCGGAGCGCGCCTGGCAATGACAGGATGGGGGCATGAGCGATCTCATTTCCCCCGAACTGACGTTTAACGACGGCCTCAGCATCCCGCAGCTCGGCTACGGCGTGTGGCAGGTCAAGGACGACGTGGCCGAGGACGTGGTGCAGCAGGCGCTGGCCGCCGGTTACCGCCACATCGACACCGCCGCGATCTACGGCAACGAGGCCGGCGTGGGCCGCGCCCTCGCCGCCACCGAGGTGCCCCGTGAGGACATCTTCGTCACCACCAAGGTGTGGAACTCCGAGCAGGGCTACGAGAAGACCCTCGCGGCCTTCGATGTGTCGATGCAGAAGCTGGGCCTCGACACCCTCGATTGCTACCTGATCCACTGGCTGCAGCCCAAGCGCGGCACCTACGTCGACACCTGGAAGGCGCTCGTCGAGCTGCAGAAGCAGGGCCGCGTCAAGACGATCGGCGTGTGCAACTTCACCGCGCAGGCTCTGGATGAGCTGATCGAGGCCACGGGCGTCACGCCCGCCATGCTGCAGATCGAGACCCACCCGTACTTCCCGCAGAACGAGCTGCGCGCCTACTGCGCCGACAAGGGCATCCTGCACGAGGCCTGGTCCCCGCTGGGCAACGGCAGCGGCCTGCTCGAGGAGCCGGTGCTGGCCGAGATCGGCGCCCGGATCGGCGCGACCCCGGCCCAGGTGGTCCTGGCCTGGCACCGCCAGCGCGGTTCCGTGGTGATCCCCAAGTCCGTCACGCCCTCGCGCATCGTGGAGAACTACGAGTCGCTGGCCGTGACGCTCTCCGACGCCGATCTGGCGCTCGTGGACGGCCTGGATCGCGGCGCGGAGGGGCGCATCGCCTCGGACCCGGCCGAGGCCGACTTCGCCTGATCCTTGTGTTTGACGCGCCGCGGCGCGGTGCCGGCCCTCTTGAGGAGGTGTCGGCGCCGCGCCGCGGTGCTGTGCGGCCCGCTCGGTCCGCGTTTGGCTCATGTGGTCCGCGTATGGCTCGCCCCGGTGAGCCATACGCGGACCATGTGCTGAAGGGGACCGGGCCGCCGAGTGTGGGCGCGCTGCCGAGAGTCGCCGTGCGGGCCGCGATGCGTCTTACGGGCCGCGATGCGCCGCGCGGGCCGGGTGGTCCGCGTTTGGCTCATGTGGTCCGCGTGTGGCTCGTCCCGGTGAGCCATACGCGGACCGTGTGCGGAGGGGGGCGTGGGGCGCCGAGTGTGGGCGCGCTGCCGAGAGGCGCCGAGCGGGCCGCGAGGCGCCGAGCGTGGGCGCGCCGCCGAGAGTCGCCGCGCGGGCCGGGTGGTCCGCGTTTGGCTCTTGTGGTCCGCGTGTGGCTCGCCCCGATGAGCCACACGCGGACCATCTGCCGAGACACTCGGAACACGCGAAAGGCCCGGAACCATCACGGTTCCGGGCCTTCGTTGTGGAGCCCCCTGCCAGAATCGAACTGGCGACCTTTTCATTACGAGTGAAACGCTCTACCGACTGAGCTAAGGAGGCCGGTGGTCCAAAGATCACCGTTTGTGGCGTTGCGGCCACAGGAGAAAACCTTACCGGGTGAAAAGCGCTTCGGTCAAAACGAGGTCACCCGGCGGCCCGCGCTCAGCAGCGCGTGCCTGCGGCCGGCAGCTCCCCTGAGAGCAGGTAGCCCTCCACGGCGGAGACCACGCACTGATTCGAGCGCCCATACGCGGTGTGGCCCTCGCCCTCCCACGTCAACACCACCGAGTGCGGCAGCTGCCGCGAGAGCGCCTCCGCCCAGGCGTACGGCGTGGCCGGGTCCCCCGTCGTGCCCACGATGAGGATGGGGCTGAGGTCGCTGGCGGCCTTCAGGGCGCTCGGGGGCTCGGCGGCCTCGGTGGGCCACTGCGAGCAGGCGTCGTCGTAGCCCATGTACCGGCCGAAGAACGGTGCGGCCTTCTCGAAGGCCGCACCGCGCGCGAGGATCGCAGCGGGGTCCGCGGTGCCGCGCGAGTAGTCCTGGCAGTTGATGGCGGTGAACGCGTCGTTGGTGTTGGAGTAGCTGCCGTCCGCCGAGCGATCGTTGGACAGGTCGGCCAGCGACATCAGGTCGGTACCGTCCCGGTGCTCCACGGCAAAGGACAGGGCCTGGACGACGCGCGGTGCGTTGAGCGGCTCGTAGAGCGCCAGGAGGATCGCCTGCACGGCGTCGAATGCGGTCAGGACGCGGCCGTCGTCGAGCTCGAGGGGGCTGGTCTCCAGCCCGTGCACCCACGTGGTCAGCGCGGCCCGGGCCTCGGCCTCGGTGCCGCTGAAGGGGCAGTCATCCCCGGCCAGGCAGTCCTTGAGGAAGAGGTCAAGCGCGCGCTCGAACGCCTTCGCCTGGGCGGTGCCCACCGCGTCCGAATCGAGGGAGGGATCCATCGCCCCGTCCAGCACGAGCCGCCCCACCGTGGCGGGGAAGAGCTCGGCGTACGTGGCGCCGAGCTTGGTGCCGTAGGAGTAGCCGAGGTAGTTGAGCTTGGCGTCGCCGAGCACGGCGCGGATCAGGTCCAGGTCGCGCGCTGCGGTCTTGGTGTCCAGGTGCGCCAGCAGGCCGGCGGGCGAATTAGCCTCGCATGCGGCGGCGTAGGCGGCGGAGTCCTTCAGCAGGGCCTCGACGCCGGCCGTGTCGGAGGGGATGGAGGCGGCGGCGCGGCGCTGGTCGGTCTCCTGGCCGTCCAGGCACTTCACGGCGGTGGACTGGCCCACCCCGCGCGGATCGAAGCCGACCACGGAATAGGCGGCGTTCACGTCCGCGCCCAGCACGTTGCCGCCGTTGCGGACGTACTCCACGCCCGAGCCGCCGGGGCCGCCTGGGTTGACCAGGAGCGAGGCCGCCGCGGCATCGGAGCCCTTGGCCCGGATCAGGGCCAGCTGAATTTTTTCGCCGCCGGGCTGCTCGTAGTCAAGCGGGGCCTGCACGCTGGCGCACTCGAAGCCGTCGTTGCAGTTGTTCCACGTCACGTCCTGCGCGTACAGGCTCTCCAAGCCGGCCGGGGCCGGCGTGCTCGTGGCCGCCGCGGCGTCGGTGCTCGGGCCGGACGTCCCGGACGGGGTAGAGGGCGCTGTGCAGCCGGTGAGCAGGAGCCCGACGGCGGCCAGGCCGGCCGCGAAGGCGCGGATCCTGGCGCGCGGGGAGACGAAGGGGAGGGGGTGCGCTGGGCGCGGGGACGTCACGAGGTGGCTCCGTTGCGGGGGGTAGCGATGAGGGAGGTCATGAGGGACTCGAGGGCGAGCAGCGCCTGCACATTGCCGATGATGCGCCGGCGCGCCACCCCGATGGCGTCGATGGCAGCCAGCGAATGCGCCGCCGAGGTGCCGGCGGCGTAGCGCCGCAGCGGCTCGCCAAGGTGCGCGTTGACGAGCTCCTGCTGGGTGTCCAGCTGCAGCGTCAGCGCGTCGCGGAAGAAGGTCGTCAGGTCGATGAGCGCGCGGTCGATCGCGTCCGTGGTCCCGCGCCGGGCCCGGCGCTTGGCGGCGTCGGCCAAGGCCTTGAAGTGGCTGCGCAGCTGCGGGGGGATCGTTTCCTCCGCGCTCAGCCCCAGCTGCGTGCGCAGGCGCGCCTCGTCGAGCTGTTCGCGCGAGGCCGCCTCCGACTCGGCCTCGGCCGTGGTGAGTTCAAGGAAGCGAGCGGCCGCCTCCATCGCGGCGGAGAGCGAGAGCACACGCAAGGGCAGGGCGACGACCTGTTCGCGGCGCTGCCTGGCCCCCTCGTCGCGCGCGAGCCGCCTGGCGACCCCGATGTGCCCCTGCGACACGCGCGCCGCAAAGGCCGCTTGCTCGGGGGTGAGGCCGTCGCGGCGGACCAGCAGCTCGGTGACCGAGGCGGTGTCCGGCACGCGCAGGCTCACGCCTCGGCAGCGGGAACGGATGGTGACGAGCACGTCGGCGGGGGAGGGGGCGCACAGGATCCACACGGTGTGCGGCGGCGGCTCCTCGATCGCCTTGAGCAGCACGTTGGTGGTGCGCTCGGTCATGCGGTCGGCGTCCTCGATGACGATGATCCGCCACGTGCCGGTGGAGGGCTTGTCCTGGGCCTTGCCGATGAGCTCGCGGACGTCGGCGATCGCGTAGCTGACGTTCTCCGTGCTGATCATCGCCACATCGGGGTGCGCTCCGGCGAGGACCAAACGGCACGCCTCGCAGGCGCCGCAACCGCGGGGCTGCCCGGCGGGCGCCTGGCACTCGAGGGCGGCGGCAAAGGCGCGGGCCGCGTTGCTGCGCCCGGAGCCCGGGGGACCGGTGAAGAGCCACGCGTGGGTGGGGGCACCCTCCTGCGCGGTCTTGGACAGGGCGGCGACCGTCCCGGCCTGGCCCGGCAGGTCGTCCCAGACGCTCATCGGGCGCCTCCCGCGGCCCTGGCGCGGCGCAGGGCCGTCACCTCGGCGGTGATGCGGGCGGTGATCTCCTCCTGGGGCAGCGTGGCGTCGATGACAACAAAGCGCTCCGGAGCCGCCGCAGCGAGCTGCAGGAAGGCCTCGCGGATGGAGGCATGCCACGCATCCGGCTCCGACTCGAGCCGGTCCTCGTCGCGCTGCCCCGCCGTGCGCCGCGCGCGGCCGGCCTCGGGGGAGATGTCAAGCAGGAAGGTGAGGTCCGGGGCGAGGCCTCCCGTGGCGAAGCGGTTGAGGTCCGCCACCTCTCCGAGGCCCAGCTCGCGGCCGAAGCCTTGGTAGGCCAGGGAGGAGTCGACAAAGCGGTCGCACACCACGACGTCGCCGCGGCGCAGCGCCGGGCGAATCACCTGGTCAACGTGGGAGGCCCGCGCCGTCGCGTAAAGCAGGGCCTCCGTGCGGGCATCGATGGGCCCGTGCCCGTGCTCGAGCACCAAGGAGCGCAGGGTCTCCGCGAGCGGCGTGCCCCCGGGCTCCCGCGTGCGCACCACGCGTTCCCCGGCCCCCACGAGGGCCGCGGTGAGGCGGGCCGCTTGCGTGGACTTGCCTGAGCCGTCGCCGCCCTCGAAGGTCACGAAGAGGCCGGGGCCAGATTCGGGTGCGGTGGGGGTGGCTGTCGGGAAAGAACTCACCTCCCCAGCGTAACGGGCCACCCCGCGCGTCGAACCCGGTCCTAGGCTGGGGCCCATGAGCTCTGCCGACGCTTCCTCCCTGCACCCGAGCACCGCCGTGGTGGCGCTGTGCCGCCCCGAACGCGAGGCGGACGCCCCGCTGAATCCGCCCATCGTGCTCTCCTCCACCTTCGTGGGCGACGGCGCGCCGGCGCCGGGGGAGCGCGTCTACGCCCGCTACACGAACCCCAGCTGGGAGCCGCTCGAGCAGGCCATCGCCGAGCTGGAGGGCTCCGACCTCCCCGGCCTGGCCTACGCCTCCGGCATGGCCGCCGTGACGGCGGCGTTCTCGCTCGTGCCCATCGGCGGCACCGTGGTGATTCCGGCCTCGGCCTACAACGGCACGGTGGGTCTCGCCAGGACGTTGGCGGAGGACGGCGCGCTGAGCGTGCGCGAGGTGAACCCCTCGGACACCGAGGCCGTCATCGCGGCGCTCCCCGGCGCCGATCTGCTCTGGCTGGAGTCGCCCACCAACCCGCTCCTGGACATCGCCGACGTCCCGGCGCTCGCCGCCGCCGCCAAGGAGCACGGCGTGCTCGTGGTGGTGGACAACACCTTCAGTACCCCGCTGCGCCAGCGCCCGCTCTCGGTGGGCGCCGACGTGGTGGTGCACTCGGCCACCAAGTTCATCGCGGGCCATTCGGACGTCCTCATGGGCCTCGTGGTCGTGGCCGACGCCGCGCTGCGCGCCAAGCTGGCCTCCCGCCGCACGCTGGCCGGTTCGGTGCCCGGTCCCTTCGAGGCCTGGCTCGCCCTGCGCGGCCTGCGCACCATGGCCCTGCGCCTCGACCGGGCCGAGGCCACCGCCGGCGAGCTGGCCCGTCGCCTCGAGGCGGAGGCGACCCTGTCGCTGGTCCGCTACCCGGGCCTGGCCTCGCACCCGCATCACGCCCGCGCCGCGGCGCAGATGAGCGGCTTCGGCGCCGTGATCTCCATCGAGTTCGAGGGCGGGGAGGACGCCGCGGTGCGCTTCGTCCGCGGCCTCGACCTGTTTACCCCGGCGACGAGCCTGGGCGGGGTGGAATCCCTCGTGGAGCGCCGCCGCCGGCACCCAGGCGAGCCGACGGCCGTGCCCGTGAGCCTCGTCCGCCTGAGCATCGGCATCGAGCACGTCGAGGATCTGTGGGCGGATCTGCAGCGCGGCCTGCGCGCCGCCGAGGCAGTGGCCGGGCACTAGTTAGACTGCCGGTATGTATGTTGCGCTCGTGGCCACGCAGTGGCTCTACCTGGCCATCGCGGTCGTGGTCGCCGTGCTCTGCGTGTGGGCCTTCGTGGACTGCGTTCGCCGCCCCGCCGCCAATTTCACGTCCACGGGCAAGCTGAGCAAGCCGGCCTGGATGGGCATCACCGGCATCGCCGCGATCGTATCGGTGATCGGCGTGGTCTTCCTCGCCCCGAGCACCTTCTTCATGATCGCCGCCGCGGTGGCCGCCGGCGTCTACCTCGCCGACGTCAAGCCCGCCGTCTCTGGCAAGGGCACCAGCTGGTACTGAGCGCTTCATCCTCCGCAGGAAGGGGCCACGCCGGGTTTCGGCGTGGCCCCTTCCTGCGTCGGGGAGCGTGAGGCGGCCACCCTGCACGACGGCGCCCGCGCGCCCCCGTGCCGCGGCGCGCGGCAAGCGCGGAAAACGGGGACGCGCCTATGCGCCGGACGGCGCCACGGCGTCCCAGGCGAGGGTCAGCTCGCCCTGGCGCCAGTGGTGATCGTCGCCGAGGACGGCCCACCCGCCCTCGCGCAGACGGCGGGCCATGAAGCGCCAGCGCTGGCGCAGCCCGAATGGGGCAACGGCCGTGGAAGCGGCCCACTCGGCGTCCATGGCCTTGAAGAGCGCATGCACCTTCTCGCCAGGAACGTTGCGGTGGATGAGGGCCTTGGGCAGCCGCTCCGCCAGGTCGGAGGGCGCCCCGAGCGAGGCGAGCTGCGTGGCGAGGGTGAGGGTTCGCGGGCCGGAGGCATCGAGGGCGACCCATGCGGCGCGTCGGCCCAGCTCGTCACACGTGCCCTCGATGACCACGCCGCCGGGGGCCAGCCGCGAGCGCAACAGCCCCCAGATCTGGGCGACGTCGTCCTCCTGATACTGGCGCAGCACATTGAAGAGGCGGATCACCTGGGGGCGCTGCGGCGTGGGCACCTCGAACCCGCCGTGGGCAAAGTCGAGGCCGTCGCGGGCGGCGCTCCGGGCCTCGGCCACGCGGGCCGGATCGATCTCGAGGCCCGTCACACGGGCGGCCGGGTTGAGCCCGCGCACGCGCTCGAACATCTCCACCGTGGTGACTGGCGCGGCGCCGAAGCCGAGGTCAACCAGGAGGGGCGAGCCGTGGCGCAGTAACGACGCGTGCGAGGCGAGCAGCCAGCGGTCAACGCGGCGCATCCGCTGGGAGTGGGTGGTGCCGCGGGTGGGGTTGCCCTGGGGGCCATGCGTTCCAGCGCTGTACCCCTTCGCCTTTTGCACCACGGCGGACAGTCTAATCCCGCGTCACGTGGGCCCGGGCGGCGGGTGCACTGAATAGACTGGGGGCATGACCCACACGCTGATCCTGCTCCGCCACGGCCAGAGCGAATGGAACCAGAAGAACCTGTTCACCGGTTGGGTGGACGTGAAGCTGACGGAGCAGGGACGCGAGGAGGCCCGCCGCGGCGGCGCCATGCTGCGCGAGTCCGGCATCCTGCCCGACGTCCTGCACACCTCCCTGCTCTCCCGCGCGATCCTCACCGCCAACCTGGCGCTCGAGGAGGCGGACCGCCTCTGGATCCCCGTGGATCGCAGCTGGCGCCTGAACGAGCGCCACTACGGTGCGCTGCAGGGCAAGGACAAGACGCAGGTGCGCGACGAGTTCGGCGAGGACCAGTTCATGGTGTGGCGCCGCTCCTACGACGTGCCGCCGCCGGCCCTGGCCGACGACGACCAGTACTCGCAGATCGGCGATCCCCGCTACGCCGCGCTGGGCGACGAGGCCCCCCGCACCGAGTGCCTCAAGGACGTCCTCGAGCGCATGCTCCCGTACTGGGAGGGCTCCATCAAGGAGGATCTGCGCCAGGGCAAGACGGTCCTGGTCACGGCCCACGGCAACTCGCTGCGCGCCCTGGTCAAGCACCTCGATGGCATCTCCGACGAGGACATCGCCGCGCTGAACATCCCCACGGGCATCCCGCTCGTGTACGAGCTGGACGAGAACTTCCAGCCCACCGTCCCGGGTGGTCGCTACCTGGACCCGGAGGCCGCCGCCGCCAACGCCGCGGCCGTCGCCAACCAGGGCAAGGCCTGAGCACGCTGCCCGACGCCGGGTGGTGACCACCCGGCGTCGGGCACCAGCGCAGAAGGGCGGCACCCCCACGGGGTGCCGCCCTTCTGCGCGTGCGAGGAGATCAGTCGATCGGCAGCTCGGCGTTGAGGCCGGGCTCCCACTCGCCCGTGACGAGGTACGTGATCTTGCGCGCCACCGAGACGCCGTGATCGCCGAAGCGCTCGAGGTAACGGCTCGTCAGGGTGGTGTCGGCCGTGGTCGGGGCCGACTCGCTCCACTCCGGCGTGGCCACGATGCGGAAGATCGAGGCGTGCAGATCGTCGATCTGGTTGTTGGCCTCGATGATGCGGCGAGCCACGGTGAGGTCGCGCGTCTCCAACAGCTCGCCCAGGTCGCGGGCGATCGCCAGATCCAGGCGGGCCATCTCGGAGAACGTCGGCAGGACGCTGGCCGGGACCGCCTTCTCCGGGAAGCGCAGGCGCGCCAGCTGTGCCAGGTGCCTGGCCAGATCGCCCATGCGCTCGAGCGAGGCGGACATGCGCAACGAGCCAACGATCATGCGCAGATCGGAGGCAACAGGCCCCTGCAGCGCCAGCACGTCGATGGCCCGCTCATCGAGCTGGTTCTGCTTGAAATCGATGCGGGCATCGGCGGCGATGACCTCCTGGGCCAGCTCGGTGTCTGCCGTCGTGAACGACTCCCAGGCGCGCTCGAAGGCGTCCGCCACGAGCGACGTCATCTCCGCGAGATCCTGACCAATGGTCTGCAACTCGGCCTGAAAAACCTTGCGCACGCGCGCGTCCTTTCGTTGTCAGCTGCGTCGAATCCGGGCACACGCCCGCTCGACGTCGACCACTCTCACAGGGGCAGGTGAAGGAGAGGAAGGGGCTGGGTGAACATCAGGTGAACGGGCCGCTCACGGCGCCACGGCGGGCCAAAAGCCCCTTGCGGGTCTGGTTAGGCTAGCGGTTGTGGACCTGCATCTGATCACGGCCGTGGTGGCCGGAGTGTTCGGCCTCGCCCTCGGCGTGGCCGGTCTTGCCGCGTACCGCCACACCCGTGCCGGCCGGGTGCTCGCCCTACCGGACGAGGAACCGGAGCTTCCCGCCGGCGCCGCCGATGTGCTCTCGGTGATCGGCCGCGCGTTTGTCCTTGTGGACGACGTGGACGGGGTGGTGCGGGCCAACCCCTCCGCCTACGCCTACGGGCTCGTGCGCGGGCATTCCCTGGTGCACCAGGAGCTCTCGCAACTCGTGCGGCGCGTGCGCGCCGACGGGGTGATCGAGGAGGGCGAGTTCGATCTGGCCCGCGGCCCCGTGGGCCAGGGCTCCATCGTGGTGCACGTGCGGGCGGCGCCGCTGGGCGGCGAACACATCCTGCTGCTCGCTGACGATCGCACGGAGTTCACCCGCACCGCCGCCATGCGCAACGACTTCGTCGCCAACGTGTCCCACGAGCTCAAGACGCCGGTGGGCGCCGTCTCCCTCCTCGCCGAAGCGATCGACGACGCGGCGGAGGACCCCGCCGCGGTGCACCGCTTCGCCGGGCGCCTCGAGAAGGAATCGAAGCGTCTCGCCGCGCTGGTGCAGGACATCATCGAGCTCTCGCGCCTGCAGGGCACCGACGTGGTGGTCAAGGGAAAGCCGGTCGATGTGCGCGAGCTGCTGGACGAGGCGGTCGATCGGACCTCCATCATCGCCGGCGAGCGGCAGGTCCGCGTGGGCGTCGGTGGGGCGGAGGAGGCCTGGGTCTACGGCGACGGCGACCTGCTCATGACGGCCTTCCGCAATCTCATCGACAACGCGATCCGCTACTCGCCGGCCAACACCACGGTCGGTGTGGGGCTGCGCAGCCGCGACGGGCTTGTGACGGTCTCCGTCACCGATCAGGGCCCGGGCATCGCACCGGAGGAGCAGGAGCGCGTGTTTGAGCGCTTCTACCGCGTCGACGCGGCGCGCGCCCGCGCCACGGGAGGCACCGGCCTCGGCCTGAGCATCGTCAAGCACGTCGTGGCCAACCACGGCGGCGAGGTCACGCTGTGGTCCCAGCCCGGGCAGGGCTCCACCTTTACCGTCCGTCTCCCCGAGATCGAGGAGCGGGAGGACGACCGCGAGGTCGTCGCATCGAGGACCGGCGGCGCCGCCGCCGGGGAAAGTGAGCAACGTTGACACGCATCCTGGTCGTGGAGGACGAAGAGTCCCTGAGCGATCCGCTGCAGTACCTGCTGCAGCGTGAGGGCTTCGACGTGGACGTGGTGGCCGATGGCGAGGAGGCGGTGCGGCACTTCGACCTGCACGGCGCCGACCTGGTGCTGCTTGACCTCATGCTGCCCGGCCTGCCGGGGACCGAGGTGTGCCGCCAGGTGAGGGCCCGCTCCAACGTCCCCGTCATCATGCTGACGGCCAAGGACTCGGAGATCGACAAGGTGGTCGGCCTCGAGCTCGGGGCGGACGACTACGTGACCAAGCCGTACTCCGCCCGCGAGCTCGTGGCGCGCATCCGCGCCGTCCTGCGCCGCCAGGGCGAGCCGGAGGAACTCGTGAGCGCCACGGTCGAGGCCGGGCCGGTGCGCATGGACGTGGAACGCCACGTCGTGACGGTGGCGGGGGAACGCGTTGCCCTGCCGTTGAAGGAGTTCGAGCTCCTCGAGATGCTCCTGCGCAACGCCGGCCGCGTCATGACCCGCGGGCAGCTCATCGACCGTGTGTGGGGCTCCGACTACGTGGGCGACACCAAGACGCTCGACGTGCACGTCAAGCGCCTGCGCTCCAAGATCGAGGCCGACCCGGCCCGCCCCGCGCACCTCGTGACGGTGCGCGGCCTCGGCTACAAGTTCGAGGGCTGACGCCAGCTGTCCCGTGCCCGACGGCGGGTGCCCACCTCCCAGCCGGAGGCGGGCACCCGCCGTCGGGCCTTGAGCGAGGCGGCGCCGAGGGCACTGGCCCCGGCGCGCTCCGGCCCGGAGCGCCGGGGCCACCCGTGACGGCCGGGTCGGCCGAGCCGACCCCGGGACGGCGAAGGGCCCCCACCGTGACGGTGGGGGCCCTTCGCCGTGCCGGGCGGGTCGAGTCAGTGAGACTCGGCGGACTCGCTGGGCTTGAGGTGATCGGTGTTGGACTCGTCGAAGCCGCCCGGAACGTAGGGGGCGTACTCCTTCAGGGTGCCGTCCACGACCGGGACGTTCACGGTCTTGGCCGCGTCGCTACCCGTGGTGACCTCGACCTTGAGGTTCAGGCCGGGGGTGGTGGTCTTGTCCAGGCCGGCGTCCGGGCCGGAGCCCGGGATGGTGAACTGCTCGGCGTACTGCTCGTCCTGCAGGTTGATGCTGGCCTTGGCCTTCACCGGGAGGGTGATGGTCTTGCCGCCCGCGGTGATGCTCAGCTGCGAATCCTTGGAGGATTCGTTGGAGACCTGGCCGATGAACCGGGCGGGGTGCTCGGCGCCGTTGGTCACGAGCAGGAGGTTGCGGACCTGCACCTCGGTGCCCCAGATGCCGATGCCATCGGAGGCGTCGTAGTGGATGGTGGTGGCCTGCTCATTGATGGCGCCACAACCGGACGCGCCAAGGGCCAGGACGGCCAGTGCTGCGGCGGCTGCAGCCTGACGGGCGCGGAACTTCTTCACTTCGATCGCTCCTCGAGAGTGGACGACGGGTTCTCGGGTCCTAGGGCGCGCTTGGGGTGCGAGTGGACACCGATCTTCTACACAGTGTAGTCAACGCGAGAGGGGATCGCTGACACCTTTGCGTGCGACGCTCGCGGACCGCCCCGGTGGCCCTTTGGCGCCCAAGCCCTCGTCCTGCGCGGGCCCGCATGCTAAACTAGGTGGTCTGGAAAGGGGATTATCCACATGGTTTTTGAGGTTGGAGAGACGGTCGTCTACCCCCACCATGGTGCCGCAATGATCGAGGAGATCAAGATGCGCACCATCCGTGGCGAGGAGAAGATGTACCTCAAGCTTCGGGTCGCCCAGGGCGATCTGACGATCGAGGTCCCCGCAGAGAACGTCGATCTCGTCGGCGTCCGGGATGTTGTGGGCCAGGAGGGCCTTGATCACGTGTTTGAGGTGCTGCGCGCCGAGCACGTGGAGGAGCCCACGAACTGGTCCCGCCGCTACAAGGCGAACCTGGAGAAGCTGGCCTCCGGTGACGTGAACAAGGTCGCCGAGGTGGTCCGTGATCTGTGGCGCCGCGAGAATGATCGCGGCCTGTCGGCCGGCGAGAAGCGCATGCTCGCCAAGGCACGCCAGATTCTCATCTCCGAGCTGGCCCTGGCCAAGAAGCTCGAAGAAGACGAGGCGGAGGCCGTGCTGGACGAGGTCCTCGCGACCAAGTAGGCGCAGCCACGCACCCTTGAAGGGGCCCCACCGAGAATCGGTGGGGCCCCTTGCGTTCCCGTGGGTGTTCGCAGGGCCGGCGTCGGTCCTGGGCCTGCGCCGGGGCACAGACCCAGGGCGCAGGCCTGGGCGTGGTGCGTAGGCTGAGGGGGTGAGCACCGCGCAGCCAGCCAGCACCCCGTCAGCTTCCCGCACCGCCATCGTGGTGGTGGCGGCCGGTCAGGGAACCCGCTTGGGTGCCGGGGCGCCCAAGGCGCTCGTCCCGCTGGCCGGGAGGCCCCTGCTGGCGCACGCGCTCGACGTGGCCGTCGACCCGAGCCTCGCCTCCACCGTGGTGGTCGTGACGCCGCCAGGGGACGCTCGACTGGACGGCGTCGTGAGCGCTGCGGCGGAGGCCTCCGCACCGGGGGTGCGCGTGCTGGGCGTCGCGGGCGGCGCTACGCGCCAGGCGTCCGTTGCGGCCGGCCTGGCGGCCGTCCCCGAGGCGCGCCGGGTGTTGGTGCACGACGCCGCCCGCGCCCTGACCTCGAAGGCCCAGTTCGAGCGCGTGGCCGGGGCGCTGGCGGCCGGCTCCGTGGCTGTGGTGCCCGGCCTCGCGGTGGTCGACACCATCAAGATCGTCGATCGGCAGGGGCGCGTGACGTCGACGCCGGAGCGTTCGCGCCTGCGCGCCGTCCAGACCCCCCAGGGCTTCGACGCCTCGCTGCTGCGGCGGGCCCACGCCTCGGCCGCCGGCGGCGATGTGAGCGACGACGCGGGGCTCATGGAGGCCGCCGGCGCCATGGTGCAGGTCGTGGACGGCGAGGAACGCGCGTTCAAGATCACGCTCCCGAGCGACCTGGCGCGCGCCGAGCGCCTGCTGGCGGAACTGCGGCCGGGCCCGAGCGGCGTCTTCGACGTGGAGGCCGAGGGGCCGAGCAGCTCCGGCGGGCTGGCGGCGAACGCTGCGGCGGCCGAGCGCCCCGCCGCGGCGGCTCCCGCTGGATCGCGTGGGGGGACCCGCATCGGGCTGGGCATCGACGTCCATGCCTTCAGCGACGACGACGCGAGCGAGCTGTGGCTGGCCGGCCTGCTGTGGCCGGGGGAGCGGGGCCTGTCCGGGCACTCCGACGGTGACGCGGTGGCGCACGCGGCCTGCGACGCGCTCTTCTCGGCGGCCGGGATCGGCGATCTGGGAACGCACTTCGGCACCTCGCGGCCCGAATACGCCGGCGCCTCGGGGGCGCGTCTCCTGGGCGAGGCCTGCCGCCTCGTGCGCGAGGCCGGGTTCGAGATCGAGAACGTCTCGGTGCAGTTCGTGGGGAACCGGCCCAAGTTCTCGCCGCGGCGCGCCGAGGCGGACGCCGCCCTCAGCGCCGTGGTGGGCGCGCCCGTCTCGGTCATCGCCACGACGAGCGACGGGCTGGGGTTCGAGGGCGCGGGCGAGGGGATCTCCGCGCGGGCCGTGGCGTTGTTGCGCGCCGCCGACTGATCCCCGGGCGCGGGTGAGCCGGCCAGCGCGTCCCAAGCGGCCGGCACGACCGTCCCGGCCACCCGCCGTCGTGCAGCGTGCGGTCCCGCCGCCCGGGCAGCGCGTCCCGACCACCCGCCGTCGTGCCCTCCCTCTCCCTTCAGAATCGGAGTGGGTTCGGTACGGTTGTGGGCCCAAAAACGTACCGAACCCACTCCGATGTCGGGGGCGGGGCCGCTCGTCGACGCGGCTGGACTAACGTTGGGCGCGTGAGCCTGCGTTTTTACGACACCCGCACCCAGCAACTGCGCGACTTTGAGCCGCTCGAGCCAGGCAAGGCCGGGCTGTACTACTGCGGCGCCACGACGCAGGGCATGCCGCACGTGGGGCACGTGCGCTCCGCCGTTGCTTTCGACCTCCTGCGTCGCTGGCTGAGCTACCACGGGCTCGAGGTCACCGTGGTGCGCAACGTGACCGACATTGACGACAAGATCCTCGAGAAGTCTCGGCTCTCCTACGAGGACCCGGCATCGCTCGGCCCCGCGTACCGCCCGGACGAGCCGTGGTTTGCGCTGTCCTACCGCTTTGAGCAGGCCTTCCACGCCGCCTACGCCGCGCTGGGCGTGCTGCCGCCCACGTACGAGCCGCGCGCCACGGGCCACATCACCGAGATGCACGAGCTGATCCAGCGGCTCATCGACGCCGGTCACGCCTATCCGGCCGCGGATGATTCGGGCGACGTGTACTTCGACGTGCGCTCGTTCCCCGCGTACGGCTCGCTCACCCACCAGAAGGTGGACGACATGCAGGACGCGGCCGACGCCGATCCCCGCGGCAAGCGGGACCCGCGCGACTTTGCGCTGTGGAAGGGCCAGAAGGCCTCCGAGCCCGAGACCGCCTCGTGGCCGAGCCCGTGGGGCCGCGGCCGACCCGGCTGGCACCTCGAGTGCTCGGCGATGGCGCACAAGTACCTGGGTGCCTCGTTCGACATCCACGGCGGCGGGCTGGACCTGCGCTTCCCGCACCACGAGAACGAGTTGGCGCAGTCCTCGGCGGCTGGCGACGACTTCGCCACCTTCTGGATGCACAACGGCATGGTCACGTACGAGGGCGAGAAGATGTCCAAGTCGATCGGCAACACCATCGCCCCGGAGGAGATGCTGGCGATGGCGCCGGCCCGCGTGGTGCGGTACTTCCTGGGCCAGGCGCACTACCGCTCGCAGCTTGACTACTCGCCGTCCTCCCTCGAGGAGGCGCGATCCGCCGTTGAGCGCATCGATCGTTTCCGCGAGCGGGCCTGGGCGCTCGTGGTTCCGGAGGAGGGCGACTTCGGCTTCGTGGGCGGGGGGGTCCCGGACGCGTTCGGCGCGGCCATGGACGACGACCTCAACGTGCCCGCCGCGTTGGCGGTCCTCCACGAGGCCGTTCGCGCGGGCAATGCCGCCGTTGACGCAGACGACGCCGACGCGGCGGCCAAGGCCGTGACCGCCGTCGAGGCCATGCTCGAGGTCCTGGGGCTCGGCGAGCTCTCCGCCGACGGCGCGGAGGCGGATGCGGCGACGCAGACGGCCCTCGACGTGCTCATCCAGGCCCGCCTCGAGGCCCGCGCCCAGGCCCGGGCCGCCAAGGATTGGGCGACCTCCGACGCGATCCGCGACGAGCTCGCTGCCGCGGGCATCGAGGTGGCGGACGGCGCCGGCGGGGCCACCTGGTCCCTCAAGCGGGACTGAGCCACGGGGTCTCGAATCCCCTTTCACTGCACGACGTCGGCCGGTCGCCTCAAGGCGACCGGCCGACGTCGTTCTGTGGAGACGGGGCGGGGCCGAGGAATCGGCGGGTCACTTGACAGTAGACTGTCGTGACGCGGGCCACGTGTGCCAGCGAACCGCGTTCAGGCTTGCGTAGACTGGTGCCGCGCCCACCGGCGCGCAGATTTACCGACGAGAGGTCAGGCATGTCCGCCCCCAAGAAGGCACCACGCAACAAGAAGGGTCCCCTCAAGGGCACGGGCGGGCTCGGCCGCAAGGCGCTCGAGGGCAAGGGCCCCACGCCCAAGGCGGAGGACCGCGTCTACCACAAGGCCCACCGCGCCAAGATGCTCAAGGAGCGCGCCGAGGCCAAGCGCCCGGGCGGCCCGGCTCCGCGTCGTCACACCGGCCGCAACAAGCGCGCCGAGGAATACGTGTCCGGTCGCAACTCGGTGCTGGAAGCGCTGCGCGCCGATATCCCGGCCAAGGCGCTTCACCTGGCCACGCGCCTGGAGACCGATGACCGCGTGCGCGACATCCTGAAGATCGCCGCCGAGCGCCGCATCCCGCTGCTGGAGCAGAGCCGCCTCGAACTGGACCGCATGACCGATGAGTCGGTGCACCAGGGTGTGGTGCTGCAGGTGCCGCCGTACGAGTACGAGGACTCCGGGGAGACGCTGCAGCGCCTGGCCGGCCAGTACAAGGCGGGCCACCTGGCCCACCCGCCGCTGGTCATCGCCCTGGACGGCATCACCGATCCCCGCAACCTCGGCGCGATCATCCGCTCCGCCTCCGCCTTCGGTGCGCAGGCCGTGGTGATCCCCGAGCGTCGCGCCGCCGGCGTGACGGCGACCGCGTGGAAGACCTCCGCCGGTGCGGCGGCCCGCGTGCCGGTTACCCGCGCGACCAACCTCAACTCCGTGCTGAAGACGGCCAAGACCCAGGGCTACTACGTGCTCGGCCTCGACGGCGGCGGCGACGTGCAGCTGCCGGGTCTCGAGCTCGCGACGGAGCCGGTCATCGTGGTGGTCGGCTCCGAGGGCAAGGGCCTCTCGCGCCTGGTGTCGGAGAACTGCGACCAGATCGTCTCCATCCCCATCGACTCCGCCATGGAATCGCTCAACGCCTCGATGGCCGTGGGCATCACGCTCTACGAGATCTCCCGCAAGCGCGGGGAAGCCGGCGTCTGATTCCTGAGGGGCCGGGCTGCTGGGGCCGGGGTTCTTGGCTGGGGTCGCCTGGCTCGGGCTTCTTGACTCGGACAGCCGCTCCCGGGCCCGGTCCCGGGCTCTGCGCCCGGTCCCGGTCCACCTGGGCACGGTCGCAGCCCGCGAGTCCGAGTCCGAACCACCAGCCGATGCCGGCCGGTGCCGCCCCCGCCGAGGGGGATGCCGCGAAGGGCGGCCCGCTTTCAGCGGGCCGCCCTTCGCGCGTACTGGGGGAACGTCGT
Organism: Arthrobacter sp.; assembly: GCA_031277795.1. Taxonomy (GTDB): domain Bacteria; phylum Actinomycetota; class Actinomycetes; order Actinomycetales; family Micrococcaceae; genus Galactobacter. The sequence continues at coordinate 229,391 of JAITLQ010000004.1, forward strand.
GGGGGAGAGGCACACCGCTTCGGCGCGGGCGGGACAACGACGGATGAGCGTGAACTGGCTCACATTTTGCGGTGAATCGGGTACTTCGGGGGAGGAAACCCGCGGGAAACACGCGGCGAGGCGAGCCGAAATCCCCGAGATCTCGCGGATCTCGAGGGTCGGGGCGGCCCTCGCGGTGGGGGAGGGCCCGATTTTGCCGGTCTCAGGAATCCGTGTAGAGTCTTCTCTTGTCGCCGCGACGTTCTGGGATACCGAAACGGAGCGAGAGACACAAGAAGCTTCATTGTAGTGATCCTGATGCGTTGGTGTTGGGGGTAGCTGGTGGGGTGTTCGTTGTTTGAGAACTCAATAGTGTGCCAAGTTTGTTGACACCGTTTTTTATTTGAAATGGT
>JAITLQ010000016.1 GCA_031277795.1 Arthrobacter sp.
TGCCCTGACCATCCAACGCAGAAATCTGATCCGTCAAACCACCATTGATCAAGCTCTGCACCTGCTGAATCGCAGACTTGGCCTGCTCAGTCGACAAAACACGCGACATGAAAACCCCCGACATTCGATGTTGGCACCGCTCAGGAGTTCCCTCGTGAGACGGCATTCACAAGCGCCCACGCTACCAACCTCACAGTGTTAGTCAAGTGCCTCGCGTAATCCGGCGAGGCGGACTAGGAAGCCTCCCGGGAGGTGATGCTGAAGGGGGAGGACTGCAGATCGGTGAAGTTTCCCACCGTGGCGCGCACGGTGCACTGCGGCGAGATCTGAAGGGCTGTGACGGACAAGCCACTGCCATCGACCGCCAGAGCGCCAGAGCATCCATCCGCGAAACGAACACCCTTCTCACCCTCCGCGACGGCGGTGAGCATCTGGGAGGGCTTGCCGGTGCTCGGACTGACATAGAGAGGATTGTCCTGGTCGACACCCCCCGGCCACACTGGCAACAATTTCACGACCACCGGCTGATTCGAGACCACCCGCGAAGGGGTGCGCACCTCGATCCCCTGAAGACGCTGAATCACGTAGGCCGTGCCCCGCACCTCGGGGTTCTGCAGCGTCTTCGACGCGACTTCCTGCCCGGCTCGAAGCCAGCCATCCAGGGCCTGCTGATCCACTGGAGCCAGCTCGACCTCCGCGCTCACCTGCAGCGTGCCGCCCGCGGGGATGTTCTCGACAGAAAGCCTCCAACCGCACGCGGCCTCGACGCCGGTCACCGACGGCTGGTTCCGCGCAACGACGACGCCCTCCTTCCAGTTCACCGCAGGGCACGCATCCGCCATACCGAGCCCTGGAACAACCTCCAGCACGTCTCCGCTCAGCGCCGCCTTTTGCGCCGAATAGCTCAGGGTCAGGGTCGTGCGGCCTGTTCCCGGATCGAAGCGCGCTTCCCGCGACACAGACAGACCCGTAGGCAACGCCTGTCCTGTCAGGTGCGCGGACAGCGCAGTTCCGGAAGCGGGCTGGGGCTGCTCACCACCCTTGGGACCCATCAACATGAACCCGCCCACGCCCGCGGCGATCAACGCCACGGCCGAGCAAGCCAGCAACAGTGCCTTGCGTGTGCGCCAGAACGGTCGTACGCCCTCCGGAGATTCCGAATCGAGCCGCGGCCGCGCCACCGGTTCCCTGCGGGGCATGGGTCGGGCGATGGTCGCACTTCCCGCCTGGCCCAGCTCGGGCACGGGCCCTTCCGGCATTTCCGCTGGCCCCGCCAGCGCCTCCCACTCGGCGCCGGTGAACGCACCGCGCACCACCGTAGCCGGCCGGTCGGTCTCCTGGAAGGTGTCGGGCGTCGCGCTGGCCGGGAGCGCTGGAACGTCGGCCAGCCGTGGCGCAAGCTGCCGCATCAAAGCGGCGGCCGCGAACGCCGTCGGGCGCTGCTCCGGCGACTTTGACAGCAAGCTGTCTAAGACGGTGCGAAGGTCTTCCGGAACATCCAACGGCGGCACTCGGGAACTGACATGCCGGTAGGCGATGGTGAAGTCGGTGCCCGGCCCTGCGAAGGGCGTGCGTCCGGACAGCAACTCATACAGCATGATGCCGGCGGAATACACGTCGCCCGCCGCCCCAGACAGCCCCTGGCTGATGAGCTCGGGAGACATGTACTGGGGCGTACCCACCAGGCCCGTCGTGTGACGTGCTCGTTCTCCAAGGACCGAGGAGACGCCGAAGTCTGACACCCGAATGTCACCGGGGCCACCATGTCCCCACGGACGCTGGAGCAAAACATTGTCCGGCTTGATATCGCGATGCACGACGCCGGCGGTGTGCGCCGCCGCCAGCGCATCGAAGACCTCCGCCATGACTTCCAGGGAAGCGGAGGGGCGCAGCGGACCGGTGGCGGAAACTGCGTCGCGAAGCGAGCCCCCGGGCACGAAGTCCATCACGATGGCGAGGCGCGGGCCCTCCACGACCAGGTCGCGAACGGCCACGATATGAGGATGACGCAACCCCAAGAGCACGGAGCGTTCGCGGACGAACCGCTCCACGATGTCGGGATCGCTGGCATGTTCGGGCCGCAAAAGCTTGGCCGCGTACACGGATCCATCCGCCCCCCGGACCGCCCAGACCTCGCCGATCGCCCCGGAACCGACGGGACGATCGAAGCGGTAGCCCGCACCGAGCGCCTGGCCGGCCTGTGCCAATTGCACGCGATCACCCCTGAACCGTCGTCCCCACGAAGACGACTCGTCGGCGTCCCCGTCCACCATGGTAGGCAATTCCAGCGAATGGGCGAACCCCTGGCTGTCAGCGTTGCGTTGCGCGGTCCACCACCAAGAGCTCCCCCACTCCACAATCCAGCACTCGGCAGATCGCCACGAGCGTGGAGAAGCGGATGGCCTTGGCTCGGTCGTTCTTCAGGACGGAGAGGTTGACCACCGAGACGCCCACGGCGGCGCTGAGCTCGGTGACGGTCATGCCGCGTTCGGCGAGCAGCTCGGTGAGGCGGCAATGCACGCCGTGGAGGTCCTCATCCAGGGGTTCGGCGGGGCTCACACCAGGCCCTCCACATCCTTGGCCAGGCGCGCGTTCTGCGTCGCGAGGCGCACGCCGGCGTTCAGCAGCTCAACCACCACGATGATGATGATGGCAACCCAGAGCGGCGTCAGGGAGAGCGAATCCAACTGACTACCAAAGGACGGCGCCGTTGGAGTGGCGCCCGAGAAGATCGTGACGCCATCAACGGTCGATTCACCACCCTCGAGGAGCGTCTGCAGTTCCTCGCTTGCCGATGGATCAATGCTCCAGCGGGGCATGGCCACATTGGCGGCCTGCGACTGACCGATAAACTTCAGCAACTGACCGCCGAAGCCGGCCACGAGCACGACGATCGCGGTCCACCACGCCCACAGACGCAGGCGCGGCTCGAAGGCCCGCCCACCAAGAATCGCCGTGCACGCCCGGCGAATGAGGACTGCCACGGCAACGCAGGCAGCGCCGATAAGTAGCTCGCCTCCGGCCAGCAGGAGGCGCGCGCCGACACCCAGACCGCTCACCACCAGGTCACCCGAGTGAATCGCCCCGAACACCAAGCGTTCGTCGCCCTCACCGACAAAGAACTCCACCATCCCGGACGGCAGGGTCGGCCAGTAGTTACCAAGGGGCACGCCGGAGAGGGTGACCTCGGGACTCGTCAGGGCGTTGAGCACATGCCCCGCACCACCGATGGAGAAAGCGACGATCGCCCCGGTCGCCCAGAATCGGGCGAGCACCACGGGGGTGTCGTTACTCCCCTTACCCCGCCGATCACCCCACCCCCTACGCAGAACCAACCGGGCCGAGACGGCCAGGAACACCACCAGACCCAGCACCACCACCCAAGACACCCACGCCATCGACTGCACGACGCCCCCTTATCGAAAAACGTTAATATCGTTGATCGATAAGATAGCCGGTGCCGGGGACCGCCGCAAGGGTGGGATGGCAGAAAAGTGGACGCCGCGGCGTCGGGCAGGAAAACGTCCGCAAAAGCGGACAAAGGCCCGCCCGAAAACGCGGCGTTTGTCCGAAATCGCGGAGGCAACAGCGGGCCGCAGCCCGGGCCTCAGCCCAGGCGCCCGCCCGATTCCCCGAGGTAGCAGGACGCGCAGAGCGACTCGTAGGAAACGTCCTCGCCGTCGATCGCGACCTGGTCGCCGTCGAACACGATGCGCCCGTCCACGCGGCGCGTGTTGAACACGGCCTTGCGCCCGCAACGGCAGATGGTCTTGAGCTCCTCGAGCGTGTGCGCCACCTCGAGCAAGCGCTGCGCGCCGGGGAAGGCGTGCGTCAGGAAGTCGGTGCGGATGCCGTAAGCGAGCACCGGGACGTTGTCGAGGACGGCGATGCGCAGGAGGTCGTCCACCTGCGCCGGCGAAAGGAACTGCGCCTCGTCCACGAGCAGGCAGGCCACGGGCGGCACGTCCACGTGCGGCACCAGGGTCTCCGGGGCATCGCCACGGGAGGCCTGGGCAAAGAGCTCGCGCACGTTGCCGTCGGCCGGGATCACGAGGTCAACCGCGCGCGTCACGCCGAGGCGCGAAACGATCGCCGTGTCGCCCTTCGTGTCGACGCCGGGCTTGGCCAGCAGCACGCGCTGGCCGCGCTCCTCGTAGTTGAACGCCGCCTGCAGCAGACCCGTCGACTTGCCGGAATTCATGGCTCCGTAGCGGAAGTACAGCTTGGCCAAGGCGGGCCTTTCACGTGGGTGGGAGGGGCGCCGATCAGTCTAGTGGGAGCGGCGTCGCCCCGCGTGGCGGCCGAACCGACGACAAGCCCGCACCCTCCGCCCCGCCCTCAACTCAGCATCGTGATGGGTCTCCCAACTCGGCATCGGAGTGGGTTCGGTACGGTTTGTGGCCCAAAAGCGTACCGAACCCACTCCGATTCTGGGGGGTGGCGGAGGGGGAGGTTGGGGTGGAGGGCGGACTCCCGAGCCCGCGGCGGGCGCAGGTGCTCAGGCGCTCAGGCGGACCCGGCGGGACACGATCGTGGCCAGGCCGCCGGCCAGAAGCGCGAGCACGCCCAATCCGGCCGCACCGAAGCCCTCGAACCCGGTCTGCGCGAGGTCCGGCGTCGCGGCCGGTTGCGCGGCCGCCGCGACCTGCGTGGCCTTGCTCGACGGCGCCGCGGCCGGCTTGGCGTGCACCACCGGCTTGGCCGGCGCGGTCGGCTTGGCCACCGACGTCGGCTTGGTCGGCTTGGCGGGCGCGGTCGGCTTGGTCGGCTTCGTCACCGCCACCGGCTTGGTCGGCGTGGTCGGCGTGACGCTCGGCTCGTCGACGCCCGATTCGGCGTCGAGCGCCGCGGCCACCGAGGTGGCGAAGTCCTTGGCCGCAGCGGCGTCCACACCGAAGGTCTTGCGGTACCAAGCGGCAAGTTCCGCCTTCGAACCGTGCGTCAGGTACGCGTCGATCGCCGCGGCGTAGCGATCCGTCGTCTCGGTGCCGAAGAGCAGATCGAAGAAGGTCAGGGCGTCGTCGGAGAGGAAGAAGGACACCGCCTCCTCCTTGGTCTGAATCCGGGTCATGGCGTCGTCGATGATCGCCAGGGTCACCAGGTCGTCGTCGCTCAGGGAGGCGACGTGCTTGGGGTCGCTGCCGGGGAAGCGCTCCTTCAGATCCTGGAGGTACTCCTCGCGCAGGGCCGGGTCGATGCTCGCCGCGGACTCCGCCTCGCCCGCCTTCCGCAGGGACGCCGTCCCGGGGCCGGTTGCGGAGGATTCGGCGGGAGGCTGAGTGCCGTCGGAGGGCACGACGGCGCGCAGCGCCACCGGGCTCAGGGTCAGGAAGGGGTCGCTCGCCACCTCCGGCTCGCCGGTTGCGGCGGCCTCGGCGGCCGGGGCCTCCGCCGCCGGCGCCGCGGCGGACGGGATCGCGGTGAGAGCAGGGTCCGCCCCCGCTGCGGAGTCGGTCGGCGAGGCGGAAGCGGAAGTGGCGCCCGCGGTGACGGTCCCACCGGTCGGCGTGGACGAGGACGAGGCGTCGCCACCCGAGGGGACGAACGAGGCAGCGCCGGAAGCCGCGGGCCCGCCGGCAGCGGGCACCTCGGAAGCCGGCGCGTCGGAAGCCGACTCGCCGACGGACGGGTCCCGCCCCTCCTCGGCGGCGGGCGAATCGACCGCGTCGCCCTGCACGCCAGGCTCGGCGCCCGAGGACACCTCGGCCCCGGCGGACGGCGCGCCACCGGCGACGTCGGAACCCTCCGGCGCCACCTCGGCCACCGGCTGGCTCGGCGAGGCCGACGAAGCACCAGTCTGCGCCGCACCCGAGGACGCCCCGGCCCCGGCGGACGGTGCACCACCGGCGACGTCGGAACCCTCCGGCGCCACCTCGGCCACCGGCTGGCTCGGCGAGGCCGACGAAGCACCGGACTGCGTGGCAGAGGAGGGCGCCGCGGGGGTCTCGGGCGTCGAGGCGACCCGCTCCGGCGCGCTCGGCGCGGCCTGGCCCTGCGCCGGCTGCGCCGCGGGGGTCGCCGGGGCCGCGGCAGCGGCGGGCGTCGCCGGCCCTTCGTCCGCCATCGCCCCCGCGGCAGGGGCCAGCGTCAAGGCGGCCCCCAAGGCCGCTGCGGAGGTGACCGAAAGGGCACGGACGGTGACAGGGCGGGACATGGTGCTCCTCGGCAACAACGCGTGATGTGTAGACCCACATCGTTTCAACGAATCGCGCTCCGGCGTGGCCAAAACACCTTTTGTCACCGGCTTGTTATGCGCCCCCTCGATTCAGCGCTCCCGCCGGCGATGGGTGCCGCTTCGAGACGTCCAGCGGAGTCCCGAATCGCGTGACAAAGCAAGCCACAGGCGGCGCGCCGCTGCCACGCCCTGGCACCTTCACCGGGCAAGGTCGGCTCGCCCCTCGCCCCTCGCCCCTCGCCCCTCGGCCCGCGGCTCAGGCGAGCTGTCCCTCCCCACTCCGATCCGAAAGAAAATGCCCGACGGCGCCCGCTCAAGGTGAGCGGACGCCGTCGGGCTTGGTGCGTGGTGAGATCCGGCTCAGGCGCCGGCCTCGATCGCCTCGATCGCGGTGGGATCGGAGTCGCGCAGGAACTGCCCGATCCGCTCCACCTCCTCGGTCTCACCGATGGCGCCGGCGGCGCGCTGCAGCGCGTACAACGCGCGCAGGAAGCCGCGGTTCGGCTCGTGCGCCCACGGCACCGGGCCCTGGCCGCGCCACCCGGACTTGCGCAGGGCGTCGAGGCCGCGGTGGTAGCCCACGCGAGCAAAGGCGTAGGACTCGACCTCGCGCCCCTCGTGCCACGCGTCGTCGGCCATCAGGGCCCAAGGAAGCTGGGCCGCGGGGAACTGGCGGGCCAGGTCCTCCGGCTCGTCCCCGGCCGCGAAGCGGGCGTCCAGCTCAGCGTTGGCGGGCAACAGCGTGGCCGGAACGCCGAGCAGGTTATCCCCGAGGTTCACTTGACCGACTTGCCGGCGGAACCCAGCTGGCGGGCGGCCTCGGCGACGCGCTCGGCCATGCCGGCCTCGGCGGCGGCGCCCCAGACGCGCGGGTCGTAGGTCTTCTTGTTGCCGACCTCGCCGTCCACCTTCAGCACGCCGTCGTAGTTGGAGAACATGTGGCCGGCCACGGGACGCGTGAAGGCGTACTGGGTGTCGGTGTCGACGTTCATCTTGATGACGCCGTAGGAGACGGCGTCGGCGATCTCCTGGTCGCTGGAGCCGGAGCCGCCGTGGAAGACCAGGTCGAAGGGCTCGGACTTGCCGAGCTTGGCGCCGACCTCGGCCTGGATGTCCTTGAGGATCTCGGGGCGCAGCTTCACTCCACCCGGCTTGTACACGCCGTGCACATTGCCGAAGGTCAGGGCCGTGATGTAGCGGCCGTTCTCACCGGTGCCGAGGGCCTCAACGGTGGCGAGGGCATCCTCGACCGTGGTGTAGAGCTTCTCGTTGATGGCGTTCTCGACGCCGTCCTCCTCGCCACCCACGGTGCCGATCTCCACCTCGAGGACCTGATGGTTCGCGCTGGTGCGGGCCAGGAGCTCCTTGGCAATGCGCAGGTTCTCCTCGAGGGTCTCGGCGGAGCCGTCCCACATGTGCGAGTTGAAGAACGGATCGCGGCCGGCCGCGACCTCCTCGGCGGAGGCGTCGAGCAGCGGAAGGACAAAGCCGTCCAGCTTGTCCTTGGGGCAGTGGTCGGTGTGCAGGGCCACGTTGATGTCGTAGGACTTGGCTGCCTCGCGGATGTACGCCACGAACGCGAGCGAGCCGCGAACCATGTCCTTGACGGAGGAGCCGGAGAAGTAGGCCGAGCCACCCGTGGAGACCTGCAGGATGCCGTCGGAACCGGCGGCCTGCAGACCGGCGAGCGCCGCGTTGACGGTCTGGGAGCTGGTCACGTTGATGGCGGGGAAGGCGAACTTGCCGTTCTTGGCGGCGTCCAGCATCTCGTTGTACTTGGCCGGGGTTGCGACGGGCACTGAAACTCCTCGTGATGAAGGTTTGGATGGAATCCATCACCGGCAGCATCAGTGGGGCCGGTCACGTCCGCCCCCATCGTAGCGAAACGGGGGCCGACGGCGCCCGGAATCGCGCCAGTATGGCGAAGCGCCTCGGCACGGGGTCTAGCGGCGCGGCGGGGCGTCGGGTCCCAGGATGAAGCGGCGACATTGCCCTTCCTCCAGGAGAATGAGTATTTTTACTGACATCGTCAGGACTCGCGCCCGCCGCAGCAGCGGCCCCGGCGCATGAACGAGGGGGAACGATTCATGAGCGAGCAGACACCTCACACTCCGTGGGGCGGTGCGCAGCCACCGCAGCCCGACGCCCCCACCGGGCAATCGTGGGGGCCGCCGGCCTCCGCCGCCTACGGCGGCTTTGGCGCGCAGAGCGCCGAGCCCACGTGGGGGCAGGCGCAGCAACAGGGTTCGTGGCAAGCGCCCGACGGCGCGTGGCAGGGCGGCGCGTCGGCGCCGGCCCGCACGGGGCTGGGCGTGAGCGGCCGGCACATCGCGCTGGCGGCGGTCACCGGCGTGGCCGCCTACCTCGCGGCCGCCGTGGCCTCCGCCATCGTCATGCTGCTGCAGGGGCTTGCCCTGGACAACAAGGCCGGCTTTGGCAACTTCATGGCGTCCATCCCCACCTGGATCGCCGGCTCCTTCGGCAATAGCCGCATCCTGAGCTACTCCATGGGCGACAACACGCGCAGCGCCTCCTGGGGAGCCGTCGGCGTGTTCGTCGTGGCGATGACGCTCCTGGCCGTGCTGTTCGTGGGCCGCGCCCTCCTGCGCAAGGCGCCGGTGGGCAAGGGCGCTCCGCGGCTCGCGCTGGCGGCGGTGACCTCGCTCGTATTCTTTGCGTTGATGCTCGTGCTCGCGCTCACCGTGCATTGGAGCAGCTCGCAGACGCTCGGCACGCAGAGCGCCACCATGTCGCTCAAGGCCGTGAGCGCCCTCGGCATCATCATCGCGCTCGTGTCGGTGGGCTTTGTTGCCTACCTCGCCTTCTCACTGCGCGGCGATGCGCTCCTGCCCAGCTCGGTCCGCCGGGCCGGCTCGCAGTTCGTGGAGCACGTGCTCGTGGTGGGTTCCGTCGTCTCGCTCGTGTACTACTTCGTGTTCTCGGCCAACGTGGGCAAGCGGGGCTGGCTCTCGTTCCTGGAGATCGTCCCGGGGTGGGGTGTCGTGACCTCACCGACGGGGAGCGTCACGCCCTTCGGACAGACGCCGCCCGCCACCGAGGTGGACCCGACCGTCTTCATGGGGTTCCTCAACGGCTTCAACCTCTCCGTCTTTGGCGCGTACAACCGCGGCGCGGGGCGCTGGGAGTCGATGTTCGCCGGCGGCGCGTGGTGGCTCATCTTGGTGTGCCTGGTCATGCTCGTGGTGGGCCTGCTCTGGGCCTCGCTGCGGTGGCGCCTGCGCTCCGGCGCGGTCGATGCCGCCCCCGCTTCCTGGCTGACCCTCCCGGCGATCTACCTGGTCGGCGGGCTCGTCATCCTCGTCTCCTCCATCACGAGCACGCCCGATCTGCGCGCGGAGGACAAGACCGTGGTGGGCTTTGTGGCCCCGTGGGGCTTCGCGCTCGTCCTGCTGCTGGGCGTGGCGGTCGAAGCGCTCTCTCGGTTCGTGGCGCCGGCGGTGCTCCGTTCGGCCGGTGGGCTGCGCGGCCTGCTCGGCCTGGGCATCGAGGCCGACTGGTCCGCCGCCCAGCCCCGACCCGCGGCTCCCGCAGGGTGGGGTTCGCCTCAGGCCGGCCAGCCCGGCTGGGGTCAGGCCCCCGCGGCGCAGGGCGCCTGGGGCGGTCAGGCCCTGGGCGGAACGACCGCCGGGCAGGCGGGCCAGGACGGGCAACCCGCCTGGGGCGGGATTCCCGCCGCGGCGCCCGAGCAGCCCGCCTGGGGCGGTGGCCAGCCCACCGCTCCGGCCCAGCCCGCGTGGGGCACGCCCCCGGCGCAGCAGGGCGCACCGGTGCCCCCGGCCCAGCCCGAGGCCCCGGCCCAACCCGCCTGGGGCGTTCCCCCGGCGCAGCAGGCACCGTCCGCCCCCGCCGCGCAGCCGGCCCAATCCGCGTGGGGCGCTCCCCCGGCACAGCAGGCACCGTCCGCCCCCACCGCGCAACCCGCCCAGCCCGTGTGGGGCGGAGGCCAGCCCGCGGCTCCGGCGCAGCAGGGCACTCCCGTGCCCCCGGCCCAGCCCGAGGCCCCGGCCCAACCCGCCTGGGGCGTTCCCCCGGCACAGCAGGCACCGTCCGCCCCCGCCGCGCAGCCGGCCCAGCCGGCGTGGGGCACGCCCCCGGCGCAGCAGGGCACTCCGGTGCCCCCGGCCCAGCCCGAGGCTCCGGCCCAACCCGCCTGGGGCGCTCCCCCGGCGCAGCAGGCGCAGTCCGGCTCCGCCGGGCAACCCGCCCAGCCCGCATGGGGAGGCCAGGAGGCATCGGGTCAGCACACCCAATGGGGTCAACCCTCGCCCGGCGCCCAGCCAGCGCCGGCCGCGCAGCCCAGCCAGGACGCGCCCGCGTGGGGCCAGGCCGAGGAAGAGGACCAGCAGCCACCCGCCTGGGGGCAGCAGCCCCAGCCAGGTCAGCCCGGTCAGCAGCCTCCGCAGACCGGCTGGCGACCCTAGACCCACTCGGTGGCGTCATCCCCGCACGCGGGGGTGACGCCACTTCGGTGTCGGACAGGCCACCGCCCCGACGCACCAGACCACCTTCCGAGATCACCTCGAGGAGCACCAGATGACGCTTCCCCCGTCGCCCCAGGACCCGGGCACGCCGAACAACGGCGCGCCCTGGCCCCCACAGACCACGCAATCTCAGCCCGCCGCCCCCTGGCCCGGCGCCACCCAGCCCCCGGCCGCCCCCGCGGTGCCGTCGCAGCCGGGGCTCGCCCCGCTTCCGGCCCAGCCGGGCCAGCCCGGCCCCCAGCCGGGCTTCGCGCCTGCTCAGCCGAACGGCGTCGTGCCCCCGGCTTTCCCGGCCGCACCCGGGTACGCGGCCGCGACGCCGGGCAGCCCGGTCGTAGCGCCGGCCGCTCCGGGCGGCGGCGCCTCGCTGCCGTGGTGGATCTCCGGCATCCCCCAGCAGGCCTGGCTGCGCGCCGCGCTGCTGGGGGGCCTGGCCCTCGCCGCCGGCCTCATCGCCGCGCTCGTGACCTCCCTGCTCTCGTTGCGCGTCGTCTCGAATGCCGCGGACGGCCTGGTCTCGGTGGGCGGCGAGGAGGTGGGGGCCCAGTGGTTCCCCGGTGCCATTCAGCTGTGGGGCATGGGCTACCTCGGCGGCTTGGGCGGTGGGCTGAAGGCCGAGGTTGCCAGCGTCCAGATGCAGGGTGGGGTGTCGGCGTTCTTCGTGCCGCTCGTTGTTCCGCTGGCCTCGTGGGCCGTGCTGCGCTGGCTCGCGCCGCGCCTCGGCACCCCGTTGACGGCCCCGCATTGGGCCCCGCGTGCGGTGCTCTCCGCTGGGGCTGGCCTGGGCGCCGCCGTCATCGTCACCGTGCTCACGGCGCTCATCCCGATCACGGCGTCGGCCTCCTCTTCCGCCTCGATCAGCCTGCGTTCCACGTCCTTCGTTGGCTTCGTGGGCGTCTGGGCCATCGTCGGTGCGCTCGTGTACTTCTCCTTGCGCCCGCGCGGCTCCGGGCCCTGGGGCCAGATCGTGCGCGACGCCTCCGCCACCGCGCTCTGGCACCTCTGGACGCTCGGCTCGGTGCTCGCCATCGCGGCGCTCGTGTACGTGTGTGTGAAGTCCGAAAGTGGCGAGCCGCTGCTGAGCATCACGCTCTTGGTCCCCTTCCTGGCGACCGCCCTGTTCCAGCTGGCGTACCTCATCCCCTTCACGGCGTCCGGCGCGGCCTTGCTCGGCACGAGCAGTGCCACCGCCGCGTCGATGTCCCTCTTCTCCGAGGGCGTGCCCGGCTGGGTGTGGCCCATCGCGCTCGTGCTTGCCCTCGCGTGGCTCGTCCTGGCCTCCCTGCGTTGGCGTGCGCGCCGCGGCCTGCCCGGCACCAACCCGCTCGAGTGGCTCGCCTTGCCCTCCGTCTACCTCCTGCTGGGCCTCGCGCTGCTCATCGTCGACCGCATCGCGGTAGGCCTGACGTTCGGCACGAGCGGTGGCGCGGCGGTCTCCGTTGCCCCGGCCGCGTGGGGCTTCCTGGTCCTGGCGCTCGTGGGTCTCGCGATCGAGGCGCTGTCCCGCTACGTGGCGATCCCGTTGCTGCGCGCCATACCCGCCGGCCTGCGCGGCTTCCTCATCCTGGGCCTTCCCGGCACGCCGAGCGTCCCCCTGCCGCAGGCCGCCCCGAAGGCCGCCTCCTCCCCGACCTGGGCCGCCCTCGGCGCCGCGCCCGGCTTCGCCGCGCCGAGCGGCTCTTCGACCCCGGGTGCCGCCGGGACCGCCCCCGCCCCCGCCCCCGCCCCGGGATACCCCCTCGGCGCCGCCGCTCCGACACCGGCCCAGCCCTGGGTTCCGATTCCGGCGCCGGCGGCCGAGGCAGCGCAGGCGGTGCCGTCGGCTCCGGCAGCGCAGGCGGTGGCGGCGGCTCCGGCAGCGGCGCCTGCGCACTCCGCCGAGCCGCTTGCCCCCTGGGGCTCGCAGCCGCCCGCGGCCCCGGTTGTTCCGGCCCCCGCGGCCCCGGTGTTCGCGCCGCTTCCCGCGCCCGCCCAGGACGCGCCGTGGGCCGCGTCGCCTCCCCCGGCGCCCCCGGCCACGACCCCGATTCCGTCGCCGGATCCGGCCGTAGCCGGCCAAGCCGCTGTGTTCGCGCCGGCCAACGCCGAGCCAGCTCAGCCGACCCACCCTGTCTGGGGGTCCGTCCCTGAGGCACCCGCTGAACCAACCGCCGTCGACCAGGAGGACCCGGCCGCCGTCGCACTCGCTGAACCAACCGCCGTCGAGCAGGATGATTCGGCTGCCCCGGGCTCGGCCCCGCTGGGCGGGTGGACTCGGCCGGCGCGCGAGCCTGGCTCCGGCCCGCGCCACTAGTTCGCGCGGCCAGCGACCCCACGAAGAGACCCCGGCCCCCGAGCGATGCGCTCGGGGGCCGGGGTCTCGGTGCGTGGGGAGGCGCTCAGATCCGCTGGCCGAACTCCCAGCGTCGGATCCAGGCGTGCATCGCGATGGCCGCAGCGGAGGCGGCGTTGATGGAGCGCGTGGAGCCGTACTGCGCGATCGACAGCGTCGCCTCGGACGCCTCGCGCATCTCCTCGGAGAGGCCAGGGCCCTCCTGGCCAAAGACGAGGACGCAGCGCTCGGGCAGCTCGTAGCGCTCGAGCGGCACGGAGTCGGGGAAGATATCGACGCCGAGCACGCGCAGGCCCTCGCCGTGGGCCCACGCCACGAAATCCTCCACGGTGGGGTGGTGCATGACGTGCTGGTACTTGTCGGTGACCATGGCGCCGCGGCGGTTCCAGCGGCGCTTGCCCACGATGTGCACCGTGGCGGCGTTGAAGGCGTTGGCCGTACGCACCACGGTGCCGATGTTGAGGTCGTGCTGCCAGTTCTCGATCGCCACGTGGAAGGGGTGCCGGCGGGTGTCCAGCTCGGCCACGATCGCCTCGTGGCGCCAGTAGCGGAATTCGTCGAGGACGTTGCGGCGATCGCCGTCCCTCAGAAGCTCGGGATCGTAGCGTTCGTCGGTGGGCCATTCTCCCTCCCACGGCCCCACCCCCACCTCGTGGGCGTGGGCGGCGTCGTCCACCCGTTCCTCGCGCGGCGGGCGGGCCGCCGACGCCGCCGCCTCGGTGTCGGGGAGCCGGTCGGCGGGGGTGGCGGAGGGATGCTGCGCTGGGGAAGTCACCGCCCAAGCCTAGGCGCAGCCGCGCGGTGACTGCGCGCCCGCAGGGAACGCCTTCTCGCGAGTGCCTGGTGTTGTCTCGCCCCGCTCGCGAGTGCCTCGTGTCGCCCGCAGGGCCGATTTGGCAACGCGCGGCACTCGCGAACACGGTGGATTAGCACAAGACACTCGCGAACGCGGGAACACCATGCGCCCGGGCCGTGCGCCCCACCTGATTGAATCGGTCCACGCTGATCGGGGGCGCACCAGGCCCCGGCGAGAAGAGTAGAGGCCGAAGGGGGTCCCGTGATCCAGATGCTCAACGAGATCGTCGCCGAGGTGGAGCACCACCTCGACGCCGAGCTCGATCTCGGCGCCGTGGCCGCCCGCCACAGCAGCACCGAGTACCACGCGAGACGCATGTTTTCCTCGCTGGCGGGCATGCCGCTCTCCGAGTATGTGCGCCGGCGCCGCATGACGTTGGCCGCCGCAGCAGTGGTGGCCGGCGAGCCGTTGTTGGGGATCGCGGTGCGCCACGGCTACGCCTCCGTGGAGGCGTTCGGCCGGGCGTTCCGCTCCGTCCACGGTGTCAGCCACGGCCAGGTCCGCCAGCACGGCGGCCCCCTTCAAAGCCAAAGTCAGCTCAGGTTTCGCCTGACCGTCGAAGGGAAGACCCCCATGGATGCCACCATCATCGACCTGCCCGCCCAGCGCCTCATCGGCCACGCCGCCCGCGTGCCGCTGCTGCACCGAGGCCCCAACCCGGCCATCGCCGCCCACCTCGCCGGGATCCCGGCGGAGGAACACGCCCGGCTCAAGGCGCTGAGCTCCGCCCGGCCCGGCGGCCTGCTCCAGGTCAGCACCGACGTCGACCCGGACGCCGCCGAGGGGAGCGAACTCACCTACCTGCACGGCGTGGCCGTCGGCCTGGACACCGCGGTGCCGGAGGACCTCGACGTCATCGACCTGCCGGCCGGCTCGTGGGTCCGCTTCCGGACCGAGGGCGAACACCCGGCCGCGTTGCAGGAGGCCTACGCGACCTCGGCCACCGAGTGGTTCCCGTCCACCGCATGGCGGCTGCGGGAGGGCCCCTCGATCGTCTCGATCGTGGAGCACAACGCCGACTTCACCACGGCCACGTGCGAGCTCTGGTTCCCGATCGAACGGGACTGAGCGCGGGACCAGCAACGCGGGGTGCGACCTGCGCTGAAGGCGAGAGTCTTCAGCGCAGGTCGCCCCCCGCGTTTGCGGGACCGGCCCTACTTGACCGAGCCGGCGGTCAGGCCGCCCACGATGTAGCGCTGCAGCGCCACGAAGATGATCACCACGGGCAGCGCGGCCATGACGGCGCCGGCCGCAAACGCGCTCCAATCCGCGTAGTTCGGGTTGGAGACCATGTTGTACAGGCCCACGGCGAGCGTCTGCTTCTGCGGATCCACGAGGATCACGGAGGAGATGACGAAGTCGTTCATCGTGGCGATGAAGCTCAGGAGCCCCACCACGGCGAGGATCGGCGCCACGAGCCGCAGGATGATCGTGAAGAAGATCCGCGCGTGCCCGGCCCCGTCCAGCTTGGCCGCCTCGTCGATGGACATCGGCACCGTGTTGAAGAAGCCGTACATGAGGTACGTGTTCACGCCGAGCGCGCCGCCCAGGTACACGGCGATGAGCGCGGCCGGCGAGTTCACGCCGAGCCACGGCACGATCGTCCCGAGCTTGCTCACCAGCAGGAACACCGCGACCACGGCCAGCAGCTGCGGGAACATCTGCAGGAGGATGAGGGAGAGCAGCCCCATGCGGCGCCCACGGAAACGCATGCGCGAGAAGGAATACGCCGCGAGCGCGCCGAGGAACACCGTGCCGGCCGCGGTGCACAGCCCCACGAGCAGCGAGTTCAGGAACCACTGCCCAAAGGGGTGAGCCGGGTCGGAGAGCACGCGCGCGTAGGACTCGAAGCTGAACTCGATGAAGAGCTCGTTGGAACCCGTCAGCGTCCCGTGCGGCTTGAGCGAGACCGAGACGATGTACGCGATCGGCAGCAGCGCGTAGAGCGAGAACACGATGCCGATGACGTGCCGCCAGCCGGCCCGCCGCAGCCAGCCGAGCGGCCCGCGGCCGCCGGGGCGCGTGGCCCTTGCGCTGGCACTCTCCACGGGTGCCTCCAGGGCACCCACGGTGCCCGACGCCGCGTGCTCACCACGCGTCGTCGTGCCCCGGGCGGTGCCGGGCAGGGTGCCCGGCCGGGAGCCGGCGGGGGAACCGGACAGGCTGCCGCCGGAGGCGGCGCTCGGGGTGGCGGACATCAGTTGACCTCCTCGAGGGCCTTGGTGCGGCGGAAACTCACGATCGAGATGACCGCCACGATGACGAAGATGATGATCGAGAACGCGCTGGCCAGGCCGTAGTCGCGCTCCTGACCCGTGAAGGCGACCTTGTAAACGAGCGAGATGAGGATGTCCGTCTCGCCCACGGGGATGGCCGCGTCCATGTCGCGCGGGCCGCCGCCCGTGAGCATGTAGATCACGTTGAAGTTGTTGAAGTTAAAGGCGAAGGACGCGATCAGCAGCGGCGCCACGGAGACGAGCAGCAGCGGGAACTTGATGAGGCGGAAGGCCTGCCACGCGCTCGCGCCATCGGTCTTGGCCGCCTCCTCGAGCTCGTCCGGAATGGACTGCAGCGCACCGAGGCACACGAGGAACATGTACGGGAAGCCGAGCCAGAGGTTGAGCATGAGCACGGCGATCTTGGCCAGCGTGGGGTCCTCGAGCCAGGGGATGGACGCCCCGCCCAGGAGCACCTGGTTGAAGAAGCCGTAGCTCTTCGAGTACATGCCGGCCCAGACCATGGCCGCGAGGAACGCGGGGAAGGCGTAGGGCAGGATCATGATGGCTTGGTAGATCTTGCGCCCGCGCATCCCCTTCTTGTTGAAGACCACGGCGAGGAACATGCCCAGGCCAAAGGTCGTGGCCACGGAGAGCAGGGCAAACGCGAAGGTCCAGAGCGTGACCTTGAGCAGCGGCCCGCGGATGGACTCCTCGGTGAACGCGCGCGTGAAGTTCTCGGTGCCCACGTTGACCGACCAACCGGGCATGAGGGTCTCGCCGCTTGATGAGACGAACGCGCCCTTGCCGCCGTCGGTGTAGACCGTGCCCTGCGCCGTATCCGTGAGCGTCCCGGCGTCCGCGTCGTAGCTGAGCCCCGAGACGAATTGGTAGCCGGTGCGCCCGTCCTGCGTGCGCAGCGTGCCGTCCGCCGCGTCGTCGGAGCGCGGCACCACGAGCGAGAAGATCTCGTTCTGCTTGGCCAGGATCTCGGCGAAGGTCAGGCTCTGCCAGCCGTCGGTCGAGACGGCCTTGCCGTCGGTGATCTCCGCCTGAACGTCCGTGAGCGGCCGGGACTCGGTGCCCAGTTGGGCCTGGCCCGTGACCGGGTCCACCACGAGGAAGCCGAGCTCCGAGCCCTTGCTCACCACCGTGAGGGGGTACGCGGGCGAATCCGGGACGCGCGTCTGGTTCTGGCTCAGCAACGCCTGCACGGCCTCCGGCTTGCTCAGCACGTGGCCGGAGGAGTAGTTCGTGAACGCCACGTAGCAGGTGTAAACGAGTGTGAAGATCTGGAAGATCAGCAGGAAGACGACGCCGGGCGTGAGGTACTTGGCCGGCAGGGCTCCCTTCTTCAGGTAGATCACGTTGATCGCGGCCGCCGCGACGAGCACCACGCCGAAGATGGTCCACTCACGCTTGCCGAGCAGCAGCATGAGCAGCAGGAGGACGAGGGCATCGAAGAGGCCGACGAGCACCAGCTTCAGGATGAAGGGACCCAAGCTGGGCCCCACGCGATCGCCGCGGCGGCGACGTTCGGGCCGGGCGGTCGGGGCTGGAGTGCCCGACGGCGCCTGGCCGGGTTCGGCGGTCTGCGTCATGGTGTCCTCGTGTTCTGCTGCGGGTGCGGCCGCCGCTGGCGGTCAGTTGGGTTTTCCCTCCCGGGGCCCAGGCCCCGGTTCCCCCGCCTTGCGTTGAAGGGGAACCGAAGCCTCGGTGCCGGGATGACACGGGCGGTGCGCCGGCCGCACACTGGCCGGCACACCGCCGGAGCAACTACTGGGCGATGGCCTTCTCGACCTTGGTGACGAGGTCGTTCCAGGTCTTCTGTGCGTCCTTGCCGTCCAGGATGGCGGCCTCGGCCACGCCCCAGTTCTCGAAGACGACGCCCATCTCGGGGATGGCCGGCATCGGGACGGCGTTCTCGCCGGCCTTCTGGAAGCCCGCGATGACCGGGTCTGACGCGGCCTTGTCGGCGGCGGCGGTCAGGGCCGGGAGCACGGCGGAGGACTCGAAGAGCTTGGTCTGGACCGGCTCGGTGCCGATGTAGTTCACGAGGAAGTCCGTCGCGGCCAGCTTGTTCTCGGAGTGCTCGTTGATGAAGAAGCCCTTGACGCCGGCGAAGGGCGCGGCGGGCTGATCGGTGGGCGAGGGGATCGGGTCGACGGCGATCTTGATGCCGGCGGCCTCGGCGGCCTTCACGTTCCACGGTCCGGTGAGCCAGTAGGCGGCCTGTCCCTTGGCGAACTTGTCGGCGGCGATGTCGCCCGTGATCTCGGTGGAGATGGTGCCGGCCTTGCCCTGCTCGGAGAGCCAATCGGCAAATTTGGTGCCCTGGCCCAGCAGGAGCTGGCTGGCGTCGTAGTCGCCGTTGGCGTCGGTGCCGAAGACCGGGGCGCCGAAGGCGGTCTGGAACGGGTACAGGTGGTAGGGATCGCCCTCCTTGCCCTGCTGCACCACGAACGGCTGCTTGAGGCCGGCCTTGGTGCCGGTGGCGATCATGTCGTCAAAGCTCGAGGGGGCCTCGGGGGCCAGCTCGGTGTTGCGCAGGAGGGCCAGGTTCTCCACGGCGTAGGGAAGCATGTAGGTCTTGCCCTGGTAGGTGGAAGCCTTGATGGCCACATCCGAGAAGTCGGCGCTCTTGTCGCCGAGCTCGATGGGGGCGGCGATGCCGTTCTTCACGAGCTCGCCGATCCAGTCGTGGGCGCCCATGACCACATCTGGGCCGCCGGCGGCGGAGCCCTGCTGGGTGAAGTCGTCCTTGATCTTGTCGGTGGCCTTGGAGACGATCTTGACCGCGATGCCGGTGTTCTTCTCGTAGTCGGCGGCGACGTCCTTGAGCGCGGAGGCGCGCTCGGAGTCGACCCACACCGTCAGGGAGCCGGCGGCGGAGGCCGGGGCGGAACTGGACGAGGAGCTGGCGGGCGCCGAGGAGTCGGAGGAGCTGGACGCCGCGCCGGAGCCGGAGCCACCGCACGCAGACAGCGCCAGCGCCGTCGCGGCGGCCAGGGCGCCGAAACCGGCGAGCTGGGACTTGTTCACCATGGGGGTTGCCTTTCTGTGGCAGTGGATGCTGGGCCGCTTGCGCCCCAGCCTTCGGGGCATCCTCACCGGCTCCATTGCAAACGCTTTCAGTGATGGTGTCGCCGAGTGTTCCACAAGATTGCCCGTGACCTCAACCACATCTTTCCGAAACAGCCAAGAAATCTGAAAGCGTTTGCATCGACACAATTCTCGTGGCTAGGGTGGCGGCCATGACCGAGATCCACGCCGCCTCCGCCGCGGAGCAGACGAGCCCCCGCACCCCGGCCGCCCCCACCGCGCCCGGCGACGAATGGTGGCGCAGTGCCGTCATCTACCAGATCTACCCGCGCTCCTTCCGGGACGCCAACGGCGACGGCATCGGCGACCTGCCCGGCATCATCGCCGGCCTCCCCGCCCTCGCCGAGCTGGGGGTCGACGCCGTGTGGCTCTCGCCCTTCATGACCTCGCCGCAGCGCGACGCCGGCTACGACGTGGCCGATTACCGCGACGTTGACCCGATCTTCGGCACGCTGGCCGACTACGACCGCCTCGTGTCCACCGCCCACGGGCTGGGCCTGCGCGTCATCGTCGACCTCGTCCCCAACCACTCCTCGAGCGATCACCCGTGGTTCCAGGCGGCACTCGCCGCGGCCCCCGGCTCCCCCGAGCGCGCCCGCTACCTCTTCCGCGACGGGCGCGGCCCGGCCGGGGACGAGCCCCCGAACAACTGGGAGTCCGTCTTTGGCGGCGGGGCCTGGACCCGTGTGACCGAGGCGGACGGCACGCCCGGCCAGTGGTACCTGCACGTCTTCGACTCGACGCAGCCCGACTTCGACTGGACCAACCCGGAGGTGCGCGCCGAGTTCGAGGACATCCTGCGCTTCTGGCTCGACCGCGGCACCGACGGCTTCCGCGTGGACGTGGCCCACGGCATGATCAAGGAGGAGGGCCTGCCGGACTTCGTCCCGAACCCGCACGAGGGTTCGATGGGCGGCGGCGAGCAGGACCCGCCGTTCTTTGGCCAGGATGGCGTCCACGAGATCTACCGGGCGTGGCACCGCGTGCTCGAGGAGTACGAGGGCGATCGCGTCCTGTGCGCGGAGGCCTGGGTCTCCCCGCTCTCCCGCATGGCCAGGTGGGTCCGCCCGGACGAAATGCAGCAGGCCTTCAACTTCCCGTACTCCGGCACCGACTGGGACGCCGCCGCCCTGCGCGCCGTCATCGACGAGTCGCTCGAGGCCTTCGGCGCCGTCGGCGCGCCGAGCACCTGGGTGCTCTCCAACCACGACCTCGTGCGCCACACGACGCGCCTGTCGCTGACCGCGGAGAACCCGCAGGGTGCGGGCCTTGGCCCGCGTTCCGTGGGCATCCCGGATCCCGACGTCGCGCTGGGACGCGCCCGGGCGGCGTCGGCCTTGATGCTGGCCCTGCCCGGCGGCGCTTACCTGTACCAGGGCGAGGAGCTGGGCTTGCCCGAGGTCACCGACCTGCCGGACGAGGCCCGCCAGGATCCCTCCTTCTTCCGCACGAACGGCGAGCGCTACGGCCGCGACGGCTGCCGCGTGCCGCTGCCCTGGGAGGGCACCGGCGTCGCCTTCGGCTTCAACGAATCGGGCGAATCCTGGCTGCCGATGCCCGGCGATTGGGGCCGCTATGCCCGCTCGTCCCAGGCCGGCGTTGAGGGCTCCACGCTGGAGCTGTACCGGACGCTGCTCGCGCTGCGCGCCGAGCACGCCCTCGCCCACGCGGACCTCGTGTGGCACGAGGGTCAGGAGCCCGGCGTCCTCGCGTTCACGGTCGGCGCGATCACCGTGGTCGCCAACACCGGTTCCGCGTCGGCGCCCCTGCCCGGGTACGGTTCGCTGGTGGCCTCCTCCGATCCCTCCGTCACCGACGGCGCCGAGATCCTGTCCCCCGACGTCACCGTCTGGCTGACCGGCGCGGCATGAGCGTGAGCCGTCCGCCCGCCGGGGTGGGAATCGAACAGGTGGCAGCCGAGGCCGGCGTCTCCACCGCCTCGGTCTCCCGCGCGCTCTCCGGCCGGGGCAACGTCTCCGAGCGCATGCGCCAACGCGTGCTCGCCGCGGCGGACAAGCTCGGCTACGTCGTCTCGTCGACGGCGTCCTCCCTGGCCTCCGGCCGCACGCGCTCGATCGGCGTGCTCACCCCGCCGCTGGGCCGCTGGTACTTCTCGCAGCTCGTGGGAGCGGTGACCGACGAGCTGGCGCGCGCCGGCTACGACACCACGCTGTACTCCGTGACGGACGACGCCGCGGAGCGCCGCGCGCTCTTCGGCACCGTGGTGCGCCGCCGCCGCGTCGACGCGCTGCTGAGCATCGCCGTGACGCTCGAGGCCGAGGAGCTCGCGTCCCTGCGCAAGTTGGGCCTGCCGGTGCTCACGGTGGGCGGGCGCATGGAGGACCTTCCCGCGCTGGCGGCGGACGAGACGGGCATGGCCCGCCTGGCCACCGAGCACCTCGTGGGGCTGGGGCACCGGCGCATCGCCTTCCTGGGCGGCACCGAGGAGTTCGACGTCGACTTCCACGTCCCCACCCAGCGCCGTTCGGGCTGGGAGGAGGCGCTGCGCGCGGCCGGGGTCGAGCCGGAACCCTCCCTGTTTGTCGACGCCGACTTCACGGTGCTCGGCGGGCGCGACGCCTGCCGGGCCCTGCTCGGCTCCGGCGAGGTGCCGAGCGCGATCTTTGCCGCGAGCGACGAGATGGCGATCGGCGCGTGGCTGGCCGCG
>JAITLQ010000009.1 GCA_031277795.1 Arthrobacter sp.
ACAAACTCAACCGCCGCCCACGCAAAACGCTCGGCTGGGAAACCCCAGCCGAGCGCATGCGTGATCTAATCAAAGCCACCTAAACCACCAGGTGTTGCGAGGACCCATAGAAACCGCCAGAACGCCGCGGGGCCCTCGTCGTGACGGTGGGGCGGCGGCTCAGCCGGCCGCCGGCGCCGCGCAGTACTTCTGAGCCGGGCTGAGCGCCACGGCGGGGGAGAGGGCGGCGGCCACAGCGGCGGAGCTGACACGTGAGGTGTCGATGCTCACCTCGATGCGCGGGACGCGGCCGTAGGCGGTCAGGGTCCAGCGCTCCTCGCCCTCGTCCTGCTTGGCGGTCCAGTCGACGTCGCCGACCGTGGTGCACGGATCGGAGCTGGGTCCGCGCTCCGGCGTGCCGCAGGAGAGCACGACGGCGGCCGGGTCACCCCACGCTGCGGTGGACTGGCTCGTGGTGACGCGCTTGCCGAGGGAGTCGATCTCTTGAGGCAGGGCCAGCATCACCGGTGAACACGCGGCGTCCGCGGCCGAAACGGGTGCCTCGACCGACACGGGAGCGGCGCACGCGCTCGTGCCGAGGAGCGCGAGCACGCCCGCGGCCGCCGCGGCGCGCCGGGCAGCCCTCGAACGGACGGGGGAAGAAGAAGTCGCAACACGCACCCCACCAGCTTAGGCGCTGGGCCGCTCTCCCCGCGGCGCTGGCTAGACTGGCGGGGTCGGTTGGACCGCCGGCCCGCACGTCACCGCGACGGGCGCTCGAGCTCGAGACAAGGACCCCTCCCCATGACGCAACGCCACCGCACCGGCTATCCGGCGGTGCGCTCGTGGCTCTGCCTTGCGGTACGGGAGTTGGCCAACCACTCGGATCGCCTCAACGCGATCAACGTCTTCCCGGTGGCCGATGGCGACACGGGAAGCAATCTCTACCGCACCGCGCGGGCCGCGCTCGACGAGGTGGAGGCGCGGCCGGACGCAGAGGATCTCGGGGCGCTGCTCGGCGTGGCAGGCAGGGCGGGCCTCGAGGGGGCCCACGGCAACTCGGGGACGCTCCTCGCCGTCATGCTCGTGGGCATGGGGGAGGCCCTGCGCGGCGAACGCAATCTGACGGCGCCGGCGCTGGCCTCCGCCTTGGAGACGGCGCGCGTGCGCGCGTGGTCGGCCCTCTCCGAACCCGTCCCGGGGACGCTGCTCTCCGTGCTCGAGGCCGCGGCCGTCGCCACGGCGCGCGTGGTGGCGCAGGCGGGCCAGGAACAGGGCAGGGCGCTCCTCGCGCACGCCCTGGACGCCATGCGGGCCGCGTGTTTCGAGGCCGTGAGGGAAACCAAGACCCAGCTCGACGCCCTGGCGCGCGCCGACGTCGTGGACGCCGGCGCCGTCGGTCTCACCCTCGTGCTCGACGCGCTGGACTGCGCCGTGACCGGCCGGGTCTTCGCCGATGACGACTATGAACCCTTGCAGGGCTACGGCATCGCCGCTCCTGATGTCACGCAGGAGGCCACGCAGGACGAGGGGGTCGAGGTGATGTGCACCGTCACGGCGACGCCCCTGCAGGCCGCCACCCTGCGAGCCGGGCTCGACGCCGTGGGGACCTCGGTGCTCATGAGCCCCGTCAGCCCCGTGGCGGATGCCTTCCGCTGGCGCGTGCACGTGCACGTGGAGCGAGCCGAGCTGGCCCTGGAGGCCGTGGCGGCGGTGGGCCGGGCCGAAGAGGTGTCCGTCACGAGCCTGTGCACGCAGCCCCATGAGTGAGGCCGGCTACAACCCCAGCGCCCTGGGTCCGCAGACGGAGCTGTCCCGGGTAGTCGGCGCCCAGAGCGCCAAGGTCATCCACGGCGCCTTCGGCTACACCACCGTGTCCGAGCTGCTCGGGCACGTGCCGCGCCGCTACGTGGAGGTGGGGGAGATCCAGCCCATCTCCGAGCTGCCCTACGGTGAGGACGTGACGGTCGTGGCGACCGTGACGCACTCGAGCCAGCGCAAGATGCACTCCCGCCGCGGCTTCCTCCTGGAGGTCGAGGTGCAGGACGAGGACCCGGCCTCGCGCGGCCTGCTGAAGATGACCTTCTTCAACGGCTACCAGGCGGCCAAGGAGCTGCTCCCCGGGGTGCGCGCCATGTTCTCCGGTGTGGTGGACGACTACCGCGGCGCGCCGCAGCTGACCCATCCCGAGTACACGCTCCTGGGCCAGGACGACGAGGCGGAGGCGCGGCCCTTCCCGGTCTACCCGCTCAGCGGCAAGCTGACCCAGCTGCGCGTGCGCCGCACCGTCGAGACCGTCCTCGACGGCGTGGACGCCGATGCCTTCCCCGACCCCTTGCCGGCCGAGGTGCGCCAGCGCAGGCGGCTGCCCGAACTGAGCCAGGCCTACGAGTCGATTCACCGCCCGCACGAGGTGCGCGAGGCCTACGCCGCGCGTCGGCGCTTTGCGTACGAGGAGGCGCTCGTGCTGCAGAGCCTCATGGCCGAGCGCCGCATGCTCGATCGGGCCCGCGAGGCCACGCCCCGGCCGCTCGCGAACGGCGGGCTGCTGGAGGCGTTCACCCGGCGCCTGCCCTTCACGCTGACCGAGGGCCAGCTGGAGGTCGGGGAACAGATTTCACACGACCTCGCGCAGCCGCACCCCATGAACCGGCTCCTGCAGGGCGAGGTGGGCTCGGGCAAGACGCTCGTAGCGCTGCTGGCCATGCTGCAGGTCATCGACGCCGGCGGCCAGGCCGCGCTCCTGGCTCCCACCGAGGTGCTCGCGGCACAGCACGCCCAGACCTTGCGCACGCTGCTCGGCGATCTGGCGCTCGGCGGCATGCTCGGCGCGGCGGAGGCCTCCACCCGGATCGAACTCCTGACCGGGTCGCTGCCGGCCAAGGAAAAGCGTGGCGCCCTGCTGGCCGCGGCCTCGGGGGAGGCAGGCATCGTGGTCGGCACGCACGCCCTGCTCTCCGATCACGTGCAGTTTGCCGAGCTGGGCCTGGTGGTCGTGGACGAGCAGCACCGCTTCGGGGTGCAGCAGCGAGACAAGCTGCGCGAGGGGGCGGGCCCGACCCCGCACCTGCTGGTCATGACCGCCACCCCCATCCCGCGCACCGTGGCGATGACCGTTTTTGGCGACGTCGAAGTGTCGCTGCTGCGCGGTGTGCCGGCCGCCCGGGCCGAGGTGCGCACCTTCGTGGTGCCCCTGCAGCTGCCGGCCTGGCGCGAGCGCATGTTCACGCTCCTGCGCGAGCAGATCGACGCCGGACACCAGGCCTACGTGGTGGTGCCCCGCATCAGCGAGAGCGCCGAGGAAGAGGATCCCGAGCGAGCCAGGACCGGCGAGGGGGTCGACGAGGTCCAGGGGCAGCGCACGCCGCTGGAGGCCATGGAGCGCGTGCTCAGGGAGCACCCGGCGCTGGCCGGGGTGAACATCGGCATCCTGCACGGACGACTCCCCGCCGAGACCAAGGCCGCGGCGATGGCCGACTTCGCCGCCGGCACGACTCAGCTCTTGCTGGCCACCACCGTGGTGGAGGTGGGCGTCGACGTCCCCAACGCCACGGTCATGGCGATCATCGACGCCGAGTCCTTCGGGATCTCCCAGCTGCACCAGCTCCGGGGCCGCATCGGCCGCGGCGCCTTCCCGGGCACGTGCCTCTTGGTGACGAGCCTGGAGCACGAGCATCCCGCCGTCGAGCGGCTGGAAACGGTGGCCTCCACGCGCGACGGATTCGTCCTGGCGGAGAAGGACCTCGAGCTGCGCCGCGAGGGCGACATCCTGGGCGCGTCCCAATCCGGCGGGCGCTCCACCCTGCGCACCCTGCGCGTCATGCGTGACGCCGAACTCATCGCCCTCGCCAGGGAGGATGCCGCAGCGCTCGTGCGTCCGGGCTGGCGCACCGACCATCCAGGCCTCGCCGCCGCCGTCGACTCGAGGGTGGACGACAGCGAGGCCGCCTACCTCGAAAGGGCATGACATGTCCCGCATCATCTCCGGCGTGGCCGGGGGACACCCGCTGACGTCGGTGGCGACCGACGCGACCAGGCCCACCACGGACCGCGTCAAGGAGGCGCTCTTCTCGCGGCTGGAGAGCTGGGACGTGCTGCGCGACGCCGTGGTGCTCGACCTCTTCGCCGGCTCCGGCGCCTTGGGCCTCGAAGCGGTGTCGCGCGGGGCCACGAGCGCCCGGCTCGTCGACCAGGCCGAGGCCGCCCAGGTGGCGCTGCGCAAGAACGTCACCATGGTCAACAAGGCGCTGGGACGCAGCGCAGCAGCGGCCGTGCGGGCCAGCGCGCTCAGCTTCCTCGCGAGCTACCGCGGCGAGCTCATCACCCTGGCCTTCCTCGACCCGCCGTACCCGATAGGCGAGGAGGAACTGGCCAAGGTGCTCGCGGCCCTG
Organism: Arthrobacter sp.; assembly: GCA_031277795.1. GTDB lineage: Bacteria > Actinomycetota > Actinomycetes > Actinomycetales > Micrococcaceae > Galactobacter. The sequence continues at coordinate 4,371 of JAITLQ010000009.1, forward strand.
GCGCCGTCGCTGCACGAGGACGCCGTGATCGTCGTCGAGCGCGGTTCGCGCTCGCCCGCCCCGACCTGGCCGCAGGGCTGGCACCAGCTGCGCGAGCGCCGCTACGGCGAGAGCACCCTATGGTTTGCCGAGACCCTCGAGTTCGATGCCGACGAGGACGGCGGCAGGGTGGGGGCCGGCGGCGCGTAGGCCGTCCAGCCGCTCGCGGGGCCAGCGGCGCCGCGACGCACCGAGGATGAGGTTGCCGTGGTAGCGCCCGTCGGCGATGCCCTGGTGCGCGCTGACCCAGACCGAGGTGCCGAGCGCGCTGAGCTGGGCGGCGATCCGGCGCGTGATGTTGAGTGGCTGTTCGTCCCCCACATTGATGAGCAGCGTCCCCTCCGGCGCGAGCAGAGCGAGCAGCTCCCGGTAGAAGTCGGTCTCGAGCAACCGCTCGGGGGAGCCGGGACCCAGCGAGATGTCAAGGATCACGACGTCGTACGGGTCCTGGGTGCCCGGGCTCGGCAGGGCCTCGCGCACGTCACCGATGACGATCGAGGTCAGCCCGGGGGCCTCGAGGGGGAACGATTCGAGCACGAAGGGCATGAGCTCTGCGTCGAGGTCGATCACGAGCTGCCGGCTTCCGGGGCGGGTCGCCTGGACGTAGCGGGGCAGGCTCAGCGCCCCGCCGCCCAGGTGCAACACGTGCAGCGGCGCCCCCGTCTCACCCACGGCGTCGATGGCCGGCGCGATGCGCTGAAGGTATTCGTAGACCAGCGCGCGCGGGTTGCCTGGAACGAGCGTTGACTGTTCGGCCCCGCCCACCTCGAGGATCCACGCTCCGGGGCGTCGCGGATCCTCGATCCACTCCGCGACGGTGCCGGACACGGCGAGCTTGGTGCGCCGTCGCAGCGGGGTGTGCCGACTCATCGCGCGGTCCCCTCTGCGGCAGAGAGCGAGGCGAGGCCGTCGCGGAGGCGGGCCGTCGCCGCCAGGATGACGTCCTCGCGCTTGCAGTGCGCCAGCCGCAGGAGCGAGGCGTAGCGCCCCTCGTGTTCCGGCGTGGCGAACACGCCAACGGGGATGCCGACCACGCCGAGTTCGGCCGGAAGACGCCTGGCCAGCGACGTGGCGTCGACGAAGCCGAGGGGCGCCAGATCCGCGACCACGAAGTAGCCGGCCTGCGGGGCAAAGACGCGGGCGCCGCTGGCCTCGAGCCCCTCGCTCAGGAGGCGGGAGCGCGCGGCAAGCGAGGCCGCCCGTTCGCGGAAGAAGGCCTCTGGCAGGCCCAGCCCCTCCGCGATGGCCGGCTGATAGGCCGGGCCGGAGGAGTAGCTCAGGAACTGCTTGACGGTGCGCACGGCGTCGATGAGGTCGGCCGGACCGCTGGCCCAGCCGACCTTCCATCCCGTGGCGCTGAAGGTCTTGCCGCCGGAGGACACGGTCACGGTGCGCTCGAAGGCGCCAGGCACGGTGGCCAGGGGCGAGTGCGCGGCCTCGAAGACGAGGTGTTCGTAGACCTCGTCCGCCAGCAGCACGGCGCCGCTGCGCCCGGCGGCGGCCACGAGCGCGCGCCGGGTCGCGTCGGTGAAACGGGTCCCCGTGGGATTGTGCGGATCGTTGACGATGATCACCGCGGTGTTCTCGTCGACGGCGGCGTCGAGGTCCTCGATGCGGGGCTGGAAGTCCGGCGCCCGCAGCGCAACGGGGTGCAACTCGGCGCCGGCCAGGCGCGCGATCGCGCCGTAGGAGTCGTAGAAGGGCTCGAGCACCACGACGTTGCTGCCCGGCGTGCAGAAGGCAAGCAGCGTGGCGGCGATGGCCTCGGTGGCGCCCGTCGTCACCACGACGTCGGTGCTGGGGGAGAGCGTGAGGCCGTAGAAGCGCTCCTGGTGAGCGGCGATGGCCTCGCGCAACGGAGGGATGCCGCTGCCTGGGGCGTACTGATTGTTTCCGGCGGCCACGCCCGCCTCGGCGATGGCGCGCAGCGCCAGCGGCGGCTCGTCATCAGGGAACCCCTGACCCAGGTTGAGTGCCCCGGTGGCGACGGCGAGCGAGGTCATCTCCTCGAAGATCGTGGGGGCCGGGCTCCCCGTGGCGCCCAACAAACGCGCGCCTGCGGCGGCGCGCAACCACGGCGCCGTCGTGCTGGGTATCCGGGGGCCGCCGGTCTGCGGGGTCATGCTGCGATCCTTGCTCAGGGAATTCGGGGGGATGGCCTCACGCTACCCCCGTCGCCGGTAGGCTCGCCCCATGAGACGCGTTGTGTGCCCCGGATCGTTTGACCCCGTTCACAAGGGTCACCTCGAGATCATCATGCGTGCCGCCAGCCTGTTCGATGAGGTGGTCGTGGCCGTCTCCACCAATCCGGCCAAAAAGTACCGCTTCACGCAGGAGGAGCGGATCGAGATGATCTCCGAGGCCGTGAGTAACTTCAGCGGGATTTCCGTTGCGGCGATGGGCTCCGGGCTGCTGGCCGAATATTGCAGGCGCATCGGCGCCGACGCCATCGTCAAGGGGCTACGCGGCGCCCCCGACTACGAGTTCGAGGCGCCCATGGCCGCCATGAATCGGCATCTTACGGGTGTTGAAACCGTGTTTTTGCATGGTGATGGGCGCTATCAACACGTGTCCTCGAGCCTCATCAAGGAGGTGGCGGCGCTCGGCGGCGACGTGGCCGAGTTCCTGCCCAGGGGCGTGCTTTCGCGGCTATAGCCGCCCCGTGACGTGCATCATGTGGGGCTGTTCCGGGCGGCCTCACAGCCTGCTGTTAGTTCCGGGTGGGTATTCTTTCCGAGGCCGCAGTGACGGTCGCCCCCTGCCAAAGGAGAACGCGTGTCTCAGGACACCCCGCCCGCCGACTACGTGCCGCGCCGGCTTCACCGCAAGCCACGCCGCATCGGACGCACGGTGCTCTTGTCCGCCCTCATGGTGGTGGTGTGTGTTCTTGGCGTCGGCGGTACCTACGCCGCCAAGTTCGCCACGGCGCTGAGCCAGAGCGAGACGCTGCAGGACGAGGAAGTCTTCCCGACCAACACGGACCGGCCGTACAAGGATCCGGGCGACGAGAGCATGAATATCCTGCTCTTGGGGGCGGACAAGTCCGCCACCGACGAGGAACTCGACATCAGCGCGACGAGCACCGACCAGCGCTCGGACTCGATGATGATCGTGCACATCCCCGCCGACCGCAAGAAGATCTACATCATGTCTGTGGTGCGAGATTCGTGGGTGACCATCCCCGGCCACGGCCAGGCGAAGATCAACTCCGCGATGTCCTACGGCGGCGTCCCGTTGCTGGTGCAGACCCTTGAGGGGCTGTTCAATCAGAAGATCGACCACGTCGCCATGGTGGACTTCAGCGCCTTCCGCAATCTCACGACCGCCATCGGCGGCGTGACCGTGGACAACCCCAAGGCCTTCTGCGCCTACAAGACCACGCCAGACGTGTGCTTCGATGCAGGCAAGATCCACATCGAGGGACAGCGCGCCCTCAAGTGGGTGCGCGAGCGCCACGCCTTCCCGGGATCCGACTACCAGCGCGTGCGCAATCAGCAGCAGTTCCTGAAGGCCGTGTTCAAGAAGGTACTCAGCCCCGAGGTGCTTGCCTCGCCGAACAAGCTCTTCGACGTGGTCAACTCGGTCATGCCGTACGTGACCACGGACAAGGGCCTCAAGGACGCCGGCATGCTCGTGGGCCTCGGCATGCAGATGACGAATCTGCGCTCGAGCGATCTCGTGAGCTTCACGGTGCCCACCACCGGCTCCGCCACCATCGGTGGCCAGTCCGTGGAAATGCCGGACTACGCCGCCATCACCAAGATTGGTGAGGCCATGGCGAACGGCACGCTGGATGAGTACTACGCCAGCATCAAGGACCAGGAGGCTGCCAACGAGAAGACGCAGTCCGGCGCCACCGACGCCACGGCGAGCACCCGCACCGCGACGACGCCCTAGCTTCGGCGGACTCGCTCACGGGCGGCAGTAGACTCGAACGAGGCTGGCGACGTGCCGGCTCAGGCAAGAAGTAAGGAACCTTGGCGTCCATGAACGCAGCTGAAGTAGCCGGGCAGTACGGCCTGCAAAAGGTCGGGGCCCGCCCGGGGCTCTGGACCTACCTCAAGCAAACCTGGGCCAGGCGCGATTTTGCCTACACGTTGGCGAAGTCCCGGATTCAGGCTCGCAACCAGGCCAACCGTCTCGGCATCGTGTGGGAGATCATCAAGCCCACCTTGAACGCGCTCATGTACGGCTTTATCTTCGGCGTCCTGCAGGGCGGCAAGCGGCCGGATGACTACGCCGCCTATGTGGTGATCGGCGTCTTCCTCTTCGAGTTCTTCTCGCACGCCATGAGCCAGGGCGCCAAGTCGATCACGGGCAACCGCTCCTTGGTGCAGTCACTGAGTTTCCCGCGCATGACACTGCCGTTCTCAACGCTCATTCAGCAGTTGCTGACATTGGTTCCCATGCTCGTCGTCATGGTGGTGTACGTGCTGGTGCTTGGCGGTCATCCCCGCTGGCAGTGGCTGCTGCTGATCCCGCTCGTTGCCATCTTCACCCTGTTCAACATGGGTGTCACGCTCGTCTTTGCCAGGATGACGGTCCATCTTGCCGACCTCACGCAGCTGATCCCCTTGGTGACGCGCGTGCTGTTCTACACCTCGGGTGTGCTGTTTGCAGTGGACAAGATCTTTGAGGCCCACCCTTGGGTGGTTGATCTGTACAACTTCCACCCGATCTACCAGGTGCTCGAGATTGCCCGCGGCATCCTGCTCAAAGATCACTTCTACGACCCCATGCACTGGCTCTACCTGAGCATCTGGGCCGTGGCGTTGCTGGTCGGTGGCACCATCTTCTTCTGGCAAGCCGAGGAGCGCTATGGCCGCGAACACTGAGACCAGCATGAGCGAACAGGTGCAGGTTGACCCCGGCCGCAAGCCGGTCGTGATCGTGGACAACCTCCACGTGAAGTACAAGGTGTTTTCCTCGGGCAAGGCGGCCGGAGGTGCGAGCGCCCGCGGCCTCCTGCAGCGCGGCGCGCGCGGTTTGCGCGAGGTTCACGCCCTCAAGGGAGTTTCCTTCGTGGCCTACGAGAATGAGTCCATCGGGGTGATTGGCTCCAACGGTTCAGGCAAGTCGACCATGCTCCGCGCCGTGACTGGACTGACCCCGGCGGCCGAGGGCACCGTGTGGGCCTCGAGCCGCCCGAATCTGCTGGGCGTGGGCGCCGCACTCATTCCGGCGCTCTCCGGCGACGCAAACATCACCCTGGGTTGCTTGGCGCTCGGATTCAGCCGCGCGGAGATCGCCGAGCTGCGCCCCAAGATCATCGAGTTCGCCGAGCTCCAGGACTACATCGACCTGCCGATGAAGACCTATTCCTCCGGCATGTCCGCCCGCTTGAAGTTTGCGATCGCAGCCTGCAAGCAGCACGACATCCTCATCGTGGATGAAGCCTTGGCGGTCGGCGATGCCCGTTTCCGCAAGCGCTCCGAGGCCCGCATCCGGGAGATCCGGGAGAACGCAGGCACGGTGTTCTTGGTGTCTCACTCCATGAAATCCATCCGAGACACCTGCAACCGGACGATCTGGATCGAAAAGGGCGTCCTGCGCATGGACGGGCCGACCGACGAAGTGGTCAAGGCCTACGAGGCATCGCGCAAGTAGCCTTACCCGCGCGTTCGCCGGGTGTTCACCTAGGATGGTCGAGGAATTTCCGCACGCCTCCAGGAGAAACGCCGCGATGCAGTTGACGCCCACCACGTTCGTCAGGGCAGCCGAACGCAAGGTCGCCTCGGCGCGCCTCTGGCCGGTGCATCGTCGGTTGATGTCGGTGCCTCCGAGGGCGCCCCGTGCCGTGCTCGCCGTGGCCACACGATCCGCTCGGAGAGCCAAGGACCTGCATGGCGCCATTGCTACCCTCGAGTCGCTCGTGGCCAGACGTCCCGCCTGGACCACAGGTCGCCTGCGGTTGGCTGGCCTGCTGCGGGAAACCGGGCAGGACGAGCGGGCGCTGGGGCACTACGACGCGGCGGCGGAGGCAACTCCGGACAACGTCGTGGCCTGGAAAGCGATCGCCGATCTTTCGCTCGCGGAGGGAAATGCTCCTCACGCCCTGGACGCCCTTGGAAGGCTGGAGGGCCTCGGCGCCTCGAAGGGCTTTATCTTGGATCGCACCGCCGAGGCCTACCGTCGGCTCGGCGCGCGTTGGGATGAAACGAGGGTGCTCTCGGCGTGGCTGGAGCGCTCGCCCAAGAACGCGGAGGCCAGGCGGCGCAGGGCGAGCGCCTTGGAGGCGTGCGGCTTGTTCGAGGCGGCCCTGAAGGACGCGCAGGCCCTGCCGGCCGCCGTGCGCAAGCGGGCGGCCGTGGCGAAGCAACTGCGCAGGCTGCGCCTTGCCACGGGCGCCGCGACGCCGCGCGACAGCGAGGAGGCGTTGCAGCGCGGGCGCGTGGCCGAGGCGGCGCGCCTGGCCCAGGATCCGACCGCGGCGGCACGCCTGCACCTGGCCGCCGGCGAGTACGCCGAAGCGGCGCAGATCGTGGCCGGGCGCGGGGATGCGGAGGCTCTCCTGCTGCGCGGCACGGCGCTGGAGCTCCAGGGGAAGGACGTCGACGCCGCGGCACTCTACGCCCAGGCCGCCGACCTGGGACCGTGGCGCGAAGAACTCGACCTCGACGGCGTGGCGGATGCCCGATTCGCGGCGGGCCGCGCGCTGTTTGCGGCCGGTCGCCGCGAAGCAGCGGCCGAGGCCTTCAGGACGTGGAACGCCGCGAGCGTCGCTGCAGGGAACCTGCCGGAGGCCGACGCCGCTGCGCCAGCGAGCTCGACGGCCGCCTGGTTGGCGTTGGCGGCAGCGGCCTCGGAGCCCGCCGCGCGTGCGCGCGCGCTGAACTCCGCCCGCGGGGCGCTGGGACGGGCCCACGCTGAGCTGGTTCGACGGGAGGCTAACGCGTGGCGTGAGGCCGGAGAGCTCGAACAGGAGCTGGCAGCGTGGATGAGTTCGGTGCGCCTTGCCCAGGCAAGCGCTGTGGATCGGGCTGCCGTCTTGAACAGCGAGTCCAAGCTGCGTCGAGCGCTCTTTGCCCAGGCGCAGGCGGCTCCAGTGCTGGAGACGACCGTGCTGTTCCAATCCAGCCGCGCTTCCCGATTGCACTGCAATCCCTTGGCGATCTACCGCGAGCTGGCGAAGGACCCCCGCGCCGCCGACTGGACGTTTGTGTGGGCATCGAACCGGCCGGAGGCCGTCCCAGCGGATGTCGCCGCAGACGCCCGCGTTCGCTTCGTCCGCTTCAATTCGCCGGACTACGTTGATGTCTTGGGCCGTGCGGCCTGGGTGGTCAACAACGTGACCTTCCCTGACTACTACAACCGGCGGCCGGAACAGCGCTACCTCAACACGTGGCACGGAACGCCGCTCAAGGGCCTGGGTCGCTTCGCCAAGGACACGTTCCTGAGCTATGCGAACGTGGCACGGAACGTGCTCCAGGCCACGCATCTTGGGTTGCCGAATCCTCACACCGCGGTGGCGATGGAGGACGGAATGGGCCTTAAGGGAATCGTCCCCGGCCGGGTCATGGTCACGGGTTCCCCGCGCCTGGATGCCTCCATCACCATGCCGGAGGCAGACAAGGCTGCACTGCGCACCAGATTGGGCGTCGACGACGGGCGGCCGGTGGTGCTCTTTGCCCCAACGTGGAAGGGCTCCCTTGGCAACGTCACCGCTCCGACCGGACTTGTAGCGGAACTCAAGGGGATGGCGGGAGAGGGGCATCACCTGCTCTTCCGGGCTCATCGACTCGCCGAGCGAGGAATCGCGGGAATGCAGTTGCCGGCCAAGACGGTGCCGGCGGACGTGGACACCAACGAGCTGCTCGCCGTCGTGGACGTTCTAGTCACCGACTACTCCAGTATCTGCTTCGACTTCTTGCCCATGGACCGTCCCGTGATCTTCCACGTGCCGGATCGGGCCGAGTACGAGCGCGACCGTGGCTTCCAGCCGGGGCTGGGGGAGTGGCCGGGCGAGATCTGCGAGTCGGTCGAAGCCACTCGCGAGGCGGTCGCCAGGGCGGTGCGCGGTGAGGAACCCCGAGACGCCCGCGAACGACGAGCGCGCGGCCTGGCCAGGTTCTGCTCGGTCGAGGACGGGCGGGCCTCTGCCCGCACGGTTGACGCCTTCTTCTTCGGGAACGATCTCCCCAACGTGGTCGAGACGGTGCCGGCGGCCCGGGTGAGCGTGGCCGCGCAGCGCTCCGCCGTCCGCGACCGACCGTGGGAGGTCCATGCGACCGAGGGCGACGTCGCCGTGCCCGTGCTTGATCTGGCGGCGGTGGGGGCCGACCCTGCCGTGGGTCAGGCCGTCGTGTCGTCCTTGGGCGATCGCCCGCATGTCCTCGCGGCCCCGGGCGGGGCGTACACGGCGGAGGAGCGTTTCACTGAGGCCATGGCCCGCCGCACAGGCGCGCAGGCAACCAGGCAACAGCTCGCCTGGCTCGAGTCGTCGGCCTCGCGAGAGGCGCGACGTCGTTGGGGTGCCTTGGGTGCGGCTGAATGGCTCCAAGAGCGTGCTGAATCGGCCGAGATGAGTGCACTCGTGGCGGCCTCAGCCGGAGGCGCGGGTGGTGCACTCACCGTCCGCGATCTGATCGATCCGACATCCGGCAAGGGATGCCCGGACGTTAGGCCGCAGGCCGTCACGAGCTTCAATGCGGCTCGTCGCGCTGGCGGCGCGCCATCCGACGTTTAGACTAATCACTAGAATTCGACTTCCGTTCAAGGAGTACATCGTGCCCAAGACCGTCATCACCTATGGCACCTTCGACCTGTTCCACATCGGACACCTCAACATCCTGAAGAGGCTGAAGGAGAAGGGCGACCGTCTCATCGTCGCCGTCTCCACCGACGAGTTCAACGCGGTCAAGGGCAAGAAGCCCATCGTCCCGTTCGAGCAGCGCATCGAGATCGTCCGCGCCATCAAGTACGTGGACATGGCCATCCCGGAGGAGAACTGGGAGCAGAAGCGTACCGACGTCGACAAGTACGACGTGGACGTCTTCGGCATCGGTGAGGACTGGAAGGGCAAGTTCGACGACCTGGATGACAAGGTGGAGGTGTTCTACCTGCCGCGCACCGACGGGATCTCCACGACTGAGCTCAAGCGCGTGCTCTCCAACTTCGACGAGCAGAAGGTGGAGGCCCTTAAGGGCACCCTGGACACGCTGAGCCAGATTGTCAAAGAACTCAGCTAACACGCGCACCGCATTTCAGAAAGTTATCAGTCGTGGCAATCTCCAACAAAGATCAATGGACGAAGTCGCTCAGGCGAACTATCGCACCTTATCTTCCCAAATCCATCAAGAGAATTGCGAAAACGGCGGTGCGGCGGGCAACGCCGAATCAGGAATCCAAAGACAGCAGCCGCACCGTTGTTCCGCTGATTTCGGTAGTCGTCCCCGTCTATAACGTAGAGGACCTGGTTGCAGAATGCCTCGAGTCAATTCTTGAGCAGACCTACTCTCACCTAGAGATCATCGTGGTCGATGATGGCTCTACCGACCGGTCTCTAGCCCGAGTTGAGGAGATTGCGGAGCGAGACAGTCGCATCCGAGTAGTAACGCAGCCAAATGCGGGACTAGGAGCAGCGAGGAACGCTGGTACGCGTCTTGCCTCGGGGAAGTATCTCGTCTTCGCGGATTCTGATGATTTCGTGCCACCCGCCGCGTACAAGGCGATGCTCGACACGCTCGAACAATCCGGTTCCGATTTCGTCACGGGAACTTACTACCGTTTCAACTCGTCGGGTACGAGGAAAATTGAGTGGATGAAACGGGAACATGCCACAACGCGGCTCGGCATCACCATCGATGAATACACCGACGGCTTGGTCAATGTTTTCGCCTGGAACAAGATGTATCGGAAGTCTGTGTGGGACCGGCTGGGCATGGCCTACACCGAGGGTCTGCGATACGAAGATCAGGAACCTACGACACGTCTGATGTTGTTGTCCTCGGGATTCGACGTCATCCCCACGCCGGTGTATGGATACCGAGTGCGAGAAGACTCCTCGTCCATTACCCAAACGAAACATCTGTCTCGGGACGTAGAAGACAGACTGCAAGTATTGCAGCTAACGGCTGCGACCGCTCGCCAACTCGGTAGCGAGAAACAGTTCAGTGACTGGGTGGCGAAGCTCATTCGCTTCGACTTGATGCCGTACTTGCGGGAGGCCGTGGAAGCGGACGACTCTTACCGCGAGGCTGCACGCCGCTTGTTCCTTTTCATTGTCAATCAGATCAATGAGCAGGCGATTGCAAAGAGCCATGTGAAGGTTCGATCCCTGCTGGTGCTCGGGGCGCACGGGAAGTGGAAGGAACTGGCCGAAGCTATTCTTTGGTCTGACGAAGCGGGATCCTACTTCGAGACCTACGTGGGCTCTACCGGCAAAGTTCAGCTGCGCTGCCCGCACGGTTCAATCGTGGAAAGTGTCGGAGAAGAGCGAATGCTCATCTTGGGCACTCCCGACCTAGAAACGGTCGGAGTCTTGCTTTCAGCTAATTTCTCAGGACCGGTGCTCGAGATTCATGGTTGGGCTATCCCGAAGAATCGTGAGCTAGCTACGCACGCCGAGCAGCCACGGGTGTGGGCAGTCAATGCTCAATCCGGAGAGTCGGTGGAACTGAGCGTCTCGCGGGAATCGAGCGAATCTGCAACCATCTGGGCGCGGTCAAAGTATCGGGACATTGCTGATGCAGGCTTCGTTGCGACGATCGACGTGACGTCGCTCGTCGCGGAGGCCGACCGGGTCGCTTGGACGTTCGAAGTTGGCTACGACGAGCCTGCTGACGAGCGGGTACGACTCGTGCGCAGAGCCGGTGGATCGCGGGCGATGCTTCTGGATTCGGGCACCGTGGCCGGTGGGCGAGATTGGCAACTTCGTTTTGATGCAGCTTCGGGCCTGACGCTGGTCGGAAATGTAGGGGTGCCGGTCGTTGGGCTGAGTATTCGCGACGACAGGATTGTCATCACGGTCAAGACAGCTTCGTCTGCGCCGACCGTGAAGAAGGCTCGCTTGACGAGGGCGGGAGAGACGGTTGACCTGGCGGTCTTGCAAACGGAACACTTGACTGAACTCTCCTGCGAGCGCTCTGCTTTGGGCGATATCGGTCAGCATTCGTCCTGGCTCTTGCGAATTCCTGCAATGCAACGCAGTGGTGGCTACTTTGCGCTCGAGAATGGGCAAGCCCGTACGTGGGAATCGCAGCTGCTGGGTTTGCGTCGAGACGAGTCCGGCAAGATTCGACTCGAGATCCTGCCGCAGGCGCTGCAGGTTCTGTCCTATCAGGCTGACGGAACTGCTGTGACAGCGCGGGCGGAATCCACGGTGCCAACGTCGCATGGTGCCTACACTGAAGTTTTCCTTGTCTCGGACGCTGGTGTATCCCGCCGCTCCCCGATCGTGTGGGATGAGACAGGCTGCACCTTCGAAATTCCTGGCACCGATCCGAACGGCAGGGATCTGCCATTCGCCGGCTATTCGGTGAAGGCCGTAGACGCGCAAGGCCGGGAGTATGCCGTATTGGACTCGCGGCCAGCTGCCACGATCCACGCTGAGGGTGCGCTCTCGATGAGGCATCGAGTCGTCCTGACGAGAACTCGCTACGGCAATGTCTACGTTCAACTGTCGGCTCAGCTCAAGGAAGATGAAGTCGGTCGCCGGGCGCAGTACTTGCTCCAGCAGGACTTTTCCACCAGCAATGTGGCCATTGAAGCCAAGAAGGTGGTGTTCAACGCATACCTGGGAGCCGCCGCAACTGACAGTTCGTTGGCGCTGTCCGAGTATCTCCTTGAAAACCGCCCGGAGATGGACATCGTCTGGTCGGTCGTGTCTGAATCGGTGGCTGTCCCGCGAGGAGCGCGGCGCGCTATTCTCGGCTCGAGACAGTGGTACGCGGAACTAGCGACTGCTGGCACGATCGTTCATAACATCTATTTTGATTCGTGGTTCAAGCTCCGTCCGGGTCAGCAGTATCTTCAAACATGGCATGGCACGCCGCTGAAGACCATCAATCATTCGTATTGGCGTGGAATTGGACGATCGACTGCGTGGATCGAGCGCATGGATTCGCAAGCACACGCTTGGACCTTTCTACTTAGCCCTAGCAGCTATTTTTCATCCGTGGTTGCGTCTGAATCTGATTTTCAGGGACGGGTTATCGAAGAGGGGTACCCGCGGAACGATGCGCTCGTCGACAGTCACGCTTCTCGGGCAAGGCGAGCGGCTGTCCGCCAGTCAATGGGTATCAAAGACGATCAGGTGGCAATCCTCTACGCGCCCACGTGGCGTGATTCCCGCTCGACAAAGGCCTGGAAAGCAAGCCCAGTCGAGTTCTTTGAACCGAATGAACTGAGCCGGCAGCTCGGGGAAAAGTACGTACTAATGATGCGTGGTCACGGCCACAACGCTCGCGCCCAGGCGAGTCAATCGTACGAGGACGGTGTTGTCGACGTTACGCACCACGCCGATATCAACGACTTGTATCTTGCGGCAGACTTGATCGTCACAGATTATTCATCTGTCATGTTCGATGCTGCTGTAGCGCGTAAACCGATGCTTTTCTATGTACCCGACCTTGAAGAGTACAATTCCAGCCCCCGGGGTGTATACCTTCACGTGGAAGAGATCGCGCCCGGCCCGTTGTTGTTCTCGACCGATCAATTGGTGGCTGCTGTCGTGGAACAGGAGTGGACGATGCTGCCCAATACTCCGCAGTATCAGGAGTTTGTGGAGCGTTTCGCGCCACGCGATGATGGGCGCGCCACTGAACGTGTCGTGGCGCAAGTCTGGCCTCAACGATAGTTGTCCGCGCTACCCACTCACCACCCCACGAAATGAATGGGCCCCGATCCGAGGATCGGGGCCCATTCATTGCCTGCGCTTCATCTAGCGGGGTTCACGGCCTGTCAATAGGTGATCCGTGAGGTTTTCCCAACCATGCATCCACCGCTCGCGTGAGAATTCGCGGGCGGTCGCTACTGCGCCGTTCGAAAGCTTGGCCCAGGTCGACCTACTCAACACAGATTCCATTGCGTCCGCGAGCTGATCGATGTTTCCAGCCTCAACCAGGACTCCGTTTGCATCCGTGCGCACAAGATCGTGCGGCCCATACTTGACATCATATGCAAGCACCGGAGTCCCGGCTGCGAAGCTCTCAGTAATGACAAGTCCAAAGCCTTCGTATTTGGACGTCATGACAAACGCTGCCGCTGACCCGAATGCGGCTAGCGGCTCGGAAGTGAATCCGTGGAAAACCACGCCCTCCGAGACTTCAAGTTCTGCGGCCAAGCGGCGCAAACTGGGTTCATCTGGTCCAGAACCGTAAATATGAAGTCTCAGGAACGGTTTCTTGGCTGACGCAATTCTGAACGCCTTGAGAGCATCAGCGACTTGTTTATCTCGATCGAGTCGCGACACAACCACGAAAGCGTGTTCGTCTCTGTGCACTGCCGGCACGTCAGCTTGGGCCGGAGCTGCGTGCGGAATCACTACAGTCTTGCTGACGTCGTACCCGGTCTCTGTACAGAAGTCCTCTGCTTGTGATGGGGTGAAGAAGACGAGCGAAGCCGTCTTTCCTTCGGCGCGAGTGTAGTGCGGAACCCAACCCTTGTGGCCACCGTTGTAGTCGACAAGGTTGGAGTAATGCGTTGTGTGGATGGCGCCCACAAGCTTCCAGTCCGGCAGAGAAAGATTGAGCGCAAACGCAGTGGTTGGCTCGTCTGAAAACATGACCGCCGGGCCAACTCGCTTGGCCAGGTCTTTTAACCACTGCCGATGGAGCGCCCTCAGGTCTTTGTACTGCTTTACGCCCTTCGTGGCGAAATGAACTGCCCGGTATTCGTATCCGTTGCCGTTTACCCAATGTGACAGATATGCGCCACCTTGATGGTTAAAGAACGTCTTGAAACGCGGTTTGAAGTCCTCGGCGAGGTGCTCGCGTACGCGCACGCGGCCTTGGGCATCATATCTGTCACGATAGGCAATCAACCACGGATGCGTAGGATCATGATGGTCGATGCTCACCAACGCGCCGGAAGAATCGTAGCTCCGCATCGCAATGAACTTACCGTGGTAGAAGAGTCTCTCGAATCGGTTGCCGTTGTCCCCGACTTCGACCGCCGTTTGAAATTCAGCGTTGGACTCGACGAGGTCGAACAGGGGAGTGTCCTCGGACGGCGAACCCGTCGCACCATTACGCATGGCCCAGTCGTGGAATGTCTCGAGCCTAGCGTGCTGTGGAATTGCATCGCTAGCCTTTACGTGACTAAAGACATGGTCGTAGTCAAGTTGAAAATTTAGTGACGCAAATACCACGGGCCGCTGCGCGCCGAGGAATGCCGTTCGTTCGTAGACCGCTCGGGTTAGACCTCCACGATTGAGCCCCATACTGCCCATGAGTTGGACGATAGCGCCCTGATGATCGCGCATGTGGTCGGTGATATAGTGTTGCGGCGCTTCCGGGGGAGTGCCAATGAGTGGCGTTGAATAATTCGCCCCGCCACTTGAGGTTGATAGGGCCATCAATCGCCTGCGAATAGCTTTAGCGATTCGCCGGGGGGAACTTCTACGTACACTCATGGTCCGCCTCAGTCGGGGAAGGATCTGTCGGGAGCATCAGTCTACGGCCGCAGCCGCTTGGGCCCAGGTACGCTGAACTCGTGAAGATACGTGAGCGACTGAGTCCAGGCGGTTCCATCGTGCGGCGGGTAGCGAACGTCGGCAGGCCTACCGTCACCAGATTCCGACAGCGGCTCTCTGACTGCTCGCCATCCACAGCGCCCGGCCTGCAGCGCACTGCTGCGGAAGTCGTTGTTGTCTTCGCTGGCCCGCCGTCGTACTTGTATCAATTGCGCCAGTGGACATGGGCTCTTGAGCAGCTTTCTGCATCATTGTTCGCGCGGTTTGATCGAGGCGTCACCGTGGTTTTTCGGGACCCGAGTACGCGGCGTGCTGCTGGGCAACTTGCACTGCCGACGATGGTGTGTACCTCAACCGCCTCCTTGTACGCTCTGCTGTCAGAGTCTGAGGCGAGCGTGGTGCTCTACCTGAACCAAGCCACTCTCAATTTTCAGGCACTCGCAGCGGTGAGCCCCGCGCATGTCCACGTGAGTCATGGTGAATCCGAGAAGATTTCTATGGTATCGAACCAACTCAAGGCCTACGACTACGTATTTACGGCTGGCCCAGCGGCTCGGCAACGCATCGGCAGTCACCTTGTGTCGTTTGATCAGTCACATTGCGTTGACGTTGGGCGTCCACAGCTGGATGAACCACGTGTCGCCCCCTCCGAATTACCAGTGTCGGATCGCGTGACTGTGATGTATGCCCCCACCTGGGAGGGCGACTCTCCGTCGATGGCATACTCGTCAGTCGCGGACAGGGGCGTTTCGATCGTCGAGTCACTGCTCAAGGCTGGAAAACGGGTCATCTACCGTCCGCATCCACAAACGGGGTCCAAAAGTAGGGCGACTCGTCGCGCTCATCGAGACATTCAACAACTGCTACAGGCGGCCGGCGCGGATCATTTCGTGGACAGGGGCCCTTCTGTCGGCTGGCAGTGGGATGTTGCCTCGGAGTTCGTGGTTGACGTATCAGCGATGGCCTATGACGCTGTCGCGTCAGGCAAACCCACAGTGATCGTGGTTCCCGCGAGCGCCGATGCCGAGGTGTCGACCGGCGGCATCGTCAGCAAGATCACAACTCTGGACGCATCGCACCCCGATGTGAACATCCAATTGCAACTCGCGGCGACTCCTGAGGCTCTTGCGGCCGGGGAGGCCGTTGCGGAATACCACTTCGGTGAGGTTTCTCCGGGCGCGCAGATCAAGCGTTTCATCGCCGCCACCCTGCAGGTGATCGAGGAGCGGCGCAACGCACTTGCCGAGCGCCGCACGGAGTACGGACCAGCGGCTGAGTAGAGTGGTAGACGGCCGTGCGGTGCGGCCTCTGCTTGAAGGGAGACCCATGGCGGTCCGGGATCTGGTCAACGATGCGCTGAAGTCGCAGACGTGGAAGCGCACGAGCCAGTGGATTCGTGGCACCAGCAAGCGGGGTCGAGCAGCCGGACACGAGATCGACGGAGTGCCGGTTCCCGCGGAAGTCGTTGTCTACTTCGGTGACGACGCGGAAAAGATCTATCAGCTGCAGCAGTGGCTGCCGGTGCTGGAACGACTGCACGAGAAGCACCCTGTGGTGTTGGTCTTCCGCAAGCTTTCGGCGCAGCGGATCACCAAATCGATGACGAAGCTTCCGCGCATTTTCGTGCGCCGCTTCGAGGATCTGATGACGCTGTACTCCGAGAATGAGTACCGCCTGGCGCTCTACGTCAACAACGGGGTGCAGAACTTCCAGTCCTTCAACGAGGCGCACACCGTGCATGTTCACGTGAACCACGGGGAGTCGGACAAGATCTCGATGGTGGCCAACCAGGTGAAGGCCTATGACAAGGTCTTCGTTGCCGGTCCGGCCGCGATCGCCCGCCACGAGCGCGTGCTCTACGACTTCGATATGGGTCACCTGGAGGTTGTCGGGCGTCCGCAGCTGGACATCGAGTTCGAGCCCGAACTGCATGCGGCAGAGGGGCTCCGCACCGTCATGTATGCGCCCACGTGGGAGGGCGAGAACGACGCCAACAACTACACGTCCGTCGACGTCTTCGGCGCCAAGATCGTCAAGGCCCTGCTGAAGGTCAACGATGTGCGCGTGGTCTACAAGCCGCATCCCCGGGTTGTTGATTCCACGGACGCTGGGGTGGTGGCCGGTCATCAGGCCATCCTTGCTGTGATCAAGGCCGACACGGAGGCAACCGGCCGGCCGCACATCGTTTCCCTGGACGGGAACATCCTCGCGATGTTCGATGCGGTGACCGCGATGATCACCGACGTCTCCTCCGTTGGGCTGGACTTCCTGTACTCGCACCCAGAGAAGCCGATCGTGCTGACGGACCGTCGCAGCGACCGGGCCAAGCTTGAGGAGGAGGCTCCCATCTCGCGCGGTTGCGCCGTCATCGACGAGTCGGTGCTTCCCGAGCTCTCCGCTCACCTGCGTCAGGCGGTGCGCGAGGACGCCTTCGGCCCCGATCGGGCCGAGATCCGGCGTTTCTACTTCGGCGACGTCAAGCGCGGCGATTCGACGGCGCTCTTCGTTCAGGCCATCGATCGCCTCATCGCCGAGCGCCGCGCCGCCATCGATGCGCGTCGTGAGCTGCTTGGCAAGGACACCCCCTCGGTCGTCGGGGAGTGAGCCTGGCCACAAGCCG
Source organism: Arthrobacter sp. (assembly GCA_031277795.1). GTDB lineage: Bacteria > Actinomycetota > Actinomycetes > Actinomycetales > Micrococcaceae > Galactobacter. Next base: position 21,662 of record JAITLQ010000009.1, read on the forward strand.
CCACGCCCGTCGCGTGAGTTTGGCCCAGCGCCGACCCTCGCGATAGACTGTTGTGTCGGTTTGTGTTGTCCCGTGAGAGAAGGAGCCAAGTAGATGGCAGAGAAAGCGCACAAGACTGCGCTCGATCGGTCCTCGGCTTGGGTCTTCGATGTGCGTGACCTGGCCCGTGCGGCCGGAATCATGCGCGAGGAAACGGGCAAGCTGCCGGCGCCGGCTGAGCTCGGCGTCGCACTGATCGGGGTTCAGGAAGGCTCGGATGTAGAGCTGGACCTGAGGCTTGAGGCCGTGCACGAGGGGGTCTTGGTGACCGGTACTGCCACCGTCCATGTGACGGGGGAGTGCGGGCGCTGCCTGGACCCGATCGCGTACGACCTGGAGACCGACCTGCAAGAACTCTTCTACCTTTCGGAGAACCTTCCGGAGGCGGAAGAGGACGTCGAGCAGTACGTCGTGGTTGACGACCTGATCGACCTGGAGCCCTTGCTCCGGGACGCGGTCGTCACCGCCCTGCCTTTCCAACCGGTGTGCCGGGAGGAATGCGAGGGTCTGTGCCCCCAATGCGGGGTGCGGTTGGACGAGAACCCTGGGCACCACCACGAGGTGGTGGACCCGCGCTGGGCGGCCCTGATGGGGCTGGCCGGTTCCTCTGCCGAGACGGCAGAGGGCACCAAGAGCAACGAGATGGAAGAGAGATAGCCGTGGCTGTTCCGAAGCGGAAGATGTCCCGTGCGAATACCCGCGCCCGCCGTTCCCAGTGGAAGGCTTCTGTGCCGACCCTGGTGAAGACCGTGGAGAACGGCCGCGTGACCTACAGCCTGCCGCACCAGGCCAAGGTCGTCACGGATTCCAACGGCACCGAGCTGTTCCTTGAGTACAAGGGGCGCAAGGTCGCCGACGCCTGATCGCATTCATGGCTGATCAGCAGCAGCTGGCGGAGCGTCTCGGGGTCACTATCGACCCGGAGACGCTCCGTTTGGCTTTGACGCACCGTTCGTACGCTTACGAGAACGGCGGCATCCCCACCAACGAGCGCCTTGAATTCCTGGGTGACTCGGTGCTGGGCTTCTCCGTCACGGGGCACCTGTACGAGCACTACCCGCACCTGCCCGAGGGTGAGCTGGCCAAGCGCCGCGCCGCCGTCGTGAGTACGCGGGCCCTCGCGCGCTTGGCGCGCGAGATCGGCGTGGGGGAGTTCATCCTCCTGGGGCAGGGCGAGATCCGCACCAACGGGCGGGACAAGTCCTCCATCCTGGCCGACACCATGGAGGCGCTCTTTGGCGCGACCTTCTTGAGCTCCGGCCTGGAGCCTGCGCGCGAGCTCGTGCTCCGGCTGGTGCTTCCCCTCCTGGTTGAGGTGGACGACTTTGGCGCCGGCACCGACTGGAAGACCTCGATCCAGGAGGCAGCGGCCGAGCATTCCCTCGGAGCCGTCGTCTACGAGGTCACGGGCGAGGGCCCCGACCACGCCCGGGTCTACCACGCCGTGTTGCACATCGGCACCGCCACGTACGCCAAGGGCACCGGACATTCGAAGAAGGAAGCAGAGCAGGAGGCCGCCGAGGCCTCGTGGAAGCTTCTCAAGGGCGATCTCGAGGCCAGGGCGGCAGCCAAGCGTGCCTGAGTTGCCCGAGGTCGAGGTGGTCCGCAGGGGTCTCGACTCCTGGGTCAGCGGACGCGTTGTTGAACGCGCCACCGTCCTCGACCCCCGCGCGGTCCGTCGCCACGGCGATGGGCCGCGCGACCTCGAGCTCTCGCTCGCGGGAGCCAGCGTGCTCGGCGCGGTGCGCCGCGGCAAGTTCCTGTGGCTTCCGATCCGCTTGGCGGATGAAGCGCCCGACGCCGCGGCGAGCGTTGCGCTCATGGCGCACCTTGGCATGTCCGGTCAGTTGCTGATCGAGGGGGCCTCGGCCCCGCTCGAGCGGCACGCCAGGGTGATTCTCGACCTCAGCGAGCGAGCCGACGCCCCGTCCCAGCTGCGCTTTGTTGACCAGCGGCTCTTCGGCGGGCTGTGGCTCTCGCCCCTGGAACCCACGTCCGACGGGCTGCCGGGCGGAACCGGCTCGGGGGATCCGAGCATCCCGGTGGACGGTGCGCACGTGGCGCGGGACGTTCTGGACCCGGCGCTCGAGGCCGGGACGCTCTACGCCTCCCTGCACCGACGTTCGACCGCGATCAAGGCGGCCATCCTCGATCAGGGGGTGCTCAGCGGCGTCGGCAACATCTACGCGGACGAAGCCCTGTGGCGCGCTCGCCTGCACTACCTGACGCCCGCCTCCCGCCTGAGCCGGGCCAAGGTCGCCGAACTGCTCACGCACCTGCGCAATGTCATGACCGACGCGCTCGCGGCGGGCGGAACCAGCTTCGACTCGCTTTACGTCAACGTCAACGGCGCGTCCGGCTACTTCGATCGTTCGCTCAACGCCTATGGGCGCGAGGGCGAGGCCTGCGCACATTGCGTCGCCGCCGCCCGGCCGGGGCGCATCGTGAGGGAAAAGTGGGGCGGGCGTTCCTCGTACCGCTGCACGCGATGCCAGCGCGTTCCCCGCGTGTGAGCCCCCGGGCAAGCGCCCGGCGCGCCAGGCCGCACGCGGCGCACCGACGTCGTGGATACTGGGTAGACCATGTACCTCAAGAGCCTCTCCATCCGCGGCTTTAAGTCCTTTGCCTCGGCGACGACCTTCGAGTTCGAGCCAGGGGTGACCGCCGTCGTCGGCCCGAACGGCTCCGGCAAGTCGAACGTGGTCGACGCCTTGGCCTGGGTGATGGGGGAGCAAGGGGCCAAGACCCTGCGCGGCGGCAAGATGGAGGACGTCATCTTTGCCGGCACCTCCGGCAGGGCCCCGCTGGGCCGCGCGCAGGTCGCGTTGACGATCGATAACACCGACGGCGCGCTGCCGATCGAGTACGCCGAGGTCACCATCTCGCGCACGCTGTTCCGCTCCGGCGGTTCCGAGTACGCCATCAACGGTTCGCCTGCCCGCCTGCTCGACATCCAGGAGCTGCTCTCGGATTCGGGTCTCGGGCGCGAGATGCACGTCATCGTGGGCCAGGGCCAGCTGGACCGTGTCCTGCACGCGACCCCGGAGGACCGCCGCGGCTTCATCGAGGAGGCGGCAGGGATCCTCAAGCACCGTCGGCGCAAGGAGAAGACGCTCCGCAAGCTCGACTCCACCCAGGCGAACCTCGACCGGCTGGAGGACCTCACCAAGGAGATCGCGCGCCAGCTCAAGCCGCTCGGGAAGCAAGCGGCCACGGCCCGGCGCGCGCGGACGGTGCAGGCCGCGCTGAGAGACGCCAAGGCCCGCCTCCTTGCCGATGACCTGCACGCCGTGCGGGTCGAGGGGGCCGCCGCCGATCGGGCACGCGAGGAGGCCCAACTCGCCCTCGGTGAGGCCCAGCGACTCAGCGACGAAGGTGCCGGCGCGCTGGCCAGGCTCGAGGCGGAGGCCGCGAGCCAAGCCCCCGCCGCGGCCGCGGCCCGCGAGACCTGGTACGAGCTCTCGCGACTCGACGAGCGATTCAGGGCCTTGGGCGCCCTGGCCCAGGAGCGGCGTCGTTTGCTCGGGACGCCTGAACCAACCAACGAGCGCTCGGAGGATCCGGAGGCCCTGCTGCGCCGGGCCGAGGCGAGCGGCGAGGAGGCCGCGGCGGCCCGCGCCGCCGTCGAGGCGGCGGGGGAGGCGCTCACGGCGGCCGCCGAGCGGCGGGCGGACGCCGAGGAGGCCCAGCGGGCGGAAGACCAGCGCATCACGGCCGTCTTGCGGGCCGTCGCGGATCGGCGCGAGGGGCTGGCCAGGCTCGCCGGCTCCGTGGGGACGGCCAGGGCGAAGGCCGAAGCCGCCGAGCAGGCGATGCGGCGCGCCCAGGAGCAACTCGGGCTCGCCGAGGGGCGCGGCGACGAGGCGACAGGCGCGCTCGACGCCGCGCGCGAACTGGCGGAGCGGCTCGAGTCCGCGCTCGCGGGCCCCCGCGAGCGCGTGGACCATGCCAGGCGCGGGCGCACCCGGGCCGAGGAGACCCTGGCCGAGGCCCGCCGGCGGCTGGGCCCGCTGACCGAGGCTCGCGCAGCGCTCGGCGCCAAGGTGGAGCTGCTCTCGGAGAACAGCGCGCCGCCCCGGGACGCCGAGGAGTACCTGGCGCCGCACGCCGATCGCCTGCTCGGTGTGCTCGCAGATCGACTGATCGTGGCGCCGGGGCACGAAGCCGCGGTGCAGGCCGCCCTCGCTGGGGCAGAGCGGGCCGTCGTGGCGGAAGACCGCTCCGTGCTGGAGGCCGTGGCGGCCTCCGACGCCGCCTCACCCGGGGCTCGTCTGCGGCTCGTCGCCCCCGTGGGCCACCAGACCGCCGTCGTGCCCCCGCCCGGCACACGCCCGCTCCTGGAGGTGGTCGAGGCCGACGCCGAGGTGACGCCCGTGCTGCGGGCGCTGCTCGCCTCCACGGTCGTGGCACCGGATGATGAGATCGCCCAGGCGGCGAGCCTCGCCGGTGGGTGCGTGGTGGTGACCCCGGCCGGACACCGCTGGGAGGCTGCCCAGCTGGTGCTGGGCGGCGGGGCCGAGCCCACCGCCCTGGCCCGGCGCGCCGCTCTGGCCCGGGCCCGCGAGGCCTGGGAGGAGGCCACCGCGGCCGAGCTCGAGGCGCGCGCGGAGGTCGAGGCGGCGGAGCCCGCCGTGCGGGCCGGCGGCGCGGACCTCGAGGCCGCCCAGCTCGCGCTGCGCGGCGCCGAGCGGGAGGCCTCCGCGGCCGCCGCCGAGCTGCGCCGGCTGGAGACCGTCGCCACCCAGGCCGCCGCCGAGACCCAGCGTCACACGGCGGCGCGCGAGCGCGCGGCCACCGACCACGCCGCCGCCTTGAGCGAGCTCACGTCGCTGGCCGAGCGCCTCGAGGCGGCCCAGGCCGTTCCGGAGGAGCTCGAGCCCTCCACGGGCGAGCGTGATCGACTCGCCGCCGCCGCAGTGCAGGCCCGGGCAGACGAGGTCGAGGCGCGGCTCGCGCTGCGCGCCCAGGAGGAGGGGGCCCGGCGGCACGAGGAACGCGAGCGCTCGCTTCGACGCGCGGCGGAGGCCGAACGGCTGGCCCGGGCCAAGGCCGCTGAACGGGCCGCCCGGCGCGCGGCGCAGGCCGCGCGGGCCGAGGAGGTCGAACGGCTGGTTGCCCTGGTTCGCGAGGCGCTCCAGCGCCGGATCGAGAGCGCTGCGGGCGCCGTTCAGGAGGCGGAGGAGACCGGTCGGCGGCAGCAAGCCGCCGTGCAGGCGGCCCGGGGGCAGGCTCAGCGTCTCGCCTCCCAGGTGCAGGAGCTGAAGGAGGCGGCGCACGGCGCCGAGCTGGGCGTGGCCCAGCGCGAGGCCAAGGAGGCCGGGCTCGTGGAACGCTCGCTCAACGAGCTGGGACTGAGCCCCGAGGCGCTGCTCGAGGGCTTCGGCCCGCACGTTCCCGTCGAGGTGTTCGACGCCGACGCCGAGGACAAGTGGGCGGCCCTGCGACAAGAGGTGGACGAGCACGGGCGTCCCGTGGCCGGCGTGCCATACGTCCGAGCGGAACAGGAGAAGCGACTCAAGCGCGCCGAACGCGACCTGGCCGAGCTCGGAAGGGTCAACCCGCTTGCCCTCGAGGAGTTTGCGGCGCTCGAGGAGCGCCACGACTACCTCGTGGGTCAGCTCGCCGACCTGCGTTCCTCCCGCGCCGACCTGCTGGAGCTCGTGCGCGAGGTGGACGACCACGTGCGCGAGGTCTTTGCCTCGGCCTTCGAGGACACCTCGCGGGAGTTCGTGAAGGTCTTCGCCAAGCTCTTCCCTGGCGGCGAGGGCCGCTTGCGGCTCACCGATCCCGACAACCTCCTCACCACGGGGATCGAGGTGGAGGCCAGGCCGGCCGGCAAGAAGGTCAAGCGGCTCTCGCTGCTCTCCGGCGGGGAGCGCTCGCTCACCGCGATCGCGCTGCTCGTGGCGATTTTCACCGCGCGCCCCTCGCCCTTCTACGTCATGGACGAGGTCGAGGCAGCGCTTGACGAGCGCAACCTCATGCGCCTGCTGGGGGTGTTCTCCGATCTGCGCGAGCACAGCCAGCTCATCATCATCACGCACCAGAAGCACACCATGGACATCGCCGACGCGCTCTACGGCGTCTCGATGCGCGGCGACGGGGTGACGCGCGTGATCAGCCAGCGCATCGAGCGCAGCGACGCGTAAGCGCGGCTGCGCGCTAGCGCGCTTCGCGCTGGAGCACGAGCTTGCCCTTCACGCCGCGCAGCCACCCCCACGGGGTGTCTCGGTCGACCCAGCCTGTCGGGGCGGGCAGCGCGATGCGTCGGTGATCACCGACGACCACCTGGTCGATGAACAGCGTGGCGTCCCCGGCGGGCAGCTCGGCCAACCGAGCGGCGGGGAGAAGTACCGAAGCACCCGAGGCCGGATCGCCCTCCACGGGGACGCGGCCGAACCACGGGAGCGGGGCGAGGTCCCAGCCCGCGTGCCAGGTGCCCTTCGGCGTGGAGTCCGGAACGGTGAACGCGAGTTCGAGGCCCGCCTCCGTGACGTCCGCCGCGGTGAGCGTCACGGCCGCGGCGGCGAGGCGGTCGGCGCGCTTGCGGTCGCGGGCCCTCGTCAGCTCCGCCCCCCACAGGGGCAGGATGAGATCATCGGCGAACTCCTCGGCGCGGGCGCGCGCGGCGGCCCGCAATGGGGCCAGGTCGGCGTCACTCATGGAGGCGACCTTGAGGATCACCTTGCTCATGGCCTCGATGTCCCCGGCGGGGACGAGGAATCCGTTCACGCCATCCGTGATGATGTCTCGCGGGCCGTAGCGGATGTCGAAGGCAATGGGCAGGCACCCCGCCGCCATGCTCTCCAGGAGCACCAGACCCTGGCCTTCGAAGCGGCTCGTGAGCAGGCTGAAGGAAGCGGTGGCGAAGCGCTGCGAGGCCTTCGGGTCGAAGCCCTTCAGGGCCACCGCAGGGTGGGCACCCAGCTCGTCGACCACGGCCTTGACCTTCTCCTCCTCGTACCCCTTGCCGAAGAGGTCGAGGTGCACCGCCGGGTTGCTCTGGTGCGCCAGCCACGTGGCGCGGACCGCGGCCTGCGGATGCTTCTGGTAGGAGAAGCGCACCGCCATGACGCCGTCGGCCGGATCGCGGTGAACCGGCTCCGGCGCCGCGGGGATCTCGCGGGAGTTCGGGATCATCCGCAGGTCCTCGTCGCCCAGATCGGTCGCAAGGAGGTCCTCGTGCTGTTGCTCGGTGAGGACGGCAAGCATGTCGTAGTCGTCGGTGCGGCGGACGAGTTTGGCCTTGGACTTGCTCAGCTCGCCCGTGATGCTCTTGGGGATGGAGGCCAGGTGGCTGTTGTGCAGCGCCTGCACCGTGGTGACGTTGGGGCGGCGGTAACCGGCCACGTAGTCGGCCAAGAACTGCGAGTCGTTGATGAGGAACGCCTCCTTGGCCCCGATCACGTGATCGAGCCACGCCGACTGGAGCCTGGCCATGCTCGCAAAGGAGGCCACCGGCTGGCCGGAGGAGGAATACAGCGTCACCAGGCGTCCGCCGAGGGTGCCCGGCTTCTTCGCATCCTTCTGATCGCTCGCGTAGCGGGTTCCGTTGGCGCGGAAGCGATCGGTCTGCAGGACCTTCTCGGCGTCGTTGAGGAGATCGGCCGAGGCCTCTCCCTTGGCCTCGAGGGCGCGGGTAGCGGCCTGGGGCTTGTCCATTCCGGAGTGCCCGAGCGCCGCCAGCGTCTTGTCGTCGGCGCGGCTGAGTTCGTGCCAGAGATTGCGCACCTTGGTACGCCTGGAGACCTGACCATTGGCGAGCAGCCGGTGTTTGGTGGCGCGAGGATCCAGGTCGGGGGCGAGGGTCAGGATCTGGATGGGTCGCTTGCCCAGCGAGCGGAACACCTCAGCACGGTGGAGGAAGACGTTGGTCAGGCCGCCGAACTCGCGGGGGACCGACCACGTGAGGGCGTAGTAGTCGCCTCGGGGAAGTACGGAACGTCCAAACACGGGTGGCCCTTTCGAGTGAGGACCTCGGCGCTGTTGCTTCGGCCCATGGACAAGCCTACGCACGGGGTGGCAGGGGATCCGCTGGCGCGCCGAGGGTGGGGCAAACGCGGGGGCTCCTCAGAGCCCCCGCACGGTTTCACACCGACGGGTTCGAGGGCCGCACTCGCAACCACGCCACGACGCCGAGGGCCATGATAACGCCCGAGATCGCGAAGGCCGGGCCGTAGCCCCAGTGATCGGAGAGGTAGCCGGCCACGAGCGGCGCGGCGATGGCCGGCAGGTCGGCCGCCATCTGGAAGGCCGCCATGACCCGTCCCGCCGAATGGTGGGGGCCCACCGTGTCGGCGATCGTGGCCTGCTGGGCGGGCCCGAACAGCCCGGTGCCCAGGCCGGAGAGCAGCGAGAGGGCAATGAGCACCCAGGCGTCGGGGCTCAGCCCAAGCAGCGAACCGGTGAGCGCGGCGAGGCTCATGCCGATGACGATGGGCAGCCGGCGGCCCACCCGATCCGACCAGCGGCCGGAGAAACTCAGCGCCACCGCGTTGCCCACGGCAAAGACCGTGAGCACGAGGCCCACCTCGAACGCGTTCATGCCGAGGGCGCCGGCGGCAAAGAGGGGAACCAGCGAAGTGCGCACACCGAAGGTCACCCAGCCGTGGCCGAAGTTGCCGATCATCGCCGCGCGGTAGGTCTGGGTGGCCCAGGCCTCCCGCAGGGTCAGGGGAGGCAGGGAGGCGGCGGCCTCCTTGGCCCGCAGCTGCCCCGTGACCCCCACGAGGAAGACGTAGACCACGGCGGCGGCGATGACCAGCGCCACGCCGTAGATGAGGAAGGGCGCCCGGTAGCCCAGGGGCGAGAGCAGGCCGCCCACGAGGGGCCCGGCCACATTGCCGATGAGGAAGGCGCCGCCGTACAGCCCGGCGATGCGCCCGCGCAGCGCCGCGGGCGAGCGCCTGGCGATGAACGAGGCGGCGGAGACCGTGAAGAGGGTGGAGCCGATGCCCCCGAGCGCGCGGAACGCGATGAGGCTCCAGTAGTCGTTGGCGAAGGCGCAGGCGATCGTCGACGCGGCAACGATGAGCACGCCGCTGACGTAGCCGAGAGGCTCGCCCCAGCGTTCGGTGACGCGCCCCGACAGCGGTGCGAAGAGCAGTCGGGTCGCCGCAAACACCGAGACGATCGCGGCGGCCGCTGCGTTGGAGACGCCGAAGCTCTGCGCGTAGCTGGGCAGGATCGGCGCGATGAGGCCAAAGCCGAGGGCAACGATGAGCGCCGCCCCGATCAGCACCACGATGTCGCGGGGGAGACGTTCGGGCGCGGCGGTGGGTGAGGGCGTGGGCGAGGCAGGCATGGTGGTCTCAGCCTAGCCGGGCGCCTCCGGCCCCCAGGGCCCGCACCGACGGGCCTGCGCACCGCGAAGCGTGAGAGAGTAGACGGGTGACCCAAGACGCCCTCATGTACATCATCATCGCCGCCGTTGTGGTGGTGGTCCTCGCGATCGCCGTCCCGCTCTTCGTGAGCTCGGCGCGCAAGCGCTCCAAGATCACCTACGACGGGCCGCGCGACGCCAACGATCCGGCACCCGTCCCGGGCGGTGCCCCGGAGGACCAGGCCGAGCAGGGCGGCGACGTCGTCGTCCTCGAGGCGGATCCGAGCGGCGTCGAGGTGATCGAGACCGTCCCGTCCGCCCCGAGCCTCGAGCGTCCCGAGCCGGTGCAGGGACGCCTCGCGCGCCTGCGCGCCCGCCTCTCGAAATCGAACAACGTCCTGGGCAAGGGCCTGCTCGCCCTGCTCTCCCGCGAGCGCATCGACGAGGACGTGTGGGACGAGATCGAGGAGACGCTGCTCTCCGCCGACCTCGGTACCGACGCCACCGACGACCTCATGCTGCAGCTGCGCGCGCGCGTCAAGGTCGAGGGCTCGCGCACCCCCGAGCGCGTCCGCGAGATCCTCGGCGAGGAACTGCTCGCGCTCGTTGACCCGGACATGGACCGCAGCCTCGCGACCGAGCGCGTGGACGAGAAGCCCTCCGTGATCCTCGTGGTGGGCGTCAACGGCGTCGGCAAGACCACCACGATCGGCAAGGTCGCCCGCGTGCTCGTGGCCGAGGACAAGGACGTGCTCCTGGGCGCGGCCGACACCTTCCGCGCCGCCGCCGCCGAGCAGCTGGCCACGTGGGGCTCCCGCGTCGGCGTGCCCACCGTCAAGTCCGATCAGGACGGCGCCGACCCGGCCTCCGTTGCCTTCGATGCCGTGAAGGCCGGCGTGGACCAGGAGGTGGACGTGGTCCTCGTCGACACGGCCGGCCGCCTGCAGAACAAGACCAACCTCATGGACGAGCTCGGCAAGATCAAGCGCGTGATCGAGAAGCAGGCCCCCGTGCGCGAGGCCCTCCTGGTCCTCGACGCCACCACGGGCCAGAACGGCCTGAGCCAGGCTAAGGTCTTCTCCGAGGTCGTGAACATCACGGGCATCGTCCTGACCAAGCTGGACGGCACCGCCAAGGGCGGCATCGTCGTGGCGATGCAGCGCCAGCTCGGCGTGCCGGTCAAGCTGATCGGCCTCGGCGAGGGCCCGGACGACCTGGCCCCCTTCGACCCGCGGGCCTTCGTGGACGCCCTGCTGGACTGAGCGGCGCACCCACCCCAAGCCAAGTGCCCGACGGCGCGTGGCCCCCTTCACGGGGCCACGCGCCGTCGGGCTTTTGCTTGGGTGTGAAACGCACCCGCAATCCTGGCGTGACGCACCCTTCACCGCGCGGCGGCATTGGCAACAGCCCCGAAACCTGCTCCTCCCGATTCCGAAACGGGCGCCGGACAGGCTAGAGGCCACGCGATGCAAACGCGTCACTCGCATAACGGTGGAGGCACAAGATGGAGATGACCACGGCCCAGGTGTGGCAAATGGTCTCGGCGGCGCTGGTGCTGCTGATGACCCCAGCACTGGCGTTCTTCTACGGCGGGATGACCCGCGCCAAGAGCGTTTTGAACATGATGATGATGAGCTTCGTGGCCGTCGGCATCGTTGGTGTGGTCTGGGTCCTGTGGGGATACTCGGCCGCGGCGGGCGGCAGCAGTGTCGGGGGACTGTTCGGCAATCCCTTCGAGGCCTTCGGGCTGCACGGCCTGCTCTCGGGTGAGGACTTCGACGCCGGGGTCCTGATCAACGTTGGCTACCAGGCCACCTTCGCGATCATCACGGTCGCTCTCATCTCTGGCGCCATCGCCGACCGCGCCAAGTTCGGCGCGTGGGCCGTGTTCGTCCCGGTGTGGGTCTCCCTCGTGTACTGCCCCATCGCCTTCTGGGTCTGGGGCGGCGGGCTGCTCGGCGCGGACGGGGCCATCGGCTCCTGGGCCGGCGAGGCGATCGACTACGCCGGCGGCACAGTGGTCCACATCAACGCCGGCGTGGCCGGCCTGGTCCTGGCCCTCATCCTCGGCAAGCGCAAGGGCTTCGGCACCGACCCGCGCCAGCGCCCCCACAACATCCCCTTCGTGATGCTCGGCGCCGCGCTGCTGTGGTTCGGCTGGTTCGGCTTCAACGGCGGCGCGGCCAGCGAGGCCGGCGAGGCCGGGCTCATCTGGATCAACACCCTCGCGGCCCCCGGCGCCGCCATGCTCGGCTGGCTGCTCACGGAGAAGATCCGCGATGGGCACCCGACCTCCTTCGGCGCGGCCTCCGGCATCGTGGCCGGCCTCGTGGCCATCACCCCGGCGTGTGCCAACGTCTCCCCGGTGGGGGCCATCTGCCTGGGCCTCGTGGCCGGTGTCGCCTCGGCGCTCGCCGTGGGCCTGAAGTACCGCTGGGGCTTCGATGACTCGCTCGACGTGGTGGGCGTGCACTTCGTCTCCGGCGTGATCGGCACGCTGGCCCTCGGCTTCATCGCCGTGCCGGACGCCGAGGGTGCCGGCGGCGGCCTCTTCTACGGCGGGGGGCTGGCGCAGCTCTGGGCCCAGCTCGTGGCCGTCGTGGTCGCGGTCGTCTGGACCGCCCTGGCGACCGCCGTGATCGGCCTGATCATCCACAAGACCATCGGCTTCCGCGTCAGCGAGAAGGACGAAGAGGTTGGCGTGGACCTCACGGAACACGCGGAGACCGCCTACGAGTTCGCCGGCCTGGGGACGGGCAGCCGCCTCGTGCCTCACCCGGCGACGTCCTCCCACCTGCGCCAGAGCTCCGTGCCGGCCGCTTCGACCCCCACCCCCGGACAGGAGAACTGAGCCATGTACCTCATCACGGCGATCATTCGACCCGAGCGACTCGACGCGGCCCGCGAGGCCCTGCAGGCCGCGGGGGTGGCGGGGCTGACCGTCTCTGAGGCGGCGGGCTTCGGCCGCCAGCGGGGCCACGTGCAGGTCTATCGAGGCGCTGAGTACGCCGTCGACCTGCTCCCCAAGGTTCGCTTGGAGGTCATCGCCGATGACCACACGGCCCCCGGGCTCGTGGATGTTCTTGTCGCAGCTGCCAACACCGGGCACGCGGGCGACGGCAAGGTGTGGTTGCACCGCCTGGACGATGTGGTCCGGGTGAGCACGGGGGAGCGGGGCCCCGGAGCGGTCTAGTTTGATGGGCTAGCGCCGCGGTAGCAACCAAAAACCCCGGTTGGCCTCGAGCCAACACAGCACAACGGGCCGGCTTGCGGGAGCCGGCCCGTTGTCGCGTGCCCGGGAGCCGTGCGGCCTCACCGGGCGGTGCCCGACGTCGCGGGGGTGGGGAAGTGGGGCGCCGCCGCTCAGGCGCGGGGCAGGCCCGTGCCGTCGTCCGAGGTGGCGATCGGCCAGGCTGCGGGGCCCTCGGTCCCGGCGGGGTACTCCTCCAGCGGGACCCGGTCCTCCGCCCAGGCGGCGAGAATCGGGTCGACGATGCGCCAGCACTCCTCCGCGGCGTCGCCCCGCACGCTCAGCGTCAGGTCCCCCTCCAAAACGGAGGAGATGACCTCGCCGTACGGCAGCACCCGCGAGGACGAGAGCGCCGTGCCCAGGGCCACGCGATCGAGCTGGAAGGGGTTGCCCGGCCCGTTGACGTCGATCTCCAGCTTGAGGGTCTCGGGGCCGAGCCCGATGCGCAGACGCGTGGGCGAGTCGATCCCGGAGAACCCCTCCGGTAGGTAGGGGACGGGCTTGAACGTCACCACGATCTCCTTGCGCACCTCACCCACCGCCTTGCCGGAACGGATGGTGATGGGCACGCCGGCCCAGCGGGAGTTCTTCAGGCGCAGGCGGATCTGGGCCATCGTCTCGGTCTTCCGCGCCGGGTCGACGCCCGGCTCGGCCGCGTAGTCGGGGATCTCGCGCTCGCCGATCTCGCCAGCCGTGTACCTCGCGCGCCACGTGGCCTCCCGGAAGCCGCCGTCCACCTCCAGGGCGCGCAGCACCTCGCCCACCCGGTCGCGCAGATCGCGTTCGGTGAGCGTGGAGGGCTGGTCCATGAGCAGGAACGCCGCGATCTGCAGCAGATGCGACTGGATCATGTCGCGCAGCGCCCCGGCCGAGTCGTAGTAGCCGGCGCGCCCCTCGAGGGCCAGGTCCTCGTTGTAGACGATGTCGACGCACTCGACGTTCTCGGCGTTCAGGAGGGGCTCGATGAAACGGTTGGCGAAGCGCAGCCCGGCGATGTTGAGCACCGTCGACTTCGCGAGGAAGTGATCGACGCGGAAGATCGAGGACTCGGGCACGAGCCGGGTCAACGCGGCGTTGAGCTGGGCGGCGCTGGCCGCATCGTGGCCGAAGGGCTTCTCCAGCACTAGGACCGTGCCCTCGGCGAGCTCGCCGGGGGAGAGGGCCTCGAGCCCCTTCTGCGTCACGGAGGGAGGGAGGGCGAAGAAGAGCGCGGTGTGCCCTGGATCGATTCGGCTCAGGGCGGCGAGGGCGGCCGGGTCCGTGGCGTCACCCGTGACGAGGCGGGCATGCTCCACCGTGCTGCGCAGGGCCTCGGCGCCGCCGGCGCGAGCTCCCTCGATCCGCGCGCCGAGGGTGTCGAGCAGGCGCTGCTCGAAGACCTCCTGCGTGCCCTCCGGCGCGGCGAAGCCCACGAGCGAGAGCGGCTCGGTGTTCCCGTCGGCCAGCAGGGAGGCGATGCCTGGCAGGAGCAGGCGCTTGCTCAGATCACCGGCGATGCCCAGGATCACGAGCGTGCGCACCTGCCTGGCTGGGCCGCCGGCCCCGCGATCGGCGGCTGGCTGGGGCTGGCTGGACGGGGACGGGGCATCGATGGAAGTCACGGCACCACTCTCGCGCTCGCCGCGAGCCCCGCGCAAGGCATCCGGGGTGTGCGCCCGGGAACACCCGGGCGCTGTATTCTGGATGGTCGGGACCGTGACCGGCCCCGCGAGCTTGTCAAAGCGCCGTCGTGCCTCGGAGGATTCCAGCCGCCGGCCCAGCCCACCGAAGGAAGCACCCCCACCGTGTTCAATTCACTCTCGGATCGCCTCTCCGCCACGTTCAAGAATCTGCGCGGCAAGGGACGCCTCTCCGAGGCCGACGTCGACGGGACCGTGCGCGAGATCCGCCGCGCACTCCTTGACGCCGATGTGGCGGTCCCGGTGGCCCGCGACTTCGCCGCCACGGTGAAGGAACGCGCGCTGGGTGCCGAGGTCTCCGAGGCGCTGAACCCGGCCCAGCAGGTCGTCAAGATCGTCAACGAGGAACTCGTCTCGATCCTGGGCGGGGAGACCCGCCGCCTGCAGTTCGCCAAGGTGGGCCCCACCGTCATCATGCTGGCCGGCCTGCAGGGTGCGGGCAAGACCACCCTGGCCGGCAAGCTGGCCAAGTGGCTGGCCTCCGAGGGACACACCCCGCTGCTTGTGGCTGCCGACCTCCAGCGCCCCAACGCCGTGACCCAGCTCAAGGTCGTGGGCGAGCGCGCCGGCGTGCCCGTCTACGCCCCGCACCCGGGCGTGCAGACGGACTTCGAGGAGGTCACCGGCAACCCGGTCGTCGTGGCCCGCAACGGCGTCTCCGAGGCCCGCCAGAAGCAGCACGACGTCGTCATCGTCGACACCGCCGGCCGCCTGGGCGTCGACGAGGCCCTCATGCAGCAGGCCCGCGACATCCGCGACGCCATCCGCCCGCAGGAGATCCTCTTCGTCATCGACGCGATGATCGGCCAGGACGCCGTGAACACGGCCAACGCCTTCAACGCGGGCGTGGACTTCACCGGCGTGGTGCTCTCCAAGCTCGACGGCGACGCGCGCGGCGGTGCTGCCCTCTCCGTGGCCTCCGTGACCGGCAAGCCCATCATGTTCGCCTCCACCGGCGAGAACGTGAACGACTTCGAGGTCTTCCACCCCGATCGCATGGCCGGGCGCATCCTCGACATGGGTGACGTCCTCACCCTGATCGAGCAGGCGGAGAAGACCTGGGACAAGGCCGAGGCCGAGCGCATGGCGAAGAAGTTCGCCGATCAGGAGGACTTCACGCTCGAAGACTTCCTGGCGCAGATGCAGCAGATCAAGAAGATGGGCAGCCTCAAGAAGATGCTGACCATGATGCCCGGCGCGAACATCTCGAAGCAGCAGCTCGAGCAGTTCGACGACAAGCAGGCCGATCGCATCGAGGCCATCGTTCGCTCCATGACGCCGCACGAGCGCGTGGCGCCCAAGATCATCAACGGCTCCCGCCGCGCCCGCATCGCCCGCGGCTCCGGCGTGTCCGTCTCCGAGGTGAACCAGCTTCTCGAGCGCTTCACCGAGGCCCAGAAGATGATGAAGAAGCTGGCGGCCGGCGGCGGCATCCCGGGCATCCCGGGCGGCGGGGCGCGCGGCAAGAAGAACGCCCGCGGCGGCGGCAACAACAAGAAGAAGCAGAAGTTCGGCAACCCGGCCAAGGCCGCCCAGGCGGCGCTCGAGGCCGACCAGAAGTCGAAGGCGGCGGCCGGCGCGGCGTTTGGTGCGGCCAAGAACGCCGACTTGAAGCCGGAGGACCTGAACCTGCCCAAGGGCTTCGAGAAGTTCCTGCGCTGACGGTTGGCGGGCCCAGCGCCCGCCCGCAGCATCCCCGCGGTGGCCCGTCCCTGAAGGAACGGGCCACCGGCGTCTTCACCCCAGTCCGAGTTGGAGCACACCATGGCCGTCGATCTGAACACGCTCTCGTCCCCCGAGGAGCTCTTCGAGCACCTCGAATGGTGGCGGCTGCAGCTGCTCTTCCCTGCGCAGTCCCCGGCCCAGCGCCAGGCGGCGGCCGGCGCCGTGCTGCAGGTGCTCGGCTCGCGCAAGGTGGTGGCCGCCGTCCAGACCGGCTACCCGGTGCCGCTCGGCCTGCGCGTCACGGTGCTGGTGGCGGTGCATCAGGACCGCGTGGTGCTTTTCGACGACGAGGGTTCGCTGAGCGCGGCCCTGGACCCCGAGAGCCTGGGCCAGGCCCTCGCGCTGCACGCCGGCGCGTGGGTCATGGAGCTGGACGAGGAGCCGAGCCTCCTGGCGGGCGACGAGGCGGGGCTCACGGCCGCGCTCGAGGCGCTGGGGGAGGCGGAGGCTGATCCGTTCTCTCCCGTGCAGAGCGCCGCCATCCACTACGGCGAGCCGGACGCCTCGATCTGGGGCGTGGCGATCAAGGGCGTGAAGACGCGCGGGCACCTGCACCGCGACGTGGCGGTGCTCAGCGGTGAGCCGGGCCCGGAGTCCGGCGTCGTGGCCGGAGCCGCCTCCCGCTCCGCCAGCCTGACGCTGCGCAGCTTCGGGGCCTGGTGGGGCTTGGCGTACTTCTCCAAGGCGGACATGGAGGCCAAGGTCAAGCTGGGCGCCCAGCGCGAGCCCACCCTGGCCCTGGCGCTCGGCCTCGGTGCGAGCCTCCTGCCCGACTCCCCGGCGCCCCGCGAGGGCGCCGCGGCCGGGGCCAGCCCGGCCGAGTTGACCCCGGCCCAGCGCCTCGCGCGCGCCCTGGGCGCGGCCCACATGGTGGCCGATCCCCGCGACGTCGACGCCCTCGAGGGCGCGATGTCCCAGGTGAGGGCGGAGCAATCGATCGCGTCGCTGGCGCGCTGCGTGCCGGCCCCCGGCACGCTCGTGGTGAGCGGTGGCGTGCAGTCCGCCGCCTGGCTGCCGGAGGCCGCCGACGCCGTGGAGATGCTTGGCTTCGATCCGCAGTGGGTTGACGTCCTGGCCGGCCGCGCGCCGGAGCCGGCGGGCGGCGAGGAGATCGTGCCCAAGGGCGTGCTGGCCGGCACCGCGGCGGCGATCAAGACCGAGTTCACGGCGGAGAACGCCGCCTCGCTCCAGCGCCAGCAAGCGGCAAGTGGCGCGTCGAGGCTGATCTGGGCGCGCTCCTGGAAGCCGGCCATGCGCTACACCGTTGGCATCGTGGAGCTCCTGCTCGCGGCGCTCTTCCTCTTCTGGGCGCCGCTGCCCTGGGCCTGGGCGAACCCCCTCCTCGCCGCCCTGCTGACGCTGGACGGCGCGTGGCAGGTGTGGGACACGATCCGCATCGAGGAGCGGGCCAAGCGCGGTCCGGATGACACCCATGAGGGCCCTTCCTCCGCGCAATGAGGGGCGCTGCGCGCCACTCGTGGCATGATCGGACGTGGCCGGGGCATCTGCGGTGCCCGCCCCAGCCACGAGTTTTCCGTATCAGCAGCGGCGCCGGGACGACGGAGCAGACGTGAGCCAAGGCAAGCAGGGCCCGGACGCGGAGCAGGGCGCGACGCCCGACGCCGGGCCTGGCACGGTCTGGCGGGTCACGCTGGCTTGGCCCGAAACGTCGACGACGGGGCGGCAGGAACGCGTGGACGGGCTGCAGCAGCTCCTCTCCACGCGCGCCGTCGTAGGCCTCATGGGCCCGGGGCGTCCCACGCGCGGCGGGATGGTCGTGGATCTTGTCCTGCCGGTTCAGCGCACGCGCATTCTCACCGCCTCCCGCGACGGACACCTGACGCCGGGCGCCGTGGGCGACGACTTCGCGTGGGACCTTCACCGCTTCACGGGCGCCGTGGTGGTCAACGGCGACCTGGCCACGGGCGACTTCGCCGTCCTGGCCTCCGACGGCTCCTTGGACGACGACGCGCTGGCCGGCCTGCTCGATGAGCCCGTGAGCGAGGCGCTGCTCATCGGCACCGTCCCGGTCCCCGAGGCCGAGGAGAGCGCGGACCGGCTCGAGGTGGCCGGCTGGATCAGCGAGGGAGAGCGGCCGGTGGTCGCCGCCGTGGCCCCCCAGGCGGATCCGACGGCGCTGCTCCTGCCAGGCGGGAGCGAGCTCTCGCTCGCGCTGCGCGAACGCCCCGGCCGCGTCGACGTGGTCCTGTGGGGCGCACCGGAGACCGCCGCCTCGGCGCAGCCCACCCGCCGCCGTCGCGCGGCGCATCGCACCCCGCTGCTGAGCACGCACCTCGGTGCGCGCCGCCGCGCCGTGGTGCTCCCCGACTTCATGCGCCCGGCCGGCTCGGACGCGGCCAACCTGCTCGAGCGCCTCGAGGAGGACTTCGCGCCCGTGTCGGCTCAGGAGATGACGGCGCTCGGTCGCGTCCTGCCCGCCGCATCGCTGCGTGACCTCGTCAGCGCCATCAACGATGCTCCGGCGCTCGGCCTCGATCCGGAGGGCGGCGTGCTCGCCCCGTTCGAGGACGGGCTCATGCCGGGCGAGCAGGAGGCGGAGGAGGCCGCGGGGCCGCACGCCCCGGCGGTGGCCGTCCTGCGCGCGCTGGGCGAGGACCCGGCCTGGCTTGAGCTGTTCGACGGCGTTGCCCCCGTGGGGCGCTCGGCCCGCCCGCTGGGTGGGCGGGAACCGGTGCGACGCAGCGAGCTGCCTCCCACCGCGCCCGTCGCGGCCCGGCCGGCGGCGCCGTCCGCACCCGCCGCCGCGGTGGTGGCGCCCCCCGCGGCCCCGGCCACCGAGCGCTTCGACGCCGTCGCGCCCCCGGAGGAAGGGCTTCCCCTGCCCAGCCAGGCGGGGGACCGCGAGGCTGCGGCACGGCTCGGCGTCGGCGCCGCCGCCGGCGGTTTCGCCTCGCGCGTGCGCCGGGCCAGCGGCCCGGCGGACGAGGGCACCTTCGAGGAGGTGCTGACGGGTACCGGCACGGGCGCCGTGCCGACGGCGGCCGCGTCGCAGGAGTCGACGCCGCTGCCGACGCCGGCGGTCGGCACCCCCACGAGCTCGGCGGGGGACGACTCTGCGGCCCTGCGCCGCCGCGGCTGGGTCGTGCCGGTGCTGGTCATCGGGCTGGTCCTGCTGCTCCTGGGGATCGCCGCCTTCGTCTTCGCCGGGCGATTCGCCGACCTCGAGGACGTGCTGCGCCTCTCGGCGGCGGTGTCGGCCGGGGTCGGCGTGGTGCTCTGCATCGTGGCGTTCTTCGGTTCGCGGCGCTGAGAGCGCCGGGCGGCGGGGGAGCACGGTGGCGGGCGATGGGCGCCCCGCGTGGCGACGCGCCGCCCGAATCTCTGGCATAATGGAGCGGTACTCGGTTCGTGCGGCGACTCGTCGCGCGTGTACCGGACAGTAGGAAGACCTCCCTGGTCCCGTCTTTCGGCGGGATGCACCTCGGCGGTCTCTTCCGCCCCTAGCTACAGGAGTGACCACACAAGTGGCCGTTAAGATTCGCCTCAAGCGCTTCGGTAAGATGCGCGCCCCCCACTACCGCATCGTGATCATGGACTCGCGCACCAAGCGCGATGGCCGTGCGATCGAGGAGATCGGTTTCTACCACCCGACCGAGGAGCCCTCGTTCATTCAGGTTGATTCCGAGCGCGCCCAGTACTGGCTCGGCGTTGGCGCCCAGCCGACCGAGCAGGTCGCCGCGATCCTGAAGATCACCGGTGACTGGCAGAAGTTCAAGGGCATCGAAGGCCAGGAGGGCACCCTCAAGGTCAAGCAGCCCAAGCCGGCCTTCGTCGCCCCGGAGAAGGGCTCGGTCATCCTGCCCGAGGCCGTGACTGCCAAGAAGTCGGCTGAGAAGCCGGCCGAGGAGTCCGCCGAGGCCACCGAGGCCGAGTAAGGTGCTCGACGACGCGCTGGACCACCTGGTCAAGGGGATCGTTGATCACCCTGACGAGGTTGATGTGCGCCGTAAGTCCGGTCGCCGCGGCGAGGTGCTTGAGGTGCGCGTGCACCCCGAGGATCTCGGTCGCGTGATCGGGCGTCAGGGACGCACGGCGAAGGCCCTGCGGACCGTCGTCGAGGCACTGCCCGGCGGGCGC
Source organism: Arthrobacter sp. (assembly GCA_031277795.1). GTDB lineage: Bacteria > Actinomycetota > Actinomycetes > Actinomycetales > Micrococcaceae > Galactobacter. The sequence continues at coordinate 41,775 of JAITLQ010000009.1, forward strand.
GCCGTCCGCGTCGACGTTGTCGACACCGACCGCCGCCGCTGAGCCGCCTCAAGCTTTGCTTCGCACGCTGGCCCCGCACACCGCTTGATGCGGTGAGCGGGGCCAGCGTCGTTTCTTGCACCACCCCTACCCAGGAGTCACCCCCATGAAGCTGCAGGTTGCCCGCATCGGCAAGCCGCACGGTATCCGCGGCGAGGTCACGGTTCAGGTTTTCACCGATGACCCGGAAACCCGCTTTGCGCCAGGCACGGTGCTGCAAACGGAGCCGGCCTCGGTCGGCGAGCTGACCGTGCGCAGCGCCCGCTGGAACAAGGCCATCCTCGTCCTGGGCTTCGAGGAGGTGCCCGATCGCAACCGCGCGGAGGAGCTGCGCGGCACCCAGCTCTTCGCCGATGCCCTCGAGCAGGAGGAGGACGAGGAGGGCTGGTACGAGCACGACCTCGTGGGGCTCAAGGCCCTCGTCGACGGCGTGCAGGTCGGCACCGTGTCCGAACTCGTCACGGGCGCCGCGCAGGACCTGTTGGTGATCGAGCGGGCCGGCGCCGCCGACCTGCTGGTGCCGTTCGTGGAGGAGATCGTCCCGGAGATCGACCTCGAGGGCGGCTTCGTGCGCCTCACGCCGCCGCCGGGGCTGCTCGAGCTCGGCGACGCAGAGCCGGAGGCCTGAGGCACGCATGCGGATCGACGTTTTCACGATCTTCCCCGAGTACTTCTCCGTGCTTGACATCTCGCTGGTGGGCAAGGCGCGCGAGCGCGGCCTGCTCGAGGTGCACACGCACGATCTGCGCGATCACGCGCACGACCGCCACCGCACCGTCGACGACACGCCGTACGGCGGCGGCGCCGGGATGGTCATGAAGGCCCAGCCCTGGGCCGAGGCGCTCACGAGCGCCCTGCCGGAGGGCGGGCTGACCCCCTCCGGGCAGCGGCCCTTGCTGCTGGTCCCGTCCCCGGCCGGGCGCGTGTTCGACCAGGCGACGGCCCAGGAGTGGAGCGAGCGCGAGCACCTGCTCTTCGCCTGCGGCCGCTACGAGGGCATCGACGAGCGCGTCATCGACTGGGCACAGGACCGCGCAGAGGTGGTCCCGTTCTCGCTCGGGGACTACGTCCTCAACGGCGGGGAGGTGGCCTCGCTCGCGATCATCGAGGCGGTCGGCCGGCTCATCCCCGGCATGGTGGGCAACCCCGCCTCGCTCGTGGAGGAATCGCATTCAGACGGCCTGCTCGAGTACCCGGTGTACACCAAGCCGGCCTCGTGGGAGGGGCTCGACGTCCCGGCCGTCCTGCTCTCGGGCGACCACGGCAAAGTGGACCGCCAGCGCAGGGACTGGCAGCTCGAGCGCACGAGCGCCCGCCGACCGGACCTCATCGAGCGGCTCGAGGTCTCCGGCCTCGACAAGAAGGACAAGGCCACCTTGGGTGCGCTCGGCTGGCGCCTGGACGGCCCGACGCCGCGGCGCGCCTGAGCGGGCGGCTCGCCTCGGGCGCGCCGCGCCGGCGGCGAGGCGCGCGAGCGTGGTGAGCCCACGCCGTCGTGCCCGAGGTGTGCAGGGGAGGCGAGCCTCCCCTGCCGCCACGCGCGCTCGTGCGCTGTGGTTCGCAGGTGAGGCGCGCCACCGTTCGCGCGCCACGGCGCCGGGTGTGACACAATAGGGGGGTTGTGCCCATCGGGCGCGATCCCGCCGCAGGGGTCTCGCGCATGATCCGGTCGGGTCCGAGCCCACGCCCGTGGGCTCGGGAAGAACCCGCGCACCGCCCCGTGAGGGGCAGGGAGCGCGGGAGAACACGTGGATGACGGACCTGCGGCCGCACGCCACAGGAGTGAGAAATGCATATTCTCGATTCCCTCGACGCAGCCAGCCTGCGCAACGACGTCCCGGACTTCCGCCCGGGTGACACCGTCAAGGTGCACGTGAACATCATCGAAGGCAAGAACTCCCGCGTTCAGGTCTTCCAGGGCTTCGTTGTCCGTCGCCAGGGCGGCGGCGTGCGCGAGACCTTCACCGTGCGCAAGGTGTCCTTCGGTGTCGGCGTGGAGCGTACCTTCCCGGTGCACTCCCCGGTGCTGGAGAAGATCGAGCTCATCACCCGCGGTGATGTGCGTCGCGCCAAGCTGTACTACATGCGCGATCGCCACGGCAAGGCTGCCAAGATCAAGGAGAAGCGCGACTTCGTGGCTGCTGCCAAGAAGAAGAAGGCCTGATCCCTTTTGGTCTGACGCGCCCCGTGCGCGGTTCACAGGCGCCGTCCCCTCGTGGGGCGGCGCCTGTGCGCGTTCGGGCACCCCGCTGGCGGTAGGGTTGCCAGAGCGGCGCGCCGAGCGCGCGCCAGAGCAGGAACGACAGGAGTCACGTGAGCATCAACGACCCGTCCACCCCGGGTGCCCCCGAGCCGGAGACGACGCAACGCGCGCCCAAGCGCGGCGCGCTGCTCAAGGAGCTCGTGCTGGTCATCGTGGCGGCCTTGGTGCTCTCGGTGCTCGTGAAGACCTTCCTCTTCCGGGCCTTCGTCATCCCCTCGCAGTCGATGGAGGACACGCTGCTGGTCGGCGACCGCGTCTTCGTGAACCTCCTGGTGCCCGGCCCGTTCGATCTCGAGCGCGGCGACGTGGTGGTGTTCAAGGACGAGCAGCACTGGCTCGAGCCGACCAACACCCCGCCGGCCGGCCCGATCGCCGACGCCCTGACCTTCCTTGGCCTGCGCCCCGATGACTCCACGCAGCACCTCGTCAAGCGCATCATCGGCATGCCGGGGGACACCGTCGAATGCGGCAAGGACGGCGTGCTCAAGGTCAACGGCGTGGCGCTGGTGGAGGATTACCTGAAGCCGGGTGTGGCCCCGTCCGAGGTCACGTTCAAGGCCGTGGTCCCCGAGGGCAAGATCTGGGTCATGGGGGACAACCGCTCCAATAGCGCCGATTCCCGTTCCCACTCCGAGGACCAGGGCGGCTTTGTCGACATCGCCGCCGTGGAGGGGCGGGCCGACATCATCGCGTGGCCGCTGAATCGCATCGGCGGCGTGCAGGGTTCGGGGGACACCTTCAAGGACGTCCAGGACCGCGAGGCCAAGCCGTACGACCCGGAGGCGCAGGACACGTCCCACGAGCCGGTGGAGTCGAGCGCACAGTGAGCGTGGTTGAACCGACGCTCGACCTTGAACGGGAGCTCGTCGGCGCCGGCGGCGTCCTTGCCTGCGTCGACGAGGTGGGTCGCGGGGCGCTGGCCGGTCCCGTGAGCGTTGGCCTCGTCGCGATCGACCCCTGGGCGCCCGGCGTGCCGGAGGGCGTGCGGGACTCGAAGCTGCTCAGCCTCGCGGCCCGGGAGCGGCTGGAGCCCGAGGTCCGCGCTTGGGTGCTGGCCGGGGCCGTTGGACACGCGTCGCCCGGCGAGATCGACGAGCTGGGCATCGTAGCGGCCCTGCGGCTGGCCGGGCGCAGGGCGTGGGACGCGTGCCTGAATGCCCTCGGCGAAGCCTCGCTGCCGCGGCCGAGCATGGCGCTGCTTGACGGCAATCTGGACTGGCTCTCGGCTCCCCCCGCCGATCTGTTCGCCGCCGCCCAGCCGGGCGACGAGGAGGGCCTGCGCAGCGTCGACGTCCCCGTGCGCACGCAGGTGAAGGGCGACCGCGATTGCCTCGGGGTGGGCGCCGCGTCCATCCTCGCGAAGGTGGAGCGCGATCGCCTGATGGAGGAGCTCGCGTTGCAGCACCCGGCCTACGGCTGGGAGCGGAACAAGGGCTACGGTTCGGCGGCGCATCGGGCGGCCATCCTGGGGCAGGGGCCGTGCGACGCACACCGGCGCAGTTGGAAGTTGATCTAGTACGGTGCACAGCATGCACGTCAAGGAAGGCAGTTGAGAGACATGGGTGCCGACGACCTCGAGAACTACGAGACCGAGATGGAGTTGCAGCTCTATCGCGAGTACAAGGACGTGGTGAACCTCTTCTCCTACGTGGTGGAGACGGAGCGACGCTTCTACCTCGCCAATCACGTCGATGTGCAGGCGCGCTCCTCCGACGGGGAGATCTACTTCGACCTCACGCTGCAGGACGCGTGGGTGTGGGACGTGTACCGGACCTCGCGCTTCGTGAAGAACGTGCGCGTCATCACGTTCAAGGACGTGAACGTCGAGGAGCTGGCGAAGTCCGACCTCTTGAAGGACTCTCCGCTGGGCGATTGAGCCGTCTTCCCTCACCGATCCCGCCAGGGCCCTGGGTTATCCCCAGGGCCCTTTCGCGTGCCTGGCGGCCGGGCGGCGGGCGGCGGACGCTGGTGGCACAGGAGGTGGTGACCGTGTCCAAGGCACAAGAGGTCGGCAGGGCGGGGGAGAGCTTCGCGGTGGGCTGGTTGCAGGACCGCGGCTTCACCGTGCTCGAGCGCAATTGGCGCTGCGCGCGGGGCGAGCTGGACATCGTGGCGGTGGATACCGGCACGGGCGAGGTCGTGGCGGTGGAGGTCAAGACGCGGACCGGCACGGGGTACGGCTACCCGGCGGAGGCGGTGGACCGCGCCAAGCTGCGGCGCCTGCACGCCCTGGTGAGCGGGTTCGTCCACAGCACGGATACTCCGCGGCTGGGGCGCCGCGTCGACGTGCTGGCCCTGCTCTGGCCGGCGCACCGCAGCGCGCCCGAGGCCGTCGACCACTACATCGGGGTGACGCCATGAGCCTCGGTGTCTGCCACACCGTCGCCCTGAACGGGCTGCGCGGGACGTGCGTGAGGGTGGAGGCCGATGTGGGCGGGGGACTGCCCGGCATGATCCTGCTCGGCCTGCCGGACGCCTCACTGGGCGAGGCGCGGGACCGGGTGCGCTCCGCCGCACGGAACACGGGCATCGCCCTCAGCCCGCGCCGGCTCACCGTGAACCTCGTCCCGGCCGGCCTACCCAAGCGCGGGCCGGCCTTCGACCTGGCGATCTTGGTGGCGTGCCTTGCGGCGCAGGCCGAGCTCGGCTCCCCGCAGGACACAGTGTTCCTGGGCGAGCTCGGCCTGGACGGCGCGCTGCGTCCCGTGGCCGGGGTGCTGCCGTGCCTCCTCGCGGCCCGCGAGGCCGGATTCGGCCGCGCGGTGCTTCCGGCGGGACACGCGGCGGAGGCGGCCCTCGTGCCCGGGCTCGAGTCCGTGTCCTACGAGCGCGCCGCCGACGTGCTCGCCGACCTGGGCGCCTCGCAGCGGCTCCTGGAGGTGGCGCCCCTGGCGCCGCGGAGCCCGGAGCCGGAGCAGGGCGGGGCAGCGCCCGACGCCGCGGGGGAGGGTCAGGTGCCCGACCTCGCCGAGGTGGTGGGCCAGCCCTGGGGCCGGTACGTGCTCGAGGTGGCCGCTGCGGGTGGGCACCACCTGCTGCTCTCCGGTCCTCCCGGTGCCGGCAAGACCATGCTGGCCGAGCGCCTACCGGGGATCCTTCCGCCCTTGAGCGACGAGGACGCGCTCCTAAGCGCGTGCCTGCGCTCGGTGGGCGGCTGGGGCGTGCGCGAGCTGGTGCACACGCCGCCCTTCCTCGCGCCGCACCACACCTCGACCACGCCCTCGCTCGTGGGCGGGGGCAGCGGCGTCCCGCGGCCGGGGGCGGCCTCGCTCGCGCACGGCGGCGTCCTCTTCCTCGACGAGGCACCCGAGTTCGCTGCCCGCACGCTGGACGCTCTCCGGGAGCCGCTCGAATCGGGGCGGCTCACGCTGCATCGCTCGGGAGGCAGCGCGAGCTACCCCGCCCAGTTTCAGCTGATCCTCGCCGCCAACCCGTGCCCCTGCGGCAAGCCGGGCCGGGAGTGCGAGTGCTCCGCCCTCGTGCGGCGCAGGTATTGGGCCAGGCTCTCGGGCCCGCTGCTTGATCGCATCGACCTGCGCGCCGAGGTGCCGGCCGCCCAGACCGAGGCCCTCGTGTCGGGCGGATGGGGCGAGGACTCGGCCACCGTGCGGGCGCGCGTGACGGCGGCGCGGGCCAGGCAGCAGCGGCGCTGGGGCCCACACGGAGGGGTGAGCAACGCGCGCGTGCCCGGGCGGGTGCTGCGCGAGCAGCCCTTCGCGCCCAGCGGCCGGGAGGCGGCGGCCCTGCGCGACGCCGCAGCGCTGCACGGGCTGACCGGGCGGGGCGTGGAACGAGTCCTGCGCATCGCCTGGTCCCTCGCCGACCTGGCCGAGGCGGAGCGGCCGGGCCCGGAGCATCTCGAGCAGGCGGCCCTCCTGCGAGGTGAGGCGGCGTGAGCGGGCAAGGGGAGCGTCTGGCCAGGGCGGGGCTGTCGCGCTGCGCCGAGCCGGAGGACCTCGCGGTGGAGGCGGCGCTCGGCGTCCTCGGCGCCGAACGCCTCTGGGACATCGTGCGGGGCTCGGCCGCGAGCCAGGAGGAGCGCCACGTGGTGGAGGCCGCGCTCCTGGAGCGCGGGGCGCGCGAGGCCTCGGCCGCCGCCGGGCTCGCCACGCTGCGCGAGCGGCTGCGGGGGCGCGCCGCCGAGGCCGATCCGGTTCGGGACCTCGAGAACGTGGCCAGGCTCGGCGGCGGGCTTCTCCTGCCGGGGGAGGAGGGCTGGCCGCTGCCGCTGAACGACCTGGGCCCCGGCGCCCCCGTGGCGCTCTGGTGGCGGGGAGCCCGGCCGCCGGTGGCCGAGCCGGGCGGGTGGCTGGGCGTGGTGGGCACGCGCGATCCCACCGCCTACGGGCTCCACGTGACCTCCGTCATCGCCGGGGGCGCGGCGGCCGCCGGGGCCGTCATCGTCTCTGGCGGCGCGCTCGGCATCGATGCGGCGGCGCACCGCGCGGCGCTCGAGTCCGGACCGCCCGCCGAAGCGGGGCGCCCCCTCGTCACGGCGTGCGTGCTGGCCGGCGGGGTGGACCGCCTGTACCCGGCCAGCAACGCGAGGCTCCTGCAGCACCTCGCGCGCGAGCAGCTCCTGCTGAGCGAGCACCCGCCCGGCTGCGCGCCCACCCGCTGGCGGTTCCTGAGCCGGAACCGACTCATCGCCGCGCTCGGCGCCGGCCTCGTGGTGGTGGAGGGCAGGTGGCGCTCCGGTTCGCTCTCCACCGCACACCGGGCCGCGGAGTTGGGTCGCTGGGTGGGCGCCGTGCCGGGCCCCGTCACCTCCGGCACGAGCGAGGGGCCGCACCGGCTCATCCGCGAGGGCGCCGCCGAGCTCGTGGTGCGGCCGGAGGACGCGCTGGGCGCGATCGGTCTGCTGCGCGGTGCCAGCCCGCCCCGGCAGGAGGCGCTGCCCGGCCTCGCCGAGCCCTCGCCCATCGACGGGCTGAGCGAGCCGGAGGCCCGGGTCTTCGAGGCCCTGCCTCGCCGCGGCGTCACCTCCCTCGACCGGCTCGTCCTGGCCGCCGGCCTCGCGGCAGGCGAGGCCCTCGGGGCGCTGCATTCCCTGCTCGCCCGCGGGCGCGCCGAGCGTCGGGACGGGGGCTGGGCCAGGACCCGGCACTAGGTGTTGTGCCCCGCTAGGCTGGGTGGATGCGGCAAGCGGAGCGGTACGGCGACGGTGGGGACGGGGTGCTCGAGGCCTTCGAGCGACACCTGCGGCTCGAACGCGGCCGCTCGGAGAACACCATCCGCGCCTACACGCGGGACGTGGCGGCGCTGGCCGCGAGCGCGTGGCCGGCGGGCATGCCGACGGAAGCCGAGGGAGCCCTCGACGGCCTCGACCTCGACGCGCTGCGCGACTGGCTCGCCGCGGACGCCCAGGCCGGTGCGTCGCCGGCCACCCTCGCCAGGCACGCGGCCGCCGCGCGCACCTTCTGCGCCTGGGCCAGGCGCGAGGGCCTGCTGAGCGTGGATCCCTCGGCCCGCTTGCGTGCCCCCAAGCGGCAGCAGCACCTCCCGCCGGTGCTGCGCCAGTCGCAGGTGCAGCGGCTGCTCGACACGGCGGCCCACACCGGCGCCCCCGCTCGCTCGTCTGGGCCGGCCGCGCCGGTAGTCGGCCCGGAGGAAGCGGCACGGCGCGAGGCGGCGGTTCGACTCCGCGATGCCGCTGCCCTCGAGCTGCTCTACGCGAGCGGCGTGCGCATCGGCGAGCTCGTCGGCCTCGATCTGGATGACATCGACCGCGGCCGCCGCACCCTGCGCGTCCTCGGCAAGGGAAACAAGGAGCGCGTGGTGCCTTACGGCGCGCCGGCCGAGCGCGCGCTCGAGGCCTGGGTGCGTCAGGGGCGCACCGTGCTGTGGACGCCGGCCGCCGGCCCCGCCCTGTTCGTGGGCGTGCGCGGGGCGCGCTGGGGGAGCCGCGGGGCCCGCGAGACGGTGGACCGCGCCCTCGAGGGCCTCGGAGATACCTCGGCGCGGGGCCCCCACACCCTGCGCCACACGGCGGCGACGCACCTGCTGGACGGCGGCGCCGACCTGCGCACCGTCCAGGAACTGCTGGGGCACAGCTCGCTCGCCACAACGCAGCTGTACACGCACGTTTCGGTTGAACGGCTGCGCGAGGGCTATCGAAGGGCTCACCCGCGGGCCTGAAATCGATTCATTGGCCCGCATGTTTCGCCAAACGTTTGTCAGCATCCATAAAGCACGGCACAATGGCCTGAGTAACGACGCGGTCAACCAGAGTCGGGCGTAGGGGAAGACGTACCGACAAGACTTGGAGGACGGCATGTCGATACCGATGACGCGCGGAGCCCTGTACATTCACTCGGCCCCGTCCGCGCTGTGCCCGCACATCGAATGGGCCATCGGATCCGCCGTGGACCGCCACACGGAACTCACCTGGAGCGCGCAGCCGGCCGCCCCGGGCATGATGCGCGCGGACATGGCCTGGGCGGGGGAGCAGGGCACGGGTGCCCTGTTGACCTCCACCCTGCGCGGCTGGGCGCACCTACGCTACGAGGTCACCGAGGAGGCCTCGCGCGGTGTCGACGCCTCGCGGTGGTCGCACACGCCTGAACTCGGGATCTTCCACGCCACCACCGACGTGGGCGGCAACATCCTGGTCTCCGAGGACCGCATTCGCTACGCCTACGAACGCGGCCAGGGCAACCCCGCCGTGCTGTATCACGAGCTTTCCATCGCCCTCGGCGAGGCCTGGGACGAGGAACTCGAGCCGTTCCGCGCCGCGGCCGACGGCGCGCCGGTGCGCTGGCTGCACCACGTGGGCTGACGCCCTCCCGCCCGGGCCGAGCCCGCGACGTCGCGCGCCGTCCGGGCGCCCGCACCCGCGCCGGTGCGCGCCAACGAAGAAGGCCCCGGCTGCCTTCCCTCAAGGGAAGCGGCCGGGGCCTTCGTGCGTGAGCCGGGCGCCGCAGCGCCCGGCAATGGATCAGACGCTGCGGAACGCGGCGACGGCGTTGTGGCCGCCGAAGCCGAAGGAGTTCGACACCGCGACGCCCGGGCCGATGGCGCGCGTAGACGTGACGACGTCCAGCTCCACGGCGGGGTCCTGGCGCTCGAGGTTGATCGTCAACGGGGCGGTGCGCTCGTGCAGCGCGAGGACCGTGAAGACGGCCTCGATGGCGCCGGCGCCGCCGAGCAGGTGGCCCGTCTGCGACTTGGTCGCGGAGACCGGGACGTTGTCCATGTGCGATCCGAAGGCGGCGCGCAGGGCCACGCCCTCGGGGATGTCGCCCACCGGGGTGGACGTGGCGTGGGCGTTGACGTGGACCACGTCCGAGGCCTCGAAGTTGCCGTCCACCATCGTCTCGCGCAGGGCGCGGGTGGCGCCGAGGCCCTCGGCGTCGGGGGCCGTGATGTGGAAGGCGTCGGCGGAGAGGCCCGTGCCGGCCAGCTCGGCGTAGATCTTGGCCCCGCGGGCCTTGGCGTGCTCCTCCGACTCGAGGATGAGCGCGCCGGCGCCCTCGCCCATGACAAAGCCGTCGCGGTCGAGGTCGTAGGGGCGGGAAGCGTGGGCCGGATCGTCGTTGCGGCGGGAGAGCGCCTGCATCGAGGCGAAGGAGGCCATCGTGATGGGGTGGATGGCCGCCTCGCAGCCGCCGGCGATGACGATGTCGGCCTTGCCGGAACGGATCATCTCCTGGGCGATGGCCAGAGCCTCGGTGCCGGAGGCGCAGGCGGAGACGGGGGTGCGCGCGGCGGCGCGGGCCCCGAACTCGAGCGAGAGGGCGCCGGAGGGGGCGTTCGGCATGAGCATGGGCACGGTCATGGGCAGCACGCGGCGCGGGCCCTTCTCGCGCAGCACGTCCCAGGCGTCGAGGAGCGTGTTGAGGCCGCCGATGCCGGTGGCGAAGGACACGCCGAGCCGATCGTGGTCGATCTCGGCCTCGTCCAGGCCGGCGTCCTTGAAGGCCTCGCGGCTGGCCACGAGGGCAAACTGCACCGAGGGATCGTTGCGCTTGATCTCCGCCTTGGAGAGGACCTCGGCGGCGGGGACGAGCGCGCGGGCCGCGAACGTCACCGGGAGGGAGTACTTCTCCACCCAGTCCTCGGTGAGGGTGCGGGCACCGGAGGTGCCGGCCAGGGCCGCGGCCCAGCTGCTCGCAACGTCTCCGCCGATCGGGGTGGTCGCGCCCAGTCCGGTGACAACGACGGTCTTGGCCATGCTCAGCATCCTTTGTTTTCAGCGTGCTTGGGGGGAGGCCCGTGGATGGTGGGCCGGTGCGGGAGGACTCCCGCGGTCGGGCGGCGTCGGCGTGACGCCGCCCGACCGGATGCGGGTGAAGGATTCACCCGAGCGGGTGACTCAGGCCTGGGCCTTGGCGATGTAGGAAACGGCGTCGCCCACGGTCTTCAGGTTCTTGACCTGGTCATCGGGGATGGTGACGGAGAACTTGGTCTCGGCCTCGACGACGATGGTCATCATCGAGATGGAGTCGATGTCCAGGTCCTCGGTGAAGGACTTGTCCAGCTGGACGTCCTCGACGGGCAGGTCCGTCTCCTCGTTCACGATCTCGGCGAGGCCGGCAAGGATCTCTTCGTTCGTGGCAGCCATGTGGCTTTCTCCTTCGTGTGGTGCCGGTCGGAACCGGCCTAATGACGCGCCCGGGTGCGGGTGCATCTGAAACCTTGTGGTGTTCAGCTCAAGCTTAGGGTGCCCGAGGGCCGGTGCCGCTCAAGCGGGCGCCCCGACGGGGTTGGATCAGGCGTGCTCGGCCACGAATGCGCGGGCCTCGTCCAGCTGATCCGGCGTCTTCAGCGCGAAGGTCTTGACGCCCTTCATGCCGCGCTTGGCCAGGCCGGTCAGCGTGCCGGCGGGAGCCACCTCGAGCAGGCCGGTGACGCCGAGCGCCAGCATGCGCTCCTCGCACAGGTCCCAGCGCACGGGGCGGGTTACCTGCGCCACGAGCGAGGCGAGGTTCTCGTCGCCGCTGATGATCGCCTCGCCGTCGAAGTTGCTCAGCAGGGTGCGGCTCGGCTCGGCGGGGTGCAGCTCGCCGGCCAGTTCCTCGAGCGCGGGCACGGCCGGGGCCATGTACTGCGTGTGGAACGCGCCGGCGACCTTGAGGGGAATGACGCGGGTCTTAGTCGGCGGGTTCTCGCCGAGGGCGGCCAGGTTCTCGAGGGATCCGGCGGCCACGATCTGGCCGCCGCCGTTCTCGTTGGCGGGGGTCAGTCCGGCGGAGACGATCGCGGCGCGGACCTCGTCCGGGTCGCCGCCGAGGACGGCCGCCATGCCGGTGGGCGTCTGGGCGGCGGCCTCGGCCATGCCGTTGGCGCGCACCTTGACGAAGTTCACGGCCTCCGACTCCGGCAGGGCCCCCACGAGCGCCGAGGCGGTGATCTCGCCGACGGAGTGTCCGGCCACGACGACGTTCTCCGGCAGCGTGTCGCCGAAGAGCGCCCTGGCGGTCACGAGGCCGGCCGCCACGATGAGCGGCTGTGCCACGGCGGTGTCCTTGATGGTCTCCTCGTCCGCCTCGGCTCCGAGGTGCACGAGGTCGCGCCCCACGGCGTCGGAGAGCGCGCGCAGGTGGGCTGCGACGGCGTCGTCCTCGAGCCAAGCCGAGAGGAAGGCGGGGGTTTGGGAGCCCTGACCGGGGCAAACAATGGCAAGCACGGTCTCTACCTTTTCATTGAGAAGGGGGTCACGGCGTGAGGCGACGTGCCCAAGGTGTGGGGTGGCAGTTGTATGAATCCTACAACTTCACGCCTCCGGCTCCTCGCCGGGGTGGAGCCGCCCGCAGATGAGCGCGCTCTGCAGCACGAGGGCGTCGCGCGGGCTGAAGGGGTCCCAGCCGGTGGCGTCGGTGATGCGGCGCAGGCGGTACCTGACCGTGTTGGCGTGGACGTAGAGCGCGCGCGCCGTCGCCTCGAGGGAGTGCCCCTCGGCGAGGTAGCGCGTGAGGGTCTCGGCGAGGGCGGGGCCCGCGGCCACGAGCGGGCGGTACACACGCTGCACCAGGGCCTCGACGGCGTCCCTGTCCCCGGCCAGGGCGCGCTCGGGGAGCAGGTCGTCCGCGAGGACGGGTCGGGGCGCATCCGGCCAGGCCGGCGCCGCCGCCAGCGCCATGAGCGCGGCCCGCGCCGACGCCGGCAGTTCCCGCAGGGTCGGCACCACGGGCCCCACGACCACGGGGCCGTCGCCGAAGTGCTTGGCCAGCCGATCCAGGGGTCCGTGCGAGTCGAGGCCGCCCAGGAGCAGGATGATGCGATCGCCCTGGATGCCCACGACCGAGTCGCGCGCGCTGCGCACCGACGCGCGGCGCAGCTCGCGCACCGAGGTGCCGGTGACGGTGGCCGGGGTGAAGCCGACCACGACGCACAGATCGCTCTGTGAGCGCCAGCCGATGGAGGCCAGGCGGGAACGCAGCGAATCCGGATCCTCCCCGCGCAGCACGGCGTCGACAACGAGCGCCTCGAGCCGCGAGTCCCAGGCACCGCGCTTCTCCGCCGCCCTGGCGTACACGTCCGCGGCGGCGAAGGCCACCTCGCGGGAGTAGAGCAGCACCGCCTCGCGCAGCGGCACCTGCTCCGTGGGATCGGCCAGCTCCGGCACGCGTTCCTCCACGACGCCCACCACCACGCGGATGAGCTGGAGGGCCTTCTGCAGGGAGATCGTGCGCGAGAGCTCGCTCGGGGCGTCGGCAAAGACGTCGTCGAGCACCCACGTGGGAGCGCTCGGATCCTCGAACCACGAGACGAAGGAGGAGATGCCGCGCTGGGCGATGAGTCCCAGCGCCGAGCGCTGCTCGGGCAGGAGGGAGCGGTACCACGGCAGCGAGGAATCGAGCTCCTTGAGGGCGAGGGTGGAGAGCGAGCCGAGCGTCGCCCGCAGCCGCTCGAGGGTGTGGGGGCTTGAACGCAGCGTCTCGGCGATGCGAGCGCGCGGCGCGCTCATGGCTGGGTCGGTGTGGGGCACGGGTTCGAGGCTAGGCCCCGGCGGTGGTGCCTGTCATCTTGGCCGTGGGTGTCCGGTTGTGGGTTTCCCACAAAGCCAACGTCGCCGCCGTCCCCGCGAGGGGGACGACGGCGACGCTGAAACGACGCGCTGCCTGAAGGGCCGGGGCCTAGGCGTCGCCGCCCGCGTTGCCGGTCGTGCCGGCGTTCACGTTGAGCAGCTCGTACTTGGCCGCCGCCTCGCGGGGCACGGAGGGATCCACCTCGCCGCGCTTGGCCAGCATCTGCAGGGCGCGCACCACGATCGACGCGGAGTCGATGTGGAAGTAGCGACGGGCGGCGGCGCGGGTGTCGGCGAAGCCGAACTCGTCGGCGCCGAGCGTGGCGAACTCGTTGGGCACGAACTGGCGAATCTGGTCCGGCACGGCCTTCATGTAGTCCGTCGCCGCGATGACCGGACCCGTGGCCCCGGCCAGCTTCTGCGTGACGTACGGGACGCGAGCCTCGCGCTCCGGGTGCAGGAAGGCGTCCTGCTCGGCGGCCAGGCCGTCGCGGCGCAGCTCGGACCAGGAGGTCACGGACCACACATCGGCGGCCACGCCCCACTCCTCGGCGAGCATCTTCTGCGCCTCGAGGTGCCACGGAACGGACACGCCCGAGCCCAGGAGCTGCACGCGCGGGCCCACGTCGAGGTCCGAGGGTTTGACCTGGTGGATACCGCGCAGGATGCCCTCGACGTCCACGTTCTCCGGCTCGGCCGGCTGCACGTAGGGCTCGTTGTACACGGTCAGGTAGTACATGACGTTCGGATCGGCGTGCTTGCCGCCGTACATGCGCTCCAGGCCGTCCTTGACGATGTGCCCGATCTCGTAGCCGTACGCCGGGTCGTACGTGACGACGGCCGGGTTCGTGGCGGCGAGCAGCGGGCTGTGGCCGTCGGCGTGCTGGGTGCCCTCGCCCGTCAGGGTGGTGCGGCCGGCGGTGGCGCCGATGATGAAGCCGCGCGCCATCTGATCGCCCGCGGCCCAGAAGGCGTCGGCCGTGCGCTGGAAGCCGAACATCGAGTAGAAGATGTAGACGGGGATCACGGGCTCGCCGTGCGTGGAGTACGCGGTTCCCACGGCGGTGAAGGCGGCGGTGGAGCCGCCCTCGTTGATGCCGGTGTGCAGGATCTGGCCCTGGGCGCTCTCCTTGTACGCGAGCACCAGCTCGCGGTCAACGGAGGTGTAGTTCTGCCCGTTCGGGTTGTAGATCTTGGCCGTGGGGAAGAGCGAGTCCATGCCGAAGGTGCGGGCCTCGTCCGGGATGATCGGCACGATGCGCTTGCCGAACTGCTTGTCGCGCATGAGGTCCTTGAGCAGGCGCACGAAGGCCATGGTGGTGGCGGCCTCCTGCTTGCCGGAACCACGCTTGGCGGCAACGTAGGCCTTGTCGTCCGGCAGCCGGACGGGCGTGTGCGCCGTGCGGCGCTCGGGCGTGAAGCCGCCCAGCGCATGGCGGCGCGTCATGAGGTACTGGATCTCCGGGGCGTCCATGCCGGGGTGATAGTACGGCGGACGGTAGGGGTCCTTCTCCAGCTCGGCGTCGGAGATGGGGATGCGCAGGTGATCGCGGAAGGCCTTGAGGTCATCCAGCGTGAGCTTCTTCATCTGGTGGGTCGCGTT
>JAITLQ010000014.1 GCA_031277795.1 Arthrobacter sp.
ACAAACTCAACCGCCGCCCACGCAAAACGCTCGGCTGGGAAACCCCAGCCGAGCGCATGCGTGATCTAATCAAAGCCACCTAAACCACCAGGTGTTGCGAGGACCCATAGAAACCGCCAAGACAGTGAGGGGCCCTGTGCTTTGCTCGAGGAGAGGCAGCGCTCAGTGCCTGAAGACCGGCCTGCGCTTCTCGCGGAAGGCCGCAAAGCCCTCGACGTAGTGCTCGGTGGTGCGCAGCGACTCCTGCACGCGCGTCTCGGCGGCGAGGGAGTCCTCGAAGCCCAGCCCGTCGCGCACCTCAAAGACCAGGGCCTTGGAGGCGAGCAGCGCGCCCGTCGCCCCG
Source organism: Arthrobacter sp. (assembly GCA_031277795.1). Classification (GTDB taxonomy): domain Bacteria; phylum Actinomycetota; class Actinomycetes; order Actinomycetales; family Micrococcaceae; genus Galactobacter. Next base: position 344 of record JAITLQ010000014.1, read on the forward strand.
TCCGCCACGCGCTCGGCGCGCTCGCGCGCAAAAGCCAACAGCTCGTCGTCGGGCACCACACGGCTGAAGAGGCCGGAGGCCACGGCCTCCGCGCCGCCCATGAGCTCGCCCGTGTAGATGAGGTCGAGCGCGCGGTGCGTCCCGAGGCGCTGTGTCAGCAGCCAGTGGCCGCCTGAATCCAGCGCGGCGCCGAGGTTGGCGAAGGGCGAGCCGAGCTTGGCGCGCTCCCCCACGTAGACCACATCGCAGGCCAGGGCGAGGCCGAGGCCCACCCCGAGGCACGCGCCCTGCACGGCGGCGAAGCTCGGCGCGGGGAAGGCGTGCAGCGCGCGCATGACGGGCGCCGTGAGGCCATCCAGGTAGCCGGGCACGTCGTCCGTGGCCGGGTCGACGCCGGCGATGTCGCGGCCGGCGCAGAACGCCTTGCCCTCGCCGCGCAGCAGCAACGCACGGATCTCGCCGCATTCGGCCGCGGGGGCCGCGTTGGCGAGCACCTGGGCCAGATCGCGCAGCCCCTGCTCATCGATCGAGTTGAGCTTGGACGGGGCATCGAGGATGACCTCGAGCACCGCACCGCGCACCTCGCTGCGGATCATGCCGGGCCGGGAAGCGGGCGAAGCGGAGGAATCAGGCATCGTAATCCACCACGACGCGCTCGGAGGTGGGGTGCGACTGGCACGTGAGCACGTAGCCCTGCTCGATCTCCTCGGGCTCCAGCGCGTAGTTCTCCTCCATACGCACGGTGCCCTCGATGACCTTGGCGCGGCACGTGCCGCAGACGCCGCCAGCGCACGCGAACGGCACATCCGGGCGGGCGCGCAGGGCCGCGTTGAGCACGGTCTCCTTGGCCTCGACCGGAGACTTCACGCTGCCGCGCAGGCCGTCGAGCTGGAACTCGATCTCCACGGTCTCCTGGTCGTCGGTGACGACCACGGGCTTGCCGTGCTGGCCGCTCGGATCGCCGACCTCGCCGGTCGTGAAGAGCTCGAAGCGCACGCGCTCGGCGGCCACGCCCTTCTCGGCCAACTGATCGCGCACCAGCTGCACCATGTCCATGGGGCCGCAGAGGAACCACTCGTCGGTGGCCTCGGTGCGCAGCACGTGATCCAGCAGCGCGTCCATCTTTTCCTCGTCGATGCGGCCCGTCAGCAGCGGCGAGATGCGCTGCTCGCGGGTAAGCACGTGGTGGATCGCGAGGCGCGAGGGGTAGGAGTCCTTGAGGTCCGCAAGCTCCTCGACGAACATGACGTCGGAGCTGGAGCGGTTCGCGTAGACCAGGTCAACCGTGGCCAGCGGGTCGTTCTCCAGGACCTGGCGCGTGATCGCCATGACGGGCGTGATGCCGGAGCCGGCCGCGATCGCCACGAGGTGCTGGCCGCTGCCCGGACGCATGAGCTCGGCCTTGGACACGAAGGTGCCCTGCGGGTTCATGACGTCGATCGTGTCGCCGACCTTGAGCTCCTCGTTGGCCCACGTGGAGAACAGGCCGCCGGCGTCCTTCTTGATGCCGACGCGGATCTCGCCGCGCACGGGCGCCGCGCAGATCGAGTAGGAGCGGCGCAGCTCCACCGGCGTGCCGTCGTAAGAGGGCACCTGCGCGCGCAGGGCCACGTACTGGCCGGCGGCGTAGTCGAACTCGTCGGCGATCTCGTCCGGGATCGCGAACGTCACCTCGACAGCGTTGGCGGTCAGGCGGCGCACCTCGGAGACCGGGAGCGTGTGGAAGCGGGCCCGGCGGCGGGCCGGGGTGGCGGCGTCGGTAGACATGCTGAGCAGCCTCTCGTGAGGGTGGCATGAGCGCTGTGGGCGCGCTCAGAGGGCCTTGAAGAAGTCGAAGGGTTCCAGGCAGGCGTTGCACTGATACAGCGCCTTGCAGGAGGTGGAGCCGAAGCGCGAGAGTTCGCGCGTATCAAGCGAGTGGCAGCGCGGGCACTTGACCGCCATGGCCAGGCGCAGGCGGTCCCCCTCGCGGCGAGGGGTGGGCGGGGCGATCCCGTACTGCGCGAGCTTGGTCTTGCCCTCCTCGCTCATCCAGTCGGTGGTCCAGGCGGGGCTGAGCGTGAGCTCGATCCGCGCGCCCGGGTAGCCGGCGTCCTGGAACGCGATGCGCAGGTCGTCGGCGATCGTGTCCATCGCGGGGCAGCCGGAGTACGTGGGCGTGATGGTCACGACCACCTCGCCCGCCTCCTGCCGCACGCCGCGCAGGATCCCCAGGTCCTTGATGCTCAGCACCGGGATCTCGGGATCGTTGACGGTCGCGGCGATCGCCTCCAGGGCGGCGTCGCCCCGGGAGTGCACGACGGCGGCCGGCCTGCTCCCGGCGCCCGTCGCCTGGGCGGCGGGGGCGTGGGCCCCCGCTCCCCCACAGCACGCCTCAGGTGAGGCGCCCGCTTCAGGCGACGCCACGACGTCGGGCATCTGTGAGGAACCCTGGCAGCACGCGCCCTGGGCCCTGTGATGAACGTGCGTGTCCATCAGATCACCAGGTGGCGCCGGGGAACTTGCGGGCGAGGACCTGCATCTCGGCGAGCAGGTAGCCGAGGTGCTCAGTGTGCTCGCCGCGGCGGCCGCGGCAGAGTGCGTCCTTGGCGGCGGGCATGGCGAGCCCCGACTCCTCGATGACGGCGGTGACGCGCCGGTCCCAGTCCTCCTTGAGCGAGGACGGGAGCGCGGCGACGCCGGTGGCGGCGAGGCGCTCGTGCAGCGGCTCGTCGACGAAGAGCTCGTGGGCGTAGGGCCACATGACCTCGAGCGAGTGCTGGATGCGGCGGGCCGACTCCTCGGTGCCGCCGCCGAGGCGAAGCATCCACTGCGTGGCGTGATCCACGTGGTACTCCACCTCCTTCAGGGCCTTGGCGCTGATCGCGGCGAGGGTGGCGTCGGTGCTGTTCAGCAGGCGCGTGTAGAGCAGCTCGAGGTAGACGCTGAAGAAGAGCTGGCGGGCGATCGTCAGGCCGAAGTCCTGGCCCGGCACCTCCACGAGGTGCACGCTGCGGAACTCGTCCTCCTCGCGCCAATAGGCGAGGTCGTCCTCGGTCTTGCCGATGCTCTTGCCGCCGTAGGTCAGGAACGAGCGGGCGTGACCCAGGAGGTCGAGGCCGATGTTGCCAAGGGCGATGTCCTCCTCCATCTCCGGGGCGCGGGAGATCCACCAGGCGAGGCGCTGGGCCAGGATGAGCGAATCGTCGCCGAGCCAGACGGCGTACTCGCCGTTGTCCGCGGCCGGCGGGGCGTCCTGCAGCGCGATGTCCTCGGGGCGCAGGGCGTGGCCAGGGGTGACGCGCGTGGCCGAGGCGACGTTGTCGCCGTAGCCGGCGAACTCCTCCTCGAAGTCGTGGCTCACAGGTGCTTCACCCCTTCGGAGGCGGTGTAGTACGTGGCGTGGCGGTAGTCCTTGCCCTTGGGGGACTCGAAGAAGGACTCCTTGTCGCGCGGGTCGCTCGCGATGATGTTGTCGGAGAGGACGACCCAGAGGGAGACGCCCTCGTTGCGGCGCGTGTACAGGTCGCGGGCGTTGCGCACGGCCATGTCCGCGTCGGGGGCGTGCAGCGAGCCGGCGTGCACGTGGGAGAGGCCGCGCGAGCTGCGCACGAAGACCTCCCACAGCGGCCAGGCGTGCTTGTCCTCTTGGAGGGCGCCCGTGGCGTTGGTGTCGTTGATCTGGTTCTCAGCGCCCATGTCAGGCCGCCTTTCCGCTGGCCTCGGCCAGCTTCAGCTGCTGCTTGCGGGCGTACTCTGCGGCGGCCTCGCGGACCCACGCGCCGTCCTCGTGCGCCACGCGGCGGCGCTCGAGGCGCTGGGCGTTGCAGGGGCCCTTGCCCTTGATGACGTCCATGAACTCGACCCAGTCGAGCTCCTGGTGGATCCACTGCTTGGTCTCTTCGTCGTAGCGAAGCTCCGGATCGGGCAGGGTCAGGCCGAGGACCTTGACTTGCTCCACGATCATGCCGACGAAGCGCTGGCGCAGGTCATCATTGGAGAAGCGCTTGATGTGCCAGGCCATGGACTGCTTGGAGTTCGGCGAGGCGTCATCCGGCGGGCCGAACATCATGAGGGCCGGGGCGTAGAAGCGGTTGACCGCGTCCTGGGCCATGGCCTTCTGCTCCGGCGTGCCGTTGGCGAGGGTCAGGAGGATCTCGAAGCCCTGGCGCTGGTGGAAGGACTCTTCCTTGCAGATGCGGACCATGGCGCGGCCGTACGGCGCGTACGAGGCGCGGCACAGCGGCACCTGATTGGCGATCGCGGCGCCGTCGACGAGCCAGCCGATGGCCCCGACGTCGGCCCACGAGCGCGTGGGGTAGTTGAAGATGCTGGAGTACTTGGCCTTGCCCTCGATGAGGGCCTCGACCATCTCATCCCGCGTGGCGCCGAGGGTCTCGGCGGCGGAGTAGAGGTACAGGCCGTGGCCCGCCTCGTCCTGCACCTTGGCCATGAGGATGGCCTTGCGCTTCAGGCTCGGGGCGCGGGTGATCCAGTTGGCCTCCGGCTGCATGCCGATGATCTCGGAATGCGCGTGCTGGGAGACCTGGCGGATCAGGGTCTTGCGGTAATCCTCCGGCATCCAGTCGCGGGGCTCGATCCGGCCGTCGGCCGCGATGAGGGCGTCAAAGGCTGCGCGGCCTTCGTCGTCTGCGACGGTGCTCGGCGTAGCGGCGGTGGTGCTCATGCGCTTGGCTCCTCCTGGTCGGTGCGGGCCGTGGGTGTTTCGCGGGCGTGCGTGCCCTGCTCTGAATTACTGACCGCTCGTTCAGGTTATGTGAGCGGCGTCGCATGGTCAAGCGGCGGGGGCAGTTCCTCGGGCTTGGCTGCGCCTGCCTCGCGAGCGCCAAACTGCTGGATCGCTTCAGGACTGCGCGAAGCTTGAGGCAGTTTTGAAGCGATCGGGCCGTCGGAGGACTGTCTGCCTCGCGACGAGCCATTCCCCTCACAGGGAGGACTCGTCCCCAGCGGCGCGCAACCTCTCCCGCGTCCGCCGTGACGGTGGCCCACAGTGACCAGATGGACAACGAACTTCTCCTCGCTCGAAGCCACATCATCCCGGGCGACAGCAGCGCGGCGCTCTCTCGGCGATTCACGCGCGGCGAGATCGTGAGAATCGCCCCTCGAAGCTACGTGGATGTCTCGTTGTGGGTGCAGGCCAGCCACAGAGAACGTTTCCTGATGACTGCGGCCGCTGTCTTGCGTACGCGTCCGGAGGCGATCTTCTGCGGCGCCACCTCACTTGCGTTGGTGTACCCCACCGCACCACTGCCTCAATGCATCGACGTCTTCGTGCCAACCAACCACCATCGCGGCCGCGCCGCACCCACCTTCGCACTCCACAACGGTCCCTGGGCGGAGCAGGCTAGACGCACACCTGCCCTGCCCGTCAGGCTTCACGGACCGTGCCCAACAGCACCGGTCAATGCGTTGGGATTCCTCCGCGAGCCCACAGAACCGGCACTCGTTCATGTTCTCGCCGAGGGTGGTTGGCGAGCGTTGGCCGCCGCGGACGCAGTGCGCCGGAATGCGGCTGGGATCGATGAACTCGATGTGCAGGCCAGGATCCAGGCCATCGGTGCCGTCAGAACCCGAGCCCGAGCCGTTGGGTTGTGGAAGCAATCAACCGCCCTGAGCGACTCAGTGGCCGAATCACGAAGTCGATTCCTCATGCTGGACGCTGGGCTTCCTGCGCCCGTGCTGCAGCAGATCCATCGCGATCAGCAGGGGTTCATCGCGCTCACCGACTTTTGGTGGGAGTGGTTGCGCCTCGTTGGCGAGGTCGATGGAATTCAGAAGTACGTGGATCCCAGCATGGGAGCAGGCCGCAGCCCGCGCGACCGCATCGCGCGCGAGAAGGCTCGCGACAATCGACTCTTCGCTCGCGGCTACCGGATCCTGCACTGGGGATGGCCGGAGCTGGAGGTTCCAGGACGGCTCGTGTCTCGGCTGATCGGAGCAGGGCTCGTTCCCGACCGACGGCTTCGCCCATGGCCGTGAGCACGAAACGGCCCGATCGCTTCGAAACTGCCGCAAGGTTTCAGCAGTTTTGAAGCGATCGGGCCGTTTGACCGCGGCGAGGGCTCAGAGCACCTTGGAGAGGAACTCCTGCAGGCGCGGCGTCTGGGGGTTGCCGAAGAGCTGCTCCGGGGCACCCTCCTCGCACACCACGCCGTCGGCCATGAAGACCACGCGGTCGCAGACCTCGCGGGCGAAGCCCATCTCGTGCGTCACGAGCACCATGGTGATGCCGGTCTGCGCCAGCTCGCGGATTACCTCGAGCACCTCGCCGACCATCTCCGGGTCCAGCGCGGAGGTGGCCTCGTCGAAGAGCATGATGCCGGGCTCCATGGCCAGCGCGCGGGCGATCGCCACGCGCTGCTTCTGGCCGCCGGAGAGCTGCGACGGACGCGCGTCCGCCTTCTCCGCCAGGCCCACGCGCTCCAGCAGACCCAGCGCCTGCTTGCGCGCCTCGTCCTTGGAGCGCTTCTTCGTCTCCACCGGTGCCAGCATCACGTTCTCGATGACCGACATGTTCGGGAAGAGGTTGAAGTGCTGGAACACCATGCCCACGTGGCGGCGGACCTCGTTGATGTCCACCTTGGGATCGGTGAGGTCGAAACCGGCCACGCGGACGGTCCCGGAGGTCGGATCCTCGAGCCGGTTCAGGCAGCGCAGGATGGTGGACTTGCCGGAGCCGGAGGGCCCGATGAGGGAGATCACCTCGCCGGCCGTCACGCTCAGGTCGATGCCCTTGAGCACCTCGTTGGAGCCGAAGGACTTACGCAGCCCCACAACGTCGATCACGGGTGCCGTCTCAGTCACGGTCTGCGCGCTCACTTGTTCACCTTCTTATCCACGTAGTTCGCCAGCCAGGTCAGCAGCGTGATCACGATGAAGTAGATGACTCCGACGATGATCAGCATCTCCGTGGTGCGGAAGTTCGCCGCATAGATCTGCTGGGCCTGGTAGAGCAGTTCGGCAAAGCCGATGGTCAGCAGCAGCGAGGAGTCCTTCAGCGTGATGACCAGCTGGTTGATGATGGACGGCGTCGAGATCTTGACCGCCTGCGGCACCACCACACGTTGCATCGACTTGCCCCAACCGAGGCCGAGCGAGCGCGAGGCCTCCATCTGGCCGGGGTCAACCGACTGCAGGCCGCCGCGGACGATCTCCGTCAGGTACGCGCCGGAGTTCAGCGCCAGCGTCGCAACGCCCGCCCAGAAGATGTCGCCCTTGACGCCCGTGATCTGGGGCAGGCCGAAGTAGAACAGGAACGCCCACACCAGGATCGGGGTGCCGCGGAAGATCGCCACGTAGACGGTGGCGATGCCGCGCAACACGCGCGAGGTGGAGACCTTCATGAAGCCGAAGATCAGGCCCAGCGCCAGCGCGATCACGAACGCGACGAGCGTGATGACGATGGTGTTCCACAAGCCCTTGGACAGTGCCGGCCAGGAGTCTGCGGCGAGCTGGAAGATGTTGCCGGAACTCGCGGCCTGCGGGTTCAGGTACTGATCGAGGATCCGCTGGTACTCGCCGGAGGCCTTGAGATTGGCGAGGCCGTCGTTGAAGGCGGCGAGCAGTTCGGCGTTCTTGCCCTTGGCCACGGCGAAGCCGTACTGGCCGCCGGGGATCTTGTCGGTGACCACCTTGAGGCCGTTGCCCTGGGCGATGCCGTAGGCCAGCACCGGGTAGTCATCAAACACGGCCACGGCGGACTGGTTCTTGACCGACTCGTACATCGTGGCGGACTGGTCGAGGGCCTTCACGGTGAAGCCGTACTGGGCCGCGAGCTTCTGGGCTTCCGCCAGCCCCTCGGAACCGGACTTGGCCACGACGGTCTGGCCCTTCAGGTCCTCGTAACCCTTGATCGTGTCGTTGCTGGCCGCGATGGCCATCTGCACGCCGGACTCGAAGTAGGGGTCGGAGAAGTCGAAGATCTTCTTGCGCTCGTCGGTGATCGACATGCCGGCAATGACGCCGTCTGCCTGGCCCGAGGTCACGGCGGAGAGCGCGGCCTGGAAGCCGAGCGACTGAATGTCGACCTGGAAGTTCTGGTCCTTCGCGATGGCGCGCAGGATGTCCATGTCGATGCCCACCAAGTCGCCGCTGGAGGTGTCGCGGAACTCGAAGGGGGCAAAGGTCGTGTCGGTGGCGATGGTGAACTTCTTGCCGCCGAGGTCGGCCGGTGCCACGGCCGGCAGCTTGGCCTGCACGACGGCGGCCGGTTGGCTGGCCGGGGCGGGCGCGGCCTGGGCGGCGGTGCCGCCCAGCAGCATCGCGAGGGCGGCGGCGGCCACCCCGGCGACGGCCCGCAGGCCGATTCTTGGTCGAGACAGATGCACGGAGGACTCCTTAGGTGTGCGAGTGGGCACGCTGGTCCTTGCACGTGCCTGGCACCAAGGGTAGACCCAGCGTGATCGGGCCCTCCGGGCGGCGTGAGCCGCGGCACGTCGTTCCGCGCTTCCCCTCTTTCCCAGTGGCTCCGGGGCGCTTTGCCCGACGCCGCAGCCCACCCTCGCCGGGAGGGCGCGCCGCCACCGTGCGTGCGCTGGGCCCCACGGTTCCTGCGCCTGACCTGCATGAAGGCTGTTCGTTGCGTGCGGGTTCGGTCACCATTGGGCAACCTTGGGCCGTGGGCGCGGCCACCGCCCGACGGCGCCCGGTAACGTCGCGCTTTCGGCGTCCGGTGGGCAGGGCCCCGGGCACCGGCCCGGATCCCCCCACCGGCGCAGCGCACGTTCATCGGGAGACGCATGCTCGGCACCCTCGCCTACGCGGCCCTCATCACGCTGCTCCTGGGACTTGCGCTGTTCTGGCTCTCCCGGCGGCGCGTGAGCGCGTGGCTCGCCTGGCCCCTGGGGCTCGCCTTCTGCTGGGGCGTGGAGCTGTGGCAACTGAGCGGGGTGCCGGCGTGGCTCTCCGCCCAGTGGATCGGGTGGCGCCTCACCCTCGGCACCACCTTCGACTGGCGCGACGTGGCGCTCTACCCCGTGGGTGTGGCGGCGGCGGAGCTCGCGCTGTGGGCCGTGCCTGCGCTGCGCGCGCGTCCGGGCCGTCCCTCCCTCGAGCTCCTGCGCCACAGTGCGGGGGCCGTGGCCGCGATCGGCTTCTGGTGCTCTCTCGTCCCGTGGTTCTGGTGGCAGGCGCTCTCGTGGCATGCGTGGTGGAACGAGCCCTCGGGATCTGGTGCGCCCAAGGACCCCGACGCGGCCGCGCGGATGGACTCGATCCTGCGGCAGGCCCAGCAGCACGCCGTCGTGCTGGGGCTCATGGCCTTCGTGTTTGCCGTTCTGTGGCTCGCGTCTCGGCCGGTCGACGCGGGGGTGCCCCGATCGCGTGCGCCGCTCCTGCGCGGGGTGGGCGCCGTGGCGCAGGTCGTGGCCACCGGGCTGCTCTTCTGCTCGTTCCTCGGCTGGTGGCCGCTGTGGGTGCCGGCGCTCGGGGCCATCGCTCACGTCGTGCTCGTCGCACGCATCGGCGCGGCGGGGGCTCCGCCTGGCCGGGAGGCCTGGTGGGGAGGGGTGGCCGCGGCGGCGCGCACGATGCTCCTGCTTGTCCCGATCGCCCTCGTGGGGCTCGGGGTGGTGTCCGCACTTACGTGGCTCGCTTCCGCCGTACGCAGCGGAAGCGATGGGTTCCTCGTTGCCGTGCAGATCCTCGCCGTCGCCGCGGTCGCGGCGGTCGCCGGCTACTGGCTGGCCGGCGTGGGCTGGGCCGGGACGGATCCGGCCCCGGCACGGCCGACGGCGGGACCCGCCTCGGGCGACGGCGCCTCGGCTGACGACTCCCCAGACGGCTCCCCCACCGCTTCCCCCGATGCACCCCTCGGGGCCACACCGGACGATTCGCCCGACGGCTCCGCCGGCACCTCCCCCGGCGGTTCACCAAGCGCCTCCCAAGGCGACTCCCCCGGCACTTCAGCCGACGGCTTGCCGGACGACTCGCCAAGCCCCTCCAGTGGTGACTCCACTGGCGCCCGGCCCGCGCAGCCCACCCCGCCGGCTCGGCGCGCGGTCCCGTGGGGCTACCGGGTGCTGTTTCTCCCGCTGGCCGTGTGCTCCGCGCTCCTGACAACCCAAGCCGCCGGAGAGGCGATCTCCGCCGGCGACGCCTTCGATCGGTGGGACCGGCTCGCCTCGGTTCCGCGCACCAGCCCCGTCGAGCAGACCCCGGCCACGCCCCGGCCCGGCGCACTGCCGGAGCCAGAGACCACACCGCCCACCGCGCCCAGCCCCGAGACACCGACCACGGCCCGGCGCGCGTGCACCCCCGGCGATCTGCGCTTCGAACTCGGGGGAATCGGGCGGGTACTGGGCGGCAACGGGTTCGGCACCTTGCAGGCCGTCAACCGGGGCGAGGAGGCGTGTTGGTTGCAGGGGCGCCCCAGCTTGGGGCTCACGCAGGCCGGGCGCGCCCTCGCGATCACGTCCGGCCTCCCGGAAACCCAGGCCCCGGACGGAGACGGCTCGCGCGTGGCGCTGGGACCCGGGCAACGCGCGGAGGCGGCCCTCGGCTGGCGCGGCTACGGCGCAAGCGACCCGGCCCCGGACGAACCACAGATCCTCACGGTCGCGCTGCGCCAGGGAGCCCCCGCCGTCGCGGCCGTCACGGTGCTCGCCGTGGACGACGGTGCGACTCCCCCGGCCAGCGTGGCACGGCACCCCTTCAACCTCATCGCCGGCGGCCACCTCGGGGTCAGCACCTGGGGCACGGTCGGGCAGTACCGGCAGTAGGCCTCACCGGCAGATCACCGGCAGGAGGCGTCCGGCGCCGGGAATCCGCCGACAGCGAGCACCCCTGACGCCGGCCCCGGCATGGGCCAAGATGGGGACATGACCACGCCCGAGCACAGCCTGCCCACGCCTCCGGTCGCGCCGAAGCGCCCCGTCAGCTCCACCCACCACGGCGACACCCGCACGGACCCGTGGGAATGGCTGCGGGACAAGGAATCGGAGGAGGTGCTGGCCCACCTGCGCGCCGAGGACGCCTATGCCCAGGCCGTCACCGCGGGCCAGGAGGCCCTGCGCCAGGAGCTCTTCGACGAGATCAAGGCCCGCACCGTGGAGACGGACCTCTCCGTCCCGGCCCGCGAGCGCGGCTGGTGGTACTACTCGCGCACCGAGGAAGGCAGCCAGTACGCCCTCCACGCGCGCATCCCCGCGCAGGACACGGGGGACACCGAGGCGGATTGGACCCCGCCCACCCTCACCCCGGGCGAGCCCGTCCCCGGCGAACAGATCCTCTTGGACGGCAACGCGCTCGCCGAGGGCCAGCCCTTCTTCTCCTTGGGCGGCCTCGACGTGAGCCGCGACGGCACCCTCCTGGCCTACGCCGTGGACAACGCCGGCGACGAGCGCTTCACCCTGCGCCTGAAGAACCTCGCGACCGGCGAGGACCTCCCCGACACGATCGAGGGCACCTTCTACGACCCGCAGCTCACGCCGGACGGCACGCGGGTCATCTACACCGTGGTGGATGCCTCCTGGCGCCCGGAGAAGCTCATGGTCCACGTCATCGGCACGGACCCGGCGAAGGACACGGTCCTCTTCACGGAGACCGACCCCGGCATGTGGCTCGGCGCCTCCACCTCCCCGGACGGGGAGGACCTCGTCATCAACATCGGCAACGCCGAGTACGGGGAGAGCTGGGTCTGGGCCGGCATGGACGCCGCCGCCTCGCCCGTCAAGGTGGTGCCGCGCGAGGCCCGCACCCTGCACCAGGTCCTGCCCGTCACCCTGGACGGCGAGCGCCGCCTCGTCGTGCTCTCCGACCTCGACGCCCTCAACGGCCGCGTGGATCTCGCGCCGGCCGAGGGCGGCGACCCCGCCGCCTGGACGCCGGTCCTCCCGGCCCGGGACGAGGTGAAGTTCGGCGGCATCGAGGCCACCTCGACGCACCTCATCGTCTCCGTCCGCGAGGACACCGTCCCGCGCGTGTGGACCCTGCCGCTGGCCGGCCTGGGCACCCCGGCCCAGGCGGCGCCCTCGGCGCCGCTCGCCGCGGCGGAGGGCACCCAGGTACCCGACGCCGCCGTCCCCGGCCACGCGCCGTCGGGCACCGACGCGGACGCCACCGACCGAGCGGCCGCCACGGGCGAGGTGCCGCTCTCGGTGGCCTTCCGCTCGGCGGCCTTCGAGTCGCCCTACCTGCGCCTCGTGCGCGTGGGTGATCTGCTCCCCAGCGAGGTGCACGACGTGCGCGCGGCCGACGGGGCCTCTCGCCTGCTCAAGACCACGCCGGTGCGCCACGTCGACCTCGCGGACTACCGCGTGCACCGCGAGTGGGCCACGGCCCGCGACGGCGCGCGCATCCCGCTGACCGTGATGCATCACCGCAGCGTCACCAACGACGGCACGGCGCCGCTGCAGGTGTATGGCTACGGCTCCTACGAGGCGAGCATGGACCCGGTCTTCGGCATCCCGCGGCTCTCGCTCCTCGATCGCGGCGTGGTGTACGCCGTGGCCCACATCCGTGGCGGCGGCGAGCGCGGGCGCGAGTGGTACCTGCAGGGCAAGAAGCTGGCCAAGAAGAACACCTTCACCGACTTCGTCGACGCCACGGCCTGGCTGACCGAGCACGGCTGGGGCGATCCGGCGCGCGTCGCGGCCGTGGGCGGCAGCGCGGGCGGCCTGCTCATGGGCGCCGTCGCCAACCTGGCCCCGGATCGCTACGCAGCGATCGTGGCGCAGGTGCCCTTCGTCGACCCGCTGACCTCCATCCTGGATCCCGAGCTGCCCCTCTCGGCGCTCGAGTGGGAGGAGTGGGGCAACCCCATCGAGGACGCCGAGGTCTACGCCTACATGAAGTCCTACTCCCCCTACGAGAACGCGGCGGCGCTCCCCTACCCGGCCATCGCCGCGCGCACCTCGCTCAACGACACCCGCGTCCTGTACGTGGAGCCGGCCAAGTGGGTGCAGGCGCTGCGCGAGCGCGGGACGGGCTCCGCGCCCATCGTCATGACGATCGAGATGGACGGCGGCCACGGCGGCGCTTCCGGCCGCTACGAGGGCTGGAAGGACCGCGCGTGGGACAACGCCTTCGTCCTGACGCACCTCGGCGCCACCCAGCGCCTCGCACCGCTGGCCTGATCCCCCGCCGCGGAGGCTCCCGGGCGCCCGCCGACGCTGTTGTCGGCGGGCGCCCGGTGTCGTTTCGGGAGGCGACGTCGGGCCCCCGCGGGCGGGCATTGCGCGCGTCACGCGATCCTGTGACGCTTGACACAACACTCTTTCGAGGCATAGCTTCCAGTTACTGACAGACCGTTCGGTCACTAAAGGGCGCCCGCGCCCCGGCGACCGACGCAGGGAAGGAAGCGCATGAGCGCAGACACCACCGAGTTGGGGGCCCGCCTCGGCGCGCACCACAAGATCCTCGAGTTCGATCACTGCTCGCACTGGCTGGGCGTTGAACCCGTGGAGGTCGAGGACGGCCGCGTCGTCATCGAGATGACCCTGCGCAAGGAGATGCTCAACGGCTTCGGTATCGCCCAGGGCGGCATGCTCTTCACCTTCGCCGACGTGGCCTTCGCCATGGCGTGCAACGAGCCGGAGGGCGCCGACGACCACTACACCGTGGCCCAGGGCGCCGACGTGAACTTCCTGCGCCCCGGCCAACCGGGGCGCCCCATCCGCGCCACCGCCGTGCGCCGCGTCCAGCAGGGCCGCAGCGGCCTCTACGACATCACCGTCACGCAGGAGAACGAGGACGGCAGCGTCTCCACCCTCCTGGAGTTCCGCGGCCGCTCCCGCACCGTCACGGGCGCCCCGCCCATCGTTCGCTAGCCCTCCAGCAGCACACCCGCGCGCTTCCCTCACCGCGCAGCGGCCGGCGGATCGTTTCCCCGGCGCCCACCCGAACGCAGAACCCACGCATGATCCAGGAAGGCTCAACGATGACCTCCACGCCCGCCAGCACCACCACGCACGGTCTCGATCCCGAAGAGACGATGAGCCGCGACCAGATCGAGGCCATCCAGACCGAGCGCACGGCCGCCATCCTGGACTACGCCTACCGGCGCGTCCCGCTCTACAAGAAGAAGTTCGACGATCACGGCGTGCACCCCTCCGACTTCGTGGAGCTCGCCGACCTCGCCAAGTTCCCCTTCACCTCGAAGGAGGACCTGCGCGAGACCTACCCCTTCGGCATGTTTGCCGTGCCGCGCGAGGAGGTCGTGCGCATCCACGCCTCCTCCGGCACCACCGGCCGCGCCACCGTGGTGGGCTACACCCAGCAGGATCTCGACGACTGGGCCAAGCTCGGTGCCCGCTGCTTCCGCCTCTCCGGCGTCAAGCCGGGCTGGCGCGTGCACAACGCCTACGGCTACGGCCTCTTCACGGGCGGGCTCGGCGCCCACGCCGCGATCGAGCGCGCCGGCGCCACGGTCATCCCCATGTCCGGCGGCCAGACCGAGAAGCAGATCACCCTCATCCAGGACTTCCAGCCCGAGGCCATCTGCTGCACGCCCACGTACCTGCTCACGATCGGCGACGCCATGCAGCGCATGGGCCTGGACCCGCGCAAGACCTCCCTCAAGGTGGGCGTCCTGGGCGCCGAGCCGTGGACCCAGGAGATGCGCGAGGAGCTCGAGGAGATGTGGGACATCGACGCGTGCGACATCTACGGCCTCTCCGAGGTCATGGGCCCCGGCGTGGCGGGCGAGTCCGGCGAGCTCAAGGACGGTTCCCACATCTGGGAGGACCACTTCCGACCCGAGATCATCGACGCGTTCGATGAGCGCCGCGTCCTGGGCGACGGCGAGGCGGGCGAGCTCGTCTTCACGACGCTGACCAAGCAGGCGCTGCCGATCATTCGCTACCGCACGCACGACCTCACCACGCTCAACCCGGGCACCGCGCGCCCCGGCCACCGCCGCATGGGCCGCATCACGGGCCGCAGCGACGACATGATCATCCTGCGCGGCGTCAACCTCTTCCCCACGCAGATCGAGGAACTCGTCCTCAAGGTGGCGGGCCTGTCCCCGCACTTCCAGCTCGAGATCACGCGCCCGGGGCGGATGGACCAGCTGGCCGTGCGCGTGGAGCGCCGCGAGGATTGCACCTCGGATCGCGCGGCCGCCGCCGCCGGCGAGCTGCAGAAGCTCATCAAGATCCACGTTGGCTCCAGCTGCGCCATCGACGTGGTCGATCCCGGATCCCTCGAGCGCTCGGTTGGCAAGCTGCGCCGCGTGTACGACCTGCGCAACCTCTAGGAAAACCACTAGCACGACGGCGGGTGGGCCGGGCAGGCGCCCGGCCCACCCGCCGTCGTACACGACACCTGGCCACGAGCCGTGGGAGGATCACCCCTATGCCCTCCATCAGCAGCCCCGGAGCGACCTCGTCCGGCGCCAAGCGCGGACGCCCTGGCTACGACCAGGCCACCGTCCTGAAGATCGCCGTGCAGGCGTTCACCGAGTTTGGCTACGACGCGACCAGCATGGGCATGCTCGCCGAGCGCCTTGGCATCTCCAAGTCGGCGATCTACCACCACGTCCCGTCCAAGGTGGAGATCCTGCGCCTCGCGCTGGACTCGGCGCTGACCCCGCTCGAGGCGGTCTTCAGCGATGCGGCGAACGCGGAGGGCGACGCGTTGCAGCGCCTGCGCGGTGCCGTGAGCGGCACGCTCAGGGTGCTCTTCGAGCAGCAGACCTCCGTCACGCTCCTGTTGCGCCTGCGCGGGAACTCCGAGGTGGAGCTGGCCGCGATGCAGCGTCGTCGTGCGCTCGACCGGCACGCGGCCAACCTGGTGAGCGCAGCCCAGGCGGAGGGCTCCGTGCGGCTGGACCTCTCCGCCAGCACCGTGGCCCGCTTCCTCTTCGGCACCGTAAACTCCCTCACCGAGTGGTACCGCCCCGGCGGCAACGTCACGGAGGAGGAAGCCGAGCGCACCGTGCTGGCCATCCTCTTCGACGGCCTGGTTCCGCGCGGCTGAGCCGCGCCCGGCGGCCGTGCGGCGCCGTCGGACGCGCCGCCCCGCGACCGTCCGCGACGCCAACGCTGCGCCCGCTCAGCGGGCCCCACACACAGTCTCCCGCCTGAGAGATCCCTATGCGCTGTGGCCCCGCCCCGTCCTAGGGCGGGGCCACACTTCTATGCCCCGTAGAATGGCCGGTGGCCTGTGCTGTGCGCGGGCCACCTCGAGCATTCTTCTGACAGAACTAGGCAGCGCGTGAACGACCTGATCATGACCCTCACGGGAGCGGAAGCCGGCACGACCACCGCGACGGTGTTCCTGCTGACGATGCTCTCGAGCCTGTTCCTTGCCGTGGGCAATGTGTTCCTGGCCCGCCGCAACGACCTCGGCTGGTGGTTCTACCTGCTGGGCATCTTTGCCGGCCCGCTCTTTGTTGCCCTGTACCCCGGGCAGAACGACTACTGGCTCCTCTTGGGCGCGGTGCCGCAGATCATCGCCGGCGCACTGGGTCTCTGGGGCTTCTCCCGCTACTCCCTGCGCGGGCGCTACACGCGCCGCGTGAACAACGCTGGCTTCTCCGTGGCCGCCCTGATCCTCTTCGTGGTGCTCGTGCTGGTGGTGACCCTGCTGCAGTTCGGCCAGGCCATCACCGCCCCGCGCGTGCTCTTCTCCACGCTCGGCAACCCGGCCATGCTCACCCCGTGGCTCAACGCGCTGTGCACGGGCCTGCTCACCGTCTCGGTAGCCTACCTCGGCTTCGGCGTGCGCTGGGCCTGGGGCGCGCTGGCCCTGGCCGGCGCCGGCCTGAGCGCGCTCACCACGCTGCAGCCCCTCCTTTCCGGCTCCGGCGAGCCGCTCTTCGGCCTGCTCTTCGGCTACGTGCTCATCTTCGTGACCGCCGCCTACGGCCTCCTCGCCTGGGGCACCCCGGTCCCGGCCGCCGAGCCGGAGGACAAGCAGGAGGGGCCGAGCGACGACGAGCTCGATCTCGCCGAGGCGGAGCGCGTGATCGCCGCGGAGGACGCGGAGAAGGACGCCCGTGCCAAGGACGCCGGGGCCGACGCTTCGCTTGCAGACGAAGCCACCCTGGAAGGTGAGGCGAACGCTGAGGCCGGCCAAGCGGCGTCGGGCACCGAGGAGTCCGAGGCCGTCGAGGCCAAGCGCGACTAAGCACGCACCCAGCGAAGGCGGTGTATTCCCTGCGGGGAATACACGGCCTTCGTCGTGTCATACAACGCCCCTGACGCGTTCGGAGACCGTGATCCGCGCCTCCGTGCCGGTACGTTGAGGTCAGCCTCTTCTGTGCGCAGGAGGGGCATCCATGACACCGCAGTACCCGGAGGAACAATGACGTCCCGACCTGATACCAACGCGCCCGCATCCCGCTCGGCCGGCCACCTCATCGTCGACAGCCTCGTGGCTCACGGCGTGAAGCGCACCTACGTGGTGCCGGGTGAGAGCTACCTCGATGTGCTCGATGGCCTGCACCACTCGGAGATTGAAACCGTCGTCTGCCGCCACGAGGGCGGTGCCGCCTACATGGCCGAGGCAGATGGCAAGCTGCATCAGGTCCCCGGCGTCGCCATGGTGACGCGAGGCCCCGGCGCCGCGAACGCGCACGTTGGCCTGCACACGGCTTGGCAGGACTCCACGCCCATGGTCCTCTTCGTTGGCCTGATTCCGTTTGAGCACCGCGATCGCGAGGCGTTTCAGGAGTTCGAGCCCAAGGCCTGGTTCGAGTCAGGCGCCAAGCGCGTCATGGTCCTCGACCACCCCGAGCGCGCGTCGGAGATCGTGGCCGAGGCCATGTTCGCCGCCGTGTCCGGCCGCCCGGGCCCCGTGGTGGTCGGCCTGCCGGAGGACATCATCCGCGAGCAGGTGCACGCCGACGTCCACCCCAAGATCCCCGTGGCCACGGGCGGCATGACCGTGGAGGACTGGAAGTCCCTCAAGGCAGCGCTCCTGGAGTCCAAGAAGCCGCTGTTCATCTTCGGCGGCAACGACTGGACGCAGGAGGGCGCCACGGCCTTCACGACGTGGCTCGAGGAGCACAAGCTCGCCGCCGCCGCCGAGTGGCGCTGCGAGGGCACCGTGCCCTTTTCCTCCCCGTCCTACGTTGGTCCCATCGGCTACGGCCGCCCCAAGCCGACGTACGACCTGTTGGAGGAGACCGACCTCCTCGTGTTTGTGGGCACCGTGCCCGGCGACGTCATCACCAACGGCTTCAACATCCGTCAGAACTGGGACCAGAAGAACTTCATCGTCACGATGGATCCCTCCCTCCGCGGCCGCTCCGGCCCCGTGACCCACCAGATCGTCTCCAAGCCGGACACCTTCGTGCGCGACCTCGTGCGCATGGACCTCGAGGTCAAGCCGGAGTGGGAGGAGTTCACGGCCCGCATGCGCGGCGAGCAGGAGAAGTTCGCGGCGCTGCCGGAGGCCCGCACGGACGCCGAACAGTCAACGATGGACTCGGTGATGGCCCACCTGGTCCCCGCCCTGCCGGCCGACACCATGGTGACCTTCGGCGCCGGCGAGCACACCAACTGGGCGCACCGCTACTTCCCCACCGAGTTCTACGCGTCGATGATCTCCGCGCGCAACGGTTCCATGGGCTACTCCGTCCCCTCCGCCGTGGCCGCCTCGCTCAACTACCCCGAGCGCCTCGTCGTCACGATCGCCGGAGACGGTGAGTTCCTCATGAACGGCCAGGAGCTGGCGACCGCGGCGCAGTACGGCGCCACTCCCCTCGTGATCGTCATGGACAACGAGGAGTACGGCACCATCCGCACCCACCAGGAGCGCATGTACCCGCAGCGCATCTCCGGCACGCAGCTGAAGAACCCCGACTTTGCGCTCATGGCGCAGGCGTTCGGCGGCTTCGGCGCGCGCGTGGAGCGCAACGAGCAGATCGCCGACGCCCTCGCCGCCGCCATCGAGGCCACGCGCAACGGGCAGTTCGCCCTGGTGCACGTTCTGGTGCCGCAGCGCTCCAAGGCCTACTGAGCCTGCTGAGGGCTCGGGGCGGCGGGGCAGGCCTTGTGCAGGTCCGCCCCGCCGCCCCGCTACCCCTCGCCCGGACTGTCCAACACGGGCCCCACGTTGGAGTGCCACATGTTGTGAAGACCGCCGTTTTCGCGACATGTGGCACTCCAGCTTTGTGTTCCCGCCCCGTTCCCGCCGCGACAGAGGCAGCGATGGCGCCGGACCGGCCGACGGCGCCTGGGCGGTAACCACACACCGGGCACGTTCCCGAGTGCCTTGTGCCCAAGGCCATGATTCGCGAGTGTCTTGTGTCGCAGAAACGGCCGCTTGACCGACACAGCGCACTCGCGAACGGTCGGGGACGGCACGAGGCACTCGCGAACGCAGGGACACCGCCGCTGTCCCGGCGCCGTCGAGCGTTGGGTTGCCCGGCCACGGGCCGCGGGACCGACCCAGCATCCAGGCGCGGCGGCCGGCCCTCGTGACGCCCGGCGATCGCGAGTGATTGAATGGCAATGGCCTCGCGTCCGCCTGCGACGCGGCCGCCATTGGAGGATGTGCAGTGATCGAATTGAAGACCCCCGCGGAAATCGAGGCGATGCGTCCCGCCGGCCGCTTCGTGGCCGACGTGCTGGCCGCGCTGAAGGCGCACGCCAAGGTGGGCGTGAATCTCCTCGAGCTGGACGCCGTGGCCGCCAGCATGATCAAGGAGGCCGGCGCCGTGTCCTGCTACGTGGACTACGAGCCGGCCGGCTTCGGCAAGGGGCCCTTCGGCTACTCGCTGTGCACCTCGGTCAACGATGCGGTGCTGCACGGCAAGCCCTTCGACTACGTCCTGCGCGACGGTGACGTGCTCAGCGTCGACTTCGCGGCGAGCCTGCATGGCTGGGTCGCCGACGCCGCCGTGACCGTGGTGGTCGGCCGCGAGAACGCCGAGGGCGAGCGCCTGATCCGGGCCACGGAAGAGGCCCTCGCGGCGGGCATCGCGGCGGCGCAGCCCGGCGCCAAGCTCGGCGACGTCTCGCACGCCATCGGCGAGGTCGCCCGCTCGTACGGCCTCAAGGTCAATCTCGAATTCGGCGGCCACGGCGTGGGCCACACGATGCACGAGGATCCCCACATCTCCAACGACGGCCGCCCCGGGCGCGGGCTCAAGCTCCAGCCGGGCATGGTCGTGGCGATCGAGCCGTGGTTCATGTCCACGACCGACCGCCTCCGCACCGACCGCGACGGCTGGACCCTGCGCAGCGCCGACGGCTCGCTGACGGCTCACTCCGAGCACACCGTGGCCATCACCGAGGGCGGCAACATCGTCCTGACGGCGCCGTAGCTCCCCCCACGGGGAGGGGAATCGCCGGCCGCCGCGAAAGTGATTGACAGACCTCTATCACTGGCAGCACACTGGAACTATCGTCGCGGCGCCCAGCACCGCACGGCCCCGGAACGCCAGGGTCGACCCGGGCGATCACAGACGAAAGGAGGCCGAAGATGAAGGAACCCTTCCAGGGTGTGCCGCGCCAGGCGCACGGGAAGAGGCAGGACATCAACGGCAAGGGCCTTCGCCCCTCCCGCTCGGTCCCGCCCCGCACCCACGCCGCCAGGCGCGGCGCCTAACCCGCACGGGTTTCGAGGGGCCCGTCCCCCCACGCTGACGAGCGTGGAGGGGCGGGCCTTTCCCGTATCGTCAACACATCACCAGCACCACCCGGAAGGCCCCATGAGCACCGCACCCGTCCACCCGCTCGCCACCGAATTGCCCAGCTTCGGCCTCGTCCTGCGCACCCCGCGCCTGGCGCTGCGCCCGGTCTGGGACGAGGACATCGCGGGACTCGTGGACGCCGCCGTGGCGGGCATCCACCCGCAGGACGAGATGCCGTTCGTGGTGCCGTGGTCGCTGGCCCCGCGCGAGGAGATGCTGCCCAGCACCGCCAAGAACATCTGGGGCGAGCGCGCGGAACGCACGCCGGACGAGTGGAACCTCAGCTTTGCCGTGCGCCGCGTCGACGCCGACGTCGAAGCGTGGTGGGAGGCACCGATCATCGGCCGCCAGGACTATTTCGTGAAGAACTTCCCGCTCAACCGCTCGGTCGGCACCGGCTCGTGGCTCACCGCCGCCCAGCAGGGCCAGGGCCTCGGCAAGGAGATGCGCCAGGCCGTCCTCGCCTTCGCCTTCGACCACCTCGGCGCCACGGAGGCCACCTCGGGCGCCTACGACTGGAACCGCCCCTCGCAGGGCGTCTCGCGCTCCGTTGGCTACCGCGAGAACGGTGTCGTCCGGGACGTGAGCGCGGGCAAGGCGGCCCGCACCCTCCAGTTCGCCATGGAACCGCACGAATTCAAGCGCCCCGAGTGGACCCTGAGCGTCGAGGGCGACCTCCCCGGCCTGCGCGCCGAGCTCGGCATCCCCGAGGCCTGACACGCACCACCCCGGTGGTTGCACGAAACCCCGTGCATTGCGCGGGGTTATGTGCAACCACCGGGGTAGTAGACCAAGCCCCGCGGCAGACACCACCGGACCCCTAATCACGACGACGCCTCGGTGACCTTTCTCGCGAAAGGTCACCGAGGCGTCGTCGCGCACTGGGCTAGGAGGTCACCAATTCTTGTAGGTGACATCCTCCTTCTCCACGAGGGTCAGGACGTCGTACGTCGCCACGAGCTCGCCGTTCTGGTTGTGCAGGACGGCGTCCCAGGCCACCTCGCCGTATTCGTCGGTGACGCGCGGGGTGATCTTCTTGGCCGTGAGCGTCACGCGGATCGAGTCACCGGCGGCGACCGGCGTGATGAAGCGCAGGGACTCGAGGCCGTAGTTGGCCAGCACCGGCCCCGGCGCGGGCTCCACGAAGAGGCCGGCGGCCCAGGAGACGAGCAGGTAGCCGTGGGCCACGATGCCGGGGAAGAAGGGGTTGGCCTCGGCGGCGTCGGGCTGCGTGTGCGCGTAGAAGGTGTCGCCCGTGGTGTCGGCAAAGGCCTGGATCTCCTCGCGGGAGACCTGGCGCAGGCTCGAGGCGAAGCCGTCGCCGATCCTCAGCTCGGCCAGGGACTTGCGGAACGGGTGCACGTTCTCGGGGCTGCCGCCGAACTCCGGGTCGCCGGCCAGCGACTGCGCGGCACCCGTGTGCCACACCTGCGTCACGGACGTCAGCATGTCGGGGCTGCCCTGCAGCGCGGTGCGGGCCATGTGGTGCTTGACGGCACGGATGCCGCCGAGCTCCTCGCCGCCGCCCGCGCGGCCGGGGCCGCCGTGGATCAGGTGCGGCATGGGCGAGCCGTGACCGGTGGAGGTCTTGGCGTCGTCGCGGTCCAGGACGTGCACGCGGCCGTGGTGGGCCGCGATGCCCTGGGTCAGCGCCACGACCACGGCCGGGTCGTGCGAGCAGATGGTGGCGACGAGCGAGCCGCCGCCCAGCGCGGCGAGGCGCACGGCGTCGTCCACGTCGGCGTACTCGATGACGGAGGTGACGGGACCGAAGGCCTCGATCTCGTGGACGGCCGGGGCGTTGGCGTCCTCCCACGTCAGCACCACGGGCGACATGTAGGCGCCGGCCTCGGCGGCCCGACCCTCCTGCGTCACGGCGTCCTGCGCGGAGGGATCGCCGTAGGCCACGGCGCCGCCGCCGGCCACGAGGCGGGACACGGCGTCGCGGACGTCGCGCAGCTGATCCATGGAGGCGAGCGGGCCCATCGTGGACCCCTCGGCGCGCGGGTCGCCGGCGCGCGTGCGGGAATCGAAGGTCGCGGCGAGGGCCGCCACGACGGCGTCGCGCCGGCCGGCGGGCACCAGCACGCGGCGGACGGCCGTGCACTTCTGGCCGGCCTTGGCGGTGACCTCGTTGGAGACGGAGCGGATGAAGGCCGTGAACTCCGGGGTGTACTCGGTGGCATCGGGGCCCAGGATCGCGGCGTTGAGCGAGTCCGTCTCGGCCGTGAAGCGCACGCCGCCCTCGGTGACGTTGACGTGCTTGCCGAGTCCGTGGGCCGTGGCGGCGGAGCCGGTGAAGGCCACCATGTCGCGGTAGTCGAGGTGATCGAGCAGCTCGCGGGCCGAGCCGGAGACGAGCTGGAGGGAACCGGCCGGGAGCAGCCCGGACTCGACCATGAGACGCACGCAAGCCTCGGTCAGGTAGCCGGTGGGGGTGGCCGGCTTGACGATCGTGGGCACGCCGGCGATGAAGGCCGGGGCGAACTTCTCCAGCATGCCCCACACGGGGAAGTTGAACGCGTTGATCTGCACGGCAACGCCGGGCAGCGCGGTGAAGACGTGGGTTCCGAGGAACGTGCCGTCCTTGGAGAGGACCTCGACCGGGCCCTCCTCGATCACGTTGGCGTTGGGCAGCTCGCGGCGGCCCTTCGAGGAGAAGGTGTAGAGGACGCCGATGCCGCCGTCGATGTCGACGAAGCCGTCCTTCTTGGTGGCGCCCGTGGCGAGGTTGAGGCGATCCAACTCCTCGCGGTGCTCCTGCAGGTACATGGCCAGCTGCTTGAGGATCAGCGCGCGCTCGTGCAGGGTCAGGGCCTTCAGGCCCGCCTGGCCCACGGTGCGCGCGTGGTTGATCATGGCCGCGATGTCGAGGCCGGAGGTGGAGGCCTGGGCGATGAGCTCGCCCGTGGAGGCATCGCGCACCTCGGCGCCGACGACGCCGTCGGCGGGCGTCCACCAGGCGTCGAGGGCATAGCTGGGCACAAAGCTGGTGTTGGCGGTGAGGGTCACGACGCGCCTTTCCCGAACGATCGGTCAGTTTCTAGCGCCTACGTTATCAGCGCCGGGTGATGCAGGCCACACCCCGGCTCCCCTAGGCTGATACCCCCGAGTAACTTTTGGAGGCCCCATGCCAGCGCTGCAGCGAATTCTTCCGGTCACGGCCCGACGGCGCGGGCGCGCCTCCGCGGCGTCCGGCGCCTCGGACGCGGGGCACGCGACGGGGGTCGGCCCCGCTGGCGGCACCGGTGCCGCAGGTGCCGCTCAGGCGGGCCGCACCCAGGGCGAGCCGGGCGCCGAAGCCGTCCGCGGCGCCGTCGTGCTCATCACCGGCGCCGCCCGCGGCATGGGGCTGCTCTATGCGCGCAAAGCCGTGACCGGTGGCGCCGCCCACGTGCTGCTGTGGGACGTGGACGCCGCCGCGCTCGACGCCGCGGTGCAGGAACTGAACGGGCTGGGGGCGGCCGAGCTGCACCCGCAGGCCCTCGATCTCTCCAACCGCGAGGCGCTATTGGCGGCCGCCGAGGCGGCGACCGAGCGCTTCGGGGCCGTGGGCATCCTGGTCAACAACGCCGGGATCGTGCGCGGCAAGCGCTTCTGGGACCACGACCCCGTCGCCGACATCGAGGCGACCCTGCGCGTCAACACCCTGGCGCCCATGTGGCTCACGCGGGCGTTGCTGCCCGCCATGCTGACCGACACGAGCCGAGAGCGCCGGATCCTCAACATCGCTTCGGCCGCCGGCACGCTCGCCAACCCGAACATGAGCGTGTACGCGGCCTCGAAGTGGGCCATGCTCGGCTGGAGCGAGTCGCTGCGCTTGGAGCTGGGCAAGGACGGCTACCGCCACGTGAGCGTGACGACGTTCTGCCCCAGCTACGTTTCAACGGGCATGTTCGAGGGGGCGCGCGGCCCGCTCATGACGCCGATCCTCTCCCCCAAGGCCGCCGCCTCCGCCGCGTGGGAGGGCATGCTGCGGCGCACGCCGGTGGTGATGCGGCCGTGGACCGTGAAGCTCGGCGCGGCCCTGCGGGCCGTCCTGCCCACCCGCGCCTGGGACGTGGTGGGCGGCAAGGTCTTCCACGTGTACTCGTCGATGGACAAGTTCACGGGGCGCGCCGGGAAGTAGAGTCCCGGCGTCTTCCGGGACGATGGAGCCGTGGACGTTCTTGACTTCGTGGGGCAACTCTTCCGGTGGATCGGGCGCGACTTCCTGGCCCTGCTGGACTGGGACATCATCGACCTCTTCGGTGGGCGGGACAAGCGGCCCGCGCCGGAGGGCAAGCCGCCGACCAAGCGGGCTCTACGCCGTGCCCGGCGCGAGTTCGCCAAGAGGGCCAAACGCGAGGCGGGCAAGAAGCCGTTTGCCGAGTATCCCGTTGCTTGGGAGCCGTGCCCGCGCTGCGGTCACCTATGGGAGGATCACTACCTGAGTGAAGACGCCCAGGGCCCCACCACCTGCGTCGGCTGCATCAACGACGAGGTCGACGCCGACTGCCCGCCCCGCCCGCTGCCGGGCTGACGTCCGCCCGGGACCGAACGCGTCAGCCCTCGCCGTCCGCGGCCTCGCCGTCAGACTCCTCCTCCGACGCAGGCTCCGCGAGCTCCCAGCGCCGGGTCACGCCGAGTTCGGACAGGAAGTCCTCGTCGTGGCTGACCACCACGACGGCGCCTTGGTAGGCGCTCAGCGCGGCGCCGAGTTCCGTGATGGAGTCGAGGTCGAGGTCGTTGGTCGGCTCGTCGAGGATGAGCAGGCGCGGCGGCGGGTCGGCGGCAAGCACCCGGGCCAGGTCCACGCGAAAGCGCTCGCCTCCCGAGAGCCGGCCGAGCGGTTGCTTGACGCGATCCCCGTGCAACCGCAGCCGGCCGGCAACCTCCCTGGCCTTCCCCTCCGTCAGCCCGGGCACGGCCTCCACCAGATTTGACAGCACGCTGTCCTCCTCGCTGAAGCCGCGCCACGCGCCCACCGGGCGCCGGGCACTGTCCCGCGCTGCGGCGTCGGGCAGGTGCCCTGCTGCTCCCCCAGCGCCGGTTCCGCGCCGCTGGCGCAGCACGCCGGCAGGGACGAGCGCGCCGGGCGTGATCGCGTCGATGAGCGTGCTCTTCCCGGATCCGTTCGACCCCAGGAGCGCCACGCGCTCGGGGCCGCGGATCTGCAGCCGCGCCCCCGGAGGCAACTGCACGCCGTCGTCCAGGAGGACGCGCCCCGGGAGCCCGGGCACCTCGGCGTCGAGGGCCATGCTGCCGGCGCCCAGGGCCGCGCCAGGGAGCCGGATGTCGATTCCGGCCATCTCGCGGACGGCCTCGCGGGCCTCGTCCAGCGCCGAGCGCGCGGCGTCGACGCGGGCATCGTGCATCGCGGAGCTCTTGCCGGCCGTGGCCTCCGCGGCGTTCTTGCGGGTGTTCGCGAGGATCTTGGGCATCGAGTCTGCGGCCTTCTTGCCCTGCGCCGCCGAGCGGGCCGAGGCGGTCAGCGCCGCCTGGCGCACGCGCTGCTCGCGACCCGCCGCGGCCTCGGCCCCGCGCAGGGTGCGCTCGGCCGCGGCGCGGGCCAGGGCCCTGCGTTCCTCGTAGTCACCCCAGCCGCCCCCGAACAGCTCGAGCACCACACCGTCCGCGCGCCCGGCCCGCACACGCCGCGGACGCAGCTCGGCGATCGCGTCGACGGCGCGCAGGAGCGCACGGTCGTGCGAAACGATCAGGACCGTTCCTGGCCAGTCGCGCAGCGAAGCGATGAGGGCGTCGCGGGCCTCGGCGTCGAGGTTATTGGTGGGCTCATCGAGCAGGGTGAGGGCCGGCTCCGCGAGGCGCAGGCCGGCAAGGGCCACGGCCATGGCCTCGCCGCCCGAGAGCGTCGAGACCGTACGCGCCAGGATGCCCGGCTCGGCGGCCAGCCGCCGGAGGCCGGCGGCGGCGAGCGCCGCGAGGCCAGCCTCCTCGGCGTCCCAGCGATCGCCGATGATCTCCATCAATGCGGTGGCGCGCTCGGCGCTCGGTTCGCCGGTGGTCAGCTCCTCGAGGGCCCGCAGGATCGGGGCCACGCCGAGGAGTTCTGCGACGGTGACGCCGCTTGCGAGCGTGAGCTTCTGTGGCAGCACGGCCACGGGTTCGGGGTGGGAGATGGCGCCGGCGGCCGGGTGCAGCTCGCCGGCGATGAGGCGCATCAGGACGGATTTACCCAGCCCGTTGGGGCCGATAATGCCGGTGGCGCCCCCGCCGAAGGTGGCGTTCAGAGAGTCGAAGACCTCGGTCCCGTCCTCGAAGGAGAAGGAGACGGAGTCGAGCACAACGCTGGGGGTCAACATGTTGGGTGTTCCTCGGTGACGTGCCGCCGCGCGCTCGACCGATGACGGGAGCGCGCTCAAGAGGGCGGCGGTGGTGCACCGAGCGGGCCGCTACGGCCTCGCCTCGGCGCGATTCACGCGAGGAAGGAATCCAACGTCCAGCCTTTCGCAGACAACAGGACCACTCCAGGGTGTCAGCTCCGGTTGGGAGAAGTCAACCGGGCTGCGGACGGCATTGCGAGCGACTCCGCAGGCGGGCATGATAGAACGTATTCAATATAGTTGATAGCGAGGTGTTCGTGCAGTATTCACACAGCCTGCCCCTCCCGGTGCAAGGGAGCCCCACGACCAGCATTCTGCGGGCGGGCCCCGTGGGCGAGGGGGCCGGAACCTGCTGGACGCTGTCGGTTGTCGCGGCCACACCAACGGTTCGTCCCGTGGTCTTCGTCTTCAACGGAGGACCGGGCGTCTCCTCCATGTGGCTCCAACTCAGCGGCCTGGCCCCGTGGCGCGCGGCGGTCTCCACCGACCTGTGCGCCGCCCCGGACACGAGCGAGCCGCTCGAGGTGATCGGCTCCTCCCTCTTCGACTCGGCCGACCTCGTCTTCGTCGATCCCCCCGGCACCGGCCTCGACCCGCACCCCGCACCCGCTCACGCGCTCGGGGCGGAGCCGGATGCCGCCCTCTTTGCCGACGCCATCGCGACATGGTTGGCGGACAACGGGCGAGAGGAGGCAGATGTCTTCCTCCTGGGCGAGAGCTACGGAACCATCCGCGCCGCCCTCATTTCGGCCCAGCTCGAGCGCCGTCACCCGGCACTCCGCCTGCGCGGCATCGCCCTGTTGGGCCAGTGCCTGAACGCCCAGGAAGTCACCCAGCGCCCCGGCAACCATGCCGGCTACGTCGCCGCGCTCCCCTTCGTCGCAGCCACGGCCTGGTACCACGGCTTGGGCGCTCACGGGGGCCGCCCCCTCGAGGACGTCGTCTCGGAGGCCAGAGAGTTTGCCGTGACTGAGTACGCGACGGCGCTGACCTCCGACCGCTGGCCGGCCGCCGTCCGCCAGGATTTGGCAGGGTTCTCCGGCCTGGCACCGGAAACGCTCGCCGAGCAACGCCACCGCATCGACAAGGAGTGGTTCAGGCGCAACGTCCTCGCCACCTCCGGCGAGCACGTGGGGCTGACCGACAGCCGCTACAGGCTTTCCAGCGAGGCCGCGGAGCTCGACGACGCCGCGTCGTCGAGGCTCGAGCCCACCTTCGCCGCCGCGCGCACCGAGCTGCATTCCTTCTTCTTCAACGTTCCTCGGCCCACCGGCTTCACAGAGGCCTACGAGGCGCACGAGGCCTGGAATTATCAGGAGGCAAGCGCCGAGCATGAGTTCGGCGGCAGCCCCCTCCCCTCGCCGTTCGCGCTCTTCGACTACCCGCGCCACCTGGGCGCGTTCCTCGGGGCGGATCCGGATCGCCGAGTCTTCGTCGGCACCGGCCACTTCGACGCACTCACGACGGTCGGCGGGGTGGACCACCTCCTCGCCCAATACGGCCTGCCGACTGACAGGTTCGACCGTCACGAGTACCCCGCGGGCCACATGATGTACTCCGATCCCGCGAGCTCGGACACGCTGATCCGCGACCTCAAGCAGTTCCTGTCCGCCTGTTCCCCCGCCACCACCCACGCCACTTTGGAGCCAAGCCATGTTTGACCCGCAGGACCTTCCCCTCCTCGAGGAAGCCGTCACCACCGAACACACCCTCACACTCGAGGGACGCACCCTGCACTACACCGCCACGGCAGGCAATGTGGCCGTGCGCAACGACGACGGCAGCGGACGCGTGAGCATGTTCTACGCGGCCTACAGCGTGGAGCCGGCTGCCGGGGCTCCGGCCCGCCCCCTCACGTTCCTCTTCAACGGCGGCCCCGGCTCGGCCAGTCTGTGGCTCAACATCGGAGGTTTCGGCCCGCGCCGCACCCCCACCGCCACGCCTCACGCCACGCCGCCCGCGCCCTACACGGTGCAAGACAACCCGCACACCCTGTTGCTGCACTCTGACCTGGTCTTCCTCGACGCGCCCAACACCGGCTACTCGCGACTGATCGGCGAGACGCGCGAGGACGAGGTCTACGGCGTTGATCAGGACGTGGACACGTTCGCCCGCGCCATCACGCGCTACCTCGAACTCAGCGGCCGCTGGAACGCCCCCCGCTTCCTCTTCGGCGAGTCCTACGGCACCACGCGCGCGGCGGCGCTGGTCCAGCGCCTGCAGAATCAGGGTCTGGACTTCAACGGGGTGGTGTTGCTGTCCACGATGCTGAACTGGGCCCAGAACAACCTGGGGTTGGATCAGGAGCACATCAACCTTCTGCCGTCACTGGCCGCCACGGCATGGTTCCACGGGCGCGGCGCCCATCAGGATCTGGCACTGGAGGATCTCCTCACGAGTGCGAGCGAGTTTGCCCAGGGCGACTACGCCCGCGCCCTGCAGATGGGTGATCGACTCTGCGCGGAGGAAGCGGCCGCAACGGCTGAGCGGATGGCCGGCCTCACGGGGCTGTCGGTCGGCGAGATCCAGTCGCACCGCTTCCGGATCGGCATGGAACCCTTCCGGTACGCGCTACTGGCAGACGAAGGCCGGGTGGTCGGCCGCTTCGACACACGCTTCGTTGCAGAGCATCAGTACGTGGTGGGGGACGGCGGCGCCGATCCGGCAACCGACGACGCCGCGACGGCCGGCGTGAACTCGACCCACCTCTCGGCATTCATGGAGCACCTGCGCCACGACCTGGGCGTGACGACCACCCTGAAGTACCGGCACCTGCACAACATGTTCATCGAGCCCCGCTGGGACTGGAGCCACAAGGCCCCCGCCATCGACCATCCGCACCCGGTGCCTATGGTCGAGCTGGACCTCTCGGCGGCGCTGCGACGCAACCCTCACTTGCGGGTGGCGGTGCTCGGCGGCGTGTACGACCTGGCCACCCCCTACTTCTCGGCGGAGGTCGACGTCTCCCGCCTCTACCTGGCGCCGAAGCTGCGCGAGAACGTGAGGTTCCACCACTACGAGTCCGGGCACATGACCTTCGTCGACGAGAGCGCCGTGGCCCAGATGAGCGCTGACCTGGGGGCGTTTTACGCCGAGGCCACGGATCACCAGCCGCTGTAGTCAGTTTCGGTCAGCAACGCCTGAGGGCGGCACCCAAAAGGGTGCCGCCCTCAGGCGTTGGCGCAATCGATACCCGGCTCAGCCGACGTGCCTCCACGCGAGGGAGGCGAGCGCAGCCGCCTGATCGGCGAGGATCGCGTCGTCGAACACCACGAAAGGCGAATGGTTGGGGGCGACCATCTCCGGGTCCAGGTGCGCCGGAGTGGCCCGCAGGAACACGAACGCCCCCGGGACCTCCCGCAGCACGTGGGAGAAGTCCTCGGATCCCATGACCGGAGCCGGAGAGACACGCACGCGTTCCTCGCCGAAGGCCCCGCGCAAGGTCTCCAGCGCGCCCTCCGCGACCAGCGGATCGTTGACGGTCGGGGGGCACACCTCGCGCAGCTCGAGCGTGGCTGTGCACCCGTGGGCGGCGGCGATGGACTCGACGACGCCAGGCAGCTCGTCCTTGACGCGCCGGGTCGCGGCCTCGGAGAGCACGCGCACCGTGGCGGAAAGCGTCGCCGTATCCTCGATGATGTTCAGCGCCTCGCCGCCGGCCCTCAGCCTCGTCACGCTGAGCACAATGGGATCGAAGGCGTCGAAGCGCCGCGTGGCGAACGCCTGCAACGCTCCCACGAGCTCGGCCACCGCCGGCACCGGGTCCACGGTCAGGTGCGGCGCGGAGGCGTGGCCCCCGCGCCCCAGGATCTGCACGTCAAACTCGAGACAGCCGGCCATGAGGGGGCCGGGCTTAGTCGAGAACACGCCGTACTCACCCGGAACCACGTGGATGCCGTACGCGGCGTCCGCACGCGTGCCAGCGGCGTCGATCACGCCTTCGGCGACGAGGGTCGCGGCCCCCTCCCCGAGTTCCTCGCCCGGCTGGAACATGAACACCACGGTGCCCGCCAGGTCCTCGCGCCGCGCGCTGAGCACGGTGGCGGCACCGGCGAGCCCCGCCACGTGGAGATCGTGTCCGCACGCGTGCATCGATCCGTTCGTTGACGCGTAGTCGAGGCCCGTCTGTTCGGCCATCGGCAACGCGTCCATGTCGGCACGCAGGAGCACCGTGGGGCCGGGGCGGGCCCCACGCAGCACGGCGGTCACGCCGCCGTGCCGAGTGGAGGCGGTGATCTCGAGACCCAGCGAGGCGAGGTGTTCGACGACGCGGGCCTGAGTTCGCGGAAGATCCATCCCCAGTTCAGGGTCGGTGTGCAGGGCGCGCCGCAGCTTGACCAGCTCGGGCAGGATCCGCTCGGCATCCTCCCGGAACGCGGGGAGGGATCGGGTAGGGGCCTGGGTGCTCATCGTTGCTCCAAGGTGCGCAGAAGATAGTCGGTGCCCGCGTTGTCGATGCGCGGGATGGCACCCACCAGCTCCCTGGTGTAGGCCTCCTGCGGGTGAGCCACCACGTCGGTGGCCGGCCCCTGTTCGACGATGCGGCCTCGGTGCATCACGGCGACGGAGTCGGCGATGTACCGCACCGCCGCGAGGTTGTGGGTGATGAAGAGCATGGAGAGACCCAGCTCCTCGCGCAGGTCCTTGATGAGGTTCAACACGGCGCCCTGCACCGAGGCGTCAAGGGCAGACGTGATTTCGTCGGCCACGATCAGCCGCGGCCGCACCGCGAGCGCCCTGGCGATGGCCACGCGCTGGCGCATGCCACCCGACATCTCGGAGGGGTACTGCTCCTGCGCAGCCGCCTTGAGTCTGACCAGATCGAGCAGCCTGCGAATGGAGGCCGGGCGCTGGTCCTTCGGCGTTTCGGTGTGGATGCTCAGGACCTCGTCCAGGGCCTCCCCCACCGTCATCCGAGGGTTCAGCGACGAGTACGGATCCTGGAAGATCATCTGAACGTCCTTGGCCCTCTGCACGGCGCTCACACCGCGGCGTCGGGCCAAAAGGTCCTCGCCCCCCAGCGTGATGGTGCCCGAGGTGGGCGCCCCGATGCCAACGATCGTTCTAGCCACCGTGGACTTGCCCGAACCCGATTCACCGACGAGCCCAACCACGCCACCGTCCGGAACCACCAGATGGACGCCGTCCACCGCCACGATGGGTGCCTTGCGGGCGCCAAAGACCACTCGGAGATCCGAGACTACCAACTCGGCCATCAGGCCACCGCCCCTTCTTCGTGTGCTTCGTGCAGCGTCGTCTCGGAGCCCGCCGCTCCGCTGTCCTCCGGCGAGGAGCCATCCTGCGGATGGAAACAGGCCACCTGACCGCCATGGCGATGCTGAACGAGGACCGGCACCTCGGTGCGGCAGCGATCGCTCGCGAGGGCGCAACGATCCGCGAATCCGCAGCCGGTGACCGGCTTCGAGAGGTCCGGCGGCTCGCCGGGAATCGTGGCCAAGGGCTTGGTGCGGTCGGTGTCGAGGTCCGGAAGCGAGGCAGCCAGGGCCCGGGTGTACGGGTGCGCCAGCTGCTCCGGGTGGGCGAGCATCCTCACGTCCACGTCCTCGACGATCCGGCCCGCGTACATCACGAGGATGCGCTGGCACAGCTCCGCCAAGACGGCGATGTCGTGCGAGACAACGAGGGCGGCGGCGCCGCTGTCCTCGCACTCCCGGCGCAGCAGGGCGAGCACGCGCTGCTGGACGGTGACGTCCAGGGCTGTGGTCGGCTCGTCGGCGATGATGAGCTTGGGCTTGCCGATCTGCGACATGGCAATCAGCGCGCGCTGGCGCATGCCGCCCGAATACTCGTGCGGGAACAGCGTGGCGCGGTGGGCGGCGTTGGGGATGCGGACGGAGTCGAGGGCCTCGACGGCCCTCTCGTGCGCTTCCTGCTTGGTGGCTCCCTGATGAACGCGGGGAACCTCAGCGAGCTGCGTGCCCACCCTCAAGGCCGGGTTCAGGGCCGTCAGCGAGTCCTGGAAAACGATGCCGATGTCGGTGCCGATCGCCTTCGCGGCGACCTGTTCCCTCATCCCGGCGAGCTCGGTGCCATCGAAGTTCAGGCGCTGCGCCGTCACGGCCGCACCAGCCGGGGCCAGCTGGGCGACCGACATCATGGTCACGCTCTTGCCTGAGCCCGACTCGCCCACCACACCCACGATCTCGCCGCGGTGCAGGGTGAAAGAGACGTCCTGGACGGGGCGTACCCACCCGTCCGCCCCGGGGAAGGACACCGACAGGCCCTTGACGTCCAAGAGCACGTCCTCCTGGAGGGGGTCGAGCTCGAGCGGATCGGTCACGGGGGCGGGGCCAAGCTTGGCTGGCGAGAGCGCCCTGCCGCGCGTGCGCTCACGCAGGAAGCTCGCGAGCGACTCGCCCAGCATGCCGAAGGAGACGCCGGCGAGGATGACCATCACGGCCGGTCCCACGACGGCGGTCGGGGTGGTGTATACCTGCTCGAAGCCCTCGGAGAGCATGCGTCCCCAGTCGTAGGACGGCGGCTGCACACCGACGCCGAGGAAGCTCAGGCTGGAGAGGGCCAGCAGTCCTCCGCCGATGGACATCGTGACGTTGACGATGATGGGCTCGGCGATGTTGGGCAGGACGTAGTGGGTGAACTGCCGCCCCTTGGGCACGCCGAGCAGGCGAGCAGCTGCGAGGTACTCGGAGCCGCCGACCTTCGAAGACAGAGTCTGCGCGAGGCGCGCGAAGCTCGGGGTCATGGTGAGCGCAAGCGCGACCACCGCCGTCACGGTTCCGGTGCCCATGAGGATCACCATGAGCATCGCCAGGAGGAGGACGGGGAAGGCCAACCACGTGTTGATGACCGCGCTGAACCAGCGCTGGGCGCGTGCGCCGAGCACGGACGGGAGCGCCCCGAGCAGGAGCCCCGCCGCCGCTCCGCAGGCCGTCGCGATGAGCGCCATGCCCACCGTCGTCCGGGTCGCCACGAGCGTGCGCAGGAGGAGATCACGGCCGAGGCCGTCGGTGCCGAGCGGATGCTCGGAGGAAGGGCCTCGTAGCAGATTGGCCGGGTTGGGAGTCGAGGCCTGGGCGCCCCACAGCGGCGGTGCAATGATCGCCAGGACAACCAGCAGTCCCACCACGGTGGCCGAGGCCAGACCCATGGGAGAACGCAAGAAGGAGGGTTTACGGTTCTGACTCATGCCGTCTCCAGGAGGGTGGTGCGCCGATCCAGTGCGGCGAGAACGAGGTCGACGAGGAGGTTGACCACGAGGATGATCGCCGCGTACACGATGGCGAGACCCTGGACGATGCCGTAGTCCTTGGTGGTGATGGCCTGCACGAACGCGGTGCCGAGCCCGGGCCAGTTGAACACCTGCTCCACGAGGACCGAGCTGGCGATCATGGTGGAGAGCAAGGTGCCGCCGATCGTGAACGTGGCGGTCAGCATGTTCGGGAGGGCGTGCTTGAAGTTGATCATCCAGGCAGGCAACCGCTTGGAGCGGGCGGTGCGGATGTAGTCCTCCGAGAGGACGTTGAGCGCCTCAACGCGGGCGATGCGCGAGAGCGACGCTGCCGAGCCGAGCCCGAGCGCCAAGACCGGCAGGATGTAGGAGGCCGCCCCGTGATTCGCTCCCGCCACCGGCAACAGCTTGAGCGTGATGCCGAAAAGCACCACGAGCCCCACCGAGAAGAGGTATTCGGGCACGGAGGAGATGAAGCCTGTCACCGAGGTGAAGCCAGTTTCGACGCCGCGACGACGCCCGCCCTGCGTGAGCAGAGCGAAGGCAAGGCCCACCGGGACGGCGATCACGAGCACCACGACAAACGCGAGGCCAGCGAGCTCGAGGGTGGCAGGCAAACGCCCGGCCACGAGCTCGGTCACCGACCGTCCCGTGACGAGCGACGATCCGAGATCGCCGCGGAACAGCCCGACCAGGTAGTTCCAGAACTGGACGAGGAGGGGGTCATTCAGCCCCAACTGCTCGCGTCGGGCCTGAACAACGGACTCGTCCGCCGTCGCGCCGAGCGCCGAACGCACCGGATCGCCGCCGGCGAGACGCAGAACGAGGAACGCCACCGTGACGATGACGAAGAGCGCCACCACGGAGCGGAGGAGGCGTCGGGCAAAGAAGGCGGACCAGCGGCCAAGGTGCCCGACCCCACGGGGAACGGGCACCTCGGTCGTCTGCACCGAGGGAACGGCCGGAGCAGACATGAGTTACTTGGTCACCCGCAGCGTGGTGGGTGCGAGGATCGTCTTGTTCACGGCGAACTCGACGTTGGTGCCGTAGAGCGTGCTCGTGGTCGAGGCGATCGGGAGGACCTCAACGTCGGAGAACAGCGAGTCCTGGGCCTTCTGCCAGGCACCGCACGACTCGGAGCCGGCCAGCTTCTGGGCGTCGGCCGCCAGCGAGAAGTACTCCTCGTTGGTGTTGTAGGTCCAGTTGCCGCCGTTCGGCGGGAACTCACCCGAGAGGATGCCCTGCCAGTCGCTCGGCAGCGAGGTGAAGATGGGGGCCCAGACCATGTCCCAGTCGCCGCCCTGGAAGATCACGTCGGTGTACGCGGCCGATGGCGTCGGGACGCCGTTGATGCCCAGCTCCTTGAGCTGGGTCTGCAGCAGCTCGATCGCCGAGGTCACCCCAGCGCCTTCCTTCGAGGGGTAGAGCAGTACGAGCTTGAGCTGCTTGCCGTCCTTGGAGCGGTACCCGTCGGAGCCGACCTTCCAGCCGGCAGCATCGAGGGCGGTCTTGGCGGCGTCGACGTCGGCCGAGGGGATGGAGGCGGACGAATCCATGGTGGTGCACGCGGCTCCGAACGAGGAGACGAGGGTGGTCAACGTCTCGCCGTGGCCAGCGCTCGCCACCTTGCCCAGGGCCTCACGGTCGATGCCCTGGGCGATGGCCGTGCGGACCTCGAGGGAATTCCCCGGGCGGCCCTCCGCCTGGTTGAAGAAGAACATGCCGGGACGCATCGGGATCTCGAGCTTGGTCTTGAACGTGGTCGCCTCGAGGCGATCACGGTCGGTACCGCCCACCTCGGCGAGCTGCAGTTCGCCCGACTGCAGCAGATTGGCCGCGGTGGAGGCGGACTCAACGACCGTGAGATCTACCGTCTTAGGCAGCCCCTCGGTCTCCGAGGTCACCCCGTTCGGCCCCCAGGTGTAGCCGTCGCGGCGCGTGAACGAGTAGCTCTGCCCGGCGGTCGCGGACGTGAGCTGGTAGGGGCCGGTTCCGTGCTGTTCGGTGTCGAGCGAGTCCGGGTTCTCGAGGCCCGATTTGCACACGATCGGCAAGGCGCCGATCGTCTCTGCGAGGAAACTCTGGGCCTGCTCGGAGGTGAACTCGATGGTGCGGGCGGCATCGTCCGCCTTGATCGTGAGCCCCTCCGCCGGGAAGTAAACACCCTTGTAAGGGGAACCGGTTTCCTTCTTGTTTGCGAGTTCGAAGGTACCCTTCACGTCCGAGGCGGTGAGCGCCGTTCCGTCTTGACAGGTGATGCCCTGCTTGAGGGTGAAGGTCACCGACGTGGTGGTGCCCTCCCACTTCTCGGCCAGCAGGCCTTCGGCCTCCTCGCCGGTGGGATAGGTCAGGAGCGACTCGTAGCCGAACGCGGCGACGGTCTCGGAATCGTTAGTCGCGTTCTGCAAGGGGTTCAGCTTGCCCGGGTCACCGGCCAGGGCCATCTTCACGGAGCCATCACTGACGGCCTCGCCTGAACCGGAACTGCCGGCCTGCCCGGCTGCACAGCCAGACAGGGCGAATGCAGCGACGGCGACCGTGGCCGTCGCGAAAGCTGGAACTCGCTTCATGGGGGTCCTCTCTCGGGCGGGGGTGTTGGGCACCCACGCTGTCAATTCATTGTTATCAATGGTGTGGTAATGCGGGTTACGGGTGTGTAACGAAGGCAGTGCGTGACGTCGATTCAGGCCAGGTGGGCCGCACCCATGACCGTCTTGAACTCGAGGAACTCCTCGAGCCCCCAAGCGCCCGCCTCGCGGCCAACGCCTGACTCCTTGTAGCCGCCGAACGGCGCGCCGACGTCGAGGCCGGCACCGTTCAAGCCAACCGAACCGGTGCGCAGCCGCAGGGCCACCTCGAGCGCGGCGTCCTCATGGGCCGAGAACACCGCACCTGAAAGTCCGTAGCGGCTGTCGTTCGCGAGTGCGACCGCCTCATCGACGCTGTCGTACGGCACCAGGACGAGGACCGGGCCGAAGACCTCCTCGCGGAAGATCTCCATGTCGGGTGTGACGTGCGTCAGGAGGGTCGGCTCGTAGAACGCCCCGTCGAACCCGTCCGGCGCCCGCCCTCCAAAGGCGACCTCGGCGCCGTCGTTCACCGCCCTGTCGACGAAACCGGCCACCTTCTGCCGTTGCGCCATGGACGTCAGCGGCCCCAGCCTGGCCCCGGCCAGCGGGTCACCCGGCGTCCATGACGCGGCCAGGCGCGTCGCCGCGAGCTCGAACTCGTCATGCAGCTGCCTCGGAACAAGCGCGCGGGTGAGGGCGGCGCACGTCTGTCCGGTGTTGGCAAAGCACGAGCCGAGGACGGCCGCCACCGACTCCTCGAGGGGGGCGTCCGGCAGCAGGATGGCGGCCGACTTCCCGCCCAGCTCCAGCGACACCCGCTTGATGGACTCGCTCGCGGCCCGCGCGACAACGGCTCCCACCTCGCGCGATCCGGTGAAGGTCACGACGTCCACACCAGGGTGAGCCGTGAGGGGCGCGCCAACCTGCGCTCCGTTTCCGTGCACCACGTTGACGACGCCGGCCGGGAAGCCCGCCTCGTGGACCAGCCGCGCGACGATGGCGGCGTTCAAAGGGGCCACCTCGCTTGGCTTGAGCACGAAGGTGCACCCCGCCAGCACCGCCGCGCCCAGCTTGAGCATGATCTGGTGCAGCGGGAAGTTCCACGGCGTGATGGCCGCGACGACGCCGGCGGGTTCGGTGACGACGAGCGATCCTGACACCGCGCGCCGGGGGCGGAGTTCGCCGGCCGCTGCCACGAGGGCCTCGAGGTCCTTGATGGCCACGCCGACCTGCGCGCCGCGTGCGAAGTCCAGGGGCGCCCCCATCTCGGCGCTGAGCGTGCGTGCGAGTTCCTCGCGGTGCGCTTCGAGACCCGTGACAAGCACCCGAACCAGACGGATGCGCTCCTCGAGGGGCGTGACGGCCCAGCCCTCGAAGGCCTCGACGGCGGCGGCAACGGCGCGGTCGACGTCGGCGGGGGTGCCGGCGACGACGGCACCAACGAGGGCTCCGTCCGTCGGCGAGTCCACCTCGATGACGTCGCGCCCACTCGTGGCCTCCCAGCGGCCGGCGATGTAGTGCCCCTGGACCTCCATCAGACGTTCACCGTCACGAGGTGGGAGCCCTCGGGCAGCGGCGCAGGGCGCGGAACGCCCTCGTGGATGAGGTGCCACGGCGAGGGGAACTCGCCCACGGGGACGTCAATCAGCACCGGCTCACCTGCCGCCACGGCCTCCTTCAGCACCCCGCGCAGCTCCTCGGGCGAGAACGCGGTGCGGGACGCGATGCCGAACGCTGCAGCGAGCGCCGGGTAGTCGGGATTGGTCAGGTCCGAGGCGAAGTAGCGCGCGTCGTAGCGGTTCTTCTGGATGCGGCGGACGTTGCCGTAGAACCCGTCGTGGAACACGATCGTGACGAGGCCGAGCCCGTAGCGGCGCACCGTCGAGAGCTCCTGCATCGTCCAGGCGAAGCCGCCGTCGCCATTAATGGAGATGACAGCGCGCTGCGGGTCGGCCGCCTTGACGCCGATGGCGGTGGCAAAGCCGTAGCCGAGGGTGCCCTGGTAGCCGGGACCG
Source organism: Arthrobacter sp. (assembly GCA_031277795.1). Taxonomy (GTDB): domain Bacteria; phylum Actinomycetota; class Actinomycetes; order Actinomycetales; family Micrococcaceae; genus Galactobacter. The sequence continues at coordinate 39,046 of JAITLQ010000014.1, forward strand.
ATGTAGGTACGCGGCGCGTGAGCCGGGTAGCAGGCGCTGCCCGCGTAACCGACCTGCGTGAACTCGCTGACGAGCACGCCGTCGTCGGGCAGTGCCTCGCGAATGACGGCGAGGTACTCACGCTGGGGCGCGATGTCGCCCAGCTGCTCCTCGAGCCATGCGCGAGTGAGGGCAAGTTCCTCCGCTCGCGAGGGGCGCTGGGGCTGCCCGACGGCGGCACCCAGGGCTTCCAGCGCGAGGCGCGCGTCGGCGTGCAGGCCAAGCTCGACGGCGCGGGGCGCGCCGAGGTCCGCGGCCTCGGCGTTGATCACGATGGCGGGGGCGCCGCCGGTATTCACCTGCGTGCCGAAGGTAGACACGAAGCGCGTGCCGACCGCGAGCACAAGGTCGGCACGCTCGCGCAGCTCGCGCAGGGCGAGGGAATCGAAGGCGAGGCGGTGGCGGGCGTCGATGGCGCCTCGACCGTTTTCGGTCATGAGCACGGGGGCCTCCAGGGCCTCGGCCAATGCCGTCAGCGCCTGGCTCCCGCCGGAGGCCAGGACACCGCCGCCCACCATGATGAGCGGGCGCTGCGCCGCGAGCAGCCGAGCTGCCGCCGCCTCGATGCCCTCGGCGGACGGCACCAGCGGCGCGGGCTCAACGGTGCCGGCCGGGAGGGCCTGGGTGAAGGCCTCCAGCACGTCCGGCGGAACCTCCAACGCGACCGGTCGCGGACGGCCGGAGAGCAACTGGCGGAAGGCTTCCTCGACGAGTCCGGGGATCTCCTCCGGCGTCCTGGCCGTTCCGGTCCACTTGGTCAGGCGCTCCAGGACGCCCGTCTGGTCCGGGATCTCGTGCAGGGCCCCGAGGCCCTTACCGATGGCCTTCGAATCGATTTGGCCCGCGAGCAAGAGCACGCGGGAGTTGGCGGAGTACGCGGTCGCCAGGCCCGCCAGGGCGTTGAGCACTCCGGGGCCCGGGACCACCATGGCCACGCCCACGCGGCCGGTGCTGCGCGAGTAGCCGTCCGCCATATAGGTGGTGGCTTGCTCGTTGCGGGCACAGATGAAATCCACTTCATCCGCGCGGCGGAACAGCGCGTCGGCCGCGCCGTCCAGCTGCACGCCGGGGATGCCGAAGATTCGGTCAATCCCCTGGGCGATAAGGCTCGCGACCAGGACGTCGCCACCCGTCGTCTGCTGCATCTGTCTGTCTCTCTTCCCTAGCTTGCGGATCACTATATTCGTTACAATCAATTGAGGCAATGAAAATCACTGCGATCATTCACATCTTTGGGGTGAAGCCGTCCCTATGATGGGGATCGATCACTCGGCCCAAGGGGGACCAACGCATGAGCACTCACCAGACCGCTACCCATCCCGGGCCGCGGCCCAAGATGAGCCAGTCGGTTGCCGACGGCTTGGTGGAGCAGATCGAGTCTCTCATCAGGTCCGAACAGCTGGCCCCTGGGTACCGCATCGGCACCAAGCAGGACCTCTGCGAGCGCTACGGCGTGGCGCCGGCCACCCTGGGGGAGGCCATGCGCGTCCTGCGCGCCCGAGGGGTCATCGAAGTCCGCCCCGGTCCGGGCGGTGGCCTCTTCGTCGCCGAGCAGTCACCGCTCATCAAGCTCGCCCACGCCGTCCTTGCACTGCGCCAGGATGGCGCCACCGTCAACGACGTCGTGGAGGTCCTTGATGCCTTGGACGAGGCGGTCATGCGAGACGCCCTCCTCCATCGCAGCGCGACCGATGTCCGGGAGCTCAAGGAGCTCCTGGCCGAACTCACCGAGGTCTGGGATGATCCCGTGGCCGGCCTGCACTGCAACTGGAGGCTGCACCGCAGGATCGCAGCGATCTCGCCGAACGAGGTTCTGCGAACCTTTTACATGCACCTCGTCGAGTACATCGAGGCCGAAAGCGTCGGCTCCTCCACCAACTTCGACGTGATGGGCTTCCACGCAGACACGGATGAACGCCTCCAGACCCACAAGGACCTGGTGGCCTCCATCGAGTCACGCGATGAAGCGGCCATGATGCGGGCTCTCGTCGCGCACCGCACCCTTGGGCGATAGCCGCCACTCCCCTTTCCGGCCCCGTCCCGAGCGACTCCCATGACAAAGAGCTCGAGGCGGGGCCGGCTGTCTTCTAGGGGGCGTCCGCGGACGCCGCCAGGTCCTCGACGGCGGCCACCAGCGCGCCGACGTCGAGCCCCGAGATGCCCACGCCCGGGTCCACTCGAAGGATGATGCCTTCGCCATCCTCCGGGTCTTGGGGGTGCAGGTCCACGACATCACCGTCGATCCACACCCACGGCAATCCGCGCGCATAGTTACGAATGGCCGCCAGCTTGTCGAACTGCACCGGCAGGAACGGCCATGGCTCCGCAGGGAGGCCGAGCGCCTCCCCGAAGGCCGTGTGGGCGTTGTGGCCCCATTCCGAGGCCCACACGATGTCGAAGTGCCGCCCGAGCTCCGCGATGACGTCGGCCGCGTCCACGGGGACCGCCACGTCACGAGCCCATCGTCCCCACGCTGAGACATGCTTGACCTCGACCTTCACCGCCGCCTCGTCCTCCAGAGCAACGACGTCGCTGATGCCGAGCACCAGCAACGCCCGCGCCCCGGAGGGGCGCAGCGCCTCGTACTTGGCCATCAGTCGTCGACCGCCTCGCGCTGCTCCTCCGTGAGGAGCTCACCCTGGAAGTAGTTGCCTCCGATGACCGGCACCACCGCCTTCGTCTCGTCGCGGATCAGGCCGGCCGGGTCGTTTCCGGCGGCCACCGCCTTGACCTGCTTGGCCATCATGCGGCGCACCATGGCCACGCCCTGATCGGTTGTCGTGAGGTGGTCCTCGCTGTGCAACGAGATGTCGCCTTGGGACTTCTGTGCCTCGTAGTCGCCGGGGAGTCGCTGGTGATCCGCCTCGTCCAGGTCGGCCCACGGGCGTCCCTCGTGGGTCGATCGCAGTTTCTTCAGGAAGTCAGGGTCGGCATCGCGCGCAATGGTGAAGATGCGGAAGGAGGTGTCGTCCTCCGGGACCACCCAGCCGATCATGTTCGTCTGCCCGGAGGCGAGCTTCGGGCTCGCGACGACGCGCAGATTCGGGAACATGACCTCGGTGACGCGGCGCAGCTCGCGTCCATCCCCGAGCGATCGCATCTGGATCGAGCGCACCCCGTTGCTCGTGTATTCGTAGGACACCTCCGGGATGAGAGCCATCTCGGGCGTGAACTGATTTCCGCTGAAGCGGGCGTGAAGGATCGGGACGTGGAACGGGTCCATGACGTTCTCCCAATGCTGGAGCCAGTTGAAGTCCAGCAGCGCCGGGCCGCCGCCGCCCACGCCGTTGTCGTCGACGATCAGCTGCTCACCCTCCGGAAGGTTCTCGAAGGTGTCGTAGCGAGGCAGAACGGGCTTGCGATCGGACGGACCCATGTAGGCCCAAATCAGGCCGTACCGCTCCTGCGTGGGGTACCAGGGCTGACGCACCCTGTCCCGATGCAGGCCCATTTCGGGCTCGCAGGGCTGTTCGAGGCACTTGCCCTCCGTGTCGAAGACCCATCCGTGATAGCAGCAACGGATGCCGTCGTCCTCGACGCCGCCATAGTAAAGGCTGGCGCCGCGGTGGATGCAGCGCGGGTGCAAGAGGCCGACCTCGCCCTTGCGCGTGCGGAAGAGAGTGAGCTCCTCGCCCAAGACCTTGAGGCGCTTGGGGCGCGTCGTGGCGTCCTCCGACAAGGCGACCGGCTGCCAGTAGCGGCGCAGCACCTCGCCATAACCGGTGCCCTGTCCCACCTGAGCCAGATCGTGCAGCGGAGAGCCCAGGCGAAGTCCGTAGGCGGTTCCCGTGTCCATGGTGTTCCTTTCGCGGGTGAAGTGTCGGCGCAGCGGCGCCGGAGGGGATCAGATGTCCAGAACCAAAGACGGAGTACGGGCGCGGGAGACGCAGATCATCATCGTCTCGTTGGAGGCGCGCTCCTCCGGGGAAAGGATCGAGTCGCGGTGTTCGGCCTCTCCATCCACGATGTCGGTCTCGCACGTGCCGCAGACACCTTCGAGGCACGAGCTCGGCACCGGGATGCCCGCCTGTTCCAACATCTCGAGGATGGAGCAGCCCGATTCGACGGTGAGCTTGAGGCCTGAGGCCTTGGCCTCCACCTCGAAGGCTTCACCGTCGACGAGATCTGCGAAGCTGCGCGCCTGGAAGCGCTCCACGCGGAGCGTTCCCGGCGCCCACGCCGAGCTGAGCTCCTCGAGCCGGTCGAGCAGCCCCGCGGGGCCGCAGGCGTAGACGCGTTCTCCTGCACCGGGAGTACCGATCCAGGCCTCGACGTCCAGGCGCCCAGCCTCGGCGCTCGGCACGATGCTCACCTCGGGCCCCTGCAGGACCGGGTCGTCGAGGAAAGCCATGGTGTCTCGCCCGCGCCCCAAATAGGCGAGCCGCCACGGAGTCCCCGCAGCCTGCGCCGCCCTGATCATGGGCAAGAGCGGGGTGATTCCGATGCCGCCGGCGATGAACACCGCGGGGGTGCCCACCTCGAAGGCGAAGTGGTTCAGCGGTGCCGAAACTTCGAGGTGCCCGCCCGCCCGCAGCTCCCGATGAATCCACCTGGAGCCACCACGACTCACGTCCTCGCGCAGCACCGCAATCTCCCACCCGCCGCGATCGGCCGGGTCGGAGCAGAGCGAGTACTGACGCTCAACGCCGTTGGGGAGCCGCACGTCAACGTGCGCACCCGGCTCCCACGGGGGCAACGGGGTCCCGTCCTGCGCTTCGAGGCGCAGGCCGAGCACGCCGTCTACCTCCCAGCGCATCTGTCGCACCACCAAGTCCAGGGGCTGCGCGGCCGTCTCCGCCACGTTCGAGCCTGACATCGGGACTTCCTCCTTCTCGACCAAGAACCTAAATGGTTATAATGATTTGGAAGCATATGGTGACGGGGCGAGTGCTGTCAACGAGCCCCCTGACGAACGGAGAACACATGAGCACCACGGAACACGCGCTGAATCAGGGCACGCGAGCGGCGCTGGCCGCCGTCGCCAGCTACAAGCAGGGCCGCACCCTGGAGCCGGGGGCCGACGTGGTCAAGCTCTCATCCAACGAGCTCCCCTTCGCCCCGCTACCCTCCGTGCGAGCCGCCATCGAGGCGGGCCTCGACCGACTCAACCGCTACCCGCTCACCGCGGCCCCCGAGCTGACCACCGCCCTGGCCGCGCGCTTCCAGGTGGACCCCGAGCGCATCGTCTACGGTGCCGGTTCGGTGGAGATCGTCTCGCAGTTCATCCGCGCCACCTGCGCCGAGGGCGACGAGGTCATCTACGCGTGGCGCTCTTTCGAGGCCTACCCCATGCTGGTGCGCACCGCTGGCGCCGCGCCCGTGGAGGTCGCACTGACCGCGGATCACCGCCATGACCTGCCAGCCATGCTGGAGGCCATCACCGAACGCACTCGCCTGATCATCGTGTGCAACCCGAATAATCCCACCGGAACCACGGTGGCGCAGGAGGACCTCGAGGCCTTCCTTGCGGCGGTTCCCGCCTCGATTCCAGTGCTGCTCGACGAGGCCTACCACCAGTTCGACGACGGCCTCGCGCCGATCGTCGGGGCCGGCCTGCTGGAGCGGTTCCCCCAGCTCTCGATCGCCCACACCTTCTCCAAGGCCTACGGCCTGGCGGGACTGCGTGTCGGCTACGCCATCGCCCCGGCCGCACTGGCCGCCGATCTGCGCAAGGTGTCAGTCCCCTTCGGCGTGACCGACCTCGCCCAGCGCGCCGCCGTCACGTCGCTCGGCGCCCAGGCCGAGCTGGACGAGCGCGTCGCTTCGGTCTTGGCGGAGCGTCACCGCGTCGTCAGCACGCTGGAGACGGCCGGTTGGTCCCTCCCGGAGACGCGCGCCAACTTCCTATGGCTGCCGCTCGGCGCCGACACGGAGGATGCGGTCGCCGTCCTCGAGCGCCACGGCATCCTCGTGCGCCCCTTCCCCGGCGAGGGCCTGCGCGTCACGATCGCCGAGGTAGAAGGCAACGACCGTCTCCTCGCCGGCGCGGCTGAACTGGTCGAACTCGGGCTGACCGGCGGCCTCGTCCAGCGCTGATCACGACCTGCCAAACGCCAACGCAGGCGGGCGCGCACCCCCGGGGGGGCCCCCCCCCCCGGTGGCGGCGGGGTTCCGGGGCCCGCAGGCGGCGGCCACCCCCACG